>JACMOC010000058.1 GCA_014378195.1 Oligoflexus sp. | reverse complement strand
TATTAGGCACGCCGCCAGCGTTCACTCTGAGCCAGGATCAAACTCTAATGTTTAAATCCTGACCTAATCTCATCCGAAGATGGATTAGTAATTTTTATTTTTGCTCTCACCCGCTAAAAGGTAAGAGCGTTTTTTATTCCTCCAAAACTTCGTTGCCGAAGCCTCGTCGGAATTGACGTTCGCACTTGGTTTTTTGCGTATTCTATTCAGTTTTCAAAGAACTTGTTCGAAGAGAGTTTGTAGATCAGAGAGTTTTTTATTTCAAGAAAAAATTTTTCTTTTCTTTACTTCTTTCTCGTCTTGTCTTTCGCGTCGCCCCGATGAGTAGGTTTATACGGATCGAATCTGAAACCGTCAACCCACCTTTTGCATTTTCTCAAAATTTCTTTCAATTTGTTTGTAGGCGTTATTGCACGCCTATTTTGCCTTACGCAAAGTAAGAATGCAGAGTGTCTAGGGTGGTTGGAAAACCTGCGAATAACGCGATTTTTGCCTTAAGTTTTATCATAACTATGCCGATTTAATACTTAGCAAGTGAATGCCCCGTCTTGATTCACGGATAACCGCAAACAGGTGATGCCAATGATTAGTCAGAAGTTTCGATCGAAAATGGGAATGCCGCGTGTCCTTATCGTTGATGATGAGGTTCAACTTGCTGAAATCTATAGAGCGGTACTGCAGAGTGCCGGGGCAAAGGTCAAAGTAGCTTATGATGCAGCGGATGCTGTGGACCTTATAGAGAGCTTCTCACCCGATGTTATCGTTTCTGACATCCGCATGCCGGAAGTTCGAGGGGATGAATTGCTTGTCGCTTTATCTTCTTATGATCCCAATCTGCCCGTCATTTTGGTAACAGGAATGGATCGTTCCAAGATCGCGATTCCCAAGGAGAGTCAAAATCTCTTTCACCTTCTTCACAAACCTATTGAATACGATCAACTCATTCGTGCTGTGCAGAGCGCGTTTACCCTGGTTGAATCCAAAAAGCTCAATGAGCTACTTTTATACGAACGCCATACAAAGTCAGGATCCGAACTTTCCTTCGATGAATGGCGTGAGAAAGAAACGCAAGTACTGCTTCAAACTGTCGCTCGTCGCGCCTCTTAAGGCGCGCCCTTTCCCTCTTCAATTCCACGCTTCTCTCTAGCGATTGTCTCGAATTTCTTATAGATTACCGCCTCGTTCTATAATCTAGCGATGCGGATGGAATTCATGTCAGATAAACAAGTAATCTATTCCATGGTCGATGTCTCGAAGACACACGGTCAGAAGACCGTCCTTAAAAACATCTACCTCTCTTACTTCTACGGAGCCAAGATCGGTGTTCTCGGTGCTAACGGCTCGGGAAAAAGTTCGCTCCTCAAGATTTTAGCCGGTGTCGACGAGGCTTTTACTGGCGAAACACATTTATCAGAAGGCTACACCGTCGGTTACCTCGCTCAAGAGCCCCATCTTGAAGCCGGAAAGACCGTCAAAGAAATCGTCCAGGAAGGTGCCGCAGCAACTGTGGCTCTTATGAAGGAATACGAAGAGATCAATTTGAAGTTTGGCGAGGATATGACGCCCGACCAGATGGATGCGTTGATTGCCCGACAGGGCGAAGTCCAGGATCTCTTGGACCGCACCGACGCGTGGACCCTCGATGACCGTTTGAGCTTCGCGATGAGCGCTCTCGATTGCCCACCCGAAGACGCGATTGTGGATCATCTTTCCGGTGGTGAGCGGCGCCGTGTTGCGCTTTGCCGTTTGCTCCTTCAAAAGCCTGATATTCTCCTCCTCGACGAACCAACCAACCATTTGGATGCAGAATCCGTCCGTTGGCTCGAGAAGCATTTGCAAGAGTACAAAGGCACCATCATCGCCGTGACCCACGATAGGTATTTCCTGGATAACGTCGCCGGTTGGATTCTTGAACTCGACCGCGGCGCTGGTATTCCTTGGAAAGGAAACTACACCTCGTGGCTCGAGCAAAAAGAAAAACGCCTGGAGCAGGAAGAAAAAGGCGAAAACAAACGCCGCAAATATCTTCAGCAGGAACTCGAATGGGTTCGCATGGCTCCGAAAGCCCGCCAGGCGAAAAACAAAGCTCGTATCTCGGCCTACGAAAAGCTCTTTAACGAAGAGTCGCGTGGCCAGGACAAAGATCTTCAGATCTACATTCCGCCCGGTCCTCGTTTGGGCGATATCGTTATTGAAGCCGATCACGTTAAAAAAGCCTTTGGTGACAAAGTCCTCTTTAACGATCTCAACTTCAAACTCCCCGCTGGTGGCATCGTCGGTATCATCGGCCCCAACGGCGTTGGTAAAACCACTTTGTTCCGCATGATCGCGAAGATCGCCGAGCCTGATGCAGGAGCCTTCACAGTCGGTCAGACAGCTGTTGTGGGCTATATGGAGCAATCGCGTTTGGGACTCGATCCTGAGCAGACGATTTACCAGGCTGTTTCCCAAGGCGGCGATAACGTGATGCTAGGCAAACAGGAAGTTAATGCGCGCGCCTACGTGAGCCGCTTCAACTTCAATGGCCAGGATCAGCAGAAGAAAGTCGGTGACCTCTCCGGTGGTGAGCGCAACCGAATTCAACTTGCTCTCCTCTGTAAGTCAGGCGCAAATGTCCTGCTTCTCGATGAGCCGACCAACGACCTCGACATCACGACGATGCGCGCGCTTGAAGAGGCTCTTCTGAGTTTCGCCGGTTGCGCTGTCGTAATTAGCCATGATCGCTGGTTCCTCGACCGTATCTGCACCCACATCCTCGCTTTTGAAGGCGAAGGCGAAGTGTACTGGTACGAAGGCAACTTCTCCGATTTTGAAGAAGACCGTAAACGTCGCCTTGGTGCTGACGCTGATGTTCCAAAACGTGTCCGTCGCGCCCGTCTGGAACGCTAATATTTGAAGGATTGATAGACAATGAGCAAGGCGCAAGCAAACGCGATATCTCCGACGCGTACAGAAGACTATCCAGAGTGGTATCAACAGGTTATCAAAGCTGCTGACATGGCCGAAAACTCCTCGGTTCGCGGCTGCATGGTGATTAAGCCCTGGGGCTATGCAATCTGGGAGAACATGCAAAAAGTGCTCGACGGAAAATTCAAGGAAACAGGCCATGAGAATGCCTATTTCCCTTTGTTTATTCCGCTGAGCCTGATGGAAAAAGAAGCGCAACACGTCGAAGGTTTTGCTAAAGAATGCGCCGTGGTCACTCACCATCGTCTTGAGGCTGGTCCCAACGGAACTCTTGTTCCTGCAGGCAAACTCGATGAGCCTCTCGTCGTCCGCCCAACCTCCGAGATGATCATTGGACAAGTTTATGCGAAGTGGGTTCAGTCCTACCGCGATCTGCCTATCCTCATCAATCAGTGGGCTAACGTTGTTCGTTGGGAAATGCGCACGCGCATGTTCCTTCGTACCACTGAGTTTTTGTGGCAGGAAGGTCATACCGTTCATGCAACAGCAGATGAAGCGGTTGAAGAAACCCTGAAGATGCTCGATGTGTACGAGGATTTCGCGAAAAACTACATGGCGATGCCGGTCATTAAAGGCGAAAAGGCTCCTCACGAGCGTTTCCCGGGTGCGAGCGACACTTATACGATCGAAGCGATGATGCAGGATCGCAAGGCTCTGCAAGCCGGAACATCCCATTTCCTCGGTCAGAACTTCGCCAAAGCGATGAACATCCATTTCCAAAATGAAAAAGGCGATGACGTCCATGCGTGGACAACATCGTGGGGTGTTTCGACTCGTCTTATCGGTGGCCTTATCATGACTCATTCGGATGACGATGGGTTGGTTCTGCCGCCCCGTTTGGCGCCAAAACACGTTGTGATTATGCCTATCTATAAAACCGACGAAGAAAAAGTCAGCGTCCTTGCTTATTGCAAATCTCTTGAAAAAGAGATCGCAATGACTCAATACGCGGACGAAGCGATTCGAGTGACAGTGGATGCACGCGACCTTCGCGGCGGCGAAAAAGCCTGGCAACACATCAAAAAAGGTGTCCCTGTCCGTGTCGAAGTCGGTCCGCGTGATATGGCATCAGAGTCTGTATTTGTAGGTCTTCGGACGCAATCACCGAAAGACAAAAAAGGCGTTGCGCGCGCTGAGTTCGTCAAGAACCTACCGCAGATCCTTGCTGACATGCAGCAGCATCTCTACGATAAAGCCCTAGCGCACCGCACCGAACACACCAAAAAAATCGATACTCTCGACGAACTCAATGCGTACTTCACGCCGAAAAGCAAAAACGAAGACAAACAGGAAGCTCACGGTGGTTTTGCTCTCGTCCATTGGGTCGAAGATGCTGAAACCGAAAAGCTCTTGAAAGAGATGAAGATCACGCATCGCTGTATTCCACTCGAAGGCGAGATGGAAGAAGGCAAGTGTATCTTTACTGGAAAGCCGAGCAAAAAACGCTCGATACTGGCAAAGTCTTACTGATTTAAACCTGACTCAACTAAGGCCGAGGGGCATTCCTCGGCCTTTTTCGTTAGGAAGCTATCGTTGGGACATTCATTTGAAAAGCATAGGATCAACAGAGACATTTGCCGAATGAAACCTATTTCTTGCAGTTCATGACAAAGGCTGGCGGGAAGTTGCGCCACTCCATCTTTCGTTCCATGGTCCGGAAATGCCGTTTGAGGAAACGATAGAGCTTTTGGCTCTTTGGCAGAAGAAAGGTATGAACGTAATGAAAACTTCTGAACACGCCGTCCTTTCGTAATAACCGAACTGTTTCGTCCAAAGTTTTTTGCGTGGTGGACCACGGAAGGCTCGTAAAGGGTAAGCCCGAGAACACCAAATCCACTTCGCCCGCAAAGTCTTTTGCCCAATGGCCTAACTGGGAATAGACCTTTGCATTCGGAAACTTTGCTTTGATTTCCTTGCGAAAACGCGGATTGATTTCGGTAAGAACGAACTGGCAGTCGAGCCTTTAAAGCTCCTGAGCCACTTTCGTGAAGGTCCCTGTCCCTGAGCCGTACTCCACCATTCTATGGATCTTATCAACGGGGACATTCTCAAGCATAGCGTTGGCAAGAAAACGGGAAGAGGGAAGGAGAGATCCAACCTCTTTAGAGTGCCGCAGAAATTCCAAAACAAAATTATTGCCCATGAGATTAGGAGCCCCCTCATAGAAATATGTAAAAGTTGAACGATTTACGGTCGTCCCATGAATAAATTCAAAACTATTACATCAAGAGTTTTGGTTCAACCGAAGCGAAGCCGCAACTCTGAGACAAGAGGCAAAGATTACTTCGAAACCTTAACTTTAGACTCAATCTCCGTCTTCACGAGCTTGGCAATTTTCATCTGACCTCGCACACTCAAATGAAAACAATCGTTGCCAATGTCAGTGTCGGCAAAACTCAAAGTCGACGGTGAATTCAAAACCGCGACGCGGTAACGGGGATTCAGTTCATTCAGGTTTTTGGCGATCTCAGCAAGCCCTGCACGATAACCATTCAAAGCATCGGAGATCGGCAGAAGATCGGTGATCTCGTTTGTATGATGATAGGAGAACAGCGTCGGACACAAGCCCGCAGTCCCGCCCGAGAATATTTGGCCGAGGATTGCGCGAGCCACCGGTGTGACCGCGTTGGTCGGTGTACCGATCAAGTTTTTGTCGAGATCATTGGATTGCAGCTGTTTACAGGTGTGTTCGGCACCATAGGCCCAGATTTTTTTGTTTTGAATTGCAGGCGACGTCACCAGCTGGGCAACGCCGAGTGGATCCATCAACCAGATGTGGGTGATTTTTCCAGCGGCAGCGGGCGTAGCGTTCGTTATCAAATACCGCACCGCTTTACTGATCTCATCCGTGTAATCGTCCCGCGCTGTTATGAGCTCGGCTTGAGAGGCACAAAGATCATTGCCGGTGAAAAATATGAAAACATGATCAAGTGCCTGGCCGGGAGCACCATCCAGAATCCGGTCGACCTGCTGTTTGGCATGAAGAGATTTTTCGCCATCACGCGCCGCAATGAGAATTTTGTCGGCGGCCCCAAGGTGTCCAAGGAGGTTGCCCCACGAGAACTCTTCCATATCGAGATACTGCGAGGACATCGAGGTGACGAACGAGTTAAGCATCCAGACCAGCGGGTGCACAAATTCGCGTGGCGAAAGACCTAAACGCTCCGGAGGTATCGTAGGATTTGTGACACCTTCGCTCGTAAGGAAACTGAGGGTCGCCTCATCGATGTCGAGTTTCGTCTTGCCACCAAAGACGGCTTCCATACGATCGATATCAAACGCCAGAGCGCTGTGACTGGCGCCACCGGTACTTACGCTGTCGCCGATGATTGCGATCGTTTCAGCGGCCGCTGGGGCCGTCCACAAAAGGCAGACGAATAGAAACTTCAACATCAAGGCCATCCTCAGCATTATGATCACCGCGAACCCATGTCGGGCTCGAGGGGCTCATACTATAGACAACTCTGGTTTTTGAAAAGTGCGGAGGAATCTCATCCTATCCGGCTAAAAATTGGCTTTTTGACATGAATAATTTTGTTTCTAGGTCATTCCTGCTTTTCTATAATTTCAAATATTTGTGCATCATGACCAATCGGGTCGCTTGGGATTGCGCCTTTTTTCATCTCAAACATTGTCATTAAGGCAGGAAATTCTAGACGTTTTTATGTAATAATAGTAATATTTTCATCAGCTTATAATGATCACGGAACTTCATGTCAAAGAAACGTAGTTCACGAAATGTATGCAAGCTGATCACTTTTGGGCTATTTTGTTACAAAGTCGTCAATTTTAATGTGCATCAAAAAGTTGACCTGATGGCCAGTTTTAGATTGAATAGGGAAAATTCGAGTGTTCGAGAAATCGAAAGCACCCTGAAGAGGGACTGGAGGACGGCATGATGGAAGTCCAAAGCGAGCAACAATATAAGCGGTTGCGTATGCTTGATATCGACGATCTGATTCTGTTGCAGCATTTACTAAAGGGAGGACGGCCCTCAACCGGTGCCGCACTTCTGGGTTTGACGCCGCCCGCAGTGAGTCATCGCCTGCGAAAAATTGAAGATGTATTTGAGATCAAGCTTTTTGACCGCATAGGCTCAAAGCTCAGTCTTAATATCGCAGGTCGCACGCTCTCAGAAAAAGCCGATCGCGCGCTGCTTTTACTGCAGTAGTCCAAGTACCGTTTCACTCCTTGCTTGAGTGAACCCTCAGATGGAAGGAAAGCTCTCGCGAGACTTTCGTTCACATCTCGACCCTCTCATTCTCAAAAGTCACAGTAAATCTATCGTACTTGCGAGGATCAACGAGTTCCTGCGTAACCCGAGTGATTTTGTTCTCAAACTTTTTATCGATTTCTTCAACGAAGTGATCGACCTCATCGATCGCGCCTTCAACATAAACTTCGACGCGACCGTCCGATAGGTTCATCACATAGCCCGTGACATCATAAGCGGAGGCGACGGATTCTGTTATGCGCCGGAATCCGACTCCTTGCACCCGCCCTTCAAAGCAGTACTTCCTGGCAATAAGTCGTGACATCTTGAACGCCCTTACATAGAGATGACTTAAGACAATGCTTCAGCCTAGCATCCTGTTTCTGAGAAAACGCGAAGATTGGTGCTTTTGATTCGCACATATATGTATTCCCGACTCAAAAATGAGACATTCCCTCTGTCCTGCCTAAGCCCTGTTAAAAGCAGGGCTTTTCCTACACTGGGCGAAATATAAAATAAGCCCCTAAATTACCGAAAAAAACTGCCGATAAGACCTCAGGGGGAATTCATCCATGGGTGCTAAAAAGTTTTCGCCTGCTGAAAAAGCCGCTATCATCGTCGCGAGCCTGGGCGAAGAGCTGGCTCCACAAGTCTTTGGGCAACTCCAGAAAGAGGATGCGGGTAAGATAGGCCGTTCGATGCAGACCCTTGGTCGTCTCGAGTTGACGGAAATTGAATCCGTGCTTAATGAATTCCTCACTATACTCCAGTCACCTACAATCAAAACGCTTGATGCCAAATCCTTCATCGATAAAATGTCGAAAAAAATTGGCAAAAACGGCGAACCTTTGATCGATAGCTTCGGCACTGCCGACTATACGATGAGAGTCTTCGACATGACGAAGCCAGACCTCCTCTATCGCGCTATCACAAGTGAAAAACCTCAGACACTTGCGCTGATTCTTTCGCATGCCCCTTCGACCTTCGCCGCGCCCTTGCTCAAATTTTTTCCGGAAAAAATGCGCATCGAAATTCTGATGAGAATGGCGAAACTCCGCGAGGTTGATCCCATGCTCATCCAGGAACTTGATGATCATCTCATTCGTGAGCTTGATAAGCTTGGCCATGGCGCGTCACAAAAAATCGGCGGCGTTAAAAAAGTTGCCGAGATCCTCAACGCCTTGAACCAGGATGCAAATGGTTTGCTCGAACGCATATCAGAACGAAACCCCCTACTCGCGACCGACATCCAGCAGGAGATGTTTACTTTTGAAGATATCTTGAAAATCAACGGCAAGGGCATCGCAGAGATCGTAAAAGGTGTAAAACGCGAAGTCCTGCTCCTGGCGCTGCGTGGTGCGGACGTTAAACTTGTTGCTAAATTCACGTCGGGAATGTCAGAACGTTCGGCATCGATGCTGCGCGAAGATCTCGAGGCTCTCGGCGCGCAGAAGAAAAGTGATGTCATGAGCGCACGCAGCCAATTGCTGAGTGTGACACGCAACCTGATCGAAGCGGGCACCGTTCAGATCGAAGGTGAAGACGGCCAGTACGTTTGATCGCGAACCCGTTAGACCTCTAATCAAATCCTTAAAAATTTATTCAACCATGATTTTTATTTCGAAATACTTGTGCTAACGTGACCTCAATCATCGCATTAAGAGCTGACTCACAAGTTCTGAAAGCAAGATGACGAAGGCATTATGAATCTTTTTATGTCCGAACATTCCATTTCAAGCGGAGACATGCTGTTCTTCTATCCAGCTCTCGGCTCTTTGCATATTTCTTCGAGTGTCTTTCTATCCTTCGTTTTCTGTTTGGCAGCTTGCATCTATCTCTTCATTTCCAAGCGGAATCAAAGACTTCACGATGCAGCCCTCATTCTTGCCACCCGTAATCTCTACGAAAGTGAACAGAGTTTTTCACTCCTTGTCGGAGCCGTTCGGGAATATGCTGTTTTTATGGTGGATCCTCGAGGAATTATCACAACCTGGAACGACGGAGCAAAACGCATTCTAGGCTACGAATCGCGAGAAATCGTGGGCCGATCGATCAGTATACTCTCCAATCCAAGCGAGAGACAAGCCGAACTTTGCATCAAAGATATGCAGCAGGCGGAAATCGGCAAACACTACGAAGTCGAACGCGAACCGATGCGAGCGGACGGCAGGATTTTTAGTGCGCGCGTTTCTCTCTCAGCGATATGGGATAAAGCGAGCGAACTCAAAGGTTTCTCCATAGTCGTCAACGATATCACCGATCGAAAAAAAGCGGAAAATGACTTGAAAAAGGCCAAGGAGGAGGCCGAGGCGGCAAGCCTCGCGAAATCCGCCTTCCTTGCCAATATGAGTCACGAAATTCGCACCCCGCTTGGCGTAATACTTGGACTGAGCGATCTCATTTGTTCCAGCGAAGTCAGCCCTGAGGAATGGGAAGAATATACGGTCGCCATCCGTCGCAACGGAGAGCTGCTCCTCAAGATCATCAACGACATTCTTGATATCTCCAAAGTTGAAGCCGGCCGCCTTGAGCTCGAAAACATAGAGACTGACATTGAAGAGCTTGTGTCCGACGTTCACACCCTTCTACAGATTAAGGCCTCAGAGAAAAGCCTTCATTTCACCGCGAAATGTCTGGGCGATGTTCCAAGCGGGATAACGATGGATGCCCTCCGCCTCAAACAAATCCTTTTCAATATTGTTGGCAATGCTCTCAAGTTCACCCATGAGGGATTTGTGACTTTGCAGGCGCACGCAGATGAAGAATTCAAGATCCTGACATTTGAAGTGAAGGACAGTGGGCCGGGTCTTACCGAGGATCAGGTCGAACGGCTCTTCACTCCCTTTACGCAGGCCGATGTTTCGACAACACGAAAGTTTGGAGGAACCGGGCTTGGCCTGGCTCTTTCAAGGCGTTTGGCCAACGCTATGGGCGGCAATCTCTGGATAAGCGAGACGCAGCCTGGACATGGGACGACTTTCACCCTCACGCTCCCACTCACGATCAATTCAGAGGCCAAAAAAAGAGACCCCGTGACTTGGGATCATACGGAGCATGCTGTGAGTCTCCAGGGACTCAAGGTGCTGATCGTGGATGACTCCCCGGACAACCTTATGGTGGTGAGCCGCATGCTCTCGAAGTCCGGAGCCAATGTCACGACCTGCGACGGAGGGCGTAATGCCCTGTTGCTCGCCGCAGAAGAACTCTTCGATGTGATACTGATGGATTTGCAGATGCCGGAACTGGACGGCTACAAGGTGACAGAAACATTGCGTCAGCGCGGATTCACAAAACCGATTTTCGCTCTGACCGCCCATGCCTTCAAAGAAGAAAGAGCGCGCTGCCTTCGCAGCGGATTCGATGGTCATCTCATCAAACCCGTTAATAAAGACCAACTCGTAAAAGTCCTGACATCCATGGCTCGCCGGATGCCCTTCCCGGCCCGGGTCAGGGTATGGCGGCAATATCAAAACTCACACAACGAATATGCTGGCCCCCCTGCGTGAAGGATTGAATGCCGTTCATATGCTGCGGGCCCACGCCTTTTTCAAAGGCATGAAATGCTTTGGAATCGGCCAGCAAAACAAAGCCGAAACGCCTTTGGTCTTTTTGAAAGCCGGTATGCAGCCACTGGCCCAAGCGGGCATAAAGCTCTTCGGTGTTTTCTTCCAGACGCAGTCCATAAGGTGGATTCAGCGGCAAAAAGATGTTTTTAAATTGCGGCGGACACGTGTCGCCCAGGAAATCCTCGGCTATTGCCTCCCACGCGCTCTTCAAAGCGGGCCAAGCCAGTGACGCATAATCAAGATTGGTTCGCAGAGCCTCTATGCCTTTATTATCCCACTCGACTGCGCGTGCCGGGGTCGCTTGGACCTCACTCTTCGCCAACTTTCCTCGAATAAAATTCCACGTTGATTCCGGAAAGTCGGGCATTGCCTGCAGTTGCGGAAACGGACGCCAGAGATCCAGTGGGGGTTTATGAGCGTAAAGCCATGATTCCATGACCATAGTCCCACTCCCTGCAAACGGAGCGTAAATAAGATCAACAGGATCTTTGCCCCAGACCCAGCGAATCGCTGCGGCAGCCAAATGCTCTTGTATAGAAGCTGGATGAGACAGGTCGGTCTTATACTTGCGGCGAAACATCGGTTCTTGATTGATGGAGAGGAAGGCCGTGCAGCGGTTTTCCTTCTGCTCGATTCGGATGTAGTAAGGAATGCCGCCTGTGACGAACCCTTTTTTGTGAAGCACGCCCAGAACCATCTTATCGAGCTTGCCTTCATGATAAAGCGCGCTGCGATAGGATTGACACCGCACTTTCACCGAAGCGCCAGCGGGCAGGTAAATCTCCCAGGGAATCGACTGAATGAAGCTTTCGAACTCACCAAAACTCCCGACATGTTTGGTATCGAGCTGGAGGAGTATCTCCGAAGCTGTAAGGAGCCGAAGCGGGAGTTCGAGAAACTGACGAAAATCGATGTTGTGCACGACCAGGCCTTCGTCGTCGGTCCTGACTTCAGGCACAAACTTATAGGTCTGGAGTGGACTCGTCAGAACTTCATTTATCTCGTCCTCCAGAATTCCACGCCAGCCCGGACCCGAATCAATACGAACCACATGAGCCTGACCAAACACCTGCTTTTTAATTTGCCTCTGAACCATTATCGAATGACCCTTCGCAGATAATCTTCGAGCAGAGTATCCGTTTCCTCGGACGACTCCTGCCGTTTCACATCCCGGATATCATTTAGAACGTCTTCGCGATAGCGACGATTGACCTGATAGTTCCGTTTGAGATCAACATCCCCGCCAGTTACCTGATTTCCATAATATTGATCGCTGCTTACGCGGCGTCTGCGGCCGCGTTGCTGGCTCTCCTGCTGGGACTGACGAGCGGCACTGTCAGCCTGTTGGAGGAGGCGTCCCGCGACGTCGGAGCTTGTTTCCGCTTCGCCAAACTTGCCTTCGCTCCCGTTACCGACCGTTGCCTCCATCGCTTCCGCCGCGGCTTTTACGCGTTCACCGGCTTCCGGTGAGAGAGAACGGAGCTCGCCTTCAAGCTCTTTTGCGCCTTTGATATTGGAGTTTTGGTCCATACGAACGGAATTCCAACTCTGCTCCAATTCTTCTTTCTTCCGGGAATCAGCCTTATCCAGCTTTGTTGAGACAGTTCCCTGTCGCCTTTGGAGTTCGCGCATCACGTTGCGCGCATCGGCCAGCCCCTGTTGTCGGGACTCTTCCTGTTGTTTCCGTGACGCGTCCTCTTTGCCTTCAAGCTCTTCTATCCATTGACGATAACGTTCTACGTTTCGTGATAGCGTTTGAATAGCCTGCCGAGTATCGCCTTTATCGTCAGCCGCTTTGATCGACGCCAGGCCTTTATCGATAGGATTTTCTTTGATGGCTTTCCAGGATGGGGGTTTGTTGTCAGCAGTCAACCGATCCACGCGTTTTTCCCAGCGCGCCTGTCGTTCTTTCACGAAATTCTGGAGTTTTTTGCTGACATCTTCGACTTCCAGCTTACGCTCTTTTTTATCCTGCTCTAGCACACGGGAAAGAGTCCGTGCGGCGATAAAAAAGTCCCGGTCACGTTCGCGATCGTCGAGGTTCTCATGTTCAAAGAGAAAACGATTGAGGCCTTCACTCGCTTTCATAGCCAGCGGCATATTGGGTTTTGTTTCCAATTGTTCAAACGCTTGTCCCAATTGATTGAGTTGCTGACGGTCGAGCCCATCAAAAAACGGCGAATCGTCGGCCTGTGTTTGCACTTTCTCAGCGATTTGCCGCATTTCTTTGCCGTTTATGGGCGTCTGGGATTGCAATGATGAGTCGAGCATGGTTTTGATCTGTCGCAGGGAATCCAGAGCCATTCGATAACGCCCATAGGCGCTTGCCACCTGGATCACGATCGGCTTGCTTCGGCCCACAAGCGGCACCGGTATGGATCGATCCATAGCTTCGGCGATAATTTCGATATCCTGAACGTCTTGTTCAACGTAGGTTTCCAGCGCAAGGTTATAACGGGTCGTCAGGGATTTTTTATCCTGGGCCATCACTTCGGAAACGAGTTCGCGACTTTCGCGTTCTCCGCTCTTGATGTGAAGCTGAACGACCTGCAGGGGATTATCCGCTTTGACTTCGATTGTGAGGGGAAGAGGTTTGTCATCGGCCCAGGGTTCGCCCTCGCGGGCAGCAGATGTCAGCGTGACCTTCGGCACAGGGAGTTTCTTCACCTTTATGGAAGCAACTGGCTTCGATGTTGAGATCGTACTCAGAAACAAATCCGCATCCTCAGCCTGAGCAAAACGCAGATTAAAATGGCCCGCGGCTTCGTCGGATCGCGCGTCACCTGTACGGACGAGTTTGAAGGTTTGCATGACCTTCCCCTCTTTGTCCTTTAACTGGAGTAGAGGCGCGGCATCGGGAGCAGCGTTAACCGTGAGTTCTATCAGGTTCTGCTCAACAACAGTGATTTCCAAATTCCGGCTGCTACCGAGCGCCATAGGACCGCGATCGTCCTTCGGACTACCCTCCAGAACCTGGATGCGTGCGCCGTAACTCAACGTAAGGGCTGCTCGTTCTATAGAATAAATTGCGCTGTCCCAGGCCTTGCCTGCGCTTTCATAAAAGAGAAACAGCATCAGGATAGGAATGAGCATCGAAGCCGCTTTTGCCATCAGAATACTGCGGCCTTCGAATTTTTGACTCGAAATATCCTCTTCGATATTCCGTATCCAAACGGGATCGATGACGTCCATGCTTTTCATCTTCAGCGCACTGGGATTGCTCGTAGGATTCCGCATCTCAAGCGACATCGACCATTCGCTGGCCGTATTTTGTTTAAGACCCTTCGTCCAGCTCAAGATGAGACACACGATGAGCGTAACGAAAAAAACACTGACCTGCTGACCCCAGGCCTCGGGTTTGATCCAGGCCCAAAGGAGAAAAAGACAAATCGCTAACAGAAGACTCCTAATCACTCCTATGGTGCGAATGCCGATATTCATTTTGCGGCGCCATTGATTCATCGCCACCAGATACTGCGTAAAAGGGGATAACTCTTCCATGGTCTTCTCAGAATGGGGTGAAAGTCAGAGGATCATAACAAACTTGAAGTCGACACGGGACAGATCTCAAGCATCCAGGGGATAATCACGGCTAAAGCGTTTTGCACCTCAGCGAGGTCACCGCAGAGTGCGTTCGCTCCGATACCGGGAATTTCCCGATAACTCAGCATATCGTTAAACGGATGTTCCATGACCAATTTCCGAAGGTGATCGCGATTATAAAGTTCGTCTTCAATCGGACTCCCGATGAGATTGGGAGATGAGACATCGAGAAAGGTCGTGGCCGCGTTGCGTACAGCTTCCCTTAGATCATAAGCAAATCGTGCATTCAGATGCAGCGACGATGCCTTCTGGCTCGCTTCGTCGCTCATGGGGAGAAAGTAAGGAAGAAGTGTGGTCGGCAAGGTCGCCCACGGGAGCACCTGCGCCATGGTTTTTAAAAACACCCGGCTAAAAAACGGCAGAGCCGTCTGCTCTTCAAAGGTCGGAGCGAGCAGGATGCTGCGGGTACAGTATTGCGGATAGAGTTTTTGGAAATGCAGGACAACAAGTGCGCCCATTCCCTGCGCAATGAGAAAGGGTTTGCGACGACCCGACTTGTAACGAATCCACGCGACGACCTGCAAAAGATCCTGGATCAAATCATTGAACCCAAGCGATTTATTATCCAGTGGGCTGGAACGACCGTGACCTCGCATGTCATAACAGTAAGCCTGAAACCCTCGATCCGCGAGTATTCGGGCGGCAGGCGCATAGAAGTCGGAGTTTTCGCCTAAGTCGTGAACCAAAATGACAGGCGGGAACTCACTGTGAATACCGGCCCACCCCTGCACATGAACC
>JACMOC010000057.1 GCA_014378195.1 Oligoflexus sp. | reverse complement strand
GTGGTTTTTCCTTCGTCCAGAAGAAGCAGGGTGCGAGCGCGTTTGAATACTCGAACTGAAATCTGACCTTTGCTCAACATCCGCCTAAGTGTTAGGCGGTCCACTTTTGACAATGATAGCTCTAGTGGAGGCCGACCAACGGGAGCTGATTTTTTTGTTGATTTCATACGGCAATTTTAGCAAACTCTAAATAATAAGCAAGTTATATTTGACTTAATATCTATTTGCCGGGGCACTAGTAAAGCTTCGCAGGTTATGGAAAAAGAACGCTTTCGCGTGCAGAAAGCAATTCCAAATATCGCTCCTTCAATTCGTACTTTAAAAAACTTCGTTCAATCCAATCTCTCCAAACTGGCAAGACCGATTGGAACCGTTCCAATACATTGCTCGTTACCTTTGGCGTCAACTCTAAGCGTTCACGGGCGAAGTAGCGAGTAAGGTGAGCGTTGGTAAGTTTGGATTTCTTTCCTTTCAATGGCAGCGCCATTTCTTCAGGATTGCGGAGGACTATGCTGGTATTCAAGAGGTCATACGCAGGTGATAATTTAGTAACCCCATCGTTTGTGATCAGCGAAAAGTTCTTCAGGTGCATATCTTCGTTTCCTATTAGGAAGTTGAATATGGTTCTTTCGAAGAGTTTTTGCTTTTCTAAGAGTGGGAAGGTGCAGTATTCATCGAGGATACCAGCCACCTGTTCCATACTCGATCGATACTTCGTTTCCCGCGTGTGGCCTGAAAGTTGGGCGAAATCCTCGGTTGGCACTTTGTCGTTTTGCCCCTTTCTGTCAAAGCGTTTGATAAAGTAAATGAGGCTATTGTCCTTTGCGTAAACTAAACCGTGCAGTGGAACCTCTATTTTTACAAGACCGGCCAGATGCATGCTGAGGTCTTCGTTCTCAGGAAGTTGAGGATAGAGATTTGATTGAGGCTTTAAAATATAGCGTCCATCTTTATCGACAATTTCAAAACAATTGTCTTTGATTGATAGTTTGGCGCTCAGTTTGGATTGCACGCCTTGGATTGACATCTTGTCAGCTCTTGCAAGGGCTTCGAATCGCAATGATTCAGCATCCATCGGCAATGGCGAAATGTCTTTTAAGGCAGGCGCGATTTTTCGGATAGCTTCAGGAGCATAGTGACCAGACTCTATCGGTGTATAAGTCAGGAGGCATTTATTCATGATCTAGGCCTTTGACTGTCACTGTACCTACCATATCGGATCCCACCGCTATGAGCTGCTCCATATAATTTTTAGAATCCAACTTCCGTTTCCGAAGAAGCGCTTCGAGGCGGTCGCCTTCTGGAAGCAGTCCATCAAAAAAAGGAGGAAAGGAATCGAACATGAACCTTTTCTTGTGAACAGGCATGCTAAGTGAGACCGGATTACCCACGTATGTATCGTCGTATAAGAATTCATAGTTTTTGCCGCGTTCTTGCTCAATCAATAGACCAGCAGCCTTGCTGTTTACAAATACTCTAGCCTTTCTCATGATCGATTCCTTTGAACTCTTGGATAAGCGGACTTTCGAACTGAATTTTGATGTTGAGCGCTTTGCATATCTTCTCGAGATTTTCGAAACGAGGACTCTTTATTCCGTGTTCAACATCAAAGACGGCTGTTTTTCCTACTCCAGCCAGTCTCGCAAGCTCAATTTGAGTCATGCCGCTCTTTTTGCGGTGGAATTGGATTAGTCTTCCCAAATATTCACTCAATTAGCACCTCACATAAGCCATCTTTACTGCTTTAACGGTAGAATAGAGAGTACTGCCTCAAAGCTACCACTACTTTATCATAAATAAGGCATATTTACTGCTATAGCAGTATAACTTCCCTATTCGGTAAAACCTTACAGTAAAAACTCTACTAAAACTCCACTCTTTACTGCTTTACCGGTAATATGTGATGATAAAGCCAAAGTGCATGGCTGGGAATACAAGCCTGATAATCGATCTCGAAGAAAATCCCAAAATATTAATTTTCTTCGAACATGACGATAGGTTTACGAGATAAAGAGTGCTGGTAGTAAAAAGAGCAATAGGTAGACACACAAGACCTAAAACCGCGGCGATCGAAAGAGGTCGTGCCACATCGAGTCTGGCTGGGAACACCACTTCAAAGGGCCCTTCGAACGTTTGGTTCGAGGGGCTCTTGTTCTACTCGTCTTTCTTAGGACCAACACCGATTGCTGGACTGAGACCTACAAGGTGACTTTTCCGGGTGACATCACACAAATACAATCAAGGTCGGTCGATAGAATCGTGACCATAGAGAACAGCCACGCGCGAGGAACTTTCGGTCCCAAACTCCAGACAGAGTTCTTCATAAAAGTCGAGACTCTCGTAGGTTCCATAATCATCAAGAATCTCTTCTCCAGCCAGTATAAGGCGATTCGCCAGCCAGACCTGGCCATCGGACGAAGCTATATTGGGCCGCTGCGAATGATTGAAGAATTGAGTGTCGCCCTGAGGGTAAAGCATCTGTCCTCTCCAACAAAAGCAGTGATTCAGAAAATCGGCGGCGGCGTCCCGACCCTTATCTGCGGCCAAGGCGAGCACATCGTCGGGAAATTTCGGAAGGCAGGCTCCGGACTCGAACTCCCAGACAGGAGTTCCTTTCGCGATGTCTTCATTTGCGACGATCGCCAAGCCTTTTCCCGGCACGGGACGAACAGTGTAGGGCACCCGAAAACCCAGGGTGCGGGCAGAATTAGCGCGCGCGCACTCCAGCCTTTCTGCGCAGCGTTTGATTTCGAGTGCAGCCGCGAGCACATCGTCAGCGAGCAGCGATAAATGCTCAGGTTTCGTGCGGGCCGAGAGAACACAGACCCGGACACAGGACCGGCCGTCCGCGGTGGATGTCGGCGCAAGCAAAACATGGCTCCGAGAATTCACCTCATCGACCAACCATTCCGTAAGCTCTCTATTCGAAATATGCAAAAAAGAATCTTTGAAGCAAAACGTTACGGTAGAAAGCTGTGGCGGCGTCACCAGCTCCAAGAGGCCCTGCGAATTCTCGAGGCTCCGGGCGAACCATTCCACCGCGTCCTGGCACCAATCCAAATGTTTTGCAAAAGCCTCCGGACCATAGGATCGAAGGGGAAGCCACACCTGGGCACCCCGAGCTTCGCGCGTCAGCTCCAGACCGAGGTCGGAAATATCCGCGATGTTTTCCCGGTCATATTCTGATCGTGAGGGAGGCGTATACGCGGCGCCCATACTAAAGGCATTCCGGAGATCGTTCTCCTTCCGCACCATAAGCAAACCCACTCCGTAAGGAGCCTGAAGAGCTTTGTGCGGATCAAGCGCAACAGAGTCCGCCCGCTCCAATCCCTTTAAGAGAGTCTCGCCTCTTTTAGTCAAAGCGAAAAAGCCTCCAAAACAGCCATCGACGTGGAACCAGACGCTGTCCTGCTGAGCGCAAAGGTCAGCAAGGGCATCCAGAGGATCGACGGAACCCGTGCTTGTCTCTCCGCCTACTCCAACAAGGATTCCCCCGCCGATCTTCAAACGCTGAGATTCCCTTGCCAAAGCTGTCTCGAAAGCTTTGATGTCGGTACGGCCTTGAACATCTTGGGGAAGACGCACGATTTGACTCGAATCAACACCGAGTACCCGCAGGCCTTTTTGAAAACAGTAATGCACATGATCCGGAATAAAAAAAAGTATGTCCGACGGTCGGCAGCCCCTGGATTTTGCGAGAGTATCGCGTGCCACATGCAGACCAAGTGAATTCGCGACGCTCCCGCCGCTGGTAAAGACGCCCGAGTGCCCCGAAGGCCAGCGAAGGACATCGGAACCGACCCAATCGATTACCGCCCGTTCCATGGCCGCAAATCCAGGCGATGTAGGCATCCACGTGAGACCAGGATTGAGACCGGCGCAGGCGAAAGCAGCCAGGGCTCCCTCATGAAGAGCCGCGGTGGGTGCGTAGGATAAATACCCACCGTGCGTATCAGTTGTGCCAATAGCTTTTGAACAATTCAAAAGTTGCTCGAGCGCAGCCTCGATGCCAGGCCTTTCCGTTATTGGGCCGATCCTGAGCTCGTGTCGCGCACGTTCATAGGCTTCCGTCGACTCAGCCCGGGCAGCCCTGAGGTTATTTGTCAGCCAGCCCATTCCAGCGCCGGATCCGGCCTTGAATGGTTTTCCGGAACGACCGTCTTCGAGAATAAAATCCGCTGTGTGGCCGGCAAGGGTCTTAAAGTGCCCTGGGCGCGAAGATTGTTCGGTACTCAATGTGGCCACAGAGCCATTCGGCCAAGCCGGGGGAAGAGAACTGAGATCGCTATTATCATTGCTCATTATCATTCCTTAGCAGATCCGGTGCGAGAAGGCTGGATGGCCGCCTGGTTCGGTTTGACCTGCAGCGATACTTCGTATGGGAGAATGCATTCGGGCTGGAGCATCGCAGAGTTGTCCTGCCTTAGAAAGCCCTTATTGAAGGCTCTTCGAGGTCACGTACTCTATTTTTATGGATGCGGAAAGTGCGCAAGGAGCGAGAGAGCTGCCGTATTCAAAACACGAGTTTAGCCGGACTCCATTTCTTGGGAATCCTAAGCAGTCTGCCGCGACTGAGGATCGGTAGACCTCCCTTCCCTATCATGGTACAGGTTAGTTCTTCTTTGCTTGGCAGTATGGACGAATGGAGGGCGAACCTGTGAGCTGGTTATTTCTCGCGATAGCGATTCTTTTGGAAATCTCTGGCACAGCCTGTATGAAATTATCGGAGTCCTTCAGTCGGCTGTGGCCATCACTGGCGCTCATGATTTGTTATGTTTTAAGTTCCGTGTTTATGACTTTATCGTTGCGCACGATTCCACTCGGTGTCGCCTACGCGATCTGGTCCGGTGTGGGCACAGCTTTGGCCGTGGCGATCGGAGTTGCGCTTTTCGGGGAGCAGGTCACACCCATGAAACTCGTCTCGGCCGGATTGATTGTGATCGGTGTGATTGGATTGCGTATATTCTAGTTTTGAATTCAAATCTTTTGCCAAAAGTTGATGCATTACCTTAAATATCGCTCTTGCCAGTTCAAGTTAGGAGCCCCCTATCTGGATCTCCTGTCACTGTAAAACCAACCACTACCCCTTGAAACATTAACATGAATACCGCTGCGTCGTCTTCATCCCTGACAAAACTACTAAAGGGATCGATCCGAACCTGGGCTTCTTAAACTGGATATACTTCGAATGAAGCCCTTCAATCGACTAACATCCCGAAATTTCATTCATAAATGAATTTATCCCAGCCCCACTGCAATACCGAGCGCCCCATTGTCTCCTCTAAACGAAATGTTTAAATAGGAGTTCCAAAATAAAAATTGAACTGAAGTCCTCAGCATTTCTCGCCTCGCTTTTTTTTGCCCATTCACTCTCTGCTGCCGAAAAGAAACTCGTTGACCTAATAAAAAAAGATGTCCCCATGGTATCTTCCATCAAAGACAAAAAGATTTTGGAAAACTTCCTCATTCAGAACGCCTCACGTTTGAAAGCCTTTCGAGGTGACGAGCTTTACATTCCTGTGTCCTTACCAGAACCAAGATAATTTTATAAATTGATTTCATAATTCCATGGCAGCCACAGCTCCGGTGCCTCGTATACCTTCGGCCGATTCTCCTGCAGAGCGACAAGGTAATCAAAGCTATTGATTCCTGCCTGATTGCAGGTCCGGATCATCGACTGAATAATGTCGCCTGGTTTAGCGCCATTCATAGTTTTGTAGAAAAGCGAATTCTTTCTGTGGCATATGGCCCACTTGATTGAACGCTCGTAACCCGTTCACCTGCACATAAATTGGCAATTTGCTTGGATGGAGATTCGGTAAGCTGTGAATTCATTCGGGAATAGGCCAATGCGGTGAAATTTTCGGGACGGGACTGCACATCTTCTGGCGAAGCGCGCAGCACATAAGTTACATAATCCTGGAGCGGTGCGTGAGCGGCAATTCCAGTTTGTAAAATGCTTCGATTTATATCCAGCGCAAATCGCCCTTCAAGAGAATTACGAAAAAGCGCATTTGCTTGAATCAATTTCTCCATTCGCAGAATTCTCTCCGAAAAGTCATTTGAAATGGAAATAATAGGGTTAACACGATAAGCGGTAAGTTTCTATGACTACGGTAGAAGACGATGGCGCTACGCGGATCTTCAGCCTCACTTCGCCCCCACAAGACAGTAGTCTGCAATGATTTTTTCTGTCCATTGCCATCTTTGCGATCAAATTCAAAGCCCAGTTCTTTGGCGGTCAGTACCCCGAGACTTGGCTTGGCTTCTAGCTTGAATGGCGCCTCAGCCGTCTCGCGGGAGGCAAAGTCATACCAGGGGCAATCCGCATCCGGATCAAGTTGAACCTCCTTAAGGAAACGGGAAAACTCCACGATTCTGGTCGTCGTATCGTCGCCAGAGAGGAGGCGGGCGCTTGAAAGACTGCGAACATTGTGCAAATAAATGGGCAGAAAACGTTGCGCGACATAGCCAAACATTCTTGAAAGTTTCGCCGAGGTAAAATACTTATCAGGAACAGTCAGAAGAGTTCCAAGTCGATTAAAAGGCATTGCATATTGAGCGACCACAATTGTCATGTTAGCGAGAACATCGCACGTAACATCGATTTTCGGAGGCCCGATTTCGCGGGTACTGGTCGATGAACCGGCGTCTTTCACGACAATTTTTTCTACTTCGACTGTGACCTTGGAGATCGTAAGGTTAAAGCTATAGCGCGTTCTCTCATCCATCATTCGCGTGACGATTTTCTCATCGACTAAAAGCTCTGGGTTAACGCTGGCAGTAGCTATTTCCTCTTCGACTCTGATCAGACAGCCTTGCATAAACGCTTGTTTGGGTGATTCCAGCTCATCCTGTGGTCCTTCGCCAAGAGTCAGGCGATTCGATGCTGAGCCACCAGAACACGACGTATCAATGCAGGTAACATAGGAAATACCTCGCGTTAAAAGGAAAGTTCAAGCACCAAGCGTCCCGCTTCATACGTCACACGTAGACCGGTAGGGATCACCGGGCCGGGTATTGAAGGAATGACATCAAGAATTCGTGGAGCGTCCTTCGGCATTGCTTGGCGAAAGTTCCGATGATTTACTCAGCATTAAATCGGATTCTTACGCGTATGCCTACGAACATGATCAAGATCAAAACGTTGTGGTCGGTGACGTCGTGACGACCAACCAAGCTTATGTCTGGCCGAACAACGTCGGCACGCTTTTACCGACTCTTGACAAGGCCAAGGCGCATGCGCGCGCTCTATCACTGGTGGGATCCGATATCTATGTGGGCGGCTACTTGCGAACTCTCAATGGCCCGATAACAAATTCGACTAGGGAATCGAATCAAGCAAGTTATCCCGAGTCAACTTTTGAGGCTGGCTACTGGAAAAAAGGCGTTTGGAATCCACTGGCCTGTCCTCCGGTAAACGGCGTGAGTAAAAAAGAGGGTATCGTGTACGGCATCAAAGTTGCCCATAACTTTCCGTCAAGATGATGACCGAGTTTTGCTCTGACTTTATAATTCTTGTGTAATACTGCCAACGTAAATACCACTAAGACTGTGAAAATCGGTGGCAGTTTTAGAAAACGCCGGATAGATTTGATACCTGCTGCACCCGCTGGCTAGAAAATCTGGGACCAGAAAGCCCCTCGATCTAAAAGATCGAGGGGCTTTCTGTTTCTTTCGAATTTTAAAGAACCGAGTATCGCAAGAGGGAAAAGCATGTGCCTTTTCTCTCACGGACCTCCTGAGCTCACTCACCAGCCGTAACGAGGCTTACGATCAAACTGATGGCGAGCATGAATCGTCCTAACAGTACCTGTTTCGGCACGCATTACGATTGAGTGCGTATGGGCACCGCCCCCGATCAAGCGCACGCCTTGAAGCAAGCTACCACGAGTTACACCCGTAGCAACAAACATCACATTCCCTTTAGCCAAATCGTTGAGCTCGTATATCTTATTCGTATCTGTGATACCCATGCGGACGGCTCGCGCCTTCTGCTCATCATCTTCAAATATCAGTTTTCCCTGCATGTCCCCACCTAGACACTGAAGAGCAGCTGCAGCGATCACGCCTTCGGGTGCTCCGCCGATGCCGAGCATCATGTCGATTCCGGCATCACCATAAGATGTTGCGACGACGGACGAAACATCACCGTCGCTGATGAGCGTTATACGGGCTCCAGCGGCTCGCACTTCCTTGATAATCTCCGCGTGGCGATCGCGATCGAGTATCATCACCATCATATCCTGCACATCTTTTTTGAGGGCTTTGGCGACTTCTCGCAAATTCCACGTTGCGCTCTTCGTAATATCAATCGCTCCGCGCGCACCTGGACCGACGGCGATTTTATCCATATACATGTCAGGAGCTTTGAGCAAAGTTCCTTTTTCACCCGCCGCAATAACTGCGATCGCTTCGGGACCACCCTTTGCCGTGATCGTAGTTCCCTCGAGTGGATCACACGCGATATCGACTTTAAGCCCCTTACCGGAACCGACTTTCTCGCCAATGTAAAGCATCGGGGCCTCATCCATCTCGCCTTCACCGATCACAACTTCGCCGTCGAAATCGATAGAGTTGAATGCACTCCGCATGGCTGTGACGGCGGCCTGATCCGCTGCGATTTTGTCACCCGCGCCAACAAGATAACTAGAGGCTATGGCCGCCGCTTCGGTGACACGGACAAATTCGAGTGCTAAATTTCGATCCACGATAGTACCCCCATTAAAATGCGATTTCGGGGGTCGAGGTTAGCGGATACGACAAGAAAAGTCAAAAAAACACGAAAACTCTGAAACCTTCGCCCAGCCTATGTTTCGTTCGGTTGAGACGTCTTGACCGAATTGAATTTCTTCAGCTGATCGGTGGAATGACGGTCTCGTCGCCAAGCTCCTTAAGTTGCTGGTCGATCGCGACCGCCTTGTTTGTATGCGTAAATCCTCAGGGAAGGGAGAGACAACTCTTATGGATAAAAGGCTTGCACATTATTTGCTGAGGCCATCGCGGAGATGGGACGAACCTTTATTGATGCCACCTAAGTGCCTATATTCACTGAATTCAACTTTTTCTCCAAAATACCGAAGACTAGTAAGAGCAAGCATCGCTTGGAGTGATAACAAGAGTCGGCTAATTCTACTCATAAATTCAATGAAAGTAGGATGTTATGAAAACACCTTTCTACCACACTGGACTCGCAATCGGCCTCGTGTCGGTTCTTGCCTTAACCTCCTGTAAGAAATCACAGCCAGAAGCTGCTGCTACTCCCGATAAATCAGATACTGGAGAAGCTTTAGTCAATGCCCTGGTAAACCCCGATGATTTTGCTGAAGGCGCTCCGCTTGAAGACGCAACCCCCGAATTCCAAAACGACAGTCTTGGCCTCATCGGCGGTACCGAGCCGACGATTTCTGCTATTTCTAATGTTACTATCGCGATTTCGTATATCAACTGGAAGCCAATCAGCATCAACCAGCGCGATAAACTCTTAGTTGCCGACTCCACTGCCAGCTGTACAGGCATGGTAGTGGCTCCAACCCTAATTATTACCGCTGGTCATTGTTTCAAGTACATTAATAATCCTAACGCGATCGTAGTTTACACAGGCGCTGGTAGTGACTCCCGTACAGGTGGAAAAATCGGTCCATCGCATGCAATCGCTCGTTACGGTTATAAATCAACAGGCCAACCAACATCGCACGATTTCGGCTACATCATTTTGAAAAGACCAATCACAACCAAACTTATTCCCATCGCATCTCCAACTGAACTCACATCCATTCTTAAAAAAGGCAAGCAGGTCTACGCTGTGGGTTACGGATACCGCGATACCAATAAAACAATGTCTGGTTGGAAAGGACAGCTATCCGATACAATATTGGCCAACAGTCCGGCTGATGGTTTGATTGCTGTCGGCGGTGCCTTCTACGGCACCAGCAGCGCGCAAAACCTATCTTCGAAGCACCTTTGCCAAGGCGACAGCGGCGGGCCCCTCTTCGCTAAAACGAACACAACAAAAGCGTGGCGCTTAGTCGGTATCGTCGCAGCGGGTGACCCGAACTGCAAAGTCGGTGGTACAACCTATGTTGCGCTCACAAAAGCGCGTGTATGCTGGGGCGTTCGTCTTTGTCAAGACATCGTTTTAAGTTCGTCCGCGAAAGCATTCGAATCCCCCAAGCCCGGTTCAGCAAATCTTTATCTGGTTTGACGTTCGCATTTCGGAGGGGATATAAAAACGTTTCTCGCCGATTATTTAGCCAAGCAAGGGGAGGCCGTTTCTTGCGCACTTTCGCTCACCCAAGAAGCTGACGGCAAAATCGAGCGCGCGAATCTCTTACTTTCCGCCCTTTCCAATCAGGATATCGGACTGGTAGGCAATCAGAAAATGGCGAGTGCCTTAAAAGAGGGTCTTCTTTTGGCCTCAAGCGAAAAAGTCGCTGATTTCATTGATAAAAGCCTGATCGCCAATCCGGCAATAGGCAAAGTCATGATGGGTATCGCTGCTCTTAATGCAGCCGATCTAACTCTCGAGGCGATCGAGACCCCCGGTGTTGGCAGTGTAATCTGGTTGCGACTAACGGCACGACTACTCCCTACAATCCCAAATCCAAATCCGGAGCCAACTATAAACTGAATGTTAAATCAGACGTCACGAGCGGGGTAGCGAGTCAAAAAACTTTGGCTGGACGGATGATAAAAGAATATTTAGCTGTCAAGCTAGTCAACAAAGATTCTCAAATTGGGTTGAGCCTTAGCTGTGGGGACTACTTCGCAATCAAGGATCAAAACACAATATTCTCGGAAGCGGACTTTCTGAGGGCATACCACGATACTGACTTTGTGCGTTCGCTCCCGACGGCAAAACTTGTCGAAAAGCTCGAATCTCAACCAGCGGAAGATGTTGCACAATATATGCAAAATCTTTTGGATAGTATCGGTAGCACCCATATGAATGAAAGAGGCCGACTGCTTTATCTGGCGAATGAACTGCACACGCCTGCTCTGCTTTCGTTTTGGACGAACGTATTGGAGAGAAAGCCCAAAGGACTCGAAAACGAAGCCACGCTATTGGACGCCAAAGAACCCGGCGTCGATTTGTTGGAGCTCCGCAACGAAATCTATTCTTCCTTGAGAAATCTCGCAGTGTTCAGCTATAAAGATGAATCTGCACTGGATGCACTCACGCGTTATGCGAAGGCTCCTGATCCTAACTTTAATAATACACTTTTTCGCAAAGAGGCTTACTACAGAATTCGGGAAGTGAACGCTACGGCAGCGGCACGGACCATTTCGGAACTTTCGAAAAGCGATCCTTTGCGAGCCGCGCCTTCCCACGACTGATGTGGGTATTGGCATCACCTTTGCAAAATCATTCGGTAAGCCATAAACCTCTCAGGTTTGGCGAAATGGAATGATTAGCTTTTTCTTCATGCGAAGAAGAATGTGGCCGCTTCACGTTGTCCAAAAGACGGACAGAATACAAAGTCTAGACAGTCCGTTGGCTCCCAAGTCCCCGGGATACCTGCCTCTGGGTCCAAGCATATTTTTGCAATTCCCTCATCAAATTCATGTGCGATGGGAAACCAATGCCAATTAAGACCTTGAGTCTCGTTATGTATGCAGCCGTCAACGCCATGCAGCCCTGTGCAACCGTCTTTCAAAACACGGCTAAGACAAAACGATGTTCTCAATGCCTTGTCCCCGCGTGTCCAGGTCGATTATTTTTGCAAAAATATGGCCAGGAGATCGCACGTCGCTGCGATGATAAATGAGTGGGATGTTTTCACAATCAAAGTGATAAAGATCGCGCGGCTCGCTATCGACTCGCCGTGATTAAAAAGGGTAAGGCCCTGGCGCTTCACACCTTAAAATATCTGCGAGACCATCGTCAGCAGATGAATGCCGAGGAAAGAAACATTTTGCCTTTGATTCGAAAAGATGAGTTTTATAAAGTCTTTGAGTTGGCGAAGACCCTTCATTGCCCAATAAACAAATTAATCATCTCGCTGACGACCGCGATCTGCGCATCCAGGACCCGCTGAAATTGATTGATGCCGAAGGTTAATCAACATAAGTCATCGATCTTAAGACGTTCGCGATGAGCAAGTAAATCGTTCGCCTTTAGTACTCTGTAGGAACTAGATTCGGAGGCGATCACTTCACAGCGATCAATGTTCTTTGGCCCCAACAAACGTCTTTTTTCGCATCCCTCGTTTCGCATAATGCATGTGTTTCGTGAAAAACACATGATTTAAGAGAATCAATTCCTGACGTCTAAGCGCGAGGCTGTATATCTTCAATAGGCTGCCTTAAGGCGTATTTTCAGAAAAAATATTTTCTCAGAAAACATCCTCCATTCAATGGCTTAGCGGTCTGCACAGTTACGCGCCGCATTAATATTCCTTCCCTAGCGACCGAAGTACTTCCACTTGATGGGAAACGCTGCATGATTAGAAAATTCCTCGTTTGTGGAAAAAAACAAATTCTCCTCCAATCCCGAAACCAAGACGCACTAGCTGACCTCGGCCGTGTGGTCGAAGTGATTTTGCCGATAGATATGTTTTGGAAGATTGAGTCTGAAGTGAAAAAGCTCGACTACTTGCTTTCGAGCGATAGTCAGGACGTTGACTTAGGACATCAGTATCGCAGGATCATTAAACTTGTCACCATCTACGCAGCGTCGCAGCTCGATAGAGACTGGCTCTACGCTTTGAATTCTCCTCAGAAGACAGAACCTGATCGCCGCAGGCCTAGTTCCTTGTCCACTCGATAGTCCTGAAACAAATCCGATATTCTTTAGTCTTACAGAAATTGAAATGCTGAAACTTGAATAAACAGCACATCACTTCAAATAGCTCTTCGAACTTTTGGTTCAAATGGCCTTGGAGTTGCCCGGATAAAGCGGAGTGTTTTTCTTAAGCTATACTTTGGCCCGTTCGGCTTTACAGGACAAGGTTCAAGGCGAGTTCGAGGCGCGGCATGACCTCAGGAAGCCGCTCAGCGCCTTCCACGACGATCACATTGCCGAACTGATAGAACAATTCCGCGACACAATCGGACCTGTTGGCGAGCGAAATGAGGCCCGTTGGAAAATGACGCATTTTAAACCACTCAGCTCGATACTTTTTTATGCGCCGCCCTTTTCGAACGGTTATATTAAGAACGCGGACATCTTGTCTAGCTGGCTAAAAAAGCGACTTGCCTGGATGGATTCGAATACCCAGACTATTGAACACCGAGGTATTTAAAAAAAATCTTAAAAAGCCGATTTCTCGATTGCTAATGGCGTTCAGTTAAGTGGCTAAGATTAAGACCAAGAATTTTTTCCTCGTTTTTTTTATTTAGAATAGATCCACGAGGACAACTGTTAGGAAGGTTGCGTTGGACGGCAGCAGTAAGTTCATTCAGAAGACAAGAAAAAGCCGCTCAGGTCGAGCGGCTATAAGTGTCAAATCAGAATGACGAATCAAAAGCTTCCGGTTCGCCGATAGTTTTGGGAAGCTCTGCATGGAGGAAACGCTCGACGTCTGCGTAGTCGATATAGCCTCGCGATTTGCCGCCGAGGAAAGCGTAGATGAGACGAACTTCAGTCTTGCCTACCGGATTATTCTGAACACGTTGCGCTGCACAGATATTCTCTTTGACCGCTTCGAGATCTTGAAGGGTCAAGTGGCCCTCGCTCGTGGCGCGCGACGAAAGGGCGGCCAAAGTCTTAGAACGAACTTCGTTGCTCACGGTCGTGCCGCCTTTGGCGAAGGTTAACCCGCAATCATGGGCCAGGCCGAATGCCTTGTGGAGAGCTTCGACATTCACGTCACCAAAAGTCGTCGCGCCCTGGGTCAGCTGGCCGCCCGAAGCCGCTGTGGCTACTCCACCGCAGCCTACGACCTTGCAACCAAATTCATGGGCATAGCTGGCGATTTTGATGATGCTAACCGTGAGAGGCATCTGATCTCTTTTAGAACTATCGTAGAGGCCCGCACGCTCCAACATTCTATGGAAGGGACAGAGGATCTTTGGGTCTTCGGGTCTTAGACTCCCTTCTTCGATTCCGGGATACTTTGCCGCGAGTTCGGATCGATCGGAAACGTTCGATGGCGGCACGCCTTTGATTGCGTCAGGTGCGGCTTGAGCGAAGAGAGGCGAACCGATAACAGCAAGACTCAGGGCAGTGGCAGCGAGAAAGCTCTTCATTCGTTATCCTTAGAATGCGGTTGAGAGAAAATTGAAACCGTTCGGGAAGGGACAGTGCACAGTCCGTGCCGGCCTATAAGTTACCGTATATCAATGGGTTGATGGAATCGTGTTGCAAAACTATTGGTCACTTGGGGGGGAATGGCTGGACATCACCTGTGGTGTGTATAGAACAGGAATCGGCAGCGCGAATGGTAAGAATGTGTCCTCAATGATACAACAGATGAAGTAGCCGTTTGGGGGCAGGCCGACTCCGCTGGCGTTGAACACGCGGGGCTATTCAACGGTAACTTTTGGAATTCGACACAAGCGACAAAAGACCCACAAGCCTATTGTGGATCTTTCGTCATATTTTTGAAGGGTTACTATGCTTATGGAGCCTCAGGTGCTTCAGGCGCTTCTGCAGCATCAGGAACTTTATCAGCCTTCGCTGCTTTTATTTTATCGGTCTTTGGTGCCTTTACTTTGTCTGCTTTTGGCGCCTTTTCTACTTTCACTTTCTCCACTTTTACAGCTTTATCAGCTTTTATTTTGTCGTTTTTGGCATAAGCAGTAGCGCCGAACATTGATACGATAACCAGAGCGAAGATCGAATTTCTCATTTGATAACCCCTAATAGATTTAGGTGCCAAACACCCGTAAAACTCTTATCGAAAAAATCAGGTCTAGAGATCGATATTTATTTTACGCCTTCGACTTTGTTAGCATTTTAGGAATTCTTTTTATTCGGTAAGAACTAGCCAATGAAAAACAAACTTTTATGTAGATCGAACTGAATGCTCTTTCTCCGCTCTTTTTAACAGCTCACCTATGCTCTAAGTAAATCCAAATGCAGAACAGTCATCTCTTAGCGCTTGAGCCAACGCTGTTTTAATTTCTTGAAACAATTAATTATTGTGGGCTATTTAACAGAACCTTCCCAGGATTATCGCGGGCAAGGGTACTCCGATCCAAACAGGGCTTCGGCTTGGCGCCGGCGGACTCAAGCCGCAGCTTGATTGGTGGGCTTTCTACCATGTAGCCTGGGGTCTCGCCGTTTAGACACACGCGCTCTAAGGCTGCTTGCATTCTCTCGGCTAAGAGCTGCAATAGATTCCGTCAATGCTCTTTGCTTTGTCAGCTCAACCATGTATCCAATCGTCTTGTTTTCAGGCATGTTCCAGCTTTTCGGATCGAGTCGAAGTGAAGTAATCAGGACTAAAGGCAGGCAGACGGCCAGGTCTGCCGCTTCTTTCCCAATACAAGACACTTGCCCGAAGGATAAATGCTGCTTCAAATCTCGAAAAAGAACTTCTATACACTAACGCGCTCGAAATATTTTCCATGCCTTTGCCCCAGGCATGCTTCGATCGGTTGATGAAAAGTAGGCGAACGCTCGCTTATCGACCCGATGATTATAGACGGCTACTATCTTTACGGGCGTTTTCATGGTTTTGAGT
>JACMOC010000056.1 GCA_014378195.1 Oligoflexus sp. | reverse complement strand
ATTTTCATGGCATCAAGCATAGGAAGTGACCAGTATTTGCCAAGATATGTAAACTTATTACAGGTCTGACTCGACAGAACATGGCTGGCCGCTACACCTGTATCACGCAACCAATAAAGACCGTTGCCAACGTAGATACATGTTTCGCCGGCATCGCATAATTTATTCGAATTGGTATCGGTCGTCGATTCACGGACCCATCGAGCTGCGGGCGGTGTTGCAATATCTTTCCCCAAACCGCCGATCACCGCATCAGCACCACCCTTCACCAGTCCGACTAATCCAACGTTAAACTGCACGATTTGAATAAAAGCGTTGGTCGATGCGAAATCAGTACCATTGAAGACATAAGTGCCTTCGTAGGTAGAGTCAGCTGGCAGAATGTTTACAGTGAGGCCGCTTGGGAGCGTGTTAGTGTATGAGAAATTAGCTTTGCTGGCCAAGGATGCAAGCGGAATACGCGCTCCTTTTTCGTCGGAGAAGTTACAGCCAACGCGTACTTCTATGGCATTGCTGGATTCGACCGTTCTGCAGGTAAGAAGAGCGCCGGTAACAGCCGACGGAACAGCCACAGTATCGCTATCATTCATAGCTCGGTCAGCACTGGTGTTCCCGGCTGTGGCCCCCTCGGCATCTGCCTCTACGGTTTTTTCTTTCACATCGCCCTTAACTTGGGTGGGTTTGCACGAGCACAGGAGGCTCGCGACGCTTAAGTTTAGCCCATAAATTGTGAGTGCTCGTATCTTCATGGATCGTTATCCTTCTTTAAAAATGGTATCCAGAGGCGGTTTCAGCCGCCTTTTTGGTTGAATGAAAGACTGAAACTAAAGCTTTTGTCCTGAATATAGTCCGGTTGCGTATTGAGTCGCGCAAGGCTCCCCAGAAAGCTGCCGATCCGTACATCAAAACCAAACGCATTGATGCCAAGATCAATGCCGTATCTTAGGTCAGGATAACTTTGCCAAAAAAGTTTGACATCGTTCTCAAAAAGCTGGGCGTTCGTTTTGTTGTCAGCTGCGGCCAAAGCACTTCCTGTATCAGCGTGGCTATAATCAATCCATGGAATGACGCTGAACTGCTTTAAAAGCTGAAGCGTTAGGTTTACACCGGCTTCGTACTTCAAGAGGTTGTAGCGCACCAAAGTCGGATCCTGCTGAAGCTGGAGGTTGTTAGACGCAAATTCTGAATACTGGTGTTTTACCGTAAGACTTTTGCCGCCGATGATCACAGCCAGTTTATTGTCTTTTTGCAGGGATGCAAAAGGCAAGGATGATAGGTTGAAGCCCAGACCTGAGGCCGAAACATCGGAATGCTGGCGAGACGTTAAGCCGCCCCCGTAGGATTGCGTATAAACCGCCGAATTCTTGGAGTTTTCAATCGAAAAACCTATACCTACTTTTTTCAAGGAGATTGCCAAGTGAGGCGCAAGCGTATAACCGCTCATAGCAAGATTGGAGGAATCGGTTTTGTCGAGATTCCCGTTCGCATAGCGACTAAGGACCGTAATATCGCGCTTTTCATATGCCATCGCATAGGTGATGGTGTTGAAGTTTGGCACCATATGGGTTATCGGAGGTGGCTCGTATATAGAATTGCCGCTCTTTCGGTAGCTTAAAAAGCTATCGATGAGATTGCTGCGATTGCCATCCTGAGCATGACCTTCGGTCGCCCCTAATAGCGCTAGCGCTGCAGTGAATAGTAAGCGGCGATAAAGCAAAATGCCCCCTGGGAATTGTGTCCCTGGAGGCATCGGCAGATTGAGAGAAAATGTTGAGAAAAGAGAGTCATTATTTTTGGTTGAGGCCATTCGGGCGAAGGCCCGAAATTTGGGATAAGAGAAAATTCAGGCGTTTTTTTCTTGTGTTAAAAGACCCTACAAAAACTTAAAGCATAGCCGCCCGAGAGGACGCCGGCTGGGAGAGAGAGCGATAAATCACGCCATCTTCCTTCTTGAGGCGCACACCCGTTCGGGAGTCGGTGCAGCATACGTCTTCAGTTTCTTCTTTGCTGAGCACGAAATACTCGGAGTTGCCGAGAAAAATCGCGTAAATCAACTTATACGGGAAACTAAGGACCTTGCCATCATGAGCCTTGCATTCATAAGTCATAGGCGTAAACTGACGAACGATCAATCCACCGCTGTTTTGGATACCGAACTCGAGGAGCGTCGTTAATTGCTCCTCGTGTTCTTCGTGATACCCAACGACGCCACGCTCCGTGATATCAAATACAAAATCTGAAGTGTCGTCCTCAAGCAAGACACTGAGAGTCAGCATCTTTTTTCCTGGCAGGCTACGGATCTTGCCAAGCAACTCCTGGGCCTTTTGATTGGTAACCATGCTTTCTAAGGTATGACGCTCCATCCTCACTCACCCCACTTTTTTGATGAACTCGAAGTGCAACGCATCATCTACAACTTTAACATTGATCAAACCGCCGTTTGCCATCTCGCCGAATAAGAGTTCGTCAGCCAAGGGCTGTTTCACTTTTTCTTCCACAAGACGCCGGATCGGACGTGCTCCGTACGCTTCATCATAACCCTTCACTGCGATCCACGCGATGGCTTCATCACTGAAATCCAACGTGACTTTTTTCTTCGCGAGCTTGAGGTTAAGGTCGTCAATGAATTTCTTCGCGACCATCTTCACAACTTCGATCGGCAGAGGCGCGAAGTTAATGATGTTGTTCAGACGGTTGCGGAACTCAGGACTAAACATTTCCTTTACAGCTTTCGAGAGGCCTAGGATATCTGTTTTTGAACGAATCAACTGATCAAATCCGATACTCTGCTGGCTCAACTCCTTCGCCCCGGCGTTTGTCGTCATGATGATGATAACATTGCGGAAATCAGTCTTACGTCCGTTGTTATCTGTCAAGGTTCCGTGATCCATAACCTGCAGAAGAATATTCTGCATGTCCGGATGGGCTTTCTCGATCTCATCAAGCAAGAGAACGGCGTGAGGGTTTTTATTGATGGCTTCTGTTAGCAAACCACCCTGATCAAAACCAACGTATCCCGGAGGCGCTCCAATCAAGCGCGAAACAGAGTGTCGCTCCATATACTCACTCATGTCAAAACGAATGAGCTCGATTGTCAAAGATTTCGCCAGTTGTTTGGCAACTTCCGTTTTACCAACTCCTGTAGGACCAGCAAAGAGAAAGGAACCAATCGGCCGTTCTTCGTCTCCCAATCCTGAACGCGCAAGTTTGATCGCCGAAGCCAGCGCTTCAATCGCTCTATCCTGTCCAAACACCGAAGCCTTGATCGTGAGATCCAGGTCTTTAAGAAGTTCGCGTTCCGTGTAGTTAACTTTCGTCAGCGGGATGCGAGCCATCTTAGCGACAACAGCATGAATCATCTCCGCTGTAATCGTCCGTGATTTGGCTTTAGCGCCGCGCAACGTGACAGCGGCCGCCGCCTCATCAATCACGTCGATTGCTTTGTCCGGCAGCTTACGGTCGGTGATATAACGCGCCGAAAGTTCGACTGCGGATTGCAAAGCACCGGCGGTATAACGCACATTATGATGTTTCTCGTAAGTTTCTTTCAGACCGCGGAGGATCTTCAAGGCATCCTGATGCGAGGGCTCTTCCACATCGATTTTCTGGAATCGACGGGCAAGGGCATGATCGCTTTCAAAATGTTGACGATACTCCTTATAAGTGGTCGACCCCATGCAACGCAATTCGCCCGATGCCAGGGCGGGCTTCAGGATATTCGAAGCATCGAGCGCACCACCACCGACCGCACCCGCACCAACTATGGTGTGAATCTCGTCAATAAATAACACGTGTTTTGGATATTTCTGCAGAGCTTTCAAAACAGCCTTAAGGCGCTGCTCAAAATCACCGCGGAACTTGGAACCGGCAATGAGAGATCCCATATCGAGCGAAAAGACCTTCAGTCCATAAAGAGCTGGTGGTACTTCGCCGTCAACAACCATCAGCGCAAGGCCTTCGGCGAGCGCTGTTTTACCAACACCGGCATCCCCGACAAACAGAGGATTGTTTTTGCGGCGTCGACAGAGAATCTGCATAATGCGTTCGAGCTCAGCATCGCGACCGATCAGAGGATCGATTTTGCCTGCTTTTGCGCGTTCGCATAGATCGACGGTATACTTTGAAAGAGCGTCTTTGGAAGAAGCGCCACCTCCGCCACCATCATCATCGGACTGCTGGCCGGGGAGAAACTGTCCTTCTTCGTTTTCCTCCTCACTTTCTTCGTCCTTATGCGGCCCGTGCGAAAGGTATTGGACCACATCAAGACGTGTGATCTTCTCGCGCTCAAGATAAAAAACGGCAAACGAATCTTTTTCCGAAAAAATAGCGACCAGGACGTTGGCGCCCTGAATCTTTTCTTTCCCGGACGACTGCACATGTTGCGCAGCTCTCTGTATAACGCGCTGGAAACCTATCGTAGGCTGCGGCAATTGCCCTGATTTGAGGGCATGGTTATCGATGTGTTCTTCGAAAAAGCTTTCGAGAGCCCGGCGAACGCTTTCAATAGCACCGCCACAGGCTTCGATCGCCTCGCGTGCTGTCGCATTGTGAAGAAGAGCATAAAGAATATGCTCGACCGTCACATAGGGGTGCCCGCGACGCGTTGCTTCCGATACCGCTAAATTTAAGCTGACTTCAAGATCAGGACTTAGCATGCTAATGGCACGTCCCTCCCATTTAAAAAAGGCAAACTGTGGAAACTCTCAAGTGCGCTCAAGAACACACTGCAGAGGATGTCCGTCGCGCTGAGCTTCTTGCGTCACCATCGTGACCTTCGTCTCAGCAATCTCATACGGATATATACCACAGAGTGCCTTGCCTTCTGTATGGACTTTTAGCATGACCTCCGTAGCGCCTGCGTGATCTTTATTGAAATACTTCTCGAGTATCATCACAACGAATTCCATCGGCGTGTAATCATCGTTGAGAAGTATGACTCCATACAAAGGGGGACGTTGGACTTTTACCCGCTCTTTTACCACGACACTCGTGTCAGACTTATTACCCGTCATGGTCAAAGGTTTTTTTTCCAACCTTCCAATCATCTGCAACACCGACCTCCCCACCGTCCTGGCCTTAGCGACATACTCGCGCATTTCGAAACTAACTTCGACCATAAGTTCAAAATAGCTGAAGTCAAGAGCACGCTGGCTAAAGCTTTCAGAAAAATCAATGAGAACTGCGGAAGGACTCTAGGGGACCTTAAGTCCGCGCTCTCTCTTAGGCATTTTAACAGGAGACAGCTAAGCTTTCCCTAAGAAATAAGACTCTCTAATTAAGCTGACGTAAACAATTGACCAAGGATGGCTAGCGATCCGAGCAAAATTCATTTGAATGAATCACAAGCGTCGATTGACCCAATGAATCAACGATGCTAAAACGAAAACATGGTCCAACAAGCAGTTTAGTTATTACGTCAAAGCGCTATCGTTCGTGTTATCACGGCCGTGGTTGAAATATGTGACGTTTCCCGGTTCTCTCACGGAGGAAAAGGTACTAATGAAGAAAGACGCGGCGACCAAATATCCCAACTCGGCAAATCTTTTTCAATTTTGCCGTCGGGTGCTCGATCATAAATTCGGTGGTATTCGCGTTATAGACCAGGATGTGGGACAGATACTGGGTTTTGATCCAGCGGATTGCAGTCACTGGAAAAAAGGCAAAAAGAACATCCGCTCTATTCAGGCTATGAAATCGATCGCCAAGCACCTGGGTGTCGATGAACGTCTGGTGGTTGACGTGGCATCCGGGGAAATGACCGAAGGCGAAGCCTACTTTGAATTTACCGGCTACGGCGACTTCTCTCCCGATCCAAAATTTCTCGAAAACGCGAAAAAAGACTATTATCGCCGCAATGCCAACAGTTGGACCAAAGACAAAGAGCTTGAGTTCAAAAAACAATTCGAAACCAACGAATTTGAAATCAATCGCGTGGTCCGCTCGATTCACGAGACCCTCGCTTTTCAGGAAGCCCCGCTCTATCTGCCCGAAGTCGCAGCGACCTTCACCGACATCACGATCAAAGCGGCTGAAAGCGAAGCTGAGCTTGAAGGCAAAGCGATTCGTATGTCGGAATCGGACGGAAAGATGGGCATTGAGTATCCTATGGACGAAAAAATGCGCCCCTATGTCCGATATGGCATCGCAAAAGCGATGGGGAAACATTTTCTAGGCAAAGAAGGCGTGTTATCCTCTTTGGACGTGAACGAGCATTCCAATTATATGAACGAAGTCCAAACGAATATGTTTGCCGCGAAATTGCTGACGCCTGCTTATTTGATACGCAAAGAGCTCGCCAACCTCGACGCTGGCAAAGATATCGTGGCTCAGCTTGCGGATGTGTTCTGGATGTCAAAAACATTTATGAATGGCCGCTTGAAAGAAATTCTCGAAAAGAATTCTGAGATCTAAGGCGACTTCGCTCAGCGGGCTCGATTCACTCACGTCTATCTTAGTGAGAGGGATATTGATGCGAAAAGCTTGGGTGGTGAGTGCTTTTCTACTGCTCTTTATTGATCGTGCAGCCGTTCATGCAGCTGCGGCTGATAGCAGGGAAACCCCAGAAAAATCTCTGGGGGAAGCCTATTCGGTTCTGTCGGGTGATAGGCTGCTCAATCCTCAGCCGACCGATAAAACGGTGCTGCTTGAGGCTCTTTTCAAGCTCAAAAGCCTCGCGCATCCTGTCAGCACCAAACCATCCGGACCGAAAGTCGATGGGGCACTGCCATTCGTCACCCTGAACCCGCCTCAGGTTCTCGGCCGTCTCGATACTCATTTTCAAAAAGGCAATTTCGTGCAGTCCGCTGCTGGCATACGCCGCATCATGCAGATCTGCACCGAATGTCACGCCAAATCTACGAAACCAAACTGGCCAATGATCGGGCCGAATACCGGTCTGACCCTTATCGAATATGCAGATTTTTTCAAACTCGTTGGGCGATCGAACGATGCCCTTCTCTATTACGAAAAAATTCTCACCAAAAAGGGGGCCGCAAGCGAACGGCCTGATATTTGGGAACGAGCTGCGACGAATGTTGTGGCCCTCGGTATAGAGACGGCCGGGAGCGCCTATACCTTTGTCGATGTCCTATCGAATCTTCTTCAGGAAACATCGATCAGCAAAAAGCAGCGCGACATGGTCACCTCCTGGCGAACTCAAGGAAAAGCCTGGGGCCTCGAACGAACCTTGCCGTCGAAACCGAGCGAACTCCTCGAACATGCGCGCATGCTGACAAGCATGGGCGACAACAATAACAAAGCCTTGATTACATCGGGTCTTGTTGCCTACGCGCGGGCTTTGATGGAGCTCAAAAAAGTCGGGATATATGGATCGACTGACCAGAAAACTAAGGCGTTTCTGATGATGGGCGAAGTCCGCGAGAAACTCACAGTCCCTGGGGTCTGGCTACAGCCCGAAGACTACTACGAAGCATGTATACGATCCGCTCCGCATAGTCAGGAAGCTGCCCGATGCTGGAACCTTCTCACGACTCTATCGGCGCGCGATCCGAAGTTTGTCCTTGCCGGTGACACCAATCAGCAGCTCCAGGCTCTTTTGCACTAAAAATACTATTTTGTACCCTAAAAAAAGGCCTTGCATGACTGCAAGGCCTTTAAGTTTTTATAGAGAGAAACTTAGTTCAATCGAAGGAGCGATCTCAGAGTTGGTGTCGCTGCGTTGGCAGGCGTTCCTGGATCACCCTTATCCCCTTTGGGACCTTGAGGACCGACTGGACCTTCTGCACCGGTTTCACCTCGAGGACCACGTGGGCCGACGTCGCCGCCATCACCTTTCGGACCTTTAGGACCGCTTGGGCCGACCGGGCCTGTCGCTCCCGTAGGACCTTGAGGACCGCCTATACCCGTATCCCCTTTATCGCCCTTAGGACCTGTGACACCGATATCACCGCGTGGACCTGTGGGACCAACCGCGCCGGTATCGCCTTTATCACCCTTGTCGCCTTTGACACCCATTGGGCCTTGCACTCCGCTTTCACCACGAAGACCTGTGAGGCCGATCGGACCCACCGCGCCTGTTGCTCCTGTTGGACCAGCTCCGCCTGTGGCACCGGTTGCCCCCGTCGCGCCTTTCGCACCCGTAGCTCCGACTGGACCCGTCGCACCGATGTCGCCTTTAGGACCTTGCGGACCCGTCGCGCCCATGGCACCGGCTGGGCCTATATCGCCTTTATCACCTTTTGGACCCATCGCACCTGTTGGACCGGCTGATCCAGTTGCACCCGTTGCCCCGACAGGACCCAGATCGCCCTTGTCGCCT
>JACMOC010000055.1 GCA_014378195.1 Oligoflexus sp. | reverse complement strand
GTAGACAGGAACCACTCCCTTATATTCGTCTTCAGGTTCTCTGATATTTTGAAAACATTCAGACGTCCGATGGTTGGGGAAACAGAATACTATTCAACCAGGCTGTTCACAGAAGTCGATCTAAAAATGCTGCCATTCGGTTTTTTACCAACCGTAATAGTGCTCATGACTTTATGGGATCCGATGTCTATCATACTTGCCGTCCCGGCAAGTTGATTTGTGACAAGTGCCATAGTCCCATCACGCGTAAAAGCAATAGCGTGTGCTCCTGAGCCGACAGTAATATCGCCCATCTTCATGGTTGAACCCTTCATGAAATAGCTCACTTTACCGTTATCAGCATCAGAAACCCATAGTTCACCACTTGGTGCCAGCGTTGCCATACCAGGGGTGAAGCCTAGGTCGTAGGTTCTTACAACAGTTAGCGTACTAGCACTCATCGCCGAAATGCTTTTTCCTTTCTCGTTATCAACATACATTAGACCATCAGATGCCGGCCACGCTCCGACGGGATCGTCACCTACAGCAATGGTTTTAACAACCGCTTTAGTGGAAACGTCAATCACCGAGACATTATTACTCATTCCGTTTGCAACGAATGCGTATTTGCCATCTTTCGAAAAAGTAACTTCGGCAGGCATGTCTCCCACAACAATCGTTTTTTTAGTTGCCAGTGTTTGTGCGTCAAGGATTAGCAGCTTCCCCGGCATCGTCATCAACGCACTCCAAACCTCAGTTCCATCCGGAGAATACGCAGCATTATGAGCCATTCCATCCAATTTACGAGTCTTCATGATCGCGCCTGTCATAGCATCGAGCATTAGGATTGAGCCCTGCATAGTACTCATCGACCCGTCGTGACCCCCGCTAAAGTCCATACCGGGAGCGCCAACCATGAGCATAGTTCCATCGGGGCTCAAGTTAATATGATGGGGATAAGTGACTCCAGTTAAAGGAAACGTTGCCGTCACCGCCGCAGATTTTGAATTGATCACGCTAATAGAATTGCTTTCACCATTAACTACATAGAATGCATCGTAATTGATAGACGCCGTCCCAGTAGGAGAGGCCGTGTCAGTCTTATTTGAAGAACTGCAGGAAACAACTCCTAAATTGCTCGCCATAAGTAAAAACATAAGCAGTGAACGAAACATAGTAAACTCCTTGGTGGTCCATAGATGAAATACAGCGATACATTTTATTTTGTGACATTTTTATAAAATTATTTGAGTTGCAGCGGTAATGGGTACTCTGCAACTTGCCCCTTAATCCCCTCCCGAACCGCTTCAATTTTAAGTTTTACAGCATCGCGCAACTCCGCTTTCGAAACAGAACACACAAACACCTCACTTTTTGGGTCACACTGGGTATTGATTAATGAATTGTCTTTCATTATCACCGCAAGATTCACCTTGGAGTCTTTCGTTGTAGGAGCCTTCCATTGAAGGTCGAGAAGATAAACTTTATAGCCATTATTTCCGTCCTGGACGACCTCGGTATGAAACGGACCAGGCATTCTCACGAAACCATTATGTGGACCGGCCCGATTCTCTCCGTGCGAAAAAGCGACACACGAGGAATGAGCGACAATAAATAAGAAGCCGAGTCTCAATAGGTTTTTCATTTCATACTTCCTTTGTAAGGTTTTAAATTCCATTGACGTTACTTAGGGACAATCGTTTTGATGAGAGAACTACTGACTGGAGTGCAAGATCAATCCGCCGCATTCGGCTCGCAAAAAGGTGTTCAAGAGCTCCTACAACATCGGGGGAATTTTTGACTCCTCGATCATATTCCTGGGCAGTGACCTTCAGGTATTTCTGAGCATAGCTGAGTCTTTTTTCGTTAATATCTCTGAGTAATTCAATTTCTTTTCTTTCCACTTCAATGGCCTGAACAAGCGCCGCGATATCAGACTGTACTTTCTGAAAATCAATTTGAGCCCTCTCTTGGGCTAAGCGCGAGAGTTCCTGGGCCGATCTTTGCTGAAAACCGTCATAGAGTGGAATGGAAACTATGATTCCAATGACAGACTCAATTTTTTTTAATGTCTCGGTTGGATAAATCTTGCCAACATTCGCAAAGGCATCGACTTCCGGTTTGTAAGCCAGATTGATTCGAGTTTTCTCTTGCGCAAGTATTTCCAAATTGTTTTGAAGTTTCAGAAGTGAGGGATTGGAACCCACATCAATGGATGAACTATTCGACTCGATCTTGGGAAATTCTCCCTTTACTGTAACCGAATCAGTCAATGGAATACGGACTACATTTTTGAGAGATATTAGATTCTTTTGCTCTTCCGACTCCAACGTTTTCAGCATCGATTGAATCTCTTGCCCGCGCAGATCAAACTCCAACTCATCCGCACCTGTTGCGACGCCAGAGGCAGCCCGCTTCCGAGCAACTTTGCGCTGAAGTTCGTTGGATGCCAGTTCTTCGCGGAGCAAGGTCTTTTTCTGTGCCGCTGCCAGGCTTTGGTAAAATAGAGTCTGAACTTCAAACTTCAATATCTGTATTCGCGCTGCTAGTTCAAGGTTTACCGACTTCAACTCAGAATCTGAAAGTTGTCTTGCCAGTTCATCTCGCCCACCACGATAAACATTCCATCGCCCTTCTAAAGTAGCGACGGGTCCTGCCCTATCTTCATCCATGGTTTTTTCCGAGATAAAGCCTCCGCGCGCATAAAGAGTCGGTTTG
>JACMOC010000054.1 GCA_014378195.1 Oligoflexus sp. | reverse complement strand
TAACTAACAAAATAAGGTCATTCCGAAATGTGCTTAATGCAAGAAAATGCTTCAACCACGTATTTCACCAAATTCTTTACTCACTCACAGGACCAACTGATGGCCTTAGTTTGAGTTCAGTATTCGCTTCGACAATTACCTGTAGAGAAGATCTAATAAATACCCCGGCGATCAAAACGCCGAAAAGGATGTCAGGCCATTTGCTGTGCGTGTATGTAACTGCAAAGCTGGCGACAATTACTCCGACATTTGAGACAATATCGTTTCTTGAACAAATCCATGTAGACCGCATATTGATGTCATCGTCTCGATGCCTCAATAAGATCAGAAGGCAACCGACGTTTGCCACAAGTGCTAGGCCGCCGATCATTCCCATCGTAGGCGCATCGGGCGCACTGTAATTCAATGCCTTCGAGAAAGCATCACCAAGTACTCCTATTCCAAAAGCCAGCATTATGAGACCTTTTAAAAGCCCCGCACCTGCTCGCCAGCGCTGAGATTTGTATAATACAAAAAGAGAAAAGGCATATACGACCGCATCCCCAAACATATCTAGAGAGTCGGCAAGCAACGAAGTCGAATTAGCAGTCCAACCGTATGAGAATTCAACCAGAAACATTATCGCATTAGCCACCAGGACAACCTTTAGAACTTTCGACTGTTTCCTACGTAATTGAGAGAGTGCTTCTTCTTTAGCGCCACAACAATCTTTGCCCATAAAACCTCCTAAGTACTGTGATCTCAGCCCCTAAGGTGCAAAAAACGCCAAAATCTATCGCCACTAGTTACAATATCACTGACAGCGACCATGAGTCAGGTAAAGTCAGAGGTAGCTTTTTTCTCAACGATTAGGTTAAGGTAGACCTGAATTGTCGTTTTCGAAAGGCCTTCTCAATTATGGGCGCACTTATCAACATTCTCATTTTAGGTCTGGCGTTGCCGCTCCAGCTTATGAGTTACGTTGCGACAATCAATCACCTTTTAGAGGTGAGATCTCATACAATAAGCTCAGATCATAGATCCGACGATGATGATGACATTACGATTGAAGCCGGATCGTATTCTCCATTTGAGCATCATCACGATTCGAATAGCCCCCTTCACTGTCACGCTAAAGATCTCGGTTCGAGCACTTTCTTTAATATAGTTCCACCGCCTGCCGGGATCGAGGGGTCATCGATTTGCCTTCCTTCTTTTAAATCAAGCATTGAAATTCGACTCGTCGTCACGCGTTCCCCGCTCAATGAACTCCTTCGTCCTCCCATCTCTTAAATATCACAGACACGTTTTTGGCCGACGATTTATTTGTGGCCTATCATAGCCTGACATTCAACTCTCTTGTGAGAGTTGTGGGTCGAATAACATTCCTCGTTTAAATAATATCTGGAAATAATTTCCACTTTTGAAGTGAACCCACTATGTGTGTATTTTTACACCCAAAGGTAACTATGCGCCCCTTTTATCGTTTTCCGACTATAAATGTATGGTCGAGAATAATACTACTTTTAGGTTTGGGCTTATCAGGTTCAGCCACAGCTCAAATAAGACTATGCCCTGATTTTACCAAACCTAATGATATTTTAGACTGCGCGATGAAGCATCATCCAGAACTTATCATTGCCGATGGCGAAATAGAACAAGCACGTTTGTATAAGCAAGTTGCCGCTTTACGCCCAAACCCTGAGCTTTCGAATCAAACGTTAGCTGGAGACTCAAACCGGCAGCGGTTCTATTCCGAGTTCAACTTATTACACACTGTAGAAACAGGAGGAAAACTTGACGCCAGAGTAAAAAAATCGGAAGCGGAGCTTAGCCTCAAAGAAGCAAGCAAAGATGTGAATCGTTTTGAAATATATCGTGCTTTAGTGCTAGATCTTTATCGATTAAGGCAGATTCAAGACGAACTATTGGTAATCGACGATGTTGTAGGGACCTACAGAACTATCGAACACCAGCTCGCTTTGCGACCCGTTTTGTCTCCAGACCAAAGAGCAGCGGTAGCGAACTTTCAAGTCGCAAAAGGCGATTTTGAAATGAAGAAACTGCCGCTCATTGCCGAAAGTGAACAGCATTTATCGAGCATCTCATTAGCTATAGGTCGGGATTTTCTAGTCAACACCGCGTTGTTACCGAAAAAATATAAAAAATGGCCTACGTTGCCAACCGAGTCTGGTCCATCAGACGTCAGAGATGTTCGGGTAACTCTCGCCAAAGCATACATTGATAGAGCATCAGCCGAGGTCTCGCTTACTGAGACAGAGGCTAGCTCCGATTTCCGTATCGGTCCAAGCATCCAATATCAACGGCAGGACGAAAGAAACAACCTCGCTATAGGTATCAATGTGGCCGTAGCCTTGCCCATTTTTCATCGAAATGAAGCAAGCTTAGCTTACGCAGGCAGCGAACTCATAAACGCCCGAGTCGCCTCCGAAGCTGCACGGGTTTCTGTAACGACGCAGAAAAACCTCTTTGTGAGAAAGTACAATTCATACCTAGCAGTGCTCAAGAAACTACCAAGTATTGATACCTTGAAAAAAAAGCATCACGAGGTAGAAAAGCTATTTTCAGATGGCTTTATAAATGGGAGCCCGGTCATTGATATTCATAACCAAATTTTTGAATATGTTAAAAGTCAGGACGAAATGGAGATGTCCATGGTTGAATCACTTTTGAGAATTTACGCTTTTGACGGCAAACTTATGGAGATTGGTCAATGAAAAGTCAAATGCCGTTAACATTGATGACTCTGGTATTGGCGTTCTCGCCGGTTTCCATCAAGGCCGAAGAAAATTTGAAAAAAGCTGTGTCCGAAACTTCACCAACACTCGGTTTTCGCATTTCAGAAGTCGCTTTAAAAAACTTGGGGGTCGCCATGTTCAAGATCCCAAGTCCTTCCAGCGTTTATATTCCTGCATCAAGCTTTGTATATTTTCAAGATAACGTGGGTATCTATCGCGTCAGAGACGGATGGTTCAAACTTATCGTTCTGAAAAGCGTGAACCCTAAGGGGATAACACTGCGAGTAGATGGTGGCGACTTCAGACCAAACGATTTGATTGTTCTCAAAGGCGCAGCCTTACTTCGAGTAACTGAAATGGACGCCTTTGGTGGCGAAGGATAATTCGAAAATGATGAACAGAATAATTCGATTTTCAGTCGATCACCCCTGGGCTGTATTGGCAATTAGCATATTCATAGCAGGCATCGGCTGGCTAAGTTTTCAGAGCCTACCAATTGATGCTGTTCCTGACGTAACTAACAACCAAGTCCAAATTAACGCTTCGATCGACGGCCTTTCCACCGAGGAGGCGGAACGTTCTGTGACCTTCCCTCTCGAAACCGCAATGCGTGGGCTCGCAGGAGTCGACGAAGTAAGGTCGATGACACGATTCAATCTTTCTCAAGTTACAGTTATTTTCGATGAAGGAGTCGATATCTATCGTGCGCGGCAGCTTGTCTCTGAGCGCCTGCAATCCGTTTCGAACACTTTTCCCCCAGGAGTACAACCTAAGCCAGGGCCAGTGACATCAGGCCTAGGAGAGATTTTTCAATATTCCGTTGAGGCTCTAAAACCCGCCGAAGGCAAAGCTCGACTCGAGCAACTCATGGAATTGAGAACACTTCAGGAGTGGTATATCAAACCACGGCTGTTGACCGTGAAAGGCGTAGCTGATGTGAATACGATCGGGGGGTTTGAAAAACAGTATCACGTCCAACCGCGAATTGCCGACATGGCGCGCTATGGCATAAAATTTAAGGATCTAGAGGAAGCACTCCGCAAAACTAACCAGAATGTAGGCGGCGGGTATGTGCAACAAACTGGCGAGCAGTTTTTAGTTCAGGGTGTTGGAATTTTCCACGATCCTGGTGATATCAAATTAGTAACCGTAAAAACTCTGGAAAATTTTCGAAACATCACTATTCAAGAGGTAGCGGACGTATCGCTTGCGACCGAATTGCGATCCGGTGCGGCACTCGTAAGGGGAAAAGAAGCCGTCATAGGCACGACCATGATGTTACTTGGGGAGAATAGTCGAACGGTTGCTTTGCGAGTCGAAGATCGCCTCAAGGAAATTCAAAAGGGAATGCCAGAGGGCTATAAACTTGAGCCTCTCTATAATCGATCGGAACTCGTTAACTTCACTATAGGAACGGTTGAACACAATCTATTGGTCGGCGCAGGTCTCGTTGTGATTATTCTCACTCTCCTCGTAGGCAACCTAAGAGCCGCCTTCATTACGGCAACGATGATTCCCCTATCTTTGCTCTTTGCATTTATTGCCATGAAATACCTCAATATCTCAGGTAATTTAATGAGTCTTGGAGCACTAGACTTTGGGATTATAGTTGATGGAACAGTAATTCTCCTTGATCACTGTGTTCGGGTTATCCACGAAAGAACTTCAAAGCTCGGCCGATCCTTATCAAAGGCAGAACTGAAGGAAACCATCTACGAAGCCTCTTGTCATATTCGTATGTCAGCAGGATTCGGACAACTCATCATAGTTGTCGTGTTCCTCCCCATATTTTCGCTCGTAGGAGTCGAAGGGAAGATGTTCCGGCCAATGGCGGCGACATTCATCATAGCGATACTTGCCGCTCTGGTTCTCTCATTTACGGCAGCTCCTGCGTTAGCAAGCCTTCTCATGAACGGGAAGGTAGAGGACAAGGAACCATGGATCATGCGAACGATAGAACGCCTCTATCGACCAATACTTGGATTTATTCTACGATTTCGATACCTTACTGTGATTCTCGGTTTTGTAGCTACACTATTAGGAGTCTATCTCTTCTCGACGCTCGGAGGAGAGTTTTTGCCTCAACTCGACGAGGGAACGCTTCTTATTCAAACCACACGCCCTGTTAACATCAGTATTGACCAATCGGTGATACTTCAAAGTAAAACCGAGCAGATTGCTTCGTCTTTCCCTGAGGTAGCTTTTACCTTTTCAAAGATAGGCACGTCCGAGATTGCGAATGATCCCATGGGCGTAAATCAGGCAGACACCTATATCATTTTTAAAGGAGAAAATGATTGGCCGAAAGTAAATGGAGAAAAGAGGTCGCGTCGCGATATTGCAAATCTTATGACGGCAAAACTTGATGCCGAACTTCCCGGGCAATCGGTTTTATTAAGCCAGCCGATTCAAATGCGGTTTAACGATTTACTTGAAGGCTCAAAGTCAGACGTCTCTATTAAAATATTCGGCGAAGACTTGGATCAGTTAAGCAAATTAAGTCGGCAGATTGCCGACGTTGTATCTAAAGTAAAAGGGGCAGGTGAAGTTGAGACTGAGCTTAGGGGTAAATCACCGCTCTTACGCATTGTACCAAAAGACGACGCGTTAAGACCTTTTGGGTTATCCAGACAGGAAATTACCGAAACTGTTGGCATAGCATTAGGAGGACGTGATGCTGGATACATCTATGAGGGCGTGAAACGATTTCCCATTATCATTCGGATGAACGAGCTCAATCGATCAGATTTATCCGCTATCCGCTCTCTCCCTATAGGTGTCGCCCAGAATACGACACTCCCCCTAAGCAGCCTCGCTAAAGTGGAATTTGAGGACGCCTATGGCGCTATAACGCGTGAACAAGGTCAAAGACGAGCAGCAGTTATGATTAATCCACGAGGCCGTGATACCGAAAGCTTTGTTGAAGAAGCGCAGAAACTTGTTACCGATACTGTTCGACTTCCGACGGGGTACTATACCGAATGGGGAGGAACGTTTAAGAATCTGCAGCAGGCTAAATCAAGACTCCTAATTTTAGCTCCCCTCGCTTTAATCCTCGTTTTTCTTATGATTTATGCTGCTTTTAAAAGCATCATCGAGACCGCTATCATTTTTGTATGCGTTCCCCTAGCACTGGTTGGCGGTGTGCTTGGACTTATCTTCAACGGCCTACCCTTCAGTATCTCAGCAGGGGTTGGTTTCATTGCACTCTCTGGAATTGCTGTTTTGAACGGAGTCGTCCTTGTTAACTATTTTAACGAACTAAGGCGGAAGGGATTAAAAGCAGATGAGCTTGTAATGCAAGGTACTTTACTCCGACTTAGACCAGTTCTTATGACGGCACTTGTGGATGTTTTTGGGTTTCTGCCCATGATGTTGTCAAGTGGAATTGGGTCCGATGTTCAGAGACCCTTAGCAGCCGTTGTTATTGGAGGTATTGTATCGTCAAGCTTTCTTACATTAGCAGTCTTACCGGCGCTCTATCGGCTTCTGGAAAATGCGCTATCAAAGTATGAGACAACGCCTGAGCACGAGTGAACGGAAATAACTCTGAGAATAAGACGGCAGCTCATCTCAATCGATGTGCGCCGTCTTTCTTCGGATGGCTATTTATTTAGAGGATCGTCAGCGGAATTTAGTAGTGGCCCTTTCAGAATAATCTCCTTTATTACGACATTCGAAGAATCCAAAACTTCGATGCGGAAATAGCTCCCCGAATCACTCAAATCGAGCAACTTTGCGCGAGCAGGAAAGCGTCTCTCGTCTTGAGCAAACTGGTTCGCTACAATTTCACCCTTATAAGAGCCCGGGGAGTCTAAACGAAATCCCGCCCATAAAAATGTAACGTTTTTTAAGTCGGCGAGTTCTGTCAAATCGAGCCTAAGGTAGAACTCATTGATGTCCCCCCAAAATCCAGCGGCGGTCGATGACTCAAAAACCTGAGCCGGGCTTCCAATGGCATAACTTTTGTTCGAGAGAGACATCAATAGCACTGAGCATGCTATCGTAGTTTTTAAAAATTGTTTCATCTCAATTTCCTAAAGCAATCACTAACGGTTTTACTTGAATGCTTAACATAGTTAGTTGACTCTCCCCTTTGAGCAAAGGGTTTTTTAAACTCTTCCGAAATAAAATAAGTTTATTCAAACTGTTGTCGCCGGTGCTTGACTACATGTAGCTGCATGAGCTATTGACTCGGTCTGGATAGTTGAGTGGCTAATACCAAATTCCTGTTCTCACTGAAATGCGATGGTCTTTAAAAAATCGACTGGAGTGTCTTGCGACGATACAGCAATATGTGCCGTCAGAGCGACTTCAGTTGTGCTCATTGCCCATATATGGAGATCATGAATTTCCGAAACATTTGGAAACTCTGCAAGAGTTCGTTTTACTTTTTCGAGGTCGATATGTCCTGGAACTGCGTCGAGTGACAAATTTAATGCATCTTTAAAGAGCGCCCAAGTGCTTACGAGAATTACGAGTGAAATGACAATACTCATGATCGGATCGATCATCTGCCATCCCGTTTTAGATATTATAAAACTCGCTATAACAACACCCACAGAAACTGCCGCATCGGCAGCGAGGTGTAAGAATGCTCCCTTAATGTTTGCATCATGATCTTTTCCACGAAAGAAAAATAATGCAGATACACCATTTATCAAGACGCCCAATCCAGCTACAATCATGACTGTGCCGCCTTCCACTGAGCCGGGGTGAGTTAAACGACCTATCGCCTCCCAAATCACTCCTCCAATCGCAACCAAAAGTAGAACCGCATTCATCAGAGTTGCAAATATGGTCGAACGCCTAAGCCCATAAGTGTGACTTGACGATGGCGCTCGCTTTGCAAGCAACATTGCGCCCCACGCCAGACCTAACCCTACGACATCCCCTGCATTGTAAGCAGCATCGGCGACTAGCGACATGGAGTTAGCGGACAATCCGTAAATGATTTCGACAACCACAAATATTAGGTTCAGCCCTATCCCAACCCCAAAGGCAACCCCACCAGTAGGTGCGTGATTATGAGTATGCGCCCTGCTTTTATTCTGGTGTTGATCATTGTGAGAATGCGTTTTATTTTGGGCGTTCAAATTGATGACAATCATCTTCAATCAGAAATTTCGCCTGAATTACATATTCACGAAAATTTATAAACTTAATACAACTTCAAGACCTTCCTAGATAATATCCGCAAACAACAACTACGTCATTTGGCGTACGTTTTTGCTTGTCTTTGCCGGGAACTGTGAGAATTTGCTGTTTATTTTCATCAGAAGTCACACAATCTCACTTCTCATAGTAAGCTAACTGACGATTATTAATAAAAATTACCAGAGGGCAGCTATGGCAAAGCTCGGAATATTCATAGTTACGATGGTTACCGTTTTCTACGCGCGAATAGCTATATCCGAGTCCAAGGAACCACTGCAACTCAACTTCGATAGTTTTGTCGCCCGAGTGACAGATCACCACCCAGAAAAATCGATCGATGAATTAAAATTTGAAAAGGCAAAGAGTGCATCAGAGCGCGCTGGCATTCTCTCCGATCCAAATCTTCAATTCGGCCGCGATCGAGCGCCATTAAAGGGAAGTTTACAACCCAAACCCTTAATGGCTCGCGAAGAAAACGACTTCGCTATGTGGAAAATAGGGATAGCACAGAACTTTCCGTGGCCAGGAACGTTAGCCGCAGAAGACAAAGCGGCAGAAATTCAAGTTGAAACCGTTAAAATCGAAAATGATGTTTCTTCTGTACTTCGGCGACTGGAAGCAGCTGACCTTTTTCTCAAGATAATTCGCACACAAAAATTGTTGGAAATAGAAAAAGAAAACTTCAAAGCTGTCGATGGGATAAGAGAACTAACTCACGAGAAATTTAGGCAAGGTGTTGGGTCTCATCACGAGTTTCTACAGGCTCACAGTGAAAGTGGTATTTTGCGGATAAACGTCTCCTCGCTTCAAACCGACCTGCTTAATTTAAAGATGCACGCACTTTTTCTGATTAATGACCATTCCATTACAAATATACAACAACTTACATTCCAAACAGATTGGCCAGAAAGCTTTTTGAACAAATCTGTCGACGATAATAAAACGGCTCCAACAAATCTCCTGAGATCGAAGTTCGAGCGTCAGAGCGAAGGCGCCTTAGCTCGCCAAAGATTGGAGTATCAACGCAGCCTTCCGACAATCATGTTATCTGGAGAAGTCATGCGGGAGGATTCAGGAGTCCGAATGTACGCCGCGATGTTAGGCGTTTCCCTTCCACTCTATTCAGGCAGACAACGAAAATCTCTCAGCCATGAAATTGATATGGTGCAAAAACAGACGAGTGAAACGCTTTCATGGCAGGATCGCCGTAGAGAACTTGCGCAGCAACAAGGGGAGGCTCGCGTTTCCCAACTGAAATCAAATCTTGAAGTGCTGGAGAAAGATATCATTCCCCCTATAAAGGAGCACATTGAAGCTACAACTGCACAGTTTGGGCAAGGTAAAATTGATATTGGGTCTATAATTGATGCTCGAAGAGCTTATCTAAGTCTCGAAGTTTCGCGGATTCGAACAACAGAAGCCCTCATAAGGGCAAAAATTTCGTTATTCAAAATATCAGCTGGCTTAATCGACGATGAAATTGACCAGGAAATTCCTCAGATGATCGGGGTAAATGGTTCATCAAGTATGCCTTCCATGTCGAGTGCTCCTATGAAAGCAACCAACGCAAGTAAATCTCCTTCAAGGTCAATTGCTCCAGGCTCCGAGGAGCGAACTCCAAGCTCATCAGAACCTGATGTGGACGTTCAAGACAATTCATCACGCATGGGCATGTGAAAAGAGGAAATCGATGATGTTCAAAAAAAAGTTAAATACGTTCATTGCTTTAGTTTTTATCTTTCTAAACCATTTCGCTCTTGGCGATGTTCGGGTGGATGTAGTCCCCACCCCTAACCCTCCCGAGTCAGGCCAGAATACCTTAAGTATAATTTTAAAAGATGAGTTGGACAAAGCTATTGACGATGCGGAAGTTCAGTTAGACGTCTTCATGCCTTCAATGGGCACAATGCCTAGAATGGAAGAAAAGGGAAAGGTAGTGCCTAAGGGTAATGGCTCTTATAACGCCACATTTGATCTTCCGATGGGAGGAACGTGGGAATTTTCTATCAAAGTCAAAAAAGGGGCGATTAGCTCAATAGCTCACTACAGTCTTTCTACCGGGGTCCCTGGTGTTTCTAACAAAGGAGTTAACCATTCCGGCGCCAATAGCAACGAAGCTTCTCTACTCGAGATTGGTCCTCGCCGCTTACAAATGATAGGAGTGCGATTCGCGAAGGCCGAGACCATCCCGCTTAGACGAATCATTGAGGCGGTAGGCCTTGTAGAACAAGATCAGACCCATCGCGAAGAGGTCTCACTTCGTTACGCAGGGTATGTGGTAAAGCAATTTCGAGGACGCATTGGGGACACTGTTAGACCTGGTGATCCGCTGTTTAGCGTCTACAGTCCTGATCTGGTGACAGCCCAAAGTGAGTTTTTGCTGGCGAACAAAATTTCCCAAGGGGAACATTCTCTTCACCAAGCAGCTAATGAAAAGTTAAAAAACTTGGGAATTTCTGTGAAGGATATTGAACAGATTCGAAAAACAAACTTACCTATACGCGATGTGATAGTTCGATCACCGATAAGAGGGACGATACTAGACATTGCCGTAAGAGAGGGATCATCGGTCAATGCAGGCCAGTTGCTCTACTTAGTAGGCGATCTCAGTAAGTCCTACCTTGTCGCGCGCGTATTTCAACAGGATATAAAAGATATTAAGATTGGGCAGACCGCGAGTATCACAGTACCCGGATCTGAACTCGAGCCATTAAAAGGAAAAGTAGACCTCATTTATCCTCAAGTAGAACAGGGTGCTGGCACAGTCAACGTTCGGCTGGAGCTCAACGAGTCAAAGGTCGCCTTGAAACCCGGCGTGTATATGGACGTATCAATTCCAGTAGAAATGGGTACCCACCTATCCATTCCGTCGGAAGCAGTCCTTTATTCAGGACGTCATCGTTACGTCTTTATTGACCGAGGCGAAGGCAGGCTTGAACCTCGTGAAGTTTCTGTCAGTATAGGATCACAAAATATGGTTCAGGTCTTTGCCGGACTTGAGGAAGGCGAGAGAGTAGCAGCCAGTGGAACGTTCCTCCTGGGCTCTGAAGCTCAACTGCGGTCGGCGCTACCAAAATGGAAAGAGGATTCACAGAAAGCGGATAGCCGGCCTTCAACCAAGCTAACGCCTACCCCGGCCACGCCAAGCGAGGACCGCAGATGATTGCTAGAATTATCAGGCTGTGTGCGGCAAAACCAGTAATGACTATACTACTTGTCCTTGTGGGCGCGATCTTAACTATTTTTACGATGAAACGTCTGCCGCTCGATGCATTGCCAGATTTATCAGATACCCAGGTGATAGTGTTTGCGGAATGGCCAGGCCGTTCCCCCGACCTGATCGAAGACCAAATCACGTACCCACTTGTAACAACAATTCTTTCTTCAGCTAAAGTAAAATATGTTCGTGGCCTTTCAATGCTTGGAGCAACCCAAGTCATTGTAGTTTTTGAAGACGGAACCGATCTTTATTGGGCGCGATCTCGCATCGCCGAAAAATTAGCTTCCGTTACCAAGCTTCCCCAAGGCGTAGTTCCAACGCTTGGCCCTGAAGCCACCGGTCTTGGGTGGGTCTATCAGTATGCACTTCAAGATAGTACCGGGAAGCACGATCTTGCTCAATTGCGGAGCCTACAGGATTGGAACCTAAGACTGTCGCTTCAAAGTATTCCCGGGGTTGCAGAAGTTGCGAGCATCGGTGGTTTTATAAAGCAGTATGAGGTCAGTCTCGACCCTAAGAGACTCCAGGCTTTTAAACTATCACCCCTAAATGTTTCCAGAGCGATACGAAATGGCAACCAGGAGACTGGTGCCAATGTACTTGAGATGGGAGGCACAGAATTCGCAATTCGAGGGCGAGGCTATGTCAGGGGCATGGAAGATATTGCGGCCATACCGGTGACGACAGTCGGTCGAGGGCGAGTGGTGACTGTGGGCGATCTCGGTAGAGTACAAATGGTTCCTGCACCGAGAGCAGGTGTAGGGGAACTGGACGGTAAAGGAGAAGCGGTTGGTGGCATTGTCGTTATGCGTATTGGCGAAAATGCTCTAAATGTTATCGACCGGGTCAAAAATAAACTTTCAGAGTTAAAGAAATCGCTGCCAGAAGGCATCGAAATCGTTCCGGTATACGACAGATCAGACCTTGTCCACCGAGCTATCTCGACTCTCAAAAAAGTATTAGTGGAAGAAATACTCGTAGTCGCTCTTATAGTATCCATTTTTCTCTGGCACGCGCGCGCAAGCTGGGTTGCTATCCTCCCCCTCCCTATTGCAGTCCTACTTTCATTTCTTCCCATGCTTTTCAGCGGCTTGACAGTCAACTTGATGTCACTGGGAGGAATTGCGTTAGCAATTGGCGCTATGGTAGATGCGGGAATCATTTTAGTGGAAAATGCTCATAAAAAGCTCGAAGGCCGAAATACAGCGGACATGTCCGAAACAGAAAGACGACACATAATAACTGAGGCCATGGTTGAGATGGGCCGCCCGCTTTTCTTTTCCCTACTCGTCATTACTGTTTCATTTCTTCCGATATTCTCTCTTACGGGTCGTGAAGGAAGACTCTTCATCCCGCTCGCTTTCACAAAAACCGTTTCCATGGCATGGGCAGCGGTATTAGCAATTACTTTGACACCGGCGCTTGCCATTCTTTTTTTGAAAGGTAAGTTTGTTCACGAAGACCTCCATCCAATTAGCCGTTTTTTACAGAAGGTATACGGACCCGTCGTAGATTTTGTGGTTCAAAAGAAGCGCCTCGTTATAACATTGGCGTTGCTTATTGTTCTCGCAACCATTCCGGTTATGTTCAAAATTCCCTCAGAATTTATGCCGGCGCTAAACGAAGGCACCATCTTATATATGCCCACATCCGTGCCAGGCATGAGCCTAGACACAGCTATCCAAACTCTGCAAAAACAAAATTCCATTATCAAAGCTCAACCCGAGGTGTCTCATGTCTATGGCAAAGCAGGACGAGCTGCTTCTGCTACTGATCCCGCACCTACAAATATGTTTGAGACTATTATCACTTTGAAGCCAGAAGCCGAATGGCGTTCCGGTATGAGTTACGAAAAAATCATCGCCGAACTCAACGAAAAACTTACTATTCCAGGTATGCCTAATATCTGGTGGATGCCGATCCAAACACGAATTGAAATGCTTTCAACGGGAATCAGAACTCCGGTTGGTATAAAAGTTCTTGGCAATAATCTGGAAGATATCGAAAAGTCATCTGTCGAAATTGAAGACGTGCTCAAAAAAATGCCTGAAACAAAGTCAGCTTTTGCGGAGCGCATAGGGTCAGGATCTTACGTAGACATCAATGTAAAACGAAAAGTTGCAGCTCTATATGGCCTCAATATCTCAGACATACACTCTCTCATTGAGAGCGCTGTGGGGGGAGTAGCCGTTTCAACCGCAATTGAAGGCCGAGAACGTTACGCCATCTCAGTCCGATACGCCCAGGATTTCCGGAGTGATATTGAAGCACTTGAGCAAATTGTTATTCCGACCCCATCAGGTCAGGAGGTAAGGCTTGGCCAGATTGCTTCCATAACTGTCACATCGGGAGCTTCGATGATACAGAGCGAAAATGGGAAAATGCTTGGCTTTGTCTTTGTCGACTTGGACAAATCTGTTGGGCTTACCGACTTTGTCGAAAAAGCTAAAGCGACTGTGGAAAAAAACGTCAAGCTACCGACGGGTGTTTCACTCGAATGGTCGGGACAATTTGAAGCTTTACAGAGCGCGATTGAAAGGCTCAAAATAGTAGTTCCCTCGGTCCTACTCCTAGTGGTCCTCATCCTTTTTCTCAATACCGGGTCAGCAATCGAAGTAAGTATTATCCTGCTTGCGATACCATTTTCTTTAGTTGGGGCGTTTTGGCTCCTGTATGCTCTCGGCTATAAGATGTCCATCGCTTCCGGAATCGGCCTGCTCGCCCTAGCCGGCTTAGATGCAGAGACTGGCGTTGTTATGCTTCTTTATTTAACGAATGCGTATAATAGCAGAATCTCAGAAGGCATAAAACCATCGAAAGAGATGCTGAACGAAGCTATTCACGAGGGCGCAGTGAAGCGGGTAAGACCAAAGCTTATGACAGTTGCGGCGGCACTCATCGGACTCCTTCCCGTTATGTGGAGTTCAGGTGCGGGATCGGAAGTAATGAAACGCATTGCCGCTCCAATGGTGGGCGGCATCGTTACGTCTGGACTTCTTGAATTATTGATTTATCCTGCCATATTCGCCACGTGGAAAACTTGGGAAATGAAGAAAGTCGCAAAGATTTAGCTTCATTGTTATAGTAAATTTCCTCTAGCTCTAAGAAATGGAGAATGAACTTGAAACTTGAACTTATCTACGATGTAGGTTGTCCTAATATCCCAAAAGCAAGAGAAATAATTGAGATTGCTATAGCTCGCCTAGATCTTGATGCGGAGTGGATAGAATGGGACCGCGCCTCCGGCAACAGTCCTGCCTATGTTCTTCAATATGGATCGCCCACGATTCTCGTTGACGGCAAAGATATAGTCCCACAACACGCACCATCAGGAAATTCATGTCGTATTTATCGAGACGCAAACGGACTTGTGATCAAAGCTCCACCGCTTGAAAGCCTTATTAGGGCATTGGGAACCAGTGCTTCAAATATTTAAAAAGAAATCGGGACGTCTCCGTTTTACACTTTCAAAGCGGCCTTCCTATGCCTAAACATCAAAACTAGGTCGAGGATTTTTGAGGTAGAGCACCAAGCCAAGTACCCAAATTATGAAAGGAAACAACAATGGCCACTTGTAAACGGAATTGAGATTAAAATTAATTACGCTCATGACTGCAAACGTTAAAGCACCGAATAACGCGAGCACAATTGAAATCCCTTTAGGTCGGGAGGGAAGCACTGTGACCGCAAGATAAATTGTGAGCAAGCCTGAACCTGCAATAAATCCCCCAATAACCATAAAAACCTTACTAAGCCAGTTTTCAAGCTCTGGCATTTCAGCTCTAACCCTGATGATTGTCATGTGCATAAAAGCCAAATCTTCTGGAAGCAGAGCTGGCCGAAAAAAAAAATAGAGACCTAGTCCTACAGACCAGATCCCACAGGACAGAATGAGCCACTCAGAGGTCGTTTTTTTTCGAGCTATTACCGGCATACTACACGACCTCTTCTAATATATTTCAACGAGTCATGCGACGACGGAGTGATACCTTTGCCAGGCTGGGCTGGGCTGGGCTGTGTATTGAATCGTAATGATCCAATATATTGGATAAACTTTTCTCGACATCGACATTCATTTTTTGTTTTTATCTACTTCAATTTTCTTCTTTGACTCAGTCACCATCTTGCTGCAGTCTTCTGCCGTCATACCTTCTTCACACTTAATCATTGCCTGTTCATCACACATTTTACCGTTACCGTGCTCCTTCATGCATTGGCTCATCATGGAAGTCATGTGGTCCATACCCATTTTTCCCTTCATGTTTTTATGCATCATACCGCCCTTACTACCCATACCACCCATGCCGCCCATTTCACCGTTTGGTTGCATTCCTTTATGATCCGGACCTTGTGCTGCCGCTTGCATACTGAAAGAAATTAGACTTGAAAAACAGATGGCTTTTAAGACAGATAATTTTGCTGTTTTCATTGGAAGCTCCGTGATTTGTTGTGCTCTACTCGGTGAATTTCAGGGTATGTGTCGCTTAGGAATTAGCTGACGGAAAGAATATTTCCATTCCTATCGCAATCAGAATCATCTTTCAACCAGTTTAATCGCACTTTCTCGACTTTCTCCCATTTCCTAATGTTTCCGCTCCACCGCTCAGGATGCCTTTCCTTCGCCCGAGAATACGTTTAGCTTCGGCTCTTTAAGATCTGACTATCCAGGCCTTCATGCCGAGAATTTGGGGTCGTGAACGATATCGCTGAATGATAATGAACGTCGTTGTACCACTTAACAAATGTCTCGACCCAAATACGCGCTGCCTCGATTGTAGCAAATGGTTCAGAGGGATATTGCGGACAGTATTTCATCGTCTTAAACAAAGATTCCGAGAATGAATTGTCATCGCTCACTGAGGGTCTGAAAACGACGGAGTGATACCAAGACGTTGCATCGTAATCTGCAGAGTGGCTCCCTTCATTAGATTGCCATTATCCGAGTGAACTACAAGGCTTCGTGAATTGATTTTTTGCTTCCGACAAATGCGTTTTAAAAGTCTTGAAGAATGCTCAGCGGATTCGCAATTTGTGGACCTCCCATCCCATGATCTTACCAGAATATACGTCTAAGAACATGTACAGATAGAAGTACTGGCCGCGCACATTGCTGCGTAAATATGTGATACCTCAAGTGAACAGCTGCCCTGGACTATCGGTTTCATAAGCCTTCGGTCGCGCCCGATTTTTTGGAGTGGAGGTGCCTCTGTGGGATAACATCTGATTTGCCTTTAGAACTCTGTAAAATGATGCTTCCGAAGCAATATATTCGTCACGATCAGCCAAAGTCGGTATGATTTGATGAGGACTTTTATCGAAAAATTCTTTGGAATTAGCTATAGTCAGTATCTTCGCGCACTCGTCTGAACTCAACTTGTTAGATGGGGTAGAATTAGGGCCGTGCCTGCGCTCTTCCTCACCAGGACGCACCGACCAACGTTGAATTGTACGCGCACTCAGACCGAGCACTTCACACACTTTTTTCTGTGAAATGCCGTCTCTAACGCTTGCTGTAACTATGTCTAAGATTTCCGCCCGGGTATTGATGTCTGTCTTTGATCCCATAGGTCCCAGATCAACTGGACTTTTTTTTGGAGAATGAGCAGGGCCGAGGCTTCGGCGAGAGCTTTGTCTTTTCGCAAAATTTCTAGTCCGAGGTTGGCAGTGAGCTCATCCCGTTCATCTCTTCCGTCAGGCGATTTAGTAAGCCCGCTAAGCGATGTTAGAGCCATCTCCTGCCACTCCTTGAGCTGATGGCTATGGAGACCTTCCTTGCGCAAATAAGCACCCATCTCGGCTTCGCTTGCCGACATAGTTTCGCTGATCGCTTTCAGCTTTTCCTTAGGGGACCATTTTTTTTATTTTTTTTACTCATGCTGGGCATACTAGCAGATTTCAGCCAATTTGCAGCCGTTGCTTTTCCGATACCTTCCGCTTCGCAAACCTGAGCAACTGTTTGATTTCGACGGTTTACGATCTTTGCGACAATCGCCTCTTTGAATTCTCGAGAGTAATTTGCATGTCTTCCCACTTGTCCCAGCTTGCTCGCCCTCTTTAAGTTCTTTCTAGCTCAAGCGACAGATTCCCTGAAACAGGGGGGCATGAGCCGCAAGGGCGATTGCTGGGACAACAGCATGGCCGAATCCTTCTTTGCTAGCCTGAAAAAGGCGCTTGTTCACAGGCAGCCATGGGTAAGCAAAAAACAGGCACGTGATGCAATCGAAGAGTGGATTGAATGCTTCTACAATCGCGAGAGAAGGCACTCATCTATAGGCAACGTGAGCCCAGTAGATTTTGAATTCTTGACTAACCTGCCTCTGGCAGCTTAAGAAAAACACTCCATTATATCCGGCCAACTCCAGTCGCGTGGCAAGTCGCCTTTTGCTTCCAAACACTACTGCATTCAGCCACCGAGGAGACTACCACCAGCTGAAGCCCAGGGGTCAATGCTTCCCAACCCAATTGGTGTTCTTCCTTCGTTTTAGCAGCATGTTAAGGTGTCATGCCATTGAGTGCGGGGGTTTTATCATCGAACCATTTGGTCCAACGGTCGTTTGCTTCGACTGCTTTTGAACGGGATAATCGCAGCTGACCAGATCGGCGCTTATACTATCAAGACTTCGCCACTTTCTCTTGCCAGGTATTTGCCGAGCCAATAGCGCTTAATTATATCGATCACATTGGCAAACTCTTGCAGCGTGTCCGGTTTCATAAAGTAGGAATTAGCCCCAG
>JACMOC010000053.1 GCA_014378195.1 Oligoflexus sp. | reverse complement strand
AGCATCTTTTTGAAGTTTGATTTCGGCACCGGCAGGAATTTCCGCGAGGAGAGCCCGCGCCTCGTCAAAAAATGTATGCGCCTGGCCTTGGCCCGGATCGTTGGGCGTATTCAGAGCTTCGCCGCCGTAGACCCAGGAATATCGTGAAGTCACAGGGAGTGATCTGATGCGCGTGCCGTTGACGTAAACGCCAATGGTGGAATTGATCCCACCGCCGGTCGGAGCATCCGGTATCGACAAGCGAACTACAATGGAGTTTGCTGGCTTTCGGCTTGTGATGGATACGTAATCGCCAGTTTTGGACAGACGAACGGCTTTGCGGCCGATGGCCTCGGCTTCAATATGATTCGCGTCATAGCGCGTTCTGTTCGGGCCGATGACCATCGCGTTGGTTTTGCCATCTTCGGCTTGATATTCGGTCCAAGGGACATTCGCCCCACGACCGGCTGGGTACGGGGTGCTTCCCGATTGGGTTGGAGTTCCATTCGCCGGTGATTGGGCAATTACACCCGCACCTGGGCTGGTTGCGGGCGATTGAGCACTGACTCCTCGGGATGAATTCGGGGCGGCGCCCGGTGCTGGAGAGGGTTGCATAACGACTTTGCCCGTTATGGGGTCAAATGCAGGTTCGATTGTTGAGTCGGGATTGGAATCACGACTTGAAGTCGGGGGTTCGGCGTCGGCGGCACTGGAGCCAACTCTATAGGCCTCGGGAGGTTGAGCGCAGCCCGTCACGAGCAGGGCAAGTAAGAATGCTGAGGTTTTCACGCGGCTGATCGGCAAAAACATAAATTCTCCCAGTTGGCATCACTTTTTCTATCGGTTCGCTGGGGACGAACCTTAATTTTTCCTAAACAATCGATTAAAATATTGAATTTTCAGTAGTTTACGTAGGGTTTGGCAAAGATTTCTAAAAAGGAGAATTCAATCCTCCTCCGTATCCATAGCCTTTTCGGGCTCAGCCTGACGCGACTTCTCTTCGCTACGCGCCGGGAGTCTTGCGAGGCGTTTCTCTTCTTCGGCACTGGGCTCACACGTTTTGATCTTCAAAACTTCGCGTGGATACTCGCCGGTTTCCACGATTTTCATATCGGAGTATCGAAACGTTTTCCCGTTCACGGCTTTGCCAAAAGAAAGCTCGGACTTGAGGTAACACTTTTGTTTGTTAGTAACGAAGTTGCGGGCGCAGAGGGAAACCCAGCCTTCGGGCACGAGTGCGATGTCTTTGGGTTCGGGAACGAGATACCATTCGCATTTGTCGCGATGAGACGGATCACATCCAAAAAGTCCCATCAACATGAAAAACGCTGGAAAAAAAGCCCATGACGAACGTTTAATCATTGTAATGCACCTTTATCTCGATGCGCCTGTTGAGGGCTCTCGTTTCTTCCGTTGCATTACTTGCAATAGGTCTGGTATCTGCGTATCCGGCCGCCGAGAGTGAGGTCGGCGGGAAGTTCATTTTATCGATGAAGTATTTCACGAGGTTTGAAGCGCGAAGGCTCGAGATTTCCCAGTTGTTTTTATCGCCGGTGGCTGGGATTGAATCGGTGTGGCCTTCTATCGTGATTGGTCGACCTAAGTCTTTAAGTATATTACCGATTTCTTCGACATCTTTCAGCGCGCTCTGGCTGAGTTGGTAAGCGCCGGGTTTATAGAAATGGCTAGCGAGAAGCTTGACGCGGAATCCATCGTTGTCTCTTTGGACGGAAACGATACGCTCAAGACCTTTGCCCGATTTTTCCATTTCACGGAATTTTTGCTGGCCGTAGAGCCTGAGGTTAATCAGCTCGGCGGTCTTTTTCATCTCGGCATCGATAACCTTCATAGCGCGCGAGGCATCCGGATATTTTGCAACGATAGGAGCCCGCATCCGATCACCTTTACGATGCTCAAAGATACCGAAGCCCTGTTCGGACGTAGCCGTTCGGCGATTCTCAGGAATTTCTTCCATCGAATCCGAGAAAGATTCTTGAATAGACACAGCGGCCTTTTGAACTTTGGCCGAGTCAGCGCCTTCTTTTTTCAATGCAAAAAGAACCACGAATACCGCAAAAAGAAGAGTCAACATGTCCGCATAGGGCACGAGCCAGCGTTCATGGTTCTCAAATTCGGGGCATTTTTGCTTCTGAGCCATTCCCTACCTTCCCAATCGAATCAATGCTCGTCTTCGCCATGCACGCCAGTGAAGATCTTTAATTTCTCTTCGATAACCTTTGGGTTGAGACCCGAGAGTATGCCTTGCATGCCGATGATGACCATCGTAAATGCGTAGTGATCGAGATGTGCTTTGCGTTTCAGCTTTTTGCCGACGGGCAGACCGACGAAGTTCGCCACGGCAACACCGTAGAACGTAGCAACGAAGGCAACCATGATACCGGGGCCGATCTTTTCGGGTTGGTCCAGGGACACCATCACTTTCATCAGACCGATAACGGCACCGAGGATACCGATGGAAGGAGCAAGAGCACCAATGTCTTCCCAGAAGTGAACTGCGACTTCAGCTTCTTCCATATGGAAATGGGCCTCGGCCTCAAGGGTATCGGTAAGGACCGCGGGATCTGTTCCGTCGACCGCGAGTTTAACGGCTTTGCGGAGTGGCGCGTAGGTAAGGCCGTCACGCTTTTTTTCGAGCGCGAGGATTGATTCCTTACGTGCGGTTTGGGCCAGGTCGATGATCTGAGCTAATATCTCCGGCCGGTTGGCAGGAGGATTTTTAATGAATGTACCAAAGGCTTTCAAGGAACTGATGAAGTCAGCCATGGGATAGGCAATCATCAAAGCGCCGATTGTTCCACCAAACACGATACAGACCGAAGGGGGACTGTAAGCGATCTGAGCAATCAAGTCAGTCGCGTGTTTGAGCACCATCCCCATGAGAATCATGCCCGCGCCCACAAGGGGGCCTATTAGACTGAATAAATCCATTGTCTCTCACATCTTTGAAAAAGGTGGAGTTCGTTTCTTGCCTCTGGAGCGCCGCATAGATACGTACAACATCATTTTAGCATGACAAGTGAGGGTGCTGGCTACGACCCGGGCAGGGCGTAAACTGCCTAGCGAGAGACACACGTGGTAGAATTGGGCAATGCATTTTGATGGCATGTTAAAGATCGTGGGAACACTCTTATATTCCTGTGGGATCAGGACTGACCAAGCTTTGGCCACGCACGAATTGCCTCAACCAGGATCAATCTTCGGCCGAAGCATCCTTGGCGAAGAAGGGGATTATTATGTCTTCAACCAAAGAAATCTATTGGGTATGCCGCGAACCATCTGCAGATGTTCAGCAGAAGGTCGGTCTTTTGGAAAAATACCACATCACGGTGCGTATCCTCCCGGACTTTGCAACGCTCTTGCGTAGCTACTCCGAATCACGCCTTAATACCATTATCCTTGGCGATGACGACGACGAGGAGGCCCTTGAGTTGCCTATGATGAAGCTCAGTAATCATCCGGAGTACTCGGGTGTGCGGTTCATACTCTCCTTGAGCAAACCACGCCCCGTGCTCGTGAAAAAAGCAGTCGATCTGGGCTTTCGCGATATTATTCCTGTCGATCTACCGGACTCCCAGTGGCTGAGACGTTATGCGTTTGCATCATCAGGGCGACCCACCGAGCTCCTCCCTTCGCATCCTCAGATGAGTATGCAGGGCATCGCGTCCGTGCAGATTCCTGGACGCATTGCCTGGATCACAGCGAAAGAGCTATGGCTTGAAACACGACTCTTGCCCCCGGTCGGTTCGGAACTCTCGTTGAGTGGCGGTCTTGCGGATATCGTGGGACTCAAACAGATTCGTCTCAAGGTGCTCAACCGCTACCGGAGTCACCTCCACTTTCGATACTCGGAAGCGCTCCTCTGCAGTTGGGATGTACCAGTTGCTTATAAAATGCGCAAAAATGCTGTCCAGGAGTTTATTGAAAAAGAAGGTTCCTTTGCGCACTATCGCTTCTATGCGATCATCCGTAATCGGGAGATTCGCAATAGCCTGGTCAAAAAACTCCCGAGTGACCGCTTTCAACTGACAGTCGCGCTCAACAAAAACAATATGATTCAGGAACCGCGATTTATTTCACCGGATGCCATCATTATTGAAGATAAGATGTGCCAGGGGGCGAATCAGGCGAACTTCGATGAAATGCTCAAACACCTCGACCATCAGATTCCTGTTTTTGTCATGGGCGAGGCCGCGCGTTCAGTGCAGACTGAAACGCCTCATCGTTTAATTCCCGTGGTAACGCCGCCTGAGGACTATCCGCAGTTTTTTGAAACGCATCTGGGGACACCCAAAGCGGTTAATCTCGATGCGACCCAGATCCCGAAAAACAACGCTTTATCCTTTGCAACCATCAACTTACCGGCGCGCATACTCAATTTGCATCCCGATTCAATTGAATTGGCTTCGGCTTTTCCATTGGGGCGTTTCGGGCTTTTTGGAATCGATGCCCCCATCTTTCAACAGTCCGTCGGGCAACGTGTACACGGCAAAGTTCTCGATACCTGGGAAGGTGATCATCAGGCCGTTCTCAAAGACTTTCCATTCCACGCCCGCGCACTCCTCGTTGACCTTACCCGTGATGCGCGTACGCAGGTCGCTCATGCCTTGGTTGAGCTTTTTAAAAATCAGATGCTGCCCAAACTCAAAGAAGCACCGGCTCCCGTCGCTGAAGCTATTGTGGAGGACGAGGTTCGAGCCGCCCCTGTCGACATTGTAGGCGCTGGCCCTATGCGGACCGAAATTTCCCGGCCCCTTCGTGATCTGGTGGAAGGCCCCGCTCCTATCCTTACGGCCCTTGATACAGAAATCAGACCGCTGGAAGAACAGATTGGGATCGATCGCAATTATCAGGAAAGTGGAATTGCCGGCTTATTCGAAGCTCTTTGGGATGGTATCCTTATTATTCCCAAAGAAGTGAAAATCACTGTGCTGGTTGCCCTTGGGCTCGGCATAGCAATCGCGATGGCTCTGGCGCAAAAAGATCCCGTCGGAAACCAGGGCGCGATATTCACGGAACAGCTCAAAAAGTACGAGCAGATGCATAACGGCTCGCGGCGTAGCGATTCACCGGCATCCGAAGACGCCACACCTTAAAATGTCCGTATTTTCAGAGTGATGATGTAGAATTGTAGAGTCAACAAAGATGAGGGAGCGCGTTGTGAAGCCATACAGCAAAAATATTTTACAGGTTCTGACGGGCCTGTATCTGAGCCTCTCGGCGGGCCTGGCCTTCGGGATGAACCCCGTTCTCCCGCTGACGAAACCGTCGGCCGAGATCCCCATGCTTTTGGAGGCGGTACGCGACCCCGATTTGGCATTTGAACAAATTTCCGACGATACCGAAGCGCAACGCCTGAAGGGGCAATGCAAAACCGATGCCGAGGCCTTGGCCAAATCGGAAGCCCCTAAAAAGTCGGAACTGCTAGAAGCGCTGATGAAGACGCACACCCGTCTTTCATATTTCTACGAGGACGTGAGGGCTGGACGTTTGCCTAGCACGGATCGCGGCGATGTCAATGCTTCGATAGCATTTCATCGTTCCGAGGCAAGTCGGTATGCACGTGAGCTCATGAAGCTGAAAGGCGATCGGGCGCAACCCAACTATATAGTCACCATGAATCTAGCCCTTGGCGGCGATACATCGGCACTTGCCAATCCCAAGCTCCACAAGTCGGTGGGTAAAGACCGTGGCCATCGTCTCGATTTTTATGCTCTCATCAAATCGGGAGCGAAGGATTCTCCGGCCTTGAGGAAAACTCTTGGCCTCACGATGCCAGCCCTCGGGGCTTCGGGCCAGGTGTCCGGTAATCTCTATCTTGCGCGACTCGAGCCTCAACCCGCCGCAGCCCTCGGTCGTGCGGTTAAAGCCGCGACCAAACTCGCCCGCGTTGATCGCGAGAACGTGATCGCGTATGCCCTCGCCTTATGGACCGCTCGCTCAGATGGCAAGCCTCAATATGGCAAGCTCCCCTTTGATATGACCGTACATTCGGATCTGGCGATCGCGCGCGCTATCCGCGAACGAGCTGCCATCCAGAGTTCCGGCAACAACCCGGCCGCGCTCCTCGCATTCTACAAATCCATCGTGGAAGTCAACCGGGGCACGCCTCTCCTCGCGAGCGTTGTAGAACGTATCCTTGAGCTCCAGGAGATCGAAGCCGGCAAAAGCAAAAACTATCTTGGCTACGAAAAAGGTTTGGTCGCCTCTGTCGAACTCCTTAGCGATAAAACAGCCATGGGCCGCGGCCAGGAAGCTGCAACGACTGCAGCCTTGGGTCGCGTTCAGCAGCGATACAAAAGTCTCGTTACAGGTTTGATTGCCGCTTCCAAGTCAGCCAACGCGACAAAACCAATTCGTGCTCAGACGATCGCCATTATCAATACCTACGTTGCGGGCAGCTCACTCCCTGCAGATCGGCTTCCTCTGCGCACCGAACTGGGCCGCATCTACGCTCTCAACGGTCAGCATGCGGAAGCGGTCAGGACCTTTATGGATCTGAAGAAAGACAGCTCCGGCCCCAAAGCTCAAGAGTTTTTAGCCATGGCCATCAGTTCGCAAAGGGTTCTTGCTGAATGGCCGGTCGCTGCTCCCTGGGACGGTGTCCCGAAAAAAAATGCGGCAGCGCGCACGGCTCTTGCTGATATGTACGAAGAACGGTTTTCGGCTTCGAATAACTGGGACGATCTGGCCCAACACGGTTTGCTGTTGATCAACGTCAATAACACCGTCAAAGCTTATGCCGCCTGGACGAAAAACCTCGAGAAAAACCCGCAGGGTCCTCATGCGCAGCTGGCAGCCGGTATGATGATGATCTCCTATCAAGCGGCACACAGCTGGCAAAAGCTTGAAGACCTCGCGCGTCTCGCTATCAAATCCAAAATGTCTCCGATATTTGGCCGCAAAAGCGTCGACGCCTTCGTCATGCTTTCCGATGCGCTTTTCGAAGGCGGCAAAGAGCACTTTGCAGCCAAACGCTTTGCACCTGCGTCTGAGAAACTCGCTGAGTTTTCCAAACGTTTCAAAAAGGACGGGCGCCGTCCCGAGGCTCTATTCACCCTCGCGCGTTCTTATCATTTCGACAACAAACACCCGATCTCGGTTGAGACGCTTCTCGCTCTCGTGACCGAATATCCCAACACCAACTACCTTCACGACGCCCTCCTGCTCGGTGGTGACTGGACAGTGCCGATGGCCTGGGAAGACCAGACCATCTTCTTTTATCAGAAATTTATCGAGCGTTTTGCGAAGGACTCACGGGTACCTGGTATTCGTTTGAGCTTGGTTGAACTCTATCTGGGCCGCGAACTCTTTGGAAATGCAGTTCGTCTTCATGCCTCTCAGGTTGAAGACACCAAGGTCGCAAAAGCGGATCGGCTCAACTCCGCGCTTGCCATCATGGCCATCGAAGAGCGATACGGCGACGCAAAATACGCGATATGGGGATCGAATAAAGCGAAGGAACTGTCAGGTAACGATCCTGTGATAGTTGCGCGCGGCATCGGTTTTGATGCGCGTCGTGCGGTTCGATCGGGCGACATGAATAAAATCAAAGGCCTTGAGGCAGCTCTCAGCAAACTCAACGTCAAAGAAAGCAGCGTAAGTGATACCCTTGCGCAACTCCGTTTCATGATCGCTGAAAAACAAGCGGCCGAAACCAAGCAGGAGATTTTCAACCTCGCTCAGACAGATGTCCAAAAAACACTGACAAATCAATATAATATCTTCCTCAAAACGCAGTCCGCCTACGATCGGGTCTGCTCAGCTGGCAGCACGACCTACTGCGGTTTTGCAATGCTTCGCCTTTCGGATACGACGCGCAACAGCCTGGCATCGATTGAAAATCTCAGCATCGCTCAGACCCTCGACGAGAAATCAGTGCGGGCGTTTGAGGCTCAGAAGCTTTCGGTCATCTCAGCGATCTCCAAAGCATCGGCTCGCGCTGATTCCATAGCTCTCGGTATCTCGGAAAAAGGTGAAACCACCCCCGAATGGTCCCAGGAGATCAACGTCAACAATTCCGATTCAAACCTCGAGCGTTCGCACGGCGCCACAGGCAGCGGATACGTGCAATGGGTTCCGGTCAAGGCTGAAAAGTAATTATCGGGACGCACTCTCAACAAAGGAAATCGTATGTTCAAAGTGATACTCGCTATCTCCACCCTGCTTGCCCTCACCGCGTGCCAGACCACAGGCTCGACGCCGGCTGCTGGACGCGCTGGGGAACCGAAGACTGATTACGCCAACAAACCCATCGTTCTCCAGACCTCCGGCAAGACTTTGATGCGGCAAGTCTCGCGCGATCGTTGGGTTCAGATTCGCAACTCGACGAAAAACGAATACACGCGGCTCTATGCCGACCTCGGTGCAGGCGAATGGGCAGCTGCGACAATAGATTCTCGCAACTATCTCCAAAATCACCCGTCCGACGAAGTCGCACTTACGGTACTTTCGCTAGCGCTGACGATGAGACAAAACTATAGCCTCGCTGGTTACTACGCAAAGCTCCTCGATAAATACCACCCCGGAAACCCCGAGGTGAAAAATATCCTCGGTCTCGCGGAAATGGCCAAACCCGGCGCGACGCTCGAAGATTACCAGACGTCGATCCGGCTTTTTGAAGAGGCCTTCAACGCGGCTCCGAATCAAATCGCAAGTGGTCTGAATCTCGCTCAACTCCATTTGGAAATGGGCAATCTCGAAGGCGCGCGCGACGTCTACCACGCTGTTTACTCCCGTTGCGATAAATGTTCAGAAGCTGGGCTCGGTTACGGAATTGCGCAGGCTCGACTGCAAAGCTATGCAAAAGCCGAAGAGGCCTTTAATGATGTGTTGAGTGAGGACAAACATAATGCTTATGCGCGATATTACTTAGCGCTGGTCGCGAAGTACGGAAAAAACGACAATCAGGAAGCTATTGATCAGCTCTCCAAAATGCTCGCCGATACGGAGAGCAAAAACGTTGAGATGCAGCGCAAAGCCAACTTTCTCCTTCGCCGCATTCAGGCCCAGGTCTATGGATCGCCAAAGGATAAGGCTGGTGCACAACGTCCAGTCACTAAAAAAACCGCCAAACCTATCTCAGACGTGAAGGCGGATGAGATCGAGAAGGCTCTTGGCGGCAATGGCGGCAGCGACTGATCGTTTCTTATTTTCAAGGCAAAACGAGGGTTGCGCGGAGTTGCGCAGCTCTTTTTTTGCGTCTCAAGTTTCTTTCTATTCTCGGTTAAAACCATTAGTATAGGCCAATTGTTGCAATATCGCCCATTTGGCACTTCCTCTGCCGGACGATTCAATCGGGAATACGAGATATGGAATTACCTAAAAGCTTTCGAGAAGCCCTCGCGAAAAAAATACCTTTGCTCTTCGACGGAGCGACAGGCACCGAGCTCTATAATCGTGGGATTTTCATCAATCGTTGTTTTGAGGATGCCAACCTCTCTAGTCCGGCTTTGATTCTTGAATTGCACAATGACTACGTGAAGGCCGGTGCCGAGGTGATTAGCACCAACAGTTGGGGTGCTAACAGCCATAAACTTCAAAAGCATAATTTGCAGGACGAAACACGCTCGATTAACAGGAAGGCTGCCCAGCTTGCCCGTCAGGCGATCGGTGACCGCGGCTTTGTTGCCGGATCTGTCGGTCCGCTCGGCGTGCGCATCGAACCGTGGGGCCCGACCAGTTTCGAAGAGGCTAAGGAAGCCTTTGCGGAACAGATTCGAGGTCTTAAAGAAGGGGGAGTTGATCTCCTGTCCCTCGAAACCTTCGGTGACATCAGCGAGCTTCATCAGGCTATCCTCGCCGCGAAAGAAGTCGCTCCTGAGCTGCCCATCCTGGCAGAAATTACAGTCGATATCGAAGGCAATATGCCTTTTGGTACGCCTGCCGACTGGGCTGTGAAAAAAATCGTGGAATGGGGCGTCGACGTTGCTGGTTTCAACTGCTCGGTCGGTCCCCAGCCGCTCCTAACTCTCGTCCAACGTATGTTACCCGAGGTTTCCATACCTTTTATCGTCCAGCCCAATGCCGGATTGCCGAAAGAAGTGGATGGCCGAACCCTTTACATGTGTACGCCCGAATATATGGCCGAATTTACAAAGCACTTCCTTCAGGCCGGCGTTCTTTACGTTGGTGGATGCTGCGGAACTTCGCCTGAACATATCCGCGCCATGTCTCAGTCGTTCCGTCATCAACGGGCGATGAGAACAGCGGAAGAAGCCGGTTACAATCATAGGATCGAAGTGTTAAGTCACGACGATGCGAAACACCCGGCTCCCGCTTCGAGCTGCACGCCGGTTCCCTTTGCCGAGAAGTCGCAATGGAGCCGCAAGATTGCGAACGGCGAAGTCGTCACCAGTGTCGAACTCCTACCGCCGGCAGGCGTTGTTCCCACCAAAATTCTGGAGAGCTCAGCACGCTTGAAAGAAGCGGGAGTAGATGCCGTAAATATTCCCGATGGTCCAAGAGCCAGTGCACGTATGAGTGCGATCCTCACAGCAGTCATGATCGAACAAAAAGCTGGTATCGAAACAGTCTTGCATTACACCTGTCGCGACAGAAATCTCCTTGGCATGCAGTCCGATATGCTGGGAGCCCATGCGATTGGCTTACGCAATGTTTTGCTGGTCACAGGTGATCCCCCCAAAATGGGCAGTTATCCGAATGCCACGGGTGTTTTTGATATCGATGCGATTGGACTCACGAATATGGTGAAACGCCTCAATGGGGGCGTCGACCTCGGGGCACGTCCTATCGGAGAACCCACGGCCCTGTCCGTCGGTGTCGGCGTGAATCCAGTTCACGCAGATTTCGAATATGAAATGAAACGTTTTGCTTACAAGGTGGAAGCAGGCGCGGAATGGGCTATTACCCAGCCTGTTTTTGATCTCAAGGCCCTCTATCGATTCCTTGAGTATATCGAAAAACACAAGATCAAGATTCCTATCGTCGCCGGCATTTGGCCTTTGATGAGTTTTAGAAACGCTCAGTTCATGAATAACGAAGTCCCGGGTGTTTGTATACCCGATGACATCATGAAAAAGATGGCCGAACCACAAACAGCCGAAGACGCCCGTAAGGTAGGGGTTGAGATTGCGCGTGGAATGGTGGCAAGTCTTGGCAAAGATGTTCAAGGTTTTCAGGTGTCTGCCCCGTTTGGTCGGGTTGAGCTTGCACTGGAAGTGCTTTCCGGCGTCAATCGATAGTTTTTCAAGTCACGAATATTTCTAGCGGAACGGTCTGATTTGGGGTAGCACCCAAACAGGCCATCTTTAATTCTTACCGGAGCTTCCGATAGCAGAGATGCATTCACGGGAGCACACGATGGAAAACTTCAAAAAAGCACTTAAGCAGGCAATCACCGAAAAAGCCGAAGCGGTCCGCATCGAAGTGGGGCAGTTACCTCATCTTCTTTATTTTTCGAGTGAAAAAGCATTAAACCAGCTCGCGGCCCCGTCCGTGCAGGAAGTTCAGTCCCTCATGGAAAGTCTGGTTGCAAATGGCGAACCTCTGGGCGAAACAGCCCGCGAAGGTGTCCTCGCCATCGTCAACTTCGGCGAACTCAAACTGATTGCGCAGCTTACGACGCCTTTGCGATTGTTTGCCTTCATTCCGCCTCAAGGCAATCAAATGTATCAGCAGGTTCGTAACCAGATTCTAGGTGACGCAAAAGAAGCGCCAAGGCCGATCGATATGGAACCCGAACCCAACCACGGAAAGTTCCAGCTTGCGACCTATCCAGCGCAGTCGAGCGATCTTGACAAAATAACAATGACACCGAAAAAGGCACCTTTGCCGTTGCCCTCGGATTTCGGGGCGCCCGTTGCGCCTCCCTTTGCCCAGGTTCCTCCGGCGACGGCAGCTGCTGAATCAGCGAGTCCGCCTCCGGTTCTTGGCCTAGCGCCTCGTCCTGCACCGCCCGAAATGGATAGAAAGATTCAACCTACTGTCGTCAGTACTATCAAACAGGAATTTTCTCCGATCCCATCGGAAATCAGCCACATGGGGTTTGATAGCGAACTTTCGATGCCGCATGCTCTGCCGCATGGCAGCAGTCCTCTGCCTGATTTCACGGATGCCGACTACCACTATCAGGGAGCTAACTCCGTCGCCATCACGCCCAAACCTGAGCCTGAAGCCAACGTGATTCACTTCGGGGCTTTTATTCCCGGTGAAACGATTGATAGAAACGGCCGTACCTTCCCGATCGACGCTGTCCTTCATGATATGGTCAAACACAAAGCATCCGACCTTCACCTGACGATGGGCGAAGTAATGTGTATGCGAATCGATGGCGAAATCGAGCGGACGGGTAAAGACATACTCGTCGAGGACGTGATGCGGAGCCTTCTTTTGCCCATTATTCCTCCCCGCAACAAAGAAGAATTTTCAAAAGGCAACGATACTGACTTTGCTTATGAAGTGCCTGGATTGGCCCGTTTTCGTGTGAATATCTTCCGCGACCGTATGGGTGTCGGCGCCGTTATGCGGCAGATTCCCGAAAAGATTCTCTCTGCGGACGATCTGGGTCTGCCACCAGCCGTGCGTAAATTTTGTGAATTATCCAAAGGCATGGTCGTGGTTACGGGCCCGACGGGGAGCGGAAAGTCCACGACGCTCGCCGGCATGGTCGACCTCATCAATATCACGCGTCAGGAACATATTCTGACGATCGAGGACCCGATCGAATTTGTTCACAAACAAAAAAGCTGTCTCTTAAACCAACGCGAAGTTCATAAACACACGCAATCCTTCTCAAGAGCTCTGCGCGCCGCACTGCGTGAAGATCCTGATATCATTCTTATCGGTGAAATGCGAGACTTGGAAACTGTTGAAATTGCTATCGAAACGGCAGAAACGGGTCACTTGGTTTTCGGTACGCTCCACACCAATACCGCGATTTCTACCGTCGACCGTTTGATCGATCAGTTTCCCGCTGATCAGCAATCCCAAATTCGCGTGATGCTTGCCGAATCTCTGAAAGGCGTCGTAGCCCAGACTCTGGTGCGGAAAAAGGGGGGCGGCCGTGTTGCGGCGCTGGAGATCCTGGTCGTGGATAAGGCGGTCGCGAGTTTGATTCGCGAAGGTAATACGCACATGATGGGGAACCACATGCAAACGCAGAAAGCCAAAGGCAACGTCATGCTCAACGATTCGCTTTTGAACCTCGTCGTCAAAGGCATAGTTGATGCAAAAGATGCTTATATGAAAGCCGTTGATAAAGAGACGTTTCTTTCGATGCTGACCGCCAAAGGCATCACCATCGAAGTGGCTAAGTCCGCGTAAGAGGAGCCAGCCGCGGGTTGAATTGTCTGGCGACGAGATCGGGTATCGAATCGCCGGCCATGATCGCGGCCAAATACTTCGCGCTCCCATGAGCCCACGAAAAGCCGTGGCCGGTGAATCCCGATACGGTGAATATTCTTTGGCTATCGGTCGGTCCGATGAATGGAAATCCTGTTTTCGAAGCAGCCATGATACCTGCCCACGAATACTCCCACTCTATTTTTTCCTCGATCGCATAATGCCGCACGGCAAAGGCCTCAAGGCCTTTTTTCACCAAGGGATTTGGTGTGATATCGTACGTGCCCGTTTCACCCCCCGTAGTGTTATTGCGCCAACCGCCGAGCATCAAACGGTTATCCTGGGTCGCAATCGCGTATTCGTAACCATGATCAAAGCTGTGAGGATAGGTTACGCGAAGGGGTTTGCTCAACGGTTTGGAGCATATAATCTGGCCGCGAAACGGTTCGACGAGCTGATGTTTTGCGAAGAAATGTGAGAGTAGAGGGGAGTAGGCATTGGCAGCGATTACAGCGGCTTCGGCCCGTAGAACACCATGATGCCGTGTGGTGATAGCAACTTTATCCTTCACTTCGTCAACGGCGAGCACTTCGATATTGCTGTGATAACGTAGCCCGCGTTTGAGGCAGAGTTCCAAGAGTGCATTGCGAAACTTCGTCGGGTGAGCCTGCGCCGATCCGGCTTCAAAACGTCCGCCCATCACGTTGCAAAAGCCCTTGTTTTCCAGCTCTTTTCTGCTCACGTAATCACTTTGGAAGCCGTGGCTATGAAGGAGCTTGATCGAGCCGCGGATTTCATCGTGCTCGCTTTCATCAACGGCCATCACCAGATAGCCGTCTTGTTTATAGTCGACGTCCAGACCTTCGCGCTGCACAGTATCGCGAACGTCGTGACAAATATCGATGGAAAGTTGCCAAAGGTCTTTGGCAATCGCATCCCCATGAAGTGCTGCGAGGGCTAAGATCGATTCCACTGTTCCATAGAGTATGTGGCCGCAGTTTCTGAAGCTTGCGGCCTCGGTCGCTTTAAAATCAATGAGCGTGATGGAGTTAAAGCCTTTGGTCTGAAGCCAGTAGGCTGTTGAAACGCCTGCCAGACCCGAACCTATGATGACGATTTCCGTCTCGGGGTCCGGGATGGACGAGGCGCCTTCCACAAGCGGGACTTCGAGCCAATAGGGCAAACTCATGGCGATAATCCTTCGGTACTGACAGGGCTCTGCGGTTCGGGCGATGCCGGCGGTGTTGCATCGGATTTGCCTTCTACCGGGAGAGCAGGCGTCGGGTTTGAGCCCTCGTTATCCTGTGATTTGACTTTGGCGTCAACCTCTTCTCCGCTCAAGCCCTCTTCCACGTTATCTTCGTCTTCCTCTTTGTCTGGCTGAGCTGCTGCTTTTTCCGAAGCCGGGTCCGCCATGACCTCACGGAGTTTTTCCGCTAACTCGGCGTCAGTCGGTAGAGCTTGGGCGGAGGTCGCGCCCGTCTCCTTTTTTCCACGTTGGGCTATGTATTGATCCACCATTCTTAAGGCAAATCCTACGCGGCGATTGCGTTGCTGGAAGGCGCGTGTAAGAGTCCTTGGATTATGTTTTTTGGGGGAAGGCAGCGTGGCCGCAAGTTGTATGGCCTGATCCTGAGAAAGCGCATAAGCACTGTGGTGGAAGTAGGCTTCCGACGCAGCCTCGATGCCGTAAATACCCGTACCGAATTCGGCAACGTTAAGATAAGCATGCAGGATCTGGGATTTGGTCAGTTTTGCTTCCAGCATATACGTAAGCAAAATCTCGTGCCATTTGCGAATAGGACTTCGGGAAAGGCTTAAAAAGAGGTTCTTTGCGGTCTGCTGGCTGATCGTGCTGGCCCCGCGGAGTATCTTGCCCTTTTTCCAGTTGTACTGCATCGCCGCTTCAATCGCATCGTAATCAAACCCATCGTGGTCATAAAACCGACTGTCTTCGGCGAGTATGAATACTTTGCTGATCGATTTGGATACGGGTTTGACGATGGGTTTCCAGCGCAGGGCCGGGAGCTTCGGATCATCGCTGAGTTTATTTTGATAGTCTTTGATCAAGGACGAAGGCGGAACTTTGCCCTCGCGGATATCGCTCCAGGGAGGGATGACCCAATACCAGGCGAGAAAAAGGACTTCGAAAACGACTGCCGTTAGGACGAAGGCAGCTGGGATTTTGATCCACAGCCAGCCTCGTGAAGGGGGCGCTACAGGGCTCGTTTCACTCATAAACCTAAATCGTCCCCCGATATCATGTGTTAATTGATGCCTTTGCGAAGAGTCTCAAAAAGAGAGTTGAACGCAGCGCCCGTTGCGCCCTGAGGGGCCCCCGGATAATCACCGCTCCAGTTCCAGCAGGTCGCAAAGATATCAAAATGGATAAAGGGTCCCGCAGCGAACTCACGAAGGAAGTGAGCTGCAACATTTGACCCTCCACCCATACTAGCATGAGAGGGAAGGCGGCCCATATTGGTGAGGTCGCCAAACTTGGTTTTGTTCCCGCCGGCAAAGGGAAGAAAATCTTCCCAGCAGCTAAAACGTTCGCCCCAGAGCCTGCCCGCCTCATGAAGGGCATTTTGGAACTTCTCAGGCGCAAAGTGAACCGCAGTAAAATAGTTCGTGAATTGACGCAAAGAAGCGGTCGTGAGCGTTGCCGCAGTGATCGTTAGCGCCGGTTTATACGTGTCCTCACCGTAGGATAAAGCGTCGGCCAGGATCAGGCGCCCTTCGGAATCGGTATGTTCGATAAAGACCTTGGGGCCCTTACGACTTTGGATGAGCGAGCCAGGCTTCATGGCATTGGCATCCACAAGATTTTCGCAACTTGGGATGGCCAGGACCAGGGGCTCGGAATAGCCGGATTTCACCAAAGCCATGAAGAGGTGGGACATGAGAGCCGCGCCGCCCATATCGTTTTTCATGGCATTTACAAAACTCTCGAACGCTTTGATATTGATACCGCCCGTATCAAAGGTGATCCCTTTGCCTAAAAGCATAATCGGCTTTTTGCCGGGCGTGAGTTTATGAGTCAGGTAATAGCAGCGTGCAGGTGATTTGACGGAACCCTGGCCAACGGCCAAAAGCAGATTCATCTTTTCTTTTTTCAATTCCTCGAGGCCGAGCTCGACAAATCCACAGCCGTGGGCCTCGGCAAAAGTCTTGAGGCGTTTGCCAATCTCGATCGAAGTCAGCTCGTCGGGGTTCTCGTTGATCCACTTTCGATAGCCTTGTAGGGCTTCAAATCGGATCTTTGCGAAAGGATCCGCTGTTTCGTTGCGTTTCACAGAAAGGATGCTTACTTGAGACCAGTCGTTGCCTTCATCGTTGGGACGCATGGCGCATAAATAGGCATCTTCAGCCAAAGCGGTATCCTGGCTGGTGGCCTGGGTAAGCACGATGGTAAGCCGACTCGCGCGATACTGTTGCCGCAAACCCCGATAAAACTGGGAAAGTATCCAGCGTTTTTCGAGGGGATGACGATCATTTTTTTTCCAGGTGACCACCGCATAGGGCCTTTTACCCTCTTTGAGGCCAATCGCGATCTGCGCATAGTGGATATCGCGGGACAGCGCAGGGATCGCGGCTTCCTTGAGCTCAGTGATCCACTGCGCTTCATCTTTGTCACCGTTTAGGACGAGGAGAAAGCTATCGTCGGTATGGTTCTGCTTCGGATATTCATCGGCAATTACTTTGCGATCTATCACAGTCGATTCTCCTTCAAGGCAGCATAATCACTTAAGTCTGCAAGGAGACGGCAACTTGTGCAACAAATTTTCAGGGCTTAACCCCAATTGATCGTATACAACCGTGTTTGCCCTTTTTTAGGGCCTTTCAGCTCTTCCATCGCATCTGAATTACCAAACGTGCTTAAAGGGGATCCGAACAGACTGAGGCAGGTCCTAACCAACCTCCTCAGTAATGCGATAAAATTCACAAGTCAGGGAATCGTGACTCTTCACGTCCGTCCCGCACCGAGCGGGACTATTCAGTTCGAAGTTGTCGATGCGGGTATCGGGATCGCAAAAGATGCGCTGAAGAAATTGTTCAACGTGTTTTCCCAGGCGGATAGCTCGACGACACGAAAGTTTGGTGGCACGGGACTTGGACTTTCGATCTGCAGACGACTCATGGAAGGGATGGGCGGCGAACTTTATGCTGAGAGTGTTGAGGGCAAAGGGTCCCGGTTCTGGTTCGTCATTCCTCTTCACGAAGGTCAGGAACAAGGACTCACAGCCAGGGCACAGGTCAGAACCATAAGCCCATGGCAGGATGCGCGGATTTTAGTCGCTGATGATAACGCCGTGAATCTCAAAGTCGTCACGCATTTTTTGCAAAGCATGGGCTATCATACCGATACCGTGAAGAATGGGTGTGAAGTTCTCAAGGCCTTAAAAGTCAAATCTTACGAGCTCGTGCTTTTGGATTGTCACATGCCTGAGATGAATGGGTATGAATGTGCACGAGCCCTGCGTTAAGCTGAAGGTGGCATTCGCAGGATACCAATAGTCGCGCTCACAGCCAGCGTTTTGAAGCGGAACCTTGATCGTTGCCTGGAAGCTGGTATGGATGCGATCATACCAAAGCCGATCCGCAAAGAGCGGCTCTTCGAAATTTTGGAAGAACTGATCAGTCAGAATCGAAGTATGCGGGATAATCCTAATTCCGGCCTTGGTTTTCAAGCTGCACAGAACAGGTCTGATACTCTCGAAACCTATAGTCGATACTGAGGCTTTTGGAATTGTAACAAACGCTATAAAGTAGAACGGACATTTGAATTCAGGATTAAACATGCAGATTTTTTCGGAATCACTCGCAGCCTCCCTCCTTGACTCCAACACCCTCGGTGTTTTGAAGGAATTCGAACTCGTTGACGAAGAGACATCTTTTCTTGATGAGGTTATTGAAGCGTTCGGAGTCGAAACACCCGCCCTTATTGAGGCCTTGAACTGTGCCTTACGTGCGAAAGATGTATCCGGTATATTGTTTTATGCCCATCAACTTAAAGGTTTGTGTAGTAATGTCGGCGTCAAACGCCTTGCGCTTTTATGCGGGTCCATCGAGGAATACTTCGCATTAATTCCTAGCGATAATACCTCTGAGATTGAGTTTTTTGTGAGAGATACTTATGAAAATTCTATGAAAGAACTACAATCAAATTGGAAACGCGGGTCCTAAATCAATTCGCTCAGCGCGTTTCATCATTTTCCCACTGTATATTTAATTTAATTATTTAAACTAGGACGCCCGTGGGTAGCAACTTTTGTGATCGAAAATATAAAATAATAGCAATAGAATCGACTGGCGCGACCCGTACTTTGATTTCGGAACTTTTGAGAGAAAAAGGTTTCACCGATATCCAGGCGGTTCCGAGTATCCGAGAGGCATTGGCCGTCCTTGAAACTGAGACGGTTAGCTGGATTTTGACTTCAGTTTTCGCCGATCAGGATTCAAACCTCTTTCAGCTTCTGCATTTGATGAATAGAGTGCCGCATTTAGCTGATGTTCGCGTGTCAGCTTTTGTGGATGCGACCGAACTGGAGTTGATGCCTGCTGCCTTTGAATTGGGGCTGCTGAGTTATCATCTTAAACCTTTCACGAAGGACAAACTCAAATATGAGTTTGATAATTTGCTGAGCGACTTTGAAAGTTTGGGATGGAAATCACTGAATCTTTCGGCGGCCTACCTCCGAAAATGTTTGACTGAATCTTCGCTTTATCCGGAACTTCTAAACTTTGAGCGGCAACTGATGCAGGCCCAGCCTGGCAATCTCCAGCAGATGCTCAACCTGGCTCTCCCACTTATCAAGACGAATAAGGTTGAGGAAGCAAAGTCGGTTTTATGGCAGGTTCAAAAACTCGACCCGAGCCTTGAAAAGCAGGTGAAACAAATCACGGCGGCCCACCTCGGAAATGCCGACTTGAGTGCGGTCAAAGGCTCGATGAACATCTTGAACCTGAAGTCAGCGGTGATAGTTGAAAATGATAGTGCGATTCAGAAGGATCTAACGTCTGTCCTTCAGGAGATGGGTGTCGAGAAGATCGAGGTATTCGGGGACGGTCGATCGGCATTAGATTTTCTCAAAAATAATCCTGACAATGATCTCATCATTCAGGAATGGAAGATTCCCCAGATAACGGGGCCCATCTTTTTGCAGAGAGCCAAAGACGAAGCGGCTCAGACAGCGCCATTCATCCTCTATACGAGTTTGATCGATTCGTCGGATGCGCAATTTCTCAAGGAGATGGGTGTCGCGTTCGTAATGAACAAACCATTGCCCCGAGCCGAGATTATCAAAAATATTATTTGGACCGTTCAGCAGGAACGATCCCCTACCGATAAAAAGACCTTAGAACGCAAATTCAGGCAGGCTCTGGAAGAAAAAGATGGCCCGGGCGCGAGCGAAATCATGACACGTTACATGTCAGGATCGGTATCGACAGGGGCAAAGCTTCTGATGGAGGCAGAGTTTGCGTATTTTGAAGGGGCTTATGAGAAGGCACGTGATCTGGCGTTCGACTCCTTAAAAAATGCGGGCGACTCTATCTTTCTCCTCAACCTTCTCGGCAAGGTGATGATGCAGCTTCGAGATATCGGCACCGCGCTCAAGTGCTTTGAAAAAGCCCAGGCTCTTGCACCACAGAATCTGGTGCGCCTTTGCCAGATTGCTGAAATTCAGGCTGATCTTGGCGAAACGGAGAAATCACAAGCCAGCCTTGCCGTGGCCAGCGAACTGGATCCTGACAGTGTCGTGCTCCAGGAAACCAGAGCGAAGATCGCTATCAATGCAGGAAGCGACGATGCGATGCAGCTTATGAGCCAGCTGAAGGATGCGGGTAACGTCGTGTCGTCTATGAATAATCTTGCGGTTGCGATGGCTCGGTGCGGCAAAATTGAAGACGGTATAGCGCAGTATAAAAAAACCATGCGAGCTATTCCAAACGACCGCGTTGATCTCCTGGCTACAGTTCAGTTTAATCTCGCTTTAGCTCACTTGAGGGCCAATGCTTTAGACCCAGCAAAAGAGATACTCGTTCCACTGAGTCAAGGTTTTACAAAAATGCAGGGCAAATCGGCTGCTATTCTAAAGCGTATGAAACAGGCTGAGACTCTGGGTGTGCCGATCCAGTTCAAAAAGGAACCCTCAGTCGAGACACTGCCGTCTATGACGGTGGCGACGGACACCGGGGGCGGCAGCGAAGTGTTAGAGCCCAAGGAAGCCCTCCTGGACAATCGTCATGAGGAACTGGTCTCGGCTCTCATAAGTCGCCCTGGCGATCGCTGCTGTTACATGATTTTCCAAATGTCATCTCAGCCTCCTCAAGTCAAAAAAATGCTTGAGCAGAAACTTCGGTATAAAAAGCGTGATGTGATTAATAAGGACCAGACCCGATGAATAATGATCTTCAATTGAGCACAGACGAGATTGTCATTCTCGTGGTATCGAGCCACGTTCAATTGAGAAATCATTACAGCAAAATTCTGACGTCCCTCAATGCAACTGTTATCACTGTTTCCGATGGTTTTGAAGCGCTCGCTCTGATGCGCAATACCAAGGTAATGGCCATCCTCTCAGACTTTCGGATACCGGGAATGAATGGCCTCGAGCTTTTCCTACGCATCAAAGAGTTACTCTGCAACATTCCTTTCGTAATCTGCTGCGATCGTATCAGTGTCCGCGCGCGTGATGAAGCTTTGAAGATCGGGGTTTTGAAAGTCCTGACCAAACCAAGCAACAAGGCTATGATTTGCGAAACGCTAGTCGAAGCGATTGAGGAACGGCATAGACAAATCCTGCAGTTCTTTTGTTAAACTATCAAAGGAGAGGATCTTGATGAAGCTCAGAGCCGAAAAACCCAAATCTCGGACCGCCACAGTGCTCAACCGATCCTTCCAAAGCAGTGATCACTTTCATTTTACGGAATTCACAAAATCCGAGCGAGAACGTGCTGCCGAAGTGCTATTTGATTGGCGTTCGAGAAATGGTTGGCGGGTGTCGCACAGTCTGGGCCTGAGCTGGCGTTTTTTCGCCTTTTTATGTGTGCCTCAGATGATGATAATGACCCTGCTTCAGGGACAGTCCCAGACCGCAGCCAAACGAGTGCTTCAATTCTGGCTTGGGCTGCATACCGTTGTCGCGGTCGCGTTTATAAGCTACTGGCTCCGCTAGCCCGGGACGCCCGCTTTTCGCGGGCTTTTTTTGCCTCTACTAATGCGCTTTCGCCTCGGCACGCCCTTCGGAATCAAGACGGGCGCGTTCTTCGCTTATCTTTTTGTTCCAAACCTCTCCCGATAATTCCTGCGGAAAATAACGCACCAGATCACTCAAGGCCTGCAGTTTATTCTCAACGTCACTGTCGCCAGCACGATTGTGAGCGGAGCTAAACAATGCGTTTGCAAACTCCTTGAGATTTTCGGCAGCCGAGGCCTTCACGTCGGGAATAAAATCAACTTCATTCCAAAAACGGGGCGTCATCAGATTTTTAGGGCGGAGCGTTGCGTGTTCGGTATTAAAACCCAGGAGTGCTGCCGTAAAGAGACTTTGAAACGCCGGTGAGCGCATCTGAGCCCGCCAGGCTTCAACTTCGCCTGTTACCAGTGTCTGGTTTGGTTCGGACAGCATTCTGTCGCCTCGTTCCAGCATCCCTCTGAGCGTGAAAAAGACGTCCCCCTCCTCGTCCACAGGAAAAGCATATACGAAAATGTCGATCATATCCCGTAGCTGCAGTATGGAGGCGTGGAGGCGTCGGAAGTCGACTTTTCGGCTTGTAAGCTCGGTAATCAAACTATCGCGCGCTTTATCCAAACGTTTCTGGGCGAAGAGCGTATACGTCATCGGCTTAGGTTCGGAATCTTTAATATCCTGCAGCAGACCATATTCTTCGTCCTGGGACTGGCAATGGGAGAGAAAGGGAAGAAGTATAAATCCAATAACAACAAGGATTATGGCAGGAACTGGCCTTAGAGTCATGGGGGGGTCCTATGGCTGTGGATACACAGTCATTATAGCGTTATTAGGTGATCCATGGAGATCCTAACGAAAAATTTATTCTGGTAATTGATGAGAGAAGTTCATACGGTCGAGAGGGTTCGATTCCGGAGCAGCCTAAGTATCTGGAATTTCATTGGTATTAATCATAGATTAAATCTATGGAGGCATAACAAATATAGATTTGAGTTATTGAAACAAATCCCCGATTATCTTAAAACAAGTTGAGGTGAAGACGCCTCACACAAACATTCGGAGCGGAGTAAAAAATGGCTTTTACACTTATCAACACAAAGATCCCAGATTTCAAGGTTCAGGCCTACCATAAAAACGAATTCAAAAGCGTTTCGCAAGACGATCTTAAAGGCAAATGGTCCGTCCTATTTTTCTATCCGGCGGACTTTACGTTTGTGTGTCCGACCGAGCTTGGCGACATGGCAGATACTTACGAAGCTTTCAAAAAGTTAGGCGTGGAAATCTATTCTGTGAGTACGGACAATCACTTCGTGCACAAAGCATGGCACGACGCTTCGGAGACGATCAAAAAAATTCAGTACCCGATGCTGGCTGACCCGACTGGTCACCTCACGCGTGCGTTTGGTGTTCACATTGAAGAAGAAGGCATGGCCTATCGCGGAACCTTTTTGATCAACCCGGAAGGTCTGATCAAGGTCGCGGAGATTCATGATAACGGTATTGGTCGTGATGCTTCGGAATTGCTGCGCAAAGTCCAGGCCGCTCAATTCGTTGCGACTCATAAGGGCGAAGTTTGCCCCGCTAAATGGCAACCGGGTTCGGCCACATTGAGGCCAGGTCTTGATCTCGTCGGCAAAATCTAAATCGTTATCCGGGGGCCTCATCACCTCCGGATTTTTCTCAGCAACCAAGGAGGATCTATGTTAGACGCAGCGATCAAACAACAACTCGAAACGCTCTTTACCGGACTCAACCATTCCATCGCATTGGTTGTGGAACAGAGCACGCACTCCAAACAAGGTGAATTGCTTGAGATGCTGGATGAAGTTGCGTCGACCAGTAGCGACCTCGCCGTAAAACAGGGTGGGGCGAACTCGGCTGTCCCGCGTTTTGCCATTCATCGCGACGGCAAAGCTACCGGTATTGTCTTCCAGGGCATACCGGGCGGACATGAGTTTACCTCGTTTGTTGTTGCGCTGCTGAATACGGCGGGCAAAGGCAAACTGCCTGACAGTGGCCTCGTCAATCGCATCAAACGTATTCGTCCCATCGATGTAAGGACCTATGTATCGCTCAGCTGCGAAAGCTGTCCCGATATCGTTCAGGCTTTCAATCAGATCGTCCTATCACATGGGGCCATCACCCACACCATGATCGATGGGGAGCATGTTCCGGACGAACTCAAAGCTCTTGGCATCCAAGGTGTCCCAAGCGTGTGGGTCGGTGATGAAATGATTCACTCGGGCCGTGGAAACCTCGCCGAATTGATCGGCAAACTCGAAGATAAATTTAAAAATGAAGGGGAAGCCCCTAAAGAGCACAACCTCGGACACTATGTAGTTGGTGTGCTCGGTGGAGGACCTGCGGGTGCTTCAGCAGCCATCTACAGTGTGCGCAAAGGCGTAAGCACGATTTTGATTGCTGAAAAGCTGGGCGGCCAGGTTCAGGAAACCAAAGGGATCGAGAACCTGATCTCGGTTAAATACACAGAAGGTCCCGAACTCGCGGCCAACCTCTACAAGCATATCAAAGAATATCCCGTGGAAATTCTTGAGCATCGACGCGTGACGACTATCACGAACAAAGGCACAACCAAAGAGGTGCGCCTCGACAGCGGTGAGTTTTTCACCTGTGATTCCCTCATTGTGGCGACAGGCGCGAAGTGGCGAGAACTGGGAATTCCCGGCGAAAGAGATTATATCGGCCGCGGTGTTGCATTCTGCGCGCACTGTGATGGCCCTTATTATAAAGCCAAAAAAGTAGCGGTTATCGGCGGCGGCAATTCCGGTGTTGAAGCGGCGATCGATCTTGCCAGTATTGCCCGTGAAGTGGTTTTGTTTGAATATCTGGATGTTTTGAAAGCCGACGAAGTTCTTGTGAAGAAACTGAAATCGCTTCCCAATGTTTCGATAGTGACGAGCGCTAAAACGAGTCAGATCATTGGTAACGGCGAAAAAGTTGTGAGTTTGAATTATCAGAATCGTAAGACGGATAAAGAACACACGCTCGATCTCGACGGCATTTTTGTGCAGATCGGCTTGTCGCCGAACAGTGCCTTGGTCAAGGATTTGGTCGAAACAACGAAGTTCGGCGAGATCGTGGTGGATGTCAAAGGCCGGACAACAACCGAAGGCGTTTACGCTGCGGGTGATGTAACGACCGTTCCATACAAACAAATTGTCATCGCAATGGGCGAAGGCGCAAAAGTTGCGCTCACGGCCTTTGAAGATAGAATGCGAAGCTAAAAATCGGGTTGTAGTTTTTTTACTCTTTCTAGTACCTTCGATTCCTCAGGCCTTTGCCTGGGGGATTTTTTTAGCGGATGCCGATGGTTTTATGCGGTAAGCCAATGCCTTGCAATTCAGGAGGCAACGCCGCCTGGATGCAACACGCCAGCGCCTGTATTATCGATTCGCGCGCGAAGCTGCGGTGAACAACGAGGCTTACCTCGCGACTCGGGCTTGGGGCTACAAACGGGATGACCTTGCCATCACGGAAATCCTGCCAGTATTTAGCGAGATGAGGGATGACGGTGTAACCGTTGCCTTTTTCCACGAGGTGACAAAGCGTCTCTATACTTCCGCTTTCAAATTGAACATTTGACAGTGAGTTAGCGTGCCGCGCATTTCGTTGACGACATACTTTCAACATTTGTTCCCGCATGCAGTGACCTTCGGTCAATAGCAGAAGTTCCTGATCCTGAAGGTCACCCTCCGCGATGGATTTTTTGTGTGCTAACGCGCTCGTTTTGGAGGCGTAAACATAAAAAGGCTCATGAAAGAGGGGGTATTCCTTGAGAGTGGGCTCATCGAGCGGCGTCACGACGAGGCCGATATCCAGTTGGTTCTGCGCGAGAGCGGCAATAATATCATCGGTTTTGCTTTCTTTCACGCAGAGTTTGACAGCGGGATAACGTTTGGCAAAATCCCCCAAAAACAAAGGGAGCAGATAAGGTGCGAGAGTCGGTATGATGGCGAGGCGCAAATCACCTTCGATACTGTCTTTTTCCTGGGTAATCAGCTCCTTGATACGACCTGACTGACTAAGAACAACGCGACTTTGGTCGAGAATTTTACGCCCAATGGCTGTGGCCTGTATGGGTTGTTTGCTCCGATCGAAAATCATGACACCGAGTTCTTCCTCGGTCTTCTGTATCTGCATCGAGAGCGTCGGCTGCGTGACAAAACACGATTTGGCTGCCGCGCTGAAGTTTCCGAACTTTTCGACAGCTACGATGTATTCCAGCTGAGTTAGAGTCACCATAATGAGCATAGCCCTTTAATTTGTTGTCTCGAGCTAACATTTTATTATACGCTTCAACCGTCGTTTTATCGAGCGAAGACTCACATCATACGGGGAAGAACGTTATGCCCTTGGATTGGATAAATGCCTTGATCGGCGGTGTCTTTATAGGCCTTGCGGCATCCCTGATGCTTTACTGGAATGGCCGCGTTGCAGGCATTAGCGGTATCGTTAGCGGCGTCCTGAACCCGGTGACTGATTCAGGCGGGAAATCCTGGCGTTGGATGTTTCTCCTCGGTTTTGGATTAGGCGGATTGATTTTGAAGGTTCTAAAACCTGAGGTGTTTGCGAGTGAATTGCCGACTCCGCTCTGGACAGTGCCTGCTGCAGGAATGCTTGTTGGCGTTGGCACAATGATGAGCGGTGGATGTACGAGCGGTCACGGTGTTTGTGGAATAAGCCGCTTATCCATACGTTCCATCTTCGCCACGATCGTTTTTATCGCAGCAGGAATACTCAGTGTTTTGCTCGCCCGACATTGGGGAGTCATGTCATGAAAAAAGGCTGGGCAGCGTTGGTTTGTGGGCTCATCTTTGCGTTAGGCCTTGGTATTTCAGGGATGACGCAAGTCGGGCGTGTCGTTGGCTTTCTCGATGTTTTCGGCGCCTGGCAGCCGGCTTTGATCTTTGTGATGGGCGGTGCGATCGTCGTTCACTTTTTTGCTTATCGCTGGATTATCAGACAGCCTTCGCCGCTTTTTGATCGGGAGTGGCACGTGCCCACTCGCAAGGACATCACCCTTCCACTGGTTGGCGGTGCTTTTATATTTGGACTGGGCTGGGGACTCGGTGGATTTTGTCCTGGACCGGCGCTTGTATCGTTAGCAAGCGGCCAATCCAGGCCCGTGATATTTGTGGGGTCTATGCTTTTGGGTATGGTGATTTACAGGCTTATTTTTAGCCGAAAAGTCAGTTCTCCTTGAAGGCGCTCGTATGAGTGGCCTTAGAGACTCCGTTCTGTCTCGTATTTTTCAAGCGCGCCGAGGCCTTCGCAGGCTTCGATCGCCTGATAGCCGACCGCGACGAGACTCACCAGAAACTGAGCCTGGGACGGATCGCTCGTGAAAAATATACCTTCATCAATCACACCGTATTTCAATTTCGGCGGGAAGCGCTTGCTCAAGTCGGTGGCCATACCCTGAAGCGTTGGCCAGCCTTGACGCTGCGCTTCGATGATAGTAACCGACTGCCACACGCTTGATTGCGTGGGGTTGATGTGCCGACGCAAATTCGCTGCGACATGGCCCATCGTCATGCGGCAATTCACTTCGCCAAGGATCTTGAGATAGAGTTGACCTTGGAATTCATAAAGCATCGTATCGATACCCGCGGCATATTTATAACCATGCTGCGCAAGGCGATTGCGGATCGATCGAGCGACATCCTGTAGAGCTTCGGTTCCTGATTTTTGGAAACGTCTGGAGTCATGAAGAAATGCACGATGCTCAGGCAATAACGCATAACTCATCGACTGAAGGCAGTGCCCTTTATACTGGCCTTTGGCATTGGTATAAAAAACGAAATTTTCCATTTTTTCGGATTCGGGGGACCATACGACCGAGATATCGACGATACGTTTCATCCAAGGTTCGATGAGTATGCAACCGTAAAGATCGAGCTGACGTTCGATCCAGCCGAGCTGCGCATCAGTCAGATGCTGGTCGGGATAAGCACGCAGCATTCCCGAGCCGGCAAACCCGTAGGGACTCTTGATAACGGCTGGGATCTTATATTGTTTATGGATATTATCGATCGTCATCAGCACGTCGGTGAGGTCATGAACGAGCGCCCCATCGGCCTCGACAGGCCCCCAAATTTCGGGTCCAAGTTCGGGAAACTCCTCGCGAAGATTGGCCCGCAACTTCGGTAAAGCGGATTTTCGGAATAACTCCATCCATGAGCTTTGCCAGAATCCCTCTTGCGACACTTCAACCGGCATCGCTGTCCGAGCGTTCATCGCTTTGAAAATATCAAGAGTGCGCGGCGTCCATCCCCACGGCTGCAGACTTTCCCAACGGCGGTCTTTCAACTCTTTGGGAAGTGTCCGTTGTTCTTCGGGCATGACATGAAATTCAGGCAGATCAAAACCCAAATCTCGGAGCTGCTTTAGGTAAGCTGCCGAAGGCGCTTTGTGCGTAACAACCACGTCACCAGGTTTGGCGACGTAGAGAAGGCTGCTCATCAGTTCGCCCATGACCTTCTGTGTGCCTTTTTGCGGTTGATAACCGGGTGCTTCACGCGCCAGTTCCAATTCACAATCCGCATTGTACCAATACAGCGAAGGGACTCGGCCCTTGGTTCCTGCATGAATATAGAGACTGTCGACGTATTCTTCTGTCAAGTCTGCTCTCCGCCTCGCGTCGCGATCAAAAATGGGACCTTTGGCACGCGCTGGGCTAAGTGGCAGTTTGAGGTTGCCTTCATAGGCTTCCCACTGACTCAGCTCACGCGGGCGCCAGCGCTCCAGCCAGCTCACGCCGTGTTTTACATGACCGATTTCGTCATCATAAACCTTTTGCAAAATTGCGGCGGTTTCGTGGTCGCCGAGTTCCGCAAAGATCTTTTTGTAATGTGACGCAAAATCAAGATTGGCCTGTTCAAAGGTTAGACTCATTCCCGTCACGAAATCCAGGGGATTTTTCATGTCCTTCAAACAATCCCAAAAAAAACGATTGACATTGACGTCGCCGAGCTCGGTGCCCAGCTCCTTCATGCGCTTCAGGTAAAGCCCCAGATGCTCCTGTTCTTCGCGTATCGTCGCCAGGATGCCTTGGCGAAAGGCGCTATCAGCGTCTGGAAATCGCAATAGTACGAGTGCCATGAGTTCGATGGCTAAAAGTTCATGGTTGGCGAAAAAATGCAGCACAACGCCTCGCATGCGCGGCGTGTGCAGATCTTTGGGCGCAGGGAACGACGCCTTTTTCTCGCCACTTGCAAATTGCAGGAACGAAGGTCTCCCTGGAACTTCAGGCCCATTTTCGTAGGGAAGACCCGGAGCGTCATCCACGATGTTCGCCGGGAAGCTCAGTTTGTCGCTGAGATTCTGTCCGAGGAGGAGTTGTTCTGCAAAGCTGCGAAGCTGCATCGAAGCGATCCCTTTTCAGTCGAGCACCACGTAACCTATGCGTTCGTGAATACGTTTAATGGTGCGTTCCGCGTGAGCCTGAGCCTTCTCAGCACCGATGCGCAGAATGCGATTCAATTCGGTGCGTTCATCAACCAGTTCTTGCGCGCGTTTTTGAATGGGACTCAATTCTTTGATAACAATTTGCGCGGTCTCGAGCTTAAGATGTCCATACTGTTTACCGTCGTAACGCGCTATAACCTCGGCGATTGATTCGCTGGTAATCGCGGATTGTATGCTGAGAAGATTGGAAACGCCGGGCTTGGTTTCGCTGTCAAACCGTATCGTCGTTTCCGAATCCGTCGTAGCGCGCTTAAACTTCTTTTCAATGTCCGCGGGTGTATCCGAAATGAAAATAGAACCGTTTTCGTTGACGGCGCTTTTGCTCATTTTAGAGGTCGGGGTCAGAAGATCCATTACACGTGCGGCCACTTTTGGAATATGGGCCTTCGGTATGACAAAGGTGTCGGGGCCGTAGAGACCGTTCATGCGTTCGGCAATATCGCGCGTGAGTTCAACGTGTTGCGTCTGATCTTCGCCGACCGGCACAAGGTGCGTGTCGTAGAGGAGTATGTCTGCGGCCATAAGCAGGGGATACGTAAAAATGCCGACAGGAATGTTGGTGCCCGATTTCGCACTTTTTTCTTTATATTGAATCATGCGACTCAACTCGCCCATGTAACCAAAGCAGTTGAGTGTCCACGCCAGTTGAGAATGCTGATGAACGTGAGACTGGACAAACAAAACACAGCGCTCCGGGTCAATTCCCGCGGCAATATAGCAGGCTATGCTAAAGAGCGTGTTTTTCCGAAGCTCGATCGGATCCTGGCGAGCCGTCATGGCATGTTGATCCACAGCCATAAAATAAGCGTCATAATCGTTTTGGATGCGAACCCAGTTTTTGATCGCTCCGAGATAGTTGCCGAGAGTGAGTTTATTCGTGGGTTGTATACCCGAAAGTATCACTTTTTTGTCGACTCGACTTGTCATCGCAAGAATCCTTTCCGGCTGCTGAACATATCGCAAGCCATGGGTATACAAGGATGGAGGGATTTTCGCCAGCACTCTGTCCCAAAAAGTATGGGCAAGTCCCCCTGCGAAGGTCGTAGACGATTCGAGGTACGGTGGCTAAGGTAATAACCTATTCATTTTGCACGAGGATACCCGTGGATCTTTCAACGATAACCAGTCAATTCACCCTCACAAATCTCGGCATGATCATTCAGCTGGCGATCCTGGAAGGCCTGCTGAGTTTCGATAATGCCCTTGCACTCGCCGCCTTGGTCTCAGGACGACTCTCGGATCCGGAGGACAGGAAACGTGCGCTTCTGTGGGGTATTTGGGGCGCCTATATCATTCGGGTCGGTATTGTCTTTGTCGGTGTCTGGCTCATGGAGCATGAATGGGTGAAGTTTTTGGCCGGAACCTATTTGATATGGATGGCGATCAACGAACTCTTTCTTAACAAAGAAACGCACGAAGAATCGAAAGGCGACGCACTTGCGCAGGCCGAAGAGGCTTTGAAGAAGCCCCCTGCTGGCGGCTCGCATCAGGCCACATTCAAAAGACTTTTTGGTGTTATTCTTGCTGTTGAATTGATGGATCTCATGTTTTCCGTCGATTCCATCGCAGTGGCTCTCGCCGTATCACGAGAGAAATGGGTGCTCATCACCGGTGCGGTTATCGGTATTTTGATGATGCGTGTCGCAGCGTCCTATTTTGTGAAATTGATCGACAAATACCCCGTCCTTGTTCCGACAGCTTTTGTTCTAGTAGGAATCGCGGGAATCAAGGTTGTTTTAGAAGTGACCGAACTCCAATTTGGTTCGAAGGTCGTTCCCATGCTGGGGATGCACATACCGGAATATGTGTTTTTGCCGCTTATGTTTGCTGTTTTGATCGGCGCTGTTATTTACAATGCAATGCATCCCGACAAGTTCAAACCGCAGGCTTAGAAAAACGGCGGTCGCCCTCGCGGTGCCGCCGTTTCAAGCACTAAAAGTTCTCTCAAAAACCCCTTAAGGAGGAGGCAAATTCACTTGCCACATGTTCGCCCAAGTGTCTGTGTTGTTATAAGTTTTCCCACCGTAGATCCAGAACCCATTTGGTCCTGACCAGGTTACAGCATCCCGGACTGCCCCGATTCTATTGGCCGAGCTGAACACGTTGCCTGCGGTGGAAACAACAGTATTTGGGTTCATAAGAAAAGGACTTAAGGTATCGCCCGCAGTGAGCGTAACCGCCCATTTTGCGGATGGGACATCAAAGATCCAATACGATCCAAAGTTATACATCCACATCGCTCCACTCGGAGTCGACCAGGCCACGCCTTCGCGCGTACCGATTCGACCCGGCGAGTTTGCGAAATCAAGAATTCCGGTGCTCGTCGCCTGAAGGTTAATAGGGGAATCGGTAACTTTGTACCAATTTCCTGTGGTCAAATTTATGACCCACATATCGGAGCGGCCGAGGCCTGCAAAATCCTGACCACCGTAGAGGTAGCCTTGGGATCCGACAGTCCAGCTTACGCCTGCTGATCGGGACGATGGATAAAACCCGGCGTTCGTAGCGTCATTGATCGATTCCTGAGCCCCGGCCATCCAGGTCCAATTATGAGTCGATAGATCGTAGGACCAGAGGTCGTTGAAATAACCTGACGATCCTTTTCCACCGAACATATAAATTTTGCCCGACCCACTCCAAGCGGAAGCATTAATCCTCACAGGCGGAGAGTTTGCAGCGGCGGGGACGCTCACTGCCCCGTAACTTCCGGCACCGAAAGCCGAAGTCGTTCCGCTCACATGGACCCATAATTTCGTACTGATCTCATAATACCAAAGATCACCCAAAATCCCTGTGGCTGCTGTGGTATCCTTACCTTCCCCACCAAATACATAGAGGCGATTATTCGCTTGGTCATAAAACGAAGTTGTATACGCACGCGCACTCGGTCTCAATGTCCCCGAAATAAAAGTCGATTCGTCGAGAGTGCCCGTACCAGAATCCTGAACCCAATTGTGGGTTCCAGTATCGAAATAATAAACAAAGTTGTTCCTGTGCCCGCTGATATCAATCCCTCCGAACATCCACATGCGCCCGTCAGAGCTTGTCCAGGTTGAAGCACCGACAACACTTCCCGGTGTAGAGCCGACCGCGAGGCTACTGCCGTAATAACTGGCTGCAGCTAAAAGAGGTGTACCGATAGCAGAGGCGACGGATGTGACGACGATTTTCGAATCGTCCTCCCAATTCCACGGTTGCGAATAGGTAACAAGATAACTACCAGTCGACCACGTTCCAATGGGAACCGGAGAGGTTCCGTCCGCCACGTGGCAGACAAGAGTTTGCGAGGTGTTTAGAGGATTGTTACTCGGCGTAGGTGAACTCAGGCCACAGCGATCGCCGTCACGGTAGATTCCAAGGTAGATGTTGGACGTTGGATGCCAGTTGAATTGAAAATTATCCATGCCGGCTGTGTAAGCCGCCGTCATAAAATTGAGCGGTGTACCACCTAGGTCATAGGCGTACGCACCATCAAATGTAACAGTCGGATAATTTCGTTTTAAGTTTTGTACGGTCAGATGTGAATGCTGCAATGTGGGATCGCGTTTTACAGTGAGGCGTGCGGTCTGACCTCCCGGTATCGTGAGTGAAAACTTAGTGCCCGACGAAAGACAGTTCATGTCATCCGATCGGTTCGCGGGATAGAAGTTTGGATTGACAGACCCAACGCTACACATCTCGGTGTGTGCTGTATTGCCAATTAAATAAGAATAGTTAACGGCACTTGGACTCGCGTTTTTCAGGGTGAGGGTATAGTTGCAATTTTGTTGATAGATGAAATTCTGCTCGCCACCGGCATCGGGAATCATCACGAGATCGTTAGGACAATTGACCGGCGCAATGTAAGGCGCAACACTGACTTTTATGAGGCCCGATTGCTCGTCAGCGATTATTTTATAGGGTGTTCCAGGAATTACACCGACGGGCACGATGGGTGTTGGATTTGCTGTCGAGCTAGAGCACATAGGATTTGCAAACGAACCACCGACCATTGGATTGTTATAAGGGTATTGGCCATAGCAAAGATATCTCTGATCGGCTTTGGAAATATAGAAACCTTCGCCGGCCGTTGCGGGGGTCCAGATCTTCTCGTATCGACACGCCTTAACTTCTTGAAAGGCTTGTGCTTCTAGGTGATGGTAGCCGTGGGAAAGATCGCCCGTTTGCAGATAAGCATTGCCGACACAATTGGGCGTAAGTTCAACGAGAGGTGTGGTGGCAAATACGCCCGTGGACGGGTCGCCGACCAGGGTCAGGCCGTAAAACTTATTGAACGCGCCGGGGAATGGAATTTCATTTGAATTTGGGTCACATTGAGGGGTGATATTTAATCCGGACGAGAAGCCGCCACAGTTCCGACTGTTGTCGGGGCTCACGATCTTGAAATTATAACGGGTAAGGTCAGTTTCATCAGTCGAAAAGCGAAAGTCATATGTACAAACACCCGTTTTGTAGGCCGATGCAATCATGCCAAGGCTTGAAGACTGAAGGCTTAAATTCGATGGACAAAACACTGTGGGGAAATATTCGATGACGCTGGAAATACCCGCGATCTTTTTGTGGCTAACCGCCGCTTGGCCAAGCCAAAGGCGGATGCGATGGGACGCCGCCGTTAAAAGAGGGCCTATTCTCAGGGGGTGAGAACTCACAGAGCATGAATCAATGAGTCCAAAGCCACCCGGAGAACGAGTCATGGAGTCGCCGCAGAAATAGCTTCCACTTGAATTTTGTACAAGTAAATTATAACTCGCATCAATAGGGAGCGTGGTTGCGTCATAAACAAAAGTACAAGCTCCGAGATGGGTCATCGGGTGACCGGAAACGAGGAAGTCGCCCTGGTCGCACGGAATCATGGCAAGAGTCAGTATGGGGGCGGCGACGGAATTCGTGAAGTCGATACTTACGCGTAAACCGCCGCTCGGTATCATCATAGAATCACCACCGAAGGCAGCAGCCGTCGTCTGGTGGCAGTAAATCTGTTGAGTGCCAAGGCCAAGCGTGTGATTGGCTAATCCGCAGGTGTAGCTATAGTCGCCTTTTTGAATATAGAGACTTCCGGCATTATCTACATAAGCATCGGTGTGGTATTTGCATTTGCTGTCGCGAATGAACGGTTGATATTCCTTATAAACGCCATTCTCGTATCCACGTGCAAAGAGTGCCGCTGGATTAACGTCGTCACAGACTCCCGGGTTAAAGCTGTTTGGGTCGACAACAATCGATGCGACTGTCTCCGGGGCCGCAGGAACAACCACAAAATCCGACCAGGGCGTAAATGTTTGGCGACCTTGATCATCGACGCAACGAAAACGTCCTGTAAGAGAATGAATGGTTTTTTTCACGACGGTAAAATCGATGCTCGGCCCTAGGGGAGCATCGAGACTGATACCTGTAGCCTGAGCCGTGGATTCAAAAAGATCGGCTTTACACGCCGTAATCGTGCGGCCCAGAGGTAGGGATGCTGAAATCGATACAATGCGGTTTGCAGCGTCAAGTTTAATAGCGGTTTTTTCCCACACCATTTCAGGGATTGCTTGTTTTACCGCAATTTCGGTTTCCTTGACGACACCGGAGTTTTGGATGACAGAAACGTTGGCTTTATTAATGATAGGTTCGTCTGTCGCTTTTGGAGCGGGCACTTCCGCAGGTTTGATCTCACGGCTCAAAATTGTCGCCCAGTACGCACCGAAATAGCCATTGAAGCGAATAACATCTTTGCCTGAAGCTTCGTCAAAGCCAAGCGTGACGTTCACGCCATCGACAAGCTTGAGGCCCATGACCAAAGCCTGTGTGGTAGGATCGAAGTATTTATAAAAAACCGCAAATTTTGAACCGGTCTCCGCCAAACGAAAACCTGTACTTGTGGGCAAAGGCATTGCGAGAGACAGTGGCTTTTTGAGATCGACGTTTTCGCTCGGGCGAATGATCATGCCAGGGCTTGACTGGGTCACGTGGATATCGCCGCCGAGGCCCATTTCTGCTGACATTGTGGTATCACCGAGATCGGCTGCCTGTTCAACGATAAGACTTGCCGAAACACCAAGTGAGCCGGGTTGAATCACGACGCTTGCACCGCTCAGACCGGTGACCTTGGGCGTTGTTAACGCCACGGAGACAGTTGAGTTCGAATCAACGTTTGCGATCTGTTTAGCGTCCGTGGTCCCGCTCGACGGGGCCGCTGCGCGGGTCTCTCCAGCCCCTGAGGTGGCGAGCTTACCGACTGATGTAAGAGGCAAATTAAAACATCCGGTCAAACCGAAACTGATAGAGAGAATGACTAGGATTTTTGCCGACATAACATGGCCCTCAGAAACGAACTTGGTAATGACTCACGAACCTGTGGAGGCTATCGGCGGGAACTCCCGAAGTTTGCGTGGAATTTTCGTAAAACCTTATCAAAGCATAAAAATTTCATAGCGGCGGCGCTTAAGGCTTCGAAAGGACGGCTCATTCAAAAGAGGCTCCGCAGCTTACCAATTCTTACTTTTCGGTAAGTGGTCCGATAATTTCGTCAGCTTCGTCCCAAGGCTAGGCAAAATCTGCTACACTAGGCGTATCCATCCCAACTTAGAGGTAACCGAGCATGCGTCCATCGTATCTCCTTCTCATCGCGGGCCTTAGCTTCGCTTGTGGAAAAATCGACAAATCAGAAACCACTCAAACGCCGATAGCTGGTTCATCAAACTCCGGAATGTCCACGATTCCTCCGGCGATGCTTGTTGCGGATACTGCGGCTCTGCCTGCATGCGGTGCGTCGAACCTAGGCCAACTCGTCTATGTTCAGTCGCAAGCGGTGTTTGCAACCTGCGCGGCGGCTGGCTGGACAAAAGTTGATGTCGCGGGCGCAGCTACAACAGGTGGATCTGGTATATCAGGCGCCCTATATTGCTTCATGTCTGTGTCGAAAGCCGACCTGACAGCGGCCGGCCTTGATAGCGCTCCCGAGGGAGGGCTCGATCTTTCCTATAACGTTACGCAGTTTGCGAATAATACGATCTACGTCCAGGCACGCGTTTCTTCGGGAACAACCAGCAGCACATCCGGAATATTCTGGTCATCCAAACAAAAAGGCTTCACGACCGCGCGCAGTGATGACATCACCTTTGATATGAATGGCGTGAAGGACTTTGGTTCCTTTACCTTCCTTGCGGATGCGACCGTTTCGGGCGATCCAGCCAATCCCTATGCGGCCGTTTACTCGGATCCTTCGTTGGCTCAGGGCAAACTCCTCGTTTTTAAAACGAATGAATGTTCGAAAGTTGCATTTTAAAAGGTGCTTCAGGGGGCCGCCGCGCCCCTCCCCGATCGAAGCTCCAGCTGACCCCGCCAAAGACATAAGTCCTTATTAATTCAAGTAAAATGTATTTTCCCTATTTTAACAACAGCGAATATTACGTATAGCTATTTGCAGGGCCTCACACGGGCACACTGGAAAGGCTCATATGAAAAAATCAGTTCGGTTTGCGGGCATTTGTCTTATCGCTTTGGCTGTTTTGGACCTTATTTGGTTTGGCGCAACCAAGTCCTATCTTAACAGCGATGTATTTTTCAAAAAAATTAATAATGAAAAGCTCCAGTTCAGTGCGACGGACGGTTATTCACCGTGGCCCGGCTATTTTTTATTCCAGGATTTCACCTTTCGGGGTTTGTCCAAAGAATCCACGTATGAAGTGAAAGCGAAAACCGTCAGTTTTCGTTTCAACGTTTTGAATCTCGCGCGCCATCATGTTTCTATTAACGGCCTGAATGCAAATGATGTGACGATCTCGGTGGTCGATAGCCCAGAGAATGCAGCGATTCAAAAGGATACCGAAAAAAACAAGAAGGATAAAAAAGCGGGCGATAAGGACAAAGACGAGTCTGCCGACCAGGACAAGGATGGCAAAAAAAAGGAGCTTTGGGTCACAGAGTTTAGCGGCGCGGAGTTTGATAATGTAAAAGAGGTCGCGCTTGGGAAATGGGTATGGACCGGTAAAGCCAGCCTCAACGCCAGCTTCACGACCGATAACCACAAGCATTTTGCGATCGAACGGTTTGAAGCCGACTCCACCGACCTGGCTGTGGTGAACAGCGCGGTGAAGTTCGTAACGATAAGTCAGGCAAACATCAAAATCGGCCTGGACGAAATCAGCCTCGATAATAAAGACTGGAAAACAATACTCCCGAAAATTGATTCCGACTGGAAAATCAAAGGCAAACTGGACCGTGTCGAGAGTCTCGAGCCTTATACTAAAAACCTGGATTGGTTTGCGCTTACCGGCTCTCCGCTGACGATGGACGGTGATTTCGGAATCAAAGACGGCAAGTTCAAAAACGACAGCCATCTGAAATTCGCCGCCGAAACCCTGCACATAGACCTTCTTAACCAGACAATCTATGGCCCTGCGACCTTTGAATGGAACGTGAAAAAGACCAATCACGTTGAACTGAAGTTCGGTGAGTATACGCTCAATAAAGGACGTGACGGTTCGGGCAAGGGCTTTGCTCTTGTACTCGACACGCCAGACAAAAGAATCGTGCCGGATTGGAAGGACTGGGATGCTCACGTCTTTATCCCCCCGACCGTTCTTCACCGTGTTCAGTTTCTACAGCAATATATTCCTGCCTCCCTTCCTCTCATCCTCGAGAAAGGCGAAGGAACCCTGCAGGGCGAACTCCATGCAAGCTCGGCCATAGAGCGTTCAAAAGGGCTGCTGGAGCTCAAGATAAAAAACCTTCAGGCCGTTTATAAAAAAGACCTGCGGTTTGTGGGTTCGGCCGTCTCGAAAATGAAAATCACCCGCTTGGACCCGAAAAAAGGTTATGTGGACCTTGCCGATACGGGTATCGATATCACTAATCTTTCGTTTTTGGATAAAAAGGATTGGAAAGGCTCGCTCCATCTCACTAACACCCACGTGAAGTTCAACAAACCAAATGAACTCAAGAGCGACGTCGATCTCAAGGGTGATAATCTCCAGCCGGTCCTGGCCTTTTTGGTTAAAGATAAGAGCTTTCCCCAGTTTCTGATGAAGGCCTTTGATTTGAAGAACCCGAAAGTTGACTTTAAGATTATCGCCACCGAACACACCTTTTATGTTCGTGATTTCGAAGCCAAGGCCGGTGATCTGTCGATGAAAGGTTGGTTCGATAAAAAAGTGCAAAATGCGAAGGCACGTTTCCTGGTGGAATACGCAGGGTTAGCCGGAGGTTATGGTTTTGACGACGACAAGTCCCAATGGAATATTTCCAATGCGAGAGAGTGGTTTGCCGGCGAACAAAAAACTAGTCTTTAAGAACTCTGGTGATCAGCGGGCTTTCGATCGGGCGACGAGGGCTATGTTACGCGGAGAAAGCTGCCGATCAAAAACCTGCAGGAGTTCAACGGCAAAGCCATGCTCTTCAAGCCAAAGCGCTCGATCGAGCAGAATTGCGATCTCGAGCGGCCGCGCAAAAAGATTGCGAATGAGATGAGCCGCAAAAATCGCAGTGGCCTCTTTTTGAATAGAAGGCGATCTGTAGAAGGATTCGAGGACATCGCCAGTAGGCTCATGATCGAGCTTGAGGTGCGTGATACGGTCCAGGGCATAGGTCGCAAAAGACCCAAGATAAAGCGCTTTGGGGGCATCACCCGCAATAACAAATCCCAGTTCAGGCCACTGCTGCCTTATATAAAGGTCAAAACTAAACCGATAAGCATTTACGCGTTTAAGCAGAGTGAACTCTTCGTCCGTCATACCCTTCCGGCTTCGTGTCGCCAAAAAAAGCGCCGCTTGAGACCACGGTAGATTCAGCTCTTTTGCTGTTCGAGATTGATTCAAATCGCGCGTGCGATCCATCTTATCGTAACAACAACCGAAATTGACGAGCGTTCGCGACTCTAAGCTTTTCTGAAACTGACTGAGCGCGAGAGGGCCGCAGGTGTGCAGTCCAAGGGACAATGTCGAGGGCTCCGCGAAGAGTCTGTCAATATCAGGCGCTGCCTGGTCTGAAAAGGTCGCATTGACGAACCTAAGTTTTTCCCGATCAAGACCACGACTGCGTTTCAGCCACCAGCGGCCTTTCTCCTGCAACACGGCGTCCTTGTCGATACTATGAAACGTCCAGCCGAATGTTTTCACACAGAGACGGGCCAGGTGTCCCATGCCGCCTCCGATATCGACAGCGTGTTTTATCCCGCCCGCTTCCCTGGCGAGCAGGGGCAAAAGACGCTGGATTTCGTGCTGTTTTTTGAGATTCAGACCTTGGATGTCAAGATCGTCGAGCCTGTGCATTTCGAGAAGCTGATTCCATTCGCAGAATTCCGCGCATGTCCTGAGGAGCGCAAGCAGATCCGTAGGCATTCCCTCAACTCGCTGTTCGTCTCCAAAAGCGCGTTGGTCATCTGCGTCCAAACCTTCGATCCAGGCGAGCCACGCCTCTGGATAGGCCTCTTGTGAGGCAGGCCAGTTCTGAAGGATCGATTGGAACCAGATGGATTGGTGGCGCAAGAGAAAGGAAATCAGTGCGCGATAACGGGCCTCGCTGTTCACGAGTTATAACCACTGAGGTCGAGTACGCTGTCGTTATCATGAGTAGCAAACTTTTTAATGATCGAATCCGGCATACGAATCGGGCGGTTATCGGCACTGATCACAACGATACTGATCTGTCCGAGAACGGCAACCCGTTTTTGGCCTTCATGGATTACATAAGCGTTTTGCTCAAAGTTGATCGCGGGCGAACGTGAGTAGTGTCCCGTTGATTCAATCAAAAGCTGATCGCCGTGACGAGCCGGCGAGCGAAATTCGAGGCTGCATTTATGCACCACAAAATGAGCGCCCTGATCAAAAAGCTCTTTAAGGAAACGCACGCCGATCACGTGCTCGCGCGCGCGTTCAAAAAACTTAAGGTAGTTGGCATGATAAACAAAGCCCGAGAGATCGGTGTCTTCGTAGTAAACGGGGAGCAGGATGCTCCCCTTTATAGTCCCAGCCTCAGCCAAGGTATTTACCCCAAAGCAGAGCGAGAGCTTTTTTGCGGTGCTCCGGAATCAATTCACGCGCAGTCATGATCGCATAAGCGCCGATGCTGAAGATGCGGCTTTCATGGTGCTCAGGCAGCTCTTTGACGAGAGCTTTTACGATGTTGTTGGCTTTTTCGCCGTTGCCTTTAAGAACGGCGAGGACTGCTTCCACCGAAACATCATCTTCGCCTTCGTGCCAGCAATCATAATCGGTTGCGAGTGCGAGCATTCCGTAACACATCTCGGCTTCACGCGCGAGTTTCGCTTCGGGGATCGCCGTCATACCGATGATGGCCGGACGCAGAGTTTCGCGGTAATGATGGGACTCGGCGCGGGTCGAGAAGGCAGGACCTTCCATACACACGTAAGTGCCCCCGAAATGCACGCGGTCGGTAACCGAACGCGCGGCCTTTTCGATCCATTTTGAAAACTCAGCATCGAAAGGGTCCGCAAATTCAAAATGGCCAACGATGCCGTCTCCGAAAAAGGTCTCGGCTCGTTTGCCTTTCGTGCGGTCGAAGATCTGGTCAGGGATGACCATATCACCGGGTTTGATGTGTTCTTTCATGATGCCGACGGCGCTAACCGCCAGCACATGGGTCACGCCCAATGATTTGAGCGCGTAGATATTCGCGCGATAATTGACTTCCGACGGCGTAAAACGATGGCCTTTGCCATGGCGCGGAAGAAAGTAAACGGTACGGCCATGAAGTTTGCCTTCGATCACCTTATCGCTCGGCTCACCGAACGGTGTGCTGATCGCATGTTCCTTCACGAGCTCCACGCCTGGCATCTGGTAAATGCCAGACCCACCGATTATGCCGATTTTTACCGGAAGACTTACCGCCATTCTTTATTTCCTTTGATTGAACTTCGACAGAAGGTCGTCCATGGTGAATTTTTTCGCAGGCACTGCGGGCGCTTGCGAGCTCGATCCACGGGCGGTACTTCCACCTTGCGATTGCCGAGGTTTGAGAGGGCCGCGATCACTGTTTTGTGACAGTGGACGCGCGCTCTGTGCGCCTTCACGAGCCGGCGTAGGAGCTGCGGCCTGCTGTGGCTTATTGCCTTCGAGGCGACGGGAAAGACCGATGCGGCGTCGTTGAACGTCGACTTCGATCACGCGAATTTGAATCACTTCGCCGACCGAAACAACTTTTGCCGGATCATCGACGAAATGGTCAGCGAGTTCGCTGATGTGGACAAGTCCATCCTGGTGAACACCGATATCAACAAACGCACCAAAGTTGGTCACGTTCGTAACGGTGCCGGGAAGGATCATGCCGACTTTGAGATCTTCGATCTCGGCCACGTCGTCAGAATACATCAGGCGTGAACCATCTTCACGAGGGTCACGACCTGGCTTAAGGAGTTCGGCCGCGATATCGCGAAGGGTCGGCATACCGACTTTTTCGCTCACATATCGCTCCAAAGGAATCGCTTCGACGATCGCTTTGTTGCCGATGATATCTTTGAGTTCTTTGTTTTGATCTTTGGCGATCTGATCAAGGGTCTCGTAGGTCTCCGGGTGGACCGAAGAGTTATCAAGAGGGTTTGCCGACTCGGGAACACGAAGGAAACCGGCAGCCTGTTGGAATACCTTAGGACCGAGGCCGGTCACCGCTGTCAAATCTTTGCGGCTCTTGAATTTGCCATCTTTATCGCGTTTGGCGACGATGCTTTTGGCAAGCGTCCCACCGATACCCGATACGTAAGATAGAAGTTTGTAAGACGCTGTATTGATGTTGACGCCAACACGGTTAACGCAGCTCTCAACCACTTCTTCAAGACTGGTTTTGAGTTTCGTTACGTTCACATCGTGCTGGTACTGACCAACGCCGATCGAACGAGGATCGATCTTCACGAGCTCGGCAAGTGGATCCTGCAGACGACGTGCGATACTCACTGCCGAACGAATCGTTGGATCGAGGTCTGGGAATTCTTCGCGGGCGATGTCCATCGTTGAATAAACCGAGGCGCCGGCTTCATTGACGACGAGGCGTTTGATGTCGTGCATCTCTTGTTCTTTAAGAACGGCCGCGATCAGACGCATGATCTCCCGGCTTCCTGTTCCGTTGCCGACGGCGATATATTTCACGTCGAAGGATTTGAGCATGCGGGCGACTTCGTTTTTCGCGCTGGCAGTTTTATTGGTCTCGCGATCACCAAGATCAGTCATGATCGTAGTGCTGTGGAGGAGCTTGCCCGTCTCATTGATGATGGCAAACTTGCAGCCGGTACGCAGGCCCGGGTCAACACCCATAACCACATGATTCGGTATAGGAGGAAGTAGGAGAAGGTTCTCGAGGTTTTCCGAGAACACTCGAATTGCTTCGGTCTCTGCTGTTTGTTTGAGAGATAAACGAAGTTCTGTTTCGATGGAAGGACTGAGGAGACGACGATAAGAGTCGTCGATAACCGAGTTCAGCCAATCTTTGACTTCGGGGCTCATGCTGCGGCCTTGAAGAGCCGAGGTGCGGAGATCGTTGACGATACGTTCGGCATCGACATCGATTGCAACACGAAGGACTTTTTCCGCTTCGCCGCGACGAACGGCCATAACGCGGTGCGAAGCCGCTTTGCTGATCGGCTCGCGATAATCGAAGTAGTTCTGGTATTTGGTCGGGTCGGTCTTTTTCATCTTTTTGTCTTTGACCGGTTCGCCGTCTTCGCCGAGGGCTTCCGCGCCTTCGATTTTTTTGGAGACGAGAACACCACTGTCTAGCGAGATCTGGCGAACCAGGGATCTCAGCTCAGCGGTCTCAGCCACGCGTTCTGCAAAGATGTCAGCCGCGCCTGCGAGAGCCGATTTTTCGTCGACGACACGCAATTCTTTTTCGACTGTGGAATCCGCTGGCGTAACAAAGGGCCGTGCAATAGCGAGGAGATCCGTGATGCTCGACGATTGCGCGAGGATTTGTTCCAGAAGAGGCTCAAGGCCTTTTTCTTTGGCGATCTGAGCGCGCGTGCGGCGTTTTGGTTTGTATGGAAGATAGAGATCTTCGAGCTCTTGCTTCGTTTCAACTTTTTCAAATTTAGCCTTGAGCTCAGGAAATTTTGCCATGAGCTCAGGGCTTTTTTTGCAGTGCTCTTCGACGACTTTCAGGTATTTCACCTTGTTCGTCTCAAGCTCCGTGAGATAGTTGAAGCGGTCTCGGATGTCTCGCAATGCGACTTCATCGATACTTCCGGTCATTTCTTTGCGGTAACGTGCCACGAAAGGGATAGTGCACTCTTCTTCAAACATGAGTTTGACGGAGTTGTGTACTTGAAATTCCTTCAAACCGAGTTCAGACGAGATTTTGGCGACGAGATTGATCATAAGATCCGCTCCAGTATGAGTTAGACGAGTTCGCTAGCGGCAAAGAAGAAACCGACTTCGCGTGCAGAAGCTTGTACCGAGTCCGAACCGTGAACTGTGTTTTCACCGATCGACTTCGAATAGAGCTTACGAATTGTACCTTCAGCCGCTTGAGCTGGATTTGTTGCGCCCATGGTATCACGGTTTTTCTGAATCGCACCTTCTCCGTGAAGAGCGATCACAACGACAGGGCTGCGAACCATGAAGTCAACGAGCTCACCAAAGAATCCGCGTTCACGGTGTTCGCCGTAAAAAGATTCAGCTGCTTTTTTGGAAAGTTGGATTTTTTTGATGCCGGCAACGGTAAGGCCTTGCGCTTCAAATTGCGAAACGATTTTACCAACGAGATTTCTCTCAACGCCGTCAGGCTTGATGATAGAGAGGGTGTATTCTTTAGCCAAGGTGAGTTCCTCCAGTGATGTGTAAGCTTTCTCCGAGAAAGGAAAAAAGCGTCTGAATCATACTGGAACGACGAGAATTGGCAAGCTAACGCCGTGAAACGGGTGGCTTTTTCTTGCAGAGATGGCGCAGTGGAGGAGAGAATAGCGAGTTGCATGGTGTCAAAGTGTGTTTGACGAACCCGCTATGTCGAGAAGATGGTTTTTTACAGGACTATCTGTCTCTGTGCTAAGTCAGTAGCACATCAATTGGCCTTCGACTTTAACGACGCGTGAGCCGCCGGTTTTGTAGCACTTGTTGATTGCGCGTTTGTAATCTTTTTCTTCGGATGCATTGATCGGCGACGAGCCGTCGTCATTGCCCTTACTTGTCGAACCCATGCCAGCACAGGCTGTGAGTGTTAGGGTAAGCGTGACGACGAGTTGTAAACCCAGGATGAAGCGCATGATTAGTCCCTCAAATCGCGTGAATCTGACTCCAATATCAGCATACCACCACTTTGAGGGGAATGTTCTGCCCAGCGCCCCGGGCCCTAAGCGCTTCGGCCTCTAGCCTTGGCGACCAGGGAATTCGGCCCAGATTTCCGGAACTAAAATTCTTTTTTCGAGTTCTTCCCAAGTCGGAAGGACAACCGCTTTTGGATCAGAGGGTTTGGAAGAAAGCGGAAGCCTAATCTCGCCTTTCTTTGTTCCGGCCCAGATGAGTTCGCCATTGTTGGTATCGATCAAAAGCAAAACGAGTTGTGCTGACCGAACCGCGTAATACAGGCCTCTATCGTCGATAACATCACCCTGAGCCTCTGAGACAAACGGCAGGAGCACTGCATCCGCGCTGGTGGCTTCGCGACTCACGCCACTCAACCATTCACGCCAATCGGTTCGTGAAGAGACAACGCCCTTATAATAGCTTGTAGGATTACGGCATGCTTCGCAGACCTGACTCGGACGGAACCAAAGGCTTTCGAGTTGATCGAGCTGTGAGCCTTTGGGATTTCGTTCCAAAAGTTTTTTGACCACGACCGGGCTTATGCCGCGCATGTAGGGTTGGCCATCAAAGCCGCTGAGCACGTATTTATCGAGATTCGTGCAGAGGTTGCCAACTTCGGCATCGGTGATTTCAAGTTTCTTCTGCGTTGCGTAAAGGGCTCCCTGCGGCCACTTCCGACAAGGCAAAACCGCGATGCGAGCTGGGATATGAGCGAGCTGATCTTTCTGAACACCGTATTGTGCGGGTGCTGGCGTCACGCAGCCTTCAGCAAGGAGAAAGACGAGGAACGTGACGAGATGGAACAACCGTTTTTGCGCTTTCACTGTAAGTCCCCTCAATATAAAACCAGACAAGTAGATGTAGCAGATCTCACGAACGTGAGCGACGCATATTGTCGAGTTCATTGGCTAAAGAACGGCTGTGGCGAGCCATCCATCGGTTGAGCAGGTAATGTTGAGATTTCTCGGTGAGGAAAAACTTGTCCGAGGGGACCTGCGCGCGACACCTCTGTGTAAGGCTGTAAAGAATAAGCGCCGCGGACACGGACACGTTATAACTTTCGGTCATTCCGTACATGGGAATGGAAAAGCGATAATCGATGTGTTCCGACCAGGAATCGTCGAGGCCGACCGCTTCATTGCCTAGCAAAACCACGAGCGGCCGATCGATCGGGAGATTATCAAGTTCGTAGGCAGAGCCCGAAGGATAAGCCGCGGCTATCTTGTAACCGCGACTTTTAAGACCTTCGAGATAGAGCTTTTGGTCTTTGAAACGCGAGATATCGAGCCAGTGATTGGCGCCGCGCGCTACCGTCGACGAAGTTTTGGGAAACTTTTGATAGAGGTTGACGAAGTCGCAGTACTGAATGCCATTGGCTTCCGCAGTTCGAAAACACGCGCCCACGTTGTGGGGATCGTGAACATCCTGAAGGCAAAGCCTCAGATAGGCCGTGCGGTCCATTACGATCTGCATCATACGGCTGCGGCGGTCTTCGCTTAGGCGTTCCGAGAGGAGTTCCCAGGCATCGGGAATCCCGTCGCTCTCGCCCATAAACATATCAACGGGTTTTTTCATGAAAGACTATCGGCCGCCAATTCTGATGAACTCGGGGCGAGATTGAAGCCTTCCCCGGTTTTGCCTTCGTCGTCATCGACCAGAGTTGCGCCGATTTTTTCAAGCGCTGCGCCGACTAAACTGCCGATGTTTGCGGCTTCCGCCGTCGCTTCCGGAGATTTGTTACCGAGTATATGAAGGGCGAAATACCGGAGTGCGGTCTCCCAGTTCTCGTTGCGTTCTTCGGCCATCTCGCGCAGGCCTTTCATGCTGGCATAAAGTTGTTCGAGGCGAGCGACTTTGAGCTGCCAGCGTTTCAGTTCTTCGGGTTTAACAAGGCCTGATTCCTGTTTGAATTTGGCCAGTTGCGACTCAGCGCCTTGACGTTCCCGCCGAGCGGCCGAAAGCTGGACCTGAACTTCGGCAAGCTCTTTGCGGCTGGCTTCGTTCATCTGGCGTGCGCGATCATCCACGGAGCGAATCAGTGTCGAAAGCTCGTCGGCGAGTTGTTTTTTCTCGCGAACAGCTTCCGAAAGCTGCTGCGTTAAAACCTGAACCTGCTCGAGGAGGTGTTCTTTTTGCGAACTCGCTTTTTCCATCACGGCATCATATTCCGTTTTAAGACGCAGGATTTCGAGCCGGCCATCGCTGGATTTATTTTTAATATCTTCGGCAGAGCGGTCGGCTTTGAGGGCCTGCTGGCGAAGTTTGTCCATCATGTCTTTCTGGGCTTTCAGATTCTGCTCGATCTTTTGTGATTGCTGCAGAGCGGCCTCATAACGGATCGAGGTGTCCGTGAGCAAAGCTTTAGTTTCGAGCCAGTTCTTACGGGTAATCATGGCATACACAAAGAGTGCAGCCGCAACAGCGCCAAGAATAGTAGGGATGAGTTCCAACATGGTTAGGGTTCCTTAGTGGTGATCAAAAAAACGAGCACCTCACCAGTCGCCTGGGGGTGCTCAAGTACTATAACTAAATTCGAACAAAACTCCACTGATCAGTCCACACGGACAAAATGACTTGCCATCGAGGCAAGTTCATAGAAAAAGTCGCATTTTTCAGTAGCGGAAGTGTTTGATTTTTTCGCCCGCATCTTCGATGTCGGTCATCGCCTTGATGCCGATATCAATATGGAGATCCACAAATCGTTCGCTCACTTTTCTATCGCTCGATTCCGTTTTTACACCCTCAGGCGTCATGGGAACGTCAGAGACAAGCAAGAGCGCACCACGCGAAATTTCGTTGGCTATGCCACAGGCGAAAATCGTCGCTGTTTCCATATCGATGGCGATCGCCCGCAATTCACGCAGTTTTTGCTTAAAAGTATCATCGTGTTCCCAAACGCGGCGATTCATCGTGTAAACGACGCCGGTTCGGTAATCCATACCGGCCTCGACAATTTTTTCTGACACAAACTTATGCAGTTTGAACGACGGCATCGCTGGAACTTCGCGCGGTAGGTAGTCGTCAGACGTACCTTCGCCGCGAATGGCTGCGATAGGCAGAATGAAGTGACCGAGTTCGGTCGTATGTTTGAGCCCTCCGCATTTGCCAAGAAAAAGGACGCCTTTGGGTTTGACAGCGCTCAGTAGGTCCATGATGGTCGCGGCGTTGGCTGAACCGATGCCGAAATTGATCATGGTGAGGTTATCGCCATTGGAACAGGTCTGCATCGCGCGGTCGAGGCCTTTGATAGGATGGCCAAAACGGGCGGAAAAGCGGCGAAGGTAATCACCGAAGTTGGTGAGCAAGATGTATTGCCCAAACTCATCGAGCTGGGTCCCCGTGTAGCGCGGGAGCCAGTTTTCAACGATTTCTTGTTTAGTGCGTAGAGCCATTTAGGTCTCCTTGGATCCGTATGACGTGATTTCCACTCATTATAATCCCTTTTTTTTATCCTCAAAGCCCTTTCTTCAGGCCGTCATAATCAAAGGGCGTGACTGCGCTCGGCAGCGCTCGAAAGCCGGGATCTTTCTGCCCATCTTCAGGCCCTGTTTCAGATGCTATTCTTATGAGGTATCGACAGTTCGTCTCCGTCCTGACTGCCCCCTTAAAGTCCAAAAGAGGTTGATTGTGAGCACTGATAAACATCGAGGGGTCCCTTCGCCTTCTTTCGCAGCACTGAGGGAATTCGCGCGTATATCTAAAAAAAGCGCGCGTTTATCGTTACTCGCCTGGCCGGTGCAAACCAGTCGGACGCTGCTTTTCAATTCGGGTTTGGATAGCTTTTGGAATAAAGAGCGATTGCATGAAATATTTACCGGGTGCCTTGAAGAACTCAGTGCAGAACTCGGACCTGCCTACAATCATCTGTTTGAAAAATTCGGTGCGACCCTGGATTTCGATAGGCACATTATGCCTCTCCCTTTTGAGGAGATTCGAAAAATCCTCGATCGCCATGCACCGGACTGGTCGCACGAATTTATCGTCGATAAAAAGTCTCTCTTCGTGACCACGCTTTGTCAGATTCATGCTGCAGTCGATGAAAGCGGCAAACGCTGGTTTTTTAAAATCATCAAACCACAAGCAAAACAAAAGCTCGAATCGAGCATAAATGCTTTGCGTGAAATAGAAGCTGTGCTCGGGGCGTTTCGCTTTATTCCCAAAGCTGCGGCAATGGTGACAAAGGTTGAGGAACTGCGCCGGATGTTTCAGCGCGAGGTTGATTTGAAGTTTGAACAACGAACGCTTGAACGACTGCGCAGCTCGGCAGAAAGCGACAAACAAGCAGCCCTTCGATTTCCGGCTGTGCTTACTCGCATGTCAAATGAAGATGTGCTGGTCTTTGAATGCATGGATGGTTTTCCGCTTAATCTCAGGGCGCTCGATTGGAAAAGACTGGAAGTCACACGCAAATTTAATTGGTCCGCACAGCCGATACAGGCCAGTGTTCTTAAAGCTTTTGAACTCGGTTTGGTCCGTGCTGAAAACGATACAGAAAAACTGGTAATGATGAAAGACGGCTCGATCGGAGTTCGCTACGGCTGGTCGATCGCAACACCGGACGGAAGCGATAGACGACAGGCCGCTCATCTCATTCGCGCACTTTATGCAGGTGATTTATCAGATTTAAAAGATGTATTGACCAGGGGCACACAAGCGCATGCGAAACGCACGGCAAAGGCCTTTCAGGAAAAGACCCATGAATTTGATCGGCGTATGGGTGAACTTTCGAGCTTGGGTTTGGTGAGTTTTGTGGATCGGGCGGAGACAACCTTTGCCTATTCAGAGGGTTTGGGTCTTGAACTTCCCAAGGGCTTTATGGATATTGCGAAGTCTCTCCATTCTTTGGAGGGCATTGGCAAACCATTGATCGTCAAACGAAGCACGAGCAACGGGGGGCCTTTTGGTTATCCCGTTCGTACGGCTTCGCAGGAGATTATTCTGAATACCCCTATCGCCAGAGCTCGACGTCTTTACGGACGCTGAACGGCAAGGACTCGGATGAAGGTTGTGATTTTCGTTTTGATAGGCATTACGCTGAGTGGCCACGCTTTTAGCGAGGAGCTCAGCTACGTCCCTGATCCGCTGATTCTACGTTCCGAAGCGTTGAGCCAGATGTTTCGGTCGAGCCCTATCACACAAAAGTTCCGTCTCGGGGAGGCTGGCGACTGGCGCGTCAGTGCAGGTCGTACATACGCAAATTTCTGGGGTCACGACAAACGCTATGTGATCGATACCGAGATGAAAGACGATCAACTTCTGGTCTTTTATCAACCGCTCGCTAATCTTGAAGTTTACGGCGGTTATTCCGATCGCGGTTTTTCGAGAATGGGAACGGATAGCCTAGCGATCGGTTTTCATCATCTTTTTGGGTTGCCGCAGGACGGACGGCTTGATGCCAAACGTGAGAACGTTCGCCTTTCGGTGCCTGATTACGATTTGAATTATTCTATCTTGCAGAAAAACACCAGTTTGAGCCGGAAGCTGGAAGGCGGTCTTGTCTGGGATTTTGCGCGCGCGTTCGCGTTGCGATTTCCGATGACTCTCGCCGTTTATTCGACCCATGAAAGCGCACGATTCAACCCCTATTTTACGGGCGCGACTGACATTGGGTCCAAGCTTAGTATGGCTTTGCCGCTTGGGGATACCTCGCTTTATGGGTCGCTATCCTATACGGTTTTTGATGGGACTCAAGAATCAGACCTGGCGACTTACGGACAGCAATGGGGAGGGGTTTTCGGAGCTGCGCAGCGCTTCGATTTGCACAGCGAGTTGTTTTTACAGTTTCTTGTTTACCAGCCACTTTTTCGCGATATGGGCCAGCTCAGCCGGAGTTCCTACGAAGTCCACCTCGCTTATCGCTATAAATGGGAGCAGCTGAGTTTTGAACTGGGACTTATCGAGAATATTTTTTGGGTTTACAACAGCCCTGATTGGGGCCTAAGCGCAGCGATTACATATCATTCCAAGCCTTAAGGCGTGGCTTCGCTTCCTCTTCCGCTTATCATCCCCCGCAGAGTTTCTTCCAGTGCCATCAACTCTTTAGCGACGAGCGCTGCATGGTCTTCGAGGCGCGTATTATCCGGCGTGCGAGGGATTGCGATGGGTTGTCCATATAGGCACAGAATTTCGGAGAAAGGTTTGGGAATACGAAAATGATCCCAGGCCTTGTGGAGGACCCATTCTCGCCGCGCAACGGCTGCAAAAGGGAGGATCGGCATGCCAGTCCGGGCTGCAACCGCTATAATTCCGGGCTTTACCTGATAGCGAGGACCGCGTGGGCCATCGACAGTGATACCTAGGTCATAGCCTTGTTTGTGATGGGTGAGCAGTTGCTTCATGGCTTCGATGCCGCCCCGCGACGAGCTGCCGCGCGCGGAATGAATACCGAATCGTCTCGCGACATAGGCGATGACTTCGCCGTCAAACGATAAGCTAATCAGTATCGCCATGCGTTTCCAGGCGTAAGCCAGGAGACAGCCAATGGAATTTCTGTGCCAGATAGCAACAGCCACCTGCGAGTTGGGGTGCAGGGCGCGCGCGGCTTCGCGATTCTGGAGATCGATCCAGCGAAAGCGATACGTGAGGTAAAGCAGGCCGACGACCATATAAGCGAAGAAACAAATGATCCGTTTTTTGAGCTTTTGCAGCATGAAGTCTCGATGCGCATGGGATGTGAGAGAACAAAGGCAGCCTATAATTGAGGCTCTGGACCCCCTATTTGTAAAAGAAATGGATTTTATACAAGCATAAATTCGGATTAAGTCAAAATAATTACAAAAATCATGTAGTTACCGTTTTATTTCTCAGGCGGATTTGGGTCCGGATAGAGCCTGTGCCGTGGGGAGAAATTTTGATCACAAACAAATTCCTGGCTTAGCTCTCATTGACGGCAATTTGGAGTATAATTGGAGTACGTTCAAACACGGGTCTCAGACTACCGATCTTTCGAATTTTTGGTAGTTATCCAAGGAGGGATATGAAAGCCTCTAAAATCCTTAGTTTGCTCATCCTCGCTGGATCAGCTGAACAAGGCTTTGCCAATATCACCGGCAGCGATCTCCAAAACTTCAATGCGACGACCAACGGTCTCGATTTCGTAACGGTTCAATCGTCGGAAACCCTGGCGCCGGGCGTTTTTAACCTCGGGCTTTTCGGTAACTATGCGGTTAACACCTTGCCCCGCTATACCGATGAGACGACGGGTCGATCGAACACCGTGAGCGATTCGATCATCACGGCGGATTTTAACGTCGGTTACGGCATTTCGAAGTCTTGGGACATAGGCCTCAGTATTCCTCAGGTTGTTGCGCAAACCGTAAAGGTCGAGGGCAGCCATGGCGAGTTTGGCCAAAAAGGTGTCACTGAGATTCGTGCAAACAGCAAGTTCCGTCTGTTTGGTGACCACGACGGTGGTTTGGCTTTCATCATTTCCGGCAACATGAACACGACTCAAAACAATCCATACGTCGGCGCCGGCGGCGGACCTACGATCAACTTCGAACTCGCTGCGGATACAACGATCAGCAAGGTCGCGTTCGGTGTGAACGTTGGTTACCGCAAACGCTCTCCGGGCACTAAAATAGCCGATTTCCCCATTGCACCCCTCCAGGATCAATTCATAGCCTCCGCTGCGGCGAGTTTCCTCATCCAATCGATCGATACTAAAATCATTGCAGAATGGTATTCCGGCTTTCCTACGAAAGAGACTGAGACCGTCGCGTCGCGTTCCTTGACCTCAGCGGAAGCACTCCTCGGTATTAAACACGATGTTTCCGATCAGCTCGCGATTCATTTTGGTGTAGGAACTGAGACGAGCAACGGGACTGCGTCGGCCGACTATCGTATTTATGCAGGCCTTAACTATGCCTTCGGCTTCGAAGACAGCAGTACGGTATCAAAAGTCGTTCGACCTCCTAAAAAGGTTCCTCCGCCTCCGCCTCCGAAAAAAGGCGAGCCGCCACCCCCTCCTCCTCCTCCGCCCAAGTTTATGCCAGAGCAGGAAGGACCGAAGGAAACACCAGGTGGTGATGAAGTCTTTGTTCTCCGCGGTGTGAACTTTGCGTTCGACTCGGCGAGCCGGGTCTTGCCGGGAACGCGCGAAGTGCTGGCGCGACTTGCGGACCACCTTAAGAAAAATCCTTTTGATAAGGTCATTATCGAAGGTCACACCGATTCGGTCGGAAAAGAGGAATACAACCAAAAACTAGGTCAATCCCGAGCCAATACGATTCGCGGTTACCTCATCCGCTACGGTAAGTTTGACCCGAACAGCCTTGAGGCGAAGTCATACGGGGAAAGCAAACCGATCGCTGATAACGGCAACTATCAGGGTCGCCAGCTCAACCGCCGTGTCGTGTTCCGTTTGTTCTACAAGCACTGATGAGTTCCTGAAAGCTCATTAAAAAAAGGGGGGCGGATCCAGCTGGATCCGCCCCTTCAATCATGGGAAAACATACTCTCAGCTGCGGTAGATCATCTCAACTCGGCGATTGTGAGAGTAGACCTTTTCGGTGTGGCCTTTTTCCGCCGCTCGTTTTTTACCAAAACCCTGAGCCTTCAGGCGTTTGCTGCTGATGCCGGCAGCAACGATCGCCTTTCGAACGGCCTCGGCCCGCCGCACCGATAACTCCTGGTTATATGCATCGGAGCCCCGCTCATCGCAGTGCCCATCAATTTCGAGCTTTAGGCGTGGGTCCTCTTTGAGCTTGCTCGCGACATCCGCTATGCGCGTTTGAGCGACGTCGGTCAGAGCCCATTTTGCTGTCTGAAAAACGATTTTCATCGGGTCATTATCGGCTTCGATATCGTCGGGAGTGAGACCAGGTTCTTTGTAAACATTATTGGTAACCTGCTCGGACTGCAGATCGGCATCAGTATCCGGAGGAAGGGAACTTTCATTTTCTGTCGTCGCGATGACCGTCTCGGGGGCGCGCTGTTGATCGTCTAAAACGCAGCCCCCTAGCGATAGAAAAGAAAAGGTAAGTGCGAACAGAGGGACAGATGGAGCTCGGAAGAACATGAATTTACCTTTACGATAGTTATAAAAAAGATCGAATTGTCGTGTGTATTCCTCGGGCTATCTTTTCCGAAAAGTGACGAAAACGTGAGTCCTTTCCGGCGCTAAGGCTTTCTGCTTAAGTTTCAGAGTGCAGGCTCCGATATCTGGTCTAAGCCAGAGTTCTGTACACAAAGGACAGCCCTATGAAATTCAAATATACACTAACAACGGCGGCGCTGCTCTTCGTCATTCTGGAAGGTTGCCGTGTTGCGTCCTTTGAAACAAAATCGGGGGCTTCTGCACTGAAAACAGAGTCAGGTTCGGGCGACGGCAGTCCTGAAGGCACCGGCGATTCAAAACCAGAACTCCCTACCGTGGAGGCTACGCCTTCGGTCGCCCAAATACCACTACCGGCTGGTGCACCCGCTACTGTCGCTCCTAACAAGGCAACACAAAATAATCCAACCCAAAATATGGATCCGGCTCCGATCCCGGTAAAACAGGTCTTGACAGTGACAATGCCTTCCCCTGAAATAAAAGGGGGCGGCGAAAAAATTCAGGCCGTGGCAAAGCTCAACACCCAGGCAACACCACCGGTCGTGACTTGGGCGATCACAGGTCCCGCGGATAAAACCGACATCGGCAGCATCGATAAAAATGGTGTTTATACCAGCCCTAAAACCAACGACAAAGAGTTTCCGATTACGATCACGGCGACACTCGTTTCGGATCCGACAATCACAGCGTCCACACCCCTCCTCGTGTTGCCAATCGACCAAATCTTTGCCCGTTGTTCGCGCGGAAACATCATGTTTCCCATCTTCGCGCAGGTCTATTCCCTCAACTCTACGGCCACGAAAATTCCTGATTTTAGTAACCCCGCAGAAGCGACGAAAGTCACGACGGTCTGCATGGATCAATATGCCGTCGCACCCCGCAATTTTAGCGATGGATTCCCTGATGTACCCAATCTGTTTGAATATTTCGCTCTGCAGACGACGACGATCCTCGTTGTTCCTGAGACAGGCAACTACACTCTCTACATCAACTCCGACGATGGAGCGAAAGTCAGTTTAGACGACAAGCTGCTTTTGGATAACGACGGAGCTCATCAGGCTTACGGCCCAACTTCAGAAGATTCTCAGACCGGGGGCTATAAAGAGGTGACGCTGACTCTCACCAAAGGCGATCACAAAATGAACCTCGATTATTTTCAAGGACCAAAGTATCGCATTGCTCTCGAACTTAAGTGGAAAACCCCGAGTTCAAGTACTTATACCTACATTCCTACCGCTAATTTCAAATAAGCGCGGCGAGAACCTAGGGCATCCTTTCGAGGGTAGCCTTTCGAGGGTAGCCTTTTTTTATGGCCGCAAAGCAGTCTCTTATGGCGTAATAATGAGCCGTCATGCTATCCCGCCTTCACGGCGCTCGAAAAAGAGTTATTGATTGAACCTTCATCTTTCGGGATGATCGATCCCTTGCTGAGGGAGAAAAAAGGCGATCGATCGTCTCTGAGCTGACAACCATGAGCCAGGCATGTCATAATTGGGTTGAGTCGACAACTAGGACATTTCGCAGCAGGTTTATTCCCATTTATTGTGCTTATTTGAAGTATATACAGGAGACTCCGATGATCAGTTTCGATCTTTCCGATCAGCAGAAATCTATGCAGGAAGCGGCGAGAAAATTTGCTCGTCAAGAGATTATGCCATTGGCGGCACACCATGATCAGACCATGGAGTATCCAACTGCTATCATTAAAAAAGGGCACGAAGCGGGTCTTTTGAACCTTTCCCTTCCCGAATCGATTGGCGGCATGGGGCTCCCTCACGTTGACCAGATGATCATTGCCGAAGAACTTGCGTACGGTTGTACTGCGATCCAAACGGCTATGGGCGCAAACGATTTGGCGCTTGGGCCTTTGTTATACGCTGGTTCTCAGGAGCAGATCGAACGTTTTGCCAAACCGATGATCGATTCGCCTATCATGGCGGCCTACTGCGTGACTGAGCCCAATGCTGGCAGTGACGTAGCTTCTCTTCGTACGACTGTCGTAAAAGATGGCGACAATTACATCATGAATGGTGAGAAGATGTGGATCACCAACGCATCAAAAGCCAGTTGGTACTACGTCCTCGCAACGCTGGACCCAAAATTGGGTCATAAGGCGATGTGTGCGTTTGTCATTCCATCGGATTTGCCAGGCATCCAGGTCGGCAAAAAAGAAGTCAACCTGGGCCAACGCTGCTCTGATACACGCGCTATAAAATTCACCGATGTTAAAATCTCCAAAAATTGTTTGCTGGGAAAAGAAGGCGACGGTTTCAAAATCGCAATGAAGGCTTTTGACCTTTCGCGACCAGGGACAGCGACCAGTGCGGTTGGTCTCGCTCAATGTGCGTTTGACCATTCGATTCGTTATTCTCAGGAACGCGTGACCATGGGCAAGCCTATCGCTGCCCACCAGGCCATTGCGTTTATGCTTGCTGATATGGCTCAAGACATCGAAGCCGCTCGTTTGCTTGTCTACCGTGCTTCGTATGAAATCGATGCTGGACGCCGCAACACGAAGTTTGCTTCCATGGCCAAGTGTTTTGCCGGCGATATGGCCGTTCGAACAGCATTAAATGCCGTTCAGATCTTTGGTGGATACGGATATAACTCTGAGTACCCGGTCGAAAAACTGATGCGTGACTCGAAGATTTTCCAAATCTACGAAGGAACAAACCAGATCCAACGCCTGATTATTTCGCGTCAGGTCCTGGACGAAAATCCTTTGAAAGCTTAATGCAAAAAAAGAGGCGTCCGCAGTGCGGGCGCTTTTTTTTGTCAAAATCTTGAACAGTGCCCTGGGGTTAGGTACTTGAGGGTTTAATAACACCAGCGCTATCATAGGCTTATATCTAGCATACGCCCTGCACTCATCTTCACAACCTATAGCGCGAGCGGAAGTGAGGCGAGTGTGAGATGCCGATAAAACTGCTGTTAAGTCTCCTTCTTTTTATGGCTTCGAACGGATGTGGGCCCAATAAATCAGGGGACGTCCGATGTCGCGTTCCCTCGCGTTCAGACGTTTAAGTGTAAAATGCCTTAATATCTATTTGCCGAGGCACTAGGAGGAAGTGACAAGTCCAACGACCTCTCGTTGATGAAATATCTCTCACCGCTGGGCTGGGAGCATATTAACCTGACTGGCGATTACCTCTGGCGTAGCAGGGATAAGGTCGGAATGGGTAAGTTCAGGCCTCTGCGGCGCATCCAACCAGCTTAGCAGGCTATATCTCCGTTTTCTGAGGGGACCCCAGAGAGCTTGTGGCAGTGGTGGTTCGAGGTAAAATAGCAACGACATGCATAAACTCCAAGGCACTCAGACTATCGGTCCTAACTCGCGCAAAGCGCGACATTACGCATCGACAATCCTGATGCAGGGGGCATAAGCTATCGATACCCCTGAACAGTTACCAACTACTTACAATTCGATTAAAATTAAAAAATTAGTTTTCCTAAACTTTCGCGCCCTCAGCGCCGACTACTAACGGAGCCCGAATTGAATCGTTTGCATTGAGGTCCCTATGACTCGCGAAATACTCTCTAAAAAAGTTATCGAAGCGCAAATCAAGCTCATCGAACTTGCCAAAGGTATCGAAGAAGGTTTGGAGCCTGACGAGTTACTTGGGATGATAGCAGCGACCCTTGATATATGCTCATCACTCCACGACACGGAGAGTTTATGATGGACACCTCCAACTTGCTCTTGGCGTTGGCTCGAGCCAAAGATTCCAGCAATAATAATCGCTACAGAATTCTTGAGCACTACTTAAACATATCTCATCTGGACGAAGTGCTCCCGTCTTTACCCAGCAAATGGCTTGCACTCGTACCCGAATCGCTGAAATTGACTTTCAGCAAAAATGCCAAAGTTTCTCGGCAATCCAAATCGTTAAAGTCTGGTAGCCTTCATCTTTCATGTGGCTCAAAGACCTTCAGTCTCGGCTCGATTCAAGAGATCGTGCCATTCTCAGGCAAGGTCGCCACACTGCAGTTGAAGAATGCAAGCAAACTCAACTATACAAATTTGTCCGATCGTTTTGTCCCATTTGAAGCGGTTTCCTCGAAATCTCCAGACCTTGTGAGTCTACTTATCGTCGTCACCGACGGCAAGTCTGAACGTTGTCTAACTATTTCAGCAGCTTTATGCAAGCTTCAGAGCCGGGAATCAGTATGATTCAAGATGAATGGGATAATATTAAAAGACAGTTCGAAGACTTTTTTCCGACTGCTATCCAAACGTTTTGCGAAGAGTTTCGAGAAATTTGGAATGCTTTGAATGGGCTATGTAACGGCGTCAACGAAGCGACGCCAGAGCTCATGGAGGAAATATATCGTAAGCTGCATACCGCAAAGGGTACTTCCGCACAGACTGGTTTCAATTCCCTAGCGAAAATAGTCCACAGTATTGAGGATCATTTCATCGGGTTGAAGAAATTAAACCAACAAGTTGATGTCCGAGCTCTCTATCAACTCGCAGATATGGCTGAGCTTATGATTCAACTCACGGATGAGTTGATTCCCTCGAAGGGCGATATTAAGGGCGCGAGCACGCTATTACTTAGGATATCTGAATTAGCTGCTCAGATTCTTTCCAGCGAAGGCAAATCTTCGGAGACATCAGCAGTTCCCGAACCAGCGGTAGCACGCCCTAAGGTTTCTCCGATGGCCATCGACGATAGCCAATTCGATGCCATATTCCAGGCCGTCTCTAAAACCCTGTCAGTGCTCGCAAAAATGAAGGACATCCCGGATAGCGACGTCATGTCTCGCAATGAGAAGGCATTGTCTTCCTTGCTTGAGGCCCGCCTACCATCTCCGACTGCTTTAGGCAGCCGACTGAAGAGAATGGTCCGCTCTTTGGCTGACGATCTTTCAAAAGAAGTTCAGTTCGAAACCAAAGGTTTTGAACAGCTGGTCGATAGAAAACTTTTGGGCTGCTTTAATGAAATATTAACGCATATGCTTCGAAATTCATTAGATCACGGTATTGAAGAACCTTCGGTAAGACAAGCCAGAGGCAAGCCAGCATTAGCGTCGGTATCGGTAGAGATTGTATCCAAAACGGATAAAACGTCCATCATTATCAAAGATGATGGCGCGGGAATTGACCCTGATCGAGTTGCTAGGAAGGCGTTGGAGAATGGCCTTATTAGTAGCGAAGAGATTCAAAAATTTACCCGCTATGAAAAGCAAAGTCTGATCTTTAAACATGGCTTCAGCACAAAAAGTGAAGCGACCGAAGTCTCGGGGCGTGGCGTAGGCATGGATGCAGTCATGGCTGTTATCGAGAACAACCGTGGTAACTTAATCTTTCAATCCGAACCAGGTGAGGGCTCTACCTTTGTCATCGATTTTCCGAGTGACTATCGCTTCGATCAGGTCGTGATCTTTACGCTCGGGGGTCAAAACTTCTTTGTTTCCTCTCAAAATACTCTCGGATTTTTGCCCTCTGGTTCTGGATTGAAGGTGGAAATGGGAGCATTATCTCTCGAAGATGAGCCCTATCTTTTACTGAGTCTTCCCCACTTGCCTTTGCCAATAGCTGGTTCCGATAGCTATATGCTGCTCGAGCTGACCGGAGTTAAGATCGCGTTGAACGTCGATGCTGTTCTAGCCATTGAAAAAGTACTCATCCTCAGTACGACAAAGACCGATAAGCTCCCTGCGTTCATCAGCGGCATAATTGATTCACCTACACTCGGATTTTCGTTTGGCATCGACATCACAGAACTCGAAAGAAATTTCAACCTTTATTTGAATGATCAAGAGGACTCCATCATGACCTTACCTGATCCAATTAAACCCAAAGACGTTACTAACGCCCATCATCAATCCGGAGGATCCATCGCCATGAATCTGCCACCTATACCCCGAAATAAGTTAGTTTCGAAGGAAAAAATTCTTGCCTTCATTGAAGGCGATGAGATGACGAAAACGCTTCGAGAGATTATTTTGCTGGCCTCTCAGGAGATTCCCACACTCGTCGAGCACCTGATCGCATTTGCAGAATCTGAGATCAGCCTTCTAACCGATACCATCAATTCGATTGAAGACGAAGAGGAACTTCAATACGTCCTTGCCATCCGATACGCAGCACTGAAATCAAATTGGATCTTACTTAACTTGAGAGTCAATTATGAGTTAGCAGCTGGCAAAGAATCGGAACCTATTCTTCCCTATAAGGCTGCCCTCAGTGCAGGCATTTTAGGGGTATTAGAAAGCTTGATTTTGACTGACGCTGTAAAAAGCATTACACAGGTGCTTTCAGAGCCAGTCATTAAATAAAGAAACTTTGACAATTTTAACGGAGTTGAATCATGAGTCTTTTCGCACAGAAATTGCAACCTGTAGTAGGCGTTCCAGACGCTCAAATCGGCACGCCAAGTTCAGATTCCGGCAACGCGGAGGTTGAGAGCTTAGGAAACCAATTGGATGATTTGTATAAAGACGTTGAGTACGTTACCAGTCATTTTCCTAGCCACTCAGTTCGAAGTTTAGTTGATTACTGCAAATCTTTAGAAACAAGATTAGCAAGTACCTCAGCTGCTGGCGGTGTCCCACAGGCAAACGGTATTATCCCAGGCGAACTGATGGGAATGTTATCCTCGCTGACTCAAGCCCAATCGGATCAAGTTGATTTGGGTATCGTTGAAGTTGACCAGAGCGGCATGATAAAGCTCTATAATCGCTATGAAGCAGAATTAGCAGGGGTGGACCAAAAAGCCGTTCTCGGCAAAAACTTTTTCACAGAAGTGGCACCTTGCACCAATAACCGCCTTTTTCTTGGCCGATTCAAGCAAGGACTCGAATCGGGAGCTATGGACTTTGGCTTCAACTATACCTTTACTTATAAGATGAAGCCAACACAGGTTCAGATTCATCTCTTCAAGGATATGGCCAGCGGCCGCAATTTCATTTTCGTTAGAAAAAGATAGGAAGATAGCAATGGGCTTTGCAATCAAAGATGAACAGCCACTTCTAGGAACTGCGACAGTCAAGAAATGGCTGCAACAGATGTTGGTACAAAGTCCTGATTTTATCGTTACCTATAAATTGGGCGGAGACGATCACAGGGTTTGGACGGCTAAGTCGATAACCATAGCCGTCTCAAACCATGTTCGATCGGGCAGTAAAACTGCACGCTCCGTTTGTCTTCAAACGGCAGAATTCGATGAAGCGTCTTGGCTCAGCTCTGTCATTGCTGAGGGTTTCGTTCAGTATGACGAAGACCCTTCGTGGCTAAAAGAGGCCAAGGCCCTCCTTAAGCAATTCAAACCATTTTTGGGTGATGAGAGAAAAACGAGCTCAATCTGTTTCGTCATTCCAGACTTAGGCACGTTTGCGGTTGCCGAACTCGCAACCTTGCTTTACATCAACACAAAGCTGAGCGCTGATATTCACATAGCACCAGTCCCAACCGCCCTGCAAGCTTTGCCCATACAGGAATTAAGCACTTTCTTTCAAAATTCTAAGATTCAAGTTTTTGACTCACAGAGTTTTTTGGACGAAGCACTTAGTCCACAATCCAATTCATTCCTCAAGTTTGCTGGTGGAGAAGATCAAATGGAGTGGCGGCATATTCAACGCCTCCCTCGCCTTGAATCCAGAATATTTCTAACTGAAGAAACGAAAAAAGCCTGCGCAAAAAGTCACACGACCTACCTCGACTCAGTAGCAAAGACTACTGTCTACGGTGCCTCAACTGGATTTGGTGGAAATGCAGGACAGGAGATGAGTGCTACTGCGAGAGAAGGGCTTCAAAATCGGCTCTGCCGATATCTCGATTGTGGAATGGGCGGGTACATAGACCACGAGGCATCCCGCATGGCCATGGCTCTAAGGATTCATGTCCTAGCTAAGGGCTACTCGGGAATATCCCTTTCCTGTCTTGAAGCCTTAGTCGCGGTGTATAACCTCGGGATATGTCCAGCGCTGCCTAAAATGGGCGCTTTGGGCGCCTCTGGCGATTTGATTACCATGGCTCCAATGGCACTTTTAATATCAGGTCAATCCGTTCCAGGCTATGTCTTGGGAGAATTCAAAAAAGATCTTTGTATCGAGGATTTTGGCATAAAGCCAGTCACCTTAGGTGGCAAGGATGCTTTGGCAATTATGAATGGGTTAAGTGTAGCCACTGCGTTGGGAGCTCTCGCTTTTCTCCGACTTCAATTTATTTGGGATAAATCTCTGCACAGCACCGCTATTATATTTTGCGCGTTAGGAGGAAACCGTGACTGCCTGAGTGCCGAAGTTAATAGCGAAAAAGTGCGTTGTTTCAGTGGTCAAAAATTTATCGCTGAATCTTTGTCTCAACTTGTTATGCATGAAGCGACAATCCATCGCTCATCCGCACGCTTACTTCAAGATGAATATTCGATTCGCTGCCTGCCCCAAGTCTTAGGGCCTCTCTATGAGACACTCATTCAGAGCGGGCAATGGATCGCCAATGAGATAAACAGTATCAGCGACAACCCGATTGTAAGCCCAATCAATGGCCCTTTGTCTGGTGGCAATTTTTATGGTGGATACATATGCCGAGCTGTTGAAAACTTAAGCTGGATCAGTGCAAAGCTAGCAGATTGCCTAGAGCGTCAGACGTTTTTGCTCGTCGATGGAAAACATGATCTTCCAACAAACCTTATCTACAACGATCCAGAAGGCCGTCTTCCTTACCAGCACGGACTCAAGGGGCTCCACCAACTGAGTTCCTCTCTAACGATGCGCATGCAGCATCATGCGATACCTGCAAGTCTCTTCAGTAGGTCTTCAGAAATACACAATCAGGACGTTGTAAGCAATGCTATGAACGCAGCGCTGGTTTGTACCGAGCAAACTCAACTTTTAGCCTCGATTGTGGTAGTTCACGCTGCTATGGCTGCACAAGCCAGTGAACTGTCCGAGCTGATACTTGAAGGGGAGGAGTTGTCCTCATGGTATTCAAGCATTCGGAGATTTATTCCCTTCGTGGATGAAGATAGGAGTCTTAGGGAACCTCTGGAACGATTTGCCAAAGAGGTCTTAAAGATATGAATTGCTTTGAAGTGGAGGATCTGGGGGCGCTCATATCGTCTGGAACATCCATTGAAAGCCATGGAATTGCAGTCCGAAGTAGTTGGAACACGCGGGCCTTACTATCGGAAATTATCAATGCCTGGCATCATAATCACAGTTTGTTCGTCGTGAATCCAGCACTCTTCCAGCTCAATTCGTTCCAACCATTTTTAGATAAAACGTTCTTAGATCAATTGGCAATCCACCTGAACGGGTTCGCTGTTTTATTGGCAACGTCAGCAACGAGTGGATATCCAAAAATTGTCGCTTTGGATCGATCGTCAGTCCAAGGGAACGTTAAAATATTTTCTGACCACCTAGGGCTTCGGGATGCTCGTCACACAGTCGTGCTACACGTTCCCTTATTTCATGCTTTCGGCTTGGTCCTAACTGCCTTACAAGCCTTGCTGAATGGTCATCGACTCGTCGTCTTTGAGAAATTTTCTGCTAAGGATTTACAAGATTTTCTAAGTAATTATCAGCGGGACGAGCCAATATTTTTGCCGTTTGTTCCTTCTCAATTGCGCATGCTCGGTGCCCTACCCATAAATGAACCATTGTTTCTTGGCAAAGGTATGACGGTAACAGGAGGGGACCGCTTGATGAAGATAGACATCGTTCACCTTCAAAAGCTATTTCCTAACCTAAAGCACACGATTGGTTACGGGCTGACTGAGGCAGGGCCGGCTCTCTGTCATACCCGATTAGGCCAGAAGTTGGAGGAGGGGATGGTAGGATCACCTCTGCCGGGTATTAGGCTGACGGACCAGCCCGATGGCATCGCTTTTCAATCTCCGCATGCTGGTCTTTTTTCTTATAACACCGAAACTTCCAAGATTGAATTTTTGCGCAATAATCTTGTGCTGACTGGGGATAGCCTGGCCTTGAAAGGTGACTCCTACCACTTTACGGGAAGAATGAAAAACATAATTAAGAAGAATGGAGAAACCATATTTCCGGCTGTCTTAGAGTCCTATTACTCCGATCGCCTTCCGGAAGGACATGAAGTCTTTTGTCTAGCGTACTCTACCATTAACCAAGCACAAGGTGAAGGCATCGGACTCATAACGAGTGGCGGAGCCCCTATTGATCCGAAATTAATAAAAAATATTTCGAGAGATTTGCCAGCTTTCTATCGTCCTTCGCGTTTTCTTCATCTCGAGACGATTCCTCAGAATGCGCTAGGAAAGGTCGTTTATCCCGCCTTGAGGGTTAAGCTCGAAAAAGATGGCAAAGACCTCCTACAATAGCTTGGTGTCAGTAAGCGTCAGCGTCAGTGAAGGTTCTGAATTGCACACAACGAATGCCAGAGGGTAGATTGCTGACACATTTTCAGAAACCGCATGGCGATCGATGTGAGTCTTTCGAAATACTGCTGTTAACGGCCACGAGATAACGGCAACCGACGATGTCGGCATAATTGGCCGGAGCACAGCTCAAAAAAAGGAGACTGCGAATGCAATCCCCTCGTCTCGCCGAGATGTCGGCCAATCAATCCAAGCTTGATTCTTCCAGATCCTCATTGAAGCCTTTGATCCCCCAAAGTATCGTCTCCAAGTCCTCCAGAACAGTCCATAGCCTTTGATAGCGTTCAAGTTCCAGGAGTAAGCCTTCCCTTTCTTCTTCGAGCGTCATGCCTTCTTCTCCTTTTTCGCTT
>JACMOC010000052.1 GCA_014378195.1 Oligoflexus sp. | reverse complement strand
CATCCCAATAGCAAAAAATCGACATCGAATCCTTAAGATCTCAAATCGAGATAACCACAGTCAAAACAGCTCTAAAATGAAAAAAGGCCAGACCAAAAGGTCTGACCCGCGAAGTGAGGATAAGGGATTTATCGGCCCGAAAGACTTGATATTCTAAATGCATCCTTCAGGTCGTCAGCGGCTTTTTTCTGAGCATCTTTAGCTTCGTCCACAACAGCGGCCATTCCGAAAAACTCGTGCGTAACACCCTTGTAGTTTCTGTAGCTGGTTTTCACGCCTGCGTGCTCCAATTTATCGGCAAGGGCTTTGCCTTCGGATCGCAAAGGATCGATATCCGCAGTGATGACTGTAGCCGGTTTCAGACCTTTTACATCGGCTGCCATCAGATTGAGGCGCGGGTCATTTACATCACTCGATTTTGAAGTAGTATTGGTGATGAACCAGTTCATCATCTGTTTATTTAAAGGTTTGGCTTCTGCATTCTGACGATACGATTCCGTATTTGTATCAATACCTGCGACGGGATAGACCAATACTTCGTGTAGTGGGATTTGAATCCCCGCATCACGAGCCTTGATTGCGACGTTCAGAGCAAGATTCCCGCCAGCGCTTTCGCCAAGGACAGCGATGCGTTTGGGATCGGCTCCGAGGTTTGCCGCGTTTTTCAGTGCCCATTGATACGCAGCAAATGCATCATCATGAGCGGCAGGAAATTTGTTTTCAGGCGCTTTGCGATATTCAACGGAGAGAAAAATCGCGTTGGTCAACTGCGCCATCGATCTGGGTGTCGCATCGTAGGTATCGTTGGTGGCGATAACAAATCCCCCACCGTGATAGTAAACAACGAGTGGAAGGGCCGGGGTTTTAACAGACGCATTTCCTGTCAGAATCGGACGGTAAACCCGCGCTGTAATCTTACCCGCCGCCCCATCGATCTGTATGTCTTCCGACTTCACATGGGTCGTGTCAGATTTAATGTTCTTTTTTTCCATTAAAGAATGAACAGCATCGGCCGGTGTTGGTTGTTTCCGCGCTTCAGCTGCACTTAGGGTCTCGATAGGTTTGCCACCTTTACTGGCAAGTTCGTCAAGGACCGCGCTCATCTGTTTGTTAGGTTTTTCGGCGGCAGAGAGAGTCGTCGAAAGAGCAAAAAGTCCTAAGGCAAATCCACTCGACAAAGATTTTTTCAACATAATAAACTCCCGTGTTAAGTCAAATTATTTAATGCGATGTGATTCCGATTTTGCCCAAAATGCTTTTATCTTCATGCTTTTCAGCAAGAGTCGCCATATCGATAACATAACGAAAATCGATTTTTCCGGCATCGATCTCGTCAAAAGCCTCGTTGATTTTGTCTACCGAAACAAGCCTGGTGTTAGGCTGAATATTATGTTTACTACAAAAGTCGAGAACCTCTTGAGTCTCTTTAATACCCCCGATCAGCGAGGTTCCCAGGCTTCTTCGGTCCATGAGCAATTTACTCATATCGAGCGGTTTAGTCAGAGGCGCGATGCAACCGACGATCGTGATAACGCCGTCTCGTTTTAAAAGCTCGGCATAAGGATTGACGTCATGGGGCTGCGGAATAGTGCTAAGAATAAAATCGAAAGAACTTTTGTGTTTTTTCATATCCGCATTGTCATCGGAGAGGATCACCTCTTTAGCGCCTAATGCCAGGGCATCCTCGCGTTTCTCTTTGGACGTCGTGATAACCGAGACCTCAGCTCCCATGGCTTTAGCGAGTTTCACCGCCATGTGTCCAAGGCCGCCCAGGCCGATGATGCCTACTTTGTGCCCGGATTTAACGCCCCAGTGACGAAGGGGCGAATAAGTTGTTACGCCCGCGCAAAGGATCGGCCCAGCAGCAGCGGGATCAAGATTTTGCGGAATAGTTAAAACAAAATCCTCTCGCACAACGATGAGGTTGGAATAACCGCCATATGTATGGTTCTCAGGGGACGGCATTCTTTGATTGCCGTTATATGTCGCCAGAAACCCTTTTTCGCTTTCGCAGTATTGCTCAAGACCTTCTTTGCAGGATGGGCATTCTTTGCAAGAATCGACCATACAGCCGACACCAACAATGTCCCCTGTTTTGAATTTTTTGACTGCAGATCCAGTTTTTTCGACCCGACCGATTATCTCGTGCCCGGGCATGCAGGGGTAGAGTGTGTTATTCCATTCATTACGGGCTTGATGCACATCGGAATGACAAATGCCGCAGTGAGTTATCTTAATCTGAACTTCGTTTGCCTTGGGATCAGGCCGGGTAAATTCATAAGGTTTTAGCGCCGCATGGGCCGATTTCGTAGCATAGCCAATAGCCTGTATCATTGACGAACTCCCTTTAATATTTTGAACGCCACACCAGATGGCTATGCAAAATTTATGCCTCAGACTTAGGCAGGGTTTCGAACAAGACAAACGTTTAGCCTATTGATTCTCCCCTAATTTCAGGGATCAATAGCATGATGATTAATCTTTCTAAGCCACGATGGGGTGTTTTGGATAGTCTTCATGGGGCGTAGGGATTTAGCGGCAAGATGCAAAAAAAGACTCATTCTAAGATGAGTCTTGGCAAAACATTTTTAAGAGTGACCTAAGACCTTCAACACCCTTTGTATATCTGCTGTTTCATTATGAGCATGAGGTGCCAGGCGAATGCCGGGTCCACGTCGTGCATAACTTACGCGATGAGCGACAAGGGTTTTTACCACCTCATCATGTGACGCAAGCGGAGACTTTTCTGTTGGACTGAAGTTTACGATAGGTGACGTTTGTTTTCGTCCGTTGGACGCCGTGACATGATAGCCAAGGCTTCGTAAGCCTTCAGCCAGATCCTGACTGAGATCAAGCGCGGTCTTCTGAATGGAACGAATTCCACAACGCTCAATCAAGGCCGCTGAGGCACCAAGAGCGATGATTTCAAGCACCTGCTTCGAACCGGCTTCAAAACGCAAGGCGTCGTGTTTCGGCGTGCAGGTCAGGTCGGTGGGATCTTCGCAGGTTCCGAATGTGTACGCACCGACGTTGTGGGGCAAAAACTCCCGCACTCTGTCTTGTTTTATACACAAATAACCGACACCCACGGGAGACGTCATCCATTTATGAGCCCCCCCCACCACGGCATCCACTCCGAGCTCTCGGAACGAAAATGGCAAAACACCGATCCCCTGGAAGGCATCGATGACAGTCCATATCCCTCTTTTTCGTGCAAATTCGGCGAGCGCTTTAAGGTCGGTAATCGCGCCTGTCTGAAATTGCACCCACGAGATCGCAATTACACGCGTTTGATCGGTTACATATTTCAAGAGTTTTTCGACTGGCGTTGCCATTTCGTCAGCGGATTCGGCAAGCACCAGCGTTGCCCCTGATCTTTTGCAGGCTTCCTGCCAGGGATACAGATTGGATCCGTACTCTTGATCCCACATCAAGACCTCCTGACCCGCTTTCAATTGCAATTGAAAAGCAATCTGGCTAATGGCGTTTGCCGTACTTTGGAAAAACGCGAGACTTCCGGGATCAGCATCCAGAAACTTTGCCAGCTGCACGCGCGCTTGGTCTACACCTTCCAGATAAGCATCGTTACAAAACATGCCCTCGGCGCGATACCTCTGCACCCAATACCGCACGATCGCTTCTGCTTCAATATTGATTGGCGAGAGACCCGCATTATTAAGATGAGTCAGACCGGGAGCCGAATGAAAAAATGCCCGAAAAGCGCGCGATGTATCCATCGTTCAACCTTTTTCCGCAAGAGAAACAATATGTTGCAAAAATTCTTCTAAATGAGATTGATCGGTGCGAAAGCCGAGTATACAGGTGCGTATCACGAGTTTTTTCTGCCACTCGCACGTGGTCACGAAAAAGCGCCCGCTGCTGTTTATCTGTTGAAACAGTTTTTTCGTTTTGGAATTATCGGGATCGTTTTTCAATCGCCAGCCAAAAAGCGAAAGATCAGGCTTCGCAACGATCTCGAAAGCTGCGTGATCCTCAAGGCCGGCACACAGCCAGCGAGCCTGTTGCCACTTTGAAGCGAGATGAGACCGAAACGTCTCCATCCCAAAGACTTTTATGGATAACCAGAGACGCAGCCCCCGAAAATCCCGCGATAGTTCGGGCGAGATATCGGAATATTCGAGACGCATGAGCCCGGGGTCAAAGGGCGGCATGTAGGAAGCATCAAGGCCGCGTGGCCACCGAATCGCTTTTACATCTTTGACTAGCAATGCACCCGTGCCGTAAGGCATGCAGAAAGCCTTGTGAGGATCCAGTGAAAGAGAATCGCCCCGTTCGAGCCCATTAAGAATTGAGGCTTCAGGTAAGGTTCGAAAAAAGCCACCGTAGGCGCCATCAACATGAAACCACAGATCTTCGGCAGCACAGATATCAGCGAGATCGTTGAGTGGATCCACACGACCAAGGTTGGTCGTACCAGCCGTGCCGACGAGCATGATGGGAACCAGACCCTTTTTCTTGTCACTGCGAATCCGGTCCCGCACTTTTTCTGCCCCGAGTCGACCTTCGTCATTTTCAATGACTGCGGTTTCTTCGGGCAAAAATCCAGCTGCGAATAAAGCCTTACCGATGCAATGATGAGCCTGGTCGGAGACGTAAACACGTCTTTTTCCAGGGAGTGCGGGCCGCACCTCACGCGCGGCGAGGACCGCCGAAAAAATTGCTAACGACGAGCCCGTGGTCAAAAGACCCGTGCCCGCGCTTGGCCAGCCCATCATGGTGACGAGCCATCGAATCGTTTGATCTTCGAGCTCGACAGCTGCGGGTGCCGTGGAGAAGGTGCCCGTATAAGGATTGAGAAGCATCGCCAGAGCTTGCCCTATGGCGGCGACTGGATTGCCGGCGCCGGCGACGTAAGCGAGATAAGTCGGATGACCAACAACCTGGCTGTCTCGGCCCAAGTCGCGAATGAGGCCTTCAACCAGCCCATCAAGCGCGCTGCCTTTTTCTGGAGGCGTCCCCTCATGAAAAGGATGAGTCCAATCCTTTTTCACACTGTGGGTAAGAGGATCGTGGGCTGTCCCTGCAGGATTGAGATTTGGTAAACTTTCCCACCACGCTCCCGTTTGTTTGGCCATGCTCGCAAACGCGGTTTCGATCTGTGCAGCCGTCCAATCAAAGGGCGAAGTGTGAAGCTTACTCACGATTCTCGCCTCCATAAGCTAAACTGCAGTCGACCAACGGCTGCCAGATCTTTGGACGGGCGTTCCACATGAAAACAGCTGCCCTCCTCGATCTTTTTGAAATGTCCACCGAGAGCTTCGCCGACCTGAGTTGCGTCGAGCCAGAGGGTTTTTGGTGTCGAACGTTCTGACCAAGCAAACCTATCAGCTATCAAAACGTAGGCGCCTGGCTTCACGAGTCCACGCTCACCACTCAATCGGCCCAGAAGACCCTTAGGAGATGGAAGCTGGCTTAAAACACGATTCAGAACCACAAAATCAAAGTCAAACCATTCGGCAGGAAGACTGCTCGCATCGGTCTGTCGCCATTCAAGTCTTTGACAAGCGTCGCGATCGAGTGGTATCGCCATGGGTTCTCCCGTGTCGGGATTCAAACACTCGACGTACCCGACTTTGTGCCACTCTTTTGCTGTATCAATCGCGAGTTTGGAAATATCGCTTCCAATCGTTTTATAGCCCATCTCTGCCAACCGATAACTCAAAGCCCCGACGCCCGAACCAACTTCAAGGACCCGGCTTTGTGCGTTCAAGTGTTTCGACACATATTTTTTCACGAGCGACGGGAAGACGTTCCGGTCGAGTTTTTCGCGGCTGATCATCGCTTCGATCAACAGTTCGTCATCTTGGGAAAAAGCAGCAAAAATCTGTTGCGCGCGTGTTTTTGTCTCATCTTTCAGTCCGTCGTCGACGGGCTCGATGATTTGAACGGCCCCGTTGTTGCCCGGCACCAAGGGATCCACAAGCCTAAAGCCGGCGTGTTGCCCGAAGTGAGGCCGAAAATGAAAACGAGCATGCACTGTGGCTTCATCACCGGCGCTGACGAAACTCCCGCCCATGATCATCTGGTGCAAACCATCAAAACAAGGGGTACTGAAATCATCGTACAAAGTGTGCACCTGAAAACCTGGAAGAAAATGAAAATGATCTTCGAGCCACTGCCACACGTTCCCAAATACGTCCGCAAATTCTTCCTCGGGACGACCGTTGACAGGGCCTTCACTGCCCCATCGGAGGCTGGAATTCACAGTCGGTCGTTCAATCACAGAAAAGGCCCGACTCACATCGTCCGGGGTATTTCCAGTGGCTTCGACAGACCGTACGGCATGATGTTCGGCCTCGGTCATGAGACGCAGAGGACAAACGCGTTTTTCTTTATGATTACGCCACGCGGCATAAGCCTTAGCTTCGTGATAATTGGCAATGACCGGCCAATCCCAAGCCATCGCGACGATTTCGAAACACGAGCGCAGAGCAAATTGATGAGCGCCCTGGGGACCAACCGGCACCCAAAAACTCGGCCATTTGACGTTTCGGAACGTACGCCAGCGCCAGCCCTCTTCGGTCCAGAATTTCTGATCACGATAACCACCGTCTTTGACAAATTCATAAAACTCGCCATTGCTGGTCAACTGCCGTGTCGCCGCAAAATCTTTGACGTTTGCTTCGCGGTGACCGTATTCATTATCCCAGCCAAACGTCGGGAACGCGAGGTCCTTCCCAATCGTGATCGTGCGGGCTTTAAGGTTGACCCAGGGATTTGCAGGATAATCCTGGCCTGAGATCGGAGCTTTCCAAGCCGCATGAAGATCGTAGGGTTTGGCACTTGGATGCAGGTCGGGAAAACCCGGATGTCGCTTGATGATATTTGCAGGCAGCTCTCGTATCAGAACAGATGAAGTTTCCAAATGGATCCGCTCGTGCTCAAAGCTCATAACAAGCGCCCACAGTGGCGATTCAGGCGTTATGGGCGCGTGACCATCGGCCAGTCCAGGATGAGTCGCTATAACTTTGGAAACGATTTGATAGGTTTGTTTGCGATAATTGTAGGAGTGCTCAAGGTCAGGCCACTCCATTTCATTTTTCGATAAATCATCCCAGCTCATCTCATCCACGCCTGTTTCAAACAGTCGCTCATGATAAGGGTGAATCGTCGTTCCGATGAGACCGGCGACGTGTAGTTTGTTGATATATAAAACAGCCGGGTGCGTGTAATAGAAGATCAATGGGTGGCGTAGGTTATGATAGGGCGGTCGATAAAAACCTTCTTCATCCACAAGGCATGCAAACAAGAGTTCGGTCAACATCCAGCCGTTATCAAAATATGCCTGAAGTTCGGCGCGTGTACAGGTCTGCAAATTTGGAATTGGCAATGCGGTAATCCGCCCGTCGGCGTAAGGCTTCTTTTTGCGCGCCTCCAGTGGATTGGGCCCGGTCCACCAATCATCATTCCGCGGAAAACTCACAGAATTTCGCACTATATTTTTTCGCCAGGCCTCGCCCTCACCAGAGCCACTCAGTTTTGCTGTGGAATTGAGATCGAGATTGGGATTTCGGGTGAGGTTGCTCGACATGTCGCTGAACTCCTGGAAGTAGGCAGCACTAAGGCTAAGGCGAATTGTTCCCTGATAGTTTTTCACAAAATGGGAGTCAGAGAAAGAGATTACGCCGACTGAACGCATGAGCAATCTCACTCGCCGATAAATTATCTAATGTTAACGATATCTTACGAAGAAAGAATTTATACAATCGATATTATCGCTTCCCGCCGCTTAGCGTGACTCCTCACTTTAGTCTTTCGATCACTTGGTGTAGGATTCGCGCAAATGATGCGAAAGGAAGAAGCGATGACGGATTCGACGTTTGCAGATTTCGTACTGGCGCACGAGGTCATTGGCTTTTTTGATCAACCAATTCGCTTAAAAAGCGGACGCCTGAGTCATTTCTATGTCAACTGGCGACCTGCGAGTAATGACGCAGCTCTCTTGGACACTTTGACTGAGCACCTTGTCGATTTTATTGAATCCGAACGTCTCCCCTGCAAAACACTCTATGGCGTGCCCGAAGGTGCAACAAAAACGGCAGTTATCGCGGCCTTCAAATTGGCAAAGCGTTCACCTCATTTCCAGGTCGGCTCTCATACGATCGCCATGGGCCGAGCCAAACCTAAACTGCACGGCGACCCAGCGGACCGTTATTTTATCGGAGCGCCCGGCAGTGGGACTTATGTCCTAGAAGATACGATCACGACCGGCTTGTCTCTCTTTCAATGTCTCGATCAGCTGATTGCGGCAGGTGTTGACGTTAAAGGCGTCATCAGCCTCACGGATCGCTGTGAGGTAAGAGGCGATGGCTTAACGGCTGCCGAATATCTCGCCCAGCATTATCAGGGCAAAATCAGCTATCACCCCTTAAGCCGCGCGCCTGAACTCCTGGCCCTTGCCGTTCAGAAACAGCATCCGCCCCTCGCCTTGGTTGAAGCGTTAGCAAAAGAACTCAACACGACGGCTTCGCGCCTGAGTGGCGAGACATGAGCAAAAACTTTCGCGGACTTTGGGCCGACGCGGTGGAGAGAAAATCGAGCTTATTATGTGTTGGTATCGATGCGGCCGAGCCGGGACAACGAGGCGCGCAGTCTTATCCCCAAGGCGTGGGCAAGCTTTCCTGGACACTTGGAATAGTGGATGCGATAGCGCCTTACGCAGCCGCGGTTAAAATCAACCGCAACTACTACAAAGACTTCTCGCGGTCCGACATGCAAATACTCACGCAAAAAATTCGTGAGCATGGAATGCTCAGCATCGATGACACCAAGCTAGCCGATATTGGCGACACCAATGCAGCAGCTCTTTATCACGCCTCTCAAGAGGGCTACGACGCCTTAACGTATGCGCCATTCCCAGGCAATGCCCTGCAAACGGCAGAGCAGGCAAAATCACAGGGAATAGGCCTCATCATGCTTGTCTTGATGTCAAATCCCGAATTTAAGCTCATGAAGGATGCTCTTATAGGTGGACTCCCCTTCTATGAGTATCTTGCCCATCAGGCGGAAAAAGGCGATGTCGATGGAGTCGTGATCGGTGCTCCAAGTGTCCACAATCACATAACGATCGATGAGCTTGATAAGCTCGCAACGATCCTCACGACCGCCACCATTCTTGTTCCTGGCATCGGGGCTCAAGGTGGCGACATCGGACCAATACTTCAAAGGTTTGGCCGTCGCGCGATCGTCAACGTGGGGCGGGCGATCATCTATGCGGCTGATCCCGCTCAAGTGGCCAAACAGTATCGCGACCAAATCGCGACAGAACTCGCTCAGTTCTAACTTGCAGAAGCATCTCACATTTCAGATTGTATGAAGGAACGCCTTCCCTGGGAGAACTTATGACTCGGACGATCGACAAACTACCTTCCCACTTGCGCCCCTACTGCAGCGAGCACGACTACAGCAAGTATACCTCGCGTGATCAGGCCGCATGGCGTTACATTATGAGGCGTTCCCAGGATTTCTTCAAAGACCACGCCGTTGCCTCTTATCAATCCGGCTTCGCCAAGAGTGGACTGACGGTCGATCGTATTCCCCATATCGATGCGATCGATAAAGCCATGCAAGATGTCGGTTGGGGGGCGGTGCCAGTCGTTGGCTTCATCGCGCCTTGGGCCTTTATAGAATTTCAGGCTCGCAAGATTATTCCCATTGCTACTGACATGCGGACTGTCGATCACATCGCGTATACGCCAGCGCCTGATATCGTTCATGAAGCAGCTGGCCACGCGCCGATCATCCCCGATACCGAATACAGTGATTACCTTGCTTATTATGCTTCACTCGGCACCAAGGCTCTTTATTCCAAAGAAGACCTTATGGTGTATGAGGCGGTCCGTTACCTCTCCGATATCAAGGAAAAACCCGAAAGTACCCCTTCTGTTATCGCCGCGGCCGAGAAACGTTTGCAGGACGTGAACAAGAGTTTCAGCTTTGTTTCCGAACAGACCCTCGTTGCGCGTATGAGTTGGTGGACTGCAGAATACGGCCTGTCGGGTAGCGTTAAAAACCCCAAGATTTATGGAGCCGGGCTACTCTCGTCAGTCGGGGAATCAAAATACGCGATGACTGAGCGTGTGAAAAAAATCCCATTTAGTATCGACTGTATCAAGTACACATATAACATCACAGAACCGCAGCCCCAGCTCTTCGTTGCCGAAGATATGCAGCATTTGACATCTGTTCTGCACGAATTGGATGCGCTGCTCGCGTTCAAACGGGGGGGCCACGAATCCCTGCAGAAAGCTAAGGACAGTCGAGCTATAGCCACTGTGGTTCTTGATACAGCTGCTTGCATCTCAGGCGTCCTTGCCGATTTTGAACGCACGGGAGATCGCATTGATTTTGTGAAATTTTCGGGGCCTGTGCAGCTTGGATATGAAGGCAAACAGTTGCCTGGCCACGGACTTGAGAGGCACGGCGAAGGTTTCAGCACGCCTATCGGTCGTCTTGCAGCGCGTCCCGACTCTCCGCTTTCGACTATGGACGATACCACCTTACGCTCACTTGGAATCGAAAAAGGCCAGATCTCCACCCTTAGCTTTAGTTCGGGAATTGAAGTCAAAGGCCTCCTGACTCAAGTTCTGCGCAAAGCCGGGAAAATCGTTCTTCTCACATTCAAAGATTGTACTGTGAAAAAGGGCAGCAAAATCTACTTCGAACCATCCTGGGGCGAATTTGATATGCTCGTCGGCGACCAAGTACCCTCCGTTTACGGTGGGCCGGCGGATCGGGAGGCTTTCGGCGAACACGAAATCTCCGAGCCGGAAACCACGCCGTCTCGCGAGTCGCCATTTAGCGCTTTTGAAAAAAGCAACTTTGTCCGCTACGAAAAGCTCCGTGACTTGCGTACGGCTCTTCATCAGCAGCCAGGTGAGATAAAGGCTTTGAAAGAACTCGAAGCCATGGGTCTCGAGACGTACGCGGAAGCGAAAGACGAATGGCTTCTCATGATGGAAATCTACGAGTTGGGCCGCGAGCAAAAGCTCGACGCATCGTGGATGAAACCGATTAAGGACGAACTTGATAAAAAGAAATCAGGCAGTGATAATGACGTTGCCGAACTCGTCAGCGAAGGCCTCCGCCTTATCAACTGACAAACGTTTCCACAGCTGATCGAAAAAAAACCTTTCTCATCAAAAATAGCTTCACTTTTGTCATGGGCAGAGTGAGGCTATTACTTTGTAATGATTTTTATGCGAATCATACTGTCCTTTGCCGCAGTCATGGACTATTTTTTAATCTCATTTTTTCCTAACCAAACCGGAGCTCTATCTGTGAACCGTCTATTAAAATCTTTGCCACTGTTGACTCTCCTTGCATCATGCGGTTCGATGAATCAACAGAATTCTCAAGTCCATAGCGAGCCCCCTATTCACTTAGGCCCTGAATACCTTGCCCTTGGTGACTCGATCTCCTTTGGATACAATCCCCTTATTTCTTACAATGCCCAGACTATTGCTGACGGAAGGTTTCGTGCGTTTCCCGAGGTGATCGCCGACGCGCTAGTTCTTCAGTTGACCAACCCGTCCTGCGTGGGCGAATCAACATCGTCATTCATCGACAAAACCATTCCTGACAACGGCTGTCGCAGCGGCAATGCACCCGCACATGCCAACCTTAAAATAAACTACGATGTTGCTCAGCTTGATTTCGCCGTCGACTTCCTCAAAAAGCACCCAGGCACCAAGCTCATCACGATGACCCTAACAGGTAACGATGTTTTGATGGCGGAGGATGCATGCAACCTTCAATCCAACCCTACCCTTTGCAAAGCATCCAAGATGCTGGGCGTGACGTCCACTATTGCAAAGAACCTCAATCACATCGTCGACACGCTCCGCGCGACCGGATTTGATGGTCAAATCGTCTACACATCGAATTATGCGCGAAACTATAAAGATCCTATTCAATTTTTAGTGCTGAAATCCATCCAGGCCGAAGTGCGGACGATCGCTCGCCTCAAACACTTCAAAGTCGCTTCCGGCTTTGACGCATTCAACAAAGTTGCGCGTGACTTTAATGGAGATTCTTGCAAGGCAGGGCTGTTGATTCTCTTGGCCGACGGAACATGTAACGAACATCCATCGGTCAAAGGACACGAACTCTTGGCTCAAACTATCATCGATGTTTTGAAGGATTAGACCCGAACTCACCCCTAAGAAACGGTAGGACGGCGTTGCCGTCCGCACCATTCCGTACTCTATTCAATGACACCAGAGCCGATACAGGCATCCCCATCATAAATCACCGCATATTGTCCCGGGGCGATTCCACCATCGGGCGTATCGAGATGTATTTTCAAGCGGCCTTCACCGAGGTCTTGCAGCCGGCACTTGGTCGTGCGAACGCCGTGCCGAATCTTAACATCAAAATCACGCGTTAAGGATGCAGGTTTTTCGAACCAATGCACATGCCCAACTGTGAAATCGAGCTGAGGTCGTTCGAGGCGCGCCTCGTCACATGATACATAAACAATGTTTTTTGCGGCATCTTTTTGCACGACAAACCAAGGCCCGCCTGACAAGCCAAGACCTTTACGCTGGCCGATCGTATGAAACCAAAAGCCTTTGTGTTTGCCTAAGGCTTTATTCGACTCGATATCGATGATGAAGCCTTCTCGTTCGCCGAGATGAGCCTTCACAAATTCGGAGAACTTGAGTTTGCCCAAAAAGCAGATGCCTTGGCTGTCAGGACGATCCTGAGTCGGCAGGTCATAAAAAGTAGCGAGCTTGCGCACTTCAGGTTTTGGCAAATGACCGATCGGGAACAGCGCCCGATCCAATTGTTTCTGCGAAAGACGAGATAAAAAGTACGTCTGATCTTTGATGGGATCGATGCCCTTCAAAAGTCTTGCTCCGGTTGCAGGATCCGACTCAACGCGGGCGTAATGTCCCGATGCTATATGCGTGTAGCTCTCGTCTATGAGGTCGGCGAAGGCACCAAATTTCACGTTTTCATTGCAGAGGATATCGGGGCTCGGCGTACGGCCTAATTTCAGCTCCGCGACGGTATGCGCGACAACGCGATCCCAATAGGCTCTCTGGAGCGATACGATTTCGAGGGGCACGCAGAGCTTTTCGCAAACGCCCCGGGCATAGACAAGATCTTCTTCCCAAGGGCATTCCCCGAGATACTGAAGGTCATCTTCAAGCCAAATTTTGAGATAAAAAGCGGTGATGTCGGTGTGGCCTTGGCGCTGAAGTTCGGCCAAGGCAACTGAGCTGTCGACTCCTCCGGAGAGAAGCATAGCGATTTTCATAGGTTAAAACCCTTCCCGTTGAAGGCGGTCGGTCGTTTTTATACGAGCCAGCTCTATCACAGGAAGACCCGGGGGAAAAGCCCTATTCCGCCCAGCCTTTTAGCGGCTACCGAGGCTGTCAGCCTGATCAAGCTCAAAGTCTCCCGATACGGACTCAAACTCCACACGGCTCTGAGGATTTACTCCAAAGGTGCCCTTCAGATCTTTGTTGCCAAACCCATCTTTGAGGTCTCCGCCCTTCGGCATTCCCATGAAATCGCCCGAGATTGCGTGGAGTTTATAAACGAAGGCGAGCGCCTTCGGCAACTTCAGTCGTACTGTCCCCGAGACTGTATGAGCCGTAAAACTTTGAAAACCCTCTGAAATATGCGCTTTCAAATCGCCGGAAACACTTTGAAACTGAATCGTTTTCGCCATGATCGGTTCATCTGCAGTGCTTTGGACATTACCGCTTACTGTATTGATTTCAAGTGCGTCGCGCGGCCATCCCTCGAGCTTAAGGTCGCCCGATGCGGTGTCGAGCTTCAATGCGGCAAGCGCAAGTTTGCTGCTGACATGAATATCGCCCGAAACCGTTCCCAGTTCCAGCTTTCCAATAAACTTGATCGGCAGGGAAAGCTCAGCCTGTTTCGGACCGTTCGCTTTGATTTCAATCGTGAGGGTCGAGCCTTTTTTCGCAACCACAACGCGGTCTTTATGTTTTTGGCTCGATAGACTTAAAGCGAAGGTCTCTGCTGTTTGATTCACGACCCAATCTGTTGCCACGGATTTCACATGAATAACCGTAATCCCATCCAGCGCCGGGAGATCGGCGAGCGTTGACGAGCCACTGCTGACTTCGTCATTTTCTTCGTCGCTATCCACATGAAAATCGCCGAGTTTTGTAGAAAAATCATTGCCTACGTTCGCAAACGAATTATGAAGGACCGATTGTAGACAGCCTTTATCGCAGCGGCTGTCAAACCATCGCCCCAAGGAGAGAGACACGATAACAACCACACCCAAAATCATGAAGAGACATAGCCTGGATTTTTGCATGGAGGTCTCCGTTAAGCTGCGATCAGCTTGATATTAAGTTTGATGTAACGCAGTATCCCGCGAATCGCTAACTGACTGAGTTGATAAAGCGCATAGCCCGTCATCGCCGCAAGCAACCCTGTTCCCACAGCGTAGAAAAAGAGGGAAAATTGGGCCGAAAGATTGGGCAGTACGAGTCCGGACACGCCGCCGACGAGACCAATGACAGCAAAAATCACACTGATTAAACCCGTAACCGCTATGACTACCCAAGCCGCGAAAAGCATCATGGCACCGGCCACCACGGGCCAAAGGATGAAAAAGAAATTGAAAAACAGGAGAGACAAGAGCACCAGCAACCCGCGCGACAGATGAAAAAAACGACTGCCTAGGCTTTGTCCATCGACCGGTGATTGCCAGCTATTAAAATGATAATCCGCAACAAATGTGCGCGCGATCACCTTTGGGCTCCCCAGCGCATGCGTTATTTCGTCATCGCTCTTGCCTCGTTCCCGCGCTTCGTAAAAGTGGGACCGGTAATCGTCAAGTATGTCGTCACGCTGAGCCTTAGGTAAGGCCGTCAGCGCACTGTCGAGTTCGTTCAGGTAATCGTGTTCGGTCATGGCTGATCTACCTCCTTGAGGAGTCTGTTCATGGACGCCGAAAAGCTGTCCCATTCAAGTCTTTGCGCTGCGTAAATCGTTTTGCCTCGATCGGTGAGGCGATAGTATTTGCGAGGTGGTCCTTGATCTGATTCCTTCAGGTAACTATCGAAGAGCCCATCGTTAAGGCACCGTCGCAAGAGGGGATAAATCGTACCTTCACTTATGTCGATATGGCGAGAAATGATCTCGACCAACTCGTAGCCGTAACGATCGGCGCGCGATAACACCCCTAAGACACAGAGTTCCAAGGTGCCTTTTTTTAATTGAGTGCTCATCTGTACCGCCTCCGAATTTTAAGCTACCACCTAGTAGCGTGCATTGCAAGGTACTTACTCAAAGGCTTTCTCCGCCCAAGTTTCCGCAAAGCACCCTTGCTCTGTAAGGAGACCCGGTTGTATGGTACACCGATCATTTAGCGGAGGGACCGGCCTTGAATCCTGACCAACTCGACTCGGACAATGAGCGCGTAAAATCTCTCTTCGTCGATCAATACGAACATCTCGAATCCGGCTTAAAAGTAAAGCTCCGCGAGATGGAACTTTACCTCTTGAACGAAAACGATTTCGGAATCAAACCGGAAGAGTTCAACCCTACGAAGCATGAACATGCGATACCCAAATTCGAAATGGCTCGAATCTATATCCTTGTTTGTGCCTTGACCGGCGATAAACTCGGGTTTAGCCCGTCCGATCGCGGCGCAGATCCGGTTTACGACATCTACGAACGGGCTTATCAAAAGCTCGTTCACACAGAACGAGACCGATCCCTTTTTCTGGGCATCGCCCGCGTTGGCCAGGATTCCGGATTTCTGACCGAAGCTCAAAAAAACGCCACGCACTGACACTGACCTTTCACGGAGTCCTCCATGACCTCAGCTCAAAAGCCCCTGGCCCTGATCTCTGTCACTGATAAAACAGGCGTTGTCTCCTTTGCACGCGCGCTCGTTACGCTTGGTTTCGAAATCCTTTCGACTGGCGGCACCGCGAAACTCCTGCAGTCCGAAAACATCGTGTGCACCGAAGCCGCCACCTACACAGGCAGCCCAGAGATACTCGACGGTCGCGTAAAAACCCTGCACCCCAAGATTCACGGGGGTATACTTTTCGACCGCAATAAAGAAACCCATCGCCATCAAGTGCTTGAATTTGGCATTCGTCCTATTGATCTCGTCGTCGCCAATCTTTATGATTTCGCAAAAAAAGCGCTTGAGCAAAGACTTGATCTACCAAAGGCGATCGAGTTCATAGACATCGGTGGTCCCTGCATGCTCCGCGCTGCAGCGAAGAACTACCTCTCATGTGCGCCGGTCATTGATCCTTCGGATTATGGGCGCGTGTTGGAAGAGCTCCAAAGCGGTGGTTTGCATGACGAGCTTCGGCGCATGTTAGCAGGCAAAGTGTTTCGGCATATTTCCCAGTACGACGGCAAGATCGCTTCGTACTTCGAAGGTCAGGATAAGGCAGAAAATGTCCTTCCTCATGCGATTGCCTTGAATCTCAAGGAAGTTCAGCCTTTGCGTTATGGGGAAAACCCGCATCAGCAGGCCAAATTTTATCACAGTGAATTGAGTATTCCTGGCGGTCTCCAGGATGCCCGGATTCTCCAGGGCAAAGAATTATCCTATAACAACCTGCTTGATATCGACGGTGCCGCGCAATTAGTGGCGGATTTTCCGGAGTTCAAGGCCATTGCGGTAATCAAACACACGAATCCCTGCGGTGTCGCAATCGGGGCGCGGAGCGATGCCTTACTGGGCATCTACGAGCGCGCTCTTGCAGCCGATCCGAAATCAGCTTTTGGCGGCATCGTCGCGTTTAATACAGAAGTTGATGCCGAGACTGCAAAGGCCCTCGCGCAAACGTTCCTTGAGTGCATAGTCGCGCCTCGCTTCAGCACCGAAGCGCAAAGCATACTTGCGGCTAAGAAAAACTTGCGGCTACTCGAGCTCCCCTATCTCATCAACACGCAGACCCCGGCAAAACAAATCGATATGCGCACTGTCATTGGAGGGGTGCTTGTTCAAGAGCGTGACGTCGTTCGCCTGGACAAGGATTTATGGACGATCGCCAGCAAGGCTATCCCCACCGCGCAGCAGGAAAACGATATGGTGTTTGCTCAGCGGGTATGCAAACACGTAAAGTCAAATGCGATCGTATATGCCAAAGATGGCGTTACTCTGGCCGTAGGAGCCGGACAAATGAGTCGCATCGATTCTGCACTTTTTGCGGCGCAGAAAGCGGCGGAACTCCGACGATCGTTACAAGGCGCCGTGATGGCGAGCGACGCGTTTTTCCCTTTTCGGGATTCCGTCGATACAGCTGCAAAGCTTGGAATAGCCAGTATAGTTCAGCCAGGTGGGTCAATGCGTGATGACGAATCTATCGCTGCCGCGAACGAACACGGCATCGCCATGGTTTTTAGCCAAATTCGTCACTTCAAGCATTAACCTCTTAAAATATAGACTGTTTGCTTGAAACACGCGAAGGGAGAACCTTTTTCCCTCGACACCTTTCCGAACCAGTCCTATGGTGGTTAAGTGAAACATGATTGAGGAGTTTTTATGCCTACGCCACTAAAAGATACAAAATCAGATGCAGTCGGTTCTGGTACAAAATCCGACGTTGCCGAGCATTTACACAAAGCTGTGTGTAGCTCCTACGTGCTTTTCGCTAAAACCCAAGGCTACCACTGGAATGTCGTTGGACCTCAGTTTTACTCTCTTCATAAAATGTTTGAAGAGCAATATAACGATCTCTTTTTAGCAATCGACGAACTGGCGGAACGCGTTCGCGCACTCCAGGCACGCGCTCCTTTTAATCTCCAGGAGATGCTCAAGACCGGAAGCATTCAAGAGCTATCTAAGCTACCGTCTGCTGAAGAAATGGTCAAAGACCTGATCAAAGGCCACGAATCGGTTGTTACTGACTTGAAAGCAGGTATTGCTTCGGCGGAAGCCGCTGATGATGCAGCAACAGCTGACCTACTTACAGGTCGTCTGGAAGTTCATGGTAAGACGTTGTGGATGTTGCGCGCGACACTACAGTCTTGATTTTCTACTGATTTAAGAATGAGCGGGAGTCTTCTGGACTTCCGCTCTTTTTTTGCCACTAATTTCTGAATATTCGTTCAAAGATTGCTTATTTAAATTTCATAAAATTTTCCAAAAACGTGGTTTAAGGAAAATACAACTTTCCGATTAAATCCATATTACCCCCTATAATATCAGACCTAATTTTCCAAATAATTTACTTTGAAACTTCGCTATTTCAGTCTGCGAAACCAGGCGATATTGGCAATTAATATTGTTATCAAATTCCCCCTGCAGTAGAAGCAGCCACGTTGCAAATGAGGAAAACGTAATCGAAATCACTTGGAACCATTCACTCATCTCTTTCACCGCACAACTCATAAAGGAATAAAATGAAGGATTTAATTGCAGGATCGATCGGACTCGTTGGACTTTTAACTCTGACCATCGGCTGCGGTGAGAACCCAAGTGCATCAGGTTTGAATGCTTCGGTTTCCAAGAAAATTGAAGAAAAATGGAGCAAGAAGGTTGAACTCACAAAAGAGATATCTTTCGAATAAGACCTTCCAGCTGATACATTAAACGCATCCAGGAGCTCACTCAAAACTCTTACGCTCGGTTCAAATTTGAGCGCGAGCTTACAGTTTGCATCGACTGTCGTTTTTGATATTGGCGGCGGCATGAATTTCACGGAACTGTTTAACAGGAACATGCTCCACCAGGTGTCTATCCTAAGACTACGTGATGTCGATGGCAAGGAAGACGGTCGCGGGCTCTTTATAGATGCGGATACAGTCGCGGCCCATCGCCTATTTCAATGCTCTAGCCAAAAGGTTATTACGCAAGGCAGTGAAATGGCCCCCAAAGCCAACCTTGGAATTTCGTTCCTCGGCCTCAACCTATCGGGGCGAGTTGAATCGGGCTTAAAAATGGAATCCTCGACAGATTACACATTAAAGCGCGGCTATTCCGAGACAAAGAAAGATATCCGCCTCAACGATATCTTTGATATCTGTGCTGATATCGCGAGAAATGACGCGACACTTATTAATATTAACCATATCTCGAAGGTCGTAAAACTCAACTTTGCCTCTGAATCTGATCTCGAAGCGATAGCCTTTGATGTCGCAAAAGGCAAAAAAGTCAAAAACTTCAAATATCAGAACTTGAAATTTGATTATGAGTTGAAAAAACGCAGTGCTGATTCGGTCACTTTTGCTGCGATGCCACATGCTCACTTTTTCAACCCACGGATTGACGTCACAGTCCACTTCACGAAAGATGGTGATCGTGTAACTATCCAAGGTGTCGATCAGAAGTGCGAAGATAACTGCAAAAATTACCAAGACGAAGACGGGAGCCATGGTCTTGACGGAAGTGGTGAGCATGCAACAGTCGCTCAGTCTGAAAAATCTATTAAATTGATGTCATCGATCTTTGCCGCCACGGCGATGGGCAGTAAGTAATAGGCCGAGAGTGAGCGGGAGTCTTTTGGACTTCCGCTCACTCTCTCCGTAGTTGTCAAAATTACTTTCAAAGAGTCGCTCTAGGTATATCAATTGGCTTTCATGCCTGCTTTATTGAGAACTCAACATGCTTAATGCCTTTTTCCTTCGCGATGTCACGCATGATATAGACCTCCCACTGCTTCACGTCGGCTTCAAGCGCTTTGGCTAGAGCCTTTCTTATTTCAGGTCCTGGGAAGTCCTTGCCAGTTTCATAGCGACTGATCGCGTTTCGGCTCACGCCGACTTTCTTAGCGAGGTCTTCCTGACTAAGGTCTTCGCCTTCACGCCATGCCTTCAGTGAGTTTGCAAAGGTCATTGGACCAATTTTCTTTTCAAGATATCTCTTTGCGTCCATTTTTTGGCCTCAATACTTATGATTCGTGACCTCGATTACTTCAAGGATCTCGCCCGTGACGTCGACTTAGATTGCTCGATAGGACTTATTCAACCTGATGGAGCGTTGACCTCTACGATCGCCTTTAAGCGATTCGTCATGCCAGCCTTTGACCTTCCGAGTTTGAAGCAAACCGTTTTCGTCAATACTATCGATCCAGTCCAGCAACTTACGATGGATATGATCTGGCACGTTAGTCAGGTCTTTAACGGCTTTTTTTTTGGAGAGTTTTACGAGCAAATTCGGACCTCCAAGCATCCTTTGATTGGAGATCATACATGAAATGTCTCTACCTGTAAAGCAATGCCTTTACAATGCGACTCTAACATTCTGAATTATATATGATTTATCCGGACAAGCTGTACACAATTGGGCCAAAAAACCAGAAATCAAAGCACCGGCGACGGCGACACCCACGCTCATCGCTAACATCATGACCATCGAAGGGTGGCTGTTGCCATTGCTTGCATCGTGACCTTTTCAGATCCTTGAGCTGAGAATTGAACGGAGTCAAGCGCGCCGAAGACGAGCAAGTGCATCACGCGTATCCAAAGCGGTTGATCCATGCGGACAAGCGCAAAGCTTGCGATGATAAGTCCCGGATGAAATCTCGCTTTTTCAATCCATCCTGAAAAATTAATATGATACGTAATCATTTAATATCATTCAATTATTAGCCTGCCCTACAGTTCCCTTGCCCGTCACCGAACGTATTCTCTGTGAATGGTGGCCAAGAGGCCCTTAGAGAAAGGAACTACCCATGAATCTCTCGTCCCTTCTATCCATGGTCTTTGTGCTTGTGAACTTATTCTCCGCACGCGCAGTCATAGCGCAGGAAGACATCCGCGACCTCGTGGTGGAAAAGGTTTTTGAATATGGAGGTGCCTGCGCTCAGCTCGCGCAACTCACGCGTGTTGAACTTACGGGTGTGACCCACGTAGCCTATTCGGAACAGTTTTTTGAATTTTGCAAAGCTGATAATGTCTATCGCTGCGAAGACTACAATACTTTGCTGGCCGGGATGGGAACGTTAGAAGATAACGGACAATCGAGTTGCCGTTATCTCCCACGCTAATACTTTTTAGAGAAGATTTGCTGCTTTTGATGCCAGCTCACTTCGTTCACCTTTGGTGAGCGTGATGTGGGCTGAAATCGCCTCCTTACGGAACCTTTCGATCACGTAAGTCAAACCATTATTCTGAGAATCTAAATAAGGATTATCGATCTGATATGGGTCACCCGTAAGGATGATCTTAGTGCCTTCTCCGGCACGTGTGAGGATCGTTTTCACTTCGTGAGGCGTGAGGTTTTGGGCCTCGTCCACGATGAAGTACTGCGAAGGCAACGAGCGGCCGCGGATATAGGTCAACGGCTCAACGGCGAGCATACCCTGGTTGATGAGTTCCTGATGACTCTTGTTCATCCCTTTTTTCCGGCCGCCGGTCGAACCACCCAAGAGGAGTTCGAGGTTGTCAAAGATAGGCTGCATCCAAGGATTCAATTTCTCATCAAGGTCGCCAGGGAGATACCCAATGTCACGACCCATCGGGAAAATAGGGCGCGAAACAAGGAGTTTTTGGTACTGATCCTCGTCCGTCGTTTTAGCGAGACCGGCGGCGATCGCCATCAGGGTTTTCCCTGTACCGGCCTGCCCGCTCAATGTCACAAGTCGAATCTTGTCGTTGAGGAGACATTCCAAGGCCATGGCCTGTTCCATGTTTCTTGGATAGATTCCCCAGATCCCCTCGGTGCGCGGGTCGACCATCTTAATAATTTTTTCCGCGCCGTCGTACATCCCGAAGACCGACGCGCTTGGATCGTCTTTATCTTCCATGATCACAAACTGGTTGGGATAAAACTCCCCTTCCAGCCGAATTTCCCGATCGATGTAAAATTTATTGATGAGAGTCGCATCGACCGTCATCTCGACGATGCCCGTGTACATGTGCGAGATATCAACTTTATCAGCTGCAAAATCCTCGGCAGCGAGCCCAAAAGCATCGGACTTGATACGAAGGTTCGTGTCCTTCGTAATGATGATGACGCGGCGCGTATCACCAAACTGTTTTTGTAAGGTCATCCCGATCGCGAGGATATGGTTGTCCGTGCTGCTGGCGAGCAGTTCGGGCAGGATATCCATGTTGTGACCGAGGTAGACGTAGAGCTGCCCCGAGTCTTCGCGCTGATCGAAAAGTCTGATCCCGGAGGAGAGTGTCCCTCGCGTACGGAGCTTGTCGAGTACCCGAGAAACCTCTCGTGCATTGCGTCCTATATCGCTTTGGTCCTTCTTAAACGTATCAATCTCTTCGATGACGCTGATGGGAATAACCACATCGTTGTCGTCGAATTTAAAAATACTAAGAGGGTTGCTCAAGAGAACGTTCGTATCCAATATGAAGACTTTCTTCATTCAGGTACCCCGTGGCCTATGGCCTGTATTAATTTTTATGGATCATTATCAAGGTGTAACATACTTTCCCACCATCCAAAAGCTGGGACTGATGTATTTTTCTAAAACCCTTGAAGCCCCTTTCCGTTTTACCGCAAATTGAGCGGCACGCGTTAACTTTCTTCACGTGTAAATCACTGAACTGGCCGTGGGTTTGGGTTTGAGGCCTTTAAATTCCCAAACGCAAGGCCAGCTCTAGGTTTGACGTTTTCTAAGTGATGCGTACTGTTTCGCTGACAAAGCGATCGTCAGGAGTTATGCTGTTTGAAGCAAAACCGAACACCTCAGGGAGGCGGAATATGACAGAAGTTAACGATCTTCTGCATCAGCTTAATCAGGAATCGCGCAGTCTGTTCCAGGAACGTCAGGTGATTCTAAGCTTTAGCGGTTTTCTGAATCGCTTGCGCGAACGGCCTTCGCACATGGTCAGAAATTCAGCGCAATATCTTTACGATACATTCAACCACTTCGGATCAAGCAAAATAAGCCAAGACGGCCATACGCGTTGGCATATTTTTGATCTGGGAACTCATAAAAACGTGCCTATCGTCGGTTCTGAAGGCGTGCAGGACGAGATTTACAAGATAATTACCGGCTTTGTTCGGCAGGGTTATTCCAACAAACTTCTCATGATGCATGGACCGAATGGTTCGGCAAAGACGTCGATCGTGGAATCGATCGCCCACGCGATGCAGAAGTACTCGGAGACAGAAGAAGGCGCTGTCTATCGCTTTAACTGGATCTTCCCGACGGATAAGAGCCTTACTGCAAAGGCCGCTGGCTCACATGGGCCAATTGGCTTTTCAGGGAACCAGGAGTATGCAAGCCTGCGCGAGGATTCCTTTGCGTTCCTCGAAGAAGCGAAAATCGCGTCTAAGATTCCGTCGGAATATAAAGAAAATCCCGTCTATCTCATTCCCCTTCCCTATCGCGAAACTCTACTCAGACGCTGGCTTGCGGTCGAGCTAAATATTCCCGAAGCCGACGTAGAGATTCCTCAAAATCTGATGATGTCCGGACTTTCGAAACGTAACCAACTCATTTTCGAAAACCTCCTGGCCGCCTACGATGGCGACATGGGAATGGTTTTGCGCCACGTTCAGGTTGAGCGTTGGTATTACTCAAAGCAATACCGCGTCGGCGTAAGTACGGTCGAACCCCAAATGTCGATCGATGCCTACGAAAAGCAGCTGACGATGGACCGCAATATAGCGAATCTTCCGCCCGTCCTGCACAACATAAGCTTCCACGAGGCCGAAGGCCCCCTGATCGAGGCCAACCGTGGGATCCTCGAATTTTCGGACATGTTGAAACGTCCGATCGAAGCCTTTAAGTACCTCCTCTCCACTGTGGAGAAAGGTACAGCGAATCTTCCGTCCTCAACGGCGCCGCTTGATATCGTCTTTTTTGCCACAACGAACGAAAAACATCTGGATGCCTTTAAAACCATCCCAGACTTCGCCTCGTTCCGTTCCCGTTTCGAGCTCTTGACAGCTCCCTACCTGCTTAAACCGAGCCTTGAAGCAGAAATATACAAACAAGACCTCAAAGCTCTGGGCAAAAGCCGGCCGATCGCCCCGCATGCCGTTGAGATGCTCTGTCTTTGGGCAGTGATGACACGCTTGAAGCAACCGAATCCCGACTATTACGACACCAAATACCGCGCCCTGATCTCAAGGCTGGATCCCCGCAGCAAAATCCGCCTGTATGAAAGCGAATCCCTGCTCTCCACCTTTAAGCCTCAGGAAGAAGCCGCGATATACGAGTTGCGCAAGGAAATTTGCGAAGAGTATCAAAACGTCGTTGCCTACGAAGGTCGTTTTGGAGCCTCGCCGCGCGAAATTCGAAGTATCCTTTATCGCGCTATCCAGAATCCAAAGCATGAGAGCCTGACGCCCATGGCCGTGTTTGAAGAGCTGGATCGCCTCGTGAAGGATCGTACGGTTTATGAATTCCTTCAGCTCGAACCAAGGGGCAAATATCACCAGCCGCAGGAGTTCATTCAGGCCTGTCGCCGTGATTTCGCCGAAATATTCGAAAAAGAGGCGACGACGGCTATGACTCTTGTTGATGAGAATCAATATGAGGCTCTTTTCAACCGCTACATTGAGCACATCGTTGCACAAGTGAAACGAGAAAAAATCTTCAATAAAAACACAAGTTCCTATGAGCCTCCCAACGAAAACCTTATGAAGGAAGTCGAAAAGATCCTTAAGATTCCTGGTCCTGCCGACAAACATCGGGAAGCCTTAATAGGCCGTATCGCGGCGACCAAAATCGAGCGACCGACGGAAGCGATCAACGTTACGAAGATCTTCCACGAGTATCTCGATACGATGAAAGCTCACTACTATGATGAACGGAAACATCAGGTGGACGAAAACTTCCGCGTGATGCTTGCTCTTGAAAACGGCGAAGCCTTAAATTTCACGCAGGAAGAACGAGACCTGGCCGAGAATACTTATCGCCAGCTGGAAACACGCTATGGGTATACACGAGCGGCTGCGGCAGAGAGTTTGCGTTTCCTTCTAACCTCCCGCACGCAGCCTGTGACATGAGACGATCATTTATTTAAACGAATCGATAAAAGGCGTTCGAGGGTGACCTTCGAACGCCTTTCATCAGAAAGACCCTAATACCAAAGGATATCCCATGCGCATGATTACTCCTATTATGTCTTTGGCGCTCTACGCGGCCACTGCATCCTCTATTGCCAATGCCCAGGAGCAGGTCGTATCCCAATCAGCCACTCAAAATCACACCAAAAGTGACGAGCTCAGTTTTCACAACATATTTACGCTCAGTCGCACCGTGATTTCGTCCTCCCAGTACTATCAACTCAAAAGCGGGAGTCTCATCGAAGCCATCGCCGGATTTACCGCCGGGACGAGTCAGGTCGATACAGCTCTCACAACGAGAAATGAAGCAGTAAAGGGCTCTAACCTCGCAGCGGGAGCATTTTATGCTCTATCCCCTATCGTCGTTCTGGGAGTCAATGCCAAGTACAACACCATAAAAGTCACGAACGTTATCAAAAACGACAACACGCTCGTGAGTCCCTCGATCACCGTGAGCCCTTTTTCTTTTCTTAGCTTAGGGCTGCAGGCGAATTTTATTCGAGGACACGAAAAGGCTGCGGGCCAACCTTCCCAAAAGCCCAACGCCGGCACACTAACTCTGGGCCTTAGTGCACACCAGGAGATGTGGGAAGCCACGGCCGTTGTCACTAGCAAACATAAAGACCTCGACAATCCGAGCAACAATCAGCCCCAGGACCTTGGTTTCCACGCCCGGTATCGCATCGACCTGCCTATCACGTTAGGCGTGAGTTATGATCAGAAGGATTATTCCTCCTTTCATGAAAACGGTATCGATCTCAAAAACGAAGCGACTGCTGGTGTCCATATGGAATCGGCGATGAGTGAATCATTTTCAATCGAAGTGGATTACTTCGCGACTACGTCGATCGCCGGCGTGAAAAACCACGACGGAACCGAGTTTGTGCTTCTCGGCCAGGCCCTTGTTTCCGACACCGTGGAAGCAGGTGCTTCGCTCTCCTACAGAACGACAGATGGGAAGGCGACGAACGTAAACACGACCAATCCCAGCTTGTTTGTTGCGGCTCATTTTTAAATCGATAAGGCAATCAAACCAACGCCGGCCGCTGGAAACTCGCTCTTAGCCTCGGGCCAACGAACAATGCCTGGTATCAAGGAATGCGCTGCACTTTTTAAAAGTCAGTGCAGGCTTTCACGCACCAGGACCTTTTGCTTGAGCATTTCCGCGACGAATTCTTTGCCGCGTCCGAGCGCTTTCAAAGTGGGGTGCATAAGCAGGGTCCAATCGAGATTACGGCCGTCCCCGACAAACAGTTGAAGGACTTCAAATTCCGCCTGGTTGATAAACATGCGCCAGTCGAGTGTTTTGCTGCCTTTTCGCGTGTAGACGCGAATGCTGTAAGGCTTGTCTTCGTGATAAAGACTTTCCTTGTCGATCCCGTGATTCGGCACGATATCGGCCCGTCCACTCATGATGTAATGGCCCTGCGGCAGATCCCAGAGTTTTTCGTAGGCTTTGATGCAACTTTTCCAAATGTCTTTAGGTTTGGCCGCTTCTGCATCTTCGTCTTCTTCGAGATCTTCCGGATCGACCTGACCTTTGAGATGGTCGGGAACTGCCGTGATCATCGCGATATTGAACTTCGCTGATTCTTTGATTTCAAAACTGTTGGCAATCTCCCAGAGATCGTCGCGGTTTTCGGAGGCAAGTAGTCCGCATTCGCGCATCAATTCCTTTTCGCGCCCTTTCCAGCTTCCCCATAGCTGATCCAGAACGTAGCTCTTCCAACCCGTCACACTTGAGACATCTTTGATCTCGGCCGCAAGGCGCGTGAATGTTTTGAAATAGGTGTCCAGGTCAAAACCGACCGCACGGAGAGCCCACTGGCTTAGACTCATTTCGACCTGGGTCCCCAGGGTCTGAATCTGACCCCAGAAATCGTCACCAGGGGTGCCATGATCTTTGATACAAAAGAAAGTTGAACACACAGAATTGCGGAATGCGTGCGCCCGACAGTAGCCGTTCGATTCGTCAAGCATGGGACAAAGGACCTTGGTGCTCTGTCCAAACGATTCATTTTCGAGATCGTCGAGGTAGTCGTACCACTGCCCCGGGGCATGATGCATGCCTTCCGGCAGAAGCAGACCGCGAGCCATAACAGCATCAATTGCTGTGTCACCACCTGCTCCTAACATACTGAGTCCTATCAGATAGTTAGGAATACGAGGATGGTACGTGCAGCATCTGTAATCGGGACGATAATCTTCGTAACAGGCTTTTGGACAATTCATACACGTCGCACGACGTTCGTCTGGCATCTTAAGACCGCGCAATTCACGCGGCATTGTATAAGCCCAAGCGCCCGGAAATTGATTCGCTCCGAGACGTAACGGATGGAGTATGGGATCATTCGGATCGAGAACAGAAATGCGTACCATCGGCTTCCTCTTTATCCGTCATTTTTACATGAAGAATTTTGCAAAGCGATGATGCCATCTTTCTGAACCTCTTGCACGCGAACAAAAGGCCCTGATAGCTCGAGTCTCAGCACTGTGACGTGGGTCAGGAAAGGGCGACAGCCGAAAAGAGACGAATTTGAGTCGCTTTTTTGATTGCTGCTTGCACACAGGGTCGCTATATTCTGTCACTCGGACCCCGATAGGACGAAAGCGCCGTCTGGGATCTCACACAAGACTCGCAAAACACCGAGTCGATCGTTTCCTTAGTTGGAGAGAGGTCTTTTTGAAAGTTTTAGAACGTTCTGACATTAGAACCATGAAAGAGGTCCGACTCGTTGGCGAAGGTCGTAATGACATAGTTCAAGCTATGGAAGCTCTTCGTATCGCTGAAGAAGAGGGACTTAATCTTGTACTAGTGAGTGCGCCTGAGGCCATTCCGCCGGTAGTTCGCATCGAAGACTTTAAAAAGCTTCAGTACGAAAAGAAGAAAAAACAAAAACAAAATCGTCAAACGTCTGATCTGAAGGAAATTCAGCTCAAGGCGAATATCTCTGACCACGACCTTACGACCAAGGTCAATGCGATCGAGAAATTCCTCGAACGTGGCGACAAAGTAAAAGTCGTCGTAAGACTCAAAGGACGTGAGCGCGACAATCCTCAGCGTGCCCATGACTTGGTTGAGCGTGTGATTACGACCGTATCGGTCTCTTGCAAAGCTCACAAGATTCCTGGTCCTATCGCCACTGCGATCCTGGAACCAGGCGCTAAAGCCACCTGAATTTGATTCCGACACCCCTCGCTCTGAGGGGTTTTTCTTTTGCCTATCGTCCCCATCATGCCTAGTATCAATCAGAACTCTGTCACGCTAGAGAGATTGATATGCCACGCTTTAGCCCTGCTAAACTTATGTCTTTGATTCCCTTCCTCCTCGGAAGTCTTCTTTTTGTTGGGCTCTCTTATGAAGCCTCGGCCCTTCCGTTTGCCACAGGTCGAGCGGGTGGTGGTTACGTTTACCTCCCCGGTTACAAGGGCGCTAAAGGCTCGTCCACTCAGACTTTGTCCGGGTCAGGACGATTTGGATATTTGCTGGATGAAAGCCGCTTTTATTTTGCACTCGATGCGAATGCCTACCGGGTTTATAAAAACAAAACACTGATGGCCAATCAGGACGGTAACAGTGGTCTGCTGATTGTCGGTTACGAGCTCGAAACACAGAGTTTTTGGATGGGTGCGGGAGCCGGCGAAATTCGCATCTACGATCGCACAGATTATACCGTCACAGGGAAAAAAAAATCGAATCACTACTACACGAATGAACAGGCTATTGGTTATAATTATCAACTCTATCGCGCGGATTTTGCCCGCGTGGAATGCGGTGCTTCTCTTAGCCGCATCGTGCCTGACAGCGACTGGCGCACGAAAACCAAAGTTGGCTCGATCAACACGCTACAAATCGATATAGGCTTCAAACTCTTTAATTGGTAGCTTAGTAGGCGTCATCCTTCGAATCGAAAAAGGTGTCGCTCATGAAAAAGCATCAATCCAAAGAAATTGCCGTGATCTGTGGAAGTGCCTCGCCGGATCTTGGCAAAAAAATATGCGAACGCCTTGGCATTAAGCCAACGGCCGCGGAAGTGATCACCTTCAGCGAAGGCAATACTTTCGTTCGCGCTTTGGAAAACGTCCGGGGTAAAGACACCTATATCATCCAAGGCGTCAACTATCCGGTCGATCGTAATTTTATGGAACTCCTCTTTTGGGTCGACGCTCTTAAACTCGCATCGGCCGCTCAAGTCACGGCCGTTATTCCGTTCTTTAGCTATGCGAAAGGCGACAAAAAAGACGAGCCTCGCGTTTCGATTCGGGCGCGCGTTTGTTTTGATGCCCTTGAAGCCGTCGGATGCGACCGCGTGCTGACCATGGATCTCCACAGTCCTCAAATTCAAGGCTTTTTCCGCAAACCGATGGATCATCTCTACGCGCGCACCGTTATCGCCGATTATTTCCGCAAAAAAATGCAGAAAAAAGACGATTGGGTCGTGGCCTCCGCTGACGTCGGTTATGGGAAAAACGCCTTTAAATTCGGCCAGGAGCTCGACGTTCCGGTCGTTATAGGCAACAAGTTGCGCAAAGATCATACGGAAAATGCTCAAATCTGGAATATCGTCGGTGATGTGAAGGACAAAAACGTTTTGATCGTAGATGACATTATCTTCACCGGTGGCTCGCTGATAGCTATGGCTGAGGCCGCAAAAGCCCAAGGGGCAAAGGATATCTATGCTGCGGTTACTCACGGCGTGCTGACTGCAAGTGCGCAGCAAAAGCTCTCGGACAGCGTGATAAAAGAGATCGTTGTAACCGACACAGTGGAGTATCGGTTTGAGCCCTTTGGCCCCAAAATCAAGACGGTAAGTGTAGCACCACTGTTCGCTGAAGCGATTTCTCGCATCCATAACAATGAGTCCATCAGCGCCCTTTTCCCAGCATGATTTACGGCAAAACGGCGTTTTTTGAGCTTAAAATCTGCACCTCTGGCGTACTTCGCGTAAAAGTATGGACAGTCTGTTGAGCCGAGGTGTATTCCAAGCTGGTGAACACAAAGGAGCTGACTGCAGTGAATAACACGGGCGACCTCGCCAAAGGAACCTGGGCCCTCATACTCGGTGGTTCGAGCGGCATTGGCCTGGCGAGCGCCAAAAAACTCGCTGCCCATGGATTCAATCTTTGTGTTGTTCATCGCGACCGTCGTGGCTCTATGGCGGAAGTGGAAAAAGACTTTGATGAGATCCGTGCCCATGGTGGTCGGCTTGTCACTTTTAATTGCGATGCTTTAACGTCTGCAACGCGGGCGCTCATTCTTGATTCCATTGCAAAGGAAGCGGGCGCTGCTTCCCTGGGACTCGTTCTGCATTCTATAGCCTTAGGCAATATGAGGCCGGTCGCGGACCTTAACGAAGACGACTTTGCCCAGACAATTGCCAATATGGGCACCAATCTCCTCTTTTGGGTACAGGACCTTCATCGCCGGAATTTATTTAAGGCGGATGCACGTGTGTTAGGGTTGACGTCCGAAGGAAACTCGATTGCCTGGGAAGGTTATGCCGCGATTTCAGCTGCCAAAAGCGCTTTGGAAGCCGTGGCCCGATCGGTGGCAGTGGCTTATGCGCAATACGGAATTCGCTGCAATATTTTGCAGCCTGGCATAACCGATACCAAAGCCCTGCGGTTGATACCAGGAGCCGATGAGATGAAAGCGAGAGCGTTGAAACGCAATCCCTTTCAACGCCTTACGACTCCGGAGGATATTGCTGGCATGGTTTATCTTATGAGCCGTCCTGAAGCCGCATGGATCAACGGATCTATTATCCGGGTGGACGGCGGGGAAGCTATTAGTAATTAGAGAGGTATTTTGAATGGATTATGCGTCCTTGTCGCTAGAAGGTAAAGTCGAGAAAATTCTCGCGGTACTTCCTCAGCAAAAACCATTTCGTTATGTCGATGCAATTACTCATCTCGATGACAAATCCATCGTCGGGAATTATACGTTTCGTCAGGATGAATGGTTTTATCAGGGCCATTTTCCCGGCAATCCTATCACGCCAGGCGTCATCCTCCTCGAATGCATGGCCCAGGTCGGGCTCGCGGCGATGGCGATACACCTCTTTCTTGCATCGGGGCGGGATCCAGAAGCACGCGTGACTCTTTTTCAATCGGCGAATGTCGATTTTTTATTCCCCGTGCGGCCGGGCGATAAAGTCACCGTATTCGGCGAGAAACTCATTTTCAAAATGGGCAAGGTAAAATGCGATATCGTCATGCGCCTTAATGATGAAACAGTCGTCGCGAAAGGCACTTTGATCGGCATGGGAGTGAAAAAGTAATGGCTCGTCGGGTCGTTATAACCGGTATGGGTGTTGTGGCGGCGAATGCTAACAACCAATTGGAATTTCTGGACGCTCTGCGTGCGGCCCGATCCGGCCTTCGATTCATGCCCGAGCTCGAGGATCTGGGATTTGCCTGCCAGGTCGCAGCTATTCCCAAAGGTTTGGAAGCGGCTCTAGCCACAATTCCCGAGAATATACGCCTCGCCACCAATGAATGCATGAGTTATGCAACAATCGCTGCTCTCGAAGCCTATAAAGATGCCGGTCTCGAACCGGCTCCAGGCGATCAGCCTGACGATACCACGGGCGCAATCATTGGGACTGGGATAGGCGGCATCGATACGCTCTCGCTTCGTGTTGTTCCCAACGTTAGGGACAAACGCGTAAAACGCATAGGGTCAACCGTTGTGGAGCAGATTATGGGCAGCGGATCCGCGGCTCGTATCGCAGGACTCCTTGGCCTCGGCAACCAGGTTTTCAGCAATAGTTCTGCTTGCAACACAGGCACAGAGGCTATGATTATGGGGACGCAACGCATTCAACTCGGCCTCGCCGATCGAATGCTCGTGGGCGGCACCGAAGGATCGGACCCTCATATCTGGGCCGGTTTTGATTCGATGAAGGTTTTGAGCCGCAAATTCAATAGCGATCCCGAAGCCGCGTCGCGCCCCATGAGTGCAAGCGCAGGCGGATTTATTCCAGCAGCGGGTTCCGGCGTCTTGGTCCTTGAAGACCTCGAGACGGCCCAAAAACGAGGGGTTCGAATCTACGCCGAAATCATCGGCTCCGCTATCAACTGCGGCGGTATGCGGGCAGGCGGAACCATGACCATGCCAAGTTCGTCAGGTGTTCAGAAGTGCATCAGCCAGGCCTTAAAGGCGGCGGCCATCGATCCGCGCGCGGTCGATTACATTAATGGCCACCTTACGGCCACGATCGCAGACCCGATGGAGCTGAATAACTGGTCTGTGGCTTTAGACCGCAAACCAGGTGATTTTCCTTGGATAAACTCCACTAAGTCACTCATCGGCCACAGCCTGGGTGCTGCCGGGGCTATCGAAGCTGTTGCAACCATCTTGCAACTGCATTATGGGTTTATCCATGCGTCAAGAAACTGCGAAGACTTTCATCCGGATATTAAGGACTTCGTACGACACGTACCTCAATCGACTCAAAATGTCCCACTTCAGATCGCGGCCAAGGCTAGCTTCGGATTTGGTGACGTCAACAGTTGCGTTATTTTCAGAAAATGGAGTGCCTCATGATGAATCAGGAAGACATTTACAACAATGTAGTACGCATCGTTTCCAAGCACGCAAAAGATACGGAAGCTTTGAACTCCATCAATCCCCAGACGCATATTTTGAACGATCTTAAGGTAAACTCAGCACGCTTGGTTGATATTGTCCTCGATTTCGAAGACACCTTCGATCTCGAAATCAGTGATGATGACGCTGACCGTATCGCGACCATAGGGGACGCGGTAACGTTAGTGAAGGCTTTGAAGAACTAATAAGTGTCCTTCGATAAAAGACAACGTCGCGCTTTGTGGACCCAGAAAATGGTGGGGCAGCTAAACTACTTTTGGTTTGGGCCCCTATTGGTGTTCATTTTGCGATTTTGTCTTGCTTACCGTTCACCCGATCGCCGTTTGGTTAGACGCCGACTGCGTGATCTCATCGATACGCATCCAAGACGTCCGCTCTTGATCTGCGCGAATCATATGACGATGATTGATTCGCTCCTCCTCACCTGGCTTCTCTTTGACCTTCGCACCCTCATGCAGCGGTTTTCGTATTTTCCATGGAACGTTCCTGAGCTTGCGAACTTCGGCAAAAACTTTTTCTTACGCGGAATGTGCTACATTGCGAAATGCGTTTACCTGGAGCGGCAGGGTTCCGTCGCTTCCAAACGGCTTGTTTGGGAAAAGATTTCCTATCTGAATCGTTTGGGCGAATCGCTTTGCGTATTTCCTGAGGGTGGCCGCAGTCGCACCGGAAATCTCAACCGCGACGCGGCGATGTATGGCGTAGGACAGCTTGTTCAATCCAACCCCCGAACTCTCGTTTTAGCGGTATATCTGCGAGGAAGGGCCCAGAAAACTTATGGGTTCTGGCCGCGATGGGGCGATAGGATATGGGTGGACTGGAAACAAGTCGACGTAACAATTGCCGAGGGCCGCAAGGCGCAAAGGGATATCACGATGCAGATCTTTGATCAGCTTGAAGTGCTTGAAAGAGGTTACCATGCAGCTTGGCAATGACATCGTTGATCTCAAAATCGATTCCACCATAAGACCGCGTTTTATCGAACGTATCCTCCATCCCGAGGAAGTCCTCCGCTATCCTACGATTCAAAACGATCCGGTCCTAGTATGGACATTGTGGGCCGCGAAAGAATCTGCGTTCAAAGCTTATCGTCAGAATAATATGCGTTATTTTATCCCAAATCTTTGGGCGGTCGATCTCCAGAATAACCGCGTTCAATTCGGAACCCAGAGCTGGATTTTGAAGGTTGAATGCACAGGCGATGCGGTCGCGGCAACCTGTTCCTCCTCAGAGATGGATTTTATCAGTGTGGTACGAACGTCCGAGACCGAACTTTCGCCGCGTGATCAAAGTGCCTTGAGTCGAGATGTCCTCAAGGAACTCACCCAACGCTATGCTCCAAGGGCTGTATTATCCAAAGACGAAGGCGGCGTGCCGCGTTTAACGATGGATGACGAAATCATACCCTTTTCGATGAGCCACCATGGACGCCACGTGTTCGTCTCCCTGGCGCTCCCGAATCAGAGTCCTCTCCACTAAGACCGGCCTGGCTGAACCCGAACCCGTCCCATCCTCGAAATGGTAAAATGCAAAGTGATCGGACGACAGCAGACCTGGCAATCCTCGATGTAATTTTGGTCACCCGCTGACAGATCAAAAAATGTAATAAAACTTTCGCCGCACCACGGGCAACTGACTGTAATGGGCTCTTCCACGACTTCTCCCTCGCGTACCTTGCTCTTTCGGTATCGCTCCGTTAAACTGCGACGCTCGATTTTAGTGCAATTCATCTGAAAATGTCAGCACTTAATCCCGATTGAATCTCTGCAACTTAGCCTTTTATTTATAGAATTTAAAGGTTCCTGGCCCCGCCGGAGATAGGAGTGCCTGTATGACATATGAAGTCCTCAGTCCCGAAGAGCTTGCTCTGATCGCGGAGGAAGAGAACCTTTGCAATACTTTGATACAGTCCATTAGGCAGGTCCATGCGAATCGTCGCCCTCAGGGGCATGACGCCTCAGACCGCCTTGAACTCTTGCGCGAAGAGGCTTCGACGGCAAAAAGCGCCGACCTTCCTGCGCTCTTCGACCAGATGAACACGCAGCGTGCGATTCTACGGCTCAAAAAAGACGAGGCCTTGCCAGACCCCCGTTCACCTTATTTCGCGCATCTGTGCCTCGAAGAGAAGGGCAAGCGCCGTGATGTGCTGCTGGGTCACCTGAGCTTTCTCAGGTTTCGAAACACTCCGGTGATCGACTGGAAACATGCCCCGGTGTCCCGGATCTTTTTCAACTACCGGGAGGGGGAGGAATACGAAGAGGAGTTCCCTGGCCGTATAGCGCAGGGTGTGGTCATCAAAAGACGCGTTGTCACTATTCATAACAGTGTCCTCTTGCGTATTCACGCGGGTGGCAAAAGCTACCGCAAAAAAGATGACGGGACATGGGTGCGTGATGCTCATGGTTTCAGCCCGAGTCTTTCCGGTGGCGCAGGATCGGCAAATCGTACGCTTCAGAGCGGCCTTGGTTTGACCAATACACCGGCCCCCGAAGTATCCGCTCTACTTGATCCCGATCAGTTCCGCCTGTTAACGGCCGATTACGATGATCCATTGCTGGTCCTCGGCGGAGCCGGCTGCGGGAAAACAACGATCGCTTTGCATCGCATCGCTTTCCTTCGTTTTCAAGACCCCGCGCATTTTCCTTCCAACAAAATCCTGGTCGTGGTCCCCGAAGAAGGCCTGGTTCGCCTCTCGAAAAAACTCCTCGGAACGCTCGGACTCGGCGACGTGGAAGTGAAGACTTTCGATGACTGGGTCGAGGGGCAGGCGCGCCGCATGCTCCGAAACCTACCTGGACGCGTGTGTACTTACGTTCCTGCGAACGTCAGCCGCATCAAACGCCATCCCCTCATGATGGACGTTTTCCCTGAGATCGTGCGGCGCCAAGTCGAAGAGATTTTGCGCAGCGCGGCGAAATTTTTGCCAGGCACGCCTTCGGTTGCGACCGTTCTCCGGGACCGTACGGATCTCTGCCTTGCCGATCGTTTTGATCTCGCCGAAAAAACACTGCTTGACGAAATCGAAGCCGAAGCTACCGCAACCGCCCCCATGAGGACGGCGGCCGTGAAGAAGTTTTTTATGGAACGCCGCAAACGTTATCTCAACACCACGGGCGATCGCGCCGATCTTTTCACTAACCTCGAGATTCTCGAAAAAATCGCCGAACAGTCTGGCGGTATCATCACGTCCGGCATGATCCGCGATCTTATCAGCCATTCTCTTGATCAGCTTGGGCAAAAGGCCGAGGAAGTCTACAGCGGCTACCAAAGTGATTCTCTCGAAACCGTCGATGGCCGAAGCCTCATCGAGGACGAGCAGGAGCAGAGTATCTCAGGCACGATCGATACGGAGGATTTTGCAATCCTTCTCGAACTGCAGGCCTATAAAGCCGGTAAGCAGGATATCGCCGCTCAACGCATCAAAAAATACGCCCACATGGTGATCGATGAAGCGCAGGATCTTGCTGTCATCGAACTGAAAGCACTGAGTCGCGCCCTGGAAGACGATGCGGCCATCACGATTGCTGGGGATGCAGCGCAGCAGATCGATCCGACCCATACGTTTGAATCCTGGGAACGCGTTCTTGACACTTTGAATTTGCCGCGCGTTTATGCGAACTATTTAATGACAACCTATCGTTCACCTAAAACAATCGCTGCATTTGCTCACGGCGTTCTCGGGCCCATCGCTCCGACTCAACCACCCGCCGCCATACGCGAAGGCTTACCTGTCGCACGCACTGTCTTTCCCAACGAAGGTCAGATGGCTGTCTTTTTGAGCGAGACATTGAGCCAGCTCATGACAGACGAACCTTTAGCCTCTGTGGCCGTCCTTACCAAGACGCCAGAATATGCACTGACTCTTTATAAGTTGCTTGAGGATCTTCCGAAAGTACGTCTGGTGGAGAACGGTGAATTCGAATTTAAGGCAGGTATCGACATAACGCCGGCGAGCGAGGTCAAAGGCCTTGAGTTTGATTATGTGATTATTCCGGACGCAAGCCGCGGTGTATATCACGACAAACCCGAAGATCGCCGGTTGATGCATGTGGCCGCGACACGGGCTATCCACCAACTTTGGGTAATTTCGGTCGGTTATGAATCGCCCATACTTCCGATTGAACCGGGCTTGTGAAAACCAACGCCGCGGTTCAAATCGAGATTGAAAATACGCGCCCACGACGAATTCCAACGCCTTGAAATACTAGGGTTTAAAGGGATGAGTTGCCGAGGGATTAAGTTTCGCGAATGAATGACCGATAATAGATTAGGACCCACGTCCTACCAAAATAAAGAGCATGTATTATTTTCTTCCCTAAAAAACCTGGCCTATCTTCGGATAATGCCAGGTTTTATTTTTCCCTGTAAATTCCGCATAAAGCCGCTCGTAAGTGTTCCAAATGCAAACAAAAAAAGCCAAGGACAGGGCCTCGGCTTAAAACAAGAAAAAAAGAGAGAAAATGCGAGGCGACGAAACGAAGTCATGCTGAAGTGTGTTCAAGATCCTTCGTTTGCCGCCGTCGGCTTGCCATGAGTATTGCAATGGCGAGACCAAATTTCAAGCTTTTTCTCGCACGATTTTTAAGCTTAAAATATCGTAGTTTAAGCAAATCGCAAGCTCAACTCAACCGCAGTTTGATCGCTAAGTGTCGACAAATGTTTTGACAGTGCTTAACAGTTAGTGTCCAAACCAAAATATTCCGCTCCGTTTTCGACGGCTACTCTTTATTCTTATGAACCTTATGGCCTCCAAGGTTTCGGTGACTTACAGCAGACCATTACCAATGCGCTTTTTTGATTAATTGTGGCATATGCATTGCAATACCTAACTCGAGAAGCTGAGGAAATGACTGTAGATCTCATATAGAGGAGGGAACACCAATGAAGCACTCTTACCTGTTGATGCTGAGCTTTTTAAGCTCGTCTGTTGCGCTGGCTGCTGATCTCGTTCCAACTCAATTTAAAGTGCTCGAGACCGATCTCGCACGATCAGAATTGAAGTTGACCACACCTTATGCCTATCGCCTGGGCCTGAGCTATGATCTCGGTCGGCGTTATATACTGGAGCCGATGAGCTCTAATCTTGAAAACGCCACAGCGATCCGTCGTGAAGCTAACTTTGGCCTTATGCTTCCCCTGAATATTGAAGTCGGTGCATCGCTTTACGGGACACAGGAAAACTCAGCATCGGTTGCAAAAACACAATCGAGCATCGGCGGAGCTGCCTGGGTTCGTTACCATATTCTGCAAAGCGACTCTTTTGATTCCTCCATTCTTGCCCAATATGAGCCGGGCGTTGGCGGGAAAGATCGCTTCAATCAGTTAAGTGGAGCGCGTACGAGCGTAGCCCTCCATGTCGATGGATCGCCCTTTGTCTATACTCAAGCAGGCCTCTTTGTTGGCGGTTCCAGCCGCGGTGACGAGTACTATCGAGGCTCACGTTACAACAGTGAGATGATCTACGGAACGCGCGTTAGTGTTGGTGTCGATGCCTTTAGATTGTTTGGTGAAGCCGAGGTACGAAGTATACCCGGCAAACTTGAAAACGGTTCGACTGTAACGAAAAACAGTCGGCAGTTTGAAGCGGGCTTTTCTCTGAAACGCGGCAGCCTAGCCTTTCAACTCGCGGCAGACATAGCAACGAAAAAAGTCGATTTTGGTGTACCCGATCACGGCTATCATGCCGGAGTCCAGTGGATGTTTGATGCTCCTCCTGTTTCGAAGCCTATCACTAGAGAATTTAGGCGCTCGGAACCGGAAGTCGCTCCGAAGTCTAATATCAAATCGATTGATAACTTTGATGCTTTGCACAGTGATGCCGATGATCAGAAGCTAGGTGCGATTCCTATTATTAACGACGAAACACCAAGATCGAAACGTACGGCCAAAGGCGGAGCCGAAACTCTGACTCTTCCTGGTGCCGATGAGTTTCAGAAATGGGATGCTGAGGCAGCTGCACAGAAAAACCGCCCTGAAACAGCGGCCGAGAAAGCTGACAAGGTTTACCGTCTGCAGGTGGCTCAGGAGAAAAAGGCGAAAGAACTCAAAGCTAAAAAAGACCAGTTAGCTGCTCAAGCCGAAAAAGCACGCATCAGTAAGGAGCAGGATCTGGATTCGCCACAAGCGAAAGAGTCTGCAGCCGATATCGATAAAGAGCTCAACCAGTATACCCTCCCAGATCGGGATGATGTGACCTGGAACGGCTTAAACAAATGACCCAATATCTGAGCTAACTCTTTTCTCCCCTTTAAGAAACGGCTCAGTGTCTTTCTCTCTTGTGCTGTCATTTCCTCACCTTGCGCCGCCTGGATTTTATCCAGGCGGCTATTTTTTTGCCCGAAATTCTGTTATAAAAATTGTCTCAACGATCAAGTGAACCGTGAGTGGGGACATCATGAAAACAGTTTTAAGCAAAATGACGACTGTTTGGAAGGCGAGCGAGCCGGTCTCGTACAGCCTTAAAAATGAAACGGAAGTGTTCCACTTAAATCCGCTCATCGGTCAGCAACTCAGCATACAGTCCAGCGGCAAAATCCTCTGTCTTGCCTGTGGGAAAAAGACCAGTAAGAGCTTTCAGCAAGGATATTGCTTTCCGTGCTCTAGAAAATTGGCTAGCTGCGATATGTGCAGTGTTCGACCGGAGACCTGTCACTTCGCGAAGGGAACCTGTCGAGAGCCTGAATGGGGGCAGGCGAATTGTTTTATCCCACACACTCTTTATCTCGCGAATTCATCAGGTCTGAAGGTCGGGATCACGCGCACCCGTCAGAGACTGACAAGGTGGATAGACCAAGGGGCCATTGCAGCTATCCCCGTTATTAATCTTGACTCGCGCTTAGCGATAGGCGAACTGGAGTCACATTTCAAGCAACATTTTGCGGACAAAACGAATTGGCGAAATATGCTAAAGGGCGGTGTTGAGGCAATTGACCTGGATGAAAAACGCAAAACCGCGATCGCTCTTTTACCGGATGGAATCGGCATTCCCTTGACCGATGCGCGCGTCGACATCCTCTATCCGGTCCTGGAGTACCCTAAAAAAATCGTCTCATTAAACTTCGAGAAAACCCCCCGAATCGAGGGCACTTTATTGGGTATCAAAGGTCAATATCTGATTTTTGATACAGGAGTGATCAATATCCGGAGCTTTAGTGGCTGTGAAGTTGAACTGGTGCACATATGTTAATGGCTGATTGTCGATACAAGCTAACCCTATATAACCTATAGTATATTAATTAATACACAGAGCGTTGTTAAGAATGCATTGGAGGGAATTCTGGTTTCTTCCGATAAGAGATTCAAGGACTTAGACCCCAAAAACAGAGGAGGATCCAATGCAGACTAAGGCATGTGTAATGATCCTTTTGCTGATGGGCATCGCCTGCAAACCTCTCGACTAAACCGTCTCCGAGACCAAAACCACTGGCGCCGCCACGGTTAAGTTCGATATCATGAGCGCAAATGCAGGTCTTCTCGCAGCACGGTTGAAAAACCACTATACTCTCGTTTTTCATTCATCGGCCCTTCCTCCTTTACCGCCGGTAACCTTTGAAAAAGCCAATATACTCTGGAAATTCTCTGACTATCTGATCGAACAAAAAAACAAACCCGATGCCAAAGTCGCAGTCGAGAAAAATGCCGGAACAATGCCACCTCTGCCCGGAGCAGACCCCATTACAGCCGGCACGACTACCGGATTTTTCAGCAGTCGCTTCCACGTCGATGCAGGCGGCATAACAATCTCAACCGACAAAAACATCAAGGCGAAACTTGCGGCCGCAGGTCATTCGATCGACGTCAAACAAATAACAGAAGCTCAAAAGCTGCAGGTTGCTGCTGCAGCCGCACTTGTCGTCCCAAAATCCACTTCGTTCTGGGACTGGTGGGTAAGCCAAGGAATGGATCATATAAAATCCGATACAGAACGAGTTCAGGATAAAAAAACGCAAACGGCCCTGGTCGCCGCTTATACCAAAGCCATTCGAGCGGCTGCAGTGGACGCGAAGGCCCACAAACAAGCCACGACACCAGCAGGATCTAAATTCGATTTCGCTGCATCACTCAAGAAGTCTAAGGCCCAGGAAAAAATACGCATGTCGACCGACATGGAACTCAAGGAAACCGCTAGCAAAATTACCGCGGAAAATTGGGTTGGTGGGCGTATATTAGAAAAGCCCATTGGAGGGCACAGCAAGTTTTTTCAGATTATCGCCGATGCGGAACTAGATGCCCCAACCAAAACCGCGGCTCTGTCCACATCTTCTATTCGTATCATTAAAAATGGTCTGGAGCTCGCAGGCGGGAAATAAAAAATCACGGGCGCGCTCCTTCGCCGGACTATCCCTCTTTCACGTATCCCCGCTATTACTCTTCCGCTGTTCGGCTTTCCCGCTGCGGGCATTGTCCTCGATATATCAATCGTTCCGTGCGTTGGATTTGAGATCGATGCCGACGTTAAGACCAAAGGAGCGATGAGCATTACCTTTACACCCTTTGTATCGATGGTGCTGGGAGTGGGAGTGGGCGCGGAACTGGGGGCACTGGGCCTATTGATTGAAGGCGATCTTACGCTGCTAGCCTACGAACTCCCCGTGACTTTTAACATCGGCGGAACAGTTGCCTCAGGACTCTATTATTCAGCCGTGACTTTCGTGCCTATTCAATTCATGGCACTGGGCGGATCGGGCATCAGCTTGGTTGGAAAACTAGAGGTTCCAAAAATCAGATCAAAGTGTCCATAACTCACTCATTGCCGCAACGATCGATAGAATGATCCTGGCCTGCTTTGTTCACGAGGCGTTCGACAGTATCAATCAAGTCAATCGCCTTGACCGGCTTGCTTAAATAATCCTTACAGCCCGCTGCCAGACACACTTCACGCTCGCCTTGCATTGAGTTTGCCGTGAGCGCGACGATGGGTCGCATGAAACCTGCGGCGCAGAGCTGTTGAGTGGCCTCATAACCATCGAGCACCGGCATCTGCATATCCATGAGCACCAAATCAAAATCGTTTTCCAAAGCCATTTTCACAGCCTCGAGACCGTTGACGGCCAGAGCAACCGTAGCGCCGCTTATCTCCAACATTCGTTTCATCAACATTTGCATATCGGGACCGTCCTCGACCAGTAGGACTTTAACATTCGCCAGTCTCCGAACAGGACCAAAAATAGTCTTGGAATTTAGCGGCCGCAAACAAAGGTCTGCTGCAGTGAGGCAGCTCCGCATCGGTATATTTTTCATCGAACCGGGATCGAGAGTGACTACAAACGAGCTGCCGCGCGCGGCATGACTGTGATTGATAACAACATCGCCTCCTAAGGCCTGCGCTAAGCGCCGCGCAAGGACCAGTCCAAGCCCCGTACCTCCGTATTTGCGCGTAACTGAGCTGTCGGCCTGGGTAAAGGGTTTAAAGAGCCGGTCCTGTTGTTCGGGAGTAAGTCCACATCCCGAATCGTTTACGGAGAACTGCAGGAGGTGGAACCCATCGCCGAGTTGCAGGTTCGGGACAGTCGCAACCGCAATAGAAACATGGCCCTCGTCCGTAAACTTCAGGGCGTTACCTATAATATTGAGAAGGATTTGCCTGAGCCGCATGGGATTTGATCGTATGGTATCGGGCATATCACTATCAAAGGAGATGTTGAATTTCAGCCCTTTCGCAACGGCTTGGACTTGAAGCGAATTGAAAATCTCACCTAATTCCGGAAGCAAAAGAAAAGTATCCATTTCAACATCGAACTTTCCGGCCTCTATCTTCGAAATATCGAGGATCTCGTCAACGAGCTTCGTGAGGTGCGCAATGTTTCTTTGGATACCACTACTGCAGGTGAGGACATCGCTGCGATTCTGTTCGGGATCGGCAAGTAACTCGGAATAGCCGAGGATCGCACTCAATGGCGTCCGAATCTCGTGGCTCATATTCGTGAGGAACTGCGATTTCGCCTCATTCGCAAGCTCGGCCTCTTTTTTTGCATGACTTACGGCAGCAAGCAGATCTGTAATGGTATCGAGTTGATACTTCATCATATTTTTTTGACGAAAGAGCTCTACGAAAATATTGACTTTGCCGCGAACCGCATAGGGATCAAGAGGTTTCAGAAGAAAATCGACGGCTCCGCTTTCATAACCCTTGAACGAGAAACTTTGCGCGCCAGCGGTTGCGGTCACAAATATGATGGGAATGTTTTTGGTCTTTTTTGTGCCTCGCATAAATTCGGCAAGCTCAAAACCACTCATTCCGGGCATCTGCACATCGATGAGGGCCAGGGCAAATCCGTGCTGTGTTAAGAACTCGAGCGCTTCTTTGCCAGATTTGGCTTGGAAAATCTCCAGATCAGGTCGCCTGAGCAGAGCTTCCAGCGCGACTAGGTTCGCCTTGAGATCGTCAACGATCAATATTTTCACTCGTTCGTCCGAAGGCTTTAACACATTCATAGTCTCGATCGTCTTGAGTTTCGCGTCCATCAATCTACCTTTTTAGGATTAGTGTTTTTGGAAAATCCGTTCACTCTTCACAAATGGATCAAAAAAACTCGAATGCTGTGAAAAATGAATAGTTTCCTTTGCACCCAACCCCAAAAAGCACCGGCGGCGAAGGGATTCATTTAAAAGGCCAAAAGCTCTGTCTTTCAGATCTCTATTGAAGTAAATGAGAACATTGCGGCAAGAAATCAGATGAAACTCCAAAAACATTTCGTCATTTGCCAGACTGTGCTCGGTGAAGACTACATCTTTTTTCAGACTCTCGGCGAATATCACATTGGCACCGGTGACTCCATAATAGTCGGACAGCACCCTCTGGCCCCCGCTCTTTCGATAATTAGCCTCCGCCAGATCCATTTCGTTTTTGGCAAACATTCCCTGCCTTGCCGCCTCTAAGCTAATTCTATTAATATCAGTGGCATAAAAAACCGTGCGTTCGAGTAAGGACGCTTCGGCAAATAGTATGGCGAGGGAATAGAGTTCTTCACCTGTACTGCAACCCGCAACCCAGACCTTCAATGAAGGATAAGTGCTGAGTTTGGGGATAACCTGTTCACGCAGAGCTAGAAAATAGCCCGGATCCCGAAACATCTCACTGACAGGAATGGTGAGTGACTGAATCAGCTCGCTTATTCGGGACGGGTCTGTTTTCATGATCGCCTGCAACATCGCAAGCGATGTACAGTTCATTCTATCCATCGCCCGAAGTATCGTTCTTTTCATGGATGTGATCGCATAATCTCTGAAATCATAATGATAGCTAGTATTGATGAATTCAAGAAAGTCCTTGAGTTCAGTCTCAAATTCAGGTGGCAGTTTAGATTCCATCAGCTTCAGCCTCGCCCCAACTGGGGAGCCCAGATACGAATGAGCGAAAAAAGTTGGTTGAGATCAATTGGTTTTGCGAGGTAATCACTCGCTCCTGCCTCCATACATAGAATCTGATCCTTTTTTGTCGCTTTAGCCGTGACGGCAATAATTGGGATCTTGGCAAACTTACTTTGCTTTCGAATTTCGCGCGTCGCCTGAAACCCATCCATCTCGGGCATCATGATATCCATAAGAACGATATCGATTAAAGGCTCGTCCTTCAGTTTAGATAATGCTTCTTTGCCGTTACGAGCCACCTCGACGGTAGCGCCACGCTGTTCCAATGCGGCGGTTAGGGCGAAAATATTCCGAACGTCATCGTCGACCACCAGTATTCTGCGGCCCTCAAAGTCATCATCACGACTCCGCATCGTCTTAAGCAGCTTGCGACTTTCCGAGGATAGGCTGGAATCGGCGATATGTAGGAAAAGGCTGATTTCGTCCAAAAGTCGTTCGGGCGAGTGGACACCCTTAATAATGATCGATCGGGAATACTTCCCGAGCCGCTCTTCGTCTTCTCGGGAAAGGGAACGCCCCGTATAGACAATAACAGGCGGTAAAGCCGTTGCCCGCTCCTGCTGTGTCATCAGCCTGAGAAGTTCTTCGCCCGACATGTCCGGCAATTTAAGGTCAATGACCATACAATCGAATATTGCTGTCTCGAGAGCCTTTAGAGCTTCGCCCGCGAGTGCTACAGCCGTGATCTCAACCGTGTCATCGGACAAAAGCTTTACCATGCTTTCCCGCTGCAACTTATCATCTTCAACGATCAGGACCCTTTTGATTTTTTGAGCAATTTTTGCGTTGAACCGGGCAAATGCCGCATTGAGTTCGTCTTTTTTTGCTGGCTTCAGGACATAGCCTAAGGCCCCCATATGAAGGGCCTTTTCAATATAATCATGTCCGGAGACAATTTGAACCGGAATATGGCGGGTCAAAGGCTCATCTTTCAGTTGGTCGAGAACGGTGAGGCCCGACTGATCAGGAAGCATGATGTCGAGCAGAATTGCATCGGGACTGAATCTCTTCACGAGCTCCATTCCTTCGGCAGCATCATGCGCAACTATACATCGATAGCCGTGCTCATGCGCCATATCGAAAAGAATCCTGGCAAAAAGGGACTCATCTTCAATAACGAGTAATGTTTTCCACCCCAACGCCGGATTATCACGATCGTCGGCGAAGATATCAGTACGCGTCGGAACGGGAAGTAAATCCAGAGTGTTTAAAGCGGAGCTTGAATAAACCTTGGGTGATGCAGCTACTATATTTAATTCATCATAAACTTCCGGCAGAATCAAAGTGAAGCGACTGCCCCTGCCGTCCAGGCTTTCCACTTCAACGCTTCCGCCGAGAAGTCTGGCCAAATCTCTCGATATGGAGAGCCCGAGACCGGTCCCGCCATACTTGCGGTTCGTTGTGCCATCAGCCTGCCGGAACGCTTCAAAAATCACAACCTGCTGATCCTTCGGTACCCCAATTCCCGTATCGATTACCGAGAGCGAAATACGGCCAGGCGACTTGCTTTCTACGTGCAGGGTGATTTGGCCTTCTTCGGTAAATTTAAAGGCGTTGGAAAGCAGATTTTTGAGGATCTGCTCAAGCCGCTGGTGATCAGTGATCATTCTCTCAGGCAGGTCGGGATCAATTTTGATAACAAATCGAAGATTTTTGTCCTTAGCTAAAGGATCAAAGGTCTTTTTGAGATTATTAAATACTCGGGGTAAAAAGACGCTTTCAGGACGAATTTCAAGCTTCCCAGCCTCTACCTTAGAAAGGTCAAGGATATCGTTTATCAGGTTTAGCAAATCATTTCCCGCTGAGGAAATTGACTGCGCAAACTGGATTTGCTCGCCTGTTAGATTGCCAGTGGCATTATCAGCCAGCAGCTTCGCAAGGATCAAAGAACTGTTGAGTGGAGTGCGGAGCTCGTGAGACATGTTGGCGAGAAATTCGGTTTTATATTGACTGGCTCGCTGAACCTCATCGGAGCGTTCTTCGAGCAGTGTTTGAGCTTGGTTTAAGGCTTCGTTATTCGCATTCAGGACATCTCGTTGCCGCTCGAGTGCCTGGGTTTGTTTTTCAAGCTGTTCATTGGTCAGCTCAAGTTCGGATTGTTGGCTTTTGAGTTTTCTCTGCGATTCCTGCAGGGCACGGGACTGTTCCTCCAGCTCATCGTTTGTGGCCTTCAATTCCCCTTGCTGGGCCTGCAGCTCCTCCGTCAGGTTTTGCGATCGCTCCAATAGCAGCTGTTGCTTCCGTCGGCTGACTGAGGTGTTGATCGCAATACCTATGTTTTCCGAAACATGCTCCAAAAAAGTCTTCTGATGATCCGAAAAGGAAGCGAACGATGCGAGTTCGATCACGCCATTGACTTCGCCCTCGTAAAAGACCGGGGCGAGTATAAGTGAGCACGGTGCCGAGTGGCCCAGGTCAGAACTGATTTTACCGAAATAATCCCCTGGCACTTTATCTATGAGTATCGCATTTTTCTCGAGGGCGGCTTGTCCCACGAGACCTTCTCCAAAGGCGATTGTACGCGCCCTTTCTTCAAGAGTTGCATAGGCATAACCGCTAACACGCTTGAGGTTTTTCTCTTCGGTCACATAATAAAATGCACCCATATGGGCATTGAGAAAAGGCGCGAGATGGCTCAGTACGCTTTGTCCAAGCCGGGCCAAATCCTGCTCGCCTCTCATTTTATCGGAAAGAGTGATCTGTCCTTCCCGTAGAAATTCCAGTTCCCGCGCTTTATCGCGCAGCGAGGCTTCCGCGTGTTTTCTTTCCGTAATATCACGTTCCGTAGTCGCGATGCCCGTTAACACGCCTTTATCGTTCGTGAGCTTGGTGTTTGTGAGCCAAACGTCGATAATGCGCCCGTCTTTGTGTTTTCGTTTCGTTTCAAGGTTCGGCAGGAGCTCGCCTCTTTTCAAGGAACCGAGAAAGCCGCGGGCTTCTTCCTGGTATTCCTTCGGCACAGTATCGACAATATTCATACTGAGAGCTTCGGCTTGAGAATATCCATAGATAATCTCGGCACCTTGATTCCAAGCGAGAATATTGCCTTCCAGATCTTGGAAGGTAATCGCATCGTTGGAATCCTGAATAACAGTCGCCATGCGGCGGAATTTCTCAAGTGCACCGATACGTTCCGAAATATCCCGCTCGGTCGTCGCAATCCCTGTCAAAAGGCCTTTATCGTCCGTTAATTTTGTATTGGTGAGCCAGACATCAATAATGCGACCATCTTTTGTCCTGCGTTTCGTTTCAAGGTTAGGGACCAATTCCCCTCGTTTTAAGGAAGCAAGAAACTGACGGGCTTCCTCTTGATACTCAGTAGGCACGGTATCCACGATATTTTTGGAAAGCGCTTCGGCCTCAGAATAGCCATACATCAGTTCTGCGCCACGGTTCCAAGCAAGGATATTACCTTCCAGGTCCTGAAAAGTAATAGCGTCGTTGGAGTCTTGAATAACGGTAGCCATGCGGCGGAATTTTTCGAGGGTTATCGTTAAAATTGTGATATCGCGTTCAGTCGTTGCGATACCCGTGAGTTTTCCCTTATCATCAGTCAGTTTAGTGTTAATCAACGAGACATCGATGATTCGGCCGTCTTTATGTTTGCGTTTGGTTTCAAGATTTGGAACCAGCTCACCACGCTTGAGTGAAGACAACGACTGGCGCGCCTCTTCCTGATATTCCTGCGGTACTGTGTCGACGATATTCATGCTTAGGGCTTCGGCTTCAGTATAGCCATACATGATCTCCGCGCCCCGGTTCCACGCAAGGATATTACCTTCCAGGTCCTGAAAGGTGATCGCATCATTCGAATCCTGAATGACTGTCGTCATACGCCGGAACTTCTCTAGGAATCCCATTCTCTCCGTAGCATCCTTACGATCATCACCTAATGAAGTCCTTTTTTTGCGGGTAGAAAGCTCTTTTTTGACCATAGTTGTCTCGATTTCTAATTATGCGAATTTAGGCCCAGAATCTTCTGAACTGACAATTGAGAGCGAACTCGAATGAAATTCGGCAAATTACCGTTCGAACAAAAGGTGAGAACTCACAGACCGATTGAGGATATTTAGACGAGAGGTATGACTTGCTGGTTTTTACAGTATCGACTTAATCGCGACCATTAGATACAGCTTGTTTCATTTTGCTCTTAAAGTTCACTGGGAGCGAACTTTTGCCAAAGGCGAAACCCTTTCGCTCGTGTTGCTCCACCTGTTTGAGAATGATTTCAATATCGGCAGGCTTTTTTAGCACCGCGTCAGCCCTCATCGAAGTGCATTTTTCCTCGGCTTGACTATCAGCGGACATGACCACAACAGGTGTGGATGCGAGCCGACTTATTTTCAGCTGCTCGTCCCGGAAAGCGCCCCCATCCATGACGGGCATCATAAGGTCCAAAATTATAAGAGCCGTGAACGCTTTCGACCATGAGCCTAGACCGCGTTTCACTCTTACGTAGTGGGACTCACCTACCCGTTTCTCAGTTAGATCCCGGGTGACTTTCGAGTAGCCTCGGATTTTCCCCAATTCGTCGCGGATTGCAGTCAGAACCACATTCGCCCAGTACGCGGTCCTCTCCTTCCGAATGCGAATAGCCTCCTCTTCAAACCGCCCGTATTCGTTCGCGACGCAAAATTTATGTGATAGTTTTCACGCTTGAAGCTTTCCTTGGTATACCACAGGAGAAAATGGGCGCCTAGTATATCCTTCGTTTCATAGCCGATGATCAACGCCGCCCTTGGGCATTGAGAAGGATAAGTGTCGAGTTGCTAATGTGGTTGACAAGGAGGCGATATCGTTCCTGCCTTTCGCGCAGTGCCTCCTCGGACTGTCGCCTTGCCGTCAGTGATGCACATCGTTTTTTATTTAACTGTTTTCGCTGGCTCAACATGATCTTTATGATCGAGATCGTTAAACCCGTCGTCTTCTTTTTTCACTTCCTTAGGAGCTTCCGCCGGAGCTTCCTCATCATTGATGAAATAGACTTCCTCAACATTGAGATTGGCCGGGATTTTCTCGACTTTGATATCCTGCGAACCAGGCTTTTTGAATTTGCCTATCTGCACCGGAATCATCACAGGAGCATCCGACATGACTTTGGCGAAGTTCTCCTGGGTTGCGGCAAGGGCTGGCTGAGCCTTGAGAATTTCCGAAGCAAAGGATTTTGTAGAAGCGTCGGAATCTGACAAAGCAGCGATAAGATACATGTCATTGGTATCAGAACGATGGGCGGCAAGGGACTCAAGCACGATTAAGCGCGCTTTCGCATCGACGACTCGAAGGGATGCCCTTAAAACATGGGCTGTTGCATCCGTATATTTCGCTTTAAACCGCTTGAAATAATTGCGAACGAGATCGCTTCGCGCGTCGCCAATAGCGGCCGTCATGCTATCGGAGTCGATAGTTACGCCCTGCTCCGCAATGGCGAGAATGGACTCCATACGCGTCCACAACTTTGGTTGCGCGAGAGCCTCGTAGAGTATCGTAACGGTCCCTTCTAATTTCGCTTTGCGCAGATCCTCTACCGCTTTGTAGCGCTGATAGCTAAACGGATGAGCAAGCCCTCCGCGCGCTTTCTCGATCTGCTGAGCGGTCATCGCTACCGAGGCATCGGCGAGAGCGGCAACGGGATTTGGAAGTTTCCAATAAGGATTGCCGCGTATCGCCGTGACGGCCTGAACCTGGGGTTTGGCGAGAACGGGCGCATTCGCGACTATCTCGACTTTGGGCTTGTGTTTTCCTGCTGCTGGTTCGGCAGGGGGAGGTGCGGCAGCGGATTCTGCGACTGAAGTTTCCGAGGCGGTATCTCCGCCGCCCATCAGTCCATCACCAAAAAAGTAAAACATCCCAACCACAGCCACGAGAACGGCAGCCCCTATCATGATGGCTTGATTTCGTTTTGTGGTGCTGGGTCCGGCCATCGGACCGATGAGATCCGTAAATCGTGTCAGCATCGAAGTTAAATTAAATTTATCATCCCGGCGCACCGTGCCCTCTTCAGGCGCAGCTCCCGAACTCGGAAGGGGATTATTGGCCAAGTTGCCATACTGTGGTGTGTATTGAACAGCACGGGCCCTCGTATTTTCACCGGGACCTGCCATACCAAGGAGATTCGGAATCTCACCTATGTCATCAAGGCTTATCGACTTCACGGAGTCATTCATAATCGTCTCGCTTAAGGCAAATATTGCTTAGCGCATCGTCATTATGAAGCACTAACTTAAATAAGCCCTTTGAGTTAGTGATAAGGTACGTGATTTTTCCTACCAGTTCAGAGGGTTTGTTTTCTTCGATCCAGTTAAATTTGACACCCTGCCAAGCACTGTCCATAAGATACAGTTGGCATTAACGTCCGAATTGCGTATAAGAAGTCCTTGAATTTTGAGGATTCTATGGTAACTAAACATCCTCCCGTGCTCTAGTGCTCGCTACTAGGACATGATCATTTATTCTCATACGCAAAGGTTCATATTCAATGAAACTTGAAAGCCTCAGGAACATTGGTATATCCGCCCACATCGACTCAGGTAAAACAACACTTTCTGAGCGTATCCTGTTCTACGGTGGCAAGATCCATAAGATCGAAGAAGTTCGTGGCGGCGGCGACGGCGCGACGATGGACCACATGGAACTTGAAAAAGAGCGCGGGATCACGATCACGTCTGCTGCAACAACACTATTCTGGAAAGATCACACGATCAACCTCATCGATACCCCAGGTCACGTTGACTTTACGGTTGAAGTCGAGCGTTCATTACGGGTTCTCGACGGTGCCGTTCTTGTTCTTTGCGGTGTTGCCGGCGTTCAGTCCCAGTCGATCACTGTTGACCGTCAGATGAAACGTTACAACGTTCCATGTCTGGCGTTTGTTAACAAACTCGATCGTTCGGGCGCTAACCCACTTCGCGTTGCAAATGCACTCCGTGACAAGCTCCAGCACAATACCGTTATCATGCAATATCCTATCGGTGCAGAAGCTGACTACGAAGGACACATCGACCTTATTACCCGCGAAGCCACATACTTCGACGGTCTCAAAGGCGAAACCGTTCGTACCGGACCCGTTCCTGACCATCTTAAAGACGAAGTCGAAAAATACCGCGCAATGATGCTCGACAGTATTTCGATGTACAACGATGAGATGACAGAACTTCTTTTGGACGAAAAAGACATTCCGTTGGACCTCATCCACGAAACTATCAAAAAAGCCGTTCATGCTCGTCAGATTACCCCTGTATACATGGGTACTGCGTTCAAGAACAAAGGCGTTCAGAGTTTGCTCGACGCTGTTATCAAGTACCTGCCGAGTCCAATGGATCGTCAGTACTGGGGCAACGATAACGAGAAAAACGAAAAAGTCGAAATTTTCCCCGATGCGAAGAAACCATTGTGCGCAATGGCCTTTAAGATCGCTGACGAGAACTTCGGCCAGTTGACTTATACCCGCGTTTATCAGGGTACGCTGAAAAAAGGCGAGACCTACTATAACCCACGTATGGGCAAGTCCCAACGCGTTGGTCGTCTTGTCCGTATGCACAGTAACGACCGTGAAGACGTAGATATTGCTTACGCAGGTGACATCATCGCGATGGTTGGTGTTGAGTGTGCTTCGGGCGATACATATTGCTCGGAAGGCATCAACGTCACTATGGAAAAAATGTTTGTTCCTGAGCCCGTTATCGAGCTCGCGATCAAACCAGCTAAACAAGAAGACCTTGTTAAGCTTTCCAAAGCTCTGAACCGCTTCATGAAAGAAGATCCTACGTTCCGCGTTTCAGTCGACAAAGAGTCGAACGAAACACGTATCGCAGGCATGGGTGAGCTTCACCTTGAGATTTACGTTGAACGTATGAAACGTGAATACAAAGCGAACGTAATCGTCGGCCAACCCAAGGTTAACTATCGTGAAGCTCCGACCTTGAGTGCGAAGTTCGATTACAAACACAAAAAACAAACCGGTGGTTCAGGCCAGTACGGTCACGTTGTGGGTGAGCTTTCTGTTAACACCACACCGAAGAGCGATGACGATTCACATGAATTTGTGAACGGCACCGTCGGTGGATCGATTCCTAAGGAATATATCCCGGGCGTTGAAAAAGGTTACCGTGAGTCACTCGCAAGAGGCCCTCTCGGCGGCTTTAAAGTGATCAACACGAAGTTTGAATTGAAAGACGGTACCTTCCACGCAGTCGACTCCTCGGAGATGGCGTTTAAGGTTGCAGCCCGTATGGCGTTCAAACAAGCATTCCTCGAGTCGAAACCGGTTATCCTCGAGCCGATCATGCGCGTTGAAGCAGAGACTCCTATGGAGTTCCAAGGTCCTGTTCAAGGTGACCTTTCTTCACGCCGCGGTATGCTCCTCGGTTCTGACGTTCGTGACGCTTACGCGGTTATCATCGCTGAAGTGCCTTTGAGCGAAATGTTCGGTTACTCAACAGACCTTCGGTCCAAGACCCAAGGTAAAGCGACTTTCTCCATGGAATTCGCTGCATACCGCCCAGTTCCATCTTCGATCCAGGAACAACTCGTTAAGAAGTTCCGCGAAGAGCAAGCTAAAGGCGGTTCGAAAGACGACGATTGATAGCTTTTCCTATCATTCTTGCCTACTTGAAGACGAGACCCCGCGAGGGGTCTCTTTTTTTGTTTATTCGCGGAAATAATCTGCCGAGGAGTAAGGATCGAACAGAGAGGCAGGTCGAGGATGGACAACAGCAATTCAAAGTCGAAACCTCACCGCGGGCCGCAGTTGCGTCTCGCGCGTGATGATGAACACGAAGAGTCAGACAGCGCTTCAACATCGTTTGAGGACATCATCTCTGAGATTCAGGGCAAATCAAAGCCGCTGGCCAGCCCTGAATTCAACGCCAAACCCATGAAAAGCCAATTGGCTCGCGAGCTCACCCATTTTGCGGACGAACTCGACAAGCAGATTGCTGCGCTCTTGGCTTTGTAGGGAAATTAACGATTCGAAGAGGAAGCGGTTGCGTGAGGCCCAAGATTTTTCTTGGGTCTTTCGACATTGCGGTCGGCGACGATTTCGAAGATGACTTTTTCTACGCTGCTCAATTCATTGGCCAATTCAAGAGCCGGATTTTCCACCTGATTTAAAAGCACTTTCGCCGTCGCTTTCCAATCACACTGACCAACGGCATAGGTAAGAGCCGTAAAGGCTTTATGCAAAACGCTTTGCAACGAGCAGACGTTGGTTGCATCCACACGTTTATCAAGCAGAAGCAAAACATGGTCCAAGAGCTCTTCCATCAAACTAAAATCTTCAAAAACTGAAGCCGCCTCGGGCGGGAGCCTTGGGCCCTTATGTTCCCAGAGCTGTACGGCTATCGGCTTGAGATTATTACCAATAACACTGCTCAGGTTCCTGAGGACATCAAGCGTCTGAAGACAAATATCATGTGGAGAATCGACTTTCATACGAAGGTCGGATCCATCGCTGAGCGGGAGATTTTCAACATGAAAATCTGAATCTGTGTTCCAGTTGATATCGTTGCCATTCAATTCTATACGTGTGATAGCGTGGTCGGCGCGAACCAAGTGCTTTTGCACCCATTGCACGGCTTCCCCGAGGTCACGAATAGGAACGGGAACGGGTATGCGTCGACCGTTTAAGGTAATTCGTTTTAACATCTCAGTTCCTCAACCGTTCGAAGAGTTCGCTTTTTGTTCCAGCTCGGCTTTCGCCTGTTTGGCAAGAGCAGCGGCGCGTTTGTCTTTAGGATCAGCGTCCATAATCTGCTTCATCAAACGAGCGCAGGTATCGAAGTGCCCGGTTTTGAAGTAGAGACCGCCGAGTGTATAGATGAAATTATAATCATGTGGATTCAGCTTGAGATAACGCTCGATCGCCCGAATCGCATCATCATAACCCGAAGTCTCGTGAGCGATTCGCACGATGGAGAAAATCGCTGCCGTGTTCTCGGGATTGATCGCGAGAGCCTTGTTTATCCAGCGCGCTGCTTCCTTCTGCTCGCCCATGCCTTGAAAGGCCAGGCCAAGGCCGAAGTTGGCCATTTCATCGTCTGGAGCAAGGCTGACTGCTTTCTGCAGATGAAGAACAGCAACGTCGTTGCTGCCTTTCATGAGGCCGACGGTACCGAGGCCGATGTATATCTTCGGAGAATAAGGATCGAGCTCTGCACCGTGCGCATAAGCGTCTTTCGCGCCATCGATATCACCCAGTTTGGCGAAACAGTCGCCGATGAGTCGATAGAGGTTGGCCCGATGATGAACAGGAACAGCATCCATCTTGAAAACCGATTCGATAAGATCGACTGCTTCGAGGTATTGTTTGTTTTTGACCTTGGATTCGATTTCCAACACGCGGATATCGAGGCTGGAAAGGCTTTGTTCAACATCGGATTGCGCAAACTCAGTCAAAGCCTTGAGCAAGGTATCACGAGCTTTTTGCTCGGTGAAACGCGCGGCGACTTCCGTAAGGTTTTTGGCCACGATATCTGCCACGACGTGCGGCATGCTGCGAACACGTTGAACGGCTTTGGCGATACTCACGGGCGAACCCGGGCAGAAGTCGATGCGGTGTTTACCACAATATTCTTCGGCCAAAGGCGTGCGGGCAGCAAGGAGCGGAATGCCGTGGACCATCGATGATAGCACTCGATACGGATCGCCTTCGATGCGGTCACGCGAGGCAAGCGGCGCGATGTACATGAGATCGCAGGCCTGTTGAATCGCGCGGTTGGCATCACGCATAGGAGCGTAATAGACGACGTTTTCCTCAAGGCCCATGGCTTTGATGATATCGCGCATGTCGGACGAGAATGAACCGACGCCGCAGATCACGATACGAAGTTTGGCGCGAAGCGAAGCTTCCCGATTGATAAGGAGCTTTGAGGCCGCGATGAGATCCGAGAGGCCCTCTTCCCATTCGATTTGACCCAAATAGGCGATGATGAAATCGCTGTCTGTCAAACCAAGGGCAGCCCGCGCTTTCGTTCGTCCGGCCGGCGTGCGATCGCCGCGTTCTTCGATCCATGGTGAGAAATATTGAATACGACTTGTGGCGACGCCTTCAAGCTCGAGAGCGATGCGTGCTGCGTTGGATTGAACAAGGAAACAATCCGCGGCATTCGTGACTTCCGTCCGAATCGTGCGCATTTGATCGACGTCATGCGCTGGAAACGGCACAAGGTTATCGACCCAAACCACAAGTTTGAATTGAAATCGCCATTTTGCTTTTAACACCTGATAAGCGTAGAGGCCGAGGCGCTCTTTGACGATGACCATACTGAATTGCTCGAGGACTTTCTCGAGGCCCGGTAGGAACGTCGGGTTTTCGTCATGATCGCGGAGCGCGATACAGGTCAACTGATGGAAGTAGCTGGTTTGAGCCAGGTATCCACAGATTGATTCGGAGGCAATAACGTAGAAATCGTGGGTCTCCGTCAGCAAACGAAAGGTGTCGACCTCTTCAACGCTTGGTACGCTACCGAGAACTAGAGCTAGTTTTTGCTTAACTTCAACCATGAAACTTGCCTCCCAAGGCCGTTCTTCGCAGCCATCAAACGCCATCAATGAATCCAGAATCTTCTTTTTGCCCGGACTTATACCGACCGACAGCCTTCTTCGTTTTCTGAATTTTGGCGAGCGTCTGGTTTAGACTCGACTGGTATTGTTCGATTTGCCGGGCTAGAGCCGTTTCACTTGCTTGCACAGAGTGCCAAAGCTCAAGCCAGCGCTCATCTTTGAGATAATGGGGATGCTGCCCCTCAAGGATATGATCGATAGCTCTAAAGTGATGAAAAGCCGCTGCCTTCCACTTCATCGCTTCCTGATAGCCATCCCAATCGTCTCGAACCAACGCCGCGCGCGCTCGATCAGCCCGCTGCGCCATGGCTTTCAAGAATCTTTCGGCCCGGAGGAAAAGCTCGTCCATACCCTGATCCTATTTCTACATATTCCTATTGTACGGGCCGTTGGAAGACAGTGTCAATCCGAGGCACTAAGACACGTGATTTCCTGGGGTTTTTGGGTAAAAATTGCCGAGGATAGAATGAGGGCGTAAGGCAGAGTATAAGAAAATACATAAAAAAGGCCCCGAATGGGGCCGTCGTAGCAATCAGTTGGGAGAACCTTGCATGTTCGGACGGCTGAGACTGCCGTTGATTTTGTAGTTTACACCGGTTTCGTTCCCGCCCATGAACCCCATGAAAACACCGAAGTTATCTTTGAGAGTTCCTTCGAGTTTGATGGCAATAACAAAGTCAAGAAGTGATGTTTCAAAAGGATTTCTTAGAGTACTGACACCTTTGAAAGCCACTTTAAGTTCTTGGGAGTTCAAGGCTGAATTCTGATCGATCGTGAGTTTGCCTTTATCGAGCGTGCCTTTGACAAGGGCTTTATCAAAGACCTGACGCGCGACGTTTAAGTTCGGAATGTTGAATTCAAGAGAGGATTTCTCAAACTTCAGGTCGACGGTTCCGGTCGATTGAATCGGCTCTGACGCGGAAAGCTTGATATCAGCACTTCCCGTGAGGTTACCGACGAAGGCGATCTGAGTCATGGTTGCTTTGATCAACTCATCAGCTGTTTTTGACTTCTCCCGAAGGAGGAGCGTGACGATAGGTCCAAGCTCAAACCCTTTGGAATCAAGGCTTACTGAGTTGGGCACCATGCTTGAACCACCTATGAGCTGAAACAGCCCGTAGGTCACCGAGGCATGAAGTACGCCTTTGTTTTTGCTGACTAATTCAGCGTGAATCGTCACATTTCCGATCAAAAGCGAGAGAACAGAGACCGTCGCGTCAGCGCTGATGAGTTCGACTTGAGCGAGATTATCCTGACTCGACACCTTGATGCCATTGGCGCCAACGCCAACCGGGAAAGCTGGCCCAATGTCCTTCACGCGGATATTGAGCCCGGTGGCTTGCGCGATATCGCCGATGATTGTTTCTTTCACGACACCATAAGGGAAGGTGAAGAGGAGGAACACAAACAAGCTGGCCAAAAACAGTCCGGAGTACCAGACATATCTAAAATAATTTTTGTTCTTGACGACGGGTTCGTTTTCAAAGCCATTATCTTCCTCTGACACTTACTGAGCCCCCCCACCCACTTTATACGCGACGACCTTCGCATTGGTTTCAAAAAACAGTCGATCCCCGTAGCGGGTCCGAACCTGAAGACTGTGGAAGTTGAGGCTCGGATTGCCTTTTTCAACTTCTTCAATAAACTTCAGGAGTCGCGGTAAGGAGACTTTCGGCAGGCGGAATTCCACTGTCGAATATTTGAAGTCTGTCGCCAGGGGACTATCGGCCGCGATATCTGAGTCTGAGGAACGAAGTTCCTGGATCTGGACGCCAACGTCGTTCGAGGCTTTTTCGAAATAAGGCTTGGGTTTGAACTCAGCTGAGTTTCTCGCCACTATTCCTTTGAGCTCCTGGTAACGTTTGAGCTCCTGGTCATAACTTGCGCCGAGGCTCTTAATATCCTGAAGGGCATCAAAACTTGTGCTGAGCTCGTCTTCCAGGGCGTTGACCCGAGTGAAGTAGATCGTAAACGCCCCTAGAACAAACACCAGGAGGAGTCCGGCGATACCGGCCAGCAATCCGGTTTGATGCTGCGGCGACAGTTTATAAAAACTGTCCATCATGAAATCGATGCGTTCGTTGTTCATACCGAACAGGGTCCGTCTGATCTGGATGACCACCCGGGACCACAGAGATTGAATTTGATCGCGAACGTCGGTAAGGGCACTCATAGTGTCGTCTCCGTGCTCGGTTGAGCGTAATCGGCCTGAACCGTGAATTCGATGACTTTGCCATCCGAGCCAGGTTTGGCGCCGGAGGTCTTTTCATCGACATTTTTGAGGACTTTGATCTTTTTCAGATCTTCGATAATCGCAGACTGCGAAGCGAAGTTATCCGTCTCTGCCCTTAAGACGAGTTTTCCCTGACCCGGCAGAGTCGTTTTGAAATCAAATTCTGTGACATCGATTTTCGTTTCTTTTGGGATTGCCATACTGATCTCTTTGATCACCGTAACAGCTCCGCTTTCGCTCGTGGACAGTTTGAATTCGTCAACAGCTGTTTTTTTATCGCGGATGCTGGTCTTCAGCTTGGCTTCCGCATCACTGCGGATCTTTTTGAAGGCTATGCCCGATGTCGCATACTTTTTCTTGAGCTCCGGGAAGTTCGAGGTAAACTCCTGGATATACTGATCTTTCACCTTATTTATCTGCTGATTGTAGAAGTAGTACTTCACAACGTAGGTGACCATGAGAAGCGCAATGGCAAAAGCGATTACCTGGAAAGCACGCGTTACGCCTTTCATGATCGCTTCGTAGTTTTGTACGTAAGCGAACTCACCCCGTCTCAGGTTGATCTGCGAGTGTGTTTTGAGGTTGTTTACGGCACGAAGACCAATTGCCAAACTCTGAGGCAGGATCTCCTGACTGCGGATCAGATCGGGCGAAATACTCACGCTTGTACGCGATACATCGAATTTCTCGACAGGAATTTCGAGTTGGTCAGTGAGGAAACGTTCGAAGTTTTTCAGGCGCGAGGTGCCGCCTGTGACGATGATACGTGTGATCGGCTCACGGCTTTCCCAGGTTTTGAAGGCATAGATCGTTCGGCCGAGTTCTTTGACGATAGCGTTGGCCGCTAGCGTAATACGCTCAGAAACCATACGATCCGCTTCGTTCAGGTCTTCGCCGCGATAACTACCGTGGAATACGTTGCTCACACGGTGTTTGATACGCTGTGCTTCGTGGAAGTTGACGTCGAGGTCACGCGCGAGGAAATCCGTGATGTAACGACCACCGAGGTTGATCGAACGGAACATACGGAGCACACCGCCCTTGATGATACACACCGAGGTTTTTTCATTACCGACGTCGACGAGGGCATAACACTCATCATCAGGAATATTCAGCGTTGGCGAAAGGTTATAAAACGCCAGGCTATCGACATCGACAAGTTTGGGATCGATATTAACGCGTCTCAAAAGGTCGAGGAAGTTTCTAAGGAAGGCCTTGCGGGTCATGACCGCCAGGGCCATGGTTTTGCCTTTGGACATGCCGAGGATCTGGTGATCGATGATCATGTCGTCCATGTTGAACGGCACGTATTCTTCGATCTCGATCGCAATCGAAGCCGCGATCTTACGCGGGTCATTGAAACCGAAGGGAATGACGCGAGACGAAATGAACTGCCCGGGCATCGCAGTCAAGATTCGGTCGGCCTGTAGATTGTGCTCTTGAAACAATTGCTCCATACAGATCGGAACGATCGCATCGAGAGGCACACTTTCCAAATTTGGAATCACGACTTCATAGAAATTGACCACTTCATAGGACTTGAAAGTGTTCACTATCTCTATGGCTTTGATCGAGTAACTACCGATGTCGAGACCAATGACTTTTTGCATATCAGGGAATCCGTTCCTCTTGCTGGGCAATTACTGAGGCTTCGCTGACTCTATAAGGAATCAAATCGGCCAGACCGACCCTTCACTAACCATTTTATAACATTTTCCAGTACAGGTACTTGATTGACGACTTATATTGATTTTTTGCGTCCTGATCGTCAGGTTTTTGACGGGCAAGCACATATTCAAGCGTCTTGGTCTGGAGTCCAGACTCCCCTGTGACTGTTACACGATAAACATCGGATCGATAAGTAAATAACTTCGTTGTTTCGTCATCCGCACAAAATGTCTGACGCAGCGTATTGGTAATGCCGGAGCTGTCTTTGAGCACCTCCTGGTCGGCACGACTCGCCATATAAAGGGCTGATTTATCGTTACATTCAGTCGCTGCTTTCGGAAAGAGACAATTCAGAAGTTCGCGGGGTGCGCTGTTGAAATTGATGAGGAAGCTCGCATTAGAGGTATTGTCACGCGCAGCCTCCAAAGGCATAGGATACACGGTTAGGAACGGCGAGAAAATCTTTTGCATGTCCGGATCCCAACCGGCAACCATGTTCAGCTCATCGAGACTGTCGAAAAACGAGTTTTTAGGGCTAACCTTTGGCTCCCGGCTGTTGTAGGGATCACTTTCGCTTCCATGTCCACTTTCCGCGTCGGGTTCGGTATTGCTGTCGACCCAGTCAACGATATTACCGACGACTTCAGCAGGCTGAATTTTTTTGCGGTCGAGATATTCTTTTTCGGCCGGACAGTTGACGAGCAGCTTCAGGGCGGCTTTGCACTTCGCTTCGGTCGATCTTATCCCGCAGTAATTGACGTTGATGCGGGAGGTTTCGTCCTGGACGTTGATCGTGAAATGGCCTTCAAACAGTTTGAAGGTGTCGATAACTTTGCTATCGCCGACTTTGCTGAGGTCAAACCCCTGCTGCAAACTACCGAGCAACTCGGGAGTGTCACCACCGATAGGGAAATTGTTGAGCTGCCCCCAGATGTCGCCTGGGCCATCGGTTACGGAGGCTGCATCACCTTGAAGTTCGGCCATGGACAAGTCGATAGCAAGGTCGACGCTGATAAGAAAGTTCGCGAGATTCGCGCCCGACTTCGCAATGTATTCGGCTTTGAGGTTGTCGCGGTTGGCAACGGCAAGTTCGCTGGACACGACAGCATTGACCTGCATATCAGCCATGAACAGGGTCATCAGCGTGATCATAAAAAGGGTAATAATAATCGCGACGCCTTTTTGTGAGGCCTTTTCGCTGTCCTGCTCTCCGGTCGGAAACCCAAAGTAGGTCGTCACCTTCGGAAAAAGCTTAATTTTATCCTTAAACTTCACCAGCTTCCCCTAGTAATACTTGGGCGTTTTTACCGCGTCTTTAGGCTCTTTGGTCAGAACCGCGCGCGGAATAAAAACTACAGTTTGCATTTTGATGGTCGGATCGTTTTCGCCAATCGGGTCGTCCGGACTTGGGGGATCGTAGGCATACGCTTCGACCTCGACCCGAACCATGCGCGGGAGTTCATCGCGCCAGTCAGAGCGGTTGCTGTCCCACTCGTCACGCCAGTCCTCGCCGTTCCAAGGTGAGATTTTGATCGCTTTGATATTGCGGCTTAGGATGCTCATAGGAATGTCCTGGTCCAAGTTCTCGGGGACCACGGCTGTTTCGCCTCGATAAAGATTCGGCCGATTGGTGCGATTGTCTTTCTCGATCCGATACATCACGAAGGTCTGGTCGGATTCATGCATTCCGGATTGGTGGGGAACGTGGTTCATCGTTGTCAGTCGCAGCTCGCTGCTATTTTCCCAAGGTTTTAACCGAAATATTGTTTTGATTTCAGCTTTGCGGATGAACACCTGCTGCGAAGGTACGATGAAAGCATGCTGCAGATCGTCCGAGACTTTCTGCAGCACGAGATTGAGCCTATGAGTCACGCGTGATCTTTGGGAAAGTTCGATACGCATATCGAGCCCGTTTCGCAGTACGCTCGATGTAGCCATAGTCATGATCAACATGAGGGTCACCGAGAAAATAATCTCAAGCAGCGTCATACCGCTTTGATCAGCAGTCGACGGAGCTTTTGAGGCCATTTTAATAGGTGGAAACGGGAGCTTCACGTTTTGTCCTTCATTGACTAGGGAACAACGGTTTCGGGAGTCGTGGGGGAGCGGCCACCTGTGCCGTTAGGTGTACCCGGTATCGCAGTGTTCGTTCCGGGTGTCGTAGGTGTACCGGCCGCTCCAGGAACTGCGGTACCAGGTGCACCCGGAGTCCCTGGTTTGCCTCCTGCTACTGCGTTTGGATTCATTTTAGTGCGGACCTTATCCCAGACTGCAACTTTGGCCAGAATATAGTCATCGAGTTTTTTCTGGTTTGTCATCAGATAGGTAAGTGCAACAGAGTCGCGTCGAGCCCCTTCAGCCCACGAGACCTCCACATGGGCAACCTTCATCATATGGCCATCGAAGATCTGCTTAACCATAGCATCCAGCCCGGGGATTCCTGCAGCGGCAGAGTCGGCCTTGCCTTCGTCTTTATCATGGGCTTTTTCTTCTTTGGATTTGCCACCACCGCCTGTGATGAAGTCGATGAGAGGCAATTTCCACTCCTGAATATCGATACTGTACCGATAATCGAAGTCCGGATCGGTCACGTCCTTGAATTTTTCGTCTTTGATAGAAGTGCTTGTTTCGAGGTCTTTCAGCGCATACTGCGAATAATTGTATTCCACTTCGGACATGATGCGTTTAGCAAGCCAGGTCGCTTCGGTCGCCTTTTTAGAATAGTCCGTGATCTCGAAAAGACTCCCCTGCCCGCCCGCGACTTGCATGACGACGGCCGTGAGGAGTCCCACGGCTATGATAACTTCCAGCAATGTAAAACTGAATTCGTGAGGTTTTCTCACGACGTCTTTTTTAGTCATTTTATTAGTCTTTTCAGAGTCCATATCATCGTGCTTTGTCATCATGCGTGATATCCACCTCTTTGTAACCCGATTCAACTTCCGCAAACCCTTCCCAGGCGCGTGTCGTTACAGTGTAAGTGAGCTGGTCCCACTTCGATTTGTCTGCCTCATCAGTGGGGGCAATATAAATCACAGCACGTTCTACGTAACCCTGCGGGAAAAAATAAAGGTAAGCGTAGCCGTCTGTTTGGAGTTCTTCGTAGGTTTGCATCGATTTATGATGCTCTGCCTGCATGGCCCTTATGAGAAACATGGGACCCAGGCTGCGTTTGGCCCACTCGGCATCATCGGTCGCTCGCCATTCGACAGGGCGCAAGCGGGCGCGGGCGGCAATGAGAGGTGATGTTGGTTTGATCATCACCTCAGTATCGGAGTCTTTGACCTCTTTTCCGGCCATCTCCACGTACTCTAAAAAATCGCCATCAAACTTGGTCACCGATTCTTTGGTTTCTTCCGGCGACGGATCGTGCAGCATTTGATTATCGCCCAGCTGAAAGTCGAGCCGTTCTGTGGATTCGAGCCAGTAATCACCGGTTTTGAATTCGAATACTAACCGAAAGGGTTTGCGATGCAAAACGGACATGTCATAGGCCGCACGAATGTCGCCGGCTAAGCCGTTGATTTTGGCACTCGCTTCCGATGAGCCCACTATGTTGAAGTTCGGCACAACCAAGAGAAGCACCAAAGCCATCACGGAGATGACGATGAGGACTTCGATGATAGTGAAACCTGCGTTGCGGGCTTTTTCGTGGGAACGAGATCGCATGGTTTGCCAAGCTCCTTATGCTCGAAGAGAGCATCAGCCAACTCCCTATCTATCATTTGATAGATAAGGGAGCTGTACGGTGCTAGCTAGAGATCAATTGAGGTCGAGTCGGCTGAAGAGGCAGTCCGGAGCAGATTACTTTTTAGCGTCTGTGGACGGAGCAGCGGCATCAGCAGGATAGATGACGTCATCTGCATTACCGAGTTCTCCATCTTGACCCGGAGACGTGATTTTGAAAGCCTTTGCACTGGTCGACTCATAGGTAAAGTCGTTTGCCCATGGGTCTTTCAATTTATCGGCTTCGGTATAGGGACCACGCCAGTTTTTAGCAGAAGGCGGCGCCACCAAGAGAGCCTGAAGGCCTTCTTCGGTCGTAGGATATCGGTTGTTGTTCAGTTTGTAGAGACGCAATGCGTTCTCCAACTGAGCAGCCGCAATGCGCGCAAGGTCAACTTTGGCTTCGTCACTCTTTTGGAGGACGTTGGTCATAATGATCGTCATGATAGTACCGATCAAAGCGATAACGATCAGAATCTCGATGATCGTCATACCGGCCTGGCGACGAGCTTCTTTACCAAAAGGCTTCAAAACCACATTCAGCGTGTTCTTCCAGATCATATAAGACTCCTCAAGATCGTCTTTACCTTAAGCTCGATGAGTTCCTCATGAACCCGCCGATACTTTTCTGTTGGATGATACTCAATCAAGTACCGTTGACTGCAGATTAACATTCTTGCAGCCTTCGGTATAGATACCGACTACTTAATCTGTTTCATAATGTTCATCATCGGGAGAACCATCGCCACGATTACGGTAACTGCAATTATCATCAAGAATATCATCATGATAGGCTCGATAAGTGAAATCATTTTAGCGATTTTTCTCTCGACCTCGGCATCATAAGATTTAGCGACGTGTGCAAGCATCGTAGTGAGTTCGCCCGTTTTTTCACCAGTTGAAATCATGTGCGTCACGAGACTGGGAAAAACACCGCTTTTGCTGATACAGGCCGCGAGACTGTTACCCTCTTGGACTTCTATTTTCGCTTGCTCCAGAACGGCCGCGAGTACGCGGTTGTTCACTACGTTTTTGGTGATGTCGAGAGCCGCGATGATCGGTACGCCCGAGGCCAAAAGAGTCGAGAGAGTACGAGTAAATCGAGACACGGCCAGCATCATAAAAACGGGACCGATAACCGGCGCCTTCAATAAAATACTATCGAATTTCTTACGGCCGTCGTCCGTCGCGATCCAGCGCGAGAATCCATAAGCGGCACCGGCGGCAAGGATCGGAGGTAGAAACCAATAGCTTTGGAGAAAGGTTGAGAATTTAATGAGCCAATCTGTGTACCAAGGGATTTCAACACGCATCGAAGTGAAAACTTTGGTGAGTTTTGGGACGATGACGACGAGGAGAAATACCACGACCCCGAGAGAGGCAACGATCATGACCGACGGATAAACAAGGGCCTGGACGATTTTACCACGGATGGCAACCTGGTATTCCATGAAGCCGGAAAGGCGTTCGAGGACGACCGCAAGGTTACCGGAGGACTCACCGGCCTTGACCATATTTACGTAAAGTTTATTGAAGACCTTAGGAAACGCCGCACTCGAATCGGCCAGGGATTTACCCTCAGAGACCAAATCTTTTACCGACGATAAGACGTTTCGAAGCGTGGGGTTTTCGGTTTGGTTCGCGAGCGCTTTGAGACTCTCATCCAAAGGCACATGCGCCCCCTGGAGAGTTGAAAACTGACGGACCATATTGGACATTTCGTCAAGACTTACACCCTGTTCCAGAAAGGAAAGGTTGAAGCCTGGTTTCCGCCCACCGCTGGAACTGCTGGTCTTTTCCTCTTTCAGCTCGGCGACGATAATCTTGTTTCGTGTGCGCAGGGTTTGGCGAGCCGTACGTTCAGATTCCGCATCGATGCGGCCTTTGACGTTTGCGCCCGTTTTGGAATCATAGCCTTTATAGGAATAAAGAGGCATAAATTCAGTTAACCCTTCTCTGCAACGGTGCCCATATCAATTTCGAGCTCATCCGTTTGGGTTTTACGGACGGCTTCTTCGAGCGAAGTTTCGCCGGAAAGCACTTTGGATATAGCGGAATCGCGAAGTGTCGCCATACCTTTTTCGATAGCCATTTTTTTGATCGATTTGGAATCCTGAGTCTGCAGAATCAGAGTACGGATCTGATCATCAAAAACGAGGAGCTCATAAACACCGCAACGACCGTAATAACTATTACCGAAGCAACGTTCGCAACCAGGGCCGGCACGGTAGATTTGTTTGCCGCGCATATCCGCCCGCGTAATGCCGAGCAGACCGAGCTCAGGATCACTCGGATCGTAAGCTTCGCGGCAGTTTAGACAGATTTTACGAAGGAGTCGGGTCGCGACAATCCCGAGTACCGCAGACGACAACTGGAACGGTTGAATACCAAAGTCCATGAGACGAGTGACCGATGAGGCCGTATCGTTGGTGTGGAGTGTGGAGAGAACCAAGTGACCTGTGATCGACGCCTGGACAGCAATACGCGCTGTCTCCGCATCACGAATCTCACCGATCATGATCACGTCCGGATCCTGACGAAGAATGGCGCGAAGACCACTCGCGAACGTCATCCCGATCTTGTCTTTAACTTCGATTTGACCGACACCGGAGACCTGATATTCGACCGGATCTTCAATCGTCAGGATATTGATATCGCTGGTATTAACCTGCATGAGAGCAGCATAAAGCAAGGTTGATTTACCCGAACCCGTAGGGCCCGTTACCAGCACGATACCGTGTTTTTGTTCGACGAGGGTGGAGAAGGATTCGTAGGTGCGTTTTTCGAGACCCATCTGATCGAGACGTTTACCGCCCGCCGATTTATCGAGAAGACGCATAACGATACGTTCGCCGAAGGAAACAGGAATAACGGAAAGTCGAACGTCGATGTCCTTACCCGCAACTTTGATCGAAATACGACCATCCTGGGGCACGCGTTTTTCGGCGATATCGAGTTTCCCGATAACTTTGATACGAGAGGCAACCGCACCCGCATGGCGACGGTGGACCTGAGTCTTGTCCTGAAGCTGACCGTCGATGCGGAACCGCACCAGCATTTCAGTTTCGGAAGGTTCGATGTGAATATCTGAGGCGCGTTCCTTTACGGCACGAGCCAAAAGACTGTTCACAAGACGAATAATTGGTTTTTCGTCGTCAGAGGATTCCAAAAGGTCGCGCGTCTGCTCAAGATCTTCGTCTTCGCCAACGTCGCCAACACTCAATTCATCCACGAGTTTTTGGGATGCATCGTTCGCACGTTCAAAAACGCGGTTGATCGCATTTTCGATGATCGCCGGCGCACTCACGATCATGTTGATATTGGTCGAGAGGATAAGGCGCAAGTCATCCAAAGGATGGATGTTTAAAGGATCCGCGACCACGACTGTGACGTTGAAATCATCGCGCGCTATGGGCAGGATCTTATTGTCGCGACAAAACTGAATGGGAATATTATCGACCAGAGTGGGGTCGATATCATTGAGCGGCAAACGATCGTAATACGGCAGATCAAGCTGCAACGCCAGGGCGCGCAGCATGTTTTCTTCCGTTACATAATCTTTGGAGACCAGGACTTCCCCAAGCTTTTTAGTGTTGCCATCGAGATTTTGCTCTCGCAGGGCGTCTTCCAACTGCTTTGGAGAAATAGCCTTTGATTCGATAAGAATCTGGCCCAAGGTCTTGTGTTGAAGACTCCGAAAATCGATGGAGGGCAATTGCGTCCAGCTAAGGCCGTTTTTACCTTCGTCGAGGATCAGGTCATCACGCAGATTCTTATTATCAAGACTATCGCTCATTCGTTTTACCTAAGTTGAAAGGGCTATACTCTCTCACTTACTCCATGGGCGGTTGTTCGACCGGCTCAGGAATCTCAACCGGCTCCGACGAGGGAGGAGGTGGAGGAGGAGGAATAGCAGCTCCATTTTCACCGCCGCCTGTAAAGTCGCCACCGGCTCCTTGTGGGGCACCGCTAGCTGGTGCACCATTGCCGCCAGTCGCACCATCAAATCCGCTCATTGGCATCGGAACAGTTGTCCCTTCGCCTTTTTCGTTGTCTTTTTTAGCTTCGTCTTTGGAGACAGGGGCCTTAGCACCTGGCTGACCTAAACCGCGATCGTCGCGCATCTGATGGCGAAGATCCTCTTGGTCTTTTTCTTCGAGGGCGTCGATCTCGTCAGGTTTGTACTGACCGTCGGCCTTCGAAGGCATCGCTTTGACAAAATCGTCATCGGAATCGTTACCGAAGGCGTTCGCCATCATCTCATCCCGTTCCGCAACCTTTTTGTCATAAATCGCAGCCAAGTCGTTGGCTCCGTAAACAACATGAGGAGTGAGGAAGATCATGAGACTGGTTGTCTCTTTCGTGATCGAACTGTTACGGAACAGCCAGCCGAGGAGCGGGATGTCGCCGAGCAAAGGAATTTTTTGGAAGGCTTCCGTCTCACGACGTTTCACCAAACCAGAGACGACCACTGTCTGGCCGTTTTTCACGGTCACGAGCTGAGACGTCTGACGTTTGTTGATCTTAGGAACGCCTGTGGCGGTATCGAGACCACCTTCGTTGGCTTCCAGATCCACTTTCAGCGTCACGTAGTTACCTGCGTGACTGATGTTAGGCTTGATTTCAAGGCTCAAGTCCGCGTTTTCTTTTTCTACTTTTTCGATCGCACCAGCGCCGATTGCGGCCGATGTCACGGCCGTTTTATAGAAGATCGTATCACCCACGACGATTTTGGCGACTTCGTTGTTGGAAGTCAAAAGGTGCGGCGATGAAAGAACGCGAGTATTTGAATCCGCTTTCAGCATTGAGATCAGACCTGCCGGACGAACCTCACCGATACCAGGAATCGTAACCGATTTCCCTGAGAGTACACCGATCGTAAAGTCTGAACCGAGGGCTTTCGCCACTTCGAGTTTGGTCGCATCCGTGTTGGTTGCATTAGAACCACCCACGATCAGAGGTGCGACCTTCGTTCCCTGCCAACCGTAAGCCTGAGTTGTTTGGCCCGATTTACTTCCGAGGAGCAAAGAACTACCAAAGTTGAAATTGTTCGCAAGGTTCACGTCGAGAATATCGGCTTCGACATAGACCTGCGGACGTCTTCTATCGAGCTTGCGGATGATACCGTTGATCGCTTCGTACGCCGAGCGTGAGCCGGTGATTAACAGCGAGTTCGAACTATCATCGGCCGTAATTTTAACGTTGTCACCGAGATCGGCAACTGGTGAAGGATCACCTGCTCCGCCAGCTCCGTTCGCGCGTGGGATCGTCGATCCTATGCTGCGAATCGGGTTGGTCCCGGGTTTGCGTGCGCCTTGGCCGGAGGCAAGCGAGGACAATGTCGTCGCAATCTTCTTCGCGTCAGCATAATCAAGGAAACGGACGCGGATAGCCGCTTGGTTTGCTGGATCATCGATCGGGAAGTCGAACTTCTTCACCAGGTCTTTCACATCTTGAATCGTGCGCGGAGGCCCGAAGATCACCACGGAGTTGGAACGATCGTCGACACTGACTTTAAAGGATGACTTGCCACCGGAACCGCCGCCTGGCGAACCAGCTGCATTATTTTGGGCGCTCGCCGCGAGGATCTCAGAGATCTTCGCGGAGATCGCTTTCGCGTCACCGTAACGAATCGGAACCAGAGCAACTTTAGGCTGCTGACCGGCTACATCCAGCATCTCGATGATCTTCAGCACGCGTCTTACGCGATACCCGGTATCACTGATAATCAGGGTATTTGTAGGCTGATAAGCGATAATCGAGTTGCTCGGCACGAGCTGCGAGAGGGTCGTCTGAACCACGCGCGCTTCGATATACCGGAGGGGGACGATCTGCGTAATCAGCTTGTCCGTTCGGGGCGACCAGCTTGTACCCTGATAAATACTGAGGTTGTCCTTCGCAGCTGTCGAAGTCGCTACGATCTTGATGACTTTACCTGTCTCTACCGTTGTATACCCGGCAACGTTAAGCGCCGATAAGAAAGCCTGGTAAGCTTCTTCTTTCGTCACTTTTCGCGGCGAGATCATCTGGATCTTGCCGGAAACGTTTTTGCCGATGATGACGTTTTTACCCGTCCATAGCGCAACGGCTCGGATGATGTCCTTGATTTCGGTCGGCTCTGGAAAGTCGATGCTTACTAGCTCCTGGCCTTCAGGAACGCTCTGTGCGCCTTGCTCACCGGGTTTACCAGGTTTACCGGGAGCTCCCTTAGCGTTTTTCCCGACGTTTGGTCCACCCGGTAAGGCCGGTGAATCACTTGGACCTTCCGTTTGTCCCGGTCCATCGTCGTCTTGAGACGGAGTGTCGTCTTGCGCCGCCAATGGCTGCTGAATCAGCAAGCTGGTGAGAAGAACGGCAGATATGTGGCGTAAGCGGATCACTCTTAATCCCCCTAAAGTGAAGCAGGTGAAGGCAGAAGCTAACTCGAAACCCTTGGCCATCGGAAAACTAGCCTCCCTGCTACTTAATTTCAACGTTTAGAATGCAGGGTGTTTTACCTGCTTTAAGAAACTCAACACGGATCGCTTTGTCAGACTGCAAAGCTTCGTATAGGGCGAATCCTTTTTCCGGTTGGGCCATACTCACACCGTTGACTGCAGTGATGACATCGCCACTTCCCAGATTAGCTCTCGACCATAGACTGCCGCCTCGTACGCCGATGAGTTTGAAACCCACCATTGCATTGTCCTGACCATGAAAGGGGACCAAGCGACCAGCTTCTAATATTTTCGAAAATCCCGGACCCAGCGATTCCTCGACATAACTGGATTCAAGACTTGCAGACCCTGAGGGACATTGTTCACCCGGACCAGCATCCCCTGGGGGTGCTGCGGGATTAGCGGGGTTGGTGCCATTGGCACCCGATGCAGAGGCTGTCGCCAAAACCTTGACGGTATTGAGCTCGAGGCACTCTTTCACGCCTTTGTTATTAAGAACAACCTTATCTTCTTCGATGGCATAGATAAGGGCTTCCTCTTGATTGATTATCTTTTCGCCGGCGTGGTACACATCAGCCATAGTATAACCTTTTTCCTGTATCGTAGCCAAAGAGGTCTCAGGATTTCCAGTAGCGATAATCCCTAAAAGTTCAACATTGACTGTTGGTTTTTGGCACTTGTCGTTCGGATTGAAGGCATTCGATGCCCCTTCCGACGGGTCCGGTTCGTCCGGAAGTATGCCTTCCGAGTTGAAAACGTTACGCGCTAGTACCGTTTTACGGAGATCCCGATAGTTCGTCGTTTTTTCGATCCGCGGATGATTGACCTCAAGTGCCGGGACCGCTTTCTTTTTCACGGCCGAGCCACCCAGATAGGCGACTAGAACGGAATTGATAAGTGAGGCCACGACATAAGCGCAGAATATTACGACGAGACTATAACCGGCCACGTTGAGAAGGAAAAAGATATCCTTCATCTTCTTGGCCAGAGCCATACCCTCGACTTTGCTTTTTAGAGACGAAATCTGCATTTATCCGTCCTATTGCCCAACCTGAATGGCCATGGTCGAGACTGAACCACTTCGGTTCAACCGCACTTCGATTTCTTTTTCGCTTCGGAGTTGATTCAAAAGCCGGATCGCGCCGCCCGCATCACGCAGGGGAATGCCGTTGATTTCCTCGATGATATCGTTGTTCTGAAAACCGGCTTTTTCATACACCGAGTTCTCCCGAATACGCGTAAGCCTAAAGCCCTGAAGCTGACCGCCGACGACGTTCGGTTCGGCCTTCGCATCCTGGAGCACCTTCGTCAGGTTGTCGGGCGACAGGAGATTGCGTTTATATTCATCGGTGATTTTGATGTTATTGGATTTTCGCTCAAACCCGTCTTCCTTAAATTCCACGCCTGGCGGTTTGGTCGCCAACGCGTCTGTAGAAGGACCGCCTTTGGCAACAGGGGCCTTGGTCGCAGGTTTTTTGCGGGTGGAAACGATTTCGAACTTAATGAGCTCGAGATACTCGCGCCCACCGCCCCGCTCAAGAATGATTCGATCGTCAAAAACCTGATAAAGTGTGGCACCTTCCGCCAACTTATCGCCAATCATATAGCTCGTGACCTTGTGATTCGTACCGACTTCGATCATAGCGAGGCCGTTGAATGGATCGCCCGAAAAGATGACGCCAACCAATTTCAGTGGAAGGTCGGTCTTCAGGACTTGATTGGAGACTTTTTTCGAAGTCGGTCCATCGACGCTGTCGCCGACTTTGCCATCGCTGTTGAAAATATTGCGATCCAGGATGATCGTCTGGGTCGCTTTACCTGACGCGCGCGAACCAAGGGATAAAGCATTCCCTTGGCTAGACTGGGCCGTAAGTTTCGGTTTAGCAGCCGTTGGCTGAAACTTTTGCGAGAGAAAATAAGACAAGCCATTAGCTGCTAAAAAGGCCAGACCGATGGTCGCCAATAGCCCAAATGGCGAAAACTGCTTAATAAACCGCATGGTTTTAAGCATTTTCTTTTTGTCGAAGGATTGCATGACTCTTTGCATAATCCGCCTGGTTCTCCGCACTTAAGAAAACTTTGCGCTTTCCTCTTCTATCTTTCGGCAGTTTCGAGATTTATACATGAGGAAATAATTGCCGGGGCCTTGAAGCATCCTCAAATTCAAACCTTTTCACCCGCTGTTCAGGATACTTCCGTCTCGATGAGGAGTTGCTTAATAAATTGGGCACACGTATCGGCCGTCGCAAATCCTATCGTCACCCGGTAGTCTGACTGTCGATATTTGCTAATTCGCCGCTCCTCGAGTTCTTGGAGACGTGCCACCAGAAACTCTTCGCGTTCCCGAATACTTACAATATTCAACGCCTCTGCCAAAAAGGGCCGTTTTGCAAGTTCTTCCGGGAACTTCATCAAACGATGGACAATTTCTGAGACTGGGGTCGCAAGCCAGATAGAGGGACCCAGCTGCTTGAGCGTCGTCCAGTTATCTTCGCTTTCAATGGCGCCCGCCCCGGCAACGATCACATGATTTAAGATGCCCTTCAGTGACGAGAGGATTTCGCTTTCGATTTCTCGAAACCGATTCAATCCATCCTGAGCGAAAATCTCCGGTATCGATCGGCCGGCTTTTTCTGCGATGCGTTGATCCACATCGATAAAACCAAAACCAAGAACCTTGGAGAGTTGATAGGCAACAGTGGTCTTGCCACTGGCCGTTGCGCCGACTATGACGAGATTGGGAAATTTATTTCGATCAAGAGCTGCATGCTCGGGAAGATTATTCAAGGTGGTTCATCCAAATCGTGAGTGGCACACTGCCCGTTACCCGCGTTCTCTTTTGATTGCCATTAATTCTTGCAAGAACTAATAATTGCAAGACTTTTACCATTATGTATCTAACATTTCAGGCGCGAAACGGGGAAGGAAAATATGCATATTCAAACGGAAACTCGAGAATCGGTTCTTATCTGGCAAATCAACCGGCCCGAACGTCGTAACGCTCTCGGTACTATTCTAGCTCAAGAGTTATGGGAAAAAACGCACGCGCTCCAAAAAGTTCTGCCTCCATGGCACGAGCTTCCCAGTTCGCGTCCTCAAACAATCCGCTTACTCGCCATCAAAGTCACGCCCAACAAAGCCGACAGAGACCCGATCTGGATTGCGGGAGGCGACCTCAAAGAGTTGAGCCAACTCACGACACCCGAAGAAGGCCGTAAATATGCAGAAACTATGACCCAAGTCTGCCAGGCACTCACGGAGTTACCCATCCCCGTTGTGGCATTGATCGACGGCCTGGTTATCGGAGGCGGGATAGAATTTGCATTGGCGGCGGATTTTCGTTTTGCAACGACGCGCTCTCGATTTCATTTCAAGCAGCTTGAACTGGGACTCGCGACGGCGTACGGAAGTGCACAGCGCCTGATTCAGCTCATCGGTGTGTCAAAGGCTATGGATTGGCTGCTTCGCACACAGATTCTAGGCGCGCAGGAGGCCTTGAGGCATGGCCTGATCCACGAAACCGTGGGTTCGCCTGAGGACCTTGATGACGCTCTCAAGCGCCTGACGTCTCAGATCGAAAGGCTTCCTCCTCAAGGGGTCCATGCTCAAAAACGCATGCTTCACGGCCGCGGCCCGGATACCGCCCGAACCACAGACGAACTCGATCTTTTTGCATCACTCTGGATGCAAACCTACCATAAGGAACGATTGAAGGCGTTTCAGGGGCGCACCTAAACCTGCGTCTTTTTCATGTCCTGCCAGAGTTTGGCTGGAATAAAAGGACAAAGATCCAATTGCCAGGCAAGCAGCTTTAGAACGGCATCGCGTGCACCCCAGTCCTGCGTGAGGGGAAGGACGGAGCTGTCAGGCGGTATGTGTCGCACAGGAACAACGGATAGGTTTTGAGCCAGTCTACGCCACATTGCGTTTGCGGGTTGAAATTGAAACGTATGTTTCGGAAAAGCCAGACGAAACAGCAGCATATTCAGCGTGTTTAAGACGGGTGAAGGATCTGCGGTTAACAGAGCACCATCGACAGGATCGTACCGACGCCGCATCGCCTCAATAAGGCTTTGTTTGAAGGCGAAAGGATCCCCATAAGTCTCGGGATCAAAATCCAGAGCCTTATGCCCTTCCCCGAAAAGACAACGGAACGCCGGGCCCGGGCCAATGACGTCTGTCCAGAAACCGTTTTCAAAACGCCCCCACGGCCCATCAAACCATTCGTCACCGTCCCATCCCTGAAAACTCAGCAAGAGACCGCGGCCACTGATCCTCGGCAGACCTTCGGTAAACCAGGGCCGCTTGCTCACCAGCACCTCGCCATACTCATCGTCATGAAAGGCAAAGAGATCTGGCGTTTTCCGCGTAAGTTTTAAGGGACGAATCACAGAGGAAGTTGAATGCATCGCACTTGGTTCCTCGCCATCCCATTCAAAAGAAAAACAAGGTCGCTCCAAAATCCGCCCAAAGATAAAAAGCCCGCTCCCGGCCGGATCCGAAAGCAGACTTTCACCATTTCCCCTTTGGAAAATAGCCTTCATACGTTGAAACGGAATTCCATGACGTCGCCGTCTTTCACGAGGTATTCACGACCCTCTTGGCGAATCATGCCTTGTTCTTTCAGCTTCGGACGCGTACCGACCTTGATAAGATCAGGAATCGTATAAACCTCAGCACAGATAAAGCCGCGCTCAAAATCGGAGTGGATGACACCGGCAGCCGCAGGGGCCTTGTCGCCTTTGTGAACCGTCCAAGCGCGAATTTCTTTTTCGCCGGCCGTGAAGTAAGTCATGAGTCCAAGCAACTCATAACCTTTACGGATCATACGGTCGAGACCCGGCTCTTCCATACCCATGTCCTTGATCATCTCAAGGCGATCGGCAGGATCCATGTCGCTCAGCTCTTCTTCGATTTTGCCGCAGATAACCACGCATTGGGCAGCTTCGCTCTTTGCGTATTCTTTGACTTTCAAGGTCCACTCGTTATCGGTGGAACCATCGGCCATCGTTTCGTCAACGTTACAGACGAAAAGTACAGATTTCGCGGTAATGAGGTGGAGCTCATCATAAGCTTTCTGAACCGCAGGTTCGTCACCCACAAATCCAGCGAGCGGGAAAACGCGCGCGGGCTTGAGTTCATTCAAATGCTTATTCAAAGCATCAAGCATCGTCGACACGAGCGCGACATCTTTCTTGCCGGTTTTGGCAAGTTTTGAATAACGATTATAAGCGTTATCAACAGTGCTCATATCGGCGAGGACAAGCTCGGTATTAATAATTTCGATATCGCGAAGGGGATCGATGCTGCCTTCCACGTGAGTGATTTCGCCGCCATCAAAACAACGAACCACATGCGCAATCGCATCGGTGCTTTTGATATGACCGAGGAATTGGTTACCGAGGCCCTCACCCGACGACGCGCCTTTGACGAGCCCGGCGATATCAACGAATTCCATCGATGCAGGGACTATGCGCTGAGCTTTGACATATTTATCCAAGGTCTGGAGCCGAGGATCTGGAACATCCACGCGACCGACGTTGGGATCGATCGTACAGAAGGGATAGTTGGCCGACGCCGCTCCCGCTGATGTCAAAGCGTTGAAAATCGTCGACTTGCCGACGTTGGGAAGACCGACAATACCGCACTTAAAACCCATGGATTAGCTCCGCATATTGAGAAATTGCAGAGGAATGCCGATTTCGGAATTTCCTCTTAACAGTTGAATCACGCCTTGAAGATCATCGATTTTCTTGGCTGTCACGCGCACCTGATCATCTTGAATTGCAGCTTGAACCTTCAGGCCGGAATCTTTGATCACCTTGGTGATTTTTTTTGCGTCTTCTTTGCCCACACCGTTTTTCAGCGTGACCTTCTGCTTGATGAGGTTGCCACCGCCGGTTTCCTCTTTCCCGTAATCGAGCCACCGGAGATCGATGCCGCGTTTTACGAACTTTTGTTCGAGGAGTTGATGAATGGAACGAAGCTTCAGCTCATCATCGGCAACGATCTTGATGAGCTTCTCAGCCTTGTCGAGCTCAACCGAAGATTTGCCGCCCCGGAAGTCGAATCGACTCTCAACTTCTTTGGATGTCTGATTGACTGCGTTATCGACCTCTTGGAGGTCAACTTCACTTGCAATATCGAAAGATGCCATAAAGGAGGTCTCCCGCCGCTTAAAAAATGTGTCTAGGCAAAAAAGGGCCTTTCCAATTCGAGACCTTTTCTTTAACCTATTGAATTATGAACAATAAAATTAAATTCATGAAAAGAGCTATCGCGTGTTTCGCCCTTTGCTGGGGAACCGAGCAAGTCGCCATGGCTGAAAAACAGCAGCTCAAGGTGCAGCTACCTCAGAAAGCCAGTCAAGAGCGCGAAGATTACCAGGAGTGCCTTGCTGCGGTCATTAAGAAATATAAAGCCGCAAAAACGCCTAAGGGAGAAAAGAAGCAGCAAATCGCCATAGCGGGCTGCCGCGATCGCTATCCGGCGGCTTCTATCCTGGTTGAATGTAAGCGCCAGGTCACTACCGGCTACAAAGATCAACCGGAGCTGCTCAAACCAGCCCTTAAGGAATGTGGTAACGAATACCGGAAATATTCCTTCGACGCCAAATCAGCCATACCCATAGCGATTCGCGAAAACAAAGCATTTTTTGCCGGCGTTGGGATGAATGAAATCACGCTGATGAAAGAAAATGAAGATGACGAAACACCCTCGGCCCAGTACATGGGCGAGAATTTCGGCAACTTCTCCTGCAGCCCACTTTACGGCACCATGTTTAACGAAACACCTCCCGAATACACTTTATTCGGCAATGATCCCTTCAATTACAGCCCCTTACGAAACGTTTCCAAAGAGGCTTTTTTCAAAGCGATCGCCTATCCCTCCGGTCCCAAAAAGCCCGCATCGTTCATTAGTAAAGACTTTGGGGAGATAACCCTCGATCCAAAAACCGGGAACTACTTAAATTACCTTCCCAGTTCGTACTGCTTTTTTAATCGCAAAATTGGCTCGGTCTACGAAGCTCTCAAGGTTTATTATCTCCTCGATCGCGACAGTAAATCTGTCATCCCATATTTTGGCGTTGGGTTTTATAAAGCGCAGACACTGATTCCATCAAGGCAGCTGGCTGAGGAGATAAGAACCAAACTTGGACCAAATTACAGTACCAGCGAACTCAAACCCGGTGTTTTCATCATTTCGACCCAGAAAACATTTGAAGTTGATGGCGAGGGTGATCCGAAAAATGTGTGTCAGAAATCCAATGAAAGCCCTTACGTCGCACTCGTCGTGACACGTGAAGCATCTAATTTGGCATCCTATTCTTTATTTGCAAATACTGGTAACCTGTGTCGCTTCGGGGACCGTGTTGCCAGTCGCTTCCTCAAGAAAAAATCCTTGAACCACATGCCTCCCGCTTCCGGCAGCACAGCAGAATAAGCCATTACTCAATGGCAGACCCCCGGAGAACACCGAGGATTTGCCATGTCCGTTGATGAAGCCAAGAATCGCATCCTACAGCGCGTCTCACTCCCTGAGCTCATTGGCGAAAAAATCGAACTTAAAGTCCGTGGCGGTCGCCATACGGGCCTATGTCCATTTCACGAAGAACGCTCCCCGAGCTTCACCGTCTTTGACGATCACTATTTCTGTTTTGGTTGCCGAGCGACTGGCGACGCCATCAATTACATACGCGAGACCCAAGGGTTATCCTTTATGGAAACCCTCCGTTACCTCGCCGAAAAATATGGACTCGAAGTTCCCGAACTCGAAAAACCAAACTTCGATAAAAGCGCCCGCCTCGTGGAAGCGCAGCTCTACAAAATTTCGGCCGAAGCGGCCCAATACTTCCGCGAACAGATGGCGCGACCCTTGGGAGCAAAAGCCCGGGAATATGTGGCAAATCGTGGATTTTCCCCTGAATTTGCTGCCGAATATGGCTTTGGCCTCAGCACCACCGAACCCCTGGCACTCGTGAATCATCTCTTGAAAAAAGGCTTTGCCATCAAAGATATGATCAGTGCTTCGGTCGCCCTGGCCTCACAGCATGATCAACGTGCCTATGATTTTTTCATTAACCGTTTGATGATCCCGATTGCCGATATGCACGGCCGCGTGATTGCTTTTGGCGGTCGCTCTCTGGGAGATGATCTTCCGAAATACAAAAATAGCATGAACACGCCGCTCTTTGATAAGTCCCACGTCTTGTACGGACTGGATCGCGCCAAGGAAACGATTCGCCGCGATCGTCAGGCGATCGTTTGCGAGGGTTACATGGATGTTCTGCAGCTTTCCCAAGCGGGAATCTCGAGCTCAGTCGCTTGCCTCGGCACCGCCCTGAGCCTTCCGCACCTTCGGCGCCTCGGTGCGCTTACGCCTCAAATCTATCTCGTTTTTGATGGCGATAAGGCAGGTCGAAACGCGACACTTAGAACGGTAAATATAGCCCTGGAAGTTCCTCAAGCCGAATGTAAGGTTGTGGTTCTTCCGGTCGGTGAAGATCCCGATACTTTCGTTACGAAATATGGAGCCGACGCCTTCCGTGCTCAGCTTCAGACGGCGAAAGGTCTTTTGGATTTCGCGATCGAGACGCGGATCAAGGAAACGCACGACCTCGGTATCCCCGAACTTGTCAGCAAGGAGATCATTCCTTGGCTGCAGTCCGTCAAAGATCCGATGAGTCGCAATTTTTTGATGAATCGTATTTCCGAACTGACGGGAATCGCTGTAGATGGAATGGCGCAGGCCGTGCGCGGAGACGCTCCGATTAAAAAAGCACCGCCTAAAATGATGCCTTTACCCGAAGAGCAGTTAAATATTCCCAAAACAGTAACAGCTTTACGCGGTAACGAGCTTGAACTCTTCGGCCATCTCTTTTGGGCTCTACCCGAAGAACTTGACATCGATCAAATCGAACACATGTTCAATTCACAGCTCGAACTCGAGGAAGTGTGGCTCGAGTTTGCCCACGAGTTGATTAAAGCACTCCGCAGAGGTCTGACGCCGTCTCAGCAAAACAAAGCGTTTTGGACGACAGGATCAACGCCCGAGGTTCTCGATTTGATTCTGGGCCTTGAAATCAGCAAAGGCGCTTATGAAACAGAATTTCGGCAACGGCAGTTCGAGAAACTTTTCCGTGTTTTGCAGAAAAAGCAGCTCGACGAAACAACGGCTAAGTTAAAGGCGAAACTTGCTTCAAGCAGCGGCGATGAGGAGATGGAGATTTTGATGGCAATAAGTCGCATCAAAAAAGAACTTATTCTGATCGATAACCCGGCGAAAAGGCCAGTAACTTCGTCATGACGGAGTAAGCCAACAAATTGACACGCCAGGACTCAGAATGCAGGTCTATTCGCGACTTGTATCCTTCTGCAATGCACTGCTTTCTTGCAATTTTGGCAAGCCATCCCTATAACTAAAGATTAACGTGCAGCCCACACGACTTTAGCCTTTTTTAGCGCATGAGCTTTGCCGTTTTAACACACTCAAACATTTGGAGATCGAAACACCTTATGGCTACCAAAAAGAAAACAGCCACTAAAGCCAAAGAGTCTGGGAAAGCTAAAACGGTCAAGAAGGCCATCGCTAAGAAAAAAGTGGCAACCAAAGCTAAAAAAGTCACGGCAACGTCGGCACCTGTTTCAGGCACGACTGCGGCGCCTCTTGCCGCCGGTGTACCGGTAGCTTCCGCAGGACCTGCGAAAAAAGCGGCTGGAAGCACAAGTGGAAGTACGGCCTCGACTGCTGCTCCCGGCGATAAAAAGAAAAAGACCGCGGGAGCCAGTAAAAAAGGCAAAGGCGACGACGAAAAAGTTAAATCGAAAAAGCTTGCTAAGGGCGATGACGATGATGACGATATGGATGATGAGTTCGAAGGCGAAGACGAAGAGCTCCTCGCGGACGACGAAGTGTTTGAAGACGAAGAAGTCTCTGCGGCCGTTACCGACGATCTAGATGATGAAGTTCCTTTGCCCAAACTCAGCAAAAAAGAAGTCAGCGTCAAGATCCTCGTGAAGCTCGCGGGTATTTACCAGAAGAAGGGCTCTGTGACCTTCCGCGATATCGATGTTGCCTTGTCAGACGAAGATGCTGGTCCGGACTTGATCCAGATCATCCTTAGCGATCTGAAGGGCCGTGGTATCTCCGTGCAAGATTCTGCTCAGGATGATTTCAACGATCTTAAAGTCGAAAGCGGCAAGCGTGACGACGAATTGCTACTCGGCGAAGACCTCGATTTCGCGAGCGGTGACGAAGTTGTTTTGGATGACGATGCTGATATCGACAGCGATGCGGAAGCGGAAGCCGAAACCGACAGCGATGCGGACACCGATGGTGTCCCCGTTCCTAAAAGCAAAAAAGACGCGCGAGCTGTAAGCAGCAGCGACGACTTTGGTAAATCGAATGACCCGGTTCGTATCTATCTTCGGAAAATGGGCTCAGTTGCTTTGCTCTCCCGCGAGGGCGAAGTCGTCATCGCGAAGAAGATCGAAGCCGAGGAAAACCGCATACTCGAGCAGATCCTCAAACTGCAGATCGGCCGCGATACGATTATCGATGCCGCACGCCGCTTCGTGTCGGGCGAAATCCGCATGAAGGGATTCATCAAAGGCTTTGACGACGATGAAGCATCTTCGAACGAAGAGGCCCACGCCGACAAATTGAAAAAGACGACCGAAGTCTTTTTGATTGAATACGATAAATACGAAAGACTCCTAAACGAAGCGGACAAAAAAGCCAAAGCGAAAGAACAACTCGCTGTGGCCGAAAACCGCATTTTTGAGATCCTTCGCGAACTCAATATCAACCGTAAGCTCCTGACGGGCGTTATCGATCGACTGTCATACTTCGCAAACGCTTTGCGTGAAGCGGACAACGACATCGTTTATTACGCAAAACGTATGGGCGCTTCGCGACCAGCATTGATCGATCACGTTACCAAGACCCCTGGCACGCCTATGGGTTCGGCTACGGAACGGGAATGGCAACGTGTCGTCCGGAACGTGTCCGCCGCTCTAGAAGGCATCGACAAAGTGCGCGGCGAGTCGAACATGGACCCAACACTTCTCACCGAGAACTACAAGGCCCTGCATTCCATGCAGCAGGCTGCAGAATCGGCGAAAAAAGAACTAGTTGAGGCCAACCTTCGTCTCGTGGTTTCGATCGCGAAAAAATACACCAACCGCGGCCTGCAGTTCCTCGACCTGATCCAGGAAGGCAACATCGGTTTGATGAAAGCCGTCGAGAAGTTCGAATACCGTCGTGGTTACAAGTTCTCGACCTATGCAACTTGGTGGATTCGTCAGGCGATTACCCGCGCGATCGCCGACCAGGCGCGTACGATTCGTATCCCTGTCCACATGATTGAGACGATCAACAAATTGATCCGCACCAGCCGTTATCTTGTTCAAGAGATGGGCCGTGAGCCGACTCCTGAAGAGATCGCAGCACGTATGGACATGTCGGTCGACAAGGTTCGTAAAGTTCTTAAAATCGCGATTGAGCCTATCTCTCTTGAGACGCCAATCGGCGAAGAGGAAGACAACCACATCGGTGACTTCCTCGAAGATAAAACGCAGTCTTCGCCTTCGGAATCGGTGATTTCAGGCAGCCTTGAGGAACAAACACTCAAGGCTTTGGCGACACTGACGCCTCGCGAAGAAAAAGTTCTTCGTATGCGTTTCGGTATCGGCGAGAAGTCTGACCATACTCTCGAAGAAGTCGGCCAGAACTTCGATGTTACGCGGGAACGTATTCGTCAGATCGAAGCAAAAGCTTTGAGAAAACTTCGTCACCCCTCGCGCAGCAAGAAATTGCGCGCGTTTATCGAGCAGTAATTTCCTGTTTTTTTCCTTTTTCCATTTAAAGGCCGCACCGAGATTCTTCTCAGCGCGGCTTTTTTGTCCTCGTTTATTGATCTACGAAACATTGTACTTGTATGGACAAGGGGTTTCTGTTAACTCTGATTGCACTATTTTGAGGGCCCATAGCTCAGTTGGTTAGAGCAGCGGTCTCATAAACCGTTGGTCCCCCGTTCAAGTCGGGGTGGGCCCACCAAATCCCTTGAAATCATTACTTTATTTCAGGTCGGCAAAAGTTGCACTATAGCCACTGGTTATAGTGTCTATAGAAGGCCTTACACTAGTCATAGCATCACCTTATTCAAAAGGAGTGAATGCGATGGCTGGTAGCGCGTGGTTTAACCGCCGAACTGATCGCAAAGGCAAACCAGTCCAAGTCTGGTACTGGTCTAACGAAGCAAACAAGCAAATCTCCCTTAGTCGTAAATTATATAGACATCTCGATAATGAGCCTGACGATGTAATCCAATCCTAGGTAGATCGCTGGGCTGCATTGAATGGAGTCTATAAGAATAGACCTGATCTCACTCCTCCCCCTGAAGAGTGGGTTAAAGTAGTTGAACGTTTTGAGAAGGCTATCAAGGTCCGAAAGAATCAAGTTCTCGCCGAAAGTACAATTAAAGACCATGTTAGACATGTAAATCGTGTCCTTACCAGAACCAATATAATTTCATAAATTGATTCCATAATTCCACGGGAGCCATTGCTCCGGCGCTTCGTATACCTTCGACCGATTCTCCTGCAGGGCTACAAGATAATCGAAGCTATTGATTCCTGCCTGATTGCAGGTCCGAATCATCGACTGAATGATGTCACCTTGTTTAGCGCTATTCATTGTCTTGTAGAATAGTGAATTCTTTCTGTGGCAGATGGCCCACTTGATTGATCGCTCGGCTTCGGCATTAGAAAGCGGTGCCCCTTCAACCCTGAGAAAAGTCGTCAACTCTTTCCATCGTT
>JACMOC010000051.1 GCA_014378195.1 Oligoflexus sp. | reverse complement strand
GTATGTAAATGTGTAAGCAACAGAAACTTACCTGAGATAAACGGCTCAATCTATTAGAGAAAATAAAAAGGCGTCGATTTTGACGCTTTTATTTCATTTTAGTTCTTAACCGAATGACATTGGTATTAGGCCGGACGTACGATCTTCGAGTGGGCCGCGGAGGTCAGCGAAGCTGAGTGATGTCTACACCTGTCTTGAGCTGATAGCAATTTTTCTCAACTTCCTCTAACTTCAAAACAACCCTGAAATTCTGCAGGGCCTTTGGCCTTGGGAATCAATTTATTCTTCTGAAAGAAGCGAAGACCTCCCTCTCTCCTAAGATCAAAAAGTGTCTTCCTCAAAAGGCTGAAGGCATCACGTTCCTCCGTTGGGCCTCCACCCAGTTCATCCAAAACAATCCTTGCAAGCGGCCCCGGCGCTATGCTGGAATCTTTAGGAAGCTTTCTCACTTCGACAAGCACCAGCCGACGAAGATCATCTTCGCTCAATCGCTTTTTGAGTTTTAAGAGACCTTGGCAGCGACGCGAGCAAATAGGATCCGTTGTCGGTCGATAACAAACTTCGCAGAGAAGATTTCCCGTCGTCATTTTATTGCTCCTCACTATCGCGAGCCAATTTTTTCTTTCGAATATACAACGTCTTGACAACCTTAGCCACCACCTGCCCCTTCGCATCGACTACGCTTACATGCTTGTCGAAAACATACTTATCTCCTCCTGCCGTCATCTCTTTCGCTACTCGAATATCCTCATCAGTCAGCCGGAATTCGGCGGTGAGCTTTGTTTTGCCAGGCTTAAGGAAGTCGATATGCGCGCCTTTATCCCAAACTACGTAGTCGGGTCCAAGATTATTCATGTACAGAAACATATAAAATGGATCCGTGAACGAGTAAATTGATCCTCCATATTGGACCCCCACGTAATTGCTATTGTAAAAGGCCCGTTTAAGACAAACTCGAAGATAGCGATAATCGGAACTCATCGCTTCGATCTTGATACCGGCCCCCAGATAAGGCGGCCAGAAATTAAGCATGGTTTGAAGTAGAATGGGCGGTGTTTTACCGCCAAGTTTTCGAAGCATCGTTGTCAACATTTGAATCCCTTCTAAGTAAATCTCATCGATAAGCCCATGTTCAGTCTTTTTGTCACCTTTTAACACAAGTCTATCGACCAGAATAGGTACTTGTCTAAATGAAGTTGATCGGAATTGTTCTGTTCTTCATTGCTGACACCGCTTTGTCTCAGTCGGGTAAGATTTCTAAACAATCATTCTCCCTCTGCAGAATTTAATCTGCAAGCTATTTTGAACTGAGCGGAATGCTGCCCGTTAATTTGAAATAAAGTGATAGTGCTGCTTCCTAGGTCTTTCGAAGCCCCCTTCTTGCGTTTAAAGCCGATTATTCTGAGCCCATATCTTTGAGGACATCGCACGTTTCTCGTTCGGCTTTTTGATTCTGTGCGATCAACTCTTGAACGTCTGGACTCTCGTTAGCTGGATCGAGTAAGGAAGGTGGCAGTTTGGGCACTGCGTGTGACATCGATTAGGACAAACATTGATGAGACCCAAGTAGGGAGGGTAGCTAACACGGATTCGACATTATCAAAGCAGCGCACCGAATCGGGCTGAGTAATGGTCAACCAACTGAATTGGGACAAGGGGTTTGCCGTACAGCGGGATTTATAAGCCAGGAGGTCGGCAGCCGCTATTTGCTGGGGAGTCGGCAGAACCAGGACAGGAGTTGTCGGTTTGGAAACGAGTGTCTTCGTGGAAGCCTGTGACAGAGTAGCTAAGCTATCCGTCTGTGCTGCACCTTCAATCGACGACTTATTACCGCTGCCGACGTCCTCGTGCCTGATTTTTCTGAGTCGGATGCATAAGTCAGCTTATTGGCTTGATAAGGGTGACAGGCGCTAACAAGGCCACTTAAAAGGACGAGCAAGCTCGTGGGTCCTATAAATCGACCAGAATTTCCACATTTCACCATCACTATTACCTAAGGTAAGTATTGGTACCGTTGCTGAAGCCTTAACCCCTGCTCGGTCATTCCATGATATATAGTGAGTGTTTTAATACTAATCAGGAAGCACGATTCACATATGGGTAATTTTTTGCTGTCTTGAAGGAAAGGAGATGAACATTCATGTGGATGATAAAGATCGGGCTATCAACCATGTATTTAGAGAGAGGATAGAGGGCTCCAAGAGCTCCTCGACTCAATTTGGTGGCAAGTCCCTCCCCCGCTTCGGCCAGGAGTCACTTAAATTTTACGACGCGAATCGATGTGATTTTATCGTTAAAGTTCGCCGCGACCAGGCAAGGATTATTGGTGTCGATAATTATTTTATCGCCTTCGAAATTGTCGGAAAGATATCCGACAACTTGGAATCCGGATGAAACTTTAATCGATGAAATATCTTTCTGGCTGATGCCGCGCGCTCTAAGGCGCGCAAGGGTATATTGTCCCGTCGGCAAAGAAACGGCGAGGCCTTCATAGTTGCAGTCTTTATAAACGATAGCTGCGGGAGCAACAGGTTCGATCACCATGGACCGAACGCGATCGTTCCAATTCTCTTGAACAAGGCATGAGCTATCAGCTGTCTTTACCAAACTTTCACCTCGGAAGTTATCCTGATCGTAGAAAGTTACTTTGAATCCAGCTGAAACCCTCAACGATGACGCATCTTTGTCCATGAAACCACGGAATTTGATATCTGAGGCAGTGAATCGACCGATGGGAAACCCTGTGGCCGCGACACCCGCGAAGTTACAATCATTATAGAGTGTCACGGGATCGGCTAATTTGATTGCTCCCCCCTGTGTCGTCCCAAGTTTCGCGTAAGCACGCGCAGCAGAGGCTTGGTAAAGAACACCTGGCGCGGCTGTTCCGGGTTTGCTCCAGTCTTCTGGATAACGACCGTTGGCATCCTTGAGTTTATCATGAAGAACGGACAGGTATCCCGTTGTGATGTTGAGCCAATTGATGTCGCTATCGAGGGCATAAAGATCAACATAAGCATTGGCCATATCATGCCCGCCCCATTGGGCTGTTTCCCGTAAGGCATGGGACGCGCGATCGATATAAAAGGTTTCCATGGTGTGGCCGATAGACTGCGCATCGACTAAGTAAGAGGCATCGCCTGTGATTCTATTGAGAAGTATAGCTGCTTGGGCAATCACAGCATTTTCATAACCGCGATGACCAGGGCCTGCTCCAAAATCATTGGCTTTGGTCCACTTATAGACACGGATCGCATCATTGAGATTCTTTTGTTGTCCGGTGATTTGATACAGCATTAGAGACGCAACCATCGTCGGAGCGGTTGCGCACATGCACTGTCCGTCTTTATCACCTTCGTGCCAGCGAATACCGCCGTTCGGAGCTGCATTTTCTCCACTCATGCTGAAATCGACGATCTGGCGAGCCCAGTCAAGGTTGTTGGCGTTTTTATCTGTGGCGTAGAGTTCGAGAAGTGCTTTCGCAATCCACGCATTGTCGTCGAAATAACGATCACCGCAGTTATCAGCGCTAGCGTTGACAGCCCAGAGATTGTTTTTGTAGCACCAGTAATGAGTGTGAATATCTTGCGCGAGGGCTTCGGCATCGGTAATCTTATTCGCTGCGATCAATGCGTGAAGCTGAACGCCAAGACCCCATGCAAAAGCGGGAGCGTTTCGATCCGCGTTTTCGTAATAAAGGTGGTTGCTAGACTCGCGAAAATCTTTTTCGATTTGAACGAGAGTCTCTGTCCCCCATTGTGCGAATTTTTTACCTTCGAGAAACGACGAACCTGAGTCGGAAATGTTCGCTAGTTCCGCAGCTACGTCTTCGACTTTGGCGACAGTGCTTGCTACAGGGCTCGCTGCTGGGCTTTCGTTTGCTATCACAGAATTAGTCGTTCCCGTAGACTTCTCTGTAGAATTCGACGGACCATCAGGAAATTTAGCTGTACTATTGCTCGAGGACGTGTCGGTGCCCGGATTTAATTTCGGCATCATCGGACGCTCGCCAGAACAGGCGAAAAGGCTAAAACCCAAAATGAGAGGCACTATCAAAGAAAGCTTTAAGTTCATGCGCAAAACCTCGAAGCGTTACTGTCGTTTTATCGGCTATTTTTGCGTGGAACTAAACTTATGGGGTGGAGATTTTGACAAATTGCTCGATTTTTACGAGAGTCCAGTCCTACTATTACAGCAAATAGCCAGCGATTTTGGCCCCTTGAAGCAAAATCTTGACCAATCTAGACGCTATCGTGTTATGCCTTGATTCTAACGCCGTCGAATAATTCTACTCGTGGAACACCGATGAAAATAAAAAAAGCCTTGGTTCCGTATCTCAAGCCTTCCAAGCTGATCCACTACGGGATCTGGGTTCTTATGCTCTTCCTTCTCTCACAGAGGATACCGAGTTGGATCACCAACTATCGCGTGGAAGGGAAACTGGTTGAACCGTTCGTTGTCTTCAATGCAGAGGACGCACCCCAAACTCTCCCGCTCCTGCAGAAAAAACAGATTATTATATTCTGGGCTACTTGGTGCAAACCATGTGAGCTGGAGTTGAGCCGCTTCAATAGAGCCGTGGCGGATAAAGAGATTTCAGCTGATAGCGTGGTAGCCGTGAGTGTGGGCGAGGAGCCTTCGGCGGTTTTTGCAGAAGTGCGATCACGCGGTTATCTCTTCCCCGTTTTTGCCGATCTCGCGAGTCGCTCGACTCAGTCTTTGGAGGTTCAGGCGACGCCTCAAGTCTATCATGTTGATGCTGATCGTAAGGTTTCCTACGCGACTATGGGCGTAAGTCCGCTGGCTATCATGCGGGCACGTTGGTTTTTGAGATGATACTCAGCACACAGAGTCCAGTTTAAGCAGCTGAATTTTTTAATAAAAAAGACTGGAACAGATTCAATCTAAATTTTCGGGCCCCAATTCCGATACGTGTTCATCGGGGGGCGACCTAATTATGAAAAAACTTACCTCATTACTACTCTTTAGTTTAGTTGCGGGGTGCGGGAGTGGTCCTGCTCACCCTAAATTCGGCGTAAGAAACGGAGCGGGGGGCGAAGGTAATTCGACTCCAATGGATTCGTCAAACTCAACCGGTTCCACTGCTGCGGGTGGAACGACCGGCGCCGGAAGTATCAATGCTGGCCTTCCGACTAATCCTACCAGCACGACAGATTATTACGCATCCAATCTGTATTTGACTCCCACGGTCACACCGATGCGTCGTCTGCTCAATCGTGAGTATTTGGCTTCGGTCAAGGATATACTCGGCATCGAAACAAGCGCGTATGCCAATCGTTTGGTCGCCGATGGCGGTGGAAGCTTCGACAATAATATTCTCCAGCAATCGCTCGATTCCAAGCGTCTGCAGGGTTACGTCGATGTTTCGATGAAAGTTGCCGATGCCTTTTTTGCGGCTACACAGCAGGCGACGACTCAAATGGGTTGTGCGCCCGCCACCGCATCTGTCGATTGCATGACGAACTTCATCAAAAAAATAGGGCGACTCGCTTATCGCCGCGATCTCGATCCAACTGAACTCGCCGCACTCGTCAAGGTCTACACACCCGATCGTCCACTCGACGGAATGGAATCCGTGATCGCATCGCTCTTCGCTTCCTCTAACTTTCTATTCGTGACAGAAACAGGCGTGGCGGACGCTAATAAGCCGGGTTATGCAAAACTAAAAGGGGCGGAGCTTGCAACCAAGTTGTCACTCCTCTTACTCGGCAAAGTGCCTTCAGCGGATCTTCTGGCTCTCGCGGAAAAAGGCTCACTTGACACGCCCGCTGGACTCGAAGCGCAGGCGCACACGATACTCGCTTCGCCCGAGGCTAAGGCGTATCAGAGAAACTTCGTTCGCAACTGGCTGAGCCTCGATAACGTCGCACAGATCGTTGCCAACGGAACGGGAGTCTCTGATTCGTTCAAATCCGTCGCGCCTGATCTGCCTGAGGAGACGTATCGTTTATTCGATGATTTCATGAAGCCCGGCTCCAAGTTCATGGACGTGTATACAGCTCCTTATACTTACATGACAACGAACGTTGCATCGATTTACAAAACGACTGTCACCAACCCTTGGCAAAGGGTCGACCTTACACCGCTTCCGCGTCGAGGCTTTTTATCTCAACCAGCGGTCCTTGCCAGCTTGGGCGATCATGCATACAATTCTATCTTTCGGGGCCAATTTTTGGCTCTTAGGATCTTGTGCCAAGACCTCGGGGGCCTTCCCCCTGGTACGCCCATGATCGATACTTCCAAAGCTTCCGGTACTTCCGAGCGTGCTATATTAAGCACTCTGACAGCAAATGCGGCCTGCGCTGCTTGTCATAAAAAGATGGAGCCCCTTGGTCTCGGCCTCGAACGCTACGATGGGTTCGGGGTGTATCGAACAGCTGATTCTAAATCGAATGCTTTGACTGGCGCTGGGAATTTCACTGGAACAAATCCCTTTACCTTTACCGACGAACCTGGGCTCGCAACTCAGCTTCATGATCGTGATGATGCAAAAGTCTGCGTCGTTAAAAAACTCACCGAATATTTGCTTGGTCGAGCGCCAGCTATGAAGGGCGATGAAACGACTATGCTTGCGATGCAAACGTCGCTGCTTAACAAGGACTACGTGGAAACTCTAGTGACCTTTATCAAAAGCGATTCTTTTACTTACCGTAAAAAAGATTAATCGAGGAGTATACGATATGGCTATTTCACTCAACAGACGTGCTGTTATCAAAGGTGTTGGAGCGGGCCTTGCGTTGCCTTTGCTCGATTGCATGATGGATTCGAGAGGTCTACTCATTGGCACTGCTAAAGGCGAAGATGCAACGGCTATGAAGCTGCGATACTTCGCATTCGTTATCCATAACGGTTCGCCGGATGATATGTGGGCGAAGACGGCTTCGAATGGATCCTATACGCAGGGAATTGCTTTGCAGCCCTTGAACGATGCAGGCCTTGCAAGAGATTTTAACCAAATCATGGGTCTCACGGCTAAGCACCTTTTCAACGATACATTAGTCGATTTGATCACGCATCAAGCGGGCCAATTAGGATTCCTAACGGGCCGAATACCAAAACGCATCGCACCTCGGCTTGGCGCTGCTACGGGACGAAGCATTGATATGGTCATGGGCGATCTTCAGGGCAAACCGGCAATTGCAACGACGATGCCTCGCACTGGTCAGGATCGAAACGTAAACACACAAATGAGTTGGGCAGCCGATGGTCAACAGTCACCCATGAATCTGAGTCCGCAGGAACTGGCTGTGACGCTCGGCATCCTGGACAAAGACGGAAACGTTCTGACACCTGGGCCAGTCTCCGTGACGACGTCGACCAAACAGAAAAATATTCTCGACTTCCTCAAAGATGATGCCAATCGGCTGAGAGCCAAACTCGGTGCTGCTGACAAAGCCCGATTGGATCAGCATTTGACTTCGGTGGCAGAGCTACAAAAAGCGGTCGTCAGTTCTATGACTACGACCGTATCAACGAAGTACCCCGATGCTGTTCCACGCGGAACTCCGTCGGATGACGTGGCTCTTGACGCGATGGTCAAGCTTATAACTTACGCGTTTGTGACAGACAAAACACGCTCGGTTAGTTTTGATGTCGGCAACGCCACGCCGCATTTTGTTCAGCGCGATTGCGATGACCATGAATTCTCTCACTTAGGCGGCCAAAACCTGGAACAAAAGCAATATTACATTCAAGAAAAAATACGTTACTTCGCGAAGTTCCTCACAGCATTTAAAAACGCGACGGAAGGCGGTAGCAACATACTTTATAATTCAGCTTGTATTTTCGGTAGCGATATCAGCGACGGCGATCGTCATAACTTAGACAACGCCCGTATCCTTCAGGCAGGTAACGCTGGCGGGAAGATTGTCACGGGCCGAATGCTTGATTACCCGGGAATTAACTTTAATAACTTCCACGTTTCAATGCTCAAAGCCATGGGCTTTGATAACAAGCAATTCGGAACGGACAGCACGGGTCCTCTCATGGGTTTGGTTTCTTAAAAGATCTTGTCAATTAGCAAATGAAGAGAGCCGGGTTACTACAACTCGGCTCTTCTTATATTATAGGGCGAGAGCTAAGCGCAGGCTCCTTCATCGAGCGAAACGAAACAAGTCGAACCTCGTACGGCTGGCCCACTTCTTCGAGCGCCCAACGAACCCGGTTATCGCGCGTCAGGCCCTTGCCACCATCGGGCGACCGTTCAAATGCGGTAATAATTATAGTCACAAAGAAGATCCTCCTCGCCGGTTGAGAAGCTGTCAAGGCATATTGCCTCGAAAGAGCACGGATCAAGCCCTTAAACGCGTCTCATTCATAACGTCTAATCGAATGGCGAGGCTCTGCTCTTTAACGTTTTTTCAAAAGCAGTTGATCATGTTTCGGTCTGAGCTCGGGTCAGCACGGTCGCATAAAAGATTGAGACGAAGATGGGGAGAGACACGGTTTTCAGGATGTTCGGGGTACCGTTGACGACATGGACCAAAATCAGGATCGGCGCTGTATGGAGGACGGTGAAAAAAGGCGGCCAGAAAACAGGAAATTTCCACTCCCGCGTGCGGCGCTGGATAAAGATAACCGCAAAAGACATATAAAGCGTCATCACAGTGCTGTAAATCGCCTGTGCAAGGGCTGATCTTAGGGCCGTGCCCGGATCATACCCCGAACTGTTGACGAAATAAGCCCAACCGCCCCACCCGAAAAAAGCCACCAGCAGACTGACGATGATAACAAGTCGTGATTTATTACTTTTTTGCATACCACTGTTTTTTTCTTGTTTCGAGATGAATTCCGGATAATAGCATTATGGATGATTTTAGCACGTTTACTTTATCCAGAGGATAAAGCGCGAAAATGCTCTAACGCGCACAAAGCCGCTTTCAAATCGATTTATCGGATGATTATGACGCTTCGCTTAACCGTAGCTGATTGAGAGATTCTCGAGTGTCCGAAGACGGAATATCAAGTTCAAATTGAGTCCCAAGTCCGCGTTGCGAGTGGATTGAAATGGTTCCACCCAGTTTTTTGAGAGCTTGAGCGACTGCATCCATGCCCACGCCACGCCCGGAAAGCTCTGTTACAATGTCACGAGTAGACATATTTGCTTCAAAAATTAATTCAATCTTTTGCTGATAAGTAGCGGCAGCTCTCTTGGCTTTATCCCAGACTCCTGCAGCAACGGCCTTATCTGCGAGCCTGTCGCCATCTATCCCGTTTCCATCATCTTTGATGATTACATGCAGCCAATCATTTTTTGTCCGATATACGGCACATGATATGGTTCCGCAAGAATTTTTCCCAATACGATTTCGTTCTTCTTTATCTTCGATCCCATGATCAAAGCAGTTTCTGAAGATATGTACAAAACTGGAATCAAGGCGCTGTATCTCGGCGTAGCTTACATCCGAACAATCTGGCTGAAATGAAATCTGAACGTTTTTTTCGTCAAATTTTTCGGATAACTTAGCAATATATGTTTGGTATTTGGCAAGAACCTCGCTCGGCGGGTATCGCAAAGCGTCTTGGAGTTTGTTCTGGAGAGCCGTATCATTCGATGTAATTGCATGTTCAACAAGGCCCTTAAACTTGCTTGCAGCAATGCTAACTGCGTCACGATTGCTCTCGAGCCCAAGGACTTGAGCGACATCCGATGTCTCAAACTTCCACTGATCTTTAATATACGACCACGACTGAACAACGGCCGGCGTCACGAGGCTGTCCTCTTCAAGCTTGGATTCCAGCGCATGAAACTCAGAGGCCAGACCGTTGAATTCAAACGTAGCGACAGATCCTTTGAGAGTATGTAAATCACGCTGTAACTGTTTTAACAAGAGAGGATCGGCCGGAGAGTTAACAATTGAATCGGCACTTTTAAATATAGAAATTGCCTCGTTTATGAAATTTAGATAGCTCTCCCTGGAGCCAGCTGCTTTGGATATTTTACGCACTCTTTCCGCCTGGACGGTAGCCTCTCTCTCGTTACGCAAACGCTCTGTAATATCAGTAGCCACTACGACCACACGCTCCAAGGTCATGTTCTTGCTTTTGATTTCTCTATATTCTAGTTTTATAATTTTTGAGTCAGTAGTCGTTATACGCTTTGGCAAAAAAGTGACAGTTGATTCAAAATCGCTCATGAATTCATTTGTATCGTTGTTCCAAAGCATGTCGAGACAAATTTGCACGTTCGCTACCGGCGTTTCGGAATAGGCGCCGACAAACTCTTTTAAATCTCTTATTTTCTCACTGCCTGGAATGATTCGCTTAAGGGCTTGAGAACGCTCTTCAGGAATAATGCCTTTCGAATCGAAGAAAAACAGCCCTTCGTTTAGTGCGCCGAGGAGACTCTTGGTGTTGCTATCTGACTTTTCGATTTGTCTGGCTAGCACAGTGATCGCTGTGCCGACTACTCCGATACCGAGTAGTAGTGCGAGAGATATCTGAATAATCGAGATGAAATTGCGCGACCGCATACGTTCCGTTTCAGTCTCGACATTTTTATCAAAAAGTGCAGCGAGTGCACGAATTTTCTCTTCGTATTTAACGCGCATGGGTTCGTAACTGCTAAAGTAGAGAGAACGAGCAGCATCGACATTGTCAAACAGTAGTTCCAGAATTTTGGTATCAATAGGCCGTAGATTTTGCTCATCAAAGTTCTGCAACTCTTTCACCATTTGAGCAATGTTCTCGGATTTTACTTCTAGCTTAAGCTCAGCCAACAGGCTTTTATGATCATCGTAAGCACCTATTTTTTTGGGGGAAAATACCTCGAGCTGATTAGGGTCAATAAGAAGAGCCATAGACGCTTCGTCTTGAGTTTGGAGATAGGATAAGATGCTATGCGCTTTGCCTTGTAGTCGCAAAGAATCAGCCAAATCTGCTGCGTTGGATTCCAGTCCATTGTGGGTCATCAGCGTGACGACGAAGGATACTCCGATAAGCGGCAAAACCAACGCGCAGTAGAATTTTTGAGCGATTGACATTTTCATCGCGTGGGCTTTCTTAAAGAAATTAAATTTGCTTTTTGAGAAGTGAACGTGGCGCTGACTCGAGGTGGCAACTTTTGCCGAACTTGCCTTTTATCACTCAGTCTATTGTATATTAAATTGTGTAAGGTACATCTATCCGATCAAAAAAAACCAAATTTATCTCGCAAACGTTTAGGATCATTTAAATGAGCTTCGCTGAATCTCCGTCACGAATTGTGTATCTCTGTTCCGTTTTGTTTATGCTCGTTTCTCCTAACGCTCTAAAGGCCGGGGCCAAATACAAAGATTTATATAAAAGGCCTACTCAGATTCCCTACCCTTCAAGCAACACCTATTCAGACGCAAGGATGATACTCGGCAGAACCTTGTTCTTTGACCCAAGACTTTCAGGTTCGAACTGGATATCGTGCGCCACCTGCCATAACCCAGCATTTTCTTGGGGTGATGGTTTAGCGAAGGGGATCGGCGACGGAATGAAAGACCTTAGCCGCCGCACACCGACTATTCTCAACCTTGCATGGGGTGAGCTTATGTTTTGGGATGGTCGTGCGGAGTCGTTAGAGGCGCAGGCTTTGGGGCCAGTGGCCTCGACGGGAGAAATGAATCTTCCTATTGATCAATTACTCGCAAAAATCTCAAAAATTCAAGGCTATAAGACACTTTTCAAGGGCGCATACCCTGAAGAGGGCATCACTAAGGATACAATCAGCAAAGCTATCGCCACTTTCGAAAGGTCGGTAGTTTCAGGCAAGGCACCGTTCGACCGTTGGATTGAAGGTGACGAGACGGCAATTTCGGAGAAAGCCAAACATGGCTTTACGCTTTTTAATGAAAAAGCCAGTTGCAGTCAATGCCACTCTGGATGGCGATTCACCGACGAAGGTTTCTACGATATCGGCCTTGCTGGGGATGATAAAGGCCGGGGTAAAATCTTAGGGGATATCGAGACACTCCAATACGCATTTAAAACGCCTACTCTGCGAAATGTGGATCACCGAGCTCCTTACATGCATAATGGTTCTGAAACATCACTCACGAAGGTTGTCGATTTTTACAATAAAGGAGGAGATGTGACTAGGGGGAGCAAATCTGAACATGTCAAACCCCTCTTGCTCAGCGACGACGAAAAGGATGCGTTAATTGCATTTCTAAAGACTTTAACAAGTATCGATGCGGCCACCCCCGTAACTATGCTTCCCCGATAAATCAATCAAACTAACGAGGATAATTTATGAAGCGTTTTTTAGTGATTTTGCCTTTAGTTATAACACCGTTTGCATTTGCTAAGGACCATATTATCACTCAAAAAGGTAAAGCTTTTTCTGAGAGCGAGATAACTCTTGCACCGGGCGATAATCTGATTTTCAAAAACGATGATGACACATCACATAACGTTTTTTCAGCGGTTGAGCCGATGAAATTTAACTTAGGCATACAAAAACCAGGCTCAGAAGCTTCGCATAAATTTGATTCCGCCGGCGTTGCAGAACTGAGATGCGCAATTCATCCGAAAATGAAAATCAAGGTAACTGTTAAGTAAAAGGGCACGACTCATGTTAAATAAAACGCTCAAAATTGTATCCATTCTCAGTCTTTTTATATTGAATAAACAAGGACTTAGCAAAGATAAAGACAAAGAGAGACTTGCAGGCAAAAGCGGTGTGACGGTCAGTTTGAGTACTAAGGGTAATGACATTGCCTTTGATCAGACCTCGATCCAAATTCCTTTTGCGGAAAACATCACTCTCACGTTTGTCAATCAGGCTTTAAAGGGTTCTGAGATTCTGCATAATGTGGCAGTTCTTAAACCAGGTTCCGTAGACACATTTTTAAAGGCCTTACAGTTGAGCGGTTATGATCTGGACAAGATCAAAAATGACCCTTCAATATTGGTTATGACTGAAGCTCTTGCCCCTGGAGCTAGTCAGAGCGTTCAATTTCATCCCAGCGAGCCTGGTTTTTATCCTTTTGTATGTGTTATGCCTGGTCACGCCGATATGCTTGGAATGAAGGGTACATTGAATATAACAAAGGCTTCGAAAAAATAGACGCCTGGCATCGGCTTCGAACTTTGGGTTTAAATTTTTAAATCAATTTTAATGCGGAATCGGGCTAATGGTGGAACTTTCCATCATTAGCCCGATTTTCAGCGTAGGCACTTTATTAGGCGTTTGGTGATACTATTTCGCGATTTCTAAAGATGGCTCGGGCAGAAAATTAGTGGCGTCTTCCTCGCTTAGATTCGTCACCTCATCGGTGCTTAACTCTGGCTCACCAGTAAACCCGAAATCCGCAGTTTCGAGTAACGCTGTCGCCGCCGCAGGCTTCGCTACGGCTGTTGCATTGGCAGCATGCGCTGCCGGCAGCACAGGGAAGCTCGGGGCTGATCCCGTGAGAGACTCAATTATATTCTGAGCTATCCCAGAGGCAATAGCAGAAAAGCCTATGGCCTGCACCGAAGGCGATACGTGGGTCATATAAATATACGTGACTTTGGGACCAATCCAGCCTTTGACATCTTGGTCCTGAGAGCGTTATTCAAAATAGAATCGCCCTTGAAGGTATAGGCCCGAAGCGCCATCACGTCCTCCTCGTGCATGTCACCTTTAGGCTTAAGCGTTCCTGCTTTCATCTCTTTCCTGGCATCTTCCGCCCCACTCCACATAACGGTGCGGCCCATTTGATTAAGACTCGCTTTTAAGATCGCCGGGTCGCTGGTTTTGTAGAGAGTGAGGTCTAGTTTTTCCCCACCAACTTCGGTCCGACCAAACAGTTCGCTATCACTTTGCTTTTTATATCCAGTGGAAGCGAGGAGGAGAGACAGCATAACTGCCTTGAGTATCAGCATATATATTCCTTTGCTTTCTGAACAAGACCCGGCGCACAGGGATACCTTAAATCGACTCTAAGTCGAGAAAACTTGCGGATAAAGCCGACGGTTACGGCGATGACAAATTCTCTCAATCAATGCAGGACCTACCAGAGCCTAGAGCCGTTGCCTATCCGAGCCTTGTCCTCTAACGGTCTTGCACCCCAGCGGCACAAACCAACTGCGAGAGAGTCTATAGAAGGCCCGAGTGCGAAGCATTAATGCAGCCGGATGGTACAAAGCCGATGACTGGATAAATCAGAATATAACGTACCAGCGCATGCTGAAGTATGCAGATATCACCTGTTCGGAACTCGCGGCGATGAAACTTTAGTCTCTTGGTCTAATATCTCGCGGGTGAGGTGATCTACCGTCAGCTCTTGAAGGGGCGAGGCTTCAAAAACAGAATTCAAAGGTAAAACCTTTGAATCTGGGATCTCTGTAGATTGAGATTAACAGTTTGAGGCCTTATGAGGCAGTAGAAGCTCAAGCAAGTCTTTCGTTACGCGGGCAGGCACGGATTGAAGCTGTTCGATATTTTTCTTTAGGAGATCTATCGATTCGGGAGACTGAATAATCGGAGCCAAGCGAGCCTTAAGGTTATCGATACTTTTCGTGTCCCAGTTTTTGCTGGGAATGAGATAAACATTTTCCTTGGCGACAGTTAACATCTGATAATAGAGGACCCGATCCAGCTCTTTTTCGGACCGTATTGCCGTATTCCATTCGTTGCTACTGAGCAATTTCTTGCTACTGCAGACATTTGTCTTTTGATAGTCCGTGCACAGATAGACTCCATAATCCTTTGACTTACTTTCAACGGGAAGCTGCGCATTAAATACTTTGCCTTCTGCAATATCCTTCATACTCACACGGTAGCGAATAGCCTTTGAGCTGTCGCCGGTTAAAGGTTCGATCGAAATAAGCATCACGTCAGCGGTCAGACTATTGACCGATCCTTTTATAAAATCAAAGTCACCCAAGAGGCAGTAGACGGCCTCGCTCTTCGGGCCAAACCGAAAGGTGAGCGTTGACCCTGACTTCTTCGCATCTATCTGTTTCAAACCGGTCATCAATTGAAGCGAGTAGGTTTGACGTTCGCGAGCGATCGCCTCATGACTACGCGGATCCGTGCGCGCTTCGATAATTTCCTGTTTAATCGGAGCTTGAATCACAAGCTGGGAGACTTGGTCGGGCTTATTTGCATCAACTGCAAACTTCTTTTTGGATACAAAAATACCGACGCAAAGCGCCAACACTCCTAGGCCAATACCGGTCTTTTTATCCATTTACCTATCTCTCCATTGCAGCACCGTTCAGGGCGTGCGACTCATGTTTTTAAGTTTGGTCTGGAGATAAAGATCGCCTGTCATCACTCCGTTCGCAAGAACAAAATGGTCGGCATCATTGTCACTTCCCTCGAGTTCAAAATTCCAAACATCAGGAGCCTGACCGTCCAGAGCGCGGTCCTCACGCTCGATTTTCTCGACGCTTATATGAGAGCCGTTGCTTAGTATGATATCACCCACCTTTAAAGTCTCTGCTGATTTCAGTCCGCCTGTTGTGAGGAAAGGATGTTCTTTTGTTACTTCAACAATCTGGCCGCCTATATGGAAGACGTATAAGAGCGGAACTTCCGGTCCTACGATGACCTGCCGAACCTGTTGAGGGCGATTGGTCTGAGGGTTCCATAGGACATCACCTTGACGAATTTCCGATGCTTTTCGCTCAGTTCCGTCACCCATACGAATCAAGGTATGGGCTGCAAAACAACCGCAGCCATTTCTTAAGCCGATGAGTTCGCGCCCACAGGAAGGGGCGATGTAAGCGTAGAAGCGTTCGTAATGCATGGACGAGCCGCCGGTTTCAACGTGGGTCTTAACGATATCCCAGAGACGTTGGTAGTCCGTTTGCTTATCGATATCGGTCGGCAACACCCCGCCCATATCATTGACTAGATCTTGGGCCACGAGTTCCATGTTACCGCATATCGCACCACCGGGGTTTGGAAGGCCATCGCTTTCAGCATCGCGCCTGACGTCGAGTTGGGTTTTGTCAGGGCCTCCGATAAAAGAACGTGTCAGGAATCCCATATAGTCGCCAAAGATTGACGTCCGATCGATGGGACAGCGGTTGCTACAGCGCGCGCCACCTGCAGTGGTCGAGCTGCCAGGAATAGATTGTGCGACTGTAGTCGTAGTGACAGTTTTTGTAATGTAAACAGTTTGGTCGAAACTGCGAGCCGACTCTTCTCCATCGACCTGGTAGATTTTTATTCCGAGCTTGATTTCTGCCGGAGTCGACGCCACAGAGGTCGTTGTTCCCCCTGTGACGACCGCTCCGCCTCCTCCCGACGCGCTACCCCCGGACAAAGGCGTTACCGAGAAAGAGCAATCTGCGTTATGGGTTGTGGTGGCGGAAAGCGAACCTGTATCCGCGCTTGGGACCGTGACTGTTGTGGTTTCATTTTTGTTTTCGCCCAGTTCGATATCTATGGTTTCACCAAGAATTTCATCGACCGCATGGATGTTATTGCAAGAATGAGTAATCCCGCTGTCATTCATCCCAAGGATCATCGATCCCCCAGTCGGGCGAGTAATTTCACCAAACAAAACAACACCACTGGCCCGCAACTGAAACTTATATTTGCCAGGAGGTAAGGGGGAAGCGGCGGTTCCGAAGTCGGTGGTCCAGACAGTGCTGCCAGCCTGCGCGATGTAGAGTGTTACCGGGCCGGGTTCCGGTGCGGCGAGTTGAATACGTCCTACTGAATTGAGAGGAGTTGTGCTATCGCTCGCCACGGTGTTTTTCGCCATCACATCGACGGATCGAATCCAGTATTTATGCGTCGGATCTGGATTCAAGCTCAGGATAGTCAGGTCTCGTTGTGACGTCATATCGGAAAGCTGCGAGCGCGGATTGTTGCCTTGGAAATAGGCCTCGGCATTTTTGAAGGAAATAGTTGATTCGGCGAAGGAATTAATTTTGAAATTTTGGCCATGGATTGAAACTACATTTTGGGGGCGGAGATCATTCGCCTTCATATTCCACGTTTCCGCGAAATAGTTCGAGGGATAAACTGCGGGCTCGAAGAGATTCGTCCCGACTTTGGAACTATTCATTAAGCTACGCAGCATGGAGAGATTCGAGAGGTTATTGATACGAGCACCTTCGACATTTTGATCGATCTTTAACTTCTTCGTGGCCTGATTCATGTGGGTCGAGGTGTTCTGGACATACATCGTGACTAAAAAGAGTGAGGCTACGGCTGCAAGTACCGTGACCGTCGCTGAGCCGTCTTCATTCGCTTTCATAGATACCCTCTCTGTCGCCTAGTCCTAGGATCGGTAAAAGATAAGGAATTCTTAACCTCTGGTAAAAAATTGCATATTAATATAAATTAATTTTCAAAGTGTGTATTCAACTCGTTGATATATCGGAACTTTATCTGACGAAATTGATTGAAGTAGAAAGCGGAAAGGTGCTTGCCTGTCCTATTATTTCAAAATATCGGGTGCCAGAGGCTGATCCGGATTCCTAGCTCGAAAGAG
>JACMOC010000050.1 GCA_014378195.1 Oligoflexus sp. | reverse complement strand
CCCCAAAAGGCTGATCAGGACGCGAGAGCCGCACAAATCGCTCGATTCACTGTCCTTCTTGATAGCCTCGATAACGACATCAAAGGTGTTACGCCTGAAGTTGCGGCCAATAACCTTGTGTCCGGCGGCGGACGCTATGTCGCCTTCAATCTTCAGGCCCTGGGCCGTCTCTACGAAGACCAGGATGCTCAATTCAAAGACATTCGTAAAAACTACAAAAATCTCGAAGATGCCATTGGCCAGTACGGAAAGTACAACGAGCTTATCGATGCGGCTAAAGAAAAAAACATAGCCCAGACAGCGATCAATGCTCTTACCGTAAAACGCGACGACGCTTTGCAAAAACTCAAAATATACCTCGTATCGAGTACCTTTGTCCCGGCCGATGGCAGTAATTTGAGTTATTCTCAAAAGATCCGGAATTTCCTCGAGACATTTGCATGGCAGGACAGGGCTACCGATCGCGCGGTTATGCTCGGCAAGCTTAACGACGAAATAAATACCATCAAATCCACTCAATACGACTTTACGAAGCTAGAAAAAGGCAACGGCGTCCATGAGTTTCGCCGCAAAATGCGCTGGTTCTCGATGGAAGCTTTTGCTCTCCATGGACTGGTTACACTCAAACCCATGTCCTCATCCTGCCCGGTCCCGAGCTATGCGGATGTCCTAAGCGATCCGATCGCCACCAATCGTTATGCGGTTCTTCCCGCTACGAGTTACGAACCAAATCCGGTCAGCGTCACTCCCTGTCTCTACATCGAAGTTGCCAAGCTGATTAACGACATCGGTCTGATCAAGAGTGATATCGAGCTTGAAGACAACTCCAAACCTGACAAGGAAGTCTCGGACCTTGTAGCGCCCGCTGACCAAAAATCGGTGCAAAAAATCTTGGATGGCGTGCTTAAAAGCAATGTATTTGGCCTTTTGCAGGCCGAAATCTCCAGAGGCCTCCCCATACTGGTCACGGCACCCGATGCAGGATTGCAGAAAGACTGGTCACTTCCTAAGGCCCAGCTCGCTTTTTACGCAAAAAATAAGGTCCATGAGGTCGTCATCAACTCGCCTCAGTTCCGCAAACTCGCAGCTGAGGACCCTGTCGGCGGTGTCTGTGGTGACAACGTCATAGGCAAGCAGTACGATTGGTTCCATTTTGAAGAGATGGTCATTGACGGTGTGACGTTCAAAGACATCGGCGCGAAAAAGAAATCGTGGTGTGGCTCGGAGTCAAAAACCAAACCTTCGATGAACATTGACCTCGCGAAATATACACCAGATAACAAGAAACTGGCGATGGATGCATTCGGTACCGACACGCTCATACTTAACAACAGCAAACAGGACGAGAGCTATATACGTCAGTGTTTTGCCTACAGACTCTACGAAGCCGCCGGCATTCCATCGGCTCTTTGTAACTTCATGCATGTCACCGTAAACGGACGCGATATGGGGGTCTATATCAACCTCCAGCCTATGGAGAAAGCTTATCTCCATTCAAAATTTGGTCCCTATATCGGCAACAGCTACGAACCCTCGTTCAAAGATCTTCAAAACGAGAATATCAAATATTATGCTGATAACCTTACCACCTACAAAGTCCCCGCTGACAAGTCTTTGAACGACCTACAGGGGCTAATCGACGTTCTTCATACCGACCCTTTGAAATATAAAAAACTCTCGGCGATGGTCGATATTCCTTATTTCATCAACTACTGGGCGATGGAAATCATTCTGGCCGACTGGGATGCATTCACCTGGAACAACAACAACACTTATCTCTACTTCCCTCCGGCAGGCAAAATGCGCCTTTTGCCTTGGGGGAAGGATCAAATCCTTTCTATCCAGCAAGATGAACGCATGAAGCCCCGTTACTATGTGAACAACCTCCTCGCACGTCGACTCTTTGATGTTCCCGAAATCAACGCTCAGTTGATGGCGCGCATCAACCTGCTCCTCTATTGGTATTACGACGAAGAGGCCTTCAGCAGAGCCATTATGGAAGATTCAGAAGTCGTCCGTCCTTACCTCGCAGCAGAGGAACGAGCCGCGTATCCAAGCGTCATCAAGACTTTCCTGACGAACATGAGGATTCGTAGAGAGCAATTGCATTACAATACCCCTAACCCGGCACCGGCAAGGCCAGCGCCCGTCGTTTACCCAGTTATGGATGCTGCCCCGGGCACTCTACAGGCACCAGACGCGGGTCCTATGCCTATCGCTCATAATGATCCTACGCCGGTTCCAGGCAATCCTACGGCCCCTGTTGGTCTCCCGGATCCACTGCCTGAAACGCCTGGCGTACGAAATCCGAAACACACACCGGCTGCCATCACAATGGGCGGACGTGTCATGGATGGAGACGGCAAAACGGGGACTGTTCAGGATATCAACGGCAACACCACACGCATCGTATTTGACGCAAAAGGTGACACTCAGGATCGTAAGATCGAAGAGATGGGCGTTGGCGTCAAATGCGATAGTGGAGTGTGTGTTGGTGATCACGTCATCGATAGCAACGAACGAATTGGGGATGTCAAAGAAGTCTATAATAACGGTCTTGTCAAAATGAAGATCACCGTTACCGGCGAAAGTGCTGTCCGCGCGTCCACGACACTCGGCGTTGCAACGGATTGCGATACAGGGGTTTGCCAAGGCAAACGCGGTATCGACGGCGAACGTACAGGTAAAATCACTGATGTATTTGATAACGGCAAAGCTCGTATTACCCACGAAAGCACAGGCAACTCCTATGTTCGTAGCACTAGCAAAATCGGAGCTGCCCATCGCTGTGTTGAGAACATTTGCGAAGACGATAAAGTCAGGGACTCGGATCAAAATCGTCGATCGAAAATCATCGAAGTCTTCGACTCGGGGGTTGTAACGATCAAACATGAAGTCCTTGGAAAAGAGCTCCATGTTCGTACGTTCAAAGAACTTGGACTCACTATCGGCTGTCAGCTGAAAGTTGACTGCCCTGTTCGTGATTAGTCTTTAGTTTGGACCTAGGGAAGGCGCCCCTCTTTTGGGGCAATGCCATTCGGTTAAAGAGCTAAGAATTAGGCTGCGGATTTTATTCGCAGCCTTTTTTGCGTCCCATTTTCTCTCATTTACGCTCTATGGCTCAAAGGGGCAGGGTAATTTTCCTGCTTGGCTTTCCCGCCAGACCTTGTCGTAAAACTCGGCCTTGACGTGAGCGGCAGCATCCGCGTCCGAAACAATATTGCCAAACTCTTGCAAGTTGGAGGGATAAAGATTGTGGGAGCCGATATAGAATGAGGCATCGTCAACCATGACGAACTTGGAGTGAACGCCAGGATCCCGGTCCGTTTTCGAAGGCCAGAATTTTACGGTCCGCGAAAATCGAAACGGCGCCATCGATATTCTTTTGCAGGCGATTTGCTGAGCCTCTTTTTTGTCGAGTCGTTTATTCTTAACCAGGGCATCCACGACACCTTCCAAAGTTTCCTTGTACTCTCTTTTGATGTCAAAAGCCTCGTAGGTCACCAGTGCGTGACGATTCGACAGAACTATCTCAATGTCGAGCCCGCGAACCGCTGCATCGACGATTGCATCAAACACGTACGTCTTAAATTTATCCGTTACTGCGTTGTTGTAGATATTCTGCTGCACGATCGAAACTTTAGTTTTTGCGCTCTGAATGAGATGACGAAGCGCATAGTCGGAAACATTGGAACCAAGGGCACCCAAACGGCCAACTGAGAGAGTATTAACCGTGCCGCGGGTAGTCGGTATAGCGGAGAAGGTTGGCAATGGTCCCATATCCTTGGGGAACGAAACCAGATCTATTTCTATGAAATTCCATATATAATTGAGGAAATCACGGGCTTTCGCTGCACCCTCCCCTCGATATTCCATACTCAAATCGAAGATAGGCTGGTTAATGAGGTACACTTCGTCCAGGAAGTTATGCCCACCTACTAAAGCGCGATTCCCATCCGCAACGACAATCTTCGAGTGGTTCCAACTCAACTCTCCTTTGAAGGTAAACCAGGTCAAATTCATAAAAAGACGATTGTAGGTCTCGGGGGAACGAGATCGGACGCCATCAACAATGCGATTCAGGATTTTTTCTCGAGTATTAAATAAATTGAGCTTGGTCGAATCGTAACCGGAAAAGAGGAAACGAACGAAGGTACGAGGATTTTTCTGGCTCAGAACTGAAAGCCCGTTGATCAGAGCCGTAAAGAAACGGCCGGTCGGAACCTGCAGTGACGCCACATCAAGTTCGAGACGTGAGGAGACGATGACATGATAATAGCGATCGATCAAGCTATCGGCCATCCCAAGGCACATCTTCCGCGGCGCTTGACCGAGTCTGCTCACTGACGCATCGAGCGGGAGACACTCTGTTCCGATGGTGTCGCAATCGGCCGTTACATTACAAAGTTGCCGTTTGAATTCAAAATCACAGTTGGGCTTTGTAACGTTACAATCCATATTTTCTGGTATCTGAGACGCTGTGAGGCCCCATAGAGTATTGGGGGATTGAATCATCCAATCAGGCTTTAGATCAATCGTTGTCGACGACCATATCGATCCTTTTTCTTTTGGAAACTCAAGCTGGAGTTTGTTTAGGATTTCACTGTGAATCTCTTGGGCCCGCTGAACCAATTCAGGCGAGCCTTTGAGTTCGGACATATCGGTTGAGCGGCCGCAGCTGGCAAGCAGAATGGAGAAAATTAGACTCGAGATTAATGTAGGGGCAAATTTCATTACGTCAAACTCCGCAGAGATAGTCCCCTCATTCACCACACACATTTTCAGTGGTCAACGCCTTTCATTGCAAGATTCCTTTGGAATTGACCGAAATGGAGGCTAGTGAATATTGAGTCACTCTCGGAATTATTTAATCATTTAATGGGGATAGCTATAAATACGCAAAGAGCAAAAAAAGTGCAGGAGAACTATTTTAAGTCGCTTTTCGTTGCCGTGCTGAATTTGACTCAAGAACCTTATTGTTCACTTTGAGTTCATCTGCTCAGGCAAAAAAAGCCCGAGGCCTACGCCCGGGCTTTGTCGCCAATGCAATACTTCACTTCCCACGATACCCATGCGGCGCTTCCAAATGCCAGTTCAACGCCGTTTTCAATATCGTCTCCAGATCCGAATAACAGGTCACAAACCCGAGGACCTTTTTCGCTTTACGATTATCGGCATATAGCCCTGCTGGGTCACCGGCGCGACGTGGGCCGATCTGATACTCAATCTTATGGCCCAGGACCTTCTCAGCCGCTTTTAGAATGTCGAGGTTCGAAAAACCGTCTCCTGTTCCCAGATGAATCGCATCATAAAACGGACCCTTCTGAGCACACAGGTATGTTGCCGCTTTAATATGGGCATCGGCAAGATCGGTAACATGAATATAATCCCGTACGCAGGTTCCATCCTTGGTATCAAAGTCATCCCCAAATATGGTGACGGTTTCTTTTGCCAAGGCTGCCCGTAAAACATTCGGAATCAAATGGGTTTCCGGATCATGAGCTTCACCGATCCCGCCATCCTTATCAGCACCGCAGGCATTGAAATAGCGCAAGGCCATCCCGCGGATTCCGTGGGCATGACAATAATCTTCGATCATCCACTCGTCGATCATCTTGGATTTGCCATAAGGTGAAAGTGGGTTTTTCGGGTCCTCTTCGCTGATTGGCAACTTGTGAGGTGTTCCAAATACGGCACAGGACGAGGAAAAAATCAGCGCCGCCTGGCTCTTGAGCTTCACCATCGTATCGAGGAGAACACGCACGCCCTCAACATTATTTTCGTAATAAAGTTCGGGCTTCGACACAGATTCACCTACGAGAGCAAAAGCCGCAAAGTGGTAGATCGCATCGAAAGAATCGCTCGTCAGCGTTTTTTCGAGGGCTGCATGATCAAGAAGATTCGCTTTCACAAAGTTTATGTCGGCCGGCAACGAAGCCCGGAAGCCGCGCTCCAGGTTGTCATAAACCGTACATGCATGGCCTTGACGCATAGCTTCGCGCACAAAATGCGAACCGATATAACCTGCTCCACCAATTACCAAAAAACGCATGACTTCATCTCCCTTTGCAACCCGTGACACCTGAATGAGCGACTCTACTGCAAGGCCGCAAAATGCTCTTCGCAGTTCTTTTGGCTTTCACCGCTCAATTTTTGACAGCGCGGAGCGAATTCTGCAAAGGTCTTTTTGAATAGGGCCTCCGCTTTATAAGGCGTGAGAGCGTCTTGAACCTTTTTTGCCCGAGTCCAGTTGCGACCTGCAAACCCATCATTCAAGGATAAAGCTTGACGATAGAACTCGCGTGTGACCTCGTTGAGATACTGACTCGCCTTGGCATCTTTGACTTCTTTGGCATTCAAAAGGAGATCACTTGTTATCCACTGGATCTTGCTGGCCCTGCCCTGAACACTTTTACGAGCAAGAGCGGACCATTTTTTAGCCGCTTCAATATCCCCTCTTTTGGCCTCGAGGGCGGAGAGGGAACTTTGGTAATACCACGGTGTATTGGTCGACTTCAGCTCCGTTTCAAGCATAAGCCGGGCGCGATCGTAGGATCCGACCTGACCCAAGAGGAAGGCTGCATCTGAGATCACCGCATGGCGATCAAAATTAGACTTGGCGTCTTCGTCAGCGTGGCGAGCCGCAATTTCCGCTTTGCTCACGAGGGATTGCGGCAACTTTTCATTCGGATGCTCGTATTGATAAAACTCGATCTCAGGATTCACGCTCCCTAATCGAGTCAAGACGGTCGATTGAGGATTCGCTTCCAGCTGCGCCGCAGCTTTCAACCATTCCGACCGTAAATATTGAAACTTCTGGTCCTTGGGTTTCCACTCGAGCCATTCCAAAGTCGCACCCGCCTGTGCTTTCAAAAACTCGCGCGACGCCCAGATGCTCTCACTATCCACGAAGAGTGCGGCAAACGCTTTTTCCAGTTGTTTATCGCTCAAATGACCTTTGGCGGCAGCGACCTGGGAAAGCCATGTGCTCGCAAATATTGATTTTTCGGTACTAATCTCACTGCTCTCGAAGGCCTGTTCCAGGACATTGATACGGCGAGAGGCCGGCCACTTATCTTCAGGTAGTAAATTCCAGCTCGTGTACGCCAGCAGCTGAAGATCGCGATGTTTCGCGCGATTATCGCTTACGGCCTGACCGGCTCGCTCGAGACTTCCTGACGATGCGACCAAAGATTGGATCACCCCATCAAACTCCTCAATCGAAATCGCGGCGTTCATCCGAAACAATTCTTTTTTCGTTTCATCCATGACCATGACGGTCGGATATCCCGACGCTTGAAACCGATCACCCCAGATTTGAGCGGCTTCGGTATCACCGTCAAGATAAACGGGAATGAAGTTCGCCATCAATTCGGCAAACCGTGGTTTGGAAAAGATCTGCTCTTTGAGTTCGTTACAGGGCGGACACCAGACAGCGCCCCAATAAAGGAACACCATCTTTTTCTCTTTAGCTGCGGCCTTGAACGCCTCTTCTACACTCCCTTTAAACCACACCTGAGGTTGTGGCTGGCCGACATGAGCAGTCGTCACGTCCGTTCCTCCCTCCGCATCATTTAAAAACATTCCCATGTGGGCGCAACTCGTTTGTGCAAGCGACAGAACACAGAGAGCAGAAGTCAAAACGAGTTTTTTCATCAAAACAGGCCCTTGTCCTAAATAAATTAACGTTTGCCTTCGAAGGAACCGAGGACTTTGAGACTGCGATGCCGGGTCGTGAGATCTTTCCAGGCGCTGGTACTTTCACTGCCGAGTTCGATATAATAACGATGGCCCCAGGTCTCCGTTTGTATGGGCTGACTTAAGACACTGACAAATCGGAAGTTAGGGAGATCAGCCATGAGCGCTTGGAAATCCTGCGAAGGACATGAGAATATCGCCCGTTTTCCCCATACCAAGTGTTTTTCTATAGTCAAAAAACGCGTCCAATTCACAGGCTCATCGTTGATATTTTGTTTTAAGACTTCCAGACCGTAAAGCTGCGCTGCCCGTAGGCTGGCCACGGCCCCTTTCCCGCGTTGCCGCGCAATATCGCGGGCCGCACCGGCCGTATCAAAATAGGGTTCGGTCCTAAGCCCATGATCTTTTAAGAAGCGTGAGCATTGCAGCAGTGCCTGAGGATGAGATATGACAAGCTGCACGTCATTGATCGAACTGCCTTTCGGCCCAAGCAGACAATGCTCAACGCGATGGAGATATTCTTCGGTTACGTAAAGTCCAGAGTTCTGGAGCAACTGATAATTCTCGCCCACAAATCCCGCGGTAGAATTTTCGAAGGGCAAAAACCCTTTATCGATACGACCATCACCGAGCGCAGCAAAAACATCGCTGAAGCTGTCACAGAATACCTTGGTCGCGTGGCCCGCCGTCTCGAGGAGAGCGGCGTCGCTATAGGAAGCTGCGAGCCCTTGAATGCCTATTTTTACGCTCATATACTTTATCCTTCGCTCAGCATCTTAAGCAAAGCCTCTTCGGTCCAAATTGGAATTCCGAGCTCTTTGGCTTTTTTCATCTTCGACGAACCGCTATCGCCTTCGTTGGTGACGAGTACCGAAGTGTTTTTAGACACCGAAGTACTGGCCTTCCCGCCGGCTTCTCGAATCAAGCGCTCAATCTGCTCGCGCGGCATGCTCAAGGCCCCCGTGATCACAAACTGCTGGCCCGCAAGCGGTCCTTCACCCGTTGCAAACTTGCTTTTTTGAACGATAGGATTGACCCCTACCTTGAGCAGTTGCTTGATGATCGCCTTGCGCTCCTTAAGCCCTTCGACGATTTGCAGTGCCGATTTTTCGGCAAAACCGTCGATCTCGATCAAGGCTTCGGCGCTTACCGATTGTATCGATTCCAGAGTCTGGAAGTGCTCAATGAGCTTCTCCCAGGTCCTGAGGCCTGCGCCTTCTATCCCGAGCCCATTCAAAAATTTTGCCAGAGGAACGTTTTTGCTGGCCTGAATATTTTTGTAAAGCTTCTCGGCCATCTTGTCTTTAGTTGAGGGCAAACGCAAGAAATCACTGACATTCAGGGTATAGAGATCATAAACGTGTTCAACCAAGCCCATTTGCATCATTTGATCGAGGCGTTTTTCGCTGATGTCCTCAACCTCGACCGCACGCATCCAATTCAGGATGAATCCGGATCGTTGGGCCGGGCATGCATCGCGATTCTCGCACTTGAGACGTACACCATCGAAAGTAAGAGGCGTTTTGCACGATGGGCAGTTCGTGGGCCATTGATAATTCCCCGGAGCACTTTCCAGCACCTGCATAAATTTGGGAATCACTTCACCAGAACGAACGATCTCGATGAGATCGCCTTGCTTGAGATTGTAGGCCTTTACGTGTTCCGCATTGTGAAGCGTAACATTGGTGATGGTCGCGCCGCTGAGAGCCACGCCTTCAATCACCGCCACGGGCGTAATGATACCAAGGCGCGAGGGAAACCAATCGATGCGTTTCACAAGCGACTGCGCTGTCATGCCTTGCCATTTGAACGAGAGCTTAAACCGGGGATGATGCGAGGTATTCCCAAGACTTTGCTGCAAAGCAAGGCTATTATAGGAAAATACCGCTCCATCATAAGCGACCTCATCATCATCCATCCACTGTTTGATTTCCTCTAAATAACCTTCGACATCCTTGGGCTTTTTCAAGAGTCGGTGGTCAACGACCGAAAATCCCAGGCCGTGAAGAGTCTCAAACTTATCAACTTCAGTTTTTAGACCCGTAAGGCCAATGGCTTCGAATGCGAAAAAGTTAAAATAGCGACATAGATCAATGTGAACTTTACGCCCCAATAGGCCAGCGACTATATTACGAGGGTTGTTCGGTCGCTCGAGATTCCTCTCAAGCATGTCGTCGACAAGCAGAGCGAACTGATGTTGGGAGCAATACACCTCGCCCCTTACCTCGATGGTCAAGTCCTTTGGCAGGCGCGGCAGGCAGTCTGCAATCCAAAGAACTTTATCCGTGACATCCTCACCCACCCGGCCGTCGCCACGGGTTTTGGCTTGTTTGAATACACCGTTTTCGTAGAGAAGGCTAAGACTGTTGCCATCGACCTTCGGTGTACCCACTATTGTCTCTTCGCCCATCCACGACTGAAGATCTTCGATCCTGTAAGTCTTATTGAGAGAGAGCATAGGCATATCATGAGTGGCCTTCGGGGCCCCGGTACTGGGTGCAGCTCCCACATAACTTAACACGGGATGCTGGGGCGAAACGCTTCGCAGCTCCTGTTCCAACTTATCGTATACAGCATCGCTCACCAGAGGTTTCCCGGTGTAATACTGTTTTTTATAAGTCATCAGGCTCCTGGCCAACTTTTCCACTCGGCTTGCATCATAATCGGCTTTCACTGCGGAGCTCCTCGTAAGCGCCAAACACTTATCCACTCTTCTTTAATAAATGCGGGAACCGGCGTTGCAGGTAAAGATCCTGCATAACACAGAACAAAATCGTTGCCGAAAAGCGCGAGAGCTTCGGCTTCGTTTATAGAATAGGGCGGATTCGATTTTGTTTCGACAAAACGAAACAGGATCGCGCAAAACAGTCCGCCTTCTTTCAAACGATCTCGCATGGCGTCCAGATATACCGCACGGGCATCCGGCGGCAGCGCACAGAGCATCGCCCTATCGAATATTGCATCGTAGGCTTTCGCTTCACCAGTTTCGATTTGAAATAGATCGCCGATCGTCAACTCTAAGCCCTGGCAATCTCCGTAAATTTTGCGCGCCTCAGCAATTGCCTCCTCACTGAGATCCAGAGCACGAACTGTATGTCCCAGGCGAGCCAGTTGGGCTTCGTTATGGGCCCGTCCACAGCCCGCGGAAAAAAAGGCTGCGCGATCGGGAAGGCCGCCTTCACGATGAGCGTGCAGGACGAGCAAAGGCAGTCCTGGATGGGCCGCACCCTGGTCCCAGCCCGTCTGCCCCTTGTGCCAACGTTCCTGCCATAAAAGCTTCTCTTCTTGACTCTGCACTGTGTCCTCATGCACTGGTTTAAATGACCGGCATTGGAAAAGCTTTTCCCTCAGGCCATTTTCTCGGTAGTTTAGCAAAGCGAAACGTGTTCTTCACGTTGCCAGAAAAGGACGACTCGTGAAAGATTATCTAACAAAAATCATCTTAGCCTCATGGTACTTTTGTGGTGCGGCCCTGGCCCAAGGTAATCTTCAAGATGCCAATTTCAAGGTCGGACTTATTTATCCTAAAAGTGGCCCTCTTGCTCCATATGCCGAATCTCAGGCCAAAGCCGTGAAACTCGGTCTCGAAGAATTTCGTGCCGACCATCCTGAGTTAGCCATTCATATTGCCGTTGTCGTGGCTGATGATAAAAGCCTGGCCAGCGAGGGCCTCAAAGCTGCCGAACGCCTTATCGCGGCTCAAAAGGTGAATCTTTTTATTGGCTCGTACTCCAACATCGTCAACGAGGCTCTGGCTCCCCTACTCGATTCTAATAAAATCCCGCTTTTTCTCGTGCGATCATCCGGTAGCGAATTGATCGAACGACGGCAGATTTATGCGATGGTCCCGAGCCATCGTTGGTACGGGCGCATGTTAGGATTTTACGCAGCCCAAAACCTCAAGAAAAAACGCGCCGCTATCATCGTTCATCCTGACGATGAGATTTCCACCGAAATGACAGAAGGCTTCAAGGAAGCTTTTCAGAAGGCAGGGGGATTCGTCGTCGGCACCTGGAACACCGACCAAAGGAATGTGTGGAACGATATTAAAATGACCGAACCCGACACCTATTTCGTGCCCGCAGCCCTCGGCTCCAAAGAATCTCTGCTAGAAGCCATACTCAACACCAAGGCCGATATTCTAACGGGAAAGAGATTTTTGCGCAAATCGCCAGTCGCCACCCTTTATCAAGTGCAAAGTTATACCAACCTTGATCCGCATCAAGGCGTGAAAGACTTTGCGGCTCTTTACGAAAAGCGCTACGGGCAGAAACCCGATGAGCTGGCCGCGGCCGCCTACGAAAGCATCCGCATAATATTGCAGGCTTATTTCCTCTCGCTCTCCGTCAAAAACAAGCCTATGCTAGAGTCGATGCAGACCAAGGATCTGGGCGGAATTTATGGGATCGGCCATTTTACCAAGGACCGGATCTTCATGCGCCCCATCCCTATCACGCGTAGCATCCAAGGGGCGGAAGAATTTAAGGGCCGTATTCAGCCGGAATAATGGTCACGAGATAGAGGGATGATCGGATGGATAATGTGCGGAACAGCGTTGGCCTCGATATCAACTCGCGGGTCAAGATACAGTATGAGACTTACCCCTATCCCGATTACAGTCTTTTCATTCCGTTGAGGACGCAAGAAGCCTATGCGTCCAATTCTCTGTTTAGTGCGCAGCTCCTCAAGGAGCGAGGTCGCGCCGCTCCCGTTTTTACGCGAGTCGATGCTCCGATCCTAATCGCCGGCAGCGGTGATATCCTCCCCTTTGTATTGTCGTTCTGGGAACCGATCACGCATCCTATTTTCGCGATCGATATCTCCGAACGCAACTTACAAAGGGCGCGCATGCGCTCCTTTCTGAGACCGCACGCCTTTCACTGGCGAGCCGGAAATCTCGAAGACCCCTTGTTTAAAATGCCGGAAAATATAGGGCACATCGATAGCTACGGTGTATTGCATCACCTTGCCAACCCAAAACATGCTTTAAAACGCCTCCATGACCTCATGCTGCCTGGCGCAACGATGCGTGTGATGGTTTATAATAGTGGGGCAAGGACCTGGATTCGCCATATCCAAAGAAGCTTTGCTTTGCTTGGGCTCTCGCCTTTCGATCGCAAGGACCTTGATTCGGCACTCAAGATTTTGATTCACTTAATGCGCACAAACCCTATGTTTGCCGAGCGATTAACACCCATGAAAGCAAGCATACTCCACCATTCCGCACGCTTTGTGGATACGTTTTTTCATGCCCGCGAAGCGCGCCTGCCCGTCAATTATTGGCTCGAAGCTTTTGCGAGTGCGGATCTCGAATGCATGGGCCTCTTTGATCGTTATGCCGAACTTGATGACCTGAAAAATCCACTGCTCATCTTTCCAAAACTTAAAGACCTTGAAAGCCGCGTTGCGGATCGACGTTTTGAAAACAACTTTGAAGTCTTCCTCACGAAAAAGGCACCGCCCGCCACAAGTCCACAGGCTCTCGTACCTCTCCGGTATCCAACGCGCTGGTTGCTGAGAATGCCGCCCAAAGCCTGGTTTACCTTCAGCGAGACCAATGCGATTTCAATGCCGATGCGTTTTCGCCTTTGGCGAAGTTTCGTGAAGACGCTGGGCGGGACCAGCGTGATTCTCGACGGGCACGCGGCTAAACTTCCGCCTGCTACATGGCAGCGTCTCGCGCGTTTAGGAGCTGTCTTTCCAAGTAATTTCACGACTGTCGCGATGAAGGACCTCCTGATCGCGCCCATCCACAAAACAATGGATCAGCCGAGCTTTCCGAAAGCTATAGACCTGCAGCAGGACGCCGAACTGCGCAGCATGCTGAACGGCCTAATGATCAGCAAAGCGAAATCGAAACGAGCTTTAGAGCAAGTGTATCGACGTTTGAATGCCGCTCAAAACCCTTGATTATCTTTTAGATGGATTTTTGGTTTTATAGATTTCAAAAAGATCGGGCCGAAGGCGCTCGGTCTTTTTTAAAGCCTCGGCTCTGCGCCATTCGGCGATTTTTTTATGGTCACCGGAGAGCAACACATCAGGAACCGTCAGGCCTTCAAACTCAAGCGGCCTTGTATAGAGAGGATACTCCAGAAGGCTGTCGAGCTCGGTGCCAAACGAATCCTCCTTCGCACTCTGTTGGTTGCCAAGGACACCCGGTATGAGACGCAGCACGGAGTCGGCAAGCGTCAGACAAGCGAGTTCGCCCCCCGAAATGACAAAGTCACCCAGTGAGATTTCTTCGTCGACATAAAGCGCAAGAAAACGATCATCGATGCCCGCAAACCGCCCCGAGATAAAGATGAGATCGTCGCCGCTCGCAGCATGAAGCGCTGCGTCCGCTTGCGTCCAGGGACGCCCGCTCGGGCTTGTGACAAACACTTTCCTGGGACGCGTAAAAGGCTCTAGAGCCGCAACGAGCGGCTCGGGCCTGAGCACCATTCCGTCGCCACCCCCAAAAGGAGCGTCGTCGACCGAACCATGTTTATCGACTGCGAATTGCCGGAGATTGATGGGCTGAATCGCGATGGAGGCGCGTTCCGCAGCGCGAAACACACCGAACTTCGCGTAGGCTTCGATAAATGCGGGATGGACAGTGATGAAAGCGAATGTTCTGACGGTCACTGAGTCGTCCAAGTGTCATCAAAAACTTCGGAAAGGACGATCAAACGAATCTCGGTCCCATCTAAGTCAAAGCCCATGTCAAAATAGAACTCTACAAAAGGAACTTCGACCGTCCGGCCTTTACCATCTTCGATCAACACAATATCAGAGGCGCCATAATTGGCTACTTCACTGATAGTGCCGAAGAATGTGCCTTGGGAATCTTTGACTTCCTTGCCGACGATATCGCTCCAGAAGTACTCTTCCTCTTCGTCAATTTCCATATCGTCGCGGTCAGCCCAGATAGGCTGGTGACAAATGGCTTCCGCTGCTTCTCGCGATGCAATTTCGCTACAGAGCATGACAGGCCGATCGTTTTGCCAACGCGATGATTTGATTGTAAAAGTCTTGGCCGTCTCGACAGAGGGACCGATGCGAAGAGTTTTGAGCCCGTCTGGGATTTCCTCGTCTCTTTGAGAAACGAAAAACGCACCGTTGAGGCCATGAGCCTTACCAACGATGCCAAGCTGAATCCACCGTTTTTGCACAGCGTTCCTAGCGATTAATGCTTATGTGTTTTAGCGCGCTCAAGCTTGATGCTTTTCGCACGGAAGATACTTGCTACAGCGCTTGATACGTTTGCGCCGCGTTCGTACCAATGAGTAATACGGTCAACTTTGAGCTCAACAATCGAAGGCTCAGCGCTTGGATCGTAGTAGCCAAGTTTTTCAATAAATTTGCCATCGCGTGAGTTGCGAGAATCTGTTGCAACGAGATGGTAAAAAGGACGATGAGTTGATCCGTGGCGCTGTAGACGTATGGTCAGCATTATAACTCCATTCTCTCTCAGGTGTCTGATCTGTCAGCAACAGATTTCAGTTGCACGACCTTGCGGTGTGCCGATTCCTATAAGGAACAACTCTATAGCAAAGTCCTGGTCGACTTTCTAGCCCAAAAACGTGGTGTTTTAGACTCCTGCCCGAGCACAGTCAAATTTGAGAAGGGCAGCGCTAGATGATGTATGTCAATTAATCAAGATATAGTACTTAGAAGAGGCCTTTGGTAAGATTTGTATATCAGTACCGGCTATCCAGAAAGGGTCCACCGTGAAGTTGCACATGTGGGGAACACGTGGGTCTTTACCCAGAGCGATTGATCACAAAACCTTTGTGAATCTCGTGGATAAGTATGCCAAAGATGCTGAAAAAGCCGGGCTGAGTACCATCAGTGAATTCCGTAATGCCATCCGAGACGGTGACTTATCAACGCCTCTCGTCTACGGAGGCAATACCACGTGCAACGAAATCCACCATAAAAACTCGCGTATATTTGTTGACATGGGCACAGGCTTTGCAGATGCCTCATCAGAGGTCATGGCTCAGGGTCGAACGGAATTTCATATCTTTTTGACCCATCTCCATTGGGACCACATCATGGGGATGCCGTTTTTTGTCCCACTCTATATACCCGGGACAAAAATAACTATTTATCATGTCCATCCGCATGCGCCTGAATATGTGCGCATTCAATTTAACGGAATTAATTTTCCAGTGAAGTGGGCCAAGCTGGGCGCAAGCATTGAATTTAAGCAAATCAAACCTTACGTGCCCATCAGTTTTGATGGGCTTACAATTACACCTTTTTCACTGGACCATCCTGGCGGATCGTTTGGTTATCGCTTTGATGCGGAAGGCTGTTCGCTTGCGATAGGCGTTGATGGCGAATACAAGCGCTTCACACGTTCCGATCTAGACCGTGATTTGCCGTTCTACCAGAACCTCGACGTGTTGGTATTCGACGGTCAGTACGAAATGGACGAGCTTGCCAGCCGTTATGATTGGGGTCACTGCAGCCCTCCTATCGGTGTCGAGCTTGCGTTGCGCGAGGGAATTCGCAACATCATCATGACTCATCACGACCCCAGAGCATCCGAAGATAAAGAGCGGTCCATGCTCACCGAGGCCATCGATTACCGCTCAACTAAACTCGCCGGCTACAAGGCGATTTGGCAGGATTTGAAGCAACCCGAAGGCCCAAACATACTCCTTGCTTACGACGGCATGGAGTTCGACCTGAAAAAGCTGACAATACGTGACCAGCTGAAATAAACCCCATCTTTCCTTCCACCGTAAGCTGCTTGACACAACAGACGATTCCTAGAGAAGATGCGTAGGACACAAATGACCTCAACGCATCCCTAGAAAGCGAGATCTCCTGTGTTTAAACGCAGCTTATTAAACTGTTCTTTTTTCGCTCTAGCCTTCACGCTTTATTCAACCGCTTTCGCTTTGGACTTCGGGACCGTGACGGCGACACGGAATCGTTCCAATCCTAAAGAAATTGCTCTGACGCTCAATTTTACGAGCGTAACTCCGACTGACAATTCTGCTCTCGGCGTTCTGACGAGTTCGGTTTCAGAAGTGCAGCAGGCGATGACGAATCACCTCGACATCTGTCTGCCTACGTTACCGACCCAGACTGTATGCGGCGAAACAGACGTTAAAGTCCTTTATACTTTGACTCGAAAGCCGACGCCTCAGACAGGAATTTATGTATCAACAACCCAACTCGCTAACTTTGCTACAAATGGCACGATAGTTACAACCGACATTGCTAATCCTACGATTCACTCTTATGTCGTCACCATTCTTTTAGACGATGCGGTCAATGCCTTTCCTGTCGGTCAGAAGGTATTCCTTCGATTGTTTCCCGAAAAGATCTCGGCCAACGGCAACAAGGACAAACTCGATATTGTTGCCACTCTCGGTTCAGGCGTAAAAGATCCGGTCAGTGTCCTTGGCGCTTATCCGACTCCCAAGTCACTCATAGCCGCCTGGTCCCCCAAAGCAACTGTTGCTTACAAAGATGGGTCAACCAACGCCCCAACGGCGGTTTATGGGATACTGATTCCAAATTTAAATAACGCCGAGACTCTTCCTTCGATTCCAGCGACGACCTATGTTGCCGACCCGACTGCCACGCCTCCTTCACCAGCGTCCTGTAACGTCGTTCCTGCCGGACTCGACACGGATAGCCCTACCTGCTCGGTAACCTGTACACCTGCGGACGTAGCCATAACACTCAATACAGCAGGCATCGCAGCCGCTGGTATCGCAAGCCAAACCACGGCATCCCTAACAGAATCGAGCCTCGGATTTACAGGCATTACAGTTGCCAACGGTCCTTACGCTATCGTTCTCCAGTATCTTCCGGAAGGCACTGCGTTGTCGTGTGTCATCGGATCCCCATCCGATGCCGCAACTCTTGTCCAAATCAATGGAGGCCCCGAACCCACAACCGGTGATCCCTCATGTTTTATTGCAACTGCAGCCTACGGTTCGGCTCTCGATCCTCACATCGATATCCTGCGTTGGTTTCGTGATGCTTACCTGCTCAAAACAAGCTTAGGGAAACATCTGGTCCAGACCTATTACCGAAGCAGCCCGCCTTTGGCCGCTTGGATCAAAACGCACGAATGGGCCCGGGCTTTGACACGCGGTATACTATGGGCCCCGGTACTGTGCCTCGAAATGTTTCGGAACCACTTCATTTTAACAGTCGGCTTAGGGCTCTTTTTGACTCTTGGCACCCTTTATTTCGTGCGTCGCCGTCTGGCGTGAGTCACAAGGAAAATCCCTATGAAAAACCGTGACGAAATCAAAGCCATCCAACTGTCCGACTATCGCCAGCCTTCATATTGGGCGAGAAAAGTGTGCCTTACCATCGACCTCGATCCTGATCACACAACGGTCCATTCGCGGGTTGAATACGAACACAACCCCGGCCATGATCACAGCCTTAAGCTCGATGGCAAAGACTTAAGGCTCACAAGTCTCAAAATCGACGGCAAAACCAAGCCTCTGGACAGCTTTTTCCATGATGCGGAGCATCTTCATCTCGATGATCTGCCGGAACGTTTCTCACTCGAAATCGCCACGGATTTATGCCCCAAAAACAACACCGCGCTGGAAGGCCTCTACCTCTCACGCGGTGCATTTTTCACGCAATGCGAAGCCCAGGGCTTCCGTCGTTTCACCTATTATCTCGACCGCCCCGATGTTATGGCGGAATTTGAGACGATCATTCGTGCGAACAAAGCTGAATACCCGGTTCTGCTCAGCAACGGCAACCTCATGGAAGAACACGTGCTTCCTGATGGTCGTCACGAAGTTCGGTGGCACGACCCTTTTCCCAAGCCCTGTTATCTTTTTGCTCTTGTTGCAGGCGATTTAGGCCACCGGAACGATACCTATATCACCAAGAGCGGCCGCACAATTGGACTTCATATCTATGTTGAAAAAGAAAATCTCGCGAAGTGCAGCTTTGCATTTACGGCCATTCAAAAGTCTATGAAGTGGGACGAAGAAACCTACGGCCTGGAATATGACCTCGATCGTTTTATGATAGTCGCGGTGAATGATTTCAATATGGGGGCCATGGAAAACAAAGGCCTCAATATCTTTAACTCAAAATACGTGCTTGCCAGCCCCGAAACAGCGACCGACAAAGATTACGAAAATATACTCGGTATCATCGGCCATGAGTATTTCCACAACTGGTCGGGAAACCGCGTCACGCTTCGCGACTGGTTTCAGTTGAGCCTCAAAGAAGGTCTGACTGTTTTCCGAGACCAGCAATTTTCGGCTCATCATGGTTCAGAAGCGGTGAAACGCATTCTCGACGTGAGACGCCTGCGCGATCATCAGTTTCCTGAGGATGATGGGCCAATGTCGCATTCGGTCCGACCCGAAAGTTATATTGAGATCAATAACTTCTATACAGCGACGGTCTATGAAAAAGGCGCCGAGATCGTACGAATGTATTATTCGCTTTTAGGCAAAGACCTTTACCACAAAGCCATGACGGAATATTTCCGCCGTTTTGATGGTCAGGCCGTCACCGTGGAAGATATGATCAAAGTCATCGAGGAGACGACCGGTCGAAAACTGGATCAGTTTAAACTGTGGTATCAGCAAGCCGGCACTCCGACTCTGCAGGTGTCACGTAGCGTTTCGCCTGATGGTGTGACCCTCACTATCAAACAAGAGCAGCCCGACACACCGGGCCAGACACACAAAAAACCCCTTCTTATTCCCTTCCGCGTCGCATTCCTCGGCGTGGACCAAAAGGCCTTGACGAGTACGATCAACGGTAGGTCGCAACACGAACATCTCCTTGAAATCACCGAAAGAGAGCAGAGTTTTGCGTTCACAGGTATCTCTTCAAATGCCATCCCTTCCCTTCTCCGCGGCTTCACGGCGCCCGTTCGTTTGAAAACGCAAACGACTCAAAACGAGCTCCTGATCAGTCTTGCTGCCGAGACCGATTCGTTCAATAAATACGAAGCCGCCCAAACCCTGGCGGAACACATGATCGGCAAAGCAGAACTGCCGAGAGAATACGTTGAAGCCTTTCGCAGTCTGCTCAAAACACCTGAAAAAGACCCTTATCTAAGTTCTTTAACTTTGCAGACCCCCACCGTCGACACCTTGCTGAACAGCCAGGAGTCAATCGACATCGATCGCCTGTATCAAGATCATAAACGATATCTCAACCAACTCGCGACGGCCGTGGCTCCCGATCTCCAGGCGACTTACAAGACTCTGAAGAACGCAGATGCGGCAGCGATGGACCAGGCATCCAGTGCCCGTCGCGAGCTGCGAAACACCTGTTTGGGACTCCTCGCCGCCACCGAATCGCCTGAAGCTTTGGCACTTGTGAAGACACACTTTCGCGAAGCCAAGACTATGACGGATTCGATAGCAGCCCTCATACTTATCGCGTCGTCGACCGACTCCGAACGGAATGTATTTTTGAAAGACTTTTACACGAAGTGGCACCACGACCCACTCGTGATTGATAAATGGTTTGCAGCGCAAGCCGGTTCCAATCACCCCGACGTTCTGCAGCATGTTCAAGCGCTTGTAAAACACCGGGATTTTGATATGTACAACCCAAATCGGGTGTACTCGGTATTCCGCTCGTTTGCCAAAGGCAATCCGTTTGGATTCCATCATCCTTCCGGTGCGGGTTATGCATTGGTTTCGGATTACGTGATCAAAATCGACAGGACCAACTCACAAGTAGCGGCAAAGCTTGCCGGACTCCTGAGTCGCTACCAGAAGTTTGATGCCGTTCGACAAGGCCTTATGATCACGAATTTAAAGAGAATCTCGGAACACGGACCACTGTCGAGCGATGTTTACGAAGTGGTTTCGAAAAGCCTTCTTGAAACACCCAAATCTTAATTCCGCAGTAGTATGATAGAATAGAAGAGCCTTCCAAACCTCGGCGAGGAAACTCTTCTTGATATCATCACTCGTTAAATCATCCTTTATTTCCATACTTACACTCACTTTTGTTTCCGCTCCGGCCTGCACCTCAAAAGCGCCCTCAGTAGTGCCGCTGTCGGTATCGACTCAGGGAGCTCATGCTGAAACGCAGACAGAATCGCAAACGCAAAATCAGACCGAATCCCAAACCGAAACTCAAAGTCCGGCTCAAACGCCCGCATCCTCTAGGCCTTCGACTCCGGCACCCGTTTCCCCTGCGACACAAGTCATGCAAGCGGATTCAGGCACGTGGTCCAAAGCTGATCTCACAAATTACGAATCCTATCCCGATCCGGGCAGCGAAGAATGTGTGCAGTACAATGGCTGTACATGGGAGGGCCAGTTTGCGGCGCTTCCCGACAAAATGCCGGAAACATGGGTTAAAGAGCACAACATCATATCGATCCATGCCAAAGATTTTGCGCAGTACAAACTTAAGACGCTTCGTTTACGCCAAGGCACTCACACAATCGACGCGACCGTATATGACGAATGCTCCGACTCCGATTGTGACGGATGTTGCACTGCGAACAGCAAAAAAACAGGGTTTTTGATCGATATCGAAAAATACACGAATGTGAGGTTCGGTGGCGGTGATGGGGTTGTCGAGTGGCAGTGTCTTGATTGTAAATGATAGCGGACGCAAGATTTGCGCCCAATCTTTTAAAGAATTTCGTCCCGCCAAAGATCGTCCAGCGATTCGCGGCGTTTCACGATTTTGAAATGATCCCCATCCACTAAAACCTCGGCAGCTCGTGGCCTGGTATTGTAATTGGAAGCCATCGATGAGCCGTAGGCGCCCGCACTTTCGAGATAAATAAGATCGCCCGATTTAAGCTCAGGCAAACTTCGGTTTTCTCCAAAGATATCGCCTGTTTCGCATACTGGCCCTACGACATCGTAAAGAGCTTCCGGTCCATTCTTTTTTGCGACGCAGGCGATGCCGTGATAAGCGTCGTACATCGCCGGCCGCACCAGATCATTCATAGCGCCATCCACAATGACAAATGATTTTTTTGGAGTCTTTTTCGTCGCGAGTACGGAACAAAGCAAAGCCCCTGCATTGCCAACGACGAGGCGTCCCGGTTCGATGATGAGATTGAGACCCGTTGGTTTGATAGCATTGATAAGTGTCTCAGCGTAGGCCTTAATACTGGGCGGCTCCTCGTTTTTATAACGAATCCCAAGTCCACCTCCCATATCGATAAACTCAAGCTTTTGCCCCAGCGCCACAAGTTTTGCGGCAAATGAAGCCATGCGTTCCGCCGCCTCCTTCATCGGACTCAAATCGAGGATCTGGCTTCCGATGTGACAGCCGACGCCTTTGAGACGAAGATGTTTCTGCTCTGCTATAGTCTGAACAAGTTCCAAGGCTTCCGCTTCCACCAGACCGAATTTGGTAGAAAACAGCCCGGTGGCTATTTTAGGATTGGTTTTGACATCGATATTGGGGTTGATTCGCAGTGAAATGGGCGCAATCTTTCCCAACTCTTTGGCGACACGTGCGAGATTTTCCACCTCGGCAAGCGATTCCACGTTAAACGAAAAAATCCCGACCTCAAGCGCACGCCTCAGTTCGTCATCTCGTTTGCCAACGCCTGAGAACGCAACTGCAGATGGTTTAACACCCGCTTTGAGCGCCCGCTCGAGTTCGCCGAGCGAAACGATATCAGCGCCCACGTCCTCTTCAAAAATCTCGGACAGTAGAGTGAGATTGCTATTCGCCTTCACCGCATAACAGATATGCGTAGGATACGAAGCGAACGCCGATTTGAGCTTTTGGAGCTGACTTTTGATGCTGGCTTTTGAGTAGACATAACTCGGCGTGCCGACAGCTTCGGCTATTGTTCTTAAAGCTACATTCTCGCAGTGGGTTTCACCGTGACGAACGCTAAAGTGTTCCATGGAGTCCTCTCAGCTCAGTCTGTAACTGGCCCGGAAAATATGTTCTACTCGAATTCTAACTCGGACCTTCTTAGACTAAAGTCTCGAGCTTCATTCACGACCATGTCAAAAGGTGTCTTATGCAAGCCCAACATCGCGTTATGAAAGCAAGTATCGCGTGGTTCTTCTTCATTTTTGCACCAGCTCTCTGTGCAAAACCAGTCATATTATCGATTGGTGATTCTTTGACCTTCGGTTTGGGCGTTCCTCCTGAACAAACCTGGCCCCAACTTGTGCAAAATAAATTGCAGGCCGATGGCATGAAGGACGCTAAAGTCATCAACGGCGGTTCCTCTGGAGCGACGACTGCGGTTGGGTTGAGCACCCTTAAATTCCATCTGAAAAGATCCAAACCCGATCTCATTATCTACGCATTGGGCGCCAATGATGGACTGCGGGCTATAGACACAGCAACGACCTATAAAAACATTTCGCAGGCTATCGACGAGATCCAAAAAGCGGGCATAAAAGTGCTACTCTTCGGCATGAAAGCCCCGCCCAACTACGGGGAAAAATTCCCGAAGGATTTTGAAAAGATCTACAGCCGCGTGGCGAGCGAAAAAAAGATCCCACTCGTACCGTTTTTTTTAGAAGGGGTTGCCGGTGACCCAAGCTTGAATCAGGCCGATGGCATTCACCCCAATCCCAAGGGTTACGAAAAAATCGTGACCAAGATTTATCCCGTAATTAAGGGTCAGCTATGAGCATCGTTTCCGTAGAAAACATAGCCAAAAGCTTTCGGCAGGCTGACACTGAAATCACCGTACTTCAGAGCCTCAGCTTCGCCGTTGAGGCCGGCGAGACGCTCGCCATAGTCGGGCAATCGGGTTCGGGCAAATCGACCTTGCTCTCGCTTCTCGCAGGCCTTGATCAAGTTGATCAAGGCCGTATCGTTATCGGTGACAAAAACATCTCGAGCCTCAATCAATCGGAATTAAGCCGTTTTCGAGGGGAAAACATCGGCATCATTTTTCAGCAGTTCCACCTGATGAAAGGCCTGACTGCTCTGGAAAACGTCATGCTCCCCCTCGACATCGCCGGCGCGTCCCATGCCGAAGAGCAGGCCCTGGCCGCTCTTGAGCTTGTCGGGCTTTCCCATCGCGCTCGTCATTTGCCTCAGCAGCTCAGTGGTGGCGAAATGCAGCGTGTCGCAATCGCGCGCGCTTGCGTTGGAAGACCCCGCATCTTACTTGCTGACGAACCCTCGGGGAATCTCGATCTGGCCACTGGCACCCGTGTTATGGATCAGCTCTTTGATGCCGTGAAAGAACGCGGCATGACCATGATCCTCGTAACCCATGACTCGGGTCTCGCTTCACGTTGCCATCGTCAGCTCACACTCCAAACCGGCCGTTTCCAATAAGGGAATCCTTCCATGCTCTTTCGTTATATGCTGAAGGAACTTCGCAATGGCCCTCGGTTCGCCCTGCTCTTTATCTTAAATATGAGTTTGGGCCTCCTGGGTTTTATCAGCCTCGATGCCCTTAAACGCAATTTTGATGATAGGCTTCAGGATTCAGCGCGAACACTCTTAGGCGCTGACCTTTCCATCAGCGCACGTCGGCCTCTCAGCGAAAACGAAACGAAAATCGCTCTGGAGAGTCTGCCTCGCGGTACCAAGTCCCAGACGACCGTGAGCCTTTATACAATGGCCGCAACGGGAGACCAAAGCAGTTTGGTGGAACTCCGTTCGATCGACGATCCCTATCCCTATTACGGCGACATCATTTTAGAGCATTCGCCATCACATCGAAACGCGCCTCCACTCAGCACCAGCCCTTCGCTCTGGATCGCACCGGAATTAGCCATGAAACTCAGCCTCAAACAGGGCTCTGAGGTCACCATAGGCACACAGAAATTCCGGATTGCGGACCTCATAAAGGAAGACACCGCAAGTTCTATCGGCGCTGGCATGGCCCCTCGTATTTATATGAGCAGAAAATGGCTGGAATCAACAGGTCTCATGGCGAAAGGGAATACAGCAACACATTCCATGCTTTACGAAATTCCTAGTGAAGCTTCCATCGAAACGAGCCGAATCGCCCTTAAAACCGCTATTCCCGACGCTTCGATTCGAGTGCGAAGCTACCAGGAATCAGGTCAGGACAACGGACGCATGCTCGGTTATCTGTCCGACTATCTCGGTCTTGTAGCCCTGGTTGCATTCTCGTTGGCTGGTATAGGGGCTGCTTACCTTTATCGTGACTATTTCGAGCGGCGCAGCTCATCGATCGCTATTCTCATCAGTCTTGGCCTTACACACAACAAAGCACTTTTGCTCTATCTCTTTCAGGTCTGTTTCCTGGGTATCATCAGCGCGATTATTTCATCCCTCCTTGCACTTGGCCTCATCCCATCCCTTATGGTGCTGCTCAAAGACTTTTCTCCGGTTTCTTTTAACGCTTATCTGCCCTGGCAAACTGTGGTCCTCGCTATAGTCATCGGCGCAATCGGATCCGTATTTATCTGTTTGCCGATGCTGCAGAGGCTTCGTTACCTCAAACCCGCCTTACTCTTCCATGAACAAAGCACCGAAACAGATGGTCTAAAAGCCCGCGGCCTCATCGCCTATATTCCACTTCTCCTTGCATTTTATGGTCTCTCGATCTGGCAAGCCCACTCGCTGCAGGTCGGAAGCCTCTTTTTCGGGATGTCGGTCCTCGTCGTTCTTATATTCGCTGGGATAGCCTGGTGTTTTCTTACAGCGGCGCGGTCGTTTAGCCGAAGCCGAATACTGCCTTTGCGCCTTGGCGCAATGTTTTTGCGCGCACACCCATCATCGACTCTGAGTGCATTCATCGCCATCGGACTCGGATCCACATTAATCAACCTTATTCCTCAGTTGCAGAGCAGTCTCCTGCGGGAACTCGACAATCCGGCCGGACAGAAATTACCAAGTTTTTTCCTCTTTGATATTCAGGAGGACCAGGTCAACGAACTCCAGCAGCTCCTGACCACTCTGAATTCAAAGCCGCAGACGACTTCGCCCATGATCATGGCCCGACTCACGCGCGTGAACGATCAGGATTTTTCGCGCGACCATGATGAGAAAAGCGATGTCGAAACACGCGAGGCGGAAAGGGAGCAAAGTTCTCGAAACCGCGGCGTGAATTTATCTTACCGAAGCGAGCTAGCCAAAGGCGAGTCGATTGATGCCGGACAATTTTTCAAGGGCATTCATACCGGCGACAGTCCGGGCGAAGTGTCTCTTGAGACTAATTATGCAAGTCGATTAAAAATCAAATTAGGCGATCTTTTGACCTTTGATGTGCAGGGACTCGAAGTTAAGGCGATAGTCACAAGTCTTCGTCAGGTGAAATGGAACACTTTCGAACCCAACTTTTTCATTGTTTTACAGCCTGGTATCATCGATGACGCTCCCAAAACATTCCTTATGAACATTCCTGATCTGCCGGCTGACAGAAAAATCCCGACTCAACTGGCCATCGTCAAGGCCTTTCCAAACGTCTCCGTCATTGACGTGACAGCCTTGGTTGCTAAGATCACATCGATCGTCGAGCAGATGGCTTTGGTGCTAAATGTGATGGCTTATTTAACGAGTTTTACCGGTATGCTTGTGATCTATTCCATCGCCCAGCACCAGGCCTTGGCGAGGCGTTGGGACCACAACCTCCTGAAAATTCTTGGTGCCGAATTCCCCGTGCTCCTCAAAGCCTCGGCCATCGAATTCGTAAGCATCTCCGGCCTCGCAAGTCTCGTCGGAGCGGCTATCGGCCTCATAACAAGTTATGCGATCGCGAAGATGGTTTTTAAAGGGGTATGGCATGCGCAGTTCGCTCTACCGATATATCTGAGCCTTGGGCTCGTCAGTCTCTGCCTCGTGACGGCCATGGGTGCTACGATTCGCATACTCGGGAGCAAACCCGAGCTGCAAATCGAAGCCTGAGCCCCAAAAACTATTTGCGTTCGAGCCCGGCAAAGTGAGCGACGAAAGCGAGACTGAGTTTTGAAAACTCAGCCGACTGCGTAAAAACACCGGAATTTGCGATTGTGTCGCGCGGTGTATGAAGATTGTGGTTGTACTTCGTTGGGTTTTCCGTGGGGAAAACGGTGGCAAAACCCTGACGAGTCCAGGCACGGTGATCGCTTGTGCCTGCATCCAGACGGCCCGAATGCAGCTCTACCGACTGATACCGCGAGACCAGGGTTGAGACATCGGATGTGAGGGCTGGATCGGTATCATTGGTGATCAACCAGATCGTGTCCTTGGCATTTTCTCTATACATGTTCATATCGTTTTGCAGCATCGCGATTACTTGCGTGCCGTTGTTTGCATAGGATTTCGCGATATCCTGACTTCCGATTAAGCCTAGCTCTTCCGAAGCATACCCATGGATCTCGATCGAGCGATCAAAATGGAGATCATTCTCCATGATGATCCGAAACACCTCCATATTCGAAGCGGTTCCGGCAGCATTGTCGTCCGCTCCCGGGGCGAAGGTACTTGGCGTTGAAATGCTATCGATGTGGCTGCCGATTATCACGACTTCGTCCGGGTGTTTGGTTCCTTCGATACGGACGATAACACTGGCCTGCATAGGCGTACTTTGATGAGCGAAGGTTTTGACTGTCACATCCGAGCGTTTCCACGTGTTATAGGTCGCGGTAAGCAGAGCGGTCGTTTTGCCCGCCGCCGCGTTTTTCGCGTAGCGTGTCGGGAGTGCAATCATGGATTCGACCGTGGCGCGGATCTTCGCTGGATCCGCCTGAGCTTGCAGCGCGGCCAAACCCGCTATCGACTCGGTTACAGGGATGATCGGTACCGCCGCGGGGATCGATCTGTTGCCCGGCACCTCGTCTCCAAAAAGGCGATGAAGCTGTCCGCAACTTGAGCGTTCATCATGAAGGAGCTTCGCGACCGCTTCGATCCGGTCGGCAGGAATCTTAAGGACTGCGAAATGGCCTTCAGACATCAGTTCGACCCGGCCGACTGTCTCCAGAGTGAAACGATCGTAAAGCGAGTCTTCTAGATTCACCCAGTAAAGATCGGCAAAATCAGCTTCGGTCGCGTCAGGCAGTCGATAAATATAAGAATCTTTTGTCTCGAGTAGGACCTTCGGCATTGATTGGTAATCAACGTCGCTTTTGGGCCCAAAATCTATTGCGGCGGCGAACACGGGGGAAGCCAGGAGCAGGGGAAAGAAAAAAGCCAAAGTTCTAAAAGTCATGCCGTCGTCTCCTCATGTAGATCGACTTCTATCTTGCCAGATAAAAGAGGATCTACGGTTGAGAATATATGAAGTGCATTGGGCTAACGATTAAACGGCCATAAGCCGAACCTGGGACTCACGGAAGGCATGCACTGCGTGAACAGTCGCGAGGAGCAATAGACTCGCACCTATCTGATGCATGGAACCCAGGGCGACGGGCACCATATACAAGAGCGTGACCACACCCAAAGTGAATTGCAGCACGGCCAGTCCACCGATGATCTGCAGGCTCACTCTCTGTCGCGCTGTGATACCTCGGGTTTTTGTTCCCACAAAGGCAAGGGCGAGTGCCGCAAAAAACACCGACCAGCCGAGACAGCGATGAATGAACTGAACCGTTACGGGGTTATCAAAGAGATCACGAAGCCCCCCCATATAATCAAGGCCGGCCGGGATTATTGCGCCATTCATCAAGGGAAAAGTATTATAGAGATGCCCGGCTCTCAGTCCAGCAGTCAGCGCCCCGTAAAAAATCTGCAGGGAAACCAGGGCCAGAAACGCGATCGTGTAAGGCAACAAAGGTGATTTGGCTTCAAGCGCGCTTTTTCTCAGCGGAAAACGAATGTCCTGAGCGCTCGAATAGAGAAAGACCATGAGAAACATGGCAAGCCCAAGATGCGTCGCCAAACGGTAATGCGAGACGCGCGGCATATCCACCAGACCGCTTTTCACCATATACCAGCCGACAACTCCCTGGAGTCCTCCAAGACAAAGGGCTACAAAAAGCTTTTTCGCCAAGGTTCCTTTGATGCGGCGACGAAATGCAAAATACATGAGGGGAACCGCGAAAATCACCCCGATCAAACGTCCGAGGAGACGGTGCGAATATTCCCACGCATAGATCGTTTTGAAATCTTCGAGTTGCATATCGACATTGACGGTTTTGAACTGCGGGCTCTGTTTGTATTTATCAAATTCGGCTTCCCACTGGTCGTGGTTGAGAGGGGGAAGGGCACCGGTAACAGGTTTCCATTCCACTATAGAAAGTCCCGATTCCGTGAGACGCGTGAGCCCGCCCACGCCGATCATGACAAGTATCGTAAAGGTCGTGAGAAGAAGCCAGCTTCGAATGTTACGACTAGCCGAGTAAGATGAGGCCATACCAACTCCATATGACATAGATAGTTGCCCTGATAGACAGAGCACTTTATCCATACCCCTCCTCTCATTCCATGTCAAACGGCCTGGAAAGTTCTTTGCATATGATGTTTTTTTGACTTATTAAGAGGCGGCTCGAAGACTTTGGGCTTCGTTTTTCTCTCTGACCATTTCCTTGAGGAAGCGGCGGAAAATGATGGAGACGAGGCAGCGATGCAGATGTTTCTCGTCAAAGGAGTAGGGTGCGAACAGGAGGTTTTCGGGCAGGATCCCTGACTCATTTAAAGTATCGATATCAAGGTCGTCTTGGGAAAAGAGAATAATTCCGTCCCGCGTGCGCTCTTTGTCGCTTCGCGCTGTTACGTAATGTTCGATCGATGCGCTATCAAGCAGGACCAGACAGGCGGCCGTTTGGAGTTCGGGAGGAAGGTTCACGGACACATTGATGCAATAAACCCGGTAATGCCAGCCGCCCATGACCTGCTTGAAGAAATGTTCAACCTGGTGCTCATAGGCCTTGCCACGCGTTGAGAAAATCAAGACCTTGAACGTATAGTCCGCGAATGGCACGGGCATATTCGATGGTATGTTCATTTCAATAGCGGAGCGGTTTCGGATGTAGAGCGATCCCCCACTTTTGCGAATCAATTCAGTCGCGCGATCAAAAGGCTTGATCCGCTCTTCAATGGCCCGGTTCTCCGATGGATCGCCGATTTTAAGGCGGTAAAACACAAAGCTGTCGATTTTACGTTTTCCTAGATGCTCTTCAAGGGAAAGATGCAGAGAACGGCCAGGCTTGAGGCGTGGGCCCATTTCTTTAAAACTTAAAAGCATGGATTCAAACAGGATCGCGCGATCGGCAAACACTGTCGTCTGGCCGAGCAATCCTGTTTCAACGATGACGTTAATCGCTGAATCTTTTCGATATTCTCTGAGGACGTCCTCAATAAGGTCGCGGATGTCATGGATCGCCAGCGGGGCCATGTAATCCTCGCTTGCGGTCGGCAGCAAAAAGGAAATCATTGTCGATTGCCCTTTTTCGAAGCTCAACTTCAACTGCCCATTCATACCGTAAATAGCGTCACGGACCACGTCCATGCCAAGACCGCGTCCGGAAATTTCGGTAACAGTTGTTGCCGTCGACACACCCACATTGAAAAGCAGAGGGACAATGTCTTCGTCACTCATCAAACGCGCCTGGTCTTGCCCTAAGATCCCCAATTCAACAGCACGCTGCCTCACCTTATCGACGTCGATGCCGCGTCCATCATCTTTCAAGACAACTTCCACCATACCATTACGTTCACGGGTAGCGATGGTAATCGTGCCCTTGCGGGGTTTGCCCAGTTTTTCCCTGTCGTCCGGGAATTCTATCCCGTGATCGATGGCGTTGCGCATGCAATGAAGGAGGATATCATTGACGCGGGTCAAGATCAGGGAATCAAAATGATGAAATTCAATCTCTGTCAGCAGCACAACTTCCTTGCCAAGTTCCACGCTCATTTCCTGAAGCATGGCGTCATAACCGCGAATATAGTCTCTCAAAGATGAGCGGTCAAAACTCGACATGGCACGGCCGAATTCCTTTTGAATCAGTGCCAAGGGCTCTTTCTCTATAACGGGATCGCTGATGAGAGTCGCAAACTGACTCATCAAAGACCGAACCCATTGCACCCGATAACGCAGATTTATACCGGAATTTCGATCTGTCGTGTTCAAAATTTCTTTGCGTAGGCTCGCGTAGGAATACACTTCCTCACTGATCGATTGCATACGCAAAGTCAGCTCTTGGAGCGTATTAGGATTGATCTTAATTTTGCCCTGCCGCAGTTCATCCAGATAGGTTTCCACATGGTGGGCTACGTCCTGAATACTGTCGAGCTTGAACAGACGGGCGTTCGCCTTGATTGTATGGACCGCACGGAAGAGACGCGACGCATGGTCCTTGGCGACTTCCGCATTGGCGTTTTTCAATTGTTTGAGGTCGGCCCGGATATCGTCAAAGAGTCGCCTGGTTTCGCCCATGAACAATTCAAAGAGCGAATCCGATACCTGAAGGAGTGCGAAGAACTTTTCCATCTCCTTGCGCTGAGAATTGGCCTGCTCTTCGCGCTGTTTGATTTCGGAGATATCCTGCAGGATTAAACGCACGTTGCTTAGCAGTCCGTTGACATAAAGCGGCACATAATTGAGGCGCACAAAATGCCCGTGAGCGATTTTAAGCTGCGCTTCCCTTGGTAGGCCAAGAGCTGTGACCTGCCACTGGATCGCGTCCATGCCGAACGCCAGACGGAGCTGGAATTTAAGCGCGTCTATTTCTTTGCTCGGAAGGCTCGTGATCGCGCGCAAAAGCTCGCCGAGCTCACGGCGTTCCCACATTCGCCAGGTGCCCATTGATTCGGGGAAGGTGCGTGTTTCGATTTGGTAATCAAGCTCAGGATTCACGGAGATGACCGCGAATTGAAGCTGGTCGACCAGCAGACCTTGAAGTTCTTCGCTCGACATACTGGGAGCATCCAACGCCGATACGGGCACCCGATACTTTGCCAGCTTATATTCCCAAAGGTATTTGGCAATACCGACCAGAGATAAAAAGCTGAAGAGCAGTCCAAACGATTGCAGCAGCCAGGACGTGGAGACCGATATCCAAAACCCAACCAGAACGAGGTTAGACACCAAGACTCCGGCAAGGAATTTCAGGCTCGATGGGGATTTGAGTTGAGAGTACTTGTCGTCCATATCTGCCAAGTGAAAAAATGTTTTGCGTCACTTAGGGTTTCGGCCCCTGGAGCAAATTCATTGAGAAAATCTTGACAAGGACGGAGACTGAGCGAGACTTACCAGCAGGAAACGACTTGAGTAAATTCCATGTTTTGCGAACTTTGCCAAAGCTCATGGCCCGAAGAATTAAAACAAACATAGCTCTTTCCGGCCTTGTCACTTCCTGAAACGGCTTCGATACGGTAACGCTCGCCTTGGGACTCGGAGACGATGCGATAGGCGAAGCGCGGTATCAATGCGCTCGCACGGTGACAACCCGGAACGATGAACCCTACTTCCGCTGCGGCTTCCGGTTGCAGGCAGTTATCGTTGCCGTTTTCTGTCGCCCCATAAAGCGCGTCCCAATAAATGAAATGTCTATTTTCCAACTTATAAACGCGTTCGAGGGTATGGGCATAACTCATCATCAGTTTCGCCTCGGCTTCCACACCACGCTGATAAAACTGATGGTACGCGGTATAGCCAAGACAAGCACACACTGAGGCTACACTGATAAGCAGCAGCGCAATGCGCGTTCTATGACCCATGCAGTCCTCTCTCGAAGGTGGAAAAACCTCATAATTATACCATTTCCTCTTATCCCTTGGGTGCAATTCGAAATGTTCATCACTTGACTTTCAGAGGTCCGAACACATATTGACTAAGGAGATAAGGCAGTTAGGTTATCAAAGGGGTTTAACCGTGGACAATTATTACGATTTACTTGGAGTGGCCAAGACAGCAAGCGAAGCCGAAATCAAAAAGGCGTATCGCAAGTTGGCGATGCAGTACCACCCTGACCGTAATCCCGATGACAAAACAGCGGAAGAGAAATTCAAGAAGATCAATGAAGCTTACGCCGTACTTTCGGATGCGGATAAAAAACGCCAGTACGATACGGTTGGTGATAGCCGCTTCCATCAGCAGTACAGCTCTGAAGATATCTTCCGTGGCACCGACTTCTCGTCGATTTTCGATGAGATGGGCCTCGGCGGTCGCAATAGCTTTTTCTCAAGCATGTTTGGTGGTCAAGGCGGAGCGGGGCGCGCAGGAGGATTCGGCCAGGCACCCGCCAAAGGCCAGGATGTGGAATTCCCTGTGAGCATCGGTTTCCTAGATGCTTATAAAGGCGTGGAGAAACCCATTTCCTTCAAACTCACTGACGGTACGGAACGGGAAATGACGGTTAAGATTCCGAAAGGAGTCAAATCCGGAGTGAAGTTGAGAATCCCAGGACGCGGTGCGCCCTCACGTGGCGGCGGCCAGCCGGGTGATCTATTCATCATTGTTAGTGTACTTGAGCATCCTGAGTTCAAACGCGTAGACGATAATATCGAAGTGACGTTGAGCCTGAAGGTATCCGAAGCCTTTTTAGGAGCGAGTAAATCCGTGATCACGCCGGAAGGGGAAAAGAAGATCAAAATTCCCGCCGGTGTTAAAGCGGGCACAAAGGTTCGTTTAAAAGGTCTCGGTTTTGCTACGGCGCAGGGTCAGGGCGATCTCTATGCTGTTGTTGATCTCGACGTAAAAAAAGACCTCAATACCGCTCAAAAGAGCGCTATCGAGGCCATGGCGGAAGCGGGACTCTAATTATTTTTTCTTGTGTTTGACAGCTTTCGGTGCTGGCGTTTCTGCTGGCACCGGAGTCGTTGGTGCCGGCGGTACAGCCGGCGCTCCAATCGGAACAGGCGGAGCTGTCACTGAGCCATCTAGCGGTATTCCGGGTGTGTAACGGTCGATCTCTGTATAGATGCCGCCAAATGTCACTTCCCCTTGGATGCGGAGAATAGGATGATTGGGGTGATTGATCGCGACCCAAACAAACAGGCTTCCGCGCTGCTGCAATTCCTTACCGAGATATGTCTTCACTTCAAGTTTGTAGGCATCATGCGTACCGATCGCGGTCACGATGGATTCCTTCGCGACGGGCGTAGCTTCGAGCCACCAGTTTTTCTCCGACGTATACACCAGGAAACGCTCGGTCTTGCTGAGTGTGTAGTTAAAAGTTCTCAATTTATAAGCCGCTGACATGGCATCGACCGCGCCCGGGTCGATCATGCTCGTCGTGATCTCCTCTTTATTCTTTTTGTGATCGACAAACTTCTGGGTCACAACGCAATTCGAGTGGTCAAAATCAAGCCATTTTTCGGCTATGAAATTTCGTACGAACGGTTTTTCTTCCTTTTGATTGATATAAAACTTTGTCACGCTACCGTCCCAAGGACGAACGAACGATTGAAGGCTGTCGCGACCCGCGAAGATATATTTGTACCAATCACCGGTATAGGCTTCGGCTGAGAAAATGCGATGCCAGCGACTTTCCTCAAGCACTTTGCCGTCGCCACCGAGGGTTTTGATCTGCTGTTTGATCGGCGCCTGGACTCTAAGATAGCCATAACCAACATGGACTTTGAGAGCGCCATATTTGAGGATGTACCGAACTTCCTCGCCTGGCTGAAAGGGCAGCCCTTTATACACTTCCGATCGGCTGAGATCTGGCGAAGGACCTTTGACAGGGGCACAGGTTTGCGGTGTCTCGACGGCACTCGGAGGCAGGGCATCCGCAGCGTGCGCGACAGGGGCAAGATAGGTCAAAAGTGTGAGGAGGCTGGCTCCATAAATGCTGCGATTCATCCGCTTGAAAATCATCTTATTTTCCTGTCTCGTCGTGTGAGTATTATCCGATTCACAGTAGTCCGTATCTTAGCGCGCTTTCATTGACTTTTACAGGGCTCCATGTTAACGATTCAAGCTCTAAGCGAAAAATATGTCCGATGGGCGGACAATATCAGGAGTTAACACTAATCATGCAACTACAAGATTCCAAGCTTGCAGGTATCGGTAAAATCAGTTGGGAAGACGAAGACACTGATTTTGATCACCAAAAAAGCCAAAGCCAAGAATTTGCCGACCTACTGGACGAGGCAGGTTCTGCTTCCGTGAAAGAAGGTTCGATCGTTAGCGGTCGCGTCGTTCGTTTCACAGATGACTCAGTCATTGTCGACATCGGTCACAAGTCTGAAGGCGAAATACCTAAGTCTGAATTCTTCCTCGCAGACGGCTCTTTTGGCGTAAGCGAAGGCGATACAATTGAAGTTTATCTCGACTCCTTCGAAGACAATGAAGGCGAGATGGTTCTTAGTCGCGAGCGAGCAGAAATGTTCCGCGCTTGGGACCGCATCTCTGACGCATATGAGAAATCTGAAATCGTCGAAGGCCGTGTTATTGCACGCGTCAAAGGCGGTCTCTCGGTTGATATCGGCGTTAAGGCGTTCCTTCCAGGTTCGCAAGTTGACTTGCGTCCTGTACGCAACCTCGACAAGCTGATTGGCAACAAACTCAGCTTCAAGATCATCAAATTCAACAAAAAACGTGGAAACATCGTACTGAGCCGTCGCGTATTGCTTGAGCAAGACCGCGAGAAGCTTCGTAGCGAAACTTTGTCCCACCTCAAAGAAAACGCAGTTCTCAAGGGTATCGTCAAAAATATCACTGATTACGGCGCCTTCATTGATCTCGGCGGCATCGACGGTCTCCTCCACATCACCGATATGTCTTGGGGCCGCATCAACCATCCTTCGCAAATGTTCGAAGTTGGTCAAGAAATCGAAGTCAAGGTACTCAGCTACGACGAAAGCCGTCAGCGCGTATCTTTGGGCTACAAACAACTGCAAAATGACCCATGGTTGACTGTTGGCGAACGCTATCAAGTCAATGCACGCGTCAAAGGCACCGTTGTTAGCCTTACAGACTACGGCGCATTTGTTGAAATGGAACAGGGCGTTGAAGGCTTGATCCACATCAGCGAAATGTCTTGGTCGAAACGCATCAAGCACCCGTCTAAAGTCGTTCAAGTTGGCGACGAAGTTGAAGTTGTCATCCTCGCGATTGACACTGAAAACCGTCGCATTAGCCTCGGCATGAAACAAATCGAGCCGAATCCTTGGGATATCGTTCGCGAGAAATACCAAGAAGGCGATATTATCCAGGGCAAAATCCGAAATATCACTGATTTCGGTATCTTTGTTGGCATCGAAGACGGCATCGATGGCTTGATCCACATCAGCGACATTTCTTGGACAGACCGCATCAATCACCCTGGTGACCTGTTCAAAAAAGGCGACGAACTCGAAGCGAAGATCCTCCAGATCGATGCTGAGAACGAGCGCTTCTCGCTTGGTATCAAACAACTCGGTGAAGATCCTTGGGTCAAAGCTGCCCGTGACCTCGTCCCAGGCACCAAAGGCAAAGGCAAAGTCACTAAAATCGTTGATTTCGGTGCATTTGTTGAGCTCGCTCCTGGTATCGAAGGTATGGTTCACATCAGCGAACTCGCTGACGAAGTCGTCGCGAAGGTTGAAGATGTCGTTAAAGAAGGCGACGAGATTGAATTCATCATTCTCGCCAGCGATCACGAAGAACGTAAGTTCTCCTTGTCTCGCAAAGCTCTCTTGAAACAACTTCAAGGCGCTGAGCTTAGCCAATACATCAGCAACGTTGCTGAACCAAAAACCGGCTTGGCCGATGCCTTTGCGAAAGCAAAAGCAAAAGAAGAACAAAAGATCTAATTTTACAGGTCCGGACGTAAGTCCGGGCTTTTTAAAAACTAGATTGAATTGCTTGGGCCCGGTTATATTCAACCGGGCCTTTTCTGTTTTTGCGGAGCAAAATCCGTCAGGAAAGAAAAGGGGCCCTTTCTGTTTTTGCGGAGCAAAATCCGTCAGGAAAGAAAAGGGGCCCTTTCTATTGGACATTAACTGGTCAGCCACTCAGTAAGAAGAGGAATCTACATGCTTTTAATCCGTAGAATATTCACAGGTCTCGTTGCCTTGGCCGGATTAATTTATGCCATATTCTTCTCCGTCCGAAACATGGAAGCATTGCCGATAAACCTACCGTTTTTCGGTGATTACAGAGTCCCAGGATTCGTAGCTTACTTGGGCGCATTCATCCTCGGCGCCTTAATAGTCACGGTTATGAGCACGCTTGAGCATATCCGCAAATCTATGCAACTGCGTAAGCTTCGAAAAGATCTAAATGGTTCTCGCCGTCAGCCTCACAAAAGAGTAAGACGCTTTCTCAAAGAAGACGAGCCGGTTACCCAGCCTGAGCCGTCCATACAAAGCCTCGATAGCAAAGACTTCTGAGCAAGAGTTTGGAGTATACACTTGAGTCAATCATCCCTGTCCCTAGCGCGCGAAGTTGCGTTCGATGCGTTTGTTGCCGTCATGGACAACAAACGTAAGCCTGAGACCATTCTCAGCGAGATGTACGCCCTTCACGGACAGAAAATTACGCGCCTCGACAAAGCCTTTATTAAGGAGGTTTTGTTCGGAAGTCTTCGTTGGTATTCCAAAATCTACTGGATACTTCAGAACACCTCGAAGCGTAATCTCGATGACTCGACTCCTGAGATCCGCGCAGCCTTGATCGTCGGCACCTATCAGATCTACTACATGGATCGCGTGCCCGATCGCGCTGCCGTCAACGAAAGCGTGGAATACGTCCGTAAAAAGGGTCAAGCCAAGGCCTGCACGTTCGTGAACGGCATCCTTCGCCAGATTGGACGAAGAGCCGAATACTTCCCGAAACCAGACAAAAAAACCAAAGCCAAAGAATATCTTGCGCTGCAATTCGCACACCCTCTATGGCTTGTCGATCGCTGGCTGAAACGATTCCGTTTTGAACGCATGGAACAAATGCTTGCGGCCAACAACCAACCGCCCTCTTTCAGTATCCGCATTAACAGCCTGAAAACACCCTTGACCGAATCGGCAACGCTGCAAGAAACGCTCTTGCGCGAAGAAAAACTGACGAGCGAGCGCCGCCCCCTTCGTTCGTCTCTGCGTTTAACGAAGCCACCGCAGTTGGCCGAATCCAAGATGTTTCAAGAAGGCTATTTCACGGTTCAGGACGAAGCCTCGCAGCTGATTGGTTATCTCGTGGCGCCCGAAGCCCATCAAAAGATCGCGGACGCATGTGCGGGTCCTGGTGGCAAGCTTTCCCATATCTACGAATTGGGCCAAGAAAAAATAGAGCTTTTTGCGGTCGAAAAAGATCACGGTCAGTACCTGCGTGCGCAAGAAACCCTCGATCGACTGGGCCTCAAAAAACTTCACTGGGTCCACGAAGATTTCATGACCTGGACGCCCACGGAGAAGCTCGATAAGATACTTCTCGATGCACCATGCAGCGGTCTTGGTGTTTTGCGTCGTCATCCCGAAGGCAAATGGCATAAGACCATCAAACTCGTCGAGTCGATGGCTGAGCAGCAATGGACTATGATTCAGCATGCTTTGAGGCAACTGAAAGTGGGCGGCGAGCTCGTTTATTCCGTGTGTTCCTTTGAAATCGAGGAGACCGAAGCCCACCTTCATCGTCTCAAGACAGAGATGGGCGATAAGATCGAAGTTGTTTCACCGGTCAGCCGTCTGCCTGATTATTACAAACGATACGTGACGCATGACCAACTTTTTGCGGTATATGCAGGAAATCAGGATGATATGGATGGCTTTGGCGCCTTTATCGTCCGTCTGAAAGAACCTCTCGTTTAAGCTAAAACACGGGTCTATCTGCTTGAAGGTAGACCCGGTATAAACCTCCTGCCCACGATACCATCCGACGTATAATCTGCCGTTCCCACAGCCACTACGAAGAGAGAGCTCGAACTTATCAGGGTCCATGATAGTATGGCTTTTTTTAAGACTCGGACTTCGGCTTAAGATTTGGAAAAATGGAAGCTCAGAGAAATGCCTCTAAAGTATCGAAACCTTTGGTAATATTCTTGAATTTAATATGACATTAATCATGAAATTGCACTTTACCGCAATAGTTACATATAGTTACTGAAGGATCTGTGAATGCTCTCCAAAACACTTTTTCTCCTGGTCCTATTTTCGATCTCGGCCTCAGCTGCGCCACAGCCAATTCCCGCGCCGCAGCTCCCTATAAGCACTCCAGGATTTAATTTTAAGGCTACTGCAAACTTTGACGATTTGCGTCATAATATACTTGATCTGATCGGCTCAGGCCGGAAACGAGTGTGGCTGCTCACGGACTACTTATCCGATGGGGAAATAGCCTCGGCTCTTTTTTTAGCGAAATACCGTAACCTTGATGTGAAGGTTTATCTCGGTCGGGATCAGCTGAGTGCCTCGGGATCGCGTTTGCCTTATTTGAGAGGCCAGGGTGTTCCGACATTTTTAAGACCAAGAACAGGGTATACTACTCCAACGCTCCTCTTTGTGGATCAGAAGCTCTACGGAGTTACGCGGGATTTGAATGCCCTGCAGAGACTTGGAAGTGCTGAACTGATCCAAGCGTCACCGGCTGATGTCAAAGCTTTTGTAAGCTGGCTCAAAAGCGTGATGGAGGCGCCGGAGATCGCCTATCCGAAAGCGTTCAAAAACGGTCGGACACCGAAAGAGCCCTTCCAGGGTGATTCGGAAGGTTCGTATAATTACGATAGACGAGGCCCGAGAACCAAAGCACCCGAAGGTGTGCTGCGCGAACTCCCTCGAATCCCGAAATGGAAACAAGTCGAGGAAATGCGTAAGAAGGGTACAGTCCCACCTCCGGAAACTCCGGAGACTCCTACGCAGACACCTCCGCCTGTACCACCTGATACTATATCCGTGCCTGTTCCAGTTCCTGTGCCCAATGACGTGAAGAAGCCTGAGGCCGTAAACGAGACGTTAAGCAGACCCGAAGCAGCCGCCCCACCTCCCGCCGGACCACCGGCGAAAGCATGGGACTACACTGCACCGGCACTCGCCAACCCTCCTGCGGCACCAGGTCCCAGCAGCCCATGACGGAGGATCGCCTATAATGCGACGCGCAAACTTTGCTCCCTTGCTATGCTTTTTTATTCTAATTGGTTGCAGCAAAATGTGCAGTTCGGGTCGGGAAGACATGACACCCGAGCAAGTCGTTCAGACCTATCTTGATATCTCGCTCAACATGACGAAAGTCGAGCAGAAACAAGATCTGATGAAGCTCACGACAGGCAATCTTAAAAACGCCTTGGTGCAGGCGCCGGACGATATCATCTCCGCCGCCTTCATCAAACAGAACTACAAACTGGAGCGTTACTCCGTCGTTGAACGACGTGACCGTACGCCGCGTGAGACGGAAATCACCTTCCTTCTCACCTACCGAAACCTCGGTCCGGACAAAAACGCGAATGCCGACACGGCTCCGAAAACAACCACGGAGAACACTCTCTCGGTCGTGAAAGAAGACAAGGCTTGGTACATTCGTGATGTAATCGGCAAAAAGACTTCGATCGACTTTCTGCTCGACGAAGAAGTCAAAGCCAAACCAGGACCCGGTATTGACGAGCCACCTCCATCGGAAGAAGCAGCCCCCGCGGAAGAGACAATTCCCGCTGAGGGTGGCGTCACCACCCCGCCTCCTGCTCCTTAATGAATCATGAAAAAGCCCTCTCGAGCAATCGAGAGGGCTTTTTCTTCTAGGGCAGTCAGACGCTCAAGAGGCTTTCGCCGCATCGTATTGACCAAGAAACTTAATTTGATAAATAACACGCGTTTTGCCCGACTTTTGAAAGCTCGGACGACGACCACGTTTCGATGAGCGGAAACCTTCGGCGTCACCAACGACGTTACCTGAGTTGCTGGCGTCCACCATCTTCACCACGAGGCTCTTAAAGGATTCACGGAGAGTGGTGTCTTTAGCGAGGCGACCCACGATTTCCTTAAAGCCAGGCTCCTGTTGGAAACCAGCTAAGGCGCTGAGGAGTTGACGACCCAATTCCTTGTGATCGACTTCGGCGACTTTTTTGATGAGGAGGGTCAGGTGCTGCATAAAGGTTCTACGGCATTGACGTGACTCTTCTTCAGGCATCGCTTGGATGTAGTTAGAAAGGGCCTGAACAAAAAGAGCAAATCGCTCCGGTTTTTTCAGCAGGTAATGTTTCCAAGTCTCTTGCAGGATAGTCTGGGCATGATCATCAGCTTCAAGGATATAGGGCACGTTTTCAAGGAGAAACTGGAGAGCCACGCTCTCCGTCTTTTTATTGAAGAGCAGGACGAAAAGATGCTCTAAAACTGTGTGGCCGAAGCGCCCCATGATGCGGTTGAAACCAACCTTATGAACTTTGCCTTTTTCAAGACTACCGAAGTAGTGAAGAAGGCTAAGGCGTATGCAGTTGTCGCTGCTATTGCTGACGGAAAGAAGATAGGTTGAGATATGATCGAGCAGTTTTTGACCAGACGATCCAAACTCTTCGGGGTCCTGGACCTGCATCTGGCGAATCATAGTGCCGAGCTCGCAAACCAGAGCGACCGCGATCGCAAAGATTTCTTCCGATTTGTCGGCGTCCGAAACATCGGCGGTGATCGCCAATTCAACGAGGATTGCACAGGTCGATGCGCGGTTCGGCTGCATCAATACTTCTTGAAGAAAAGCTACAAGGACGTTTTCATCCTGCACATTGGCAAAAATGATGAGGAGGCTCTCCGTGAGTATCTCCGCAGGAAGACGACTCTCCACACGTTCAGACAGACGAGCTGCACAGTATACTACGAGATCAATAACCTCTTCGTCGCCGAGGGATTTACGAAGGGTCTTGAAATCCTTCCAAGTGAGTAGGATGCCCCGATCGACGAGATGCTTGGCATCTTCGATAGTCAACATCGATTTCCATGTAGCTTCTGCGTTCTCTCTGACTGAATCCATGATTTTCCCCTAATTCTCTGTCTGTCCGTGTCAATTCAAAAACGTCTTTTAATCAAACCTGTTTAGCAAATCGACCGCGGTCGCCACCTTCATTTGCTGCATTCACGAGACCCTGTATGCTTTTCTGAATCTCGGGATCGATCTTAACGAACTTCATTCCGTACCCGAGAGAGAAGCGCTTGTCAGTGTTGAACCGAATCACGACAGCTTCGGCATTGAAAGCTTTCGAAAGTCCGTCGACCCGAATAGAGAGGCGAAGTGTTTCGCCTACTGTAAACATCTGATCGCTGGTTTCAACGAAGATACCGCCCACTGATATGTTTACGCCGTGACCGACGGCGAGCTGTCCATTATTATGAACAACGACACGTCCAACGATCGAAGCACGGGGAGCCACTTCACGGCGTTTCTCAAGATCCTCCTGGTACCCGGCATCGACCGACTTCGCGGAGTTTGGATTGGGAATACCGAGAGCCTCGTAGCCATCTTCCAAAGGTCGCCAGTCTTTCCATCCGACCTTGAAAAGATAACCATCTTTAGAGATCATGTTATTGATATATAACTGAGTGACCTGCTCCGTTTCAAAGGGGCCCACTTGCTGTCCGTTCTGATATAGATACCAGATCTGATCACTCATACCGTCTCTCCCCAATCTGCCGTAAGTAGAGCTCTCAGTCCGTGTGAGAGTGTTAAGCACTTGAAACGAAAACCGTTCACAGGAGAAATCGGCACAATGGAGACAAGGCTTTAGTTGCTAAGTTAAAATTAATTGAATTCGCATATAAAATCAGTGAGTTAAACTTTTTCTTAAAGATTCTAATGAGGGCATATCCGATGAGCATTTGGAAGATAAGCAGAACAACATTCCAGGTATCAGGCACTTACATTCTTTTGGGGTTCCTGGCTCTCAGTAGCCTTCACCTAGAGGCCACCGCGAGACCTACCCCAATCGATTGGAAGGCCTCTCCAAGTGCTGAGAACTGGAAGGAATTTTTCAAAATAAGCGCTGAGCAAAAAGCCCAGACCTGGACCAATCTGCAAAAAGAGGGACTGGTGTTTGAGGCGATGTCATGGGAATGGAAATTGGCCTGGGTGCGCAGCTGTACACTTTCAAGTACCAAGGATTGCAGCAACATTATGCAAAACGGGCTTTTTGATAAGGCGCTGGTTGTGAGAGCAGAGGCAGCTACGCGCCTCGGGCAAAGGTTTACCAACACCGGTCATGCACCAGCTATCCGCTTGCTACGCACGGCCTATGCGGTGGAGCAGAACTCCCGGGCAAAGGAGCCGCTCTTTGTTCAATATAGAATACTGCAGGCTTTAAATGAGATCGGCGGAGAAGGCCGAATTGTGGGCAAGGAGCTCGCGCGTGGATCAGAGAGCATGAACACGTATTGGTCGCGAATCGCGTCGGCAAAGTAAGGTGTAGAGGCAATCAAATCATTGCTTATGCTCAATAGTTTACAGTTTACCTAACACAGTGAAATTGATGAGACACACTTACCTTATCGTGATACACCGTAAACATTGCGAAAGGCGCGACAGAATATGCATAACCTTGTGCACCGCTTATCGTCGTGCCAGTCCACGAATATAGACCGGCGATGGGATTGTCGCCTAATGCAAGCGAGATAGATGAAAAGCTATCGATTGACGCTTGAAACAATTCCTTTTGAGTAGGCAGCCGCCAATCGGTGTAGCCGCCAAAGATCAGCGCACTACAGGTAGTGATTGCTGCTTCCCAAGGTGAGGCAGCAAAAATCGGACTAAAATATAGTCCCGTGAAATGGTCGACATAAACACAATGCTCCGTTCCGTCACACAATCCATTACCTGCAATCCCTCCACCAACTCCCGTATCGCTGAGCGGGTCGCGCTGAAAATTCGAAGCATCGAAGGCCGCTGTACCGGGGATCGGAGTGGTCGGCAGTACCCCGCCTCCATAGTCATCAATTGTATCGTAAGCATCAGCACCGGCCAGGGCATCTGTTCCTACTGTTCGGTTAAACACAGACGTATTAATCATGTTCTTTTTGTAGTCCAGACTTCCTAATATACCGCCCGCTGACTTGCCCCTTCGGATATCCCATATGGTTAGGAGTGAGACATCAACCGCTTTAAAACGTGGGCCTGTGATACAACCCGTTTGCCCATCGCTCCCACACAGCAAATAAACCGGGGCCGATCCGGAAACACCCAAGACCGATGACCCTATCGAGATAGAGTTAGCATTGATTCCAAGACTAACGGAAAGATCGGAGGCTTCACCTGTGGTCAAAGGAGCGTCCGCACTCGGAAAGTTTCCGGTTACACCGCCTATAACCAACCCTTTTCGAATGTTTTTTGCGAGCAGGAGATTGTGCGCATCGACTGCGGGAAAGTCGACGTTCGCTTTGCAGTCGCTCTGTCCATCATGTGTGCACAAATCAAGCTGGCAACTGCGAAGGCCGCGAGCTATGACGCCGTCGGGATTTGTATAAAGAACATCGCTGCAAATCGTTGCAGGATCCGCTGTCATCAGGGGCAAAGCAGCAACCGTGCTGGAATTGATCAGCGGCATTGTGAGGATCGTGTTGGTACCGTTGGTGAAGGTCACATTCAAAACACCAGATGGAATATCACTTGGTACTGTGAAACTAGCTTTTGAGTCACCATTAAGGGTAAAGGGTACCGCCTTCGAACCAATAAAAAGCTTCATACTCGAATTGAGGTTTTTGCCTGAAAACGTTACGATATCTCCCGATTTCGCGGCAGAGCGATCAAAGCTGTCCACTCGGCTTAATCGTGGCGACGAGTCCGTAACGGTCAGTTCGCTTTTGCAAGCGCTGCCGAGAAACATGCCGAAAAGTTGTGTAATAAGAAAATATTTCATGTTTGCCTCACAAAGAACTCATCGGTCAGCAGCTTAGAACGTTGAGCTTTACTTGAGAGGAATATTTCAATTTTAAAAAGATCCGTCCTTACAGTATCTTGCATACATTTCGCGAGCCGCATGTGGTGGAAGTAGCAGAGAATTGGACCACATACGCATTCACTATTCGCTACTTCAAAGTACTTTGAGATTTTTTCACCTACGATTGGCAGGGGTATGGATCTGGAATTACAAAGAATAAAAGGACGATAAAGAAGGCTGTTTTTAGCCTTAATTCGTGTCATAAGGAGATTCTATGTTTATACATAATAAACGGCTTCAAGATACCGTACGTGTTGGCAAAACCAATTCGGGCCTAGCTAATCTTTTGCTCGAACAATTTGGTGGGCCTCAAGGCGAACTTGCAGCGGCGGGCCGCTACTTCAACCAATCAATTGGCGAACTGGATCCCGGACGCAAAGACCTACTTATGGATATTGCTACCGAGGAATTAAGTCATCCTGAAATTATCGGCAATATCGTTGCGATGCTCAATCGAGGCAGAGCTGATTTGGAAATGCCATCCATTAAGCGCCCACCGATGGGACAGCTTGAAATACAGTTTAGATGATGTATTCGCATAACGGCTCCTCTCCCGGGACTATTTTTACTTGCCTGAATTTTGTGTCTGAGTATTTTGTCTTGACGGTGGCACGAGTTCTTCGTGGTGCAGGCTGTCATCGCTATTGCCCATGTTTACCGCACCTTGAGTGGCGGTCGCTCCCGAGGCAGTACTAGTGTTAGAATCAGTCACGCCCGCTCCTGTTGCGGCTGCACCACGAGCCGGAAGTGAATCCCGTGTCGAACCGGAACTTCCCTGAGGCTGCTTTCCCGCGAATGGATAGTTTGGATTGGGTCCACCTGATTACAGTTGTTCATGGCGAAAAATACAAATAAGAAAGCCTCTAGGAGTAGGAGTAGGAGCAGGAGCAAAGTAAGAGCATTCGCTCCGAGGGGCTTTTCTACCGTCACGGGGCCGCGACTGTCTCCGGAGCACCAGCCGTTATCCAGGTATCTAGGATGGAAGACACCTCATCCGCAAGAGGCGCGTCAGGTGGCATAGACTTATCCGTGACAGCTTCACGTTTAATTTTTTTCAATAACCGTTTGATGTTTGCATAGGTTTCGAGGTTAATCCCCCCTCTATTCCCTGCTGCCAACGAGTGACAGCTGGTGCAATAGGGAGTGAAAACAGCCCTATTTACGTAAGCATAGTCGACCACAACGGCCGGTGGCGTTGGAACTGGTATCGGATCTGGTATCGGAACTGGTATTGGAGCTGGAACGGGAACGGGATCAGGCGCAGGTATCGGTGTTGGAACTGGCTGCGGAGTGGGGACGCCGATTGTTTCGGGCGAACCTGCATCAATCCAAGCTTTGAGCACACTTGTTGTGCTTGTATCGAGAGCGCCTGAAGGTGGCATCGATTGATCCGTAATAGCTTCCACTTCAATTTTCGCGATATTTGCCTTTACGTTCGCGTAGGATTCGACGTTGATATGCCCGGAGTTTCCTCCCGCAGCTGAATGGCATTTCACACAATTGGGAGTGAATACCGTTTTATTCACATAGGCCCAGTCAATGACGACCTGGGAGTCTGCTCCAGGCGTCGCCGGACCGTCTGCTTGTGAATGTCCTCCTGCACTTGAAGGGGAGTTCAAGCTTGCACTGGGGACGGGGTTTTTCACATCCGGACGCACGCTACAGTTTGTGACCGTAAACAAAAGAGTGGCTGATCCTATCCACACAGACAACTGCTTTGATCTCTTGATCATTACTGAATCTCCTACCGACGATTTGATCACTTGGTGTTCAGTTGGTTTTTCTGAATGATCTTTCATATCATCGGGTCTTAGACAAAAGCACCTTCAAACTAAGTAAACACCTTTCTGTGTATTTGCGGCGATAGGCCATAGTGCGAGTGATTCTCATTGCTATCTTTTTTTCCAGCCGCAGACAATAAAAAAAGGCCAAGGATAACCTTGGCCACACCGTATCGACGTCTTGTTTTAGAAAGCTATTGCGCAGTTACATAGCAGGAACATAGCTAATGTTTACGTCGATCGTAAGTTCCGCATGTGTGCAATCCGTTGGATTCGTCGCAACTCCATTATACAGGTTTCCGTCATCATTATCGCCCATCACAACCAGATCGAGAGTTGCATTGGATTTGTTGAAAATCTTCGCAGCTATTGGACTGAATACACTTGCGCCCAAACTCACCGAGACATTTCCCGTTTGCTCGGTGTGCGGAATAATGCAGGCCGCTGTGTTATCGAGACAATAAGCGTTCCCTGTATGAAACCTGAGACCTTCGGAATCTTTATGTCCGACGAGTTTGCTCCAGTCCCACTGATAAATTCCGTCGCTAGGCTTAGGGCCGACAAATTTCTCCAAAAGGAGGTTGTCGGTACTTGCAAAAATGATATTGTTTTCGATCTTCATCACTAACATGTCATCGTATTTAAATTGAGCATTATCTTCTGACTTCATACCAAGAGAGCAGATAACGGACCCTGGCGGCGGAAGAGAAATCGATCGTGATGTCATAGCCATGGCCGTGAGCGTGCCATCTTCTGCTGCGATGTTCGGAGCGACTCCAAATTTGCAGGTTGAACCCTTGATTTGAGGTCGAGCCGCAAATACTATTTTCTGAGGCGGCAGAGAGACGACCTTCGCGGTCTGCGCACAGTTGGCTTGAATGTCGATCGTCACGGGGGTAACGGAGCTAACTATCGTCACGCTTGATATAGGTACCTGAGCGGCAGGAGCAGGAACGGTTGGCTCCGACTTTTTAACTGAGGGAACAGCATTGCTTGTGGTAGCAGTCGCTGAAGCTTCGTCAGGCACTGTGGGGGTCGTACCGCTAAACTTTGAGTCTGAACAAGCAAGTACGAAACTTAAAAGTGCGATGCTGGAATACGTTCTCATGACAGCTCCCCTTGGATTCAACCCTACAATCGGTCGAAACGAGCCGGGAGTTTATACCTCTTGTCAAACCATCGATAATAATCATAGTTTTCAATGGCTTATACTTAATTTTATAATGCAAATTCGAAGGAGGTTTATGGCGAGTAGGTGTAATTAACAAGGGATTCTGTCCCCTCCTAATTTCCAAGCGATTCTGTCCCCTAGGTTAGAATCTCTCCTTAATTCCAGGCAGTTGTCTGAATAAGGAGTGGTTTCATGGATGGGGCTATTGTAATGACGAAGAATGAGCAGTACTTGGTTCGGATTATCGAAGATTACAGAGCAGGCAGGGTTTCAAGGAAAGAGGCAGCAACGTTGTTGGACATTTCGGAGAAGTCAGTCCAACGGAAATCAAAGAGGGTTAAGCTTAAAGGTGTTGAAGGTATCAAACATGGTAACTGCGGTCTTCGCCCTGTGAACAAGGTGGGCGACAGTGTAAAGGCAGCGATTCTGAAGCTTGCGAGTCAGGTCTACTACGACTTTAACATGACTCATTGCTACCAAATTCTCGTGGCCAAGCACGACCTTAGGGCTAGTTATTCGACTTTTCATAGCTGGTGCAGAAGCAGCGGGATCGGCAAGCGTAAGCGGCGGCGACCCGCTAAAAAGCGAATCTATCGCGACCGTCTAAGCAATGAGGGGCTAATGCTCCAAATGGATGGATCCCATCATAAATGGAATGGGCAAGATGAATGGGTTCTCATCGCAGCGATTGACGACGCGACCAGCGATATTCCATTTGCAGGCTTCTATAGAAGCGAAGATACATTGAACTGTAAGGGCGTTTTACAGCGAATAATCGAAGTTCGAGGAATTCCAGAATCGCTTTATGTTGACCACGCGGGATGGTTCGGTGGCATGAAGCGACAGCATTTTTCTCAATTTACCCGAGCCTGTGAAGAGTTGGGCATTCGCGTAATTTACGCAAATTCTCCTGAGGCCAAAGGCCGAATCGAGAGGACGTGGCAGACATTCCAAGATCGCCTGATACCTGAGCTTCGAATCGAAGGCATCAAGGCTATGGAAGCTGCCAACACATATCTTCAGAAAACATTTATACCAAAGTACTGGCAGATAAGAAATACGGTAGAGGCAAGAAATTCTGAAAGTCGCTATCGCGAGCTCGATCGAGCTATAAATCTGAACGATGTGTTCTGTATGAAATATCCTCGCAAGGTAAGAAAAGATCATACGGTGATGTTCGATAATCGACTCTATGCCTTAAAAGGCATCTGGGAAGGCTCCATTGCTAACAAAGAAATTGTGATTGTAGAGCCAACTGCAGGACCTCTCCGAGCCTGCTACGGCATTCTCCAGCTGGGCCTAGAGGAGGTCAAACAGCCCAACAGGCGAATGGCTCAATTGAGCTATCTTAAGAGAGTCAGCTAAACTAAATCCCCGGTATGGCGATATCTACAGGGGACAAAGTCCCTTGGAAGTTAGGGGGACAGATTCCCCTAAAAATCACAATTGAAGCCGCGTCGAGTCCCGATTTAAGGGGACGTCGGACGACCTTGGGCTCTTAGTGGAAGGTTCCTTCAACAACGCTTATCAAAGGATGCAAAAAGGTTCTTCCAACTTGAAAGCCATTTGTCATGAGCAAGCCCTGTATTTCAGCCAAAGAACGTTCTCGACCTCCTGAACAGGCAACCATCATCTGTACGTCAGAGGCTGGACCTATGCCCTGGATGCTATTTTTCTCGACGAGCTGCTCTATGATCAACACTTTTTGCCCGGCTTTTATCGACTTTTTGAGAGTCTGAAGAATACTCGAGCAGAATTCATCATTCCAATCGTGAAAGATGTTTTTGAAAAGATAGGCGTCGGCATTTGGAATACTTATCAAAAAACTACCTTCGACCTTTTCAACCCGTTCGGCAACTCCCCGCGCTTTAAGAAGCTCTTCAGCTGATTTCAACACACCAGCCGCATCAAAAAGTATGCCTTTGAGGTGTTGGTGGCGAGTGAGCAATTCGGACATCAATGTTCCGCGTCCCCCACCGACATCGCAGATCGATTTCACTTCGGCGAATGGGTAGAGGCGCGCTATCACAGGTGCCTGGAGCGCTGTCACACCCATCATGCTATGCGCAAACATTTCCTGTTCGTCGTTATGGTGCTCAAACCATTCCCAGACATTCATTCCAAAAACGTGATCGAAGCTAGGCTGACCTTCGACCACAGCCCGGGGGAGGTTCATCCAGGCAAGCATATTGGACTGGGATCCAAAGTATTGAGACCACTCTCTGTTCGCAGTGGCGTTGCCTTTGAGAAGGGCTTTGGAGAGACGGTTGTTGTGGAATAGACCGTCTTGATCAAGCTGAAATACTCCGCGGCTCGCTGCCGCCCGAAGGATTCTATGCATCGCATCCGCATCGGTTCCGGTGATGCGGGCCAAGTCAGCTGCCGTCTGGGGCCTTTGCTCCAAATGATCTGCTATCTCGTGTTTTGACACGATCGAAAGTATCACAGTGTCCATCAGACCCGTTGAACGCTCAAAAAGCGGCAGGCTAACGGGAACGATTCGATCGGCAAGCGTGAGGAGTAAACGTCTTAGAACAAGCCCCAGGCGAACGGTTAGACCGGATGGCACCCAAGTCTTGAACTGCTTGATTTCCTTCGAGGGTGATCCCATCGCCAGTCGAGATAGGGCAGGGAGTTCGAACTTATCAGTCATTGTAGTATTCATGCGGCGCCTCATAGGTACAATCTGGCCCGAAATTGCCACAGTTCTGAGGCCGATGTAAAGGCGATATGCAAGTCAGAGAAGCGCCAACACACAGTATTCACCTTGATTGATCGTGTTTAAGACATCAAACGAAAACAAACGCAAAAATGCCAGACAAAGGCCTGGCACTACACATGCAATTTGAGTTCATAAGGCCGCGTTAATTAGCCATTTTCTTCAGTTCTTCCGCGGCTTTCTCAAAACTCGGGTTGAGCTTCAGCGCACGTTTGAAGTGAAGGCCCGCTTGGGCCAGGTTGCTCTTCTTTTTATAGGCAATACCCATATTGAAATGAATCGCATAGAGAAACTTATTGTCTGTGATCTGTTCAATCGCGGCATTATACATGCTGATGGCACCATCTATATCCTCGCCCTTGGAAAGCTTGGCACCTGCGTTGTTCAAAAACTGTATAATTGCTTTTTCATCGTGGCTCTTTCTCAGAGATTCAACGAGGCCCTCAAATTCACCGTTTTTTACCTTGATCTCAGCGGTGACTGAAGCGGCTGTTTTATTGGTATCATCAAGTTTTGTCAGTTTGCCCATGATGCGTTTGGCTTCATCAAATCGCTCATCAGCGAAGTTAGATAAACCCGCGTTTTCAAGCAGCTTGATGCTATAGGGGCTGATCTCAGCGAGCTTCGTCAACAAATCGGCAGCCGCTTTGTTGTTGCCCATTTTCGTATACATTTGTGCCAGCTTATGGGCTGCCGAGGTGGATTTGGGATTGATACCTAAAGCTTTGGTGTAAAGCGACTTAGCGGCATCAAAAGCACCACGGCTCGCTTCGATATCGCCACTGAGCAGGATGGCTTTTTCGAGGGAAGGTGCTTCCTTCAACACATCCTTTATCTTCTCTTCAGCCATTTCTATAATACCGCTCGAAAATGCCGACTTCGCTTCGCGATATTGAAGTTCGCCCGGTGAGAGATTGTTTTCAACCTGTAGCATATGCTTAATCTTCTGCACAACCGCTGCACTAGCAAAAGGCGCGGTTGTCACATAATCGAGATCGTATTCTGCCATGACGTTGACTAGCTTGGTATCGAGCTTCTCGCAGACTAGCATCTGCGGCTCAAGTCCATAGTTTCCCGTCATACGCAGTTTCTGAATAAGTGTAACGCCGCTCAACTCCGGCATTTCCATACGAATGATAAAAAGCGGAAATTGCTGGCGCGTGCAAACCTCGTAAGCTTCCTTTGTCGAGGTGAAACTCGTGACACGCTTGAGGCCACAGGCTCCCAGCGCCCCCATCCACAACTGAATTTCGCTTTGAGTCGGCATTACAAGCGCAACGGAGGTACTCGATCCAAACACCCTGTATCCTTTCCAATCACGCGCCCCCTATGGGCACCAATTTCATGTCATAAAATATAAAATATAATCAACAATATTAGTTATCTATTCACTTTTTGAGACGCGGGACTTGTTCTGTAGAGTTTAGCCGCAAATGACCGTTAAACCAATTTTAAAATGACAAAACGAAGTCTGAGGTCAATCTCAGCCTTCGTTCGTCGGAACCCTTTGAAAAAACGATTCGTAATACAATAAATCTAACTTCGCTGAGCAAATTCTCTAAATAATAGCCTAACGGTTAGTGATCTTTAGATCTTGAGTCACGGTTTGCGCCCCAGCGACCTTGAGATAGCTCGCGATCGTCGCAGCACCAGCTGTGTAAGGTTTAAAGGAATTGCCGTTCAAATCAATCTCCAGAATAAGTTTCTCTATATCGGTGGAGTAAGAGAGAGTCGCTGTCTCCCAGTGAGCGTAAGAACTACCGGAATGATTGAAAAGATCCCGTCCGCGAACGATCTTGAGATCACCCGACGCCAAATACGCCTTGTCTGACGAATCATAAATTGTGTAGCTGCTGCTCTGAAAACCATCAGTGGCGATAGCATTTAAATCGAACCAAACCGCTTGGTTCTTGATAGGAATCACACTTCCGTCTGCACAACTGACGACAGATAGCTCATACCGCAAAGTTTGGTTATCAGAGAATTGCTCGATGCCCGTTGATAACAAAGTGACTTTTGTAAGACCAACCTCGCCTGGATTGCACTTGGGAATAACCGGTGTTCCGCTTCCCGTTGAACCTGTTGTCGATGTGCCATGCGACGTCGAGCCAGTTCCTGGTGAACTCGTTGGAACTGAGTTCGTCCCTCCGCCGGCTCCCGCAGTGGGAGTGACAGCGGTGCCGCTTACTGACGGTTCTCTTGCCGAGGGTCCAGTGCCGGTCGCAGCAACTGTCGCCCCAGGAGCCGCAGTCTTATCCGCAGTGGTCGATCCATCAGTCGCCGCATCGGGACTTGTAACACCGCTTGCAGCCTTGGCAGCATCCAAAGAAATGGGAGTGGTTTTTTCTGCAAATTGAGTAGAGTCAGAACACCCTGTGTATAATAGAGCGCAGCTTACATGCACCAGGACGTGAGAAATCTTAACGCGATTCATAGTAAGTTCCTCCAGTGGCCCAGTATGAGGCCTAATCACTCATTCGGCTTAAACTCGCCAATTACATAGAAAACAAATTAAGCCTTACGCCACAGTCGCATTTTAATTAGAAATAACAGACGGATATCGCGTACTATTCCAAGCTGATTTGGCTTAAATTAAAATTCACCAAAGCTGAGGCGGTGGATAAAAACTCCAGGGCAGGCTCGTGCGACTAAAAGCATTTTGGCCATTTTAGGCCTTATTACCTAAGGAATAATTTGACACACAAGCCTCTCAGAATTCGTTCATAAATATGACATTGCGTTTTCTTAGGACTGTTGCAATCGTGGATCCACAAAATCTGCACTGAGCCTCTGGAGATTCCTGACTATGCCGGCCGCTTTTCAAAACATAATTCTGACACTGGCTGTTCACTGGCAGTGACGATCGTTTCGTTAACGGCGCTGGGACCACGGGTTGGATAAAGAAGCAAAAAGAAACCTTTAAATCGTCCGTATTTGCTTATCTCTGTGATGGCGCCCGGCATGAAGTGGATAACGAAACCCCGGCCTTCGGTGGAGACTTCGTCCGGAGTCTATCGGTTAATTTTGCGAAGACAATGGCCGAACACTTAGTGTGGAAGTTCAAACCTCATCAGCTTGCCGCCCCTTGTCACACTTTTTAATCCGCTACATCAAGCATTCAATAACTGTTTTTCTAAGCGCCTTCCGAACGGCCGTCAGGCTCGCTATGATACTGACTCCGCCTAGGATCAGTGCCGTGCTTACGAAAAGCGATAGCTCTGGATTTATTGCAAACGGTACAGGTTCGCTGAGAATGCCTGCCTTGTAGAGTATTCCCAAACGATTTGCGACATTCGCGAAACCCAGAGAAGCGGCCGCGCCGATCGACAAACCAAGAATCGAAGTGAAAATGGATTCCGTCAAAAATAGGCGGAGAATTTTCCTTGAATTGAATCCAACACTTCTCAAAAGCCCGATTTCTCGGCGTCGCTCACTGACTATCTTAGACATCAGATTGAAAACTGAAATGCCGACAATACCGGACAAAATGCTCAAAACAAAAACTTCAAACACTCGTAGCAGACCCATAGTGCGGCGATAGAGGTCAGTGTAGCGATGCTTATCCCACGGCGTCGCGACGAGCGGCAAACGATGCTCGGCAAGGTAAACACGCACATCATCGAGAAGCTTGACACTAGAACCTCGCGCTTTCAGACTGATCCAGGACAACTCGTTGGTTTTTAAAAGAAGTTGACCATCTTGAATATCCATCATCATCCAGGTTCGATCCAAATCACGAAAGCCTACATCCATCAAACCCACAACTTTCATCGACTGTGATCGAATCTGCCCCTTATCCGTGACCACAGACACCTGTCCCTCGTTAGAACCGCAGGTAAATGGTCGTTCTTTGGCAATATAAGCGTGACCATTATCGGATGGTTCCAAATAGTGCTCGCTGTCAAATTCACAAGCCAAAAGCCGAGCCATGGCCCGGCCGAGGACGATCTCTCCGGGCGCTTTGAGTGGTCGACCTGCGACCGCATTCCAGGACCACTTTTCACTTCTGATTTTTTCGCCTGAGGTAATATCGTACGCTAGACCGTCAAACAAAGAATTTTCGGCTCCGAAGGTGATCTGCCCGTCGACCTTTAGAAACCGAACCACAGCCTCGATGGAATCGGCATCCTGAGCGAAAAAAGTCTGCAGACTTTGCTGCTGATTGCCAGTAATTCCACCGATCTTGTCATCATTGTCTGCGTTCTCGGGCTCGATTAGTATCTCGCCGAACATCGATCGAACGGTAAAGTGATCCCGATAGAGATCGCCGACCTTAAGCATATAGCCGCGGAACATCCATATCGACAAAAGTCCGATGCCCATGATCAATATCGTCGATAGGCTGTATCGCCAATGCGCAAGACTGTTGGCTATGGCGAGACGCGAGATGGTGTCGGTCATAGGATTTTTCATAAAATCAATTCCTTGCGAATTTATAAGGTTCCGGCATCCTGAAGGAGGCTCAGGGCCGATCTTTTGAGTTTAAGCACAGTCACTATGCGAATCGAAACATACGAAACAAGCAGAAACGTCAGCCCTATCACGACCATGACCCAAGGTTCCCAAGCTATCGTAAAGTGTGTGTCCCCAGCGATACCAGGTGGAGAAAAACGAATATTCTGCTTGAATATCAAGTCGCCAAGACCGATAGCCACGAGTAAACCCGTCCCAAGACTCAAAAGACACAGCAGAACGGCCTCAATCTCAAAAAGCCAAATCACGATTTTCGCAGGGAACCCAAGAGCTGCCAAAAGCCCTATCTCCATGCTTCTTTCCGTCACAGACATGCTGAAGAGACTGAATAGGCTCAAGCCGACAACTGACGATACCAAAAGCACAAAAAATGCGGCAATGGTCCCCAGGAAACCCACTGAACCAATATAGTAGAGCCCAACGTTTTCGGAGAAAAACGGTTGAATCTGTAAGTCAAGACCGGATGCCTTCACGTCTTCATGCAAACGTTTCCATACCGAGGGCAAAGCCAAAAGCGATTTTACATAGACCGTATAGTATCCAACCGAATCTGTCTCAATGAATGTTTGTAGATCTTTCACCGGCATATAAATCACCCGTTCGTCCAGGATCGCGAGGCCAGTGCTCTGCGTACCCAGGGCCCGTCCGTCTGTTGCCGCGACTTCCCCTGTTGTGGTGCGACCCAGCAGCTGCAGAGATCCGTTTGCACTCTCTTCACATCCGGCCTGTTTGCTGCTAGTTTTACGATCAATAAATTTCTGAAGAATGGGCGATGGGAAAACCGCAGCTTCTTTCGGGGAGACTTGCCGAAATTTTGCCAGCACGGGGATTTGCTCAGGTTTCAAGAGTTCATAATCCCATTTCAAAACATCCGGCTGGCCGAGGCTCAATCGATCGATCCCTTCGTCTCGGCCAATGGCGATTACGCCTCGACTTCGACAGTCCTTGATGATCATCATCATGCTCTGGAGGCCTTTTCCCACGGCTAAAACATCGGCGTCGCCTTTCAGCATCGCTTCAATCTTTTCCTGTTCGTCTTTTTTGAGGAGTGCAGTCCTTGGTTTGGTCAGTTGATCCTCAAGTCCGTTGGGGCGCGAGATCAGTAAATGCCCAGACTGGTTGACGAAAACTGTATTCGCCCGGAGATACTTCTCCACCCAAACCACGTAGCCCGTGAAGAGCAAAATACCGGAAAACGAACTCGCCAGGGCGATACCAGTGATGAGATTGCGTTTGCTGTTTCGCAGCAGATTGAGGCTTGCGAGCCGCAGGAGCCAGAAGAATCGTTTCATACGATGGTACCATCCTGAATTCGCAAAACGCGTTTCACGCGTCCAATCAGTTTTTCATCGTGACTAGAAATCAGAAAACTCGCCTTTTGTTTGGAGTTCAGTTCCTCCAGCAAATCAATGATCGCATGCGCTGTTTTAGAATCGAGGTTGGCCGTCGGCTCGTCGGCAAGTATCAAATCGGGCTCCGTGACTAAAGCGCGAGCGATTGCTACACGCTGGCGTTGCCCACCCGAAAGACGCGTCGGCATCGAATCTGCAAAATCCAAAAGACCCACCTTTTCGAGCGCCGATTCCACACGCATTTTGCGGTCTTTGCTGCTTAATTCATCAAAAAGCTGCAGTGGAAGCGCGACGTTTTCGCGCGTTTTTAGGACAGGTATCAGATGGAAAGCCTGGAAGATAAAGCCGATCTTGCGATTCCGCAACTGGCCCAGCTCTTCGTCAGACATCGCTTCGACCTGTCTATTATTGATGGCTATGCTTCCGCGATCCGGCTTGTCGAGCGCCCCCAGGAGGTTGAGCAGTGTGCTTTTTCCGGAGCCAGACGCGCCCACCAGAGCTGCGAGCTCTCCATATTTAAGCTGAAGTGACAAACCTCGAAGGGCATCAACCTTCGTGTCACCCAGTTTATAACTTTTCCAGACATCGGTGGCTTCAATGGCAAGATCACTCATAGGCTTCCCCTGTGTATTTTCGTTGTTTTCTCATTCTGTCACAAAGTGATTTTTTACAAGTTCTAAGACAGCTTTGCGATCAAGCTTGCCATTCGCATTTCTTGGAATCGAAGGAATGCTGAGTATCGCTGACGGAATCATATACGTTGGCAGGGAAGCCTCACAGTCCGTAAGGCATTTTACGTTATCCAGAGGTTCCGTGAAATTTTCATGGACCGCAATGAGCTGCTCATCACGAATGGTTTGATAAAGTACGACGACCCATACATCACGTCCGCTCGATTTTCGCAGAACGTGCTCAATCTCACCTATTTCGACTCTATAGCCGCGGATTTTAATCTGCTGATCGATGCGTCCCAGAAACAGCAGATCACCTTGAGCATCTCGCATTGCGAGATCGCCAGTACGGTACCAGTCTTTGCCGTTCAGCTGCACAAAAGCAGCTTTGCTCGTAACAGGATCGAGAAAATAGCCAGACGCCAGTTGCGGCCCACTCAACCAAAGTTCGCCCTCGTGTCCTGGCTTTAGTTGGACTTTTCCCTCAGTATCAAACACCTCAGCTTCCATATGCGGGAAGGCCTTACCTATCGGCACCACTCCCGAGCTCCATTGCTTATCACCCCTATATTCATACAACGCCATCGCGATCGTCGCCTCCGTAGGCCCATATAAATTCAGGATGCGCGCGTCCGGCGAGGCCTTGCTCCACGCATCTGCTACAGCGATTGGCAAGGCTTCACCACAGAAAAGCACCTGACGCAGTTTCGGGTAGGCACCTGGTTTGAGAAGACCTAGCTGTTTCATCTGAGAACCCATGCTAGGGACACTAAACCAAGCCGTGAGTCTCCTCTTTGTTATGTACTGCGACGGAAAAAGCAAATCCCCATCGCGAGGAATGACCAGACAAGCCCCTTGGCAAAGCGTCACCAAAAGATCATGTACGCTTAAATCGAAACTCATCTCAAAGATCTGGGAACAGCGATCCTGATGCGTCAGCGGTAATTCCGAGCGGGCCCAAGCCACATATTCATTCACGTTTTGATGGGGAATCGCGATGCCTTTTGGTTGCCCGGTCGTACCCGAAGTGAAAAGGAGGTATACGGGGTCACTCGGTTGAATAGAACAACGATTTTCGGCAAGCGGCTCGAATGTTTCTATGGCTGAAAGGTGCTTGCCATTGTCATTCGCAAATAGACCTTGCGCGGCCGTTGAGTCGAACAGGAGATGCGAAACAGATGGATGGGAATTGAGAATACCCCATACTTTTTCTGTTTCTTTGCCCACAAGCACGGTCGTGAGGCCGGCTTTATTGATAATTACGTTGAGACGTTCGGAAGGGAAACCAGGATTGAGAGGTACGTAAGCCTTACCTGCCAGCAGAATTCCTAATGCTCCGGCATATGTCATTAGACTTCTCGATGAGAACAGTCCGATATAGGGGGAGTCCGTTGCATGAACTTTGAGATATCCCGCTACCTGCAAAGCCAAGGCCATGAGCTGTTGGTAGTCTAGGCAACCGTCTACAAATTCGACAGCAGGTGCATTAGGAAACGAACGCACCGTTTGATCAAAGACGTCAAGAAACGGCACAAGCAGATTTTTTTGCAGCAAAAATTATTCCCCCACATCTTCATATCATCTCAAAATCATTGGAAATCTGCGAGTGAATTTCGTTTGGCGAGAATTTTGAATACTTCTCAATAATTACATTTTGGTCAATGCGTTAAGGGGTATAGCAGTTGCAGCGATAAGAACGAATCAGGAGATTTCGATGCCAAACAACTTAAGATTAAATCCGGTCCGGGTGGAGAACGACCCGCACCACATAGTCTCGATGAAATCGAGTGACGGACGTGTGGCACCCTTCCTGGCTCTTTGGAAACTTAACCATAGTAAGAATGCGCTTGGAATTTCCGAAGGCGGCAATATTCGCTACTACACCTTTGGCAACATCATGTCTGCATCCCAGTCGTTGGCTCACGAACTCATCACTATGAAACCGAAACCACTTCAGATTGCTATACTGTCCGAATCAAGACCGGAATTCACGATAGTGCTGGCCGCGGGATTTCTCGCAGGCATAGAGATAATTGCTCTTGATACGCATTTAACGGATACCGAACTTCAGTCTCTGCTCACTCGCAGTCAATCCAAACACCTTATTGTAAGTAAAAAGCAGGAGGATCGATCTGCTTCATTCGAATCGCTCGTTTCGATCATGGCGATGGAAACCTGGGTTGATTCACATAGGCACAGCCCTATTAACCAAGCTGATCAGGTCTACGATCTCGATTTTGATCGGCCTTTTCTTAATGTTTTTGGTTCGGGCACGAGCGGCGTGAGTCGAATGATCGTCATATCGGCGAGGAGTCTGCTCTATCAGGCCCATTCGATTGCGGAGCGAATGAATGCCAGCTTTTACGATCAGAGCCTATCGGTACTTCCGATAAACCACCTATTCGAGTTGGCCGCGGGTACTCTCGCCCCTCTTTACGTAGGCTCTACTGTTACTTATGCCAATACTCTGATGCCCCACGAAATCATCGCTCTCCTGGAAAAACTGAAAATCACGCGCTTGGTCGCCGTGCCGTTGTTTTTTAAAGCCATGAAGAGAAGTATCGAACTAAAAATCAACCAACTGCCGAGATCCAAACGCATGATCACTTCACTTCTGTTAGCCCTGGCATTTTTTATGCCCAAGAGTTGGCGCGCAAAGTTAATGCCCTTTCGCAAAAAACTTGGCGGCAGTATCCAGTATTTCGGCTCGGGCGGAGCGGCTCTACCGCCCGACATCCATGAATTCTTTGACAGAATAGGCGTTCCGGTCATACAAGGGTACGGGCTTTCCGAATCAAGCCCTGTGTTGACCTTGAATTCTCTTGAAGGCGACCGACGCGGCAGTTGCGGACAGGCACTTGTTGATACCGAAATCCGGATACTCAATCCGGATGAACGCGGCATCGGCGACATAATCGCAAAAGGCCCACAATTGATGTTAGGATACAAAGACGATCCCGGCGCAACAGGCTCTGTTATTGACGATGACGGATGGCTCCATACGGGTGACAAGGGCTATCTGGACAAGGATGGCTATCTCTTCATTACGGGTCGTTCGAGAAATATTATTGTTCTCGGCGGTGGAAAAAAGGTGTTTCCTGAGGAAGTTGAGCAAGACCTCGCTGATCTCAAGCTGACCAGTGAGTTTGCAGTAACTTCGCATTCGTCAGGGGACTGGGAAGAAGTTGTTTTAGTTGCCGTGCCCTCACCTGACACAAGACTCCGATATGGTGACGATTTAGAAGGTATGCGAAGCGCGATACATACTGATGCACGTGTCTTGCTTAAAGGAACTGCGCAGTACAAACATCCGGCGCGCGTTCTAATTCTGGTTGGGAATCTACCAAGAACCTCAACGCACAAAGTTAAGACGTCACAACTCAAGAGCATGCTCACAGCCGGCTCTTTTGTATAAGCTCATCGAACACGAACACGAGGACATCCCATGCAAAGTACCGCACTGATCAATGCGCTGTTCTGTTTTATACTCATTGCTGCTCTTCCGAAAATATTCTTTAGACAGGACGGGACCTACAACCTCAAATGGATCCTTACCGGAGCTCCTTACTTCCTCAGTGGGCTCGCCTGTATTTTAAGTTTTACGGGACACAACCCCATATCGATTAACGATCAATCCACAGCTTATCTAGTTCTCCAAGGTTTCAGTGCAATCCTGTTTATGGCTTCAGTCGGTTTGATGACAATGACTCTCGGTACCCACCGAATTCCGTTAGCCCTTTGGCACCAAGACAACGACGCGCCTCGGACTATCGTAACCTGGGGAGCATACAAATATATTCGTCACCCTTTTTACACCAGCTTTCTCTTAAGCCTACTCGGTGGCGTTTGCCTTGCCCCGTCTTTTGCAACGATTGCTATCCTGGTCTACGGATATGTCGCGAAAAATCAGACCGCAAAAAAAGAAGAAGGTAAACTGTCGGCCTCAGAGCTCGGCGCAGAATACGTGCCTTACATCAAAACAACAGGCCGATTTTTTCCAAAGTTTTGATGGATGGGGATCGTTATGACCGAAGTTTATTTGAATTATCCGAGTTATGCCCTGGGTGACCATGCCGTCTCCATTGAAGATAGTGTTCGTGACGATCGCACGATCACTGACCTTCAGGCGTTTCTTGAAGCAGGTTTCAAACAACACTGGATCGCCGCGCCCGGCACCCATGCTTACGATCTGGCCGTACGGGCCGTCGAACCCATCAAGGAGCACTTGAGCGAAGTCGACACAATCGTTTATTCCACATGCCTGACACTCAACGGCAACATGGGCCTTTGGGACGATTTTCTAGAGACACGCGATGTCAAGCATCTCCTCGATTATCCTGTTTCCCACTTGCAATCTCATTTTGGATTGCAGCAGGCCTCAGCAATAGGCCTGAATCAACAGGCATGCACAAGCGTGCTGGGATCAATTCGGATTGCCCGCGGACTTTTTCTCGCCGAGCCTTCCCTCCGGGAAGTCCTCTGCGTAAGTGCGGATCGGTTTCCCGAAGGCGCGCTCTACGAACAGGCTTTCAACCTGATCGCTGACGGTGCGTCCGCTTTTGTTCTTTCACGAAAGCCAGCCGGGTTTCGCATCCTTTCAACAGCCGCCATCACCAATGGAGCTCTGGCTCGTGCAAACGATGAAGAAACTGTTGGAACGTACTTCAACTATACTTGGAAGGTAATCCAGTCTGCTTTGTCGAATGCCGGACTCACTGCATCCGCTTTAAATTGGGTCGTTCCTCAGAATACCAACATGAAAGCATGGCAGATTCTCTCGCGCATACTCGGCATTCCATTTGACCGTGTTTATGCTCCAAGTCTTTCAACAGTCGGGCATATCATCTCCTCGGATAATATCGTTAATCTCGTAGCCCTCGAGCAGGATGAACGCCTCAAAAGCGGCGACAAAATTCTTCTATGCATGGCGGGCTACGGCCTCAACTGGCAAGCCGTAATCATAGAAAAGGTATAGGAACGTATTATGTCACTCAAAAACGTTACGCAGCGGCTCAGCCAGGTATCGGCAAAAATACACAAGGCTCCTGTTGATACAATCGAATGGCCCGAATCAGTGGAGCCAAGCTCTGCCTGGTTCACATCGCCCAAACTTATGACGATAGCGGGAACATCATTTGAGACGTCTCTCAATGAACAAACACGGCGCCGCCTGAGCTTTTTTGAAGCCGTAAATTTTTACAGCTTGAACATCAACGGCGAAAAACCACTCGTGGAAGGCCTTAACAAAAGACTTTACGCCAAGGGTCAGGCCCGCCTGCTCCCTTATCTTCATCATTTTCTGGATGAAGAAAATAAGCACATGCAGTTTTTTGGGCGCTTTTGCATGAGCTACAGCGGCAAGGTTTATAAAGACAAAAAAATAAGTTTCCCAAGGACTTACGTCGAAGGCGAAGAGGACTTTCTGTTCTTCGCCAAGGTCGTGATTTTTGAGGAAATCGCTGACTACTTTAATATACTTCAAGCTGCCGACGAAAATCTTCATCCGGTTGCTCGAAAAATCAACCTTTTGCATCATCAGGATGAGGCGCGCCACCTCACCTTCGGCCGCCAACTCGTCCTTGAACTTTTTGAAGAGAAAAAAACCGTCTGGTCTACTGAGACCTTGCAGGGGATCAGCATCTACCTCCTGAGCTACATGGTTGCTACCTGGAAAGAATACTACAATCCTGAAATGTATCGAGACGCCGGCCTGTCAGACTCCTATGAAATGATGACCGAAGCCTGGAATTGTGAGGCTCAAAAGAACCTCCGACGCGAAGCGTCATCCAAATGTATACGATTTTTTCTCGACACGGGTATCATTACCGAGGAGCCAGACCTATGAGCGACCAGGACGTTAAAGCAAAATTGAAAAAGTGGATTATTGGCAAAAATCCAACGACTGATCTATCGGCTTTGTCGGATTCAACACCGCTCATCACACAAAAGCTCATTACATCTGTCCAAATGCTCGATTTCATTCTTTTTATGGAAAGCATCGGGGCTAATGAATTTGATCCCGAGACACTCACGCCTCAGTCTTTTGCGACGATCGATACCATTTACCAGAATTTTTTCGCTTGAAGTGGCCTCTCGAAGGAAAGACTAACGCAATGCCAAACATAGACACGATTCGATCAAACGAAAAAGTTCTCATTACCGGAGCCACAGGCTACGTGGGTTTTCGTCTCGCGAAAGCTTTGCTACGGACCGGTGCAAGACTGGTCCTTCCTGTGAGGGCCAAAGACGACGAACATCTCGCACAACGTCGTGACGAATTGCTTGCCAAACTTGGCCAGGGGTCTATCGAAGTGATCGCGTGTGATATCGCGAAGCCAGAGGATGTTAAACGCCTTCCCGTCGATTGCACGATCATCATCCACTCAGCCGCCACGACCAAGTTCAACGTCGAAGCGGACGTCGCGGATCGTGAAAATCGCGACGCCAGCATCTCCCTTTTTCACCTCGGCCGAAGGTCAAAGCAACTCAAAACATTCGCCTACATCAGCACTGTTTATGCTGCAGGCATGACTGAAGGCCTGGTTCCTGAAGAAATCCTCGCCCGTCCTGAAGGCTTCGTCAATCACTACGAACGATCCAAATGGGAAACCGAACATGCGCTCAACACGGATTTTTCGGATCTACCCTGGACGATCATGCGAGTGGCGACTGTTTTAGCAGACAACAAAACCGGCGAATATTCCCAGATGAACGCCGTCCACAATACCTTGAAACTCCTCTATTATGGCCTTATTTCTACTGTACCAGGTGATGCTGCGGTTCCTATCTATCTCGTGTGTGGAGATTTTGTCGAAAAAGGAATCCTGGCTGCGCTTGATAGTAACGATCGACACCAAGTTTATCATGTCTGTCATGAAGCCTCCGAGAGTCTCACGGTCGAAAGTCTCATGGACATAGGCTACAAGGCCTTTTTAAGCGACGAATCGTTCAAAAAACGAGGCATTCAAAAACCGCTCCTCGTGGATTTGGAGTCTTTCGCCATTTTAGCCGATGGAATATCGGGTTTTGGTGGTGCTGTCCTTAAAGATGCGGTCGGAAGCATGGTTCCTTTCGCCCGTCAGCTCTTCATAAAAAAGAATTTCGAAAATACTCGGCTGCGGAGCGTGATGCCTGACTATGAAGCTGCCCGATTTAACGAAGTACTCCCCCAACTGATCAACAAAATGATCGAACAGAAATGGAAGTTGAATTGATGCGGGCTATGAATTTAGACGACAGCAAGGCGTTTGAAGCCCTATTAAGCGATACTTTCGCCCAGACTCTTCACGTTGCCTTTACTCGTCTGCCCGTTTCGCTCGTGTGCCTCACGGCCTGTGAAAGGACTCAATATGAAACTTTAAGTGAGGTTCGGAGACCTTCCTGGTGTTTAGGCCGCGCCGCGCTCCACGAACTTCTGCCTCGAATCGGGCGCTCCGGCGACAGTTCTCTTTTGTCTTTCCCGGATAACGCCCTCTCGCTTACGCATACCAACGAACGTGCAGTTGCTGTCGGAAGCCCCACGCCTCTGCTAGGTCTTGGCATCGACCTCGAGGACGATAGGCTTATTAGTGCCAAGGCTTTGCGGTTCTATTTGAGTGAGATCGATCAGACTTTTATGCGGACAGAAAGTGATCCGTTGAGGTTTTGGACGATAAAAGAAGCCCTTTTTAAAGCCGACGCCGAGAATCAAACGCAATCTCTCACGGCGTATGAAATTCTCAGTGATGATGGCCACGCGGGACAGGCCATCTGCCGCAAACGATCTCGACAATGGTCCTATAGATCGTACCGACACTCCCAAGGTTTTGTGAGCATAGCCCTAAGGTCAATTTAAATGCAGGAGCCTACAATGGAAGCGATGAAGATTACGGAAAGCGAACGCTGGTTACTCAGTTTCTACCGCGTCTCAGAGATCAATGGCGCGCAGTTTTTCGGCCGCCTCGCCAAAAACATGAAAGACAAAAAGATTCAATATGACCTCACCAAACACTTTGCAGACGAGAGCCAGCATGCCTGGCTTTGGACCAAATGTTTAGGTGATCTGAATATGGATCCTATCAACGTGATGGAGAGCTACCAAGATCAGTATGTGGCGGCCGTGGGTCTCCCTACCAATATGATGGAAGTCCTCGCAATCACGCAAGTATTTGAGCGTCGTGTGATAGGCCAGTATGGAGTCCATCGTGGCCTCAAGGACATTAATCCCTATGTGGCTGCGACGCTCGACCTCATCATGGAAGACGAAAAATGGCACATAGAGTGGATTACGCAGTCCCTTAAAGAAATGGAAACGAAATTCACGAAAGAGGTCGTGATTTCGACTCTTAAAAAGTATCACGAGGCCGATCAAGCCGTTTATGAAAAGACTCTCAAAGAGCACGGCGAGCATCTTAAAGAACTTATGGACAAAAAAGCATTCAAAGCTTGGTAACTACAAAGGAGCATAACATGAAAGCCACTGCTGAAAAAATTCGCCAGGAAATGGCTAAGGTCCTCCACCTCAATATCGATGCGATCAAAGATGAGTATCCTCTCAAAACGCTCGTAGCAGAATCATTTCTGCTCATAGAGTTGGTCATCGAGCTTCAGGATACTTTTGATATCATTATTTCTCAGGACGAGCTTCCTAAGATCGAAACGGTTGCCAATCTCATCGAGATGATCATTTCAAAATCAAAGTAATCACAGAACTGCACAAACATCAGCGGCCTCGCAGCTCACGTTGCGAGGCCGCTGATGTTTTGAGCTAAATAGAATCACTTTTGAATCCAAACGGACAGTGCAAGAGCGTGAACTCGCTCGGAAGAAAAAAAGAACGTTTTCCCAGATAGCCGAGCGAGAACACAATTCTGAGTACCAAGATAGCAAATGAGGCGGCCTATTTTATGAATGCCTATTTGCTGCGTTTCTGTCCTTTGTCCGCAGGCGCTTTGTGCGGATCTGCTGGCGCATGGCGACCGCCTTCGGTTTCGCTATGTGCTGGAATGTTTTTATCGACTTTTTTTCCGTCTTGACCGCGGCCCTGATTACTATTACTAGCCATTTCCGTAATCCTTATTGGAAGTTATTTATCGTAGAGGCACTTTACGTATCTAGCCCTGAGGACCTTTCGAAGTAAACCCCTACCCATCCTCAAATGCTGCGAAACTCCTATCGGGACGGGGGTAGGAGTCATAATGCTTAAAATATCGAACTCTTAAGCTGATGCGTTATTCACGAGTGAAAGAACGCTGGACCAAAATTGCGAAACTTTTGCCACCTTCCTATCTACACATCAATCGCTTCGAAAAATCTGCTCTCCGATCAAAATATATTTTGCTTATCCAAACCTTCAGTGTTAGGTTCCGCGCTACATGGCCATATGGACGTGATACCAAGAAACCAACCAAGGTTTTTGTCGGGACTTTCTCACTTGAGAAACGGTCCTGCCCAAGAATCATATCTAGGACTTAGATTCGCATGAAAAATGTTTGGCTCTATCTTTTATTGGTTTTGCTGACGAAACCACTCTTCGGCAATATCATCGGGAATGATTTGCAGAATTTCAATCCTTCCCTGTCAGTCACTGACCTAGCGACCGTTCATAGTTCGCGCACGATTGGTCAAGGACGATTTGGACTCGGTATTTTCATAAACTCCGCAACCAATACACTCCCTTATTTTGATAACTCGGTTACATCGAATCGTGACGCAAACAAAAAGCTCAACGATACGGTCACGGGAACAGACGTACAGCTTACCTACGGAGTCCTTTCAAACTGGGACCTCAACATAACAATCCCATCGGTCATATCTCAGTCAATCCGCAACGAAGATGCACCTCACGGCTATTTCGCAGATTTGGGCAATACCGAGCTTCGTTTTTCCACCAAAGTAGAAATTCTTGACGCTAAAGCGTTTCACCTCGGATTGGTAGGAACGGGAAGCTATAACAATATTCAAGGCAACCCTTACACAGGCAACGTAAAATGGCCAAGTGTGTCCCTCGAACTTGTTCTTGGAACTGAAGTTGGCCCCGTAGAGTGGTCTGTGAACCTCGGCCATCGTTGGCGACATACGGAAGACCCATCACTACAAGAAATGCAAGACCTACCAATCAAATCCTTTGGCGACCAATGGCTGGCTTCAACCGGTGTAGCAATCGATTTGCCTTCAACTGACTGGGACCTCATTTCCGAAGTATACGGCGCGCAAAATCGTGAAGACTTTTCTGATGAATCTCCACGCGGCAAAACTATTGCCGAATGTTTGCTTGGTGTAAGACGGAATTTTTGGAAGAATTTTCAGTTTCATGCTGGATTGGGCGCCGAGCTCACACACTCTGTAAGCACGGCGGATTATCGTGTCTACGCAGGCATTCGATGGGTAATTGGTAAAAAAGAAGAGAAGACCCCAGTTACCGTGGCACCTGTCCAACCCAAGATTATCGTGCAGGAAAAACTACGTCAGCCCGATGCTATAATTGAATGGGATGATGTCTACTTTCAGTTCGACTCAACCAAAATTCGTGATCCAAAGGCTTATGAAAACATGGCGAATCTAAAAAAAGCCTTAGACGCTCAGCCCATTGAAAAAGTTGTTGTTCAGGGTTATACCTGCAACCTCGGCTCCGATGATTACAATCTCGCACTGAGCAGCCGCCGCGCCCATTCGATCGAACAGATGCTGATTCATGACTACGGAATTGCTAGCAATAAACTCTCCTCTATCGGTTGGGGCGAACAGTTTCCTAAGGCAAGCAATGCTACGCGTCCAGGCCGCGTGATGAACCGCCGCGTTAACTTCAAGATCTACTATCGCCAACCATTGGTGCGGGATACTACGGAATTGAAATCGGCCCCCGCGTCATGAGTTTTGCGCCCAGTCGACAGCTGGGCTTTTTGGAACTCAAGCGGGACGGAGTACGTTTTGTTGAAGAATTATTGATCGAAGCTGACAGGATCGACTTGAGCCTCGAAGACTTTGAGATGGACCACATCTGCTACCGAGTCAGCTCTCTTGATCAATACAGCAGGATCTGCAACATCCTTTTAGAAGGGAGTCAGAGACTTATCGAGGCTCCTGTCAACGGCCGTTTGATAACGACTTTTAAATTGACTCTTCCTATCAAAGCAGCTGGACGAGAAATCTTTGTCATTGAAGTCCCTCAGCCCAAGCCGGGAGTACCTTATGACGATGGATTTGAGCACGCGGAGTTTGTCGTCAATATCCCGCTTGCTGAGCTGATGAGGCAATACAGCGAGGTAACGTTCGATACGAGCGCGTGTGCGAAGCCTACAAATCCTGAAGTCCGGATTCTATTGAGCAGCGGGAAATCACTTAAATTTCATAATATGTCCTTAGAACATATAATAAAGAAAGAGATAGCGTCACAGTTGTGATGCTATCTCTTTCTTCTTAGTACCGGTCTCACCAGTCCAACTTTCTATTCCCGGTCAGTTCCCATTGCATATCCTGAACAACGACGTTTTTATCTCCATTAGGATTACCCACGAGGCTGATAAATGGGCCGATCAAGATGTCGATAGCGAACTCTGTCCTTACCCAAGTCGGCTCAAATGCATCCACAATATAGAGAAGCTCGGACTTGCCAGTTTTCGGATTGGTGACGCGCGCTTCGAGCCCACACCATTTCGCAGTATCCTTCTTCCACTGCTCTGGGTTTGACGTCCAGGTTGCAAGTGTCGGACTCATTTTAATAAATGGTGGCGCAAACCCTTTTGTGTCGTTTGTATAAGGCCTGCCGCACCATCCGGTGCCATTTGTGCTATCAGCTGATGCATTCGCGCGATACCACGAGGCAAGGCCTTTCAGTGTACCAGAGAGAGCTGCGAATTCAGTTCCGAGCTTTGAGCTTGAGGATGCTGTAGGAATATTCGAGGTCACGGGCATTGATGAAACAAAATTAATTGCAAACGATTCCCAGGCATCAAGCTTAATACCGTGAGCATCAATTCCCGATCCGCCACCGTTCAATGCCGATACCCAGAGATTACTTACAGCGGACTGTAGACCAATTATATCCCCTGGCTGAATAACGCCGGTTCCCGATTGTTTAACAATCTTGAAAGTTTCCCAAAGACCTGGATTTTGGTTTGATATGTTGAGAGCCGTTCCATTGCCACCAGTAAGCTGTAGGTAGAAACCACCGCTACTTCTTAAATACACAGAATCTCCGCTTACAAGTTCCCCTCCGTCGCTATCAAGAAGGTCAAATGTCTCCCAGCCCTGCGCTGCAGTTCGGTTCGCTGAAATAATGCTACCCCCTTGATTTTCGGCGGAAAGAAAATATGTCGGCGATAAGGTTTTGAGTGTTACTTTCTTTGTTACCGTATTTGCAGTGAGGCCATAGGCCGTATCGTTGGCATCGGAACTATTGCCAGGCGTTTTTGATGAATCGCCCAAATACTTTGGTCCTGAAGGACCGCAAGCTGCATTGAAAGTAAGGCAAAACCCGAAGCTAACGATACAAGCTTTCGTATTGAGCATCAATTCAAACTCCAGAATTATGGTGTGTAGTCAAATCAAAATTAATTCCAGCCCAGAAACTTGTCGCGTTTTGAGGACAGTCAAGGCTATTGAAAAAGGCTGATGTTTGCATCTTTTCCGTTTCTAATAATACCCGAAAGCCTTCTATACCTTTCGGATTTTGATGACTTGGATAAAATTATTATTTTGTGAGCAAAAAAAGTATAAGATGATCAACAAGATAAGGGGATGTTTCCAAGAGGAATTAAAGCAGCATAGAACTTGAAGAGATGGGCTGGGAACTGGGATCTGATCCAAAGGCAGGCCCCTGAGTCCCGCCGCTATCTCAATCCCTACTAATCAGAATCTATTCACCATTTCGAGTAGTTACTGATATCCATGTGAATTGGATCCGAACATTGCGTAGTTTCGATCGTCTCTATTCTGTCCATTAGAATCTTACGGAAGTGTCGCGCGTATTCAGCATTATCGCCATCTGTGGTAGCCGCATCAGGGTGGGCGCGATGATCCATCCGAGACACCTGGATGAGTGCATCGATTTGTTCGTCGCTCAAAGACTTAAGTCGATTCGCTATGAAGTGTCGCGCCGGTTCGGAAACAACGGCCTTCGTCAAGCTTTGCGCAGGACCTTGATGAAACACTGCATGAGGTAATGCTATGTGGCAAGGGCGGTGTAAGGACCAGACCGCATGATCATGCCAAACTTCGAGTTCAGTCCGGAGGGAGAGAGCATCAAACACGTCGCCTTTCGGAGCTTGATACCCAAAAAAGCTTGCTCCGACATCCTGTATCATCAGACCCACATGGTTTGCGGGGCATGCTTTTTTCGCTTTCACGCCGTCTTCAATACAAAATATTTTTTGATTTTCCGGCTTATTATCTGCATGAACGATCAAAGAGGATAATATCAGCATACCCTCACGAAACACTCGCTCGCAATGGCCAGACACACACTGTGCGTCATCGGGCAGATGACGAGGTCTCAACTCGTCTAGACCCCAACCTGAGTCCCCTGTGTCCTTAACCTCAAGTTTATCTCCAGTTTTGACTTCGATCGTAGCCTGCGCAAAATATTTGGATACAAAATGGGGCTCGAGGCTTAACTTTGCTTTAATAGTTTCGACTGATGTCCCTTTGGCAAAAAGCTGGTTTGCTTTGTTGATATAGTGCCAAGGATCTTCGGGACAGTTTTTGCACGTTACACTTACCGGATAGTTGCGGTCGGCATAGTATCCGAGAATCCAAAGTAGGCGCGATACAAACACTTCGCTATAAACCTCGGGATTATAAGCACCGTATTTGACCTTATAGACTCTACCTCGATCGTCTTTACAATTGAATTTAGGCGTTTTCCCGTTCATTGGACTCGAGGGATCAGGTTCCATAAAGGAACAGATGACCGTGGAAGGAATCGGAATTTTGCCGCCTGATTCCAGAGTAAATGTCGTATCAAGTGGTCCTCGCTTGATCATTTCAGGTGTATAAGTTGCCACTCTATTCATAGAATCCGCTAAGACGTGTCCTTGATCAATCAGAGCCGGCTTTTGATTATCCGCGATTGGTATAGTGCTCTCTAATGTGCTCTTTGCTTCCTGACCACACCCTAAAAGACCTATGAAACAAGCATAAATAACAATGAAACGCATACAAACCCTCCTGAAGTTTCGCACTATAACGAAAAACTTCAGCGAATTGGTGGTCTTTTTTTGTTCATCTTGTATTAAGAAAACCTTAGGGCGTTCTTTTACAAAGGAATTTTAGTGTTTGGATGGTTTAAAAAAATATATGGCTAATTTGTGAGCTACTGAAATTCACACTCGCGAAGGCCCAGAATGTGTGACGTTTTCAGGGGATCCGCCTCGCTAGGCATTAATTCTGTCTGCGTAAAAAGACAGAGACCTGCGAGGCGATGATTAAAAGAGTGTTACCTTTCGTCTGGCAACGTTCAGTCACAAAGCTATGGGCGATTTCACGTACTATTATTCGGCAACTGAATAATTCAAACAAGGCCACTAAGCAACGGGAAACTCCGAACCCTTTTCCCTGTTAGAGCAAAAAGTGCATGTGCAACCGCAGGTGCAATGGGAGGCACACCGAGCTCACCTACCCCGCCTGGCGCAAGATCAGAGTTCAAAGTTTCGACGTTCATTTTCCGTGGCTCTTGAACCATGCGCACAAGCTTTACGCCGTGGAAGTTATTTTGTTCCACGCGCCCGTTTTTGTGCGAAACACAACCGTATAATGCGAGGTGCATACCCTTCATGAAGGAGCCTTCCATCTGAGCGACGACCCGATCGTGGTTAATTATTGTGCCGGCATCAAGTACAACCCAGACTTCATCGACCCGGTATGTCCCATCATTTCTTTTCACTACGGATGCGACCACTGCGGCATAACTCAGAAAGCTCCGATGGGCCGCAAGACCCAGTGATTTGCCCTTAACCGTTGACCGCTTGCTCCAGCCCAAATTTTGGGTAACACGCTCCACGACAGCACGCAGACGGCCACAGGCCTCACGACAGTAGCAGGTCAAGCCGGTGTTGCCGGCTACACTGATGCCGTTGGCAGGGCCGTTCGCATGAGAACCATGGTTGGCTTCACCTCGGATGCCAACTATCTCTACTTCACAGACGTTTCGGCCAACGTCATTCGTCGCGTATCACTCACCAATTTTGTGATAGACACACTCGCTGGCGCAGCGGGCATCCTCGGCTCGACGGATGGACTAGGGACTGTGGCAAGCTTTAAATATCCCGCCGGTCTCACCCTTTCAGCAGGCGACCTCGATAAGATATTATGAATAAGAAATCGATGAATCCGACCATTACCATCGTCGAAGGGATGTGTGAAAATAAAACCGAACAAAACGATTGCCGCCAACAAAAACGGGTCAAATCTCTGTTTTCCTTGCACTTCGGTCACTTCCATTATTCCGCTCATCAAGCTTTCGACATCCTCAGGCCTGGGGCAGATAAAATGGATTTTTTCCTGACCAAAACCATAGGATTCCCCTACATAATTCTGAAAGTTACGATAATCGCTTGCCGCAAACCTCGTATCAACAATTGCATTTTGCAATTCGATCAAAGATTTTTTGTTAAAGAAATTCTCTTCTTCAGCCTGCTTTAATAGCCGCACAAAGTTCTCGGCTCGATTATTTTCTGGCTCTTTTTTTTCAATGAGGAAGGATGCCTTCGTTTCTTTTGTGTAGAGATATCCGACCGCTCTGTGCAAAAGCTGATTAGGGTATTTTGTGATTGTATTGCGCGCGATTGCATCCAGCTTCTTTTGTTGAAACTCTATGATTTTTTCTGTTTTGCGAACAAGCGGCATAAAGAATCTATGGTGCGCGACATTCCTGAAATTTTCCGTAAGCGAACGTGTAAGTCCTGGCACTTGCGGACCCATTCAAGGACTTCTTGAGGAGTTAAATGCCTCTTGAGCGGGGTGTCCTTAGACTTGGCGTGCCCTACGGTTTCATCAAAGTCTATTGGACCCTCAACGGCTCGCTCATGCTTCCGTAAGTACTTCCAAAGCTGGCCAGTACTCATCTGAATCTTGTTTATATGGTTCTCGGAGTAGCCATTATTTTTTAGGTAGACACGTAGTTTAACCGAGTATCGAGGCCACTGAGACAGCGAGCCTTGACAGTCGAAATAAAGGGCAGCAGTTTGAAGGTTGGTTCTGTGCTGAGAGATAGTGTGTCGGCTACGTCCTCTGCCGGATAACCAACTTAGGAATAGCTCAATATAGTTTCGGGATACTTCTGTAAGTATTTCGGGACTAATTTTGCGAGATATACGGGATGCATTTAGGTTTTGAAAGTAAGCTTCAACAGCTTCATCGGAGAGATTATCGAGGTGTCTTAGGGCGTCACGCTTGATTGAGGTTTTGCAGGATTCCCAGCCTTTTATTAAGCCGGTGCTAGTGCGTTTCCAGTAGGCCCTGTCTCTAATCTCCCAGTCTGACCTCCCTATCTTTGCGATCTACCGAGTACGATCTCGGAGAAGCGGGATAGGATGTAAAGCACTGAGATGATTGGTATTCAAAACGAGGGCGATTGGGATCGAACCAACGACCGTTAGATTGGAAATCCAACGCTATGCTATATTGAGATAAAGCAATTTACAAGTCCGCCAATCTATTTAAAGTTTTCGGCCTTTTTGATATATGCTGCTATTTGGAGCTGTGTTGGGGGTTGACCTAGCAGGGTTTGCTTAGTAAGATCCCGCCTCTGTGGTCGCGTAGCTCAGTTGGATAGAGCACTGGATTTCAATTTGCTAAGT
>JACMOC010000049.1 GCA_014378195.1 Oligoflexus sp. | reverse complement strand
GGCAACACCTCGGCCGAAATCTTCTATTCTCTAGCAGCATGATTTCTGTTGAGTCCTAGCATTTTCTCCTTCTCAGTTTGCAGCCGCAACAGATCCGCATCGGATGATATCTATGTCACTGATTATGAAAACAACGCCATTCGCAAGTTGAGCATCGATAACACATGGAGCTTAGTCGCCAAAGGCGATCAGCTTATCTGGCCCGACTCGTTGGCACTTTCGCACGACGGATCTCTCTATGTAACGTCGACACAAATCAACCGCGGTAAAAACATACGCGGTACCGATGAGCGAATCAAACCGTTTAAGATCTATAAAATAAAGGGCGAATCGGGTCCTTTATTGCTGGGCGCAGGGAAAGCAGCAAAAGCAGCAAAAGCACCTTGAGTCTCTCAAGCGACCGAGAATAATCTTCCCTATATTCTTTTTAAGGTGGTACCTTCAGAACGAAAATTCCACTCTCTTGTTCTGAAAGGTGCCACCTTGCGGCCTCTCCACTATTTAACAATGACTTTCGCTCCCTTTGCCCTCCCCCTTGGTTTCAGTTCCCAACTCCGGGCTGCTCCTACACAGCCTGACTTGAGCACCAGAGCCGAACTGTCTCTATGGATGGAAACCGGACGTTATGAAGAAGTTGAGCGGCTTTGCCCTGCTTTCGCTAAGGCCTATCCTTCGAAGGTGCGCTGTTTTCAGTTTGGAACGACGCCCGAAGGACGTCCGATGCTGGCTATGGCAGTGGGTGAAGCAAAATATCTCACGGCATCCCCTACGAAGTCGGAGCAGCGTCCAGTCGTGCTATTCCAAGGGGGCATTCATGCCGGAGAAATAGACGGAAAAGATGCTGGATTCTGGTTGATTCGAGATATTCTGAATGGAAAAACGCTTCCAAATGTCCTGCGAAAGGTCACGCTTGTTTTTGTGCCCGTATTTAATGTGGATGGGCATGAACGGTTCGGGGCAAATAATCGCCCTAACCAAATTGGGCCGAAAGAAATGGGCTGGCGTGTCACCGCTCAGAATTTCAATCTCAATCGAGATTACCTCAAAACCGATGCACCCGAAACTCGCGCTATGATCAAACTCCTGAAAGAGTGGGATCCAATTCTTTACGTTGATCTTCATGTGACAGACGGGGCGAAGTTTCAGCATGATATTGCTTTGATGATAGAGCCGAGTTTGAGTGGACCAAAAACACTCCGCGATGAGACAGCTGGATTGCGGGCAGGTGCGCTCAAAGACTTGCAGAAAGCAGGCAATCTTCCGCTTTCAACCTATCCAAGCTTTATTAAAGATGACGAGCCGCAATCGGGTATTGCGGCAAGTCCAGCCAGTGTTCGATTCAGCAATGGATACTGGGCCCTGAGTAATCGCATCGCTGTTCTGGTCGAGACACACTCCTGGAGACCATACGCGCATCGCGTGAAGTCGACTTACGAAGCAATGAAATCTCTGATTTATCATGCAGCCGAGTCGGGCGTCGCATGGCGTAAGGCTGCCCATATTGCCGAAGAAGAAAGCAAGCGCTTACCAGGCACGATTTTTCCCCTGGCTTATAAAAATACAACGAAAAGTGAGACTATCGATTTTCTTGGATATGCCTACACGCGAACGAAGTCAAATGTCTCTGGCCAGTTGATGACACGCTACGATGCGTCAAAGCCCGAAGTATGGCATATTCCCTTTTTTCCGGATGTCGAACCCAAGCTTTCAGCAGCAGTTCCTCGGTCCTATATGATTCCGGCCGCCTACCGGGGGCTTTATGAAGAAAGGCTCAAGCTGCATGGAATTTTGTTCGAGGTGTTACCGAAGAACTGGGAGGGGAAAGGCAAGGCCTTTCATATAAAAGTCACAGGACAGCCTAAAATCCCAGTCAATGAATCCCATCAGCGTTTTGGTTATGACGGGACGTGGGAAAGCATCGATGCCAAAGTTCTGGCCGGAAGTCTGAAGGTGGATATGAATCAGTCTCAGGCGAAACTCGCTATGTTTCTGCTTGATCCGGCAAGTCCCGATTCGCTTTTAGCCTGGGGTTATATGAATCAGATCTTTGAGCGCAAAGAGTATATGGAACCTTACGTAGCGGAGGAAGTTGCTGAGGCAATGCTCAAAGACCCGCAGATCAAAGCGGAGTTTGATGAAAGATTGAAAGATCCGGAGTTTGCCAAGGACCCTGATAAGCGTCTCGACTTTTTTGCCGCAAAACATCCGAGCTTTGATCAGCTGTACATGGTTTATCCCGTATTAAAGATGGACTGACTCGTAACTTCATTTGAAAAGCCGTCCTCACGAATGAGGACGGCTTTTGTCTTATCAATCGGGTTTAGCATTGAACGAGAAAAGGGCGCGGAAATGACTGCGGTAAGCATAAATCAGAAAAAGTTCCAGGGCGGAAAAGACTAAGCCTGGGACCAAGCCTTCGCCATTCTGTAAAAATACGTGAAAAGCGACAATGTTGACCAAGAGGGGGGCAAGCAGCGCAAGGCCAAGGGGGGCTGTGCGCCCTAGAAGGACGAGGATTCCGCCGACGAATTGGAAAAGGCCTATGAGCTGCATCCAGTGGCTGGGGCTCATAACAGCCATAAATTGTGCCGTGAGGGAGCCTTCCACCGGGGGTGGCTGGGGTAGAAAGGGATGAAGAATATTTGCGCCAAAGACGGTGAAACCTAATCCCAACAGTATACGACAGATGATAACGGCGATTTTCATAAGGGCTCCTTTGAGGGTTGTGCTTATACGTTAACTGACCGTAACCTTTAATGTAAACCAAAGATAACAGATGATTGCCGGGCTGTGGACGGGCATTCGGCGTTTGTGATAATTTTTCTACAAATAATCAAGGGAGTCTAATCGTGATCATCAAAATCTTGATCGTATTCATAATGGTTATAGCAGGTGTTGCACTTTATGCATTTACGACGGCACCAAAGGTGTTTGTCGTATCGCGCTCAATCGTAATCAATGCATCCGCGGCGAAGATTTTTCCTTATGTCAACAATCCACGCAAGATGGAAGAGTGGAATCCTTTCACAGCCGGTGACGCAACTGTGAAGCTCAGCTATTCGGGGCCAGAGGAAGGCGTGGGTGCGCAGTCGGCCTGGGAAGGCAATTCGAATACCGGGATTGGTCAGGCGACCATAACTGAGAGCGAACGTGATAAAGGAGTGGCGGTTCGTCTGGATTTCAAAAAACCTTTTGAAGGCGTGAACTACGGCGCGTACCAACTTGAGGCGCAAGGCGACAAAACTTTGTTTGTTTGGACTATCAATGAGAATTCTTTGATACCGAGACTTTTGTCGAGGATTTTGAATTTGGATAAAATGATCGGCACGAAGTTTGAGTCAGACATGGCGAAACTAAAGTCGTTGCTGGAAGGGTAGTTAGACCTGCGGAGCTCGTCCCTCTAGAACTGCTGATTAATTCTCCTAAAATCACAAAGAGCAGCCCACGAAGGGGCTGCTCCTTTACAAAACATTTACTTCTTATAGACCGCTTTCATAGCTCGATAATTCGATATTTTTGTTCACGAACTCAGCAATTTCGCCGTCGTAGAATCCGCTTGTGCGGAGCTCAACAAGAATGGCTACGAGTGAGCGGTTGATGTCGTTTCGCGCTGCAACATAGTTTTCTTCGAAGCTGCTACGTGACGAATCTTCTACTGCTTCGTAATCGTTGTGGATCGAAGCCTTGAATGCATCGAGTGCATTAGGAATTCCAACGAGATTCACTTCGTCAACTTTGGCTGCAAGTGGAGGAAGAGCGACGCTGACTTTTAAACGATTTTTAACAGTTGCTTTGGCTGCCGAACGAACATCGTGCGACACGTGATGAAACAGTGCGCGTTCACTTATTTTGAGCAAAGCAGCGTTGGCAAGCTGGATGGCGTGGAACGCAATCGAGTCAGTGCGTGTTGAATCGTAAGTGATAGTTGTGGCCGCATCGCCTGCTTGTTGACCAGTTTGACCGGGAGCTGAAGGTTTGTCGCCTTGAGCTGGTGGTGTTTGAGTGGTCTGACTTGGAGCGGAAGGTTTGTCGCCTTGAGCTGGTGGTGTTTGAGTGGTCTGACTTGGAACGGAAGGTTTGTCGCCTTGAGCTGGTGGTGTTTGAGTGGTCTG
>JACMOC010000048.1 GCA_014378195.1 Oligoflexus sp. | reverse complement strand
AGTGACCTGTTCAGACTGGGCGTTAAGGGCTTTATATTCTGGAAACTCTGCTCGAAGCTGAGTCAGATCTTTGGCTTGCATGTTATAAGTAACGCTCACTCCGCGTCTGGAGTAGGCTTCTATTCTTTGTTCAAGAGCTGCATTATAAAGCTTTTGATGGAGACGCAAGGTCTCCATCATCTGATATTTCTGTTTCTCAGATGGGTAGAGCCGATATGTAACTTTTCTCTTGATCGTTTCCATGAGACAAAGTATGAGTTAGTTATTATGAATAATCAAGATTTAAATACCTTATATCATTGCGTTTATGACTTGAAGTATCATTTAGTTCTTGTAACTAAATTCCGTCGTAAATGTATAAATAAAGCAGTCTTGAAAAGGCTTGAAGAGCATTTCAAAAGACTCCTTGAAACCTGGGGAATGTCAACTCCTGGAGTTTAATGGCGAAGCCGATCACGTCCATATTTTGATGGCATTAAATCCTAAGGTACAGCCATCAAAACTCATCAACAACCTTAAAACAGTGACTTCTCGCCTCATAAGAAAGGAATTCGCCGATCACATTCAGAAGTATTATTGGAAGCCAATATTCTGGAGTCGTACCTATTGCCTTCTGACGGTAGGTGGAGCACCGCTTTCGGTTCTTAAACAATACATTGAGAATCAAGCAGAGGTCGAATGAAGGGCCGCTCACTTCGCTTTGCTCGGATCACGGCGGTCGGCTTTCACCACCAGCCAAACCCGTCTCTTTCCTCGCCGGCTCGGGACGGGCTATGGCTGGAGTACTTGCCGACAATCCGATAGAAACCGAACGGGTTCCCCCCAGGGTGGGGGTCCGATTTCTTCGCCAGACCGACGACCTTCCCGGAGAGGAGAGCTGGACCTCTCGCCAGCCGTTTCACTTCCCCGGGGAACGCGCCCGTGGCTCAGTCGTACTTAGTTAGTAAGCGCGCGCCAAAATTGGGGTCGTTCGAGCCTCTTCCCGAGCCGCTCTCTGAACCGGATCCCTTCGATTTAATAAATCCTGCGTGGCTTCGCAAAGGACCTCTGCATTGGTCGGAATATGGCCATCATCAGCGAGTAACTCCCGTGCTCTTTCAAGGGCAGCTCGTTGAGCGGCGGTCAGACGAATCGTAATCTCTGTCATTTCTTCGCGATCGAGAATACGGCCATCACTTCCCACACGGGATATAAATGCCTCGACTTCGCGTTTGGTTTTATTCCGTATGCCTTCGATCAAAACCATCGCATTTGCATCCGTAATCCGGCCGGCAATCATCGCCAACTGAGAAATCTCAGTCTCGCCTTTATCGAAAAGCACGGATGCCTCGGGAAAGCGATTGATGACCCGCGCGGCCATAGCGCGCTTCCAATAAATGCTAGGTGTTAGACCGATATGGACTGCGTAGACTTCCACGCTCATATCAAGATAATACCAAGCCTTCCGTTCTTCCAGTTCACCGATGAGCTTCAGCGATTCCAGAGAAATTCGGCGTTCTTGACGATGAATGCTGCGGGCTTTTTCAGTAAGTTCAATAAGGTCCGTGTATACCATTCGCATAAGATCTCCTCGGTTAGTGAGTCGACCCTATTGAAGGCTTTTTTCGGTTTTTTTTGAATGGACATTTTGTGGCGGCAGAAAGATTTTCTGTGCAGAGTGGAATGAAATCACTCTCCCGGGGAAGTCGAGGCGCCGGAACAAAAATCCGAGGGGTACCCCGGGAGAGCGGAATGATTTCAGTCACTATAAATTCGGGGCTCTTCTACTTGACCCAAATGCTCGAAATTTTGTCGTTGGCATCGCCAAGGTCACGAATGCATGACGTCGCGTCGAGCAAGAGCTTGTTCCAGTTTTTGTTTTGGTAAAGCTCAATGTGACTGCCAGGATAGACTCGGATCGAACTGATTTGATCGTTACCAAACCTTAGCTTGTCAACGTTGAGCTTTTGGCCTGTGAAAAGGAATTGAGATTCACCAGTATAATTCGCATCTTTATACACGATGCCGCGAATCGTATTCAAACTTGCAACGTATTCACGGGCATCGCCCCAATCGTAGAAATCGACAGCAACAAAATTCGGTTTGCGTTCGGACGCTTTCAGGCAGTAGTCCTCAACACGCGATCTGAGGTGATGATTATCGTAATCAGCAAGCAGACGATTGCCTATGTTTCGGTAGTGATTCATAACAAAAAGCCGTTCGAAACCTTCGTCTTTTTGGTTGATCGCAACGTTGCCCCAACGGCTTTTGCAGGAATAATCCCGCCCTAAGTTCCCGAGCGACCAGTAGTTTTCGGCTGTAAAGTCCCTATTAAATGCAACGCCAAGCTCTGTTTTATCAGAGTGATCCGAGAGCATTAAGAGGCGCTTATTGCGGTCAACCATATCTTGAAGAGTAGGCCAGCCTTTGGTTTGAACATTTTCAGCGTAAGGGTTGAACATAAGATCATGGATACCATCGATGCTATCAAGCGCGCGTTTGAGTTGATCAGGCGTCGCGTAATCTTCGAAAAATATCGTGACGATCGCCTTGGGATTGTCGTTTAGGAATTTGACAACCGTATTGAAAAACCGCGGCAGGTTTTGTTTGAGGAAAGGCAGGTTTTTGTCGCAAAGGATATGGCAGAGCATGGCATCTTTTTTATCCATAGTCGGATGAAGATCCACCATGAAGGCGCGCACACCTTCTTTGAGCTGGGTTTCAATAGACTGCCCCTGGTTGGGCGCTGACCAATTTATGTCTTTGTTATTGTTGAAGGAATTATGGGTCGTTAACCAAGTGACTTCGTCGAATCGGTAGTTTCCGTAGGGGACTTGGGTTGAATTTGAATAGTAGTCCTTCACCGATGAATTGGCGTTTACTGACTTGCAGGAGCCCAGTAACGAAGCAAAAAACAGGCCTAAGCCCATCGCAGCAGCTCTCATTTTTACCCTCGAAAATCTGTTGATCTCCAAGGATAATATGGATTCCCGTACTCATCGAGTAAAAATAAAAAAGGCGCCCTTTTTTAGGCGTCTTCAAAACTTATAAGCTATTAAAGATTCATTTGGAAAAGGTGGCCGTCCAGTTGGAAGATCCGGTGTTGCAGACCTGGCCTTTAACGGTTACCAACGTCGCCGGGACCTGTAGGCGATTGAACATGGATGACATGAATACAGATTCGTCATCGGTCAGGATCTTTTTGCTGTTTGGAAGCCTTAGGTACCAGACAGGCGAGGCTGATCCGGCAACCGGTTTTTCGATGACAGCAGAACTGCTGCTACAATCCGTATTCTCAACAGTATCGGGCACATGAGCACGGTTGAAGATGGAAATAACCGCGTTGATCTCAGCCTGCTCAAGCTCGGCAGTGTTGGGCCCAAGCAATGTTGTTTTAGTGGTATCAACGGCAGGAGCAGCACCAGATTCGACGCTCGGGCCATCGTTATCTGTACGACCGTGGGTACGCCCTGTGGTTTTACAAGCCGAGGCCGATACTAGCACCAAACTTGTGATCGCCACCGCGATTACTCTCGACTTCATCATATCAACCCCTTAGTGTTCCAAAAAATTTTGTTTCTATTTCAACTTTTGGTTGTGTCTGTTTTTTCGATAACTTTATTGAACTGTCTCGGGTTCGGGTGTCGGTGCGTCCGAGTCCTGACTCTCGACCTCGTCTTTCATACCCACTGCGATATAATCACGGACCATCTTAATCTTACTATCTTTTTGCAAAGATTCGAGGCCTTCTTTCGCAATCTCGGGATTGCGTTTGTAAATATCGACCAGAAGCTCCGCCGCGCGTGTCTGTATACTCTCCGTGTCTTCCGGCCAATTTTTAACCGTATCAGCCAAAGTATCGACATCCGCTTTCGTCAAAGTACGGTACTGCATGGCCTTGATAGCTTCTTCGACGACCTCATCCTTAGTTTCAACCTTGATAGAATTCATCAGTTTGGCCGTTACATCCTCGCCCGGTACAAAACGCATATTGAACAGCGCTGTGGCTTTATCATCAGCATCACTACTCGTAGCCATGGTGTTGAGTACAGGCAGAAACTCCCGATTACCAAGGTTGCCCATCGCACTGACGATACCTGTATGACGATAGGAGTTTTCTTCGCTATGGTCTTTTTCGGCCCTCAATAGGATCTCATCCGCATCTTTATATTTATCACCAAGGACAATCTCGGCATGACTCAAGGCTAAGTAAGCGTTTGCAGCAATGACAGGCTCATGATCAGTCGCCGCTAAGGCCTCTAAACGTTTGGCGCTTTCAACAGTGACATTGGGATGAAAGTTATAGGCGCTCAGGGCCTGGCTTCGGCAGAACAAGGTTTTGCAGTCGCTGGTAGCCATGTCGACCAGAAAATCAGAAGTCTCTGATCGTTCGTTTCCGGCAATTACACTGAATAGCAGATTTTCGTGCAATTGCTCTGTGTCGCTCTCTGCTTTCATGCTGAGAATTCTGTCTTTGAATGCATTGATATTTTTAGGATCAAAATTTAAATGCGCTTCAAGCAGGTTATAAATGTCGGCACGGTCGCCTGCCGCCGTGTCGCCAGTCAGGGCATCTACCATTTTAAAGGTATCAACTAGCGAAATCTTGGGTGGCTCTGTCAGCGCCACAACTCCGTCGCTCGACACGCCTAACAGAGGCGCGTAATCCGTTCGGACGAGCGCGTTTTTCGCTGGTTTCATATCGACAATTTTATCAGCTTGAAAGGAAACCTCAATGTTTTGCTTGACGAAGGGAGCCGACGCGGTCCCCGGGGCGTTCGTAAAAAGAATAAGTTCACCAGTCAAACTCACCAGTTGGTTGGATTCATCGAGCAGATACACAAGGCTATTCGACTTTTCATCTATTTTTACAGTCGCATCGAGACTCATGGTCCATCGCCTAGTCATGACCTTCGTTCCGTCCCCCCTTTTCTCAATCGTGTACGCAACGTCGTAACGATGACCATCTTCTATTTCGGTACGCGACGTTTTCGTCTCGCTGGTATCGATATTCACAAATAATTTATTGAGAAAACTCCGCTCAAAATCACCGTATTTCTCTGGAAAACTCGCCTTCACCTGATGAATGGCCTGACCCCCTTCAAAGCGCGTGAGAGCGGTCTGCCCTTTCAAAGGATCACCCTGCTCCTCGACCCCCATCGCGACGAGTCTACTGACATCGGCCCAACTGCTAAGCGTTTCGTCCTGGCTGACCTTGACGCTATCGAGCAGGCCATCGAGCAAGAGATATTGCGTCGTTTGCCCCTCGCTCGCCACCTGAGTGGAAAGTTGAACATGATATTGCCCGTCTTTGAGTCGATATTTTTGAGCCGTCAACTCATGTTTTTTGTCGCGTGCACCTTTACCCGAGGACAGTACTATCGAAATAAAGGCTATGGATACGGCGACGCCCAATATTGCGAGCCAACGAGTTTTTGTTTTTGTTTTCGTCATCATGACCCTCCTGCAGAGTTTGTAAATAGAAAGAGCCTTGAGTTAACCCTTATTTTGCAGTGGTGCTCGCAGCAATTCCGCATTCTTTTTCGATAGCTTTTTCCATCAGATTGATCATTTTGTTGACGTTATCATTCACCTTTACAAAGATAGGATCCATTGGTTTGGGCTGCCGTTTTGCTTCTCTTTTGTGGGCCTCGATATTGCTGTGAAGAGCCGTGCAGTTTGCCCCCTTCAAATTCGGAATATACGATGGCCCCTCCAGCGTAATACCTTCCCACAAGGTCAGCATTCCTTCCGGCGCCCAAATCGGAAAACCGACCGTTAAATGCTGACTGTCAAGGCCAAGTTCGCTCGATAAGGAAAGACCCGTAACGGCCTTGGCGATAGCAGTTGCAGCCCAGACCACGTAGTTAAAAGGCGTCGGTAAGGCAAGCTCTCCGTAGAGGGAAAGGGCTGAGCCGCCGAACATCGAAAGAACAGGTCCCGCGATCAAAGTCCCGGCATAATAAAGGCCGTTCGACTTGCTGCCGCCGATGCTAAGGCTCATAGGAACCTTAAAATGAAAGACCGTAAGATCCCCTTTCACACCCAGACCAATAACCGCAAGCTCGGCGCCAACTTTAGCTGTGAACGTCATGCCGACGACGGGAATTGCTGTCAGCGTCACCATTCCAGCCTTACGGACGTTGATATCCGCCATGATATTAATGAGAGGATTAAGGGCGAAACTTACGACTATGGATCCACCAGGAAACACAAACACCGGGATTTTCGCTGCGGGGATTTTAGGGATGGCTGGCATGAGGTTTTTTAGGCCATTGCTGATCGGTGTCATTGTTGAGTTTTGGCCAAAAAATGTTACGCCACCGGAAAAACCTTTGCCAATAGGAGTCGGTGCGGGCGCCATGGCCGAAGGTTTTGTGTTTGGGCTCGCTGTCACCACCGCTTCATCGACACCTACTTTCAGCCATGCTTCCAGAAAATGTGGGCTCTGATTGAGGCTTTTGCCGAGAATTTTCCCGCCAACCCAAGCTGTGATTTTGCCGCTGCCTCTATCCACGGTGGCCTCAACGTTAGTGGCCATACTCATTTTTTCGGCTTTTTTAAAGTTGGTGTAAGCCGTTTTGAAATTAAAGCTATTGGTGTCCTTCTTGTAATAAGGACTGTTTTCTTTGAGAGCTTGAGCTTTTGAATGGTTATCCGCTGTCTGAAACTTTTTTTCGGCAGCCGTTAAAGGTGTTTTGGGATTAAGAAACTTATCCCACCACAGAGGATTAGTACTGCCAGCTTTTACTTCATCGGCATTGACGAGTTTATCCGTTGCCGCATCGCCAGCCGCTTTCGCTCTGCGCAGCGCCTTGCGTATGCCCTTCGAGGTGCTAAAATGCAGGCCCGCAGCATCTATCCCAAAACGATCCGCCATTATCGCTGAAAAACCACTTGGTTGCCCTCCAAGATCTGGTTTTTTTCCCGCAACTATCTCGTCGAAGAGTTTGAGATTTTTGCGGTATCGCCAATCCATATAATATTTGGACAGAGACCAGAAGGATTTGGCCGCAACCTTAGGGGCCTCAGGCGGCGCGGTCTCACCATACACCATGGTCGCCCACCAGAGTTTAACTTTGGATTTTTGGTACGAGTAAACCTCGCGCGGTGTGCCGCGCGCGAACCAGTCAAGGGAATCGGTCGTCGTGCTGTTGGTCATGACCTCCGACTCGCCACTGCCCAAAGGTTTGCAGGCCAGCAGGAGAAGCATCATAACAGACAACAGTGTCACCATTTGCTTATGAAACACGGCCTAATCCTCGACAATATACTGCCCGAGCGAGGGAAGCCTCAAACGCGGGAGGTTATGGGGACTAAATTTTCGCTCTCGGATGAGTAGTAGATATAGAATAGCGGAAATAAACCAGAAGGCAAGGTTTTGAGAGCGGACTAGAAATCGAAGAAGACTCAGGGTTTCGCTTTTAAATGCTTTTTCTTAACAAGCTCTTTGGTCTGGCTAGCCTTCTTTTTATTGCAGTCGACGCAGAGCGTTTGGAAGTTATTCAGGCGATCCCGCCCGCCTTTGGCGATGGGAATAATATGGTCTTTTGTCATCAAGACCTCTTCCTCGCTTTTAAGGCAATATAGGTTCAGATGATAGTATGGCTGATCAGAGTATTTTTCTTTGGCGAAATATTCGCCTTTGGCGCCACAGATCCGGCAACGCGTTCCATTTTCTTTGAAGGTCTGAAGCTTGAGTGAAGTGACGTTGATAAGGTCGCCGGCAATCAGTTTCATGGCTTCGGGATGGCTTTGCGCACTGAGTTCTTTGGGGGTAAAACGAACATGAGCGAGGACGTCTTTGATGGGGAGCAGCTCTTTGCGCACGAGATTCGGGTCTTTCATGGGTACCGTCCATCCCGGATAAACCAAGGCCTTCTCCCTATCGGGAGAAGGCCCAGCTATTAATTCTCGAAAGGCTCAACTTCTTCTAGGAAGTCGACGAATTTGTATGAAACCAATTCGTTTGCGGGGATGATACGCATATCACCGTCGCTCGAGTCGTCATCTTCTTTAGTGGCTAGGTAACTTCCCTCAGCATCCGAACTGGGGTGATAGTTAATGATCTGCCACATTTGTTTCTTTTCTTTGTCAAACACGCGAAAGGGTAGCATAAAACTCACAACCTCTTACCTTTTATGAGTCGATGGGAGACTGATCTTTTAGCTCTTTTGTCTGCCGATGGATAGTCCGAGCTTTCACGTTAACCGTTTTTTTTCGGATTAAAGAGGGCAGAGAAATTTCGTAAAGCTGTTCCGTCACGATTTTCTGCAGGTTGGAACGACTGGGTCCACGCTCAAAAAGGTTGAAAAGCGTCTCCATAAGCGGAGCATGTCTAAACGAATAGGTGCGGCCGGCAAAGTCGATAACGACGCCAAAGCGAGGCAAAAGTGAGAATTTACGGGACCGACTTTTATCAGTCTTATCAACTCGAAATAGATTTATGAACATGATGCACTCACCTCAATCGTTTCTATCGCGTTGCGTCCAGTTGAGTTTCATTCCGCTCATTCGGCGCTTTGCAGCAACTTTTATAACGACTGGCCACATGACATCCAGAGCATGCCACACATCGGCAGACGGGATCAAGTTGATGGGTCCCAAGCCGCCAGGCATACCCGCACCCGCTTGAATAGAACGGTGACGCTCATTGTCAGGACACCAACCGCGTGCGTAGGTCGTACCATGGAGTTGCAAAGAACTCCCACTATTTGCTACGGCTACATGGCTTGGACCGTTAGAATTACCTATGAAAAAATCACAGTTTGCAAGGATGGCCGCGAGTTCCCGAAACGCAGTCGCGGGCGACAAAAGCATGGGTTCTTTGCAGTGTGTCATCGCATGTTTTACAAAATCTTCTTCGCCCGGGCCCCAGATCCAAACCACGGTCGCGTTTTTCTCACGAACAAGGCGATCCGCAATTTCTGCATAACGCTCGACGGGCCACTGCCGCTCCTCACGGCGGTGAGTGCAGCTGATGACAGCACGAACCGGAGCGTCACGAAAATGCACATGTGTTTCGATCAGTTGTTTGATGGCTTTAAGGTGTGTTTCGTCCCAAGGCAGATCGAGGGTCAAATCCGTAGGTTTGAGGCCGAGATACTCGAGGTATCGGAATTTCTCCCGGACTATGTACTCCACCTCGGGGTTCTGCGGGACTATGTCGGTATAAAGAAAGGCTCGCCGCGAAGGAAAAGCTAGTCGTTTTGGTGCGCCTGTTGCTCGGCTATAAAACGCACTACGGGGGTTATACATGAAATCGAGAACTAAATCGTAACCCCGCGCCCGGAGATTCTGGACAAACCGCAGCTGTTCCATCCAACTCGCATCGAGGTCGTAGGTAAGAATCGAGTTCACATAGGGATTATCCTGAAGAATGAGCTTACCCATAGGATGGCACAGAAAATCGATCGTAGCATCGGGCCACAACTTTTTCATTTCGCGCAGACTGGGTGTGGTCAGGATAATATCGCCGAGTTGGCGAAGCTGAACGAGAAGGATTTTCTGGGGCACGGGTTAGGTCCTTTGCTCAGAGGGCTAAGCAAAAGACCTTACACGCAAAGCGATTTACGGTCCAATGACTTTCAAAGCAAAGTCGGCCTGCTCACGAACTGCACGGTTCCCTACGATCATGCCGACCACGTTTTTGTCCGCTTCCCAAGCCATGACATTGAGGCTCGAAGAGGCATAGGATTGATAAACGAGTCCGTTGGCATTACCTGGAATCGACTTTGGAAGTTGGCTGAGTTTGCCACTGTAGAAAAACAAATATTGTTTTTCGCCGCTGGCCACATTTTGAAACTGGGTGACAGTAATCTTGGCGCCATCATAATCGATAAGAGAGCCGCCGGCGACCTTCCATTCGGCAGGAAGGGCCTTCATAGTTTTCGGTTCAAAACTCAGGTCAGGGACTTTTTTGAAGTACTGATTGAGCTCTTCCACTTTGTCGGAGGGGAAATTCAGTCGCCCTTCCGAATTCTCGTTCATCACTTCCGCTTCATAAATAAGCGAGTTGAGTGCATTAAACGTCGGCTTTGACTCGGGCTTGAAGACGGTGTACAGCCCACCGAAAATGAGGATCAGAACGGCTGCAAGGGCTGCAAACCGAATGACGCTCCCTTTCATTTCTGAAGAGCCGACCTCATCGATCTCTGCAGCTTCGTGGTTCGCACGGGCTGCATCGTCCTCGACGAGCTCATGGATAGCACGCATCTTTTTCTCGCCTAGGAACATACGCTGCGCTTCGATCTGCAACCGTCCACGGCGGATCCCGTAGTCAGTGGCAACATCAGCCATACCAATCTTCCCGGCGATCTGGTCGAACTTCTGCTGGTTGGCAGGGGTCATACCTTCGTCGAGATAATCGGCGAGATGGCTAAAGAGGAAGTCCTCGTCACTCAAAACTGAATTATTCTGGGCCATTCGATAGCTTCCTCACTCAAATCTAAAATCAAGCAAACGCTTGCGGCCTGTGGCGAGGTGTCGTCTCAGGTCGTTATGATCCATAGGAGTAATTTCGAGCGCTTCTTCTATGGTGAGTCCAACGACGTCACAGAGAAAAAGCGAAGCGCGTGTTTCCAGATCGAGCGGCTTTAGGAAAGGATAAAGTGCGTTGTCCGACGAAGCGCCCTCACGGGATTCCTCATGATGAATCTCCCAAAGGCGACGTAAAAGGAGCTGGCGAATATAAGAGCCGTCCTTTTTGATCAGCTCAGGGAGCTTCGGCAGTATCGATTGATAGGTTTTGTAGACGAGGTCTGACGCCCATTCGTCGCTCAGCGACAGCGCAAAACCGAAACGCAAAAGTGTATCAGCGTCCTGACAGAGCGTCTCCACAAAGAAGGCAGCAGCTCCAGCATCGTATTTACGCGCAGTATTCTCGGCCATCTCGAGCACTCCCGCTATTCTTAATATGCTTTTCAGCCAAGGTAGAATTATAGTTACATAGTAGCAACGAAAGCACCACAGTGGCAAGCAGCTCAGTCCCTTTTGTCAGGGAAACGTTGGACTCCCGCCCTCTCAGCGCTATTTGGAAAGTATCAAACTATGATCTCATGGAATCAATGGCTTATTGTAGTCCCCGCACGTATGCAATCGTCGCGTCTTCCCCGCAAACCGCTCGCTGATCTCGGCGGACTCCCCATGATCGTCCGCGTCTATCAGCGGCTCGAAAGTTTTGCCGCAAAAGGCGCAACTATCGTGATCGCTACCGATGATCAGGAGATTTTGCAGGTTTGCCAAAACCATAAAGTCCCGGCGCAAATAACCGATTCCGCTCATAAAAGTGGCACTGATCGCTGCGCCGAAGTTGCTCGCAAGTTCGACAAACCCCTGGTGCTTAACGTGCAGGGCGACGAACCTTTTGTCGACCTCACCGATCTGGAAGGCCTCCTGGCAAAGATGGAAAAGGATGGTGATCCGATGGGGACGATGGTTTACAGAAATCTCCACTTGGTCGAATACAAAAATTCGAATTGTGTAAAAGCTGTGGTGAGCGACCAGGGCAAAGCTTTGTATTTTTCCCGGTCCCCCTTACCCTATTATAGAGATCCAGAGCAATTCGCCGGATTCTGGCAACACATCGGCGTTTATGCATTTACCAAAAAAGGCCTCTTGAACTTCTGCGCCCTCCCGCAACATCCCCTCGAACTCGCGGAGAGCCTCGAACAGCTTCGAGCTCTCGGTAACGGATTGAGCATTGCGGTGACAGAAGCGAAAAGCCCTTCCCTTGGTATCGACACACCCCAAGACCTCGAGGCAGCACGTGCGCGTATTCGGTAAGCTCGCTTTCGCCTTCCTCCTCCTTCAGCTCTCAACCCCTTTCGCCCAGGCTCTGCCGATAGGCTTTGGCCGCAATCAGGGCGATCTCGAATATGACGAGCTGAAGACCAGCAATTTCATCGTCTATCACGATAGAAGAGCCCCGGCGGAAGCAAAAGCGATACTCGAAGCGCTCGAGGCGGGACGCCCCCGCCTCGAACAGTGGCTCGGCGTCCACCGCAAAAAACCCTTACCCGTCCTGATGTCGTCAACGACCTCAAACGCCTCCTTTGCCAACTTCATCACCGATGCGATCGAACTCCAATCGCTTGCGCGCGGCGGTCGCGACCTTGCGTGGCACGAATACACGCACTCGACGATGTATCGACATCTGGATAATGTATTTGGCCCCGCGGGCAGCATCATCCATCTGCCGTGGATGCCCGCTTGGTGGATAGAAGGCCTCGCGGAAGCAACCAGCGTCTCGAACGGCTCGGATGTTCAGTACGGTATCGAACGCTATTACGCGATAAATGGCGGCTGGCCCACTTACGACAAACTCCACGCCCTCTATGACGGGAGCCGCTTCTCAACGATCGGCTACGGAATTTCTGGCGCTTTCGTATCTTATATCCTTCGCAAATACGATGCCGACAGACTCCCAGCGATGCTTGAGTCCTTTTATAAATATTCGATGCCCTGGTACTGGCCCTGGACCTTCGTGCCGTTTTCAAAGTTTATGCCTATGGACCAAGCCCTTACGGAATGGACGGGCAAATCAGGCGCTGAACTTTACGAAGAGTATAAAATCGAAGCGGCCAAATACTGGAAGACCCGCACCGACCTTGGCTTCGTGAGCGAAACCGACAACGTTTTGAAGCTACAAAATCCAGCTCCTATCGGACCTAAAACCGCTTTCAACCATGGGCTGCATGCGGGTCAGTCGATAACCTTCAACTCGAGCTATTTTTTCGAAGATAGAAATGATGAAGTATTTTTGCTCAACCGCGAAGGCGCGAATCTTTATGAAGCGCGCATCGACTGGAAAAATCAAGCGGCTGTGGGCACGGTGAACACGCAAAAACTCCCTGACGATCTGGTCGGGCCGCGGGTCGTGGCGGGTGACACCCTTTATTACATGACCCATGAATCAAACAGCAATATCGATATCTTCCGTAACTTTTGGATAGAGAAAAACCACAAAAAGAAAAAGCTCTTCAAACGTGACGGTTATATCCTCGAACTTATGCTTTCCAAAGACAAATTAGTCTGGGTCGAGGAAAAACTGGAACGCCAACAGGTCTGCTACCTTGCACGCAGCGAGATCGACCTTTATAAAACCGTTCCCCCACAGGCCATCAAATGCATGCCTCCCGTGATTTTTCCGCAATCTCTCGCCGTCCTCGGTGAACGAACGGAAAAAGATGCAAAGGGACAAGCGGTTCTTTCGCAGCTGTGGCTCAGAAAATCAGAAGAAACCCTGCTTGGCGATCAACACAGCATTCTGATTGTTGATCCCGATACTTTGACCGTTAAAAAGTTTGCGGATCCCTTGCACGGAAAGCCTTTATCCCTCGCGTTTACAAAGTCGAGCATGGTCATCGCCTATGCTGACGCGAATGCACATTTTCTGAGGCGTTTTGATCCGAGCGGCCACTGCGTCGACGAGCAGCTACTCGGCAATATGGTCGACAGGCTTTTCAATTCGAGCAAAGATCAAATCGTTATGAGCCTATGGCGACAGGAGGGGGTTCTCCTCGTGCGCAGCAATCAGAGTTTCACGAAACGGACGCTCTGCCGCGCGCATGACGAACCGACGTCGCCCCTTCAGATCGCCATGCGTTATCCCATGGCGTCCCTGAAGGACATCCTATCCCAACGTAATGCATGGAAAGCTTCAACTGTTTCGGCCATCGAATCCGATACACAAAAGATCGCCAAACAAGCGCCGCTCGGCACGGGCGTTGATCCTAGCATACAGTCCAAACCCTCAGAATTCAGAGCGCGCCCCGTTTTTGCATTTCCTTGGATCGGTCTCGATTCCAAAGGTTATCAATATGGTTCGATAGCGATCCCACTGATGGATCACCTTCAGAACGAGACTGTGCAACTCTTAGCCCTCTACGGCGTTGCAAGTCGTTATCCCGACATCGAATTGAATATGACGAGCAATCGTTTTGAAACGACCTTTGGTTTGGACCTGTTTAGACGTCAGACGTGGAACGGTGTGTACCGCCGGCTCGAAGGGACCGGGACGCAGGTTTATTACTTTGATGAGAGAGGGGCACAAATTTCGGCCTCCCGCTATATTTATAGCTTGAATCTCAGCGCGCGGATATCTTACAAACAATCGTATCTACTGCCTTTTCTCGGTGAGGACGCGCTTTGGGCCCAAATCGCGAAAGGGTATATACGTGAAACCACGATCAACCTCAGCAAGCAGCACCCTTTCTATTGGGGCACCTTATCCTACTATCTCAACAGTGATCTTGCGACAAAGTTTGATAACGCCAACTACGACTATGAACAAACAGGAGTTGGTACGGCGGTGACAATACCACTTTCCCTCTTTGGTCGTGTTACAACGCAAAACTGGGGTCTTTCGTATAGCCGCGATCGCGGCCCGCGTAGGAAACTTCTTAAGGAAGCCTATCGTCCCCTCTATACCTACGTTCCTGGATCGGGTGGTGGCCTCAATTCCATCAACCAGCCAATCTTCGGCCCTGGGGCTTTGACCTCCGCGGTTTACGGCGATACCCAGGCGCGATTCAACTTTTCGTGGACGCTCCCTATCATGCCTGACCTCGCCAAACTTGTGCATATCGTTTATCTCCAGAGACTCGATTTTACCGCTTATTACAACTACGGAAATGCCTGGTTTCAAACGGATCCCAATGGTTTTGGTACAGGGATAAAAGCTCACGGCTATAACCTCGACCTCACTGCGGATGTTAAGGGCGTAAAACTTAACGCCGGCATCGGTGTCGGGCAGGTCATCGGTAAAAAATGGGAGATGTACGCTCTCTTTGGCTTCGACGCATTGATCGCTCAGGGCACGCACTAACAAAAAAGACCCTTATTCTGCACTAGCTTTTCCGCCCCAATTCATACAAAAGTAGAATTGGTATTCAATTGGGGGGAATTCCATGAGCAACACCTTTGGCCATCTATTTCGGATTACGACTTTTGGTGAATCACATGGTGGCGCAGTCGGCGTCATCATCGATGGCTGTCCTCCTGCTCACAAAATTGATCTCGCCAAAGTCCAGGCATTTCTGGATCGTCGTCGTCCCGGGCAAAGTCATCTGGCTTCCCCGCGCAACGAAAAAGATCGAGTGGAATGCCTCTCAGGCCTCGTTAACGGCATCACTCTTGGCACCCCTATTACCCTCGTCGTCCGGAATGAAGACGTAAAAAAAGATCATTATTCCGATCTCACGGAAGTCTACCGTCCGTCGCACGCTGACTACACTACGGATCTTAAATACGGTGTGAAAGCTCCCAGTGGTGGTGGACGTGCAAGCGCGCGCGAAACGATCGGCCGCGTAGCCGGAGCGGCCGTTGCGGAGCAGATCCTCCAAGCTTTGATACCAGACCTTCGTGTAGTTGCTTGTGTGGATAGGGTCAAGGATGTGCAGGCAACAATCAGCGCTAAAATCACGCGTGCCCAGGTTGATGAACATCCCCTGCGTTGCCCCGATAAAGCCGCACAGGCGTCCATGGAAAATCTCATCCTTGATGCTCAAAAACAAGGTGACAGCGTTGGAGGAAGCATCGTCTGCTTTATTTATAATTGTCCAGGCGGTCTAGGCGAACCCGTTTTTGATAAACTTGAGGCGGACCTCGCCAAAGCGATGATGAGTTTGCCCGCAAGTAAAGGCTTCGAAATTGGCTCCGGTTTTGAAGGCACCTATTTGTATGGCTCGCAGCATAACGATGCATTTGTGGTCAGAGATGGCAAGATTCGCACCGCCAGCAATCGCTCCGGCGGCATTCAGGGGGGGATAAGCAACGGCGAAACTATCAGCGTGCGGGTTGGCTTCAAACCTGTCGCCACAATTTTTAAAGAACAGGACTCCGTTGACCGCTCGGGACAGGAGCAAAAAATCAAACCAGCAGCTGGTCGTCATGATCCCTGCGTCCTGCCTCGGGCCGTCCCCATGGTCGAAGCCATGGCGATTCTCTGTGTGATTGATCACTTTCTCAGGCAGAAGGCAATCGCACATACCAAAGGAGTAGAGCGTCTGTGAAAAAGCTGGCCAAATTCCTGCCATTCTTTTTCCTCGTATACGGACTCTGGTCAGTCTTTACGTTGCAAAGAGATTTTTCGCACGTCACTCAACTCGGGGTTTTTGTGCTCCTGGTCGGGCCGGCATTTATGGTTTTTGCCATGGTGGGGCGGCTCTTTGAAAGCCTTTCTCAGGATTCCAAGTGGGCCCGTTACAGCTCCTGGGCAAAGATGGCAAATCTTTCGGCCACACAGTCTCTCACGCAGTACATTCTGATCTTTTGTTTGCCTTTTTATGTTGTCAGGCAGGACTGGATTTATTTCGGCGTCAACATCTTATGGCTCGGCACGAGCCTATGGGATCCTCTCTACGAAAAACTTGTTCAGTACACCCTCTATCGCCATCTACTTTTAGCCTGGTCGCTGCTCTCAGCTTCGAGTTTTCTGTTTCCTTTTATTTTACCCTCATACTTAGACTGGTTTTACCCTGCAATGGCTGGCATCAGCAGCCTCGCTTTTATTCCGACCCGCAAAGAAAAATCCTATATCCTATCGCTCCTGGCGTTATGGTTCTTATCGCTCATACCGCTTCTATTTTTGGATGCCCCTCTGCGCTTCCCTCTTTTGTCTGTCTGGACCAAAGATTCACATTTCGCATTTGATATCGTTAACAAAGAAACTGCAGATCAACATCTGGCTAAAAGCATCTCCAAACAATCAGTGAAGGACGCACTCAAAGAGGGCCATACTTTATGCTGTGTGGCACCCGTCGTAGCGCCTCCGGGACTCCGCGCGAATATCAAACAAGAGTGGAGCCTCGGACGACGGGTCATCGAATCGGTCCAGCTAAAAACTCCTATTCAGGGCAATGTCACACAACAGGCCTTTCACTCGTATTTCTGCAAGAAAAACCTTCCTTTAGGTGAGGTCGATGAACGGCTTCGTTGCCGCGTCCAGATCGGGGATGGGATTGATATCGGTGGTAGTTCTATCGAGATCGTGCAGTAGTTCTCTTGAGTCCGCCTATCGGTAGGACCTGGAAACTAAGGGTATAAATCGTGTCGTGCTGCTCGCGCGAGTCATAGGCATCTGTACGAACACGGCAAAACTCCTGAAGTGTGGCGCAGAATTTTTCATAATCCTTTTGTTTCAGGCTGAAAAAACTCGAATAGAAGTGCCTCTGGCTCGCATTGCCTTCGTGTAGCTGCTGCGTTGCGAGATCTAAAAGCTTTTGGTGGAAAACACGTACCGCCTCGGACTTATTATCTGTTTCCGTTCGCATATTGCCTTTAAAAGTTGACCAGCCGCCTTCAAGAGACCCTTCAATCCAACCGAGGGTTTGAAGTCTCGTACAGGCGTCTTGAAGATCTGCCTCCGAGATCCCAAATAGTTTTTTTGCATCGCTTTTTTGCACCTTTCCTAAAAGACTCAATTTGAGGTAAAGCGCAAAGTCATTGAGAAAGAATTCTGCCTCTATAGGGGTCTGGATATCGAGAGATGTAAACGCATGCTTTTCCCTAAGGCAGGCAACATACTCGGCATCACCGGACCGTTCCTTATGGACCAATGCTACAAAATAATCCCGCTCGTGATCCTTAAGCAGAAGTTTATCAGCGACCACGCGGGCCTTTTCCAGGGAAAGTTCGGCCTTGCCCCGGAAAAGTAACGATAGAAAACTCGGGGCGGTTTCGATATCCCGACCAAAAGCCCTTAAGGAATAGCGTGCATTACGACTGCAACGCTCCCCCAAAGTCTCTGCAAGGAAACTTTTATAATCCTGAGATTGATAGATATTGAGCGGCATGAAATCACCTCCTTCAAGGGAGGACTCTTAGAATCTGTCCACGCTTTGTTCAAGCCTGATTCATGTTGCGGAGGACGAAATCTTGATCAAGACCAGAACTGATAACGCCGATGAACGCATTCGATTAAAACGTCGTCATCGATAGCGAGAGTCGTTAAGAGTTTATAATCCGTACGTTGCATCAGCGGGAGTGATAGATTCTCACCGCGTTCGAGGCGGCCAATGCGATTGCGTGATCCCCCAAGAATACCGGCACGAACAAATATATGACAGGCGTCGAGGAGGTCGGCCCGCATGAGAAGCGTCAGAAGCTGCGCTCCCCCTTCGACAAAGATGGATTGAAGGTCGCGACCAAAACGCTTTCTATGGGCGGCCGCTAAATGAGCAAGAAGCCCCGCGAGATTGTGAGTATCGACAATCGGTAAATGTTCGATACGGTCCTTATACGGTAAAAGAACAGGAGGAAGCGTCAGAGTTCGGGGATCAGTACACCAATAAACGATAGGCCCAAGGCTCTCCGTTTTATCGAAGAGTGCAGTCAAGGTTTCGGCCGAGGCGGAACTCAAACGAGCTGAGGGATCAAAAATAATTTTGTGAGGGTCCCGGGCGTGTGGCAAAGCTGATTCGCGTGCCGTGAGCCTTGGTTTGTCGTGCAACACCGTTGCAACCCCGACCATAATCGCATCGTATTTCTGACGAAGCCAATGAGTATAGCGCCGAGACCGCGATCCCGAAATCCACTGCGAATGATTATCATCGTCAGCAAGGTGACCGTCTAGAGTCTGCGCCCACTTGCCGATGATGATCGGAGACTGTTTGTCCTGATAGGCCAAAAACGGGAAATGCCAGGCTTTCGCCTCGGCTGCCAAACACCCTGATTCAACTTCGATCCCAGCATTTTTGAGTTGAGTAAGTCCTAGGCCACCCGCTTTGATATGAGGATCATTCGTCGCAACGACGACGCGCGTTATACCGGCATTGATCAAAGCGTCCGCGCAGGGCGGCTGTTTGCCGTTTAGGCCACCGCAAGGCTCCAGCGTCACATAACACGTGGACCCTTGAAGGGCGTTCACGTCCGCACTGTTGATTGCAACTCGCTCCGCATGCAAGGCCCCATAAGTCTCGGTCGCGCCTTGACCGATGACAAGCCCACCCTGCACCAACAGGGCTCCAACCGCAGGATTTGGGCTGGAGCGACCGATCCCCTCCATCGCGGCAACAAGCGCTTCAGCCATCCAGAGTTTATCGCCCTTGAGACCGGGGAAGCGCGGCGCTTGTACAGAAGCATCCAGAGCTCGGGGAATCCAGCCACCCAGACCGAAGCCACTTTCGAGGATCGCAAGTCGGATATCGGACACGGGAGGACCTCTCGCAATATTTTTTCGGAAAGAAGTAGTTTCTACACGATATCTTATTCTCATTTCATCATCAAACTTGCAGAATAACACTGTTCGATCGGTTCTAAATTTTAGTTAAGAGGACATAACACTTTATGATACCGAGGATATCCAGCATTTTTCTTGTATCGGCGGCACTCCTATCTTCGACGGTTCATGCCTACGATCTGCCAGCCACCGATATCAATCACAAACCTTCGGAAAACGTGCAGTTGCTGCAAAAGATTTCCGCAGGTGTTGCCGAATTGTCGCAGGATGCCAGTAAGGGTATAGCACTGATTTCTATCTCAAAAATCATCAAAGGCCGCCCGTACTATGAGGTTGACCCCTTTGATTTCTTTTTCGGTCCTCGCTACCGCCAACCTGATCCAAGCGATCCCGGCAAAAAGCAGGAGGCCGGTGTCGGCTCAGGCTTCATCGTCGATCTCGACAAAGGGTATATTGTCACCAACAACCACGTCGTGGAAGGGGCCGATGAAATCGACCTCAAGCTTTCGAATGGCGAAACCTATGAGGCCAAAGTTCTGGGCACAGATCCCCGAACAGACGTTGCTGTCGTGCAGATCAAAGACCCTAAATTCAACCGAAAAGGCTTGATGCAACTGCCGCTCGGCAGCTCCGAGAAGGTGCGTGTCGGTGAGTTTGTTATCGCTCTTGGCGCTCCGTTTGGTCTCGAATTCAGTCAATCCTTTGGAGCCGTTTCGGCTGTTGCACGCGGGAACCTCAACATCACAGCTGTTGGCAACTTCATCCAAACCGACGCTGCCATTAACCCCGGCAATAGCGGTGGTCCTCTTCTCGATATGAACGGTTATGTCATCGGCATGAATACGGCTATTTTCAGCCGTTCCGGATCGTCCGCGGGTATCGGATTCGCAGTGCCGTCGGACCTTGTCAAAACCGTCGCGCTTCAGCTCATAAATAAAGGCAAAGTCGCGGGTGGTTATCTAGGAGTCGCGCTTGGTCAAGAGCTTGACGAAGAACTCGGCAACGCTATGAATCTTCCCAAAGGAACCAAAGGGGCCTTGGTTGGCAAGATCGAGAAAAACACGCCAGCGGCCAAAGCCGGTATGGAATCGGGCGATGTTATCGTGGAAGTAAACGGCAAATCGATTCATTCAGGCCAAGAATTATCAAACGCCGTTGGATTGATGCAGCCCGGCACGAAAGTAACAGTGGGTTATTATCGCGCGGGAACTCTTAAAAAGACCGATATTAATCTGGGCACCTTTCCCATGGCTCAAAATCGCGTGCGAGGCCACGGCGTGCCTCAAGGTCAGGACGAAGGCGATGATGAGTCCCGCGGCGGCGCTCCCAAGGGGGCCTTTAACGATGCCGGCCTCAAAATCGAGCCTTTAAACAAACAAAAACATGCCGATTTCATTCAACAATACGGCATCGAAAGCAATCGTGGTTTACTTGTCACCGATGTTGATCCGAATTCCAAGATCCGCGCTTCGGGGATTCGACCGGGCGATGTCCTTCTCAAAGCCAACAACGTAGACCTCAAGTCGGTCAAAGACTTTTCGAGTATTTACTCACAATCCTCGAAGATTCTGATTCAACTTGAGAGACGCGGGACTTTCCTTTTCGCTTCACTGAGGAAATAATGATCTGCAGGGGGGGCGGCTCCATACGGAGCTGCCTCCTTTTTTATTGATCAAGACCATTCCGTATAGAACGCGCAAAATCCTCAAGTTCTTTTGCCGCCTGTTTCGAATTCTCAATGATCGAAACGATAGCACTGCCTATAATCACGCCCTGCGCTCTTCCTGAGATCTCCTTCGCCTGCTGAGCATTCGACACACCAAAACCCACCATGACTGGATTTTTTATCGTTTTTTGTACAAACGCGAGTTCGTTCTGCAAACTCGTCGAGATTTGGGCTTGGGCGCCCGTAACGCCGGTTCGTGATACATAATAAACAAAGCCTGACGAACATTCATCGACGAGTCGAAGCCGGTTTTCATCGCTCGTAGGTGACGCAAGAAAAATGGTATCAAGGCCATGGGCATTGAGAATAGCGCGATACTCCAGGCTTTCTTCCGGCGGCAAATCAACAACAAGAACGCCATCAATCCCTACAGCTTGCGCTTTTTTTGCGAAGGCTTCAAATCCCATCGCAAAGATAGGATTCATGTAGCTGAAGATTACGAGGGGAGTCTGTGGACACAGATCGCGAATTTTGGGAACGTTATCTAAAATCTGCGAGAGGCTAACGCCCTTTAGAAGGGCTCGTTCCGCTGCGCGTTGGTTCACAGGGCCGTCGGCGAGGGGATCGGAAAAAGGAATACCAAGTTCGATTATATCCGCGCCTCCACGCACTAACGCATGGACCAGTATGGGCGTCGTCTCGAGGCCAGGGTCGCCGGCTGTGAGATAAGCAACAAAACACTTTTGAGAGGCTTTTAAGCGTGTTTCAATCGTCTTTTTGAGTCGGCTCATGCAAACATCACCTCCAGATCTTTGTCACCCCGACCCGAGAGATTCACCAGCATCACCTGGTCTTTCATCATGAGGGGAGCTTGTTTAATAGCATAAGCGATCGCGTGCGCACTCTCGAGAGCAGGTATAATGCCTTCAAGTTGGGCGAGGAGCCTGAACGCTGCCTTTGCCTCGTCGTCTGTTGCGTAGGTGTAGGTAACTCGCCCCGATTCGTGGAGGTAGGCATGTTCAGGGCCGACGGCGGGATAATCAAGTCCAGCCGAAATCGAATGGGTTTCCGAGACCTGCCCGTTTGCATCCTGCAAGAGATATGTCATGGCTCCGTGCAAAACCCCGAGTGCGCCTCCAGAAAAACGGGCCGCGTGTTTGCCCCCTTCAATACCGTGGCCTCCGGCTTCAACACCGGTCATCGCCACATTCGTATCGTGCAGAAAAGGATAAAACAAACCAATAGCGTTGCTGCCGCCTCCCACGCAGGCGACGAGTTCGTCCGGCAAACGACCAATCGCCTTTTGGATCTGCACGCGCGCCTCTTCGCCAATGATACGATGAAAATCTCGCACCATCTCCGGATAGGGATGAGGACCCAGCGCGGAGCCAAGACTATAAAAGGTGTTGTGCACATTTCCTACCCAGTCGCGCATGGCTTCGTTCACGGCATCCTTGAGAGTTTTCGATCCGCTCTCGACGGCTTTCACCTCAGCTCCTAAAAGCTTCATGCGTCGAACATTGAGCGCTTGTCTTGCCATGTCCACACTCCCCATGTAGACAACGCACTCCAGTCCGAACAGTGCGGCCGCGGTCGCCGTGGCGACTCCGTGCTGCCCGGCTCCTGTTTCGGCTATCACACGCGTTTTGCCCATTTTTTTAGCGAGCAAAACCTGACCGATAGCATTGTTGATTTTATGGGCGCCGGTGTGCGTAAGGTCTTCGCGTTTCAAATAAATGCGCGCACCTCCAAGATGATCGGTAAGACGCTTCGCGAACGTTAAAGGCGTCGGACGCCCGACATAATCAACGAGGTAGGAACGAAGTTCGGCTTGAAAGGCTTTATCAGCAGAGTAGTGGCGATAAGCCGCTTCGAGCTCCTTCACAGGACCGTATAGAGTCTCTGGCACAAACCGCCCACCAAAACGCCCGTAATAGCCACGTTTATCGGGTACATGTTCGAGAGTCATCCGTTTAGTCTTTCTCAGCAAAAAGCTGAATGAGTTTGTCAGAGTCTTTGACCCCTGGGCTTGTTTCAACGCCGGAAGAAAGATCGAGTGCGAAGGGATGTAGCGCGTCCCAGATCGTACGGGCATTCGTGGCGTTTAAGCCCCCCGCCACTATTATGGGTTTGGCCCGAGGAATCCTTGCTAAAAGGTCTCTGTCTATGCCATGACCCGTGCCGCCGTACTGCCCTTTGACGGCCGCATCAAAAAGAAAGGCCTCGATACAGGGGATGTTTTCGTAAACTGAAAGCTCCGAAAGCTGAGACTTCGTTTCAAGGCGAAAAGCTTTCCAAACAGTATAATCAGAGAATTTTGCGCAAAATTCGGGGGTCTCATCGCCATGAAACTGCAGGGTATCAATGCGAGTCAGTTGCGCGACGTGACGAACCCATTCTTCATCGGCATTGACAAACACACCGACGAGTCGTGCACTTTGGTAAAGTGGCAAAGCATCAATCAGTTGCTGAGCACGCTCGGGTGCAATGTACCGTGGGCTTTTCTCGTAAAAAATAAACCCTAGTGCAAATGCGCCCAGTTTAATGGCAAGGTGTGCATCCTCGTCACGCGTGATTCCGCATATCTTCATTTTCATGGAATTATGCATAGTTTACCTGCCATGGCCTATGAGTTCCTTCAATGCCCGACCGGGTTCGCTATTTTTCATAAGCTGGGTACCGACGAGAAAGCCCTGATAACCAAGCGTTTTGAGTTCGACCAGATCATCATGAGACGTGAGCCCACTCTCGGCGATAGGAATGATGCGGGAAGGAATATGTTTGATCAGCTCGCGCGAAGTTTTGAGTGAAATGCTCATGTCCTTGAGGTTACGGTTGTTGACACCAATGATAGTGGCCCCGATGTCTATCGCTATGTCGAGCTCATTCTTATCATGAACTTCCACAAGCGCCGAAATCCCGATTTTACGAGACTCCTCAAGGAGTTCCCTGGTCTGTCTGGCCCCGAGCATAGCGACGATGAGGAGTATGGAATCGGCCCCGATCAAAGCGGCTTCATAGATCTGGTAAACATCGACGATAAAATCTTTTTGCAGGATATAGGCCTCGCGAAAGCTCTTGCGGATATCCTGCAGATATTCGAGTTTTCCCTTGAAGAAAAACGGTTCTGTAAGTATCGAAAGCGCTGCTGCACCATTGTTTAGATAGTCTTGAGCGACCAGGAGATGATCGATATCATGTGCGATGTCGCCCATGCTGGGACTGGCTTTTTTAACCTCGGCGATGACGTTCCACTCTTTAAGGAAAGCCTTCGTAAAATCTTTCGGTTTAGGTGCTATGGCCCGCCATTCATCCTGCAGATAACCAAGGCTTCGGGTCAGTTGCGCATCGCTTACACGTTTGCGCGCAGTCTCTGCAATTTTAGCCAGTATATTGCCTTCAGCGATTTGGTTGATCATCGGGTTCGCCCCCTTTAATGAGTGAAGTAAATCATATCGACTCTTTGCTAAACTTTCCTTTGCAAAGCTTTGAGCTTGGCCGAAGCATGCCCAAGGTCAATGACCTCTCCCGCTATGCGGGTGCCCTCCAGCCATGATTTTGCATGTCCGGAAACGACCAGAGCAGCCGCTGCATTCATCACAACGATATCGCGCGAAGGCCCTTTTTTGCCGCTCAGGATCGCCTGGGTAATATCAGCATTTTCTTGGCTCGAGCCACCTTGGATGGCGCTGACGGGGGCCCGTGTCAAACCAAAATCTTCTGGGGTAACGGTGTAGGTCGTGATGCGGCCCTTATCCAGGTCCGCGACGAACGAAGATCCTGACAGGCTGAATTCGTCGAGGCCATCCTCGCCGCAAACGACAAGACCACGCGCGGTTCCTAGATCGCGTAGGGCCTCCGCCACTAGGACAACAAGGCGTTTTTCATAGACGCCGATAATTTGTTTGGTCACAGGGGCGGGGTTTGCCAAGGGGCCGAGCAGGTTAAAGAGTGTTCGTACACCAAGGGCTTTTCGAACGCCCGACACATTGCTCATAGCCGGATGAAAAAGCGGGGCAAAAAGAAAAGCAAAACCTAAGGCATCAACCTGCTCGGCAAGATGGTCCGGCGATCCATCGATCGCTATGTTTAGAATCTCAAGTAGGTCAGCGCTTCCGCTTTGGCTTGAAACCGCGCGATTCCCGTGTTTTACCACACCAAGGCCAGCCGCGGCTAAGAGAAGAGCATTGGTGGTGGAGACATTAAAGGTATTTGCCCCATCGCCGCCTGTTCCGCAGACGTCGATCAAATCACGGCGTTTCACTGGGAACGGAACAGCCTGCGCTCGCATAGCCTCAACACAGCCGACCAGCTCAGCGGAGGTTTCGCCGCGTGCCGCGATTGCGCCTAAAAACCCAGCGATTTCCTCGGGATTAGCCCCACCTTTCATAATCAGGGTCATCGCGTCACACGCCTCAACCCGGCTCAGTATCTCACCCCGAAATAATTTTTTTAAAAAAAATTTCATTTGCGACCCCCAGCGAGATCAAGGAAATTCTGAAATAAACGCTGCCCATGTTCCGTTTGATAGGACTCAGGGTGAAATTGCACGCCTTCAATTCGGAACTTCTTGTGCCTCAATCCCATGATGATGCCATCCTCGGTCTGGGCCGTGATTTTCAGGCAGCTTGGCAAGGATTCGGGATCGACATGCAGGGAGTGATAACGCGTGACTGTCATAGGACTGGGCAAACCCTTAAAGACGCCTTTGCCGTCGTGTTTTATCACCGAGGTTTTGCCATGCATCATGCGAGGCGCGCGCTTAACGATTCCCCCAAAGACCTGGCCGATAGCTTGATGCCCCAGACAAACGCCGAGGATAGGAATATGGCCCGCAAAGGTCCTAATGGTCTCTAAGGTTAAGCCGGCCTCGTCCGGCTTACCTGGTCCAGGTGAAATCACGATAGACTCAGGTTTCATTTTTTCGATTTGTTTGAGTGTGATTTCGTCGTTTCGAACAACCTTGACCCGTTTTCCAAGCTCACCGAAATACTGCTCGATATTGTAGGTAAATGAATCATAGTTATCGAGAAGTAGGATCATCGGCTCACCTCCGCCGCGGCTGCGACTGCAGTGCGCACAGCTTTCGCTTTATGAAGCACCTCTGCGTATTCATTCTCAGCCTGAGAATCCGCGACTATACCCGCTCCGGCTTGCGCGTACCCCACGCCGTCCCGAACATAAAGGCTCCGGATCGTAATACAGGTGTTGAGGTCACCGCCGAAATCCTGGCAGATAATTGCGCCTCCATAAGGGCCTCGCTGCGAGTCCTCAAGATGACTGATAATCTGCATCGCTTTGATCTTGGGCGCTCCGCTGAGCGTACCAGCCGGAAAACACGCGCCCAACGCATCCCACGCTCTTAGATTTTTGCGCAGAGTGCCGCTGACCCGGCTGACGAGATGCATAACGTGAGAATAACGTTCGACCTGCATGTAAGATTTGACTTTAACAGTACCCGGCTGACTCACGCGTCCAATATCGTTGCGACCGAGATCCACCAGCATGAGGTGCTCGGCCTTTTCCTTCACGCTGGCAAGCAAATCACGTTCCAGCTTGTGATCCTCATCTTCCGTTTTGCCCCGCGGCCGTGTGCCGGCAATCGGGCAGGTCTCTACGCAGCGGCCCTGGGTGCGTATCAACATTTCTGGCGAACTACCCAGCAGGGTTTCGTCACCGAACTGCAGGTAATAAAGATAAGGCGAGGGATTGATCATGCGGAGCAATCGATAGACGAGAAAGGTGTCGCTCGTCACAGGGAACTGAAATCGGTCGGAAAGGACACATTGGAAAATATCGCCGTTGCGAATGTGGCTTTTAATCGTCCGCACAGCCTCGATGTAACGATCTTTACCCATTTCCGGAGTAGCGGGAATAGGTTCTATCGATTTTAGAGCAGTAAAGGAAATATCGAGAATTTCACCTTGAGCCGGTGTATTTAAGCGGTTTTTGATATCTTTCAGCTTGTCTGCTGCCCGCGCATAATTTTCGGTAAGGGTATCCATCTCGCGCGGTATGAGATGAACAAGATGGAGGCGATGCCGCAGCCTATCAAAAACGAGAATGGTTTTAAAGAACATAAAATGAAGATCTTTGGTCGCATAGCCTTTCTCAGGGAGAGGGATACGTTCCAAAAAGCGAACGCAATCATAAGCGAAATAACCGAGCGCACCGCCCATGAACGGAGGCAGTTCGTTTATCCGTGCGCTTGAAAAGCGATTCAGATATTCACCCACTTTGGTGAAGGTCGTATCGGTTTCTTCCACACTGCCCGTCTCAAAATCCTGAAATGTCAGCCGCGCATTCTTACTGATAAGGGACGAAAAGGGATCGAGCCCTAAAAAGGAATAACGCCCGACCTGCTCTCCCCCTTCCGCGCTCTCGAGGAGAAACATCTTCTGTGCGCCTGTCGCTCTCAGACGCAAAAATGCATTCACAGGCGTCATCGCATCCGCTGGAAGCTCCAGGCTCACCGGCAGATAACGAACCGTTTCACGGGCAGCCAAATCCTTGAGGGTTTCTAAGCTGGGAAAGAAGATCACAAAGCCTCCATACCCCTAGAACTATTGAGAAAAAAGCTTGATTCGAATTGCTGTCATATTTTAACAGCTTATCCCTTCCCTTGTCACAGAAAGACGATAACTCGTTCAAACTTCTCAAGCTTTAACCGGTTTCTGCCAATATATCTCCTGGAAACAGTCAGGAAACGGACCATGTATTTGTCAAAAGCGATGAACGTGATCCTAGTCGTCATGAGTTTTGTCCCGGGCTCAGGCTGCGCTCCGTATATTGCCAACTGACCTGTTTATCAAAACGGAATCGAAACCACAGATGCGAGCCCGGGGGATTCTTCCACGTCAGCATCCGAGCCCTCGTCCTCTTTGCCGAATTAAGGACCAGCTGCGGATTCCTAAGGCGAGCACTCCGACAGCAGCGAAGCCAGTCCTACGACCTCGACTGCTCCTACAATCAAGGCATCATCCTCGGCGGACTTGCCGAACTCTACATAGCAACGGGTGACAAGGGCCTACCTGAATACAGGTCTTGAGCTGGCCTTGGCGAGCACGAAAAACCTTGTTTTGCCAAATAAGGTCATTAAGGAACGCAACGACCCGGGCTGCGGGAACTGCAACAACGACGAGCGATTTTTCAAAGGCGCATACATTCGAAACTTCAGGGAATTCAATAAAATCGCGAACGATCCCACGCTTGCGAGTTATCTCGATACTAATGCAAAAATCGCCTGGAACATGGCACGCACAACAAGCGATAGTGTTGGATTTCGGTGGGAAGGTCCTTTTGATAGCAGCGATGCCGGTCGGCAGGCGTCAGCAGTCGATCTATTTAATTCCCAAATCAAAGGCAAATTTTTGGCAAATCTCGCTTTGCAAAAGAGCGTAAGCGTGAGCGGCCAATGCTCAGCGGATCAGACGGGGGATCGTGCCGTGGATGGATCGCTCACCACCAAATGCTGCACTCCGATGGGGATGCCGGGGCCAGTTTAACGATCGATCTAGGCGCGGAAAAACTTGTCAAATTCGTGCGCATTTTTCATGCTGGGGCCGGCGGGGAATCGACGGAATGGAACACTGACCATTTCGAAATTCTGATATCATCAACTCCGAGCGGACTCTTCACAGAGGCCGTGAAAATACCAAAACAATCACAGCAGTGCCAAGTATCGTGGAATAGGAAAAATGGCCCGATACATTCGCCTCCATATCACCAAGCCTGGCACTGATCACGTTGCACGCATTTATGATATTTACGTGGAAGGCTCAGCACGCGCGCCGCTGACCATCTCAGCTGCGGCCGTGCCCGCTAAAAATCCACCAGTCCACGCGTTTTGGAAGTTGAATCCGCCTGTTATCCCATCAACATCAATGACTTCACCTGCCATAAACAAACCGGGTATCAGCTTACTCTGAAAGCTCCTAAAATCAATTTCAGAGCGCGCAACGCCGCCGGCTGTAACAAATTCTTCTTTAAAAGCGCCCTTGCCCTGGATGCGAAACGGAAAATGCGTGATGAGTTCCGAGAGCTTGAAAAGTTCTTTTTTGTTGGCATCGGCCCAAAGTTTATCCGGGGCGAAGCCGCTGAATTCAAGGAGAGCCTCCCAGAACCGCCGCGGGCCCTGCAAAGGATTGACTGTACTGATTTTCTTTTTAGCTTCCTGGTTTTTATTGTTCATTAGAACCGCAAAAACTTCGTCACCCTTGATACGGCCCTCAAAGTTCACATAGAGATCCGCTTTATAATCCGTCGCAGCCAGCACGCGCGCGCCAAAGGCCGAAAGCCGAAGGACCGCAGGTCCACTCAACCCCCAATGCGTGATGAGCAACGGGCCTTCCTGAACAAAGTTTCCGTCTGTCGACTGGAGTTCAGCCGTGACTGAAGGAAAACTCACGCCCGGTAGACCTTTAAGGAGAGGGTGATCGATTTCAAACGTGAACAGCGAGGGATTCGGTTCGATTAGTTTATGCCCAAGCTTTCGCACGACGCTCCAGCCGAAAGTCGCGCTGCCCGTGGCAAGCATAAGAGTTTTGGCCTCAATCACTTCTCCGCCTTTAAGCGTGACCTGGAAAATGTCACCGATTTTTTCGACAGTTTCAACGAGGGCTTTGAGACGCAATTCGATCCCGTTTTTTTGCACGGCTCCTTGCAGACAATCGATGATCGTTTGCGAACTATCCGTAGTCGGAAACATACGGTTATCGGCTTCCACTTTGAGCGCCACGCCGCGTGCCGCAAACCAGGCGATGGTTTGCTCGGGACCAAATTTATGAAACGGTCCAAGCAATTCCTTCCCGCCACGCGGATAATGCCGAACTAGGGCGCGAGGATCAAAACAGTTGTGGGTAACGTTGCAGCGTCCGCCTCCGGAAATTTTGACTTTACTCAGCACGCGAGGTGTTGCTTCAAAAATGCCAACACTGAGTCCAGGTCTGTGCTCAGCACAGTTTATCGCGGCGAAAAAACCAGCGGCGCCGCCGCCTATCACTAAAAAATCATATTTTTTCATATATCCACAATCTGTGCAAAAGAGGGCTGCCCTCGCGCAGTAAATGTTCGAGATTAGCTTTAGAAAGTTTACTGACTTCGTCGGTTTCTAACCACCATATTTCACGTGGTCTTTTCATGGGCAAAAGGCTTTCAAAGCGAGCGAAAAGATCGTTTATCGAAGGTTTCGTGCGGCTACGGATGATGAGCTGAGGAACAAAACCAAAAACCAGATCGGGTTTGGCTATGAGGGCCAGGTCTGCCAACAGATAAAACGACTCCAGAAGCCCTAGAATCTCCTGAGGCGCAAGGTTCTCACCTCCCACCTGAAATACCTGATCCGCCCTCCCTTCGATCGTAAGAACACCGTTTTCTAAGCGCCCTCTATCCGAAAGCAAATAAGGGGAGCCATTTAATTCATGCCATTTTTTATGTTGCCAATAGCCAAGCATCAAGGCTGGCCCCGACAAAAAAAGTTGCTCGTCTGGTCCAGCTTCAAGAGTCCATATCTCAAGCAAACGCCCCACATGTTTTATCGTAGTTGGTAAAACACCGGGCGAGAAAGCACTGATTTGCGAAGCCGCCTCGCTGGCCCCAAAGGTAATAGACACCGGAAGATTGAGGGCACGAAGGCGTTCCAATAAACTCCCCTGGGTCGCAGCCCCTCCTAAAAGGATGGCTTTTGCCGCGCGCAGGTTATGTTCCGTCGTAGTGTCTTCAAGGAGCCGAAAGATCTGAGTTGGAACCAAGGATAAAAACGAAAAACTGCGGACGCTTAGTGCCTGAGCGAGATCTTTCGGTTCGCCCCCGTAATAACAAAGTCCTTGCCCGAGCCACACACGGAGGAGGATTTGGAAACCTCCGATATGGGAGGGATCAAGACTGAGCAACCAGCTGTCCCCTTTCTTCCATTCATAAAAAGCGAGCGTTGCGCGCGCCGATGCACTTAAGGACGAAAGAGTATGGGCGATTGCTTTGGGCCCTCCGGTGCTTCCTGAAGTCATGATCAGAACCTGGCTCTCCGTTGCCGTTGCGCCTTGAGGATTCGGTGTCACACGGAGAGAAATCGCACCGCTATTCGTCTGGGAGCAATCTCCTGCCGGGGATTTTTCGCAGCGGAGTGTCCACGGGATCTGGTTCAGCGCAAGTTCGATAGCAGCGGGCAAGGTTCGTTCGGCGAAAGGCAGCACACAGAGCCCCCTTTGCCAGGCGGCTAGCATCAGGACCCACGTTTCAAGCGGCGAGAAGCCTATGAGGGCGCAAATTGCACCCTTGGGGTGTTCGCCCCAAAGAGATCGATGATCAATCGCCAAAGCTTTAACCTGTTGGTAAGTATAAGTATGCGATTCGTCTTGCCAGAATATATCGTTAGAAATGGATTGAGGAAAATTTAGGAGATCGACCACAGGAGTTCTCCTTTTTTTGTCGCTAAACAATCAGGCACTGCAGCTTCAGGCCACGGTGATGAATAAACGGCGGCGGACCAGACTCCCGAGGGGCATGGGTTAGCGAAATAAAATGCTGTCCCCAATCCGCATGCATCCGGATTCGAAACGAAACGCGAATAGGCAAAAGCATAAGTCTGAAGCGTCTCATATGATTCAAAACAATTGCTGAGTATCTTATCTTGGGGGCCTTCATCCTGAAAACGCTCAAGAGTACGAAACCAACCTAAAGTGTTAGGTTTGATAACCCAAGCCTTCGCAGCCTGATCCAGAAACGGATCTCGCCCCAAACTTTCGTCGAGCGCGAGAGGAAGGCGCTTGGATAAGTCCAAAAGCAAAGGGAGCGAGGCAAAAGGTTCTTCGATATAAGCCAGAGGTAAGCCCTTGATTAAGCGCTGCATTCCCTCTATGCCAGACGTCTCTAATGCCTGATTGCAGTCGATCCGCAACATGCGATCCGTTCGTGATGAAGCAAGTTCGCATAAAAAAGCGCGCGCCAGCCTCAGGTCGGAAGCTCCGATTTTCACTTTGCAGACACGGGCATCCGCAGCCGATTGTATATGTTCGGCCCATAGACCCTGATCGACTGGAATAGTCAGCAACGCCGAGTTTTCAAAATGGGATAGAGGTGATAAGGGGGGCATCGCACTATGGCTAAGCTGCCATTCCATGAGTTCGAGCGTGGTTTTGAGGCTGACAGGTTGGGCTGATAGGCCCCCGCCCGCAAAATATTCTTGAGCAGCGATCCGACATTGATCAAAAGTTTCGTTATGAAAGCCGGGTAGTGGGGCGCAATCCGCCTGAACAAAACGTCCGTCGAGTGTCTCGCATACAAGTCTTAGAATTTGCCTTACGCCGTCCCGTCTTTGTTTGACGGGAATGGGACGACTCAGAGCCAGATCCTGGCGATAGATGCGAGCGCTTCGCCACTTCATAAACTGCCAAAACTCACGCAAATCATAAAGTAGAGTGCATAAAAGAGATTAAAATGGGCTGTATATTTCAGAGCGAGATTGATCGCCGGTCCTTTGGAATTGAGGGCCGGAATGATTCGGCGCGTGAGGTAGGTATAAGCCCCAACACAGCCGATTAAACCAAGTCCGATCACTTCGTGATTTGCGCAGTAGAGGAAAAGGATCACGAGACTCAAACTTACAAATACAACTGGTAGACGTTTGGAAACATCGTGCCCGAGAAGAGTTGCGAGTGTGTGTTTTCTAGCCTTGTTATCCTGGAGCCGATCGCGATAATTGTTGATCGCCATAATCGCCGCCGATATCAAACCACAGCCAGCGCCCCAGAACGCAACGCCCCAATCAATGACACCAGTCTGCAGATAAGCACTCCCCATCACGGCAATCGGCCCGAAAAAGATAAAGGCGACGGCTTCTCCCAAAGCGTAATAAGCCAGAGGATAAGGGCCGGCCGTATAAACGAATGCCGCCAGACCGCACGCAGCAGCAACCACGATAACCAACCAATCCTTAGTCCAGTAAAACATGCCGAGGACAATGACAGCGGCAACCGCAAAACAAAGGGTGTAGGCCCAACGTACAAAATGCTTGGAAAGTATTCCACTCTGCACAACCCGAATCGGGCCTAAACGCGCCGCGGTATCAACACCTTTTTCCGCATCCTTGGCGTCATTCACAAGGTTGGCGGCCGACTGAAGCAAAAGCACAAGGAGACATGCGAAAAAGGAAACTACAACATGCGTTAAACGCAACGATCGCGCTCCATAGAGGATAGGTTTGAGGCCAAAAGTAAGCCCGAGAATGACAGGCGCTAATCCAGTCAGGAGGGTGGGAGGGCGAATAGCCATGGCCACGGCTTTCGGCATAGAGATGGTATTATTCATAATGAATCTCCTGAGCGGCTAAAGCTCTTGAAAACATGAGGTCAGCTTCAGCGTCTTGTTTACATTCGATGATACAGGATTCGCCAAGTTCAAGCATCGCCTCATAAGCCCGAGTAAAATCTTCGGCCGTCTCCGCGAGCTGGTAAGGAAGTCGCGCCATAGCAGCAACACCTTTAAAATCAAAATCATGCGGCGTAGAAATGAGAGGGTCTTTGACCCAGGGATATTTTTGAAGAGGCAAAGTTTCGAAAATGCGACCACCGACATTGTTGACAACAACGACTCGAACCTTCGCCTCGCTCTGCGCAAGACTGATGATGGAGTTGAGATCATGCAGCAAAGCGATATCACCGACGACAAGGGTCCACATTTTTCGGGTGGCAAGCGACAGCCCAATCGTTGTCGCCAAGAGCCCTTCAATGCCACTCACACCACGATTCGCAGCGACCTCAAGGCTAGGCCCGCCGCAGCCAAAACACCAGCTATCAAAAGCTCGGATCGCCGTTGAGTTACCTAGAAATAATTCACTCCGTGTCCGCTGGCGTATGACCTTCGCAACATCATGAAAGTTGAAACCCGGGCTTTTCACACGACCCAGCGAGCGCTGCAGACTCCGGATTTCGCGTTCGAGTGACCGGTCATAGGGCAGCATCGGCAACGCCGCCAATAGCTGAGCATAATCAGGGCGATACTGTCTTCTTTGCGGCAGGTGATAAGGGTCCTGGATCTGCTCTTCGTCACTCAGGACCCAGTAGTCGGGAAATTTCCAACGGGCCAGTCTATCATCGAAGTGACGAGTCACAAGGCGTTTGCCGACATGAAGCACACAATCGGGTGCATAAAGATCTATCCACTGCTGACTCTGCGGCAGGTTAAGGTCGGGAATTTCCATTCTCGATTCAAACTTAAGTCCGGAGCCGATATCGGCAAACACCGGATACCCCAGACGGTCCCGCAAAAGCGCGACGGCTTTTCTTTCGGTGTCGCTCTGCAGGCGTCCTATAAGGAGTAGGCCCCGCTTTGCCGATTTGAGCCGGTCCACAAGCTCCGAGGTCAAACCTTTATCCCATTGCGTGATGGAATGATTTTTCGTGTCGAAACTCAGGCGATCGATCGCGGCCTCGGCCTCAGCAACTTGGATGTTGCTTGGACGAAGGGCGTTGACTTCCGGGTCGAGCGGCGCTGTAAACGGAAGATTGAGATGCACAGGGCCTGCGTAGCCATCCGTAGTTGTCTCCAGCAGCATCTTGATATAGGACATCCACGCTTTGGCATTGAGCTGAGGCGATGGGGCTGGAAAATCAAGGCTCTTCTTTACAAACTTGCCGAAGAGATCCCGTTGGTCGATCACCTGCTGAGCCGTGGCAAACACGAGTTCAAAGGGACGATCGGCTGTAATGACGAGCAGAGGGTGATGATCTGTCTTCGCTTCGATGACTGCGGGCAAATAATTGGCGCCGGCTGTCCCCGAGGTACAAATCAAAACGGCAGGTTTCCGTTTGGCTTTAGCCCATCCGAGCGCTTGAAAAGCGGCAGCGCGCTCATCCCAGCAGGAGACAAGGGTAAGGCCTTTATGAAGCTGCAGGGCAGCGATAAAAGGCGCATCCCGGTACCCGGGCGATACAAAAAAGGTGTCGCTCCCAAAACGCCGGCATATTTCGATTATAAGAGAGGAAGCGAACATGTTCCAGTTGTGATCGGCAAGATAGCTCTCTAGGACTCCGCCTTCCATGTCACTTACCTCTGTACTGTCGCTTCGTTATGGTCATGATTAAGAGGGCCCGCAGCCACGATTGTGGGCTTTAGGCAACGCAGGAAATTCTGCATCTTCAATTCCGTTTCATCCCACTCGGCTTCAATATCGGAATCGGCCACGATTCCCGCGCCGGCAAAAATGTGGATCGAGTCGCGATAGATAAGAGCCGATCGAATCCCGATTGCACATTCGCCTGAGGTCTGACTGCACCAACCAATATAACCGGCATACCACCCGCGCTCGGATACTTCGTGGGAGCGGATAAACTCAAGCGCCGGCAACGTTGGCAAGCCGCCCACCGCGGGGGTCGGGTGAAGACATTTCAAGAGCTCAAAAGCGTCACATTGAGGCGAAAGCTTGCCTTGAAACCGCGTTCGCAAATGCTGAACATGGGTCAGCTGCAAAAGCTTTTCGTCGTCGACCTTTTCAAAACTCAACGAGAGATTTTTGAGAAGGCTGCCCACGTACAGGCTAACGTAACGATGTTCGATGAGATCTTTAGCCGAGAGCTGAAGATCTTTTGAGGCAGACTGATCAGCGTCTTTTGAAGCGCCCCGGCGCCGTGTTCCGGCGATAGCATCAACTTGAAAAAACCCTTCTTTCCAGGCCAGCAGTCGTTCCGGCGAACGCCCTAAAAAGCAGTGCCCGTCCGGGCTTTTGATGGCAAAAACATACGATTCCTCGCGATATTCAAGAAGCTTCGAGAGCCAGAACAGCCAGGTATCGCTTTTATCCAATTGCAATCGACTGGACCGGCTCATCACAACTTTAGTGAATAGGCCATCGCGAAAGCCTTTTTTCGCGGCCTCAAGGCTGCGCTTCCATCCATCAAATTCAGGGAGGTCCGTACGCTGGAGCACCTGCGGTGCAGAGTCAACGGCAGGTATACAAGGAGCATCAAGCTCCGAGAGGATCTGCAGCAGCCTCGTTTTCATCTGGGACCGCAGGTCTTTTCCCAAACCCAGCGATTGAATGATGAGGATGCTTTCGTCATCGGCAAGCTTCCAGGTCAAAGCCGGGAGAAACCACAGACCTCTTCGCAAGTCGCCCCATTCATCCGCGCCTTCGGCATAAAAAGTCTGCCCGCCAAACCATTGAAGGGTCGAATCCCGACCGACTTTCATACGTTCCGCTTCGGAAATAACGACGAGCGCATCCAGGGCAAGAGTCAAAAATCCATCGTCACGACCGCGCCAGACAAAAGCCCAATCCGTCGCATCCGATAGGAGACGAAGCGGTGAGAAAGAACGTCCAAGCTTGACTCTCAGACGATGACACGTTTGCGAGCCAATGCTGTGCTCACTCCAGCAAAGCTGAAAAGAGCCGGCTTCGGTCGTCAATGTTTCTTTCTGAATGGGACTACTTATCAAACTTTGTCACCCCAATAGAGATTGACGATGCCGAAGGTCAGCGACTGAAAGCCCGCATTCTGAAATCCGGCTTTGGCCATCAAACCGACAAAGTTTGATCCGTAAGGAAATTCTTCTATCGTCTGGTTGAGATAAGTGTAAGCCGTGCCGTGTCCTGAAAGGAGACGGCCGATTCCGGGCAAAATATTACGCAGGTAAAAAAGATGAAGGCTGCGCACAAAACGCGAACGAGGCAGAGCGAACTCGAGAATGAGTGCGCGACCATTCGGTTTGAGGACGCGATAAATTTCGCTCAGACAGGCATCAACGTCCGGCACGTTGCGAATGCCAAAAGACATAGTGGCAGCATCGAAGCGGTTGGATTTATAGGAGAGCTTTTGGGCGTCACCTGTCTGCAATTGAATTCGATTTTCCAAACCAAGCCGATGCAGCTTAGTTTGGCCTATCGCTATCATACCTTCCGACAAATCAACGCCAATGACTTTATCGACCCGCGAGTCACGTGTGAGTTCGATCGCCACATCGGCTGTCCCAGTGGCCAGATCGAGAATAAGTTGATCTGGCATAGCATGTAACTTCCGACGTAGCTCTCTACGCCAAATACGATGGAGCCCGCCAGAAAGCACGGTGTTTATAAGATCATAGCGCCCGGCTATATCGTTGAAGATCTTGTAGGAATCACTTTTTGCGTAAGGAAGAGTCATAGCTGTTGCTTCCATATGTCACAGTTCACATCCATATAAACCTTTTAAGGAAGGCCCTTCAACAAAAATACAGGCCGCCTTAGTCCAGCTTGCCAGACCCAAACAATCTTTTTAACTGAAGACACTTGCCTTCATTATCTCAACAAGGAATATATAAAGGTCAGATGAGCCAAAGGCGCCCCAGTGTTCAAAAAGTCATAAACTCTCGCAGGGCAGGAAAAGAGATAGACGTGAGCCTCACCAGTTTAGGATCCATAGTGTCACCAGCGATCGGCAAAAGCGTCGAAAAACTCGACTTTAGCTTGGCCGAATGGGACCGTAATCCGAGGATAGCGAATCTCCTTTCACGAACAGTTCTGAAAGGCGGAAAGCGCCTTCGGCCTCTTTTGACATTCATGGTAGCTGATCTTTTTGACCTTGATCATGCCGATGTTGCTCCTTTTGCCCGTATGGTGGAACTCGTGCACGCGTCCACCCTTGCTCATGACGATGTTGTTGATAATGCTGAAATAAGACGAGGCGAAGCCTCGATCAACATGGTGGCGTCAAATAAGCAGGCTGTTCTTGCCGGCGATTACCTGCTGTCGTACGTCCTTCAAGAGATTGCCTCGACGGGACGCAATGATCTCGTTATCGAGATGGCCCGCATTATCGCTGACTTGGCCGAAGGTGAGTGGCTTCAGATTGAAAACAGCGTCGCTACAAAGCTGCAGTGGGCTGATATCGAAGCCGTTGCCTTGCATAAAACCGGCAGCGTTTTGCGGTGGAGTTTCGCAGCACCCGCCCTACTTGCCCATACGGACGCAGAATTTGTCCAGAAGTGCAGGCGGCTCGGCGAAGCGATTGGCATCGCGTTTCAAATGACCGACGATATTTTGGATTTTGTGCGCAAGGACGGCTCCGAAGGCGCTGACGTGAAAAACCGCGTGATCAACGCTGTGATTTTCGAGGCCCTGTCTTTAAAATACCAATCGAACCGTCTCAACATGAGTCAAATCCATGATCTCGATATAACAGCGACTCTTGATTTGGCGATTACGAAGGTGAGAGCGCGCGTTGATGAGCTCGTGAAAGAATGCCATGGCCTCTTATTTGAAATCGCCGCCGAATTTGAATTGAAGCGTGGCTTTCGGGCGCCAGAAGCCCTTAACGCACTTGATACGATGATCAATTTTCTTGCTCAACGGATTTAAAGCTAAAATAAGTGACGCCATGAACAAACCCGATTGGAAAAATTTGCCGGAACTTGAAGAGTTTGCCAGTCAGGTAGGCTCTTTTATGGAGTATTGGGGTTTTAAAAAAGTCCACGGTCAGATGTGGTGTCACATCTATTTATCGAGCGACCCCCTGGATGCCTCCGAACTCATGAAACGCCTTGATATCTCCAAAGCCCTGGTCAGCATTTCCCTTAAAGAATTGCTTGAATTTGAAGTGATAGAAGAAGTCGGCAAAAGTGCGCGCGGGACCCGGCTCTATAAAGCCCGGGAGGACCTCCGGGCGACGATCCTTGACACACTCAGACGCCGCGAACGCAAAATGATGTCGCGCATCATGGGCGCCTTCTCTCTGCTCGAGAAGCTTGATGAAGCCGAACTCGAAAGCCACAAGATTGAACAAAAACGCATGGAGTTCCTGGGCCTCATGATCCGTATGGTCGATATGAGCCTCGATCAGATTATCAAAAAGCCAAGTGGATCGCTTTTTGATATTTTTTCCATGTTCCAAAAGCCGGATACGAACGGGACTTCTCTCCATTCTTAAACAGGCGGCAAAACTTACCCCTTCCTCAATGATAAACTGGGAGCAGATCATTGAGAACGGACCGTCATGTCACTGCTGGCTCGCACTTGCCAAAAGCTGAGACTTAGGACGATTGGGACAGGATTTTTCCTGGCACTCCCCTTCCTCTTTGCGTGCCAGGACTTTAAGAGCATCTATCCAGGCCGCGTTCAAATCGAAATCGTCACGGCTCCCGGCACTGAGGCGACTGCCAAACCACCGAGCTTCGAGGGACCTGAGCAAGACTTAGAAAGTCTTAAGGAAAATCGCAATTCCCTCGCCTGGATCCGATTTCCCATTGAAGCGACCTCCTATTCAAAACCTACACTCTTTCTAAAGCGATGCAGCAATGTCGCCGCGGTGGCTGTCGGCAACTCCGTGCTTTATCGAGCTGCTGTTGACCCCAAAAGCAATTTCAACTTTGCAAACCTCAGAGAGCCGTTCATCAGCCTGCCTTCGTCAGACCTGAATCATATGGCTATGCTTCTCAAATCGTCCCTGCGCACCGGCCTCGCTCCCGATTGTGCCGATCTGCTTTTAAGCGATGAAACAAGCGTCATTCGGTATTTCAGTGCCAGTGACCTGCCGGAGATTGTGATTGGTTTTGTGCTTCTTGTTTTGATCGGCATTACCCTTGCAACCTACTTTAAACAGGGCGATCCGCTATTTCTTTCCTCCTCTCTCTTTTACCTGGGGCTCGCCGGAACGTTTATCTTCGGCAACCAGCTTGTCCATTTCGTCCATAGCAACAATAAAGAAATCTACTGTGTGGCTTCTTTTTCGCTCCTTTCAGCACCGATCTTTTACATGCTTTTTATCTATCAGCTTCTTGATAAAAAGTACGCGACGCTCATTAGGCTCATGGCCGCTGATTCGATTTTCGCCCTTATCACCTTCACCTTCATAATTTTGGATTTTGAAACCGTAAGTACGGTCCTGGAGCGGCTCTACCTCTCCTTTATCGCCCTCCAATCCATAGCTTTGATTCCTATTATCGCCTGGCATTACAAATACGCCCAGAACAAAGCCAGGCGCTCGTTCTGGATAGGTTTTTTCATCCTGACGCTCGGACTCTGGATCGATGCTGTCGCTTATGCCACGAGCGGAGCAGGCGTTCATGCCGCGGCTTTGGGGACTTTCCTTTATCTCTTCCTGGCGATCTCGACTCTGGCCCGCAAGCTTTTCGCCAATCTCAGCCAAGAACATACCCAAAACCGGAGCGATGCGGAGGAATTCAGTGCCCGTCTACAGGGTGAGGTGGAGCTCCGGGAAGCCAGTCTTCGTGAGAAAAATAGACTTTTTGAAGAGTCAAACAGTGAGCTTGAGGAGAAAAACATACTCCTTCGTTTATCCTATAAACGGCTCGATGACCTCCTGCATACGCAGAGCACCCTCCTCCGTAAAGCGGCCCAGATTCGTAACACCGTGATCCCTGAACTCGAGGATTCCCGCTTAGCCCTTTTGCGTTCCGAGTCTGATCGAAGCGGCGTCAAACGCCTGAGTTTGAGCCTTCATCGGCTCTCGAGCTCGCTCGATTCCTTCCAAAAGTTTCACGAAGAACCGGAAGCGGAAGAAGGCCTGACAGGACGAACCGTCTGGATAGTGACGCAGAATCCTGAAACAGACGTTGCTTATCGCGCGGCCCTGGGTAGTAGCAAAATCGAGCTCCAGACATTTCGCGATCGTGATACCTTGCTGAGTGAGCTCACAGTGGCTCTACCGAACCTTCTTTTGATAAGTTCCTCTTTTGAAGACCTCATCACAATGATTCATAATCAGTATCCATCGATACAGGTTGTCATATTCGGTGATCGGGAGATGGCCAAAGCGATTGATTTTCTCACGGGTCACACGCGACTCAATCACTTGGTCATCGAACCATCGCTGAAGAACCAACCATTAATGCAAAAAAACCTCCTCACAACGACCACAAAGATTCTCAGCGGCGATATTTTTGGGATAGAAAAATATCTTCATTGGGGCGTTGATATCAAAGAGGCTATCATCTCGGGAAACAAAACGCGGAGCGAGGCTCTGGTTCAACTGGAAAATGAACTGACAAAGTCAGGCTTGTCATCGACCCTTATACGAAAGGCCCACCATCTCGCTGACGAACTGCTTATGAATGCCATATACGATGCGCCGGTGGACAAGGCTAGCAATCGGCCCCGTTATAACCATCTCGACCGCGCTATCAATGTTGAACTTGAGCCGTCTGAATATGCGCGCCTACGGTACGGTTACGATGGAATGCACCTGGCCTTGTCCATCGACGATCCTTTTGGAGCCCTGCCGCGCGAGGTTATTCTCAAATATTTGAAATCCTGCTTTCAAGGCGAGTTTGGAAGGATCAATCAGGAGGAAGGCAAAGGCGGCGGCGGCATGGGGCTTTACCAGATCATGACATCCGCCGATCTCCTTGTGACGAATATTACGCCAGGCAACAAAACCGAGATCATTGCTATCCTTGATGTACACGAAAAAGCTGGCTCCAAAGGCCTTTGCTTTCATTACTTTATAGAGCCATGATGCCCAAGATTACAAAACCAGCGCAATATCAGAAAGGTCTCGCCTATGGCGGGATACTTTGCTTGTTATTACTTTTTAGCTTTGCCAACACTGGCTGTCGTCGTCAACCTGTCCTTGATTTAACTCTTGAAACGCCGAAAGGTTTTGCTTTGGATTCAGAGGGACGGACTACGGTACCGCCGCCTCTTTCCACTTTTGCAACGCGGCTTGATCTTCCGGGTAACCTCACGCCCTCGGCTACTGTCTGGCTCCGGTACACAGGTCCAGCTGACCCTGATTTACGCAGCTTGATGGCCCTCCATTGCGTGAACGTCCTTCGTGCCTTTCAAAATGAGAAGCCTATCCTCTCGTCAGACCAAAATCCCTTTGCTTTGGCGCCTATTTCCTTTGCGACCCTCGATACGGCGGCTCCATCGGAACTCTATTTCAAAGTGCAGCTTTCCGATCGGGGTCGATTTGATCTCAATTGCCGGTCGCTTCAAATTACCAGTCAAAACAAGGCTGTCTGGAATTATATCGTTTCGTCTTCGCCAGTTTTTATCAGCGGGACGATGATTTCCTTTGTCGGACTCCTGGGCATTATACTCAGCTTTGCACTCGTCAGTCGAACTCTCGCCACGTTTGGTTTCATGGCCCTCTTTGGCGGCTTTTATGTTCTCTCAGGGCTTGATCTGGCCAGTTCGTTTTTAAATGAAATCGCCAATTTTCGTTTCAGCTGCATGTTCCTAATCCTCATCTTTTATCTGCTTTTCTTTGAAGACCTCGTTGGAAGCCCGCGTAAAATAGCCAGAATTTTAGCTGGCCTCAACCTCATCCTGGCACTTACGTTGCAAACCGCTCAGCTCGTTGATCCAGCTCTGTTTCAAACCTATTTTGCTCCACAGGTTCTACCTCTCGCTTTGATCGAACTTGGCCTTACGCTCATACTCGCCTTCGAAGCCGCACTCCGCGGTCGACCCTTTGCACGTACTCTAAGCTTTATGACGGCAACACTTAGCGTGTTCCTGGGCGTGGACATATACAGTCATACTCATACCACCAGCGGCAGCCCTCTGCTCATCAGCCCTTGGGTCTTCCTCGCCTTGCTTAGCGTCACGCTCTTTAGGCTCCTGACGCGAAGGTTTGAGGACCAGATCGCAATCGAGAAAAACCGAACAAATCTCGTGGGAAAGCTCAATCTTGAGCTTGTCGGGGAAGTCGATCGCCGGACCGAAGACTTGTCGCGCCGCACGATGGATCTCGAAAAAAGCAGTCTTCTCTTAGAGCATCGCATCGAAGCATTGCAAAACCAAAAAAGAATAGCGACCACCGTCGCGCATAATAATGATCAGCTTCTGCAGCAGATCGTCACCATTAAAAAGACTCTGATTCCGGAGATTCTAGGGCAGCTGCAAAAACTTCATGACGAAGATACCCACGATCCCGAAGGGCTGCTCAAACTGAACCAAAAGCTAGATCGCATCGCAGCGCTGTTCAATCGCGACATTGGGTCAAAATCAGATTCTGCCGTCCAAATAATCGATTTGATTTCGGCTAGCAAAAAACACCAGAAAACACTTAAATCCGCAGTGGGCGGTGGCCAGATGGAGCTCAGGATCTCGGACTCATTTGAGCACTGGGTAAGGACCTTCCCGGCGAGGCCTGCACAGCTTATTGTCGTCGATGAAGCGTTGGTGGAATCATTGACCAGGATTCATGAACATAATCCGGGAGCGAATGTGCTCCTTGTCACCGATCAAAATGCAGAATCGGGCGCCACCTATCAGATAGCCTATCCAATGCTTGATCAGGTAATTTCGCTCAACCTGCCAAAACCTATATTACAAAGCCTCCTGCTGACCCATATTATAAAGTTTGCGTCGCAGGATATTTTTGGTATTGAAAAATACCTGATGTGGGGCACGTCCATTAAAGAGCGCTCTCTTAACATGCGGAATAAGAATGTCAACACATGGCAGGACTTCGATGGTTCTGAGGAGACAGGTAGACTCGCAATCAAACCCATTGTTGTCATGGCCGAAACCCTGCTCGCGATTCGTTCGCAAAATCGTCTGAGCAGCGGGGCAAGTGATCACCAAACACTGAAACAGCTTCGTCATGGCCACGACGCTCATGTGTTTGCCGTTTCGATCGATCTTTCTGGGCAAATCCTGTCACGGCGCGACATCCTTCAGTTTTTTGAGCAGACCCAGGACAGTAAGAGTCCCTTAAACATATTATTTCAAGAGACTCATGCGATCATTCTCAATTCCAATGGTCATGATCGACATGAGTTGATTGCTCTTCAGTTTCAGACAGTTGAAACGATCACGAAGCCGGCTTTTTACACCTTTATTTCGGGGCATTTCTCGACTTCTCTATAACGGCTAGCGTTAAAGTGATTTTGGCCGTCGGTTTGTTTGTTTCTTTGTCCTGAAGCAAAATATCCCAAATCTGGGTTCTTTTGCCAATATGCTGAGGAGACGCTTCTATGAGTAAAGTCATGCCTAGCTTTACCGGCCTTAGATGAAGTGCATAAAGACTCTGACCGACTACTGTCAGGTTTGGATCTTTCAGTATCATCCCACCTGCCACCGACCCCATACTCTCACCTAAAACACAGCTCACGCCCCCATGCATAACACCGAAGGGCTGAAGCATTAGATCTGTAACAGTCAGCTCGGAAACCAGGGTATCCCCCCGAACGGCAGTGATTTTCACGCCGAGGCTTTTGTCGAGCTTAGGGAGCCAGGATTGATTCAGCTCGTCAATATTGAGATCAGCCGGAAAATGGCTCATAAACGAAGTCCTTTATTTAGAGAGCAAGCGTATCGAGTAGTTCAACGAGCGACTTATCAAAGTCGTTACGTTTGTTCAGACACTCAACTAAGGGCGCTAGGGTAAATTGCCCCTGACGCACAACTGTAGCAACCGCGGTCTGGCCTTCATGGAGAGCCTGAACGGCCATCTGCCCCATGATCGATCCTAAAAAGCGATCGCGTGCGGAAGGGTTTCCGCCACGTTGAATATGACCCAAAATACATAACCTCGTATCGAGTCCATAGGTTTCTCTTAGGATTTTTTGGTAACCATGCCCGAGACCCTCTTTTTCCCCTTCAGCGACGATGATGATCGAGGATTTTTTGCCCCGGGCAACACCGCGGGTGACCGCACTGGCGACCTGCGAAAGGTCAACGTTGCGGTCAGGAAAAATTACCGCTTCGGCTCCGGTTGTAATCGCAACCGTGATGGCGATGCCGCCTGCCGAGCGGCCCATGACTTCCACTAAAAATGTGCGTTCATGCGAAGTGGCCGTATCACGTATTTTGTCGATAGCCTCAACCGCGGTATTGGTCGCTGTATCAAACCCGATGGTAAATTCGGTGCCTTCAATATCGTTGTCGATAGTCCCGGGAATACACGCGACCGGCATGCCCCATTCTTTGTGAAGAAGATGCGCGCCGTTAAACGACCCGTTTCCGCCTATCACGATGAGACCCATGACGCCCAGTTCTTTAAGATAAGCAGCGGCGGCCGCCCGATGAGCAGGCTCCATAAACCGAGGGGATCGAGACGTGTATATGAATGTCCCGCCGCGTTGAATGATATTGCCCACAGAGGCAAGGTCGAGAGGCACAACAGAACGCTCCAGGAGGCCTTCATAACCCTTGTAAACGCCATAGACATCGATACCTGCTTTATATGCGCTTCTCACCACCGAGCGCAAAGCCGCATTCATGCCAGGGCCGTCTCCACCGCTACACAAGACTGCTATCGATCGATTCTTGGACATAGCTTAACACTCCCTAGGCTGAACCACCTTTCAAACAGTAACGCAGTACACGCCGACTGGCCATAAAAAAAGGCCCTGGCACCATCCTGGGGCCAAGGCGTAAGGCATGGAATACAAAGCACTTAAGGGCAGTATGAAGGGATCGACTGAATTGTGGGCGTGAACGCGGTGTAGTCGTTGATGACCTTCGCGCCGGTAGTATCGCCAGTCAGTTGATAAAAGTAACTGTTGGCCGCGAGTACGCCTGCTGTTTTAAAGGCATCAACGTCAGAGGGTTTGTTTCCAAAAGCATAGGTCGGCACGATGCCGGTCGATTTCCTAAGCTGTGCAAGTTCGTTGACTTTGAAATTCGCCGCTGCGGTTCCAGTCGCTCCTAACGCAAGGTTTGTGGTGTGAATCACGCCAGGCGGAAACCCTCGGACATTCAACCAATCGCGCGTTGCCGGAAGCAGGCCGACGGGGCGAGCCGTCAGGTAAAATATATCGTAACCTTTGGTGTAAAAATCTTTCATTAATTCAGCAGCGCCTGGCCGCGCCGCAGGATGAACACGAATGACTTCGGATGCAGCCGCATTTTCGGAAGAGGTTAAGGTCCCGTCGATATCACTCACAACGACCGCGTTTTTCTTCGGCAGAACTTCAATATACAGTTCAACCGTATCGTTGTTAGGTTTTAAAACCAGCACAAAATGGTGACGGCCTACGCTCAGCCCAGTCACGCCGAGCGAACTAAGAGAGGACATAACATAACCGCCGTTATCGTCGATACCTTCCATGGAACGTTTGGTTTTCCCGTCCGAAGTCGTCACGGTACCGACTTTAGTCCAACCTTCCGTGCAGCCTTTCGACATATAGATATCGACGGCTTCGCCCGTGACGGGTATATCCGCGACACCACCGAGGGCGAAACGAGCGACGATTGAGGGATCCTGACCTTCAACCACCAGCATGTCCCGTCCGCGATGCGCGGCAGTATCTGTGGCTACTGATTTTATTTTGCTAGAAACAGTTTTGAATCCGGTCGCCGGTCCAAAATCAGGAAGTTTTTGCTGGCATTCAGGAACCGTCCGGCAAGTCAGGGGCGCACTCGCAACAGGAGGCGTTGTGGCAGCATCAGGTGCCGGTGTTGAGCTTGTGCCGTTTGCAGTCCCGACGGGTGGGCTGACTGGACCGGCAGCGGGGTTCGTTTTAGCCGACTTACAGGCGGGTGTAAGTGTCAAAAATAAAAAGGTAAAAGCAAGATAAGACGATCGCATAAGTTCTCCCAATACTTCGACATGTGAGTCATCGGAATTTATTGGGAAAACTTGAGTTCTTAAATGTATTAAGGACGGGCCATCGATTCGCCCTCAGGACTATTTTTTGCCCGCGAGTTTGGCTTCGAGTATGCCCCAACGCTCATAGAGATTATCGAGGACAAGTTGAGCCGCCTGCAGCCGCTGAGTCGCCGCAACCAAAGCATTGGCCTGAGTTGATGCGGCTTCACAGGCGTGAGCAGCTTCCGTAAGCTCGTGATCCGCTTTTTGGATATTTTCTTCCATCGTCTCAAGTTCGCGCTGCTCGTTATAAGAGAGTTTGCCCCCCTTATTTGAACTTTTTCCTCGCGCACCGCCGGATGCCTGGCTGCTGCCTCCACTTCCGCTTTTTTCTTTCTTCGGTTTTCCTTCATCAAGAAAGACTTTTTCCCACTGCTCGTAATCCGCATAGGCCTGTATCGCTCCATTGCCCTGAATAGCGAGGAAATGCGTACAAAGTCGCTCGAGCAGATAACGGTCATGGGAGATGAGGACGATCGCGCCCGGGAAATCCTCGAGGCTCTCTTCCAATATCTCGAGGGTATCGATATCGAGATCGTTGTTTGGCTCATCGAGGAGCAGAACGTCGGCTCGCCTGAGCATAAGCCGTGAAATAAGGACTTTCGCCTGTTCACCCCCGGAGAGGAAACTCAACTTCTGGTCCAGCTGATTCACTTGAAACTGAAAACGGCGGATCCAAGAGGCAACGTGGATAGGCCGGTCCTGGAAAATCACCGAATCATGGCCGTCGCTGATCGCACGTTTAAGTGTCCATTCAGGATTAAGTGATTCACGGCCCTGATCGAAATAAACCAGCTCAAGATTGGGCGCGATTGTACGCTCGCCGCTATCCGCAGGAATTTCGCCTTGGATGATTTTGAGGAGAGTGGATTTCCCGGTTCCGTTGTCGCCAAGGATACCGAGGACTATTTTAGGACCTATGATAAAATCAAGACCTTCAAAGAGCTTTTTCTCGCCGTAAGCTTTACTGATACCCTTCAGCACCACAAGCTGACGACTCTTACGCCCGGAGTTCTGAAAATCGATATCACTGCTCGTCGTTTTCAAACGCGAGTTGAGATCCTGCATTTCGGCTTTCATGGTCATCGCCGCATCGATACGCGCCTGCGATTTGGTCCCGCGCGCTTTCGGTTGGCGCGAAAGCCAAATATCTTCTTTGCGAAGTTTGTTGGCGAGACTTGCTGCGTTCTGCGCCAGGTCCTTCAGGTACACGAATCGTTTTTCCATAAAAATACTGTAGTTTCCGGTCTCGGAGTGGTTGTGACCGGGGTACATTGGATTGATTTCAAGGATGCGTTTCGCTGTTCGGTCGAGGAAAAGTCGATCGTGACTTACGACCGTCCAGGCGAAGGGGGCTTCGCGCAGAAAACCTTCGAGCCAAAGTACGGACCTTAGATCCAGATGGTTGGTAGGCTCATCAAACAGCACCATATCGGGCGCGCCCATAAGAGCCGCACCGATCGCAAGACGCTTTTTCCAGCCTCCCGAAAGGCGGCCGGCTTCTTGGTAAGGATCTTCAAATCCAAGACGGCTTGCCATCTTCTGCGATTCGACACTTGCAGTGTCGACGCTGAGTCCCTCGCGTTCACCCGCCTCCTGAAGCACCTCAAGGACGTTTTTGTCCGCGGGTGTTTCGGGTTGCTGGACAACATAGGCCAGTTTTAGGCCTTTTTTACGGGAGACTTGTCCCTCGTCACTGGTTTCGCGATTTGCGAGAATCTTGAGTAAGGTGGTTTTGCCTGCACCGTTGGGGCCGATAATGCCGAGTCTGTCACCGTCTTCCACAGTCAAATCGAGCTTAGAAAACAGTACTTTGTGGCTCATCGACTTACTCAGACCCTGCGCACTAATCAGAACACCCATCCACTCACCCTCGCGACATTATCCTATGGAACCCTTTCTTTTAACACAGCTACGCCCTCGGCCCAAGACACTTGTCCGGAGCCAGGACGGTTTACTAAGCCAAAAAGTCTGCATAGGAGTAATTAGGTAAGGCCTAGGCTTGTAAGAGCGGCAGACCCATGTTCAATCCACGACCAATTGCGGCCCGCATGATCGCCTGATCGACGAAAAGAGTGCCACTTATCGCTATGGGTTTTTGTATCGGAGCGGATGACACTGATGTGCGTCGGCAGGACGCCCGCTCGTCTCAGTCGAAGCACAGCCATCGCCTGGAGATCAAGATGCCAGCGATCACGCAGCCCCTTCGTCAGGTTCCAGCTGAGCTCGTCCCGAAATGCCTCCTGGTTCGCGAAAACTTCGATCACTTCAGGCCCTACCTCAAAACTGGCTGGGAGTATCGAGGGTCCGATGCCCCACTCGCAATCTTTCAGTTCCAGACCTTTTCCGGCCACAAACCGGCAGGCCTCTCCCAGAATATCCTGAGCCAGCCCGCGCCAACCGGCGTGAATCGCCATTACGAACTCATGGTGATAAAGAAGTATAGGCACACAATCGGCTGTTTTTACCGCGATTCGATGCGTCGGAAGAAAAGTCGCGAGAGCATCGCCCTGACCGGCGATTCCTTCCGAACCTGATTCCGTAATCTCAACGACATGTCTGGAGTGAACCTGCTTAAGATGAAGCCCGTAAGGAGGAAGCTCGTGGCCAAGCCCCTCAAAGCCATGATGTATGCCTCGATCATGCCAACGAGGAATCTGATTCCGAGCTTCAAGCCAATCAACCTGTCTCAGATATTCGAAAACACCCTCTGTCATTGCACCCATCCTTAATCCAATTCTGATTCGCTCTCAGCCTTTTTGCGCAGCTTTTTTGAGGGAGCTGCATGCACAACATTCGCTTTGAAATCAGCGTTTATGAGTTTCTGCGCCAAAGCCATAAACTCCTGTGTGAGTTTATGATTTGGTTTATAGAAAGGAAGTGGAGTTCCCTCACTATGACTTTCTCTCATAATTACCGAGGAAGTTAAATAAGGTTCGAGGACGGGAAGACCCTTGGCGAGCAGTCTTTCGATAGTCGTTTTAGGGAGTTTCGCCTGACTTTGGAAATGATTGATCACGATTCCTTCGACCTTGAGCTCGGGCCTATGGTCCTGCGACACTTCTTCAACGGCAACCATGACCTGGTCAACGGCGTCTTCGCTGAAAGCATCACAATCAAACGGAATCAACACGCGGTCCGCTGCAAGAAGCGAACTCATGCTATAAAAATTGAGAGCGGGAGGTGTGTCAAAGAGGACTTCGTCGAAACCGAGTTTTTCGCGCGCGACATCGATCGCCTCGCCCAGCTTGAAAACCTTATAGCGACCTTCGAGTTTCGGCTGCAGCTCTTTCAATGAATCATGAGCTGGGATCACAAAGAGTCCTGGATACTCCGTCTCGTAGATCGTATCCATGAGCGAGTCTTGAAAGAGGCGAAAACTCAAAGTCGAATTAAAAAAATCGACTATCGTCGCCTCCACACGGTCCATGCGGTTGCCAAGCAGATACTTTGAAGTGTTGGCCTGAGAGTCCAAGTCAACAACCAACACTTTGCGACCTAATTTGGCCATCGCCGCTGCGAGGTTGCAGGTGATCGAAGTTTTGCCGACGCCACCTTTTTGATTGAAGACTGCACGCTTCATGAAGTCGCCCCTCTGCTTTTTGGAACTGGTGTGATCTAAAATCGCGATAGCGAATAGATAGACCTTGCCTGATTCGTTATCCGAACACAAGCAGCATCACACTCATTTCTGACGAGTCGAGAGGACTCCGTAAAGTCCGCAAAGTCCTGCGATATAGGAGTCGATGCCAAAGCCATAACAAACGCCGAGCGCGTAACGCGCTGCGTAAGAATGCTGGCGAAACTCTTCCCGGGCAGAAAGGTTTGAGATATGCACTTCCACGAAAGGCAGCGAAAGAGCAACGAGCCGGTCGGCAAGGGCGAGTGAGGTGTGCGTCCATGCGCCAGCGTTGATCACGGCGCCATCCCACGCTTTCGACAACTCATCGAAAAAGATACCTTCATGATTCGATTGAAAAAAAGTGAGTTCTACAGAATCGAGTCCAAAGGTCTGAGCGAGCATTGGAGACAATGTGCGAATGCGGACTTCGATGTCAGCGAGCGTGTGTTTGCCGTAAATCGCGGGTTCGCGACGGCCCAGCAAATCAAGATTGACGCCGTGAGCAATCAGTATTTTAAATTTATGCGGCGGTTTCATCGTTATAATTTTCCAGTCGGTTCATCAGAACGTTAAGGAGTCGCAACCTGTCATCGATCTTGCGCACCTTTTCCATACTCTCAACTATCTCAGGACTGATTCGTTTATCAATTTCTTTCTGCGTATCCCGGAGATCGCAGATTTCATTGTACTCGCGACGCAGGAGATCGTTGCTGGGAGCTTCCAGAACCAAACGCTGGTAGAGGTCCGCAGCGTTCTGATAAAGCCCTTGCCGCCGGAGGAGGCGGGCGCGGGTGAGATCGTCAAGATCGATTTGGTCCGGGTGTAGTGTCGTGAGGGGCTTGGCGAAAAGGCTGTGGATAGGACTTGCGAAAAAGCCTTTGGCGACCCGTTCGCGAAAACTGGCCTGCGCCTCCTCCTCTTGCCTGTTATGGGCTTTGAGAAAGTTTTCCACAACTTTATAGCTTGATACCGTCGTCTCTTCTTCGTTTTGTTTGTCCTGAGGCAGCAGATGAAATGGGATTTTCAAATAATCTGCGTAATCCCTCCGCACCTGAGAGAAAGGCTTGATATCCATCTGTTCGATGATAAGCCTAGTTTCGCTTTCGTGAAAGTCCTGCAGAGAAAGCTCTTTGACCAGATCGGTGGCGTCCTGCTGTTTCGCGAGGAGGACGGATAGCTTCAGGCGTAAAAGCTGCGCCGTAAGATTGGTTTTTAGGGATGTAGGACTGGTCTCGAGATTCGTCCAGGCTTCAATGAAGTGATGCCGGCGAAAGAGCAGATGGCTCAGAAAAACACGCGCGACCGAGTAACTCGGATGACGCTCGAGTCCATAAGACAAAAGCTGTATGGCTTCGTCCCATTGCGCATGTTTCGCCATAATTTCAGCCACGGAGAAGAACCCGCGACCGTCGGGTTTTTTCTTGTAATGATCGAGGGCGATCTGTTCCGATTTGCTGAGATTTTTGTTCTCGAGCAGATTCTGTGGGTCTAAGCCCATATTTGACCCTTAATTTGCAACGGGTGTTTTAGTCGTAATGGGAAAGATCGCTGATTCGCTGAACAGAGCGCCGCTGTGCACCTGGATCGAAAGACTATCCGAAGATCCTACTTCAGGGCACGTGGCATAGGCCTCGAGTGTGACAACGCCGCATGCATCGGAGCACCAGTTGTTTTTGAGCGTCGCAAGTCCCCGGTAAGTTCCGGGCGAGTCGTTTTCATTCATGAGGGCAGGACGATTGCCGATCAAACGAGGATCGATGCTGATATTCGGGACAGGCCGAACGCCAATCTTATTGCCCTTTTCATCCGAAATCTGCTCGCCGACTAAAAACATAGCGGTGTAAGGTCCAACTGTTTTAGTCGCTTGTGATGGTGCACATTCCGTGTCAACCGGCTGCGACTTTACACTGATGCTCATCACCGTATCGTTGGAGCCGACAATCGAGCCGCCGCAAATCAATTTACACTGGCCCGCCGCTTCGGGCTGGACTGAGCACGCTGTCGCCACCGATAGAACCAGAGCGATCAACGAAAAAAGGCATGAAGTTGAGAGGGCTGTCCTCATAATTGCCAATGTCTTCATAGACTTTTCCCTTCACCATTAAATTTTTTCTGCGAGATGATCGTCGCTTGTTTTTTCTCAAGGGCCGCCTGCGCATCCGTTTTTGGATCGTTGGGTCCTGATATGATGGTCGGAGTCACCATGATCAAAAGTTCTGTCTGACTCTCGGTTGAAGTGGTTGAGCGGAACAGGGCGCCGATGATCGGAAGGTCTGATAGGAAGGGAACACCCGATATCGTATTGGTCCGTTTGGTGTCGTAGATACCGCCGATTACACCGGTATCACCACTGGCTCGAACCATTTGGGTTTCGAGATTTCGTGTGCTTTTTGTGGCAAGTTGCTCGCCCGTGGTGTCACCCGGCGTATCGCTTTGAATCACAAGCTTCATGATCACATTGCCTAGCGCCGTAACCTGGGGAATAACTTCGAGCGATAGGTCAAAGGTGATTTCGGATAAACCTGCGGCTGCCGTCGCGCCGCCAGGGGCTGCACCGGGAGCGGGGTTGATTACGTTACCACCCGCTGCCGGCCGAAAGAACTGAGAGCTGCCGGCTTTGACCGTTGCCTTTTGTCCATCAAGGACCAGGACCCGGTTGGACTGAAGGACGTTCGAGGTTCCTTTTTTCTCTTCAAGACGCAAAAGCAGGTCGAGGTCGAGAAATTTGTTGAGACTGCCGAAGCGAAAGCGGCCTGTGCCGGAAGCTGCACTCGTTGAAACACCGGGATCAACGCTGAAAGCCGATGACGCCGAGTTGGGAAAGTTGAGAGTACCGAATCCGAGAGCGCGACCTGGATCGAAGTTGAGGTTGTTACCCCACGCGACACCAAAGAAGTTATTCTGGTTTTTTTGCACTTCGACGATACGCGACGTGATTTCGACTTGAGGCGTCTCAAGATCAAGGCGTTCGATAATGGCGCGCGTTTTTGCGAGTATGCTCTCGGGAGCTTCCACTACTATCATGTTGGTTCGATTGTCGTCAGACGCTTTGATGCGTGGATCCGCGGCAATATCTTGCGCCAAAAGTTCTTTTACGCGCGAGGCCACATCTTTTGCAACAGCGTTGTTCAAACGAAAGACCATGACCTTCGTAGGGACGCGACGCGACTCAAATTGCGTAGCTTTTTCCAGCTCTTGCATGTACCCAGTCAAAGCCGAAATGCGATCGACCCGCACTACGTTTTCGCCGATGCGGACGAGTCCGAGGCTATGCGTTTCGAGTATCGCTTTCAAGGCCTCGTCCCAAGGCACACCGTTGAAGTCCACATCAACTACGGTGGCACCGATATCGGAAGGGTAAACAAAGTTGTTTCCTGTTTCCGACGAAAAGCTTTTGAGGACTACACTCAATGGGGAATTGTAAAATTGCATGAAAATAGGTTTGCCGCTGTAGTGGTGTTTTTTTCCACTGCCTTCGCTCGCTTCCGGATCAACATCCTGAGCTTTGGTCATTTCCGCTGTCCGATTGCCTGCGCCGGACGGTTGCGGTGTTGCGTCGAATGTCGTTGCAGCATTCGTTGTCAAGTTTTCCATGGGTGCGCCGTCAACTTCTGCCCCAGAAGGTGGAAGGGGATTGGCAGCTGTGGTTTTGCTTTTTGGCTTTGCCGTTTTCGCCCCTGCAGGAGCCGCAGCCGGTTTGTCATCAAGGTCTGAAAACGCGTTGGGCGAACCCGCATCGTTATCGGCATTTTTTAGATCGTCATCCAGAGGACTTGTTCCGGCATCATTCGCAGCCGCAGGAAGGTCGCTGATCGGATCGGATCCAGGCGCTGCGCTATCGCTAAAGTTAGAGGTTTCCGGGGCCGGAGCCTTTTCAGGCTTGGCAGGTTTCCCGTTTTTGTCTTTAGGGGCACCTTTTTTAGCAGCAGTTGGGCTATCCACAACGTCATCGGCAAAGTCATCCCCTACATCATCGGCTGCGACACCCACAAAGGTGGTCCGGCTCAAAATCTGTCCGGTGCGTTTTTCAAGGCGCTTTGTTTTATCAAAGCTTTCCGGCAAACCATTCTTGTCGAGTTCAATGGGCTTGCTCAACCCTATGAACTTACGAATCGGCTCGAGATGAGGCTTATCCTTGAACTGTGCCGCGTAACGCGGGAATCCGACAGTCGGAAGAGCCGAAACCACTTTTTTCGGGAGAGCCAAGGGTTTTTCGACTTCGGAATTGAGGCTGACAGCGGAATCTTTGATAGCTTTCGCTCGTGCGGCTTTGCTTCCGAGATAACGCTCAGGTATCGCATAGGAGAGCAGGAAATTGCCCCCGTGCTCATAAAAAAGAGGCTCGACCGCATCGCGGTGCGTGATCACGAGATCGACATAACCCTTGGCTGGTTTTTCTCTCATGCGAATATAAGCAACTGGAGAACGGAACTCACTTGAGTCGACGTCCCAATGAAGCTTTTTGCGGAGCCCCGTGTGATAAAAACGTATGACGATTTCGTTTTGTCGAGCGCGATTACTTTGCTCAAAAATTTCGTACTCGGGATTACCGCGTGTCACGATTTCAAGGTTCAATTTTTTCAAAGGCTCGTTGATCTTGAAACCAACCCAATGAAGTGTGGCTGGAGTCGAGTCTACGTCGTGACTCGCGAGTTTGACAGCCTTTGGAGCTGCCGCTGGCTCCACAGCAACCGCTAAAGGAGCTGGAGCTCGCCTCAGAACCGGCTCTGGCGTAGGTGTTTGAGCTATGATAATAGGCGCCGCGTTCATGGCTGGAGCCGGTGTGGTCACCGCTGTTGGATCGGTAAAAGCATTGCCTTCAATCGCGGTATTTTTAAAGGCATCAACCGCATTGCTATTGGTTCCAGCGCTTTTGCCGGCGGTCGGGTCCGAAGCAAAACTATTTGCAGCGATATTATCTTCGAAGCCGTTCATATTCGGTGCCGCGTTGCCAGTGGATTTACTACCTGCGGAGTTGGCGAGTTCTTTGTCGCTGTCATCGTCAAAGTTACTGTTTTCGTTTTGGTTGTCACCCAAAAGGTCCTGCGAGGCACTATTGCCCGACGCCGTGGACTCATCATCCAAAGCTCCGTTCATCGTTTCGCTCGCGTTATTTGAACCCGCGGCATTATTCGATGCCGTCGCATTTCCCTTCTCATTGGACGAATCCCCTGAGTCGGATGCGCTGCTTCCGGCGCTCTTATCCTCATCGGAGGTCGCGCAGGAAACGAGGGGGAGCCAGCTTGTAAGGGTCAACAGTCGCAGTATAAAACGAGTTTTCATACAATATCCTCTTGGCCTTGAATGCCGTGACTCAATTATCGGGGGCTTGATCCAGGGCGACCTGGAGTCTGATCTGCTGCGGGTGCAGGGGCACCTGTAGTATAAGGCCAACCTAGTGCGGGTGCCGCGGGCGCTGCACCTCCAGGAGGTGTGCCGGTTGCCGGAGGATTAAGACCAATCGGAGGCGCTGCTGCCGGCGCACCTGCAACCGGAGTCGGCGCCGGAGCCCCTTGACCCGCAGCTTTCCCGCCGGCTGCCGCTGGATCTATTTTGAAAGGATTGGCATCCGCAGGTTTCTCCATACCTGGGAATTGAGCTTCTTTTCCCGGTTCCAGTTTAATCGTGCCATGGGCGACTTTTGATCCGGTGCCAAAGGTCACACGAGCATCCTCATAATCACGTACGCCGTCTTTACGAATTTTATAGAGACGAACGACGATTTCCTTTTTATCGATAGCCAGCACTTTGCCCGATGAAATGGGGTCACCTACTTTAACGACGATACTTTCATTTTTTGGAGTGAGGATGACCGAGCGCATCTCACCGTCGGCCTTCTGCCAGATTCCCATGACTTTTAATGAGCCCATCGGATAATTCTGCAAGGGACTGACGACGGTTATTTCCTTGGAGTTTCCGACCTGCATATCGATCGGAACCTGGCTGACCTTATCTGCGCCCGTATCCTTCGGCCGTTCCGATATCGGCATTGAAAAAGGATCGGGTTTGCCAAATGATGCGTACGTGTATTCACTGGTCGGTTCTATGATGTCGCGAATCTTCATCCCCCTATCGGGATTGATTTGAGGACTTGCTGCTTTGTTTTCCCAGTTCTCGTCTTCGACTTGCTCAAGATCAATCTGGTTGAGGTCGGTAACTTTCGCCTTTTTTTCTACACTTTTCGCGAGCGCCGAGCGACCGCCTAAAGGCAGCAGACAGATCCCTATGATCAAGAGCTTCATCGTCAACTTCATGCGTCAAACACCTTTGAAAAGGATGAGCTTTGCCGTGCTTTGCAGCTTTTTCGCCACAGGGGGACCAAGTTCGGTTTTTTTCTTTTCTTCCTCAGAGGTCGACTCGATACTTTTGAAATCGATATTGCGCAGATGCGTGAGGTTTTGCATATGAACAAGGCGATCCATGAAACGCATCGTGTTGACGAACGTGCCGCGCATTTCGAGTTCAACCGGCATTTCTTTGTATTCGGTCGAGCCATTGCCCATCTGTTCCGAGCCAGGCTTGAAGTTCACAAGCGTGACGTCCAGTTCCTTCTCCAGCCCACCGATAATGGCGAGTATGTTGTCAATCTCGATTTTATCGGGCAGAAATTCCTTGGCTTTGACGAGTTCGCCCTCGATCTCGTTTAGCTTGGCTTCCCGCGCAGGAAGCTCAGCGGCCTTTTGACGAGCGACTTCGAATTTCCGCTTCTCGTTGTCGACTTCGCCATCCAGCGCCGCTTTGCGTTCGTGCAAAGTATCGCCCGATGACTGCCAGGTGTTTATCGCTGGAATCACACCGATCGCAAGGATGAGTCCGTAGCGGTACTGCGGCTTCCAGGCTCTATATTTATCAAATATTTCATCAAGTTCCATAGAGCCCTCAATTGACGCTGGCTTCGCCAGTCCGCTTAAATTGATCGATAAACTGACTAAATTTGCCTTCTTGGGTCGCGCCGGATTTTTCACGGAACTGAAGCTGCAGCTTGAAGGCCACATGCTCTTTGGGCTTGTCGTCCGCACTACCGCCCGCAGTGCTGATTTTCGAGAAGTCGATGCCTACGTCGCTGAAAAAGAGCTGCGTTCGCAGGTCGCTCTTTTCGAAACTCTGATTTTGAGTAGCCTTGAGGGCGACCATAAACTCAGCGATCGAGACGTTATCCGTAGCTTCGCCTTCGATCTGGAGCGTAACGGGGAAGTCCTTGTCCCGCCTTGATTCAATCGGTGCCGGGGCCGGAGCCGCAGCCGTCGCAGCCGGATCCTGTGTGGGAGGAGCCTGAGGCGTTCCGCCCGGTATCGCGGGCGGTGGCGTCGCGGGAACTGGCGGTGACGTTGGTGCTGACAGGTCTTTCTTCTGGTCAACAAAACTCAAACGCGTTAGCCATACTTTGTCCGGCTTCAGATTTTGAATGTTTTCCATGAGTATGACTGGCAGGTAGCGCACGAGCTTGGATTCGGTAATACGCTTTAACGCGTCCTTTCGCATATCGAGCGTTTTGATTTTGCCGTCGAGCTGATCCGATTTGTTGACTTCCCCCTCAAGGGCCGTGGTCTCCGAGATTATAGTGGTTTTTTCGGCTTCTTTGGCCGCGATCTCCTGATTCAGGGAATCGATGTAAAAAAATACTCCACCGAAAGTGATAGCAATCACCAGGAAAAGAGCCACGAGATCGGGGACCCACCATTGAGGGTTATCGAGCTCTTCGAAGGGCGTTAAATTTATCTTAATCAAAGACCGACCCTCCTATTTGATTTCTGAGATATCACGTAGTCCGAGCCCAACTGAAATTCCGAACAGAGCACCTTGAGTCATGATGTAATCCATATCGATGCCCGAGGGCTGGGTATCTATCCTCTGGAAAGGATTGATCGTTTGAACAGGAGCCCGGAGTGTTGAGGAGAGGGTTGTCCCGAGATTGAGGGTACTTGCAGCACCACCGCACAGAAAGATGTGATCCACTTTTTCAAAGCGTCCCGCCATCTCCTCACCCATAAAATAGGTCACCGTTGTGTTGATCTCCGCGGCGAGCTGATCGTTGATCTCCTGAATAGCGGGCTTGATGCGTTCCGCTATCGCCTGCTCACCCATTGATGCGGAGATCTTGAGTGACTCCGCATTTTCAAAATCAACCTTGAGAAAGTCGGACACCTTCTGGCTTATTTCGTTACCGCCCATGAAGATCTCACGGCTATAGAGAAATTCCCCGTTATAGAGAAAGACGATCTGGGTCGAAGAGGCCCCGATGTTTATGGCCATAGTCAGCGCATCGGCGATGGGATAATTGAAATCGAACATGTTCGCGAGACAGAAGAAATCGCAGTCGGTAATCCCCACTTTGAGGCCGACGCGATGGATCAGGTCTATATACTGCTCCACCGTATCGATTTTCGCCGCGACGAGGATATAGGCTTTTTCCGCTTCGGCCACGAATGTTGACGCCACCTCTTCAAAACGGAAATACATATCCTCGAGATTATGGGCAAAGCGTTGCTTGGCTTCCTCAAAGATCGCTTCATCCAGATCGACGTCGGCATCGAAGGCCATCGCCACCCGTTTCACCAGGGTGGATACCCCTGATATGGAAATCGCAACTCGCCTGTTCTTGGTTTTGATATTCAGGCGTTTCAAAAGCTTCTGAAGAGCCGCTGCAATGGTCTCAGGTTCACGAATCACTCCGTGCTCGATCACTCCACGCGGCAGGAGTTCAAGGCCAAGGCATTGCAATTTGCCGCTCCGACCCGAGGTCATTTCCATGATCTTGATCGACGAAGACCCGAAGTCTATGGCGAGCAAAGGGCTGTTAAAAAAAGAAATCATGTCAATATTGCCGCTTTACGTTGAAGGTACGAAGAGATCAAGCGTACGTTAAGAGCACCATTTGCCATGTCGGAATGAGGACTTGGGAGACACCTGGACCATGTCCGGGCAGAAATTGCCTAGACAATGTCAGCTCGGGGAATTTGGGCTCAAGACTACGACTCTAAGGTATTTTTTCACTTGCTACCTGCGCCTGTCAACGGATGCACGCCGTCAAGATTTTGATGGTCAACACGTAGTATCGAATTTCTTGTGCTATTCTGGTATTTATAGTCAGTCAAACAAGCTAGAAATCTTTTGAGAAAGTGTGCTAAAGCTAGCGAGGCTTTTTAAAGGAGAGGCTCACTTATGGAATATTCGCGTTTGGTCAAGCTCACAAAAGTGCGTCCACCGACAAGCTTCCAGTCGCTGCCCATCGACCTGAGCAAAACTTCAGGTCCGTCCCCCTGCGCCCGCGCCTAACACTCTCGATTTTGTTCCCCTATCGCTCATTGATACGCAGATTCTCAAATCATTGATTCTCAAAGCAAAGGACAGGACTATGCTCCGCGACACTATACTTGAAGCTATCGGCCGCACGCCGCTCGTCAAACTGCACCGCGTTTCTGCTGGCCTCGAATGCAACCTCTACGGAAAATGCGAGTTTCTGAATCCAGGCGGATCCGTCAAAGATCGGATCGCTTATCGTATGGTTGTTGACGCCGAAAAAGCAGGCCGCATCAAACCAGGTGATACCCTTATCGAGCCCACCAGTGGGAACACCGGGATTGGCCTAGCCCTCGCCGGAGCGGTCAAGGGCTATCGCGTTATCATCACGATGCCTGAAAAGATGAGCCGTGAGAAACAGGTTGTCCTCGAAGCCCTCGGTGCCGAAATCATCCGCACTCCGACCGAAGCCGCCTGGGATGCTCCTGAGAGCCATATCAGCGTTGCGAAGCGCCTGCAGAAGGAATTGCCGAACGCACATATCCTCGATCAATACGGCAACCCCTCGAACCCTATCGCGCACGAAGAAGGCACCGCTCAGGAGATGCTGGATGATCTTGATGGCAAGATCGATATGGCTATCATCGCGGCCGGAACCGGTGGAACGATCTCCGGAATTGCACGCCGACTCAAAGCTGCCAACCCTAATTGCATTATTGTTGGGGCTGACCCTGAGGGTTCTATCCTTGCCGGTGGATCCGACGTATTTTCCTATAAGGTGGAAGGAATTGGTTACGACTTCATTCCCGACGTCCTCGACCGAAAACTCGTCGATGTCTGGGTCAAAACCAACGATCGTCAAAGCTTCCTCCTCGCCCGCCGCCTTATCCGGGAAGAAGGCCTCCTCTGTGGTGGCTCTTCGGGTTCGGCGCTTCAAGCTGCTCTGAAAGAAGCCAAACGCTTGAAAAAAGGTCAGAACTGCGTTGTGATCTTTGCCGATGGCGTGCGGAACTACATGACCAGGTTCATCGACGATAAATGGATGGTCGATAATGAATTTGTTGGACCCGACTCGATGAAGGGCACCGTCGAAGTCATGCTCGCGAATAGACCAAAACGCCCTCTTATCACAATCAACAGTGAAGAGAGCGCGACGAAGGCCATCGAATTGATGAGAACGCAGGGTATCTCTCAGCTTCCTGTTTTGGATGCGAAGAAACAGCTTGTAGGCCTACTCACTGAAGACAACCTTATCCGTGGTCTCAGTTCGACTCTCGACGCGTCAGCCCCGATTCGCAGCCTTATGGAGCGATCTGTTCCAACGGTCGAGTTCAGTACTCCGATCAGCTCGCTTCAGGGTACTATCCTCAAATCGGGTCTCGCGATCGTTCTCGACAATAACAAGCAGCCGTTGCATATCCTAACCAAGATTGATTTGGTTGAGTGGATGTCAGTCAAAAGCTAAGAATTTTTCTAAAAAGGACTGCTGACAACCGTCAGCATTCCTTTTTTGTTTTCACTTGTCTTATTCCTAGCCTTAACCCCTAGCCAAAGCCGATGCCCCTTGATGACCTTTCCCTGTTTTTCACCCTGACTGACTGCACAGAAAAACCCTACTTATTTCACCGCCTACACTGCGACTACTTACCTGTTTTCAATATCCTACAAAAACTGTCTCCCGGCCTGTATCCCTCTAGAAAAAAGGCGAAAAAAATCAAGAAATCGCATTGTTAAATTCTGATTCTTAATGGATTTCTCATCTTAATTAATCCAAAACCTAGTTCATCCATCTTATCGTTTGGGATTTATAAATTCAGGAGCAAAACAATGCACCGCAAAATTTTCGAATCGATTATCAGCAAAATTCTGCATCTCACAGCTGATGGTTTGATGGATATAAGTAAAGCCGATTTCGCACCGAAACGCCGTGATTTTGTTCGTTCCGCAAAACACCTCATCCAGGCGATAGCCGCCGCGAAATATCTGCAGAACATTGGCAAGTCATCTCGCTTCTCACGTTGGCAGCGCGCAAACTGCACGCACGCGAGCCTCAAAGAACTGGTGGAATGGTCGACTGGACAGGAGATTTCCGAAGGTGCCTTTATTTCAGCTGCCCTTCATTCTGGATTTACCATGGGTGTGCAGGACGGAACCATCGCGTATTTTAACTTCCTTGTCCCTCAGATGGAATTTGAGTTGGATCGGTTCGCACAGGTTTCGCAATTGCGTAAAGTGGTTGGTTCATGAAAATGAGGTCGAAAGGCTCGAGTGGGGCTTTAGCGCGCGCGATATCGGAGAGCAGAGCTCACTCGCACTTCTTTTTGGAGCTCGCTTGAAACCAAAGGTGTTTTGAGATACCCGTCTACACCGGCAGCAAGCATATGCACTTCATCAACAGGCAATACGCCTGTGATCGCAATGATCCGAATATCGCGCGTGCTTTCACGCCTGATAGCCGCCGTAGCTTCGAGCCCTGATATCCCGAGCAGGTAAATATCCAATAAAACCAAATCGTAATGTTTTTGGCGGCAGGCACGAATCGCCTCCATTCCGTCGCAAGCAAAGTCGGCAATCGTTCCGTTTTTTTCAAGGAGATGATGAGAAATCTCCCGGTGGCATGCATTGCCATCAACAACGAGCACCTGCAGTGGTTCGTTCAAATTCCACGATGCAAAGAGTGTAGGGAGAAAACTATAACTTTCAAATCGACGGTTAGGAACAAGCGACGCAAATTTATCGAGCATCCAGGTATAGAGACCGACGAGTCCAAAGATCAGTGGATAAAGGAGAGCCATCCAAAGCTTAAGAGGCTTTAGACCCTTTGACTGCGGCAGTTTTGAGGCTTTTTGTAAACTCATGGACATTTACTCCCTACTTCACCAAAAGGTTTCGGTAAAAGAGCAGAAAATTGAAATGACACCGTCAAATTTTTATATATGTCATGGGATATTAGTACGTTATGCCATGACAAAAAGAACCTTGGACAGCCGTCCTGGCCTGCCTTTCAGAGCAAAGTTCTTTTTTTAAAGTTTTTCTTGCGCACGATTACACCTTAATTTGGGTTTCGCGGAAAAAGACTTAAAAATTGAAAGGCTTGCCTACCAATGGTTTCAGCTACCGTTTCTACTTTTTTCGAATATAGCAAGCCGTCACGGAGTTTATATTCAGTCAATAGAAAAACTTTCGATAACTGGCTAGACAGTCAAGAGCAGATCAAACGCAGTTCATTCACCTTGAGTTTTTGAGGACCTACTATGAGAAGAAATGTAGCCAGAACTTTGTTGAGCTTTGCAGTAATAGCATCTGTTTCTATGGCGTGTGGTAAAACTGCGCAACAGAACAGCGAAAGCAAAATATACGGCGGAACGAAAGTTCCAGTAGGTGGATGGCAATCAACTGTAGGTTTGAGCCAAAGCGGTAGTCTCTACTGTAGCGGTACTGCTATTACTCCTACTGTTATCATTTCAGCTGGCCACTGTGCCCAAGGCTTCACAGCTTCGACAGTCACAGTCTATACGGGCGACGGCAAAGACGGCGGCACTGTAAAAGGTCAATATGCGGTTTCAAAAATCGTAGCAAATCCAAAATATGATGGAAGCGACGGCAACGACATTTCTTACGTCGTCCTGAAAACACCTCTGACTCTTCCAAAAAGCGCGTATATCCCAGTTCTAACTGATCCAGCAGAGATCAAGGAAATCCTCTCAGTTGGCAACAAAGCCCACCTCGTTGGCTTTGGTCTACGCAGCGCGAGCGCTTACGGCGTGAAATTCGAAGTCGACGCTCCTATCGTTAAAAGCTTGAGTTCGTCTATGACTTACGATGCAGCGACCGAAATCGCCATCGGCGGAAACGGCAAAGACTCTTGCAACGGCGACAGCGGCGGCCCAGTATACGGTCAGCTTAAATCAGGTGCATGGCGCGTTTACGGTATCACTTCACGCGGCGGCTCTTGCGGTACAGGCGGCATCTATGGCCTCATGTATGCAAACATCTGCTGGGTCCAAGAAGATTCTGGCCAAGACCTAGGCTTGCCAGCTGGATACTGTAATGCAAGCACAAAACCAGTTGAGCCAACAACACCAGCTCCAAGCGCCCCAACAACGCCAGTTCCAAGCGCCCCAACAGCGCCAGGCGACACTTCAAGCGATGACAATGGCGATATCTGGAACTAAGTTCCGTCCTCGGATCTGACGCAGTATGCAAAGGACAGCTCTTTTCGGAGCTGTCCTTTTTCTATTGAGAAAAGCTAGGCGCCCGCACACGAACATTATTCGTAAGGGCTCACCTGCAGTCACCTTGGCAATTCAATCATCCCAGTTTAAACTTATATCCTGAATCAATTTGAAAATGTCTCACTTACGGAATTTTTACCTCAAAAATAAAAGGAGAAGAGTTTGACTCGTTGCAAAAGACAATCAGCTCTGGTTTCCGTCTCATTGCTCATGGTGTTTTCGTGCAAGACCGTTCATACCAACGCAAGCCGATTGAAAGATAGTTCAGGGGACGAAATCAACATTACGATCGATGCCCGATCCGATGATGGGCAGTGGCAGGGTTGGGGGACCTCCCTTGCCTGGTGGGCCAGTACTCTTGGGGATCGTGATGATTTAGCCGATATCTTTTTCACTACTAAAACTACGCGTTTTGATAATCGAGATCTTCCGGGCCTCGGTTTCAATATCGCTCGCTTCAACGCGGGAGCCTCCTCGAACGTTGCTGCTGCCAATGGTGAACGGATGGTAGCGTCTAAGAAGTTGGATCCATCCCGTAAGATCGAGGGTTTTTGGAACGACTGGAACAGTGAAGACCCCAACTCATCAAGCTGGAATTGGAATGCCGATCCTAAGCAGGTGGCGATGTTGAAAAAAGCCAAGGATCGCGGTGCGAATCACCTCGAGCTCTTTTCCAATTCCCCTATGTGGTGGATGCTTTATAACCACAACCCCTCAGGATGGGGTGGAAATGAGAACCTCCAGCCCTGGAATTATCAGAAACACGCGGTTTACCTGGCGACGATCGCGAAACACGCGAAAGACAGCTGGGGTATCAATTTTGAATCGGTCGAGCCTTTCAACGAGCCGACCGCCAATTGGTGGACAGATTTCAATAACCAGGAAGGTTGTCACTTCGATCCCGAAACGATGACGACCATCATTGGGTATGAATCGCAAGAACTTGCAAACCGCGGCTTGAACGCTATGGTAACTGCGTCCGATGAAAATCTTTATGATGAGGCCGTGACGACTTACCGAATCTTTGATCAGTCGACTCGAAGCAAACTAGGTCGCATCAACGTTCATGGCTATCAAGAGTTAAAAGGTCGTCGCGACCTCCTTTATTCAATGGCGAAGGAAACCAACAAACCCATCTGGAATTCTGAATACGGCGAGGGCGACCCTGCAGGTCTTCGCATGGCAAAGAATATCCTCATGGACTTCCAATGGCTTCATCCCGTGGGTTGGGTCTACTGGCAAGTTCTCGACGGCTACAATTGGGGCATAATCGATGCCCACCTTAACGACAACTGGGTCGGTGGTGTTCTTCCTAAATACTACGTCTTAGCTCAATTCAGCCGTCATATACGCGAGGGGATGAAAATCCTCCGCTCGAAGCAGGACAATGCGGTAGCCGCTTATGATGGGGCGAACCACAAACTCATAGTTGTTGCAGCGAACGATGGTCCAGCTCGCTGGATGGATTTTGATCTCACCTCATTCCGAAAAGCAGATGGCAGTGAGAACAAGGCTCATCGCTGGACCACCGTAACGGACGGTTCAGAGCTTTACGGGGCCCATTTTGATATTGCCGTGCGAGACCGCAAATTTCAGGCCCTTTTCCCCGCGAATAGCGTTCAGACTTTTGAGATTGAAAACGTTGAGCTGTAACACCTTATCCTCTTAAAAAAACGCCAATTTGGATAAAACCAAGTTGGCTATTTTGAAAACCCTCCTCAACAAACCGTTAATCAAAACTGAGCACCGTCTTTCAACAGACGTTGAGTAGAGTTGCCGCCTTGCGCCGACTCACGCGGCATGCCTGACAATCCTCAATAATTCTCGACATAAACTGATCAGCCTTCAGCACTACGATAGATCCTTCCCTAGAACCTCCCACCCTAAGCTTCGGATTTGAAGGGAGTTTACTCCAAGAGAACATTATCGCTGATTTATTTCGTGACTTAAATCGAATTTGACGCGCAAAAAAGCACCCCCATTATCCCGATTATACTGTGTTTTTAGAAAGTATTAAATTTTAGCAGCGAGACATCCGTAAAGGGGAGCAGACTTGGCCGCTCTAAAAATTGGATTCTTACAAGGGATATGACTTTATGAAATATTTCGCATCAGGAATACTAGCGAGTTTACTCCTGAGCGTTCCTGCTCGAAGTGCTGGAAGCGATGAACTTTCCAGAGCCAAATCCAAAGTTGCATTTGTGTATGCCCGCCTCACGGGAGGCTTAAAGCCGAGCCCGAATGAGCTCAATACCTGGGCAGCACAGGTCGTAGCCGCCACGGATAAACGTGCCGCTCTCCTATCGATCGCTGACGAAGCGGTAAAAATGGATTCATTTTATTCTGTGACAGTACTCGACTTTGCACAGCTCGAGTCAAATAAGGATCGAGCTCTGTTAGATGAAGCCGGCACGCTGAGCGACCTCACGGCGACAGTTGTGGGCCTGACGCGCGATGAGAAAGACTATCGAACTATTCTTTATGATGACATCATTTATGTCCCTGCAAGAGCGGCCTACGATGCAGGCAGCAATACGATCTATGACATCCTTAACACGAGCGTCAAAAACGGAACTGCACAACTGAGCACGTCTTTGAAGGCTTCGACCCAAACAGAAACCACAGGGCTTTCTGTTCAAGCAGGTATATTTACACTCCGAGGTTTTGGATCGAAGTACTACGAGGCCGGAACAAACCGAGGACCCGTGCGTTTTACCTTTATCAATTATGTTTGCCGGGACATGGAAGACCTCTCTGATATCACAGTCGACACCAACTCGATCCGCCGCGATGTCGATCGGAAACCCGGCAATGATCCGGCAAAATTCGTCAACGAATGCCGCGGTTGTCACTTCGCTCTTGACCCTATGGCTGGCGCTTTTGCCTTCTACGATTACATTCCTCCACTCAAGGTGACTGATGCAGCCCCACTCCTTATTGCCACCACGCCCAACGCCAAGACCAATCGTAATAATGCAGTGTTTCCAGGTGGGATGACAGTGAAGGACGACTCTTGGGAAAACAACTGGCTGAACAGCGATATCTACAAAGATCTTTGGGAGCCCAGCAAAGCGAAGGGAAAAGGAGTCAAGGAATTTGGCGAGATGATAGCGGCCACCAAGATGTTTCCCGAATGCATGGCAAAGCGCGCTTTCAAAACGATTTGTCTCGGAGATGGCGTGAAGGCCATCGATAAAGCCTCGATTGAGAAGCTCTCGAGCGACTTTGTGAAGGGGTCCTACAACATGAAGGCACTTTTCAAAAATGCCGCCGTCGAATGCGGTTCAAGAATCGGGCAGTAGAGTGCTTAGAATTGCCTCTAAAACACTTCAGAAAAAGGCGTGCGATATGGCAGCAAAATTTCAAACACTCGCGGCGATCGTGTTGGTAGCAGGTTCCATCCTCTTAGACGCTTGTTCATCTCATAAACCAGAGCGCACTATCCAATCATCAAAAAGCGGTGCCGATGCCAAAGACAACGGAACTGAGGGCGAGGCTAAAGGGGCTGAAACCAAGACGGGAACCGCAGGAACCGCCAGGACGAGCAAAGTCGAAGAACTCTCAACCAACTTCGGACTTCTAAACTTTCGTCAGATCACGGTGACGTTTACTGGACTCACTGGAGTAGCCATGAGTGCTCCAGCTGCCCCAGGTGGCTCGACACCGATCGCTGAGTACAACAAAGCGCTCAATGCACTTCCTGCAGACAGCGCACCTGCAGCTATCACCGCTGGCAAGGTTGCGGCCGCGGGTAAGCTCGCAGCTGCTTACTGCGACGTGCTTGGCAACGACGCTATACTTCTTGGAACTCGATTTCCCGGCTTGAGTCTCAAAGCACTACCAGCTGATTCTTCGGCTTTCGCTAAGGTCCTGGTCGACGGCTTCTATGGTCCTGAGACTTCCCTTCAGGGCGATCGTGCGGCCGACGTAAAAATCGTAGCCTCGGCCGTCACAGCCCTCAAAGCCCTCCCTGGCGCGACTGGGAACGGAGTCTTCATGGCGACATGCGCTGGCATCATCTCAAGCGCCGAATTCTTCCTCTATTAAAAATGTGACGTGACAGTTCGAGCAAACATTAATTTCAATAAACATTTAAACTGGGAATCAGTATGAAATACATCAGCCGCAGAGAAGAAATTCTAGCTAAAATTTCAGATAAGGCAAAAGCGGATGCCGCGTCTAAAGCTGCGGACGATCAGGTAGCGATTAACCTTGCAGCCGCACAACCTTCACTGCATGCCGATCATCCAAAGCCTCGTACGCGTAGGGAGCTCCTTGGAGCCGGGCTAATGAGTGGCCTCGCCTACGCAATGATTCCCAGTATCTTTACATTGACCGCGCAAAAAGCCTTTGCTGCACCGGTGTGTAGCAAGAGTGGGGAGTCTACGGGGGCAATCAAGACCCCGGGTTATCTCCATCTCGAACTTTCCGGTGGTCTCGCGATGTCGGGTAATTTCATGATTGGCAAACAAGGCTTCGGCGCGGACTTTGCTCCGCTCGCTTCGGGCGGTTATGCGGCCTTGGGTCTCGGCTCCAGCCAGATCCCAGGGAAGGTCGCTCTCGATGCTGCCATCAAAGGCCAGTTCCATCCCGCGAGTGCATTTCTTGCTGGAATGAAAAGCGTGATGAGTGCCGAAGCGATGGCGAAAACGGTCGCCGTGGGAATGGCAGGAACTTCGGCCGACGATAGCGCCAACAATCCCCTGAATCCAACTCAACTCGTTGCCAAGGTCAACGGCCTCCAGGGTAGTCTCGTCCAACTGGTTGGCAGCGGATCGCAGCCTAATACCCTCGGTAAAACGATGCCTCTCAACGTCGCTCAAGACCCCGGCCTTGCCAAGGCTTTCATCAAAGACGAAGCGAGCCTGACCAACCTCGTGAATCCCGGACTCATTGCGACTCGTTTTAATAAAAAGACCGATGCTTCGAACATCACGGCAGAGCTCGCTCATCAACTGAGTGCATCCAAACTCGCTGTATTGCAAAACAAAGATATTCCTCAAGACGTCAAAGACCTGGTCGAATGCGGCTATCTCGGGGCCAAGGACCTCGTGAACCTATCGGCGGCCGCTCTAACTCCGTCAACCGATAAAATCGTCTCAGGGACCAATTTCAATGCTTTGACCTTCGCATCGCTCAATAAACCCAATACCCCATCTCAGAAAGGCCTTATCATGGGCAAACTTCTGGTCGATGGTAATGCCTCCTGTGCGACAATTGAGGTCGACGGCTGTGACTATCATGGTAAAGGCCGAGTCGCTCAAGATGCAAAAGACTTCATCTGCGGTCAGACAGTTGGCATCGCGCTTGAGATCGCGCATCGCAAAGCCGCGCCGCTCTTTGTCGCCCTTACCTCAGACGGTTCAGTCTCATCCCAAGGTGCTGGGGGAGCGGCGGATCGCTTTGACTTTACCTCAGATAACGGTACCCACGGAATGGTGATGATGATCGCGATCGGTTCAACCGAACGTCCGAACACCAAATCGCTGCAGATCGGCGCTTACAATGATGCCGGAGCCGTCGATAGCACCGTGGCGTCCCTAACGGCAAAAACGGCTGCCGCACAGGCCCTTTGTATTGCCTACAACTACGCGGCCTTTTCAGGACGCATGGCTCAATTCGAGTCGACCCTATCGGCCTCGGGCACCGCCAACCCTTTCAAGGGTGCAGAGTCCACCTACCTTGCCTTCGAACCAAAGGTTTGATTGATACTAGCCAGGAATTTTACACGGGTGTACTTCGACAAAGGGTGCTACGGGATGACGATCTATTTAAGGACTGCGTTAGCAAGCACGCTCATTTTCAGCCTCCAAGGCTGTGGATCTTATGCTAAATTAAAAATTCTAGGACCCAACAAAACTTTGGGAAATGTTGCGAGTGCAGAACCTTTAGGTGAGACAGACGCAAATTCAAAAGCGGTTCCAATGGCTATTTCCCTAGCATCCTTCAAGACCAACATCTATCAACCAATTCTCATTCCGTATTGTACAAGCTGCCATCAAACTACATTTGCCAGCTCAGATATCGCTGCGGCCCACTCCGCGTTTCTTGCTCGCGTCGACCTCACTAAGTTTGATGGCGTTGACAAAAGTCTGCCGGTCGTAAAAATGAAGCAGGGGCACAACTGCTGGGATGCAACCGCGAAGACATGTGTCACAACTATGACCGATAAAATGAGTCTTTGGCTTGCCGATCTCGCAAAGGGCGGCTTCACGCCAACCGTATCGACCTATGCGAACCTCTCTAGCGAAGTCGCGATGGCCACCACAGGCATACCCACATCCCTTCCCATCCCTGATGATTACTCCGCCGCTGGAATCGACAAGGCGATGCTTGCTGCACCTTTCACCAAAGACAGCAATGATATCGATGGTCCTATCAAAACCTATGCGACATCGCCAATCGCTACGGTTGCCCTAGCCAAAGCAAACAATGCACAGGCGATCACGTTCACGCTCAATGCAAAATCGGCCGGAACCTACTTTGTGTGGGCAAGGGTCAAGACTCCGACCAGTGCGAGCAAACAATTCTTCGTACAAGCGAACGGCAAAGACACAGTTCCTTTTTTGCTCCCGGTCACTGGCTCCGAATGGAAATGGTTTCAGGTCATGAAAACAGTCAATAAGGTGGAAGGCCCCTACTCATTCGTAGCTGCAGCAGGCGCTCAAAGCATCAAAATCCTCTTTAGCCAGGGCGGCACCTCTATCAATCAAGTCGTGATAACGACTCGTTCAGACTTTAACGGAGAATTGTTCTCAACCCCTTACTACGATGTCTCAGTCCCACTCACAATCCCAGGTGTTACCGGGGCGAGTTTGATAGCAACCGTATGGCAGAACTCTACGGACGTAGGAAAAAAATCCATTGGCGTGAAGCATCTCAAGATTTCCTCACCTGTTCCCTTGCACATCAAAGGCATCTATCCACTTCTCAATGGTGCCTACAACGCAAACCAAAGTAGCTATAAGCAGATCGATGCCGTGGCGGGCGGGACGGATGCTACCAAAAGCTTCATCACTTCACCTGACGATGCGGCCGCGATATGGCTCGCGGACTATGCAGCCGATAAGCTGAGCTTTGGTTTCGACGTTCTCGAAGTAGCCAAGTAAAATCCTTGTTCCCAAAACATAAGATTAGTTTCATATGCTTACACGCAATTTTCGGCCCATTGAAATGCTATTCCACACTACCATTTTTAGCAGGCCGCTTACGCACTCTGCATTGCTAAAATTAAGGCCAAAGTAGATCGGAACATTCTTTCAATGGTCCCATGCTGTCAATATCTGAATCCGGAACAAACCCCCGAACAACTCTACCGCTTAAGCTCAGCCGACTCTTCTCGACAACTAGGGCACTAAAGAAACGCCCTTTCTACAGATAACCCGAAGGCTTACCTGCTTTAGGAAAGGTGTGTCAGCTTCGAGGTTAATCTCACCGTCACACCATTGGGATAATTATTAGTAGCCCATAACATACCTACGCAAGTTCAAGGACTCGAATAGACACCATTTTTTAACAGTAGACGGTAGCGGGGTGGGAGATTTTCTCTAAGTGATCGAAAACTCTCAGCTCTGATTGATTGTTACACAGCATTTTCGTATAATTCATAGAACACCCTATATCGTGAGTCCCCATGAATCGGATACTTCGTGCTATTCCTGCGTTGCTTATCGTGTCGCTCATGCTGCACGCCTGCAAACCAGCCAAGAAAAATCTGTCGACTACGGTAAGCACCGAGACTTCCAGCCCGCCGCAGGGACTAGCTTTGGTAGGAGGCCTGACGATCAAAATCATGCCTCTTGGTGATTCGATAACTTCGGGAGTTGAAGGCTTAGCGGGACAAGTCGTGAACTATGGTGGCTATCGTGCCCCACTTTGGAAATCCCTTGCGAGCATTTTTCCGGGCCAGATCGATTTCGTCGGCTCTCTGATCAACGATGTTTTCCCGGGTGACCCGCCAGGCTCAGATGCGAATCAAGAGGGGCATCCTGGTTGGACGAGCGAAGACTTGGCAGCTAACATGGCCGCTTGGCTCCAGGCATCGAACCCTAACTATATTCTGCTCATGATTGGCTCCAATGATGTTGGACGCTGTTTGCCTTGGAGTACGAGTGAGACCGCCCTTAATAAAATCATTGCTCTCGCGCTTGCGAACGCTTCCGTGAAACGCGTAATCGTCGCCAACGTCACACCATTGGTCCCCGATCAAACGGGATGCCGGAATAATGCTAATATCAATACGTTTAATGCGAGCCTGAAGAAATGGACATTGACACGCATCGCCGAAAACAAACGTTTAAGTTTTGTTGATATGAATGCCCTATCTGGATTGACCCGGGATGATATGTCCGACACCTTGCATCCCAACACACTAGGCTATGCGAAACTTGCGAATGTCTGGTTGAATGCTCTCACACCTTTCCTCGCGCCACGCGGAGACGGATCAAATGATGGGAAAGCTGACGTTTACTGGCACAATACGGAGACCAATCAAAACCTTATTTGGGAAATGAACGGCGCGGTTCATACCGCTAATCGAGCTCTTCCCAATACCGAGCGCGGATGGGCTATCGACGCAACAGTCGATATGAACGGAGACGGAAACAGCGATCTTATTTTGAGAAACTATGAAGACGGTCGCAACCTGATCTGGCTCATGAGCAAGGATTCGAGTCAGACCCTTAGCACGGTAGCACTTCCACCGATCGGTGATCTCGGGTGGCACATCGTTGGATCGGCAGATATGAATGGTGACGGATATCCTGATTTGCAGTGGCAAAACTGGTCTTCAGGAAGCGCCCTTACATGGGTCATGGGGCCGGGCGGTATATTTCTTCGCATGATGCCTTTGCAGAATGCGACGGCCGCAAACTGGAAGCTTGTCGGTGTAGCGGATTTCAATCATGACGGATTTCCGGATGAAATGTGGCATAATACCGACGGTACGAACCTCGTCTGGTTTTTGAATGAAGGCGGAAGTCAGCGCATCGGCGAGCAGGCTTTGCCAATCTCCGGGCCCGAATGGGTCTTCGGGGGAGTTGGTGATTTCGACGCCGACGGCTGGATCGATATGGTTTGGCACAACACGCAAAACCTTAATAATCGCGTTTGGAAAATGGGGATGACCCGAGGCCTATTGGTGTTCACCGAAATTCAGTTCGAACCATCCCCAGCCAACTTGGAAATGCGCGGTCCAAAATAATTCTTATCTTAAAACAGGAGACGCTTGTGGCAAAAAAAGTCCTCCTGGGGCTTGTCATTCTTTGTGCACTATTTACGACACGACTTCACGCCTTTCCGCTGGTCATCGATCAAAACTCTCAGACCCGTAATTTTTTTAAGGACATCGTCGGCTCGCGCCAAGCCCTCGTAATCTACATTTATACGAGTTGCACGAAAGTCTGCCCGGTTATGGCTAAGCAGTATCGATTACTAGAGGCTGCGCTTCAACTCCGAAGCGGTAAGGAAGTGGCTCTCATTGCAATCAGCATGGACCCCGAACACGATTCGCCTTCAGATCTCAAAGATTGGGCTGCAAAAGAGGGTTTGAGCGATCGAGTTACGATCGTGACGGGTTCAAGAACTGCCCTCAATGAAGTCACTGAATCGATAGCGGGAGGGGGACTGTTTGATCGCGATACGCACACTCCTTTTCTGTTCGTGAAGGATTCATCTGGAAAATGGCGATCCTATTATGGATTTATGTCGATAGACAAAATACTGGAGCTCATCGATAATTGAAGCTGACGCCATAGTCGAATAGGAAATGACAATGAGAAAATATGCTTGTCTTGCGATTTTAGCTTTAATCGCTTGTAAACCCTTGCAGTCTACTAAAACGCGGGAAGAAGCTGTTAAGGCCGAAGCAAGCGGCGCAACTCAAACAACGCTAGGTCTCGTAAATCTCGAGGCGACACCTTTACCTCAGACAATCGCGCTCAGGGAAACGTCAAAACTTCAGAAATTTGCATTGCGGTCGCTCTACATTGGAATTAAAGGAAAGTCTTACCAGTATAGAGTGGATCTAGCTGCTTCAACTTTTAGTCGAGATGAACTGCAAAATAATCAGTGGGAAAGCGGTGCAGTCGAAAATCTCAGCACTGAGCAAAAGCGAGTTATTACGCGAGCCTTGACCGAGAAAAGTAGGACTTACAAAGCCTGTAAGGTGTGTTCAAACGAAGTCCATATGCTGGTGCTGGAATCGACCCAGGGGGAAGTTTCGGCAAAGTCTTATGCCATGTCGGAGGAATGCATATGTGGACCTTCCGATGAGAGGCAACCCAATTTAGCTTTCTCATCGCTCCAGTCCATCGAAAAGTCGCTTCAATAGAACTAAAAACGACAAAAAGCCCTTCATCCGAAGGGCTTTTTCTATTATTGGATAGTTAAAGTCTTGGAGATCGAGGGCACTCCGCGATTATCGACAATAAATACCATGTAAACTCCGGGAGGCATTTGATTTCGACCAGGGATCTGCAACGTTATGCGTCCTCGCATGACAGTGAACGTGGGAGTCACAATGTGGTGACCACTATTTACGCCGTGTGTTTGAGATGGATTACGGATGAGGTTTACCCTGGTAATACGTTCAGCGTCGGCAGTTGAAATTGCGAAGCTTGTGTTATAAATCGCTGTGCTTGGCGCTGAAATAATTTTAGGTCGATTTCCTTTGTATAGGTAGGGCGGCCAGTAAATCTGGATATTCGAATGCTTGGTATAGTAGCCTCCAATCCCGCCTCCACCTGCGAGCACACGGCCGTCCTGCAAGAGGACTGCGGTTGAGTGGTAGAGTCTTGGAATGCGTATATGATCGGCTTCCCCCCATAATTCCGTCGTCGGATTCCAGATCTCCGAGGCGAATGATGAGTCGGCATCATTACCGCCATTGGTTGCCACGCCGCCCACAGCGAACACCGTGCCGTCGGCTAGAAGAACGGTTGCAAAACGATGACGTGGCGAGAGCATACCGGGAACTACTCGCCATGTTGGTGTTGGAGCCGTGAGGTCGATAACTTCGGCGTGGTTTGTGATTGGTAGACCACCGAGGTTCATAACTTTATCGGGCGCATAAAGAATTGAGCTTCCCTCAAACTCGCCACGAAACCCTTTAGTGGTTGCTGCCAATGGTGTGTAAGCGCCATTGGCGGCCGAGTCTATGTATCCGGTTTGTTCACCTGGTCCTGAGAGGAAAACGCGGCCATTGGAGGCAAGATGGAGCCACGGATAGAGTGGTTGGCAAGCGCCAGTTCCATTGTTCAAACAACTATCTGTGAGATTCGTCAGACTTCTCCAGTTTTGAGTTATGGGCGACCAGACTTCGGGAGTACGAGCGTTTTGTCCTGGGCCAGCATCAGCTCCGGTCAGAGTAAGGATCTCGCCATTGGGAAGCATCGTACTCGAGGGGTACCAACGGCCGCGCGCCATATCCCAAGCCGGGTTGGTCGACCAGGTATTGGTCGCAGGGGTGAAGATTTGGGTCGAGCGTTTGCCCACATAGTTGTCGATGTGCCCTCCATTAACAAAGAGAGTGCCGTTAGGCAGGAGAGTATGGCTACTACAGAACGGGTCGTTTGCAGCGTTCGGAGCCGTTGTGATGGATCCATTTTTCGGATCGTAGATGAAGGTCGTAGCTCCTCCGATAGGGACGCCATCGGCAGTGGATGCGTCATTCGCTTGAGAAAATCGTGACCATGCTAAAACGCGACCATCAGCTAGAACATGCGAATGGATCGGTGGCTGAGGAACAGCATCGACCGAGGACCATCGCCCAGCCACTGCAGCGTTGAGGGATCGATGTTTTATGACTTGCCAATGGGTGCCCGAATAAGCTGCAGTCGTTGCGGGAGCGAGGCCGACAGCACCGGTCGTCGTATAACCGTCAAGCCAGACATTTGTTCCTCCGATAGAGATATTTCTAATGATGGCGTTGCCGTTGACATCACGAAAGAACTGCCATCGCGTAGCTTCGCCTCGATCGGTAGTTGATCCCATATTCACAGCATTGTTTGCGACTCTTAGCCAACGCGGACCGGGTGTTGTTCCTAAGCCTTCGAGAGAAAAGCTACTGTCTTGATTGTCATGAATTCGCCAGAACGTTTCGCTCAGTACCGAATCATAGGTAAAAGCGAGTGTCACCGCCCCGTTGGTCGTGGCTCCACTCATGTACCGGAGACCTTCGATATTGCCTAAACTTCGAAGCGAAATCACATCGCCATGAGTGATGAGAGCATTCGCTACAGACCCAAGGGAAATCCTCCAGTGAGTCGACGAAGTGGTGCTCGTATTAAGAGGGGCCAGAGCAAGCGCTGAAGTCTCAGGTATACCGCTCAGGCAATTTACAGTCCCTGTAATACCCGCATTCTTAACAACGTATCCCCCCGCGGAATCAACCACGATCGACCATCGCGCTGTTTCACTTGCATCAGTGTCTTGTAACTTAATCAAGCCAGCAGAGTTGACTCCCAGGAAGCGTAGTCCGGGATCCGCTGTCATCGATTCTAAAGTGTAGAAGTTATCGCCATAAGCATGCAATTTCCACTTGGCCCCAGCTCCAGCGTTGGTTTGAGAAAGGAATGCGTTACCATTCGCCGGAGATCCATCGATGAAACGATTGCCAGTCAAGCTGCTGACATTCTCTAGACTTATGACCTGACCTTCTTGAAATGCACCGGTGAGTGTTGTGGGCTTATAGAACTTCCAGTGGGTCCCGCTAAAACCCTCTGCAGTCGAGGCTGCAAGTCCTACGCCTCCAGTTGTCGTGTAGCTATCGAGATAAATGTTACCGGTATTGAGAGTCGAGTTTTTAAGTGTGAAGCCCCCGGCTCCATCGGGTGTGATGAGCCATCGGGTAGCTGGTAAGAAATCGGAGTTATCTAAGATGATCTGCTTTTGATCATTAACCGATAACCAGTGAGGCCCCTTGAACGGCGCTATCGCTTCCAAAGTATAAAGTCGATCGCCCTGGGGATGGAGCTTCCAGGCCGTGCGATCACTTGTGTTCGTCGTAACGAGACGGACCTCGCCGGCGTCGTTATTCGCAATCAACCATTTTGAGCCTGGGACGTTCCCTTGAGATTCGATAGAAAATATTTGCCCATCCTGAAGGTCTCCCACGATTTGCGCTTCAACATTAAGAGCGCAAATCAAAAGAGAGGACGCAAGCCAAAGACGTAGCCACATAGGGGCCGACCTCGCTTAAAAATGGTTGTTTCGTTGACCATTATGCCTTACTTTAAGAATCCCAGCGAAATAATTTCAAGGCAGCCCACCCGTTAAAGACAATTTTCACTTCGAATTTTAAATCACTGTGTGATTCGCTTATTGTATTTTCCAACGATGATGCTCGATGCCCCATCAGTTTTGTCGCTAAGATTTATCGAATTTTCGGTCGATTCAATCAGTAACTTCTGAAAGTTATCGTCCTCATAAAGATTGACCTTAATTTTTTCGCTGATTTTGATCGAATTCAATTGATTGTCTCCAATTAAAAGATCATTCGCCAAATATTTACCGGCTTGAACATCTGCGGAAATTAGTAGTGCAAATAACTCGCCATGGATCCTAGATATGTATTGATCTTGCCCTACGCGGTAGGCTGCCTTCAATCGATCTAGGGCTTTCCCATAGTCGCTAAGCAAAGGCCATTTTATGGCAACAAGATCGATCTCATGGGTCGAAAGGCAAGGTCCGACTATTGAACCCCAACAATTTCAGGCTTAGATACTGCTGTGCGAGAGAAGCATTGGAAATAGTTCT
>JACMOC010000047.1 GCA_014378195.1 Oligoflexus sp. | reverse complement strand
GAAGGTTTGTCGCCTTGAGCTGGTGGTGTTTGAGTGGTCTGACTTGGAACGGAAGGTTTGTCGCCTTGAGCTGGTGGTGTTTGAGTGGTCTGACTTGGAGCTGAAGGTTTGTTACCTTGAGCTGGTGGTATTTGTGTAGTCTGACCTGGAGTTGATGTTTGGTCACCTTGAGCTGGTGGTAGCGTTTGTGCGGTCTGACCTGGAGTTGATGTTTGATCACCTTGAGCTGGTGTTGTTTGTCCAGTCTGACCCGGTTTAGTAGGTTGATCACCTTGAGCCGGTGGTGTCTGTACTGTGCCTGCAAAGCTTGGAGATGAAAGAAGGAGCGCAAGAACTGCTGATGAGATTTTTTTCATAGTGAGATCCCTTTATAACGTGTTGCTCTCCAAGTCGATAGAGAGCGAATTGCTATGTGACGATTATTTACTTAAGGCAATTGAATTTGTCAGCACAAGCTAAAAGTGATTTTTTACGTGAATGCATAGAGTGGTAAATAGAGTTACGAATACCGCTCTAGACTGTTTTCAAATGGAGACAGACGTTCGCTTGGCTTTTTTTCCTAAACGATAAGTAATCGTAAAATAACTATATTTAAAGCCATAAATGAAATAAATTCTTCGGCTGCATAAATTTGCCCAAGCGTATTAGTCTTTTCTCCAATTTATTTGGAGATGTCGAGTGACAATTCTGTTAACGAACTACGGAAGCACTGATACCGCTGACTTTGAAATAAAATATAAGTTAATGTCATAACGAAGACCTCGCGCATTCGAAAAAAATTATTCTTGAATGTCGTACAATTTTTTTAAATATTTCGCGCTAAGGCGATAATGCTTCACATTGATAGAAATTTGAACACCCCATGACAATGGGAAGACAGTGTGATGCTAATTTAATTCGTGCAGGCGTCTGTATAATACTTTGTCAGGTAATTATTCCAACGAACGGAACGCCTGATTATTTTTCTTCATAGTCGAATTGGTAGGCACTCATGTGGTCATTTGATTCTGTGCAACGGAGACGTCTATTAATACGATGATGGGATTTCGTATAATTTCCTTAAGGACGTTGCACTTTCGGCTGAGCGTGTAGATAGCGCTTCACCATGAGACGAACGTCTTTAAACCTTTTGAAGGAATTACACTATGAAAACTTTTATAGCAGCGCTCCTTTTTTTAACGTCAACCTTGAGTTTTGCCCAAGGACGACTCGCTACGCTCAAGGCAATCAAGGTTTATTTCCAAGGTGCAGATACGGACGTAACTACTGTGACGGTCAACGGAGTCGTCACCAATCTCAGTGCCTGCCAATCGCCGTTTCATCACATCATATTTGAAGTGAACTCTGACGAGGGAGGCCGGAGCGTTCTCACGGCTCAGATCATCCCGAATCTGTTTGGTGAGTCGCGTATTGTGTGGTTAGACAATACTCCGAAGGATCGTCCTTTCCAAGATCAGGTGAACCTGGCAACGGATAGAGTTTCGAACACCTACCTGGGAGGTGCCAAAAGCCTCGCTAACGAATCATTTCAAGACATGCTGAATCAAGCTCTATGCACGACTCCGAAAAGCCCAGGTCTTGCGGGTGGATTCTTTGGTTTAGGCCCGCTATCCTGCGACGTATACAAAAAAAAAGATTGGAAGGATTCCAATCTTGACTGGATAGATTCGGCTGCCGCGTTACTAGGGGATAGAAAAGCAGCTTTTTATAATCACATCAATCGAGATATCCTGGGCCTGGATAAAACACTTTATTTCGGATCCTCATGGAATCGATTGCAGACTATCAAAACGGCCGTGGATCCCCAGTTTATTTTCGCGGTGTTTCGTGATGGGACTGACGCCTCAGTAGACCCAAAAAAACCCTCCCAGGAAGCCTGAGGAGGGTTTACTTTTGAAACGGCACTTATTGGTGGATTGAAACGGGCGTGTTAAAAAATTCGTAGGTCTTGAAAAACTCTTTGCCGGTCGCCAGGATTTGGTTGTCCGTTGGGTGGTCACTGTTTTCTACGCCAACGACGTTTTTTGATAACTGTGCAGCATGATCATCTAGATAAGTTTTAAAGTGAGTCTTCGAAACTCCGGGGCCCATGATAAGCACCTCGGCAGCGTCGCTCAGTTTGGTCGTGACATCATGATAGAAGTGGTTCAAATGCTCATCGACGACAGTATCGTTTTTGTCGCCAGAATGATGATTCATCCCCGATTTTTTGATGTTTGATTTTTCGATGCCTGTGCTATTAAGCCCGAAGACATGCGCTTTTTCCGAATCCATCCAGATAATATAATTCATAAATATTTATACCTTATTGGTTAAATGCTTGAACAGCTGACTTCAATATGGCTCTAGCATGCTTGAGGGACAAGGGATTCACGTAACCTGATTGGTTTGGCTAAGGTCAGCCAGTGCATGCGAATGGCTTCATTTGACTTCATTCGTAGGCTTATGTTGGAGCTTTGGTTTCCAGAGAATTTAATTCGTCGGTTTATTTGCTCGTAATTTGATGATCTTGACGCGGTTTGTGTCCGCTGCGTCTTGTTCCATCCAATACCTCTATATAATTCCATATGTTGCCCATCTATGGACTCGAGCATCTCCTCAAGTCGTGGCTCGTGAAGTACGCGATAGTGCATAATGGTGTTGAGGTGATGAAAGCATTTGAAAAGGACAACTTTGATCTTTTGCTTTTTGATCTTCGCTTGCCGATTATGTATGGTTTCGTGACGGCGCGCAAGATTCTTAAGGACAAACGTGAAAGCGTTAGGAATATCCCTATGGTTGCTTTTTCGGCCTCATCTCAAAACGAGCTTGTCCAACAGGATAATTTTGTCGACTTCATCGATTCAATTGGCAGAGCCTTTTCGCTCTGAAGAGTTATGCAGGAAAATTCTTCTTCATTGCCGTAAACAATTTCAAGCCCAAGAGCTGCTTTTCGTGGATAATCAGAATTATTCGCAAGGCGCTGAGTCTACCGAATTTTGTTACACTGGATCATTATCGGGGATAATCTAGATGACGGCTCGGTTGCCGTGAGAGAGATCGTTGGGCTAGTCATGGACGGCCTGTTAGAAGCGAAAAAGGCATTTAGTGAGGCCTTTGTCAGCGGAGACATTGAAACCTTTGGATCTTCTGCCCCCCCCCCGTATTCAGAGTTCGTTGTAAATGCTGAAAAGCGCGTTCTTTGCAGAAGGCCATTCAAATTGGACAGCAAGCGATTACCAATTCCGATCAAGATCCTAAAGTTGGGAGCGAAATAACGGAAGCGATTGGGCGCCTCTATAACAGACTTAACCCGACATTAAAGTCTTTAGTTCCTGATGAATCGTGCTGTTTAAATGTCTTGGAGTTTCTTCCAAATCAGCTGCCTCTATAGCCCCATAGATTATTACAATTGGACATTTAGCAGGCCGTCCCCAAAAATCATTTTAAACGTTCTAGCATTTGAACCTTATCGGGAGACTGTCTTTGTCTTATCACAAATGGAAATTCATACCGTTAGCCGTGCTCGCATTATCGTCACAGATTTCGCGGGCTGAAGAATATCCCCCTGCCGACAAAAGTGCCGTTAAGCAGGAGGATCCGGTTAAAAATGCGACGAAACTGGAAGGCCCAACCAATCAATTTTGGTGGCCTGAACGCCTCGATCTGTCTGCTTTGCGTCAGCAAGCAGCCAAATCGAATCCTATGGATAAGACGTTTAACTATGCCGACGAATTTAAAAAGATCGATCTCAAGGCAGTCGAGAAAGATATCGCGGCCGTTTTGAAGTCGTCGCAGGAGTGGTGGCCCGCAGACTACGGTAGCTACGCTCCCTTCTTTATTCGTATGGCTTGGCATAGCGCGGGAACGTATCGTATAACCGATGGCCGTGGCGGTGCGGGTGGCGGACAACAAAGATTTGAGCCGCTAAACAGTTGGCCCGACAACACGAACCTCGATAAGGCTCGTCGCCTTCTCTGGCCCATCAAACAAAAATACGGCCGTGGTATATCCTGGGCCGACCTGATGATACTCACCGGAAACGTGGCTCTGGAGTCCATGGGCTTCAAAACTTTTGGATTTGCGGGCGGACGTGAAGACCAATGGGAAGCCGATCTCGTGTATTGGGGGCCCGAAAGAAAATTCATGGATGACAATCGTCACAAAGACGGCAAATTGCAGAAACCTTTGGCTGCCGTCCAAATGGGTCTCATCTACGTGAACCCTGAAGGCCCGGGTGGCAATCCTGATCCGCTTCTCGCGGCTAAGGATATTCGTGAAGCGTTCGGCCGTATGGCGATGAGCGATGAAGAAACGGTTGCTCTCATCGCAGGTGGTCACTCGTTCGGTAAAGCTCATGGCGCTGCAAGTCCTGACAAATGCCTGAACACCGCTCCCGCTGGTGCTCCTGTTGAAGCGCAGGGTATGGGTTGGGCAAATAAATGCAAAACAGGAAAAGGTCCAGACACCATCACAAGCGGACTTGAAGGGGCATGGACAGCGACCCCTACACAATTCTCGATGCAGTATCTTTCAAATCTCTTTGCGTTCGATTGGGTACTGACAAAAAGCCCCGCAGGTGCGAATCAGTGGACACCTAAGGACGGAGCTGGCGCAAATATGGTGCCGGATGCCCACGATCCAACAAAACGTCATGCCCCGATCATGTTCACGACAGACGTAGCTTTTAAGGTGGATCCAAGTTACCAGGCGATTTCGAAGCGATTTCTGGCAAATCCTAAAGAGTTTGAGCTGGCTTTCGCGAAAGCCTGGTTCAAGCTCACCCATCGCGATATGGGGCCGCGCGCTCGCTATCTTGGTAAGGAAGTTCCGGCGGAAGAACTGGCCTGGCAAGATCCGATTCCAGCCGTGAATCACAAACTTGTAACGATTCGTGAAATCGATGATCTAAAAAAGAAGGTGCTTGCTTCCGGACTGACGGTTTCTGAGCTTGTGCGTACCGCCTGGGCCTCCGCATCGTCCTTCCGTGGCACCGATAAACGAGGTGGCTCAAATGGTTCCCGTATTCGGCTTGCGCCTGAGAAAGACTGGGCCGTTAATGATCCAAAGGAGCTCACAAAAGTCCTGACGGGCCTTGAGAAAATTCAGAAAGACTTTAACGCCGGACAAAAAAGGACCAAAATCTCACTTGCCGACCTCATCGTACTCGCTGGATCAGCTGCCGTTGAACAGGCTGCGAAAACAGGTGGCCATAGTCTGAAGATACCTTTCACTCCGGGTCGCATGGATGCTTCACAGGAGCAGACAGATACGCTCTCCTTCGCAGTTCTAGAGCCCAAGGCCGACGGTTTCCGCAATTACTATTCTCCAGCAAGCGGGCAGCCCCCTCTCGACATGCTGATCGAACGGGCCACGCTTTTGAATCTGAGTGTTCCTGAAATGACTGTTCTTATGGGCGGGCTGCGCGTACTCGACGTAAATACCGGTCACACGAAAGAGGGCGTACTTACTAAAAAGCCAGGCACACTCACAAACGATTTTTTCGTGAACCTCCTCGATATGTCGACGAAGTGGCAGAAGTCTGCCAAAGCCGAAGGCCTCTACGAAGGCGTCGATCGCAAGAGTGGAAGTCTGCGATGGACGGCTACTCCGGTCGATCTTATCTTTGGTTCGCATTCGGAGCTTCGGGCAATATCCGAGGTTTACGGATCCGAAGATGGCAAGGACAAGTTTGTTAAAGACTTTGTTGCCGCTTGGAACAAGGTGATGATGCTGGACCGGTTTGATGTGAAGACGATTTGAATTGAGTGTTCTGCGCTAAGATTCGAAGGCCCGCTGAGAAGCGGGCCTTTTTGTGTGTCGATGTTCCAAATAGACCAGGCCGGGCAAATGGTTGGGCGGTCGATGTTTGACATCTATAAAGACGATCCCGAAACTCTCGTTACTCTTAATCGAGCCCTGGCAGGTGAATCTCTTACCGTTGAAACCAGAAGTGGAGAATACTATTTCGATTCGCACTACGGGCCACTCAAAGATAAATGTGGCGCAATTACGGGAATTGTTGGGTTATCAACCGATATTACTTTGCGTAAAAACCTTGATTTCGCCCGCGCAGTGGCACTCTATAGCGAAGCTTCAGCTGAGGAAGCATCTGAGATGAAATCCAACTTTCTTGCCACTATGAGCCATGAGATTCGGACTCCGATTAACGGCGTAATCGGGATGGCCAGCTTGATCATGGATACCGAATTGAATGCTGAGCAGAGGAGTTATGCCGATGCACTTCGTGGTTCGGCTGATATTTTGCTTACTCTGATAAATGATATTTTAGATTTATCAAAGGCTGAAGCGGGAAAAATCGACCTTGAGTCAATAAACTTTGAAATGGATCATCTCATAGGGGACGTGCGAAAGCACACTCACGTTCGCCTCAAAGAAAAAAGGTCTCAAATTTTTCAGATCAATTTCGCCTGATCTTCCGGTCCACCTACTTGGAGACCCGAGCAGGCTTCGGCAAGTCGTGATAAATCTCGTTAACAATGCGATAAAATTTACGACACGCGGGCATGTCGCAATCGAAGTTCAGTTTGAGAAGATCTTGAACGGAAAGACTTATTTACGGTTTGAGGTTTCGGATACCGGCATAGGCATTCCGAAAGAAGCCCTGCATAGGTTGTTCCACACATTCTCCCAAGCCGACTCCACAACAACTCGCCGTTTCGGTGGTACCGGGCTTGGACTCTCTATTTCCAAGCATCTGGTTCAACTTATGGGTGGTGAAATTGGTGTGCGAAGTGAAGAGGGGGTGGGCTCAACGTTCTGGTTTGTTGTTCCTCTTGGTATCGGAAAAGATCTTGAATTTGAAGGCCCGCTGCTTATACCTGTTCCTAAACACCATCGCCGCTTGAGGGTCTTGATTGCGGAAGATAATGCAACAAATCAAATTATTGCCATTAAAATGGTAGAAAAAATGGGGCATACGGCAGTGGCGGTGGGAAACGGACAGGAGGCGGTCGATGCGCTGAGGAGCGCACATTACGATCTGCTTTTCATGGACTGTCATATGCCTGAATTGGACGGCTACGAAGCCACTCAATGTATTCGCTCAAATAGTTACCATGGCTATAGCAAAATTCCCATTATTGCGATGACGGCCAACGCACTGCAAGGAGATCGAGACCGGTGTATCAGCGCGGGGATGAACAATTACATTTCAAAGCCCATTAAGTTTCAGGATCTATCAAATATTATCGATGAGACCCTCACTTTGCATGCACAATCAGCTTGAAGTCTGGCTGCCAGCTTAAGTTACTAAAAGTCAAATTTAGTTCTGGAAAATCTGGAGTTCTTTGAACTCCTAAATGCATATAATTAGCCAGTGTTTCCACCAGCTATTTCCAAAAATCTAAATTGAGCAGCTTAGTTGTTTGCTTCATGTTTTTTTACCACAAAATAGCAGCCGAACTTCACAACAGAACTGCATAATGGATAATAATTTGTGTTCAAAATTGATCCAGGTTTTATCGTATTGAACGGAGCTTTAATTGTTTGCTTCATCAAGACATAGTTTCAGGCAAGGAATCGTCTGATGAAATACATGACCGTTTTGCTGAGTGCTCTCATTCCCCTCCACATGGCATCCTGCAAGCAGGATACCAATACCATGGCGGGAGCCGTGAGGCCTCTGAGCCAACAGCCGACTGTCGAACCCGACGACACGAGCGTAGACGATACTGTGGAAGTTGCGGCCCCGATTCCAGCGTCCGCACCCGTTTCCGCTCCTCAGGCTGCTTCCGTGGCTAAGGTCATCGCGATCGAGGGGGATCTGATCACGTCCATGGGTCTCGGTATGGACGATCGAAATCCAGGCACAAAAAACCGCAACTACAACAATATTTATTCCTGTATCCGCGGCGAATTCTGCTTCTCCGACGTCAAACAAACGCTCATCTCGACAAAAGACCAGAAGGTGACTTTGACAACGAAAAAACGAGCCGGCAAATGCAACCATGATATGTATGTGACGATCACTCATCTCGACGGAAAAGTCGATGTGATGGGTCCCTATCCCAGCGACCCCCAGAGCGACCATCCTTACGATTTAAAAATGGGCGAGAAACTCGACCACTACTGGTTGGCGAAAGCCACCGACTCCTATTCGCAGAACAACGGCGGCGGGAACATCAAACACTACTGGTACGATAACAATTACACCCAGCACTTCGTGAACGAATGTCCCGGAGGCTTCTGAGATTTCCAAGCAGAATCCCGATGGAACTTACACTTAGCGGATAGCAGCTTCGGCAAATCCTCCAGAAATTAGTAACGCATTGTAAACATTAGATTTTCGGGTGAAATGAATGGGGAGCGGTTAGGCGATTAACGATACTGTCAAAATCCGGCTATGGGAAAGGACTGGCCTAGGGGGGACTTGCCCGTTTAGGATTTTCAATAGGGGCCGAAAGAGTAAGGGTAGGTAGCAATTCATCTTCGATTGAGGTTTTAGACCATGGCTGTTAAACAAGGCGCCCGCGTTCGATGCACTCTCACTCATGCCAAAGGCGTAATCGATTATAATGCGCTTGAACCACTTGAGGATTATGTTCCCGTTAAGATAGATGAAGGCATGCTTGTGTATTGCCACGTCGATGAAATCGTAACAACGAGTCCGGACGGCAATAATTTACTAAACTGAGAATCTACGAAAATAGTCAGAAAAAGCCCTGCTCACGATGTTGAGTTGGGCTTTTTTGCTTGGATGCAGTAGGGACCGAATTCAGCGCAAAAATCCGTGTTAAAAAGGGGAGGCTACGAACTCTCTCCCCCCCCCGGTTTTCAAGATTAGCTTGGGCTACCAATTGTTGACTGGAGTGCTTTTGCTTTATCAAGGTGAGTCGCTACAGAAGACCTGACTTTGGTGACGATGTCTTTCAACTCAGTGTTTTGCACATTGGGCAAAAGAGTGCTGTCGATCTTGTCGAGCAGACCCTGATGCATCGCGACTTGATGATTAGAGTAGGTGCGGTCAAGTTCTTTGCCGCTCACTTTTTTGAGGTCTTTCAGATTGGCTGCGCCCATCTTTTTGACATCATCTTTTCCACTGGAAGCAATGGGCTTCATTTTCGATTTCTTAGTAAAATTTTCCAAGTCTTTTTCGACCTGTTTGTGCTCAAGTATCATCATTGCAGCAAAGTCAACGACTGGCTTGCTCTTGGAGTGAGCCTGCGCGTATTTAGCCTCGTCTATCTCGGCCTTATTAGCGGCTTCGATAATAGCGACGATCTCTGGGTCAGTGACTTTGTCCACGGGGGCTGGAGCTGCCGCAGTTGCCGCCGTAGGTGCAGCTGTTGTGGGAGCCGGCTGAGCCCGTGCGTACGTTGCGAGAGACAGAACGCTTATTAGGACTGGAGCAAAAAAAATCTTTTTCATCGTTATACACCTCATGTTGGGTCAATCTATCGGGTCGACAATAAGTTCAAAAATGCTTTGGAAGTCATGCAAAGATCGTTCCAGGATGTTAGTGTCGGGGTTTGATTGTGAGGCGGTGAACGATTGGGCGCGTAGCAGAGTTGATATTACTTAGCAGAGAATATGTAGGGAGTCCGGGTTAGGACTGAGTAGCAAATCGTAATCTCAAACCACGCCTTGTCAATGACGTGCCTCAAGGTCTGCCCAAATTTAATACCGATCCCAAATTTTTTTCATAATCAATAAACCATCAGATTCACCGACGATCGTTATAATTTTCGAGAGCAATGCCGGCACCGTACCGAGTCGTATCCTTATCGTACTCGATCATCGACTGCCCATAGCCTTTATTCACTTTCACGAACCAGCGGAACGACTCATTGAGTGGATACGGGGCAGAAACTTCGAAGCCT
>JACMOC010000046.1 GCA_014378195.1 Oligoflexus sp. | reverse complement strand
TCTTCACCACCGCAGGTTTCTTCTTCACCACCGCAGGCTTCTTCTTCACCACCGCAGGCTTCTTCTTCACCACCGCAGGCTTCTTCTTCACCACCGCAGGCTTCTTCTTCACCACCGCAGGCTTCTTCTTCACCGCCGCAGGCTTCTTCTTCACCGCCGCAGGTTTCGCCTTCGCTTTTTTCGGCTTCACAGCCTTAGCGTCATGACCACCCTCTGATTCGCCTTCATCCTCTGCCCCAATCACACCATCGATATCATGTTGAACATGATTCAGATGCTCGAGGAGAAAGAAAACTTCCTGCTCGAGTGTGAAGGGGTTCTCGATATCATTGATATCCTGAATAATATAAAGCAGCGTAGCCTGGAGTTTAGGAGGCATCTGGCCCAGCAGATCCTCGTAAGGATCAAGCTTCAGGTAGGCTTTCAGTATCGTACGGATGGTGTCGAGCAAGCTCGGATTGGTACGGATAATGGAGTCAAGAAGTGCCACGTAGTTTTTAGGATCGAGATTCATAGTTACCTCCCTGTACAGATCGCTATGAAACATTCTACGACGGCAGCCCTGAAGTACCTAAGAGTTTTTTTAGAGAGTCACGATGCCTTCGATTTTTGCGGCTTCTTTGTAGACCGAGACGACATCATCGGAGCTTTCCATTTGCGCGGTCAGTGTAATGGAGACATATTTTTGGTTGCTGGAGCTTCGTTCTTGCACCAGGCCGGTCGGCATAATGCTCAAAAGCTCGCCTTTTTTGGCTTCAGGCACAACGAATTTAAAGAGGTAAGCACCCGGAAAGGTATGAATCTCGTCCAGTTTATTTTTAAAACTTACGTATGCATCCATAGATAGAACCTCGAAAAGCATGGATTTTCAGCAGGAAAAGCCAAGTGCGCTTTTATAGCACAAGACCGCGCATCAAGACTAGTCCGAATTTGCGTTTCCCGCCTTTGGCGAAACACTCTCAACTCCTTGAAATATATGATCTAAAACGGCATACAGCAAGCTCTACAAGGAACCCCCGTTTGCTCTCCTGTCCTATCGTGTTAAGGTCCCCCGACTTCAGGAGGCGCGAAGAGTATGGTTCTTTCATCCGATATCCCCTTGGCCGCACGCTACCGACCGCAGCTTGCCGACGAACTTATAGGACAGGAAAAGATCTGGAAAGAAGGCACTCCCCTTTGGAAACTCGTCCATTCCGACCGTTTTCATTCTTTGCTTTTCTGGGGGCCTCCGGGCACGGGGAAGACCTCCTTAGCCCGTTTAATTGGCCAAATTTTGCAAAGGCATGTTGTCGAGCTGTCCTCGGTCGAAGCAGGCGTAAAGGATATTCGGGAAGCCATCCAGGATTCGCAGTCGCGCATGCGTCTCGGGGATAAAGCGAGCATCCTTTTCCTCGACGAAATTCACCGCCTCAATAAAAGTCAGCAGGATTCGCTCCTGCCTTCCGTAGAATCAGGACATATCAAACTGATCGGCGCAACGACCGAGAATCCATCCTTCTCTGTGAACAACGCACTCCTTTCAAGGAGCCTCACGCTTGGATTCTCACGCGTTGATACGCCCGCACTCAGCCGACGTCTACTCGCCATAGCCGAACGCGAAAAGATCCCGGTTGACGAGAGCCTCGCCCTGGCGATCGCTGATGCATCTGACGGCGATGTCAGGGCCGCGCTGAATCTTCTGGAAGCGTGTTTCAGTCTGGTGGAACCGGGCAAACCACTGACGCTCGAGGACGTTCGTCCGATGCTTGCGACTATCGTTCCGCACTTCGATAAAAAGGGCGAATACCACTATGACGTGATCTCGGCCTTTATCAAAAGCATCCGCGCGAGTGATCCTGATGCGGCCGTTTATTACCTGGCTCGTATGTTGAACGGAGGTGAAGATCCCGTATTCATCGGCAGGCGCTTGGTCATCGCCGCGAGTGAAGACATAGGGAATGCATCCCCAACCGCTCTCCTGCTCGCCCAGGCAGCGCTCCAGGGTGTAAAGGAAATCGGAATGCCTGAGGCCCGGATACTCTTAGCCCAGGCCACCACATATTTAGCGTCGAGCCCAAAATCGAACCGCAGTTATCTATCCATTGGCGATGCGCTTGCCACGGTCGAAAAAACCGGCGATCTTCCCGTCCCTCTTCATCTTCGGAATGCGGTAACAAAATTCATGAAGGGCCAGGATTACGGGAAAGGTTACGTCTATGCACACGACAATCCTGCCGAAGCCGCGAAAATCAGCAATTTGCCCGACGCATTGAAAGGCAAAAAATTCTATAATCCCTCTCAGCATGGAAGTGAGAAGGCCATTGCGGAGCTGTTGCAGAGACTGCGGCCCTGATTAACACACGCTGATTTTGTTTGTTAAAACCGCTTATTTTGTGCTCTCACCCTAGACCATTTGGGAGACGAATCAGTGGACGAATGGTTTGTATACCTGGTGCAGTGCGAAGGTGGATCGCTCTATTGCGGAATCGCCAAAGACCCCGCAAAACGCTTTAAGCAGCATGCCTCGGGAAAGGGTGCTCGTTATACGCGCATCTATCACGCACTCGCTTTGGTTTATCAGGAAGGTCCCTACACCCATGGTGATGCCCTTCGCCGTGAGCGTGTTATCAAGGCCCTTTCCCGACCGAAAAAGTTTCAGCTCGTTGAACAGCTCGCCACGACGCCTTCGTCCAAATCATAGAACTGAGTCGTGCCATAGGCCTGGACGAATTCTTGGGTCTTTGGCTTGTACCATTTTTCTATTGATGAGAAAATTACCTTACAGACCATCCATCGCTAGCAGATCGTGAGCTGGACTCAGGGCCCAATCGGGACTCAGGACGCCAAACCATCGATACTGTTGGGAATGCTTGATTTCCTATGCATTTCAAATCCTTACGCTTAAAAAGTCCTCGCTCATCGCGCCGCGTAATGATTGGTGCTGCGTAATAAAAATCCCCTGTGAAATTTAAGCACGCGTAAGCCATAGGCTTATTCGGGGTCTTTAAGATTCTTTCGCGTCGTACTTAATGGAAAAAATAGATTAGCCGATAGGGAACTATGGAAGTTGATTATTTGGGTTGGAGTCGACACCTATGTCTTCCGTAGCGGAAAATCTACTCTCGATCGATCAGGCCCTTGGGCAAACCAGCCTAAGCCTTGGTCTCATGATTATTCAAGGCTGGGAAAAACCCATTGAATATGCCCTCTACGAAATCTGCCATCACAATATCGGAGTGATTACGAGCGTTGTGCTCGAAATCGGCACTCCAGTCTTCATAGAACGATCTGGGAAACATATCATCCCAATGATCGTCCATCAGGCTGTTCCAACGGAAAACCTGCCCGGTGGCTACAACCGCTACCGCCTCATCAGTGTCGATCCGGAAACAGACTTCGAAGTCCTCATCCCCGAGTTGGCCCAAAGAACCTTCCATATCAACGATAAACAACTTTACCATGTGCGTTTTGCCCGGTTCAAGACCGAGATCCCGACCCGTGTCGATGCTCGTACTTTTGGGTCGCCCGAACTCTACTCCCTGAAAACGCTCAACGTATCGAAGTCAGGGTTTTTACTCGCAAGTCCTCCTGGATTCCGCGTTCCTTTCAACGAGGCCACTCTCCTCGAGCTCACCATTCACGTCGATGACGAAGAACCAATTTCCTTTCTCGGTCGCGTGATTCGCTGCGAATTCGATTTTGAGAAAAAAATGAAACGTTACGGTATCAACATCTGTGATATCACGGCGGAAGCCCGTGAACGTTACGACTCCTTCATCGAAGACACGGAGCACAAGAAAAACCGGCAAATCTTCCGTCTTCTCAATGTTCCAATGCCAGTCTAAACCAAGGCCCTCAGCTTGCGGGCACACTGGTTTTCCTTTTCTAGCCTACCCATCCTTGTTATAGTGTGACGTTCTTCCAACGGTACTCGGGAGCAGCGTCATGAGTCAACTAAGCGATACTTTCACCATTAATACTCCCCAAACTCCAGCTGCGGCATCTGCATTGGTCGCCCATGCGTCGCAGAATAGTTATTTTATGAGCGGCGCGACACGCACCTATGAAGCGCGACGTCTCACGCTCCTCAAACTTCGGGCTGCCCTCAGGAAGCACGAGCCTCTTTTGCTGGAGGCTTTGCAAAAAGACCTTCGCAAACATCCGCACGAAAGCTACATGACCGAGATCGGCTTTATATACGATGAGTTGCACCATGTGATTCAGGGCCTGAAATCGTGGATGAAACCTCGAAAGGTTTCTACGCCCTTATCCTTACAGCCAGGTTCAAGCATGATCATCCCCGAAGCCCTTGGCCGCGTGTTGGTCATTGCACCGTGGAATTATCCCCTGCAACTTGCGATCAATCCTGTGATCGGAGCCCTTGCAGCCGGCAACGTCGTGACTCTCAAACCGTCCGAACTCACGCCCCACGTATCCGCTGCCCTCGCACTCATGGTGCGCGAGAGTTTTGAGCCCGCGCTTTTCCACATCGTCGAGGGAGGCGTAGACGTTTCGGAATGTCTTCTCGCTGAGAAATGGGATCACATCTTTTTCACGGGGAGCACGGCCGTTGGGAAAATCGTCGCCGTCGCAGCTGCTAAACAACTGGCCCCCGTAACACTCGAACTCGGCGGCAAAAGCCCCTGCATTGTCACCAAGTCGGCAAATATCGAACTCGCAGCACGGCGCATCGTTTTTGGAAAGGTCTTAAACGCCGGCCAGACCTGTGTTGCCCCCGATTATCTCCTGGTGGAAAAAGGCGCTGAACAGGATCTGATTAAAGCGATGCGTCGGGAAATCGAACTCCGCTACGGATCAAACCCACTGGAAAATCCTGATATGCCACGGATTGTAAGTGACCGTCATTTCCAGCGCCTGACGAAACTTATGGACCCCAAATATATCGTTGCCGGCGGCCGAACCGATGCAAGTCAGCTGCTTATTGAGCCGACGTTATTCCTCAATTTCCCTATCGATCATCCCCTCATGCAGGAAGAATTGTTTGGACCGCTTTTACCAATCCTTACTTATGACAAAATCGAGGACGCGATTCGTCTCATCACGGAACGGGACCATCCCCTGGCTCTCTATATTTTTTCGGAAGACAAGGACGAACAAGAATCGGTAATTCGCGGCACGCGTTTTGGTGGAGGTGCAATCAACGACACCATAATGCACCTTGCAAACGCGAACCTACCCTTCGGCGGCGTCGGAGCCAGCGGGCATGGCAATTATCATGGGGTGAGTAGTTTTGAATGTTTCGTTCATCACAAATCAGTTTTAAAAACATCGACTTTCATCGATCTACCGTTTCGATATGCACCATGGACACCGCTTAAAAATAAGCTGATACGTTTGTTTCTAAGGTAATTTACCGAAGTTTGGCGATGCCGCTCGTATGCTGGCGTCGCCATTCATAAGCCGCAACACCAAGCGACACGGCAACGTTTAAAGAATTTTTGCGCCCCTGGCAGGGGATCTCCAACACCGCATCACACAACTCCAGAATATGCGCTTCGATACCAAATCGCTCATTACCGAAGACTAAAGCTGTGGGTCCCTGGGGGAATTCAAACACCTGAAGGGATTGCGCCGTATCACTCGTCTCCAACGCAAAGATATAATATCCGCTGGCCTTGAGCGCTTTTAAGCAATCACTCACATGAGGGTGCCACGTCCACGCTTGAAGAGTGTCGGTGCCCATGGATGCTTTTTTGAGTTTGTCCTGCTCCGGAGTCGCTGTGTACCCACAGAGATGAAGATGCGAGACACCAAAACATTCAGCAATGCGAAAAATAGAGCCCACATTAAATGCCGAACGCAGGTTGTCGACGACAAGGACAAAAGGCAGCGTTTTCGCCATCGGCTCGGCACGATCCAGGGAACGTGCCGCAATGTCCGGATCGGTTACACCACGACCAAAGGCACGTTCGATGGGCGCTACGAGCGTCATGAACTGATGGTAGGTGGGCGCCTCCGGAATGCGCGCCGACAGTTGCGCGAGTTCCCTGACTTTCTCAGAGCGATGCAAACCGCACCACGAGAGTAGTTCGAGGAGTTGAGCAAACGCCTCCGTACGCGGCATTTCGCTCATCCAGACTGATTCCACGGAGTGAAGTTGATCGAGGACCTGACGCAAAGCCATGCCTTCGTTCAACTCTAAAAAACGCCGCATTCCAATGCTGCCGCCGTCCTTATCCATCAGTTGATTCGCTGACCGGGTTCGGCTTTGGTATCCGGGAAAAGAAGAGCTATGTTCTCGCCATCACCGGAAGCAAGCACCATACCTTCACTTACACCGAACTTCATTTTGCGCGGCGCAAGATTCGCCACCATTACGGTCATTTTCCCGACCAAATCTTCGGGTTTGTAGGCCGACTTAATGCCGGAAAAGACATTGCGTGTAACGCCGTTGCCAAGATCGAGAGTGAGTTGTAGAAGCTTGCCTGCGCCTTCTACATGCTGGGCAGCCGCAATGCGAGCGACCCGAAGATCGATCTTTTGGAAGTCATCGATCGAAATCGTCGGCTGCAAAGCAAGCGCCTTCAGGGGATCAACAGCAGGAGCATTAGCCGCATGGATTTTTTTCGTCTCTTCCAAAATTTTCTCCACTTGCGCGGGTTCAACCCGTTTCAACAGATGTTCAAAAGGAGCTAGCGTGTGATTTTCTATGATCATTTTAGAACTCTCCCACAGGTAGCCGGGCTCTTGGAATAGAGCCTCCACTTTCGCGGCGTAAGACGGCATAACCGGTTTGAGATAAATAGCCATGATACGGAATTGATTCAAGATACCTGTGAGAATCTGCCGTGTCGCAGCCTCATCAGTTTTGACAAGCTTCCAGGGCTCGTATTTATCAAAATATTTGTTTGCATCATCTGCGATGGAGCGAATCAGGATCATCGCCTTCGCAAATTCACGCTCTTCGTAACACTGCGCGATCTCATCCCCAAGATCCTGGGCCTTGATCACGAGCTCTTTCGCTTCCGACGAAAGTTCACCCATTGCGCCGCCGAGCTTTTGAAGCATTTGTGCGCCACGTGACGCCACATTGGTGATTTTGCCGATAAGGTCGGAATTCACACGGGACACAAAATCGTCGAAGTTCAGATCGATATCATCGATCGAAGAACTCATTTTACAGGCCAGATAGTAACGAAGGTAAACAGGATCCAGATGTTTCTGGAACGTCGTCGCAAACACCGAAGTGCCGCGTGATTTACTCATTTTCGCGCCATTGACCTGGAGCATGCCATGCACCCAGATACCGGTTGGTGTGGCAAGATCAGCCGATTTCAGCATGCTGGGCCAGAAGAGAGCATGGTGATACACGATGTCTTTGCCGATGCTGTGATAAATCTCTGTTTTCGGATCATTCCACAGAGTATCAAAATCACCGCCTTTGAGAGATTCCTCAAGAGCTGCGAGATAGCCGATCGGCGCATCAAACCACACGTAATAATATTTGTGAGGATGTCCGGGGATTTCAAAACCAAAATAGGGATCATCTCGCGAAATACACCACGATTGAAGCTCGCCGTCAAACCATTCGGCGAGCTTTTTTGCAACCTCCGGACTGGTATGTTCGGGAACCCATTCCTTCAGATAAGGCCGGAAATCCTCGAGCTTCACAAAGAGGTGCTCACTTGCTTTTTCGATCGGTGTTCGTCCACAGATCGAGCAATGAGGATTTTTGAGGTCGGCTGCGGAATATACCGTACCGCACACCTCGCACCCATCCCCATACTGATCGACCGATCCACACTTCGGACAGGTGCCCTTGATATAACGATCCGGAAGAAACATTCCGTCCGTTTCGCAATAGGCCTGCATCTGCGTTTTGGTCTCAAGGAGTTTTTTGTTATCCAAAGCTTTAAATATGCGATCCGATATTTTTTTATTGGTAGGACTGTTGGTCGAACCGTAATGATCAAACGAAATCTCGAATTTTTTAAACGTCTCCATGTGCTCGGTACGAAAACGTTCCACGAGCGACTCGGGCGTGATGCCTTGTTTTTTGGCGTTCATCATGATGGGGGTGCCGTGTGTATCAGCGGCACACACGAAATGAACGGTATGACCACGCATCCGTTGAAAGCGTACCCAGAAATCCGGTAGAGAATATTCTACCAAGTGTCCGATATGGATCGGGCCATTTGCGTAGGGTAGTGCTGGGGTGACAACGATACTGCGTTTGCCTGTCATAAAGAGCTAACTCCTTGAGCCAAAATCTAAGGGCGGCCCCACTATACGTCAGGAGCCGGCCCCTATAAAGAAAAATGCGTCCCGTATAAGCCAAACGAGCTATTTCCGGCGGGGTGACTCGTCTCGTTTGGGCATAACAAAAGTCTCGGGATCATCGGGCCAGGCTCGTTTGGGATAACGCCTTTTCAGCTCCTTTTTGACCTCGTGATAACTCCCTGCCCAGAACCCTTTCAAATCGCGTGTGATCTGGGCTGGTCTTTGACTCGGCGCCAGCAATTTTAGAACGAGTGGAAGACGTCCATAACAGAGCGTGGGTGAAACATGCGAGCCGAAAAAATCCTGAATGAGACTTCCTACCCAAGGCTCGTCTTCGCCCACATAATTCACATTCAATCGCTTGCCTGCCGGCAGGGTGATAAAATCAGGACAGGCTTTATTCAACAGTTCAAGATCGTGATGATCCAGTTGATCCTTTATACCTTGCGTCAGACTTCGTTTCGCGAGTTCCCGGAGCGAACGTGTCCCCGCACACATATGATCAATGAGGAGGTCCAGCATCTCCCCTTCAAACCGAGGCATGTTGTGTTCGATGCCACACTTATCAAGGAGGGCGAGCTTACGGTGATAGACAGCTAGGGCATCCTCATCGTCAAAACAGGCTGGCCACTTCTTTTTCACTTCCGCATGAAAAAGCTCCTGAGCATCGCCGGCATCAGCCTGATCCCAGACTTCGTCCATCAAAAGCCGCCCGTAAAAGGTCTGGGTACATTGCTTCGCGCGCCCGCCCTTAGGATCGATCTTCACTTCGGAGACGGACTGTATGAGACCGAAAGGATCACGCGCAAGGAACTCAAAAGGGATGCCCGAGGCTACAAATATGCGCCCCAATTCTTCGTTGTAACTCTCGCGCGCCTCCACGGCAACGAGCCACTCTACCTCTTGGGCACACGAGCTATCACTCAACACCGCGCCTCGTCCTAATGAGAAATTGTAGTGGCGCTGTTTGCGTTTGGTGCTCTCGGCAAGGGGGCGATATTTGGCGACACGATCCGCAAAAGCCGAAAAGATGGCAAAACGAAGATCCGTTTCGCGCTCCATTCTCACGTCCGATAGAGGCCTGAGGCGCGCGCTTCGCATCAACTGTTCGTAGGATCGCTGAACGCGCGAAACTGTTTGGGAATCAAGCTGCGTACGTCGTGACCGTCTGTGGATGTGATCCAAAAAAAGCTGCACTTGATACGTAACATCCGAATCGCCATGCTCTTCCGGCTTTTGGTCATGATTGAGCAGCATCCCTTCGTTGATGATCAACGCTGCCAATAACCCGAGTTCGCTCAACTCCAATTTCTCGGCTTCCAGCCAGATTTTGGAGAGTCGAGGATGGAGGGCAAGCCCCGTCATGCGCCGGCCTTCTTCGGTGAGAGTGCCGTCGCCTGTGATCGCCTTCAGGTTTTGCAAAAGCTGAATGTTTTGTTCGACTATGCTGCTTTTTGGGCGCTCAAGCCAATTCAGATGTTCAAATCCCCAGGGTTCGTCGGGATAAATGCTTTGCAGTTCGAGCAGGATCTGACAGAGATCGATGCGTTGAATCTCGGGTTCGCCGAAACGGGCGCGCGCGTAAAAATCGCTTTCACTAAACAATCGGTAACAGATACCCGCAGCCACACGTCCAGCTCTTCCACTCCGCTGAATACAGGACGCCTGGCTTACTTTTTTCTCCTCAAGAGTCGGCAGGCCGCTCCAGGGCGCGTAAGCGAGGACACGCGCCGTACCGCAATCGATGACGCCTTGAACATTCGGAAGTGTGAGTGATGTTTCGGCGACGTTGGTTGAGAGTATGATTTTGCGCCGCTCAGGATTCGCGACTATGCGTTGATAATTCCCTGCGTGTTCGGCCGAGAGTGGGATAATTTCTGCGTCGCTGATCCGTTCCTGCAGATAGGCTGCATTCTGAAAAATCTGCCCCGTTCCCGCGAAAAAAACCAGGATATTGCCCTGGCAGAGAGGGTCTTTGAGCATGTCCTGAACAGCGCCTGCAACTTGGACCGAAAGGAGCACGTTGGAAGCGGGAGGCCTATAACTCACGGTCACAGGAAACACACGGCCTGGTATATCAAAACTCGGAGCGTTTCCGAGGTACGCCTGGAGTAGGGTCTGTTCGAGGGTGGCGGACATGACAAGAAGCTTGAGATCATGCCGCTTGTTTTGTAATTTCTTCACCAAGGCGAGGGCGATATCACTGTGGATATGCCGCTCGTGGAATTCGTCGAGTATGATGAGATCAAATTCCGAAAGATTCGGATCCTGAATGAAAAGCCGCGTGAGGATGCCTTCTGTAATATACAAAAGCCGCGTGTCTTTGGATTTTTTGCTGTCGAGACGGATCTGATAACCGACGAGCGAACCGATAGCGCTCCCGCTCTGCAGAGCAACCCATTCGGCGGAAAGTTTGGCCGCGAGACGTCTCGGTTCGATCACCAGAATACGCTTGAAATGCTTTAGGAGTGCGAGAGGAACCTGCGTCGTTTTACCGGCTCCGGGTTCGGCTTTGAGCAACACTGCTGGATTGTTCAATAAAGAATCAGCAATATCAGATAGATAAGGATCGACTGGATACTGCATCAGGGCTTCCTTCACAAGGGACCAAGGCTCTTAGGGTGCATGATAACTGCCGTTTTAAGTTTCGCTGGCCAAGACGCGGTCAGAATGGTAGTACATGGCTCCCTTGAGATATAGTGTAGGAGTCTACTCTCCATGGAACGTCATTCAATATCTGTCAGCTACCGCCTCCAGGGCATGCGTCTTGATCATGCAATTGCGGACGAAATCCCAGGCTTTTCACGTCGCCGTGCAAAGGCCATCATCGATATCGGTGGGTGTTACCTCAACAGCAAACGCATCCGTATCGCTTCGAAAACCGTCTCCAAAGGCGACAAAATCGAAGTTGAATATAACGCGAAACTCTTCGAAACTAAACGCCAAGACATAGAAATTAACCCCGAAGACATTCTTTATTTCGATCATTCGGTGATCGTTATCAACAAGCCCGCCGCGTTGCCTTCCCAGGCGACCCGCGATCAGGCTATTCATCATGTCGTTCCTCTCCTCGTTAAATGCCTGAAGGGCATGGGTCACGACATCAAAGACCTCCAGCTTGTGCATCGTCTCGACAAAGACACAACCGGGTGTTTGATTCTGACTTACAACGCCAACACGATGAATTACATCACTGAGCAATTCAAAAACCACGAAGTGCAAAAGGTTTACCATGCACTTTCTTGGGGCCTCGCGCCCAAGGCCTTTGAAGAACGCTGCAACCTCTCAGCGATCCAAGGGACCACAGGCACAGTACGCGTTTTGCAGTCAGGCGGGAAATCTTCGCACACCAACTTCAAAACTCTGGAATCGTATCCGATCAGCAAAACCTCGCTGATTGAAGCGCGTCCTGTTACGGGCCGCAGCCATCAGATTCGGGTTCACCTCGACAAGAACAATCTGCCTATCCTCGGGGACCGCGTTTATGGCGAAGGCAAACGTCATAAGCTACCGGATGACCTGATTCAAAAAGTGAACCATCAGTTGCTGCACTCGCACAGCATCCAGTTCTCACCTGCACCAGGCGTCAAACCTATCACGATCACGGCTCCGTATCGTGAGAATTTCGCCGAAGTTCTCGAAGCCCTTCGCGCCGTCCAATAGAAATTTCGGAATACTAAAAAGCGCCTTTCGCATCGAGCGAAAGGCGCTTTTTTATGGGTTGGCTCAAAAACCGAGACCACTTTAGTCCGGGCGGCTTTTTTTGGAACCTCTGGGCGCGCGTTTTACCGCACCAGGGTTTCGTGGTTTTTGCAGAGGACGCGGCGCGCCTTCAGGAGCCTTGGGTTTGCGTTCGATATCCGGCATGTCCCGATAGATCTGACCGCGCAGAAGTTCGACCTTGAAGCGACTGGCCTTCACTTTATCGATACTGACTTCGGGGGCACATAGAAGATACGATTTGGTCTCGAGCAAAGGATCACGCGAAGCCTTCTCTACGGGACGACCGACGACGATTGATCCTTCTTTGCCCAGCTTTACGTGGCCATCTTCAATCAGATCCGGGCTCACAAAAACATAGGCGCTCACACCGATGCGGGCACGGTCAATCTTCAAGATCCGGTCGACTTTTTTCACCAAGGGAGGACGATCCCATACAGCTTCGGAGTAACACCAATCCCGCTTCGATTCGAGCATAGGACAGCCCTGACTGTGCGGGCAGGGGTAAAGCATTTTGTAGCCCATTTCCACCAAACGATCGCGGAGCTCCATCGCTTCACGCGCCAGATCCTGACTCGCAGGTTCGAGGATCGTGATCACGCGTTGACCCTTTTGCAGGCCGCTTCCGAGCAACCGAAGGAGCAATTGAGTGGTTTTTGCGTGGCGTGAAACTTCGTTCCAAACGTAGCCAAGCTGATACCAGACCAAACCATCCTTAGGTCCAGCCGCAACTTCGCGACTCAAAAACTCGTCGAGTTTCTGCCGGCGCAAAACGGGTTTGGCATCCTCCTTCAGGAGTTTGATTCCCAGTGCGGCCATATCGAGGAAAGACTGCGATTTATCGACCATTTCCCAGGTGATATCGAGCTGCTCCCGATACGACCAGAGTTCTTGTGCTGTGAGTAGACTCAACGCTCCGCTACCGCAACCAAGGTCCAACAAATGGACGGCATCTGCAGCACTGAGCTGGGAAAGGAGTTTATGGCGAAATTCGGCGCGATCAAGCACGGCGGACAGTCGAGCCTGGTTTGCAAGGTGGAAACCGAGGAGGTAGACCATGCTTTCGCGTTTTGGGTCCATCAAATAACGGGCAACATCCTCGCGCGCTGTTGTAAATGCTTCCCATAGACGAACAACGTCGTCGCGATGTTCCTGCAAAACAAAGCCTGCAATTTCAAGATCGGAATACTCGGCTCGAGGTTTTTCGAGCTTACGAGGTGTTTTGGCGAGCTGACTGATGGTCTGCCCCCAGATCTTATAATTGCGGTTGCTTACAAGCGATTGACGATGTTCAGAACGGGTATGATGAGATTGCATAGTGAATCCTTAGAGGCCTTTGAGAAAGCATGCCTTATCATGTTTCGACGCAGAGTGCGACTGATCCTTGCTAGCGTCTGATGTTCTTCGATGCTAAAGTCGTTAGGTTAAAAATGAGATAAGAGGTGATTCATGAGTGAGCTAGAAGCCAGAGATAGCACTCAGGCACTCCATATTAACAAGCCATCTTGGCTTAAAACGAAAATTCCTACAGGCCAGACCTTCTTCGATATCAAACGCGATCTGCGCGCGAAAAATCTGTTTACGGTTTGCGAAGAGGCAAAATGCCCCAATATTTCTGAATGTTGGGCTACGAACACTGCCACGTTCATGATCCTCGGCGATACCTGTACGAGGGCCTGTCGCTTCTGTAACGTAAAAACCGGCAATCCAAACGGCTGGCTGGATAACTCTGAGCCCGAGAAAACGGCTGAGAGCGTCCGTATGATGAAGCTTAAATACGCGGTTTTGACTATGGTTGACCGTGATGATTTGGACGATGGCGGCGCAGCCCATGTGAAAAAAGTCTTTGAGGCCATCCGGGAGAAGAGCCCTACGACTCTCCTCGAGTTTTTAGGCGGCGATTTTCAGGCCAAGGATTCTTCTCTTGTAACCATCCTCGAGGCGCGCCCCGAAGTTTTCGCTCATAACATCGAAACCGTGCAACGCCTTACGCCACGCGTCCGGGATGCCCGCGCCTCTTACCAGCAGTCGCTCAAGGTTCTTAAACGGGTGAAAGAAATTACGCCTTACGAACTCTTCACAAAAAGCGCGATTATGTTAGGCCTCGGGGAAACGATGGACGAAGTGAAAGTCGCTCTCGAGGACCTTCGCGCACACGACGTGGATTTTATTACCATCGGTCAGTACATGCGCCCCTCGAAGCGTCATCTTTCGATCAAAGAATTCGTACCGCCGGAGCAGTTTGACGAACTCGGTCTTATCGCGAAAGACCTTGGATTCCTGTCTGTCGCGTCGGGTCCACTGGTGCGTTCGTCCTATAAAGCGAGCGAGTTTTATACTAAAGCGATGGCCCTTCGTGAGGAACGTCAGCGTTGAAATCAGCTCTGATCAAAGGCTGTCTTCGCCTCATAGCTTTTTTTATCCGCGCCCTTCCCAAGGCAGCCGTGCCTTGGGTGGCTTTCGTTTTCAGTCGGCTCGCGCCGGTCCTTATGAAACGTGACACCGATCTCATCGCCAGCAATATCGATCGCGTCTACAGCCTGCCGCCGCAGAGTATTTTCTCAAAAACATTCCAGCGGCAGGTTTTCCGCTCTCAGGCCCTTGTTGCCTTAGAGACTTTCAAACACCAGCTGTCGAAAACTGACCTTGTTCACGTCGAAGGGCTTGAGCGCGCACGAATCATGATCGACAAACTCAGTGGGCCCGGCAAGGGCCTTCTTGTGGTGACCGCACATCACGGGAGCTGGGAAATGGTTGCAAGCACTGTCGCTCAAGTGAGCGGCAAGACTTTCGTCGCTTTAGCCAAACCTTCAACGGTTCCAGAATTCACCGAGGTTCTCGACAATCTCAGGCGCCGCGGCAACACCCGCATACTCTGGACGGATAGCAAAAACCTCCTGCGTGATATGATGGGCACACTCAAAAGCGGCGGAAATCTCGGTTTTGTTATGGACCAAAAACCTGAGGGGCGCGTCGGCCCCGTTGTGGATTTTCTTGGGCAGGCCACTGAGTTTGTAGCAGGCCCTGGCAAGCTCGCTGCCCGGCACCAGTCGGCGGTCATCGCGTTTTTCTGTATGCGGACGGGCCCTTGGGAATATAGAATCGAAGTTGAAACGGTAGTCGAAGCCGAGCATGGCATCAAAGATGAGGACCTGCTCACGCAAAAAATGGCGAGTGCTATCACCCGAGCAATTCAACTTTACCCCGAGCAGTGGGTGTGGAATTACAAACGATGGCGAACGATAGAAAATTAGACATCCATCCGACCCAGACGATCGCTAATACCCTTTCTGAAGAAGGCCTCCTTCTCGCAACCCTTATCCTCACAGAACCCACGCTGCTCTCCTTAAAATGGGGTGCAGTGCTTTCGATCGTAGGGACGCTTCTCGTCTTCTGGGAGCATGGTTATGTCGACAAGCTTCCGGTGATCAGCGGCCCTTACCGCTTCGTAAGAAACCCCCATCGGGTCGGGATATGGCTCATCGCCTTCGGCCTCGCTGTTGCCGCCCGGTCCTTCCCCGGACTCTTACTCGTACTCATACTTCTCCCCTGGCTTCAGTATCTCGACCACGAGGAGCATCGGGGTCTCGTCGACAGCCAGATCCTTAGGTATCGCTTCCACGTTCCCGCGCTGATTCCCACCCTACTTCCTTTCGAGGCCACCCCTAACAGGTGGTTTTCATGGAAACGGGCGATACGAATTCCCGATTGGTCATCGCGCTCAAAGCTCATCTGTTTCGCGGCAATCTGGTCGTATCTCCTTGTTTCCTATAACCTTAGACTCCCTTGGTGGGGCGCTATCATAGCGGCATCGGCCTGGATCCTAATCAAGCTGTTCTTGTTACAAAGAAAATTTCCCCTATTTTACTTTAGAAAAAAACGCGCAGTTTCTCCTAATGCCCTGTAATGGCAGAATAATACCAATTCCTTTGGTCTTCTCCGAAAATTTCTTGGAGGTTTTCCTTTCAGTTTCGAAAAGCTGAGTCGATAAGCCTGGAAACGGGCTCGAGGAGGCTGATCATGCGCAAACACCCTAGTAATCCTAAGCTTACCGAAGCGAATAAATGCATATTCGTAAAGGATTACGACCAGGCTGAAGCTCTTATAGAAGAGCTGGTCAAAAGCCCCGAGCACGGCAATGATCTCCTCATTCACCTTCGCCGCATCGAACTCGCGTCGAAGGTTGATAAGCTGGACAGTCTGGTCGAATCCTATAGCCAGCAGTCGGCGGAAAATCCGTCGAATCTCACCATAAAACTCGCGCATCTTTTTGCAGAACAACACACCGACAATCTCACGAACAAAGAAGCGCTTGAGCGATATCTCACTCTCCTGCAAACCGAAGGACCAAACGCGGGTATCTTCTATGGTATCGGCTACTGTTACGAAGTCGAATCCAACCTCGATCGCTCGCGTCGAGCCTACGAACAATGCCTCAATATCGATAGCAGCTGGCATCCGGCCTATTTCGGATTGAGTCAGGTCTATTATCAGTTGGGCGACGAAAAAAAGGGCGACCAGTACTTCTCCCATTTCGAAGAACTCGCGCCTTACAACGTTTACGGCAACTTCGAAACGCACAGAAAACTCTCGCTTGAATTTGCAGAACGGGAAGACTTTGAGTCTGCAGAAGTCGCGATCAGAACTTTGAGCGAATGGTGGATTGAAAGCAAAGGATTCGCCCCGAGCGAAATACAGCTCTTTGAGCGCTTCGCCAGTGCGAAAATAGCTGAAATAGATGGTGATGACGTGACCGCAACCGGTCGTCGTCATCAAGGTCGCCTCGTTGCGCATAAGATCCTTGAAGACGAAGAATCATCGGAATCCATCCTCTATTTCGCCGCGAAGGTTTTAGAAGAATTTGCGGAGCTCACACTCGCCCTCGAGATGTACCGCCGCATCCTGAAAGCGGAAATCACCAATCCTGAGATGGTCCAGAAAATTGGGGCCCAGTTTGTATCTCTTGGCGAATTTAACATCGCGAAAGACATCTTTGAAGAGGCGTACAAGATCCATCCTGATCAACCTGAGATTCGTTTTTGTCTTATGGTTGTTCGTTTGAAGCTCGCCAAGGTCAATGTTGAAGACTACCTGGCTAGCCGGGAGACCCTCAAACGCCTCATTGAAGAAGACGGTGATCGCACTGAGATCATGAGCCTCCTGATGGCTATGACAGCGAAATATAATCAGGATCCCGAAGTGCAAGGGCATATGGCCGACGTTTTTGTTGACCTGGGCCACAAGGATAAGGCCCGTCGTCACTTCGAGAAAATGTACGAACTCGATTCCTACAGCCGCTACTCAACCCTTAAATATGCATCCTTTCTCATGCAGCATCAGGATGCGGATCTGGCCAAACAATTGCTTGAAAAAATCAACGACCCACAAAATCTGACTCCCGATGAGCTCTGTGAACTCAACTGGCTCAACGCCACCTACGAGTTCCGTAAAACCAATTATGAAAGCGCGATGAGTCGACTTCACAAGTTGATTGAAGGCGAACCATGGAGCCTGACATATCTGCTTCTGGAAGTGCGCTGCCTTTCGGAAATGGCAAAAATCAAACATGACTTCTTAGTATATGATGAGGCACTGGAACGCCTTATGGCGGGTGATGAGGAAAACCCTAATTGGGGCGTCTACGACGCTCAAACGGAATCTCTTCGCAAAGCACGCTGCAATGAGCTCGTATTTGTCCGGGCGAAGCTGCGTTACCTTTATACCGAAGGTGATGAAGCCAGCGTAAAGATGCTGACTCAGGCCGCGGCCACCTTCAATGCGCAGCAGTCGATCTTTGAGCTGTTAAAATTGCTAAACACCAATTTTGACAGTCCCAACATTTACTGGGCACTTGGTGTTTTGTTTCGGGAAATTTGGCAATTGGAAACAGCCAGTATGTGGTTTGACCAAATGCTCCTCCATGCAAAAGTTGATAACTCACAGCGTGCGCGGGCTTATCTCGAACTCGCGGACTGCTTTTGCTGGCGCGGGATCAACCTTGAAAAAGCCATAGAATACACTAAGCTAAGCCAAGATCTTGGTTTGAGATCCGATAAGCGTACAATGCGGATTTTAGCGCATGGCTACCTAAAGCTAGGCAAGGCTCAACAGGCTGATGTTTTCCTACAGGACACCGTCAGTAATGATGATCCTGAGGTCATCTATCTGCGTGGTCTCGTTTGCTACAGGAATGGTGCTACAGAGGAGGCAAACACCATCTGGAAACCGCTTCTCACCTATCCTGTGGAGACTCTGAGAGTCCACCATATCAAACAAGAGATCATGAAATATTATTTCGATAAGCAGCCGTATCGTGCTTTAAACTAAGGCTCTCTTGGGGATTCTTTGGAATCCCCCGGTCTGCTCTTTGGGTCTTTCCCCACTTCGCCTTTTTCCCTCAAGATTCTTAACCATCTCCCATCCACGCTCCGGCAAACTCCGCTTCAGGCCTTTGGATTTTTTGTTGACACCCAAGTCCGAATATGGAGAATGTAGGTCGAGCACTACATATTTAATTTATTCCTTAAGCAGCTAAGAAGGCTTTGCCCTCTGAGTCCAGGACCTCTGTTCATCCTGCGTTTCAGTTTGCAATCTCTCCTGACGCGAGCGTGCGACACCTTTGTGATGAAGCGGTCGTGAGGGAATCTATAACGCAAAATCGGAGGATTTCATGAGCATGTCCGCCCAGACTCGCTGCGCAATTTGTGATGAAGAGCGTAAAATTCGTCAACGCGAATTCAGTTCCCACGCCTGGACCGCTCTTGCCGTATGGGGCGAAGTGTCCTCATCTCAGACTGGCCAAGCTATGTGTAACAACTGTTATTCCGACTTCCGTGACCTCCTCATCGAGCGTTCGAACGAAGTTGAGCACTACGCAACAACCAGTTTGAACGACCTTGCGGCTGTTCATGACCTTGCTGGTTACCGTGGAAGCGAAAGCGGAGCCAAGTCTCAGATCGCGAGCTGAAAATTGTCAATGATTTGTGCACCTGGGCGTAGGCAAGACTTACCCGCATACGCTCGGCAAACTTTTCCTCCGTAAAATTGAAAGCTTAAGCTCAAGTTTTTAGCTTCGCCTGTCGATATTGAAGAGAACGCTGAATCAGTGTCTCGGCTATCGACTAGAGGATGAAGTTATGACCAAACGCCCATCTCAGAGCTGGCTCCTTAAACGCCCCCAACCCGAAGCGACCTATTTGCAGTCACTCCGCTTCTATTGGCAAGGTGAACGTGAAAGCGCACTTGCTCTCGTCAGTGACGAGCTCGGCGAAGGCGAACCTACCAGCAGCGAAGCCTACTATCGCCTTTGGATCGAATCCTTGGCTGAAAGCTCTTCAGACGCTGGTCTTAGAGAACTCATACTCCATCTCGAAAAAAGCATTGGCCTCGGTCTACTCGCTCCTGTGAGTGGTACGGCATTGATTGCTTTGAGTCGATATGAACTTGGCGAACGCGAAGCGGCTGCCATGCTCTGGCGCTCGATCAGCAAACACGGCAACGACCCTTATGCTCGCGAACTCACGCTTATCCTCTCTGAGGACGAAGCTGTGAAAGACCAGGCGGCCCATACTCTTCTCCGCATCAGCGGCGACTTTTTCCATATCCGTAGAGCAAGCCTTCATTTCCATTCCGAAGGCGAATCCAAAGCCTATCGGCAATCGATCACGGCCATCAACGAGACCTTTGCTGGCAATCCCTTGCATGCCGAGATTCTTTTTCACACGCATTTTGCGAAAAAGCGTTATACACAGGCTCTCCGCTGGTCCAAACAACTGCGTGATAATTTCCCTCAGCAAAGCGAATACCAATTCTTTTTTGCTTACGCCTCTTACCTCACCAAAGACACCAAAAGTGCGCTCAGTGAGTTCGAGAGCCTCAATCGCAAAACCGAAGGCACCGATCCCGATATCCTTCACCTCCTCGGCCTTTCCGTCTTTAAAGAATCCCAGGGCAAAGCGGATGAGATTAAAAAAGCTCGTCACTACCTCAACCGTTCCAAAGAACGTTATGTGGCCTTGGGATATCCGGCCCTTCAACTTGAAGAAAGCCTGATGAGTCTTTCGCAGCCGAAATTTGCGGAATCATCGAAATACTGGGTTGTAAAGCTCAGTTCCAAACAAGCCTTCGATCTGAGCCAAAAGTCGGACGAAAGCATCAAAACGCTCTACAAATCGATGGGCGAATTCGTGGAACGCGGTGACTACTGCTTTTTCGTGACCGAATCACGTCTGGGTGACAATGAGCAGACCGGTGTGTGGCGATTGAATGCACTTTACCGCGCAAATTCTTCAGCCGAATGGCATCCAACCCATCGATGGAAGACGTCTCTCGAGTTGATCATCCGCATGGAAACAGCGATACCCATCGAAGTCGAAGGCAACGGATTCCAAAGCCGCAATCCAGCCGCTGCCTTTGGCCTCCTTGAAATCGATCCATCAGCGCTCGTCCACTTCGAAGAGTGTATCAATGAGTACACTCTCGATGACCCCCATTATTCGCATATAGTCGAAACCTTACGCATTGCCCGCGCCGGTTAAGGAGGCCCCAATGAAACGTCTACTTTTAGCTCTCAGTCTGGTCTCGGCCGCAGCGTTAGCACAAAGTGCACCCCCGCACGTTCCGGCCGAAGCTCCCAAAACGCCGACGCAGTTTGTTGCGCAAGGCGAAGCCGTTGAGATTCCCGAAGCTGGATTCACTATCACACCGCCGCAGGGATGGACAGTGATTCGTGATGGCTCCGGCGCATCACTCCTGTTTCAAGGGCCGAAACCCCAAGAAAAACCAGGTGTGGTCACGCTCCAGCCTAATATTCGGGTGATGAAATTTGAAGGCCCTCGTCCTATGGACGATTCGACCAAAGAGGAATACTCCAAAATCATCGTCGACAAAAACTCAACTCTTTCCAACCGCATTTCGAATTATTCGATCCGCAGTGCGGAACGTGTGAAACTACAAAACGGCATCGACGCCTTTCTGTTTTACACAGAGTTCACCTTCGATTCGACTCCGACCATGCAAATGCATGTTTTGGTTTCGTCAGCGTCCAAACATTTCCTCATGACCTACACAGACCTTGCCAGTGTTTTCGAAAAAGAGAATTCACCAGGCCTCGCGGTTGCCTACACCTCGATGCAAGGTGTAAAACTCGACTCGGCTCCGCCCGATCGTTTCCTCATGTTCTACTACATAGGCGCCGGCATCGCGGCACTCTTTGTCTTGTTGCTGATCACCCGCATCATTCGTGGCCAGCGCATGAAACGCCTTGGCGAGCGCATCGAATCCGAAGATGGCGGTGAAGAAGTCTCAACCGATGATGATGACGACTCGAAATCAGCCATTGCCGAACTTGACGACGATCATGACCACAAGAGTCATGGTACGCATGATGATGAATACGATACTGGTGATACGGAAGAAGCTCATCATTCCGAAGAAGTGCCGCTTCCGAAAACCAAAGCAGCCCCTATTCCAGCGCCTAAAGTCGCGGTGAAAACGCCGGCTCCTAAGGTCGAAGTCACAGCGCCAGCGCCCGTTCCTAAAGTCGAAGTGAAGGTCAAAGTTCCGATTCCTGCGCCGGCTCCTAAGGTCGAAGTGAAAGCGCCTAAAGTTGAGGCCAAGGAAAAAGCGCCCGCTCCTAAGCCCAAGGAAAAAGCTAAAGTCGAACCCGTAGCGACAGGCGTGGCTCGTTTTGAAGGTCGCGTTCGTAAAAATACGACAAGCGCAACTGTTCCACCGGCATCGCAGCCTATGAGCGAGGCGCCTCAATCGCATTCGACTCCACTAAGCGCCGCTTGGAACTTAAATGAATCCGAAGGTCATTCTCAGGACCACGATGATGACGACGACAACGAACGCGAAGTCTCGGCTGTTTCTCATGTTCAGCCGCAACCGATCATTACGTCCGCATCAAAATCGAAGCATCAGAAAACCACACCCTCTGTTCGTATGAAAGAACAAGTTCCTGTATCGCATCACAGCCACGATGATGAAGAAAATGAAGTGGACGATGGCGTCGACATGAAAGCTGACGAGTCATCTGTAGCCCGCATCTCCGAAATTTTGCCCAACACCGGCGACACGAAAAAGAAGAAAAAAGGCTTCTTTGGCTGGGGCAAAGGCAAAAAAGACCAAGAAGAACGCGATGACGATGATGGATCGCCCGACGATGTACCAGAAGTTCATCATGAAGAACCGGCGAAAGTCGCTAAAGGTAAAACGAAAGAGGCTCCTCAAAAACCTGCTGCCAAAGCGCCTGTTATCCAAGCAAAATCGAGTAACGGCGCAGTTGAGCATCCGGTTTCGCATGTTTCCGAAGTTGCCGGTGACGGCTGGAATCTCGCCGAAGGCCCTAGCCATGGCAATGGCCATCACGGTGCCGATTCCGATGAAGAGGACGATTAATCACCAGAGAGATAAATTCTTTCAGGGATGTCTTGAGATTTTGGCATAACTTGATATTGTGGGCGCTTCTTTGACAAAAGGGGCGCCCTTTTATGTATACTGCTATGTCTTTCCAAAACGATCATCTCAAGCTCATCGACCAAAAACGTCTTCCTCACGAAGAGATCTGGATCGACTGCCGAACGCTTGAAGATGTCGCCCAATCCATTGAAAATATGACGGTTCGAGGAGCTCCCGCGATTGCTACGGCCGCGGCCTACGGACTCGTTCTGGATTCGCTTCACGCTCAGGTCGCCAACTGGAAGCAGTACAAAGACCGCTTTTTTGAGAATTGCAAACGTTTGCAGGCGACCCGCCCGACTGCAGTGAATCTCTTTAATGCCCTCCATGCCGTTCGCCGGATCGCAGACCTGTGGACCGATACAACTCCGTTCGCGCAAGTTCGCAAAAACATCCTGGAATTTGCGATTGAATTGGAAGCCGCCGACCTTAGCACCTGCAAGGCAATAGGTGCTTTTGGAGCGAAACTCGCCGAAGGTCGCAAACTTCGCGTGATGACCCACTGCAATACGGGTTCACTCGCAACTGCCGGTTATGGAACGGCTCTTGGTGTGATCCGAGCCCTTCACGAGAAAGGACTCATCGAGCACGTTTACGTCGATGAGACACGTCCTTATCTACAGGGCTCGCGCTTGACTGCCTTTGAGCTCGCAGCCGAAGGCATTCCTTACTCCATCCAGATTGACTCGGCCGCCGCTTATTTGATGAAGCACGAGCACGTTGACTTGGTCGTCGTGGGAGCCGATCGCATAGCCTCGAATGGTGACACGGCAAACAAGGTCGGTACCTACTCACTCGCTATCGTCGCAAAACATCACAATGTGCCCTTCTACGTCGCCGCTCCTCGCAGCACCTTCGACCCTAAGATCTTACACGGCGATCAGATCCCGATCGAAATGCGGTCCCCTCGCGAGGTTCTTGAGCATGCCGGTGTTCTTGTTGCGCCGGCTCGTTCGGAAGCGCGCAACCCCTCGTTCGACGTTACTCCAAACGAACTTATCAGTGGTCTGATCACGGAGTTTGGCATACTGCAGCAGCCATTCGGCCCTGCGATTCAAAAACTTTTCAAAGAAGGCGTCATCGAGCGTTGACAGCCTTTTCGAATTTTGAGATACAACCAACTCGCTGCTGAAGAGTAGTGAAACGGTGTGGGGGCTTAGCTCAGTTGGTTAGAGCACCTGCCTTACAAGCAGGGGGTCACAGGTTCGAATCCCGTAGCCCCCACCAGTCCCAAACTCTTCGCCTTTGATCTATAAAATCCGAGTTTAACTCGATTGACGACACCTGATGAACGTTAGACGTTTACAGGTGTTTTTTGCATTTGGCAAACTCTACTTCTCTACACGCCCATACTCTCAATCGTTTGCTTCCATCAATTTGGCCTAGACATTCGTACGTCGAAAGATAGCCTTCCCTTTCCTTCTCTCATCACAGCAGAGGTTGATCAAAATGGATTGGATTAAGGCTATTATCATTGCCCTCGCATCACCTGTTTGCACAGCAGCAATGGGATATTTTTGGCTCGAAAGAGCTAAGACCAGGATCGAACTTGAGAATCAGAAGCAACTCGCCAACCACAAACAGACTATGGACACTTACACCGAATCAATGAAACACAGCCTGCTTCGCGAAATGGTCCGCGTGGAGCACACGATTTGCAGCAAATTTCAGATATACCCGAAGTTATTTGCAAAATTTGTCAGGGTACAGGGTGCGATGGAAGGATTGATGGGATTCAGCATCACCACCTCGTATGAAAATGCCACTCGAACTGATATTGAAAATATGTTGAAAGCTAACAATATCTTGGATGGCGAACAGCAAAAAATATTAGCCGAGTTTGATTATGACCAGACTCGTGGAATAAAATCGTTCGAAAGAATCATGGCACATGTAAAAAATCGAGAATCGCGAGCTACTTTGCAAAAAGCAAAAAATTACTGGTTATTGAACGAGCTATTCATATCAGAAGACATAAATAAAATAGCGACTGATCTATTTTTGCATCTCGCGAATGCTTATGCAGCAGGCTCTTCATGGACAACTCTCAGTACTGCGTCCTTCGAAGAAACGAGCGCACGCCATACGGCTGGAATTGAAGGTGCAAAAAAATGTATGTCAAGACTCAAAAGCAGAATGAATCATGAGCTTGAACCAACTGGATTTTCAGTTACGAGTTAAATGTTAGGTGCTTTGTTTTGCTCGTTAACATGACTTAAACCCTCCGCACGAATCCTTGGAATCCCTTGCTTAACAAGAGCTTAAAGGCAGAAAAATCGGTGTCCACTGTATTTTAGTACACACCTTTGGTAAGCGCCCCATAATCACGCGTATTGCAGCATTCCCCGCCTGCCCCTATCCTGCCTCATCGCCCCAAAGGTCGGCGATTATTTAACTATAGTTTATGGACCGTCTAAAAGGTCCAACTTACCAGAGTATTATAGGTAGAGAAATCAATGTGTTACGGATTTCTTTAAAATGGGTGTTAAAAGATCACTAAATTTACTCATAATGACCTCAATTATAATTGTGACTACTTTATAAATTATGGTATTATTCCGATAAGTAGTCATCCATAGGAGGCTTTATGAGCACAGACGAACTCAAATATCACACATGGTCAATCCGAGATGCGAAAGCCAAACTTTCTGAAATGCTCGAAGAAGCTCAGGATGGTTTGCCGCAGCTTATTACAAATCACGGCAAACCTCATGCAATCGTGTTCAAAGTAGGCTCTCTCGATGAAATCGAGGAGATCTTAGAGGTTAGAAAAGTGCTTCGCCGCCGTATGCTGCTCGACTCTCTTAGTGCAGTGCGGGTCGCCGCCGAAACTGAAGGCGTCGAAAACCTTCAATACGAGAGAGAGGACGACCGACCAATCCGCTTTGTTGAGGGCCAAGGATGAGCAAAGGAATCCTGCTCGATACCACGGTAATTTCACAATTCGCCGCTAAATCTGGCCCATCTCCAAAGATGGTAGAGTGGTTTAGCGAACTCGATCAAAGACTGTATATTTCAGCAATCAATTATTACGAAGTGATTGCCGGACTCCATGAAATCCAAGCATTTCAGACCGCGGAGAAATTCAAAGAACTTTTGAAAACGCTTTCGATTGAGATTTTACCTGTTACACAGGAAATCTCTGAACAAGCTGCAATTGAACGCGGGAGGGGTAAGGTTACGGGGCAGGTCCGCAAGATGGCGGATCTTTTGATTGGAGCCACCGCGTATAGCCACGGACTTAGCGTTGCAACAGCAAACGTGAAAGACTTCAGTTTCTGGGAATTTGACGCATTTGATCCTGCTTCATCGCGAGTTTGAAGTCTGCTCAGATCCGGAATAGAGGAGAAGCATATCGATGGAAAAATCATTTGACCGCGCAATTTGGGAATTTCTGGAACCAATTTCAAAGACCGTCGAAGGACTCATCTCAATCATTGAAAACAATGTTGGGGGAGTCGGAGGCTCGGAGTTCTGCCATTCAAAAACTGAATCAGGCATATCAAGATATCATTCTTGCTTGTCGGAAAGATCAAGAAGAACGCGATAGAGAAAAAGTCTAAGTAGAGTAGCTTTGTTACGTCGATCCGTTTGAATTGTGAATTACCGCAGAGGCAAGCCATAATGGACTATCTATTCTTTTATTTTTGGCAATGAAACTCTGAAAATGCAGCCTTTGCCAGGCAGATTCTGACATTCGATTTTGCCGTGATTTAGAATAATTGCCTCCTGAGCAATAGTAAGTCCAATTCCCATTCCCTTGCGGTTTTCATGGTTTTGTTCAAATTTCTTGAAGAGACCGCTCTCAGCTTCAGGGGATAATCCTCCGCATTCATCCTCAACTTCAATCACCACGTTATCTTCGATCAACTTTCCTCTAACTTCAATTTTTCCACCCTTGCGCTTATATTTGAGCGCATTCTGGATAAGATTAAAAAGTGCTGAATGAATCAGTTGCTGATCAGCTTCGATTTTCAAAGCCGGTTCTATTTTGATTACTAGCGACTGATTACGAGATGCTGCATCTATTTTTGCGGTAAGAGCAATTTGGTCGACAAGCTGCTGGACGTAATCAGATTCAATATGAAGCTTCGGATCTGCCCGAAGCCGGACCTCTGTCAATGAGCGAGCAATGAGTTCGTCCAAGCGCACGATGCCTTTATCTAAGAGCTGTCCCGTACTCCCGCGAGGCGTCACCGTTCCATCTTTGATCATAGAGAAAGCCATGCTAACTGTGCTCAGAGCATTTCGAAGTTTATGAGCCAGAAACCCAGTTTTTAAACGTCACCCTTTGATTTCTTAAGGTCGCGTTGCGATTGGAATCCGGTAACGGCGCCTGCGATAGCAACATCCAAACACTGGTTCAAATTCCGAAATTCATCTGGAGCGATTCTAAAATTCTTCGTCTCAGCAAGTTCATTGATGGCCTGGCACATAGCTCCGTATGCGTGGACAACGTGTGAGAGAGTATAGCCTAACCTCAGTAGCTCCGAGCCATGTTCGCCAGCTGAACTCGCTACCTCGACTTGATTATTGCTTCCAGCGGCCAATGCAAGGGCCGGTTCATCTGCTTCGCGGGCGGCATTCGCCATGCCTTCTTTATCCGGCGGATTATTCGGATTTTCGACGTGATCATGTTTAAGAATAGCAATGTGCTGCTTATAGAAAATAGGCAGCCCCATTTCGAGCTGTTCTGAGGAGGGTGCTCCTTCGAGCAATATCGCGGGTCTTATCTTCGGTCAAGGCTAGTATTTCTTCGGCATTTTCCAACAAAAATTCATAATACATATGCAAATACTCCTGCATTTAGTGAGTAAAGTAAATGCACCATCAGCCTTATGGACCATGACTTATAAAGTTACTTGAGAGTGCGGAGAATCTATCCAGATTCTCTCTCCTAACTTCCCGTCTTGCCTAACTCCTGTACAGGCTCTATCAATCCCTGCTTTTGTCGAATGAATTTCACGAGGTTTTGGGCTTCATGCGTACCCTTGAGAAATTCACCGATGCTGTTGCGCATGGAAGATGCAACAACCTGCTCGGATGGGCGAACTTCTGGCCGGATTGTTCTCAGCCACGATCCAAATGATTCCCAAATTTCCTGCTTTGCCATCATTGAGAGATATTGCATAAGACCTTGGGCAATCACCCCTACCAGGATGTGCACCTGAAAAGCTTGCATCTTACGATGGACTGCCATCCGATATTCCTTTGATTTATGATGAATGTATTGATCACCCGAAAATCTCTTGATGGGTTCCATAGACTTCATCCAGAAGTGATAAGCATAGGTTCCTATAGTATGAACAGATTGCTTAAAGCTCACTTCTATTTTGAACCGAAGGCCATAGAGTTCGATGATGTCGAGAGCACTGAGAAGCAAATCCGTCGATAGGAAAACCACTTTGCCACGAGACGGATGATTGACCAGAACAAAGCGCACCAGTTTACCAACCGGCTTCCAAAGCAAGTCTACGGTATGATACAGGATCATTACTCCATCTTCACCATAAACTGGGCTTGATGCCGCCTTAAAATCAGCGGAATCGAAGAGGTTTTTGAATTTTATTTTCTTCCCATACAACTTAGGCCTTCCTCGTTTCGGTTGCGCGGGAATAAGGGCGGGGTAATAGGCAACGGCACTACGTTTTACTCGCGATATAAGATTATTGCCTTCGCGCATGAGGCCCGCAATCATCTTGTGATTCGCATAATAAGCATCGAGGACAAGGTATACGGGAGTGGATATGGTCAGGCTATCGAGCATAACTATGATTTTATCAATCAAAGTTCGAGAGTCTCGATTTGAAGAGACAACCCCCTCATGGATCCGAGATATAAGAGGAACGGCAAAGACATAACCCGCAACCTTTGTAAGCACGCCGATCACCTGACAAGAATGCCCCATGATATAGGATGCCTTTGAATTCGATGCAGACTCCTGATGCAAGCATTTTACCGCTGGCATTTTTTTTCTTCCTTGGCAATCTTGATGCCATCGCCAACGAGGACAATGCGCCCTTTGATGCGAATAACGGCTGGAAAAAGTTTCAGAACGATTGATGCCCTTAGCGCATTAAGTTTCTGGATTTTGACCGCTGAGCTGTGAAATGACTCAAGGAGTTGACCCTAGACTCGTGGGGATAATTTCAGAGCACGTATAAGGCTCGTGACGCCAGCTAAATCACTTCGAACAGTCGTGGCTGCGACGGCAGTAACAAACCAAAGGAAAGCCACGTCTCGAGAAAAAGCTGGACGAAGCAAACGAACGATAGACCACCAGCGAAGCCAAAGAGCCATAATGCCACCCTCTCGGTATGAGGAGTATGAAATGAATATAAGTGGGACTTTAAGCATATTTTTTTCGAAAGCAAAAAACTATCCGCCAGCTGATAGCTGGGGTGGTTGGCTGGATACCGCGGAGGGCAAGAGATGGGAAGGGATCGGAATATTTGTTTACGAAAAATTGAAGGACGCAAAAGTCATCGTCAAAAAGCGGCTGATAATAATGGATGGAAAAAACTGACTTTGAATCAAGCAACTGCTCGAATAATGGAAAAAACGGAATACGAACGATCAGCGATTAAGGAACACATGATTCTCTGGCTTGAAGAAGCTTCGGATGCTATCGAGCGGGATTCAGAGGATGCCGACGATGACGTCATCGACGATTTAACTCGTGCTTGGATGAAAGCCGAAAGATCTCTATCTGCGGGGCATTGACTTGAGAGGGGGGAGAACTCCGCACTCTCAAGTAACTAACAAAATAAGGTCATTCCGAAATGTGCTTAATGCAAGAAAATGCTTCAACCACGTATTTCACCAAATTCTTTACTCACTCACAGGACCAACTGATGGCCTTAGTTTGAGTTCAGTATTCGCTTCGACAATTACCT
>JACMOC010000002.1 GCA_014378195.1 Oligoflexus sp. | reverse complement strand
CGACGCCAGCGCCTGCCAACTGTGCAGCTGACGGAGCTACGGGTTGCGTCGCCGTCACGAACTTCCCAGCTGTCGATAAAGTCACTAACCTCGCCGCAGGAAATCTCGCTAAGATCCACAGCACAGTAACTGTGGGTGGCGTCGTCGGAACAATGGCAAGCTGCTCGGCCGATGGTGGCCTGGGCTGTATGAGCGTCGCAGGGTTTCCAGCGGCTGACACTACAGGCGCTGCAGCCAAGGTCTTAACAGGACAAATCCTTGCCGGCGTCAGCGGTACAGCGACGCCAGCACCAGCTAACTGTGCGGCTGATGGAGCCACAGGCTGCGTCGCCGTCACCAACTTTCCGGCTGTCGATAAAGTCACTAATATCACTGGAAATGCGGCGAAAATCCGGTCAACAGTAACGATCGCTGGCGTCACAGGTACGCTCGCCGATTGTTCGACTGATGGTGCCGCGGGTTGCGTAGTCGTCGGACCGACTTATGCGGCTGCCATCACTGCTGGAGCGGGAGCCAAAATTATTACCGGTCAAACTGTTGCCGGTGTATCGGGGTCTGCTACCGCAGCACCTGCCAACTGTGCAGCTGATGGAGCTACGGGCTGCGTCGCGGTCACAAACTTCCCCGCTGTCGATAAGGTCACTAACCTCGCCGCAGGAAATCTCGCTAAGATTCACAGCACAGTAACAGTGGGTGGCGCCGTCGGAACAATGGCAAGCTGCTCGGCCGATGGTGGCCTGAGCTGTATGAGCGTCGCAGGGTTTCCAGCGGCTAACACTACGGGCGCTGCAGCCAAGATCTTAACAGGACAAACCCTTGCCGGTGTCGCAGGAACTGCTTCGATAACTCCAGGAAATTGCTCAACTGATAACCAAACGAACTGTGTAGCGACCACGGCTAATCCCGCTATCATCCTAGCTAACGTCACAGCCGGCATTGTCAAAAGCGGAAGTATTATAGCTGGAGTCACGGGGGCATATCCAAATTCCACTTACCCATTGACTGTGGGAGATGGGTACGTAGACCTCGATTTTGCGACCTTCAATGCGAAGATAAAGTCAGTGACAAATTTTGGTTGGTTTGATCGCAACGGCACCCGATACTCTACGACAGGTAGTGCTAATATCACCGCATCACAAATTCAGTCTGGGGTATCTATCTTCGGTACTACAGGAACTTTTGGTGCCAACTGTACCGGTGATGGGCAGACGAGTTGTCTTACAACTAGTACTTATAAATCTGCCGACACTACTTCTTTTACGACATGGGACTTACGCGTGGGGAAAACAGTGGCAGGCGTAGCGGGTAGCATCGATTTCTTCAAAGGCACGGCCAATCTCACGCTTTTTAACCGAACCACAGGTACAGGCGCAAGCGCAAGTACCTCCGTAGCCGACTTTTACGACAATATCGACGATTACAACAATGGAGGAGCGCTGCCGACAGATATCCCAACTGGTTGGTCAAGTTCGGGAACCATCTTCTTAAGAGACTCCCTATCTGATACGGGAGTAGGCGGCGGAACAGCATCTAATGGTATCTGTGATGGTACTGAACCTTGTGTTTATAAAGATCGGATAACAAACCTTTTATGGTCAAAAGCTGATACGACTTACCGAGACTGGGAAACCGCCATCACCTATTGCGCCAGTCTTAATTATGGTGGCTACACGAGTGGTTGGCGGCTACCGACAGAAAGGGAATTAATGCACTCCTACATAGATGGGATTTGGGCGCAGAAAACGCCTCTGAATCTCACTGCTACCGTTTATTACTGGACCTCCACAACATGGACAGTCAATGCGACCGTAGCGTATGCCGGTGGTTATGGTATCGGCACCATGTCCACTAACTACGCAAAGACTAATAATACAGCCGTCTACACTGAGTGTGTGCATTGAGGAATCGTTTTTCCGTTCTTTGAGTAGCGGCCTTCCTCGCTAAGCTTTTTTAGTGCAGTACGAGAGGGTGTCTTTTCAAACCGAGTTCTACCAAATTTATAACGCGATACGCGTACGTCCATACGTCTGGCGTCTTGCATTCACAAAGTATTCCCTTGATTTCTCGATACCTCGTTAGTACGTCCGGCGTCTTGCACTGTGCCTCCGGCGTCTAACACTCTGTTCAAAAATGTAAATTTTGACCGATCCCTTGCTGCAGCTTCACTCGCTAATAAGATTAGGATCGCAAATGATCGGAATCGAAAAATTAGACAGAATCTTCATCTACGCCCTCCCCATCGACGGCCGCCTTGCGCATCGAGGTTTGGCCGACCTTGTCACTCACTTTTAACGGCCACTAGAAAGCGGCAACCACGATGTCGGCATAATTGGCCGGAGCACATCTCCAAAAAAAGGAGACTGCGAATGCAATCGCCTCTTCTCGTCAAGACATCGGCCAATCAATCCAACCGAGATTTTTCCAGAGCTTCATTGAAGCCTTTGATCCCCCAAAGTATCGTCTCCAAGTCTTCCAGAACAGCCCATAGCTTTTGATAACGTTCAAGTTCCAGGAATAGGCCTTCTCTTTCTTCATCGAGTGTCATGCCCTCTTCTCCTGCTTCGCATTGGTTTCGTGCACTCTGTGAGAATCGCCGACGATCTTGATGATTTTCGCGTGATGAGTCAGTCGATTGATCATCGCGGTCACGCAAGGCGCTCCTGGAAAAACTTGCGGCCAGTCCATAAATGCCAAATTAGTCGTAATGCAAGTTGCCAGTTTTTCGTACACCGATTGACGATTTCAAAGATAAAGTCAGCTGCTTTGCAATCGAATGATAGATATCCGATTTCATTAATGATCAGAAAATCTTTTGATTCATAGTATGTCAGCTTTCTCTGCAAGGCGAGGCGACTATCTTGAGCACCGAGGTCAATGACCAAGGCCGAAGCGGTGGTATAAAGGCAGGTGTAGCCGCGTAATCTTCGATAATTCAAACTACATACTGCTCATGATTCGTCATCACAATAGCCCGATCCATGAAACCACTCCTTATTCCGACAACGGCCTCGAAATTAGGAGAGCTTTTAACCTAGGGGACAGAATTTATTGTTAATTAAACATCGAATGATAAGAAGTTGGCCTTTCCCGTTTGTTAGTAGGCAATTATCGCGTGCACGTGGAGAAGGTACCCAAGTTGATTTAATTACGAAAATTGATAGACTTATAATTACTTGAATTTTAGGTTCATGGACCGACTGACTTAATCCGATCAGGACAACATCGCTTTGTGGAGCCTTATATGCCGAAACCGATCGTTTTCAGAGTCATGTTGATATTCTTTGCGGCCCTAGCCTGCACTCCGATCAGTTCGATAGGCCCTTCGCCCAAATTTAGCAAACAGACGGCTGAAGTCACGGGTCAGGGGAATAGCGGTACCGGCTTGCCGGCTCACGGTACACCAGTAGTTTATCCAATCAGCTTCTCTTCGTGTTTCTCACTCTCCCCGGAGACTGGACTCGGGGGTATGGGTTATCTCAAAACCATGACGTTTCTCACAAGCACAAAAGTGCAGACAATCGAACAGTTCAAAGGCGCCACGGACTGTAATAGACCGCTTACAGACAACCAAATCGATAAATTGATTTTGAGCGAAGCGGACACCATCTTTGATACAGCAGCAGGTGTTCCGGTTATGTCTACACCTCGATCAGCAGCCGATAAAGAGGCTCTAAAAAAAATCTTCGTGGACGGCGTTTTGAGTCCAGGACTTTGGGCTTCGACACAGGCAACGGGGCTTTCAGGAAATATAGATTTAGGCTCAGGCAATAACGCACTTTTTCATACCTTCAAAAAATTTGCGGATGGCAGAAAATTAACTCTCAGTGTCGTTTGCACGAAGATAGATTCCGATTCTGGCTTTTGCTCAACCTTATCCGGGACGACTAAGGAAAATCGTTCGACAAATTTCAAAGATGCGAATGAGTTTGATCGAGTTGACCCGTAGGTTTCATTTAAAGCACAAAAAGATAAATATTTCTCAACTCTTATATAAATATACCGATATCACCACAGCTTTCACCCTTGTCATAGAGATGTTTATGGAAATGTTGAAGAGTTTCATCTGCATCGCCTTGCTCGTTCACGTTGGTTCGGGATGTAAGGATGTTTCAACTTCCCGGCTAAAGGAATCTGCCGAAGACAGCTGTCGAGCTCAAGCTCGCACTTTGAAATTCATTGAATTCGCAATTTCTCCCATTGCCTTTATTCCCCAATCAGCGGCGATTTTGTCCCCTCTGAAGACATTCATTGAAATGAATAGTCCCAACTGCACAGACTTGACGTTCGCACGCTGGATGCAAGAAACTAAAATAGTTTTATCAGACATGAACACCCAGTTTATGGACTTTGCCGAATCGTATTACAGTAATTTTGAAGTGACTGAGGGTGCCGCCTTACAAAGTCCTATTGATACTCTCGAAGATAATATTCAGGTCTTAGATCAGGCGAGAGGCCTATCGAAAGTCGCTGCTTCTACGCGGGATGCTCTCACTGTAGTCAAAAACAAACTTGATGCTCAAACAGTGATCGTGTCTCGAAATAACGCCAAGATTCCTGAAGTTATCACAGCCTATACCCTAGGCATGGAACTCGGCGCCGTTGCTGTGGGTCAAGGCAAGGTATTCGAAAATCGTTACACACGATTCAGATTTAAAGACATTAATGAAAAAATTCTTATCCATCAAGTAAAAGCCAAATCTTCTGCGCTCAGATTAAGTTATAAAGCACTTATTAATGCATTAATTGCAAAGCGCAACGCTCCCAATTATGGGGCGAAAATCGTTCCAGTCCTTTCGCCTAGCCCTTTCTATAAGACCAAGGAAGTGAATGAGAGAGATTGTTCAGTCTTTGCCGATTCTGCCGTTATGCTCTGGCAAGGTAGTGAGCTTAACGTTAATTTCGGTGGCCAAGTCACCTATCATCTTGAGGCTCTTGGAGCGATCGCATCACGCACCGATCTTAAAGCGAATCTTGAGGGGCAAACCTTGCGAGTCCAATTTAATAGTGGCAAACAGGGAATTTGCACTTGGGATGCATTGAACAACATCGTTGAACAGAATGCAGCTGAGCAACTTTCTAACTATTACAGCACCGGGATACCCGATGCCGTCAGTTCCCGATCGGCATTCGATCAGGCGTCAAGCATCGTTGATATCAACGTCCTCAATCACGCGCTTAAAGCTGTCCAGTAAAATGAAGCTGACAGCCCTCTGTTTCCTGAAATCCGTCTCTTGACCTAATAAGACTTCTTGGTGGGTGAAGTTGTCCCGGTTTAGTGGAGTCATTTGGTAAGATACTCACCTTATCCTTGAATCGAATATGGCCTCCTTAGACTTCGATTTTAAGTATTGCCGGTTTGTCGCTTACCGTAAACATTTCGCCATGTGGGACTATAGAAATATGGCCAAACTCCTTCAGAAGTTTTCGATATTCATGGGCAACTAAACGAGGCTTGCGTTCGAGATCAAAGAGACCACAGGGATTCACTTTGTTATCTTTATTGAAAAGTGCCGAGTCCCAATCGATCTGATCGATAAGGCTGTACCAAGTAAACCCGAGGACCGGCACGCCATCGGCTCGTATTCTGAGAACGTTGACCCATTGCTTCCACAACCATCGGGGTGCTTCGATTTCGTCAAAATGATTTGTTTCAGTGTGCATGACAGGCTTTCTGTATCGTTGATGATACTCTTTCGTGAGCAGATACCAGCCGAGCACATCCTCTGCCTGCATTACCTTTCCATCCGGAAGTATCATCTTTTCGTTCCGGCCATAATAATCATTGCCCATAACTTGATAACCGGGCGGCTCCCCCTTCATGAACCAATCGAATTCTTCACGGCTCATGCCGTTGTCAAAGAGATAATTCAGTACATCTGCGTCTGGAAAATGACCATAAAGAAGGTCCAGGGAAAGAAATCGCAACTTATTGTCTAGGGCCACTTTTGGCGACGGTACCGAATGAACACAATGCATGTACTCGGCACTTTCACTCTGAACGATGATGCAATCGTTTCGATGCTTTGCGATGCGATGGGAAGCCAAGATGCTGGCCGCAACGCAGTGTTTCATCGCTGTTACGAACGATTGAGTGCTCTTATGACGTTCGTTCCAGATTCCATCGAGGGCGCTGGCGCGAGCCGTGACAAAAATCTCGTTAACGGGTGTGTAGTACCTGACCCAAGGATATCGGATCACGACAGCCTCCACGTAATCAGCAAACAGCACCGGTAATTCAGGGTTTTGAAAATCTCCGATCCATGTTGGGAGTCCAAAGTGCAATAAATCGAGAATTGGTGTGATTCCCAGTCTTTTGATTTCAGCCATGACCTGATCGGCAAATGACCAATCATAGGCTTGAGGTCCAAGAAAGATTTTATGAATAGGCAGTCCGTATCGGAGGACCTTCAATCCCATTTCGCTTACGAGTCCAAGATCTGTACGCCACATCTCATAATGCCTGCACTCCTCAAGCTGGTCACGGCGGCCATGATTTGTCATGGGATTGGAACATTCAATGCCGGTCGCAAACATAAAATTCCCAGGCTCCCCATCCGGTAAACCCTGGCCCGTCGCGCCCCCAGCGCCTCCAAATTCGTCGCCTTCAAAAGATTTTTTCCCATAAGTGCTCTTAATTATTTCCAGAAAAGTATGTTTGCTCATTGTTCTACCTCTAAAGAAGAGCAACCTTGATCAGCTAAAAATGATGCAGCGCAATATAGAGAAAGGGACATAATGGTCAATGCTGGATTTACACTGAGCGCGCTAGGAAATACGGAATTGTCGACTATGAAGAGATTGGGTATATCATGGCTTTGACATCGTGAACTGACCACGGAATTCGCTGCGTCCTCACCCATGCGGCACATTCCAATCGTATGAGCACTCCTTTGGAAGCTCCAAAGACTAGTTGCACCAGCCGATTCCCAGATAGACGTCATGGTTTTTATCGCATGCTTGATCATACGCCTTTCATTCTCGCCGTAAGAAAAGGAAATCACCGGCTTCGGCAGGCCAAGATCGTCCAGCTCTTTGGAAAGGGTCATCCCGTTTCCTGCGTAAGGTAGGCAGTCGCCTAGAATATTTATGCCTGCAACCGAATTATAACTTTTCATGTGCTCGCCTAACGATCGTCCCCAGAGTTTTTTTCCCCGAACCAATTGGGAGGCATATGTAACTGGCATCACGCCGATACTTTGCAAAAGATAACCGCCTGCAAAATCAGCCCCAGCCCTATGCATATCTTCCGATATAAGTCCTCCAGGTATCCCTTTATTCGGACGAACATCCTCGTCAAAAATCCCCCATAGCTCGGGACCAGGATGAGCCATGAAATTGCGTCCAACCTGCCCGCTTGAGTTGGCTAACTTATTCAACATGAGGAGGCGGGGTGATTCGATTCCGCCCGCAGACAAGAAAACAAAGCCAGTTCGCTGTCGAATGATTCGACTATGCTGGAGATAACGCACGGCGCACAAGCTTCCATCATCAGCCTTTTCGAGTTCGAGAACGAATGCATCCGGTCTGATCTCTGCACCATGTTTTAGAGCCATAGGAAGAAACGTCACATCCATGCTCGCCTTTGCGCCCGTCGAGCAACCTGCCTGGCAATAACCTCTATTGGTACAAGCCGGACGCCAGCCTACTCCGGGTATGTAAAGTGGACCTGACAAGGCGGCGTTCGCAGCTGGCGATGTAGTGATTCCAAGCTTTTCACAGCCTCTTTGCATCAATTGAGCCGGACCATTCAGCGGCAAGGGTGGAAGCGAATAAGCTTTGTTTCGCTTGGGTCCCCAAGGGTATGGGGACGGTCCTGATATTCCAAGAAATTGTTCGACCTCCTCCATGTAGGGCTCAAGGGTTTCAAAACTTAATGGCCAATCATTCCCCAGCCCAAATTCACTGTGGAGTCGAAGGTCATCAGGCTGTGGTCTCGGCGTATAGGCTGTGTAGTGAAGAGTTGAACCTCCAACCCCGCTTCCTGAATTGTTGCTGCCGAAAGCTGTGGGATCCTGTCCCTCGCTGATTCTTTCATGCTTCCAAAATAATTTTGTCTGGGATCGTTCATCTGTTGCAAAATCTGTGTTTGCATTCCAGCGCGGCCCGGCTTCTAAAACAACCACCTTCAAACCAGCCTTAGCTAAGCGGCTGGCCAGTGGCGCTCCTCCTGCACCACTACCGATAATGATCACATCTACCGTTTTTTCGATGGGATAGAGCGGCATGGATTGCCAAAGGTCTTCGATACTGTCAAAAATTTCGGACGGAGAATGATTTTCATTCATTCGCGTCACCATTTTCAAGTCTCGGTTCCCAAGCTTCTTTCTCATTGAGGCCGATTTTGTTGAATCCAAGTGCGGCCGCGAAAGATGCACAGCCGATTTCAGCCAGCGCTTCGGGATAGCTATAATAAAGCTCCGTGCTCTCGCCCAGAATTTCTTCAAAAAATAGGTTTATGAAATTCAAGTCCTCCTGAGAGGCAACTATCCTGCCATCAATCATGAGTCCTAGGAGTCTGTCTTGATCTTCACTGTCAAGGCATGCAAAAGATTTTTGATACTCATGTAAGGCATATCCTTCGATGAGATTGAGGCCTTTCACATAAGCTTCTCCATCAACGGGTAAAGCCCCATAGCGCCAGCCATTTCCCTCGTTTTTGAAAAGTCGGTGGTCAATCTGCGATGACACAGCCAGAGTGAATTTAGAATCGGGTAAAACTCTTGCGATCAAAGCCTTGAGACTTTCGAATTGGCTTGTTTCAAAATATTCCCGACCGCTCCCATTGTGCTCACTTCGGCGATCTTTCAGCACTTTTTTCGTCTGGGGATCGACTCGCGCCGTGTCTAGCAACCTGAGTACTTGTTCAGGATCATAAGATAGGCTCATAGTTGAATTCTCATCCTTGTGAAAGACGACCGCCGGTCACTTCATAAAGTGCACCGGTGACAAAGCTTGCATCTTCGCTGGCGAGGAAAACATAAGCGGGCGCAACTTCCTCGGGCTGTCCCGGGCGCTTAAGCGCTACCTCGTGTCCAAAATTTTCGACTTCAGAGGCTGGCATCGTACCGGGGATGTTGGGAGTCCAAATTGGTCCAGGCACGACACAGTTCACCCTGATGCCACGCGGCCCAAGGTGGAGAGCTAAGGATTTGGTGAAGGCGTGTATTGCCGATTTTGTCGCGGAATAAGGTATGAGGATATCGATGCCCACCAGTCCCACGATACTTCCCGTGTTGATAATGCAGTCGCCGGCCTTCATGTATCTTAAGGCTAACTGGGTCAGCAGCATGGGAGCTAGAATATTTGTGGAAAAAGTCTTTTCAATCTCAACGGGATCGATGTCCTCGTAAGCGCCATGAGACGCCTGAAAGTGGGCGTTATTTATTAAGATGTTCAGTCCGCCGAAATCTCGAATCGTTTTTTCAATGAGTTCATTTCTTACTTCAGAGTCGGTGACATCCCCTTTTATCTTAAGGCATTTTTGGCCTTGAGCTGTCACAGCGCCCAACGTTTCTTCGGCATCATCATCGTTGACGTTGTAGATGAAGGCTACATCCGCACCTTCCATCGCATAAGCAATTGCCACCGATCGACCTATACCTGAGTCAGCGCCAGTGATCAGAGCCTTCTTGCCTAGTAATTTTCCAGACGCACGATAATGTTCCATATTCCAGGCCGGTTGTTGTCTCATGTCGGCCTGACTTGCAGGATAGGGTAGTTTTTGTGCTTTGATTTCACTGGCCATTGGTCTGTATTCGTCATTCATAAAACACCTTTTAGTCATGATTGTTTCGGAACTGCCTTCAATCAACTTGGCGAAGGGTGGATTTTGAAATTTAGATAAGTTTCAGCTGCAACGAAGGTCCCTAGCAAAAGAGCCGTTAAATAGATCCAAAAATAGCCCGTGATATTACCCACCAAGGCGGATTCAAAGGATCGCGCTGAATCAGAGCTCACGCCGAAGAGAGGGGTTTCAAATGGGAGATAGACGGAGATGATGAATGCGACGATTAACCCCAAATAGGGCTTGAGTCGTTTGAAATCCTCGATCCATAGAAGTGCGAGCATGAGCCTGTGGCTCATCAGAAATGTCGCGATAAATGCCCCGAATAACCCGTCAGGATCCGGTCGGGTCGTGGCATATCGAATATTAAAATGCTGGAACGATCTACCGATTACGATGCTAGTGGCAAAAGCTAAAACTCTAGTAACCAGGAATTGCAAAAAACACGCGAATTCTGCATCGATTTTGGAGATTCGGCCAAGTTGAATGCTTGCCAAGATTATTGCAGGGTTAATAAAGGCTCGCGAAACCTTATTCCAAGAATTATATATAATGATCATTACGATTAAAAATATAACCGTTCCGAGAATCAGTCGCTGAACGAATTCACTTGATACGAATTGATGGAGAAAAGATCCTGCGTATCGAAGCAATGTCGTCATTATCCAGGCATTGATCATAAAAAATCCAAGCTCTGTGGCCTCTCCGAAATAGGACTGCCAGTGCGCTCCCCAAACTCGAGTAATCCTCATGTCATCGATCGTAAAAAAATTGGGTCGAGTTTGCATGATGGGTACCTTTAGTCTACGAACCACATAATCATTGCTCGACACGAACCTTTGTCACATCCTAAGGCAATGAAAAATAAATGATTGGATTTTATTTTTATAAAAGGCTTCGCGGGGCTTCTGTGGAAGGCTTTGAGGATTTTATCTCAATGCTTCATCATGACGAATGTCAGCTAGAGAATTTACCCATCAGCTGGATCTGCGCACAAACTTACGCTACGTCTGATTTCACCAGAAAGGCTGCCTTCTAGCATCGATTTGAGCCAGCTAAACTTCTCCTTTTCGAGCCTTTTTTGCCAAAGAGCAAAGCCGCTGTTGTCCCAGTAAAGCACTTTCAAAGTCGCTCGATCGCGACTGACGAAAACAAAAAGTGCACTATCGCCAGGATTCAACTTGAGCTCCTCGACTGCGATTTGACTTAGGCTATTAATCGATTTTCGGTAAGCGATCAGGCAACCGCCACAGACAGGTCTAAAAAATTTGTCTCCGATTGCCGAAGAGCTCATGGCAAAAATTGCGGGTCTTGCCCATCGCGAGCTCATACCAGCTAGCGGACCGCAAGACAATTAGACCTTTAACCGATTCAATGCTAGTCAGTGTCTGTCCGGGAATGAAAGCGTGACTGAGAGGGGGTTTGCGCATTTTTCTAATGACTTTTTTGATGAATTCGAAGATTTATTTGTTACCACGCGAAAAAATTCAGAGACTTATTGGAAAGAAAGGAAAAAAATACGCAGATCACAGAATCCTGCAAATATCACTTTTTTGCTAATCAGCAGATCATCCGGCCTTTGAAGAGTGGCGGCAGATAGAACGCACTCTCGAGGTACATCCTGAGTTCCTACAATGGATTAATGCTGACCTATCCCTTTGTTTGAAGTCGAAAGCTTCAGGAGCGAAGGGAATGACCGCCGAGCAAGTGTCAAGAGCCGCAATCCTCAAGCAATCGAATGGCTGGACCTGTCGAGAACTCGAGTTTCAAATCGTCGATTCTCAGATGACAAAATCCTTCCTCAAGTTGGACTTTGACGAGTCTTACACAAGCTCTTGCCTGCGGCTCAATATTAAGCGCATAAGGGCAGAAACCTGGGAAAAAATTTCATGTGCAATCGTCCAAGATGCGAAGAATCTTGGATTCGAGTCTGGAAAAGTGATAAGAATAGACTCTATTCCGATTGAGTCCAACATCTATCGACCTACTGATTCTTCTTTCCTATTCGATTGCATCTGATCATCGAATATCTAATTTGAAAAGCTACGTGACCAGGAAATTCTCAAATGCTACGCAAGCGTGAAGACTGCCGAAGCCAAGAACCTTTATACTTACATCTTCAATGCAAAGGGTGAGGAAGAACGTGAAGGCTACTATCGGGCCCTCGTCAAACTCTCTCGCAGAACATAGGAGAGAGTCAATCAAACGATCACAAAGTTGGTGAATCTTCAGCATCTGTCAAACTCGGCCCAGAGCCAGCTGCGGCATCTCTCTGAGATAACACCTTTGATCATTGATCAAACCGTTCGCCGCGTATTCAAAAAGGAAACATTAGAGTCGGGCGACAAATGCGTTTCCAACTTCGAGCCACACACGGATATCATCGTAAAGGGCGAACGAGATATTGTATATGGGCATAAGACATTCTTTTCAGTTGAAACCTCGGGGCTGGTGCTAGATACGATTTTAGTGCGAGGAAACCCGAAGGATAGTGAGTACTTCGTCGATCTACTTGAACGACATGAAAAGAATTTTAAGCGCTATCCTCGGCAAGTAGTAACTGACGGTGGCTTTGCCTCGGAAGAGAATCTCTACAGCGCAAAAGACCTCGGCATCAAGGACGTCTGCTTCAGTAAGTCTATGGGAATCGAGATCGAGGAAATGGTCAAGAGTCGTTGGGTGCTTGAAAAACTGCGCAACTTCCGAGCTGGCATTGAGTCGATAATTTCTTGCCTGAAGCGAGGCTACGGCTTAGATCGCGTGACATGGAAAGGGGTTCAAGGATTTGGATCCTACGTTCACTGCACCGTCGCCTCGTACAATCTCGTAAGACTGGCTAAACTTCAGCTCGAATGAAAAATCTAAAATTCAGCCATCTACGCGCTTGTCGTGATGGCAGCCTATTGTCCGAAACTGAAAATTTCTGATAAAAGTCAAGGCCGTCTGCGCGAATAAGAATACTTGGCCCTGAGCTAAACGGGTTTCCCGTTGTTTTAGAGATTCCTGGACAGACATTAAGTAAGCAGTAAGCCGGCAAGGACGGGCGAGGATACCTCGGTAAATAAATCCAGCTGTCGAAGACGGCTGTTAAAAGGTCCAATTCTTTCTTCAGAGATGACTGTAGGGACGATATCATTCGCGACGGGAATATCCATCACTGCCGCTCCCAGTTGCGAAGCGAGCCCTGATAAAATAAGGGCTGAGAGACTCATTATAAGAGGAGCATTGATCGTTCCTTCCGAGCAGATTGCCTTCATCAAAAATATGGGAATGTTGGTATTTTGCGCTGGAGACTGCTGACTGTATAGGATAGACCTTTAATGGCATTTATATACTGTACCCTAGTATTCTATAGCTAGGTTTGAGGAGGGTTACAATGCCACACACTGTAAAAGACAAAAAAAAGCTACTCATGCGTGTGAGACGAATTAAGGGTCAAACGGAAGCATTGGAAAAGGCTTTGGATCATGAAACCGAGTGTTCGGCTATTCTTCAGCAAATTGCGGCCATCCGTGGCGCAGTGAATGGACTCATGAGCGAGGTCTTGGAGGGTCATATTCGTGAGCATTTAGGTGCTGGGAGTAGTTCCGAAAAGCAGCGCAGTCGCGATCTAGAAGACGTAGTTGCTGCTGTGCGGTCCTATTTGAAGTAGGAGTCTAGTAAAGACTGTTTTTGGTGAGTGCCGTCAAGCGTTAGTGGTTCATCTCTTTTACAATGCAAGAGGGCTTGATATGAAAAAAGACTCTTACTTAACTACGGCTAAAAAATACCTCTCAAAAGCAAAACTATTTTTACATTCTATGGGACCGGGCGTGGTGACGGGAGCTGCCGATGACGATCCATCTGGCATCGGCACTTACACGCAAGCGGGCGCCATGTTTGGTTCTGCTTTTCTATGGACTGCACTCATAACATGGCCACTCATGGCATCTGTGCAGATGGCGTGTGCTAGAATTGGAATGGTCACTGGCGAAGGGCTTGCTTCGGCGTTAGAGAAGAAATTCCCACGTTTTGTCTTGGTTATATTTTGTTTCGCACTGTTTTTGGCGAATACTCTTAACGTCGGTGCCGATCTTGCCGCAATGGCCGATAGCGCAGAGATGCTTGGCGGTGGTTCTTCCCATATCTATGTTGTTATTCTGGGCGCCTCAATTGCGTGGGCCACAGTTCGTCTCCGTTATTTTCATATTGCAAGAGTCTTAAAGTGGCTTGCGATATCGTTATTTTCTTACATTATCGCCGCTTTCATCGTTGGCCCTAACTGGGACGAGGTCATGCGTGACACTCTGTTTCCGACTTTCCCGCAATCTAAGGATCAATGGGTAATGCTGGTCGCGATCTTGGGAACGACTATCAGTCCCTATCTTTTCTTCTGGCAAGCTTCGCAGGAAGTCGAGGAAGAAAAAGCGGCGGGAAGGAATACGCTTAAAAAAAGAATCGGTGCTACGAGCTCGGAAATATTAACGCGTAAGTTTGATGTTGGAATCGGCACCTTTTTTTCAAATATAGTGATGTTTTTTATTATCCTGACAACTTCTTTAACACTTAACAAACATGGTCTTACAAATATCGAATCGTCACGACAGGCCGCTGAAGCACTTGTTCCCTTAGCCGGGCGATTTGCTTCGCTTCTCTATACGGCCGGTTTGTTGGGTGTAGGCTTGCTTGCAATTCCAACTTTAACGGGTTCTGCTGCGTATGCGCTCGCAGAAACGTTTGGATGGGACCAAGGCCTGGACGCTAAACTCGGGAAGGCTAGAGCATTCTATGCAGTAATTATCGTCTCGACTTTATTCGGAATTATATTCGATTTTTCAGGCATTAATCCCATAAAGTCACTCTATTGGTCAGCTGTAGTAAACGGATTGCTTGCCCCGTTTCTGTTACTTGGAATCTTGTTTGTAATAAGGGACAAAGTAATAATGAAGGGTCAACCGGGTTCAAAAATAGGCCAGACAATGGTAGCTCTTAGCACCATCTTGATGTTTGGTGCGGCATTCGGAATGTTTTTTCTTTAACTAAAATATTTGCGGTCCCGACACGTAGAAGTTGAAATCAAACACGAGAGGATTGCAAGAGCGAGTATAGTGGATCTGCGTGAAACGATATTCTAGT
>JACMOC010000045.1 GCA_014378195.1 Oligoflexus sp. | reverse complement strand
GAAAATACGTGTAATCAAGCCGCGCCCGGGTGCCCTTTGCCGGCTCAAGGCGCCCTTTGCCATATTTATCCAGCATATATTCAATGATAGCCCCTGATTCTGCGACGACATCGCCATCATCGGTGATCACCGGCGATTTGCCGAGTGGATGGATATTTTTGAGTTGGGGCGGCGCTAACATGGTTTTCGTGTCACGTTCGTAGCGTTTAATTTCGTAAGGTAGGGATAGCTCTTCGAAGAGCCAGAGAATCCGTTGGGAACGTGAATTATTCAGGTGATGCAATACGATCATAGGCCGCTTCAACCTTTCGTGGAACCATGCGAGCGTTGTCCAAATACTTATCAAATATTTGTATCATCGATAAGAACGCTTTCGAAGCCCCACTTTGAACACCTAGGCTCGTTATGACTCCCGCCGTTTCCAATTCCCCAAGACGTCGGCAGAAAGTTGGCCATCTGAGCCTCGTCGTCGCGCCGCGTCGCAAAAAAGTTGATGGCCATTCCTGAGGAATCGCGGCTGCGACCTGGGTGCCGCCCAGGATGGAGCCTTCCATTACATAGAGAATGCCCCAAAATTCCGAGCGCCCGTTGCTGGGTGAAGGAAGCTCTGTTACGGGGTGGAAATCGAATCGCGGCATTTTGCTCAAGTCATCATGCAAGGCATCAAGCCACGTCCTATACTGAAACACCGCGCGATCGGACTCGTCGATATAATCCGCTGAATACTGCTCTAAACACTCGAGGAAAAGTTGAAAGGTCTTGAGGAAACCGTGATATGCGGATAGATCGCACTGGCTCATAAAACGAACCAGCAGAGGATGATCATCGAGCGATTGATGAACGGCATGAGTAGCCGCCCGAACTTCCGATAACACACCCATGATGCTTTTTCCTTAAAACTAATAGGACTGAGCCACTACCGATGCAGAGGGCACGGAACTGACACTGCGATCGCAGTAAAATAGGATCTTCTGGACTAGAGCATCAAGTGTGATAGGTTTGACGAGATACCCATCAAATCCCGCAGCGGCAAGAGCATCGGCGAGGTTATCCCAGGAATGCCCGGAAAGCGCAACAATCTTCCCTTTGTAACCGTCTTTTCGCAACTGAATGACGGCTTCCATACCATCAACATTTGGCATTTCGAGATCCATCAAGGTGATGTCATACGCATTTTTTTCCATTTTTAGTACGGCTTCCTCGCCGTCACGGGCGGTCGATACACTCGCTCCGTAACGTCCAAGGAGCCGTGAAAAAAGGACGCGGATATCTTCGGCGTCTTCCACAACGAGAATCTTGAGAGATTCTAGAACTTTGTCATTGGTATCCATCTTGGTATCCATCTTGATCTCCAACCTAGACCGCTAAATCTATTCATATTGGCGCATGTACGATCTTTGGAACAGTTCTTTATAATGTACGGTTTATGGAAGCAGAGGATCGATGTCTATCGAGAATGCCTCAGTAACCCGTAAAACCATAAGTCATCATGTGTCGCCAAAAAGCGGGTACAGTCCTTTATGCAAAAGACAAGCCACACACGGATACAAAGCGACTCTCAAAATGCATAGTAACGATCGGCCAAAAACACGGCTTGAATTTTGCCATCCAGCTTTTCACCGAGAAAACAGCTGTTTTTGGAAAGCGAATAAAGATCGTCCTCGGTGATGATCGAAGCGCTCTGGCGATCAACCAGGACGCCAGCCATAGGGCGACCTTTACTGATATCGCCAATGTCTTTGTCAATGCCGAGGAATTGTGCGGGTTTGCTGGAGAAAACCTGGACGAGGCGTTGCGGTGATAACACACCTTCGCGGACGAGGGTCAGGAGGACGCGCAGGCTCGTTTCAAGACCTGTCGTGCCAAAAGCTGAGGTTTTGAAATTGGCACCTTTTGCGCTGGCCTCATGGGGAGCATGGTCAGTTGCAACGAAGTCGATAGTGCCGTCGGCGAGACCATGCCGCAGCGCCGCACGATCCGCTACGCCTCGTAGCGGAGGGTTCATTTTAAACGACGTCCTGTCATCGACAATATCGTCACTGCTGAACCAAAGGTGATGAGGAGTCACTTCACACGTAACATTCAACGCTTGTTTTTTGGCAGTGGATACAAGTTCGAGCGTTTCATGGGCCGAGACGTGTAGCACGTGATAATGAGCTTTTGGGTAATCTCTGAGGATATTGATATCGCGCGCGACCATGTCCGCTTCGGCAGCGGCCGGGTAAGGTGCGATACCGAGCTTTTCCTGCATCGGCCCGGCAGCGAGAACACCGCCATGGCCAGGGAATTCCGCATGCTGCAGAATAGGCAAGCCTGTTAACGCACTCGCTTTGAAAGCTGATCGCATAAGATCATCATCGACAACGCCAAGCCCGTCATCGGTAAAGGCTTTCACACCCCACTTCGCCAATTCTTCGTAGGGTGCTGGCGACTTGCCTTTAAGCGCCTGCGTGATCGAGCCCGTTAGATAGGCCTTAACGCCCGTCATATGCTCGGCTTCTTCGAGTTCAAGGACGGCAGCTTCGCAGACCTCTATCGAATCGATCGTTGGTTTGGTATTGGGCATGGAGAGGACGGCGCCTATACCACCGCGCAGGGCCGCCAGCAGCCCCGTTCCTGCCGTTTCCTTTTCGGCTTGACCAGGAACACGCAAATGGACCTGAGGATCTACGCCTGCAGGCAGCAAGGTCCATCCGTTGCCGTTGATTACATGCGCCCCTTTGGTCAGGATGAGATCTTTTTCAACGGAATGGATGTGCCCATCGATGACTTCGAGATCCACCGAAGAGATGACTCCACGTTCGGTCCAAAGTTCGACGTTCTTGATCACGTAATGGCTATAGGCGTGATACATAGCATTCTCCCTATACTTCTCTCAAATAGTGCATGCAAAAACTGGCCTGAGCATACATCCAACCCCGGAGTTGCGGCAAGGCCCGAAGGCAGTGGAAGTCCCATTGACAGAAGTCGGGCACTCAGGAAGAATCCGGAAAACTGAAGCAGAGGCGGTGGCGGGAATGGCCGGTAGAATCAAGATCATCACGACAGGTGGAACCATAGACAAGGTCTACTTTGATGCCCTGAGCGATTACAAAGTTGGGGATCCTACGATCGGCCAGATCTTGGAAGAAGCAAACGTGGAAGTGGAATACAGCGTCCAATCCGTGTGCAAAAAAGACAGCCTTGATCTGACTGACGAAGATCGCGAAGCTGTGGCTGAAGCGGTCCGAAACTGCAAAGAAACTCATGTTTTGATTACGCATGGGACCGATACCATGGTCAAAACAGCTCAATATCTCCGCAGTATTGCTGGCAAAACCATAGTTTTTACGGGCGCCATGAATCCCACGCGGATTCGCAATTCCGATGCATTTTTCAACGTGGGCTGCGCGATCATAGCTGTCCAAACACTGCCCTCAGGCATTTACATCGCTATGAACGGCCAGGTCCACAATCCTGAACGTGTCATTAAAAATCGCAAAGACCAAAAGTTCGAGTCGTTTTAAGCACTCCTTGTTTGCCCGTTCAACCTTGTCGTCACCTGCGAGATGATTATGCAAAAACGCAAACTGGACCAATCTTCTCTCCTCGTTCCGCCCTTGGCAGTACGCAGCTGGGAATTATTGAACGGCAAAGGCCTAAGAGCTTAGGCCTTTTGTTTGACCTTCCAGCCTAACCAGCCACGCATCCGCTCTTCCTCGACGATGATGAGTCCAAGGCGATCCAGTTCGTCGCTTACTTTATCCTGGTTTGCCTGGTTGAAACCCGCAAGATAGAGCACCCCATCTTTTTTCAGGAGCGCCTTTAGGCTTGCCAGAAGATCCGTTAGGGTCGGCGGCAGGATATTGCACGCGATCGTATCCCACTTCGTATCGAAGGAGGGCAAACTGCCAAGCATGAGATTTAAGGGAATATGATTGCGAGCTGCGTTTTCTGCTGCATTGGCGATGGCTGTATCTTCAATGTCCGTACCCAGTAGTTCAGTATAACCGAGGAAATTCGCTACAAACGCCAAGACTCCCGTGCCGGTTCCGACATCAAGAAACCGCCCGGCCCCGCTCGTCTCTTTTTCCATCAATCGAACAAGCGCCTGTGTCGTGGCATGCTGGCCCGAACCAAAAACGGCAGCTGCGGCGAGGACCAGAGAAACTTTGCCCGGAGTCGGCTCAACATCGAGTGGCCCGATGAAAAAGCGCTCGGTCTCCAGCGACCGAAAATCCGGCTCCCAGGCCTCCTGCCATAGGTCATCGGCTATCCACTTGCCGGAGGACGTCAGGGTTTTGCCGAACTGCTCTGTAAGAACCTCTACCAAGACATCACATTCCGCCTTATCGACCCGATAAATCACGAGAGGTGCATCATCGCGCTCTGCCCAGTCCGCGTAAACACTTTCCCAGTCGACATCATCTGCGTTGACGGCATCTGTTGCGGCCTCGACATAGTCTGTGACGCCGATACTCTCAAGGAAAGTCTGGAGCTCGCGCCGCATTTTTCCAGGCCACAAACTCAGTTCGTAAATACGCGAATGGGGTGTATTCAAGGGAAGGCCTCAACGGAGAAGATCGTAAAACCCTCCTTATTACCACTCTGCCCCATGCAACGACAAGGCGGATGGCTAGATTGGTATCGCAACCGCTTTATCGTCGCGTCTTGTACAAAATTTCGCTATCATCTCTGGAATTCGATTCTGGCGTCATTTATGCGCAAATTAGTTTGACGCCCTTCTTCCCTTTGATGGAGTCAAAAAGTATGAGTTCTGGTCTCCTTATTTCTGTTCTCGTTGGTGGCCTTGGTGTCGGTGGAGCAGTCGGTTATGTGGCGGGCACAGGCTCTGCTGGCAAAATAACTTCGTCGGCGACATCGTCAGGTGGTGATACCGCCTGGTTCACATACGACGGCAAAACTTACTCAACAAGTTCACTTCCGGCTCAAGTACAGACCAATCTGTATCAGGCAGAAATGGAAACTTATAATCAAAAAATCGCAGTGGTTCGCGAATTCGCAGTTCGCCTGGCGCTGGCTCAGGAACAAAAGAAATTCACAACGATCGACAAACTGCCGGCCGTTGAAGAACTCTTGCCCGCAGCTGCTGTCAGCGACGAGCAGGCCAAAGCTTTCTTTGACGCGAACAAAGACAAAATTCCTCCTGGAACGACTTATGAGCAACTTGCTCCGCGTATCAAAGAATTGCTTGGCAATGAAGGTCGCGCCAAAGTCTTTGAAGACACTTGGAACAAGCTGACCAGCGAGAAAAAACTGACTCTGCTCGTGAAAGAGCCGTCAGCTCCCGTTGTAACGATTCCTGTTGCCACTTTCCCCGCAAAAGGTGCATCGAGCGACAAAAACGTTTTGGTTGAGATTTCAGATTACCTCTGTCCTCATTGCCAGGAAGTTCAACCCGACATGAAAAAGTTGATGGACGCGAACAAAGACATCAAATTTGTTCAGATCAACTTCGCGCTTCGCCCTGATAAGCTGAGCGGTGCTATCATCGAAGGTGCATTCTGCGCGCAGAAACAAGGCAACGAAAGTTTCTGGAAATTTCATGACACGGCCTTTAGCAAACAATGGGGCACCTTTGCTGATGCTTACGACGTTGCTAAAGTCAAACCAATCGCGGAAGCTGCAGGGCTCAAGATTCCAGACTGGGAAGCTTGCATGAAGTCGGAAGAACCCAAACAATTCGTCAACAAAACGAAAGACATTGTTAACGGACTCGGCGTCACAGGCACACCGACCTTTTACCTTAACAACAAACGCCTTAACATCCGTCGTCCAGACGAGATGGCAACAGTTGTAAACGCTTCGCTCGCGAAATAAGGTCTCTCTCTTAACTATAAGGAGGCGCTTCCACAGGAGGCGCCTTTTTTACTTTTGGTAAGTATCACCAAGGGGAAGAAACCAGCCCTTTTTTAAAACCTGACGTCACAAACAGAAAAAGAGACTTTAATAAAAAATTTAAGGTAGCGATGTTTCAGACTTTAAAAGTTTTAATAAGTTTCTTCCGCCAATCGACGAAGAAGGTTTGTAGGCAAAATCAGTGCCCCCCTGGACGCTGAGATCATAGAGAAAGAGGATCGACCGTGAAAATCATCTACTTCTATCTCCTTTTTGTTATGT
>JACMOC010000044.1 GCA_014378195.1 Oligoflexus sp. | reverse complement strand
TCGTTTGAACGTGGTGATATAGACGAAACAGCGATGCATGGTCGCCAGGCACTCGATCATGGCGACCAAGCACATGAGCACAGTCATCGGGCTGGTCGTGGGTTTGCTGCAATGGATTCTGATCGCCGCAGAGAATTGGCTTCCGAAGACGGACGAGCATTCCACCGGAACCAGCGTCAGGACGACGATTATGAAATCAGTGTATCAGAGCAAATGAACCGCCCTTCCAAATCGCAACGCTCGCGCATGAGCGATGAACTTGAAGGCGGCATGCAACGAGGAAATCGCCAGATTAATCGTCCATATGATGAAATGAACTATAATCGTGACAATGACTCAAGCTCGCCGCGCGGTGGACATGTTGCTCACTCATCACGCCTTCAGGATCAAGGTTACGATGAAGCAGTAGATGGACTGCCAGAAGGGCGCGCTCAACGCAATCGTCGTTCGGATCGTAACGACCTCAATGCCTAAAACTCGATAAAAACCAAACGCGGGGTGCATTTGCACTCCGCGTTTGGTTTTTGTGAGGTTAAACATATGAAAAAGGAAAGGTTACGACCCACCATCCGTGACGCCATTCGCCTGACACCAAACGCCGAGGGACAGCAGCGCCCATAGGGTTCCCTGCCAGCAGCCACGGAAATAGTCAGGAGATCGATTCATCCACGTCTCAATTCCTGGCATTTGACGTCGAATCGCCGAGGAATCAAGAACATACCCGCGCAGTTCATCACCGTGAGCCGCCATCATGGGCCGTAGGCTCCCGAAATCAAACGACTCTTTGGGTCGCTTCACAATCTCGTTATCCATATTTTTTGCGCCCCAGGCCCGAAGGATGAGCTTGGTATTGCCTTCTTTTGGCAACACGCCTGCGCGATATTTTGAAGGAATCGCTTGAGCGAAATTCACGAGATCTCTGTCTACGAAGGGCATCCTCACTTCAACCGAGGCATCCATGGCCACTGAATCGGCGAAGGATAAAATATTTTCCGAAAGGAACGTTTGCACCAGGACTTTTTGCATTCGATCGAGGTCGTTAGCGCCTGGCCGGCACCTCCCGTAAAGCGCATCTATACTGGCTAAATACCCGTCCGTGACATCATCGTCCCTACTTTGATACATTTCGTGAAAGTCTTTGATAGGCAAGGGTCGATGAATAAGATGTCGCGCTGCGGCAGGAGATTCGTCACGGCTTGCCGCGCGGAAGGAACGAATACGCGTCTGAACCGGTTCAGCTCCACTAAGATAGCGATCAAGAGTTTTTGTTCCGCCCATACGTCCAAGACCAGCTATGACCCTCATCATTCGATAACGGGCACGGTCCTGATGAAGACGATAACCGCCTAAAAATTCGTCTGCTCCATGGCCGCAAAGAAATACAGTCGCGTGTTCGCGGGATTTCTGGAGCAACAACCATGTAGCTAGAGACGCCCCGTCCCCCACAGGCTCGGTAAAGTTCGCAAAAGCCGTTTTCATAGCTGAGAGCCGCTCGCCGCTCGTGAATGAATATCTATGATTTTTTATACCATTCGTCTGCATGATGCCGTTGGCATTATCGAGCGCGATACGAGCCTGAAGGTCCGAGGTATCGTTTCCATACGTATAGGTAAAGGAGCCCACTTTACTGCCTTGAGAATCAAGTATGGATCGAATCGCATTGCTATCGATGCCGTTACTTAAGAGCAGTCCAACCGGTACATCCGACGTCAAACAACGGTTTGTAGCCTGACGCAGTAAACGGTCAAACTCAGCGATAACTTCATCTTTGGACATATTTTTGTAAAGTTCGGAATTGGAATCAAAATGCGGCTCATACCAGGTCTTGATCTGAAAATCATTTTCCGTGATTTTTAACACATTGCCTGGGGGAAGTTTGTATACGCCTCGCAAAACAGTTCGCGGCGCCACTACATAACGAAGAGTCAAAAATTCTTTGAGCGTGTCGGGATCAAGCTCACGCGGAACATTCTGGGACAGAATAAGTGCCGGAATACTCGAAGCAAAAACAAATCGCCCGTTTGAACGATGGAAATAAACCGGTTTTTCACCAAAGCGATCACGCGCGATCCACATGGATTTTTCCACATGATCGTACATCACAATTGCAAATTGCCCGACTATTTTTGGTAGACATGCTTCGCCCCAAGCGGCCCATGCTTCGAGGAGAACCTCGGTATCGGTATGAGAATGCATATCCTCGGGCTTCAGGCCCAACTCTGTTCTCAGCTCAGCGAAATTATAACACTCGCCATTGAATATGATCGTAAACCTACCGTTACGGCTCGTCATGGGTTGTCGCCCAGCATCGGTAAGATCAAGTATTTTTAATCGTCTATGGCCAAGTAAAACGGGGCCTTGCTGGAATCTTCCCTCACCATCAGGACCGCGGCGAATTAGACCAGATAGCATCCTATCAAGGTCAGAGTGATCAGCATCTTTAATGCCACCTGAGTTATATATTCCCGCAATACCACACATGTATCATCTCCAAAAAGTCGGCGCAGCTTAAGCCCTACACACTATCATATAAGGTGTTTCACTTAAACAGCGAAACACAATGGAGGCTTTTGCTGTCGTTCACTTCCGTACTGTCTTCGGCAATAATTTAACCAATCTTTATCGAAGTCCTATGACGTGTTGATAGTTAGGAACCAAGATTATCTAAGTGGTTTTCATTTCTTACAGCTTCATTAAACGTTCAGATTCAACCTGGAGTTAAAGTTATGGTTCGATGGATTACGATCATTACTCTTTGTACAAGCGCTTTTATGAGCTCCAATATCTTTGCATTTGGCACGTCTCAATCAGGAGCGCAGTATCTCGAAAGCATTTGTGGAACCGCTCAAAAAGTAGGTGAGCATTGCCATATCGGTACCGAACAGCTTCATCCAACCCAGTTGACGTTTGGTGCTATTGAAGTCGATAGCCGTAGCTTTAAAATTGCCACAATGTCTCCAACAAAACTCCAAAAGTACATTGATGCTCACATTGTGCCTGTGGTCATTGGCCCGGACGGTAGTGTGTACATCACCGATCATCACCATTTCGCAATGGCTATGGCCAAAGCATTTGGAGCAACAACCGAGATCTCTGCAGTAGTCGTGCAGAACTGGTCAGAAAAATCAGCGGAAGAATTTTGGCGTTTAATGGATAAACAAAGCTATACCTATCTTTACGATGAAAATGGAGTAGGGCCAAAAAGCCCCCGAGATTTGCCCAAGCAGATTTTTGACCTTAAAAATGACTCCTTTCGAAGCCTCGCCTGGGCCGTTTCTAACGGAGGGGGTTATGAAACATCGGCTGTTCCTCATGCAGATTTTCTCTGGGCAAACTTTTTTCGCTTGAAAATTTTAAAAGATGCCATTGACAACGATTTCGAGAACACGGTCCTTAAAGCCATTCCTATGGCCCACTCGGACGATGCTAAAACACTTCCTGGATACTTAGCTGAATAATTTGATTATGAAAAAACTCCTTGGAATCCTTCCCAAGGAGCTATCTAAGGCCTGCGTAAATCCGGACTTACTACCGTAAAGAGTTTTGCAGAGCTTCGGAATAACGATTGACCATAAACACGGTCTGTTCTCTTAGCCAATCAGAATATTCCGGTGTTCCTGCAATCGTTTTTTTATGCAGCTGCGCAATCGTATAAACTTCCTCCGTTAAAACCGCAACCTCCTCCTTGCGCGACAGACTTTCTAAATTGATCGATTTTTTTAAGCTAAATCGGAGTATAAAAGGCTTGCCGTTAAGGAAAGGAAATCGAAGATACTTCGGAGTGTTATCTCCCCAAAGATCCTGGGCAAAGTCCTGACGAGTCAACGTCCAATTCTTAGACCAAGCGCCATGTTCAGTCGCAGGCTGAGAAAGTTCTTTCAATTCAAAAAAGACGGTTTGTCCATCGGCATCGATAGCATCGAGAAAGTAACGCTCTTGAGCAGCACTGCCCCCACCGGTTTTATCAAACTTATAAATATCTAAAAATTTCAGTTCGTCGGGGAATAAGAGCGTCTTTCTAAGTTCGGCGAAGATTTGTCCCTGCTCCGCAGGCGTAAGTCTTTCGTCTTTCTTAGAAAGAACAAGTCCATTATCATCGAGATTTTTCTTCTGAGCCTTCGAAAGAAGCGTATCATAGTCAGGAACCGAAGAGTCGGATGGCAGTGGGTCAAGGCTTTTGCCGTTTAAAAATTCGATATAGGCGTCCCGCACCTTTTTTTCGGAGACTGGATCATTCAAGAGCAGGCTAAGCGTCGTGAAGTATCGCAAGGCATCAAATATCACAGGGCAATCGCCGACATCGTCAAGGTCATTGTAAGTGTAATGCCACTGATTATCGGCGAAACGAATATAGCCAAAATTATCAATATGAGCATCACCAAAACAGGGTCCTATTGACCCCGGATCTTTGACTTTCGCTACATCATCATACCAGACGTTGACGTAGGATCGCATGAGGGCCATCGGACTTGCCGATGCCTTCGACCATTTATCATCCAATTGACTCGCTGTGAGTTTAGGGTAGGCCTTCTGAAAATAATCTTTGGTTAGAGTGTTACCAGGGGGCAGCGGTTCGTTTGCTAAATCAGGGAACCTAGCGCTCGGAGACATTTGCCGAATATCAGTATGTTGAACGGCAGTTGTCCCAGCATAACCCAGATAAGAATACGTAATTGCTGCAAATGCTGCGTAGAAGTTTGAAATTTTCATTTTACGGATCCGCCTGTTCGTGTTTGACGAACCGCTAGATTATAGGCTTGTCGTTAACATTGGATGAATTTTTTCAGAAATATTTTTAGCAAAAAATGCGCTCAGGCCGATCATAGTTGATTCATACAAGCATAGACTCGTTTGTCTTGTTCTTCTTTAGAAGTGGTGGGAGCAGGGGGCTCTGAGGTGCCGTAATTTGTGAAGCAGCCTGTGACTACATCCCCGGATTTAAAAGTTGTGCAGGCATTGGTTGTTTGTGTTTGGTTAACAAATTGCACGACGATGCGGTTTCCATCTTGAGATTGACCACAGCCAATCAAACGACTTGCCCCCGATTTAGCAGCCGTATCGATAGCCGTGCTGGTGATGCCGATCTTTGACATCGCTTTTCGAACGCTATCCCAATCGCAGGTAAATGCAGCCGCCCGCATGGCAACGCAGCTTGAATTGTCGAAGTTCCACACACGCCCTGATTCATAACAGGCGCTAACCGCTGGAGGTAGTGAGTTTTTGATTACAGTTGATGCGTCACATGCCACGTTTGGTACGGGAACTGGTGCTGCGGAGGGGGCAGGGGCGGGCACAGAATCAGCGGAGGCAGCCGCAACAGCCGAGGATTGAGGTCCACCCGAAAACTTAGTTTCCGCGCAGGCAAGAGTAATAAAGCCGACGGTAAACAACATTCCGAATCGGCTGATCTGTCTGCAAGTGTTCATGCGCTGCATCCCCGAAGTTAAACCTAAGTCTGTGAGAACTGTCTGCTTTTCGTTCGACCAATGGACAGGCCTGAGGTTTGACCGAGCGTAGGGATCTGATCGGCTCAAAAAGCTTAGAAACTTAATCCAAGCCGAAAAATATCACTTTTATCAGTGATTTTAATATCTTGTGTGAGAACGAAATGCTCTTTTATTAAAATTAAAGATTCTTCACAACAAAATATCTTGGTAGAATGCACCAAATCTTCGCTGCGGATCGGCGATATGAATCTCCAAAACCCATTGGTGCGATTGAGGAGATTCTTCGAATTGATTCACATGCAATTCTGAATGCACCCGATGAGGAAATTCGCTGATGCGATGACCGCGCACGTAGCTTGGGGCCAAAATCCATCCTCGAGCAGCCACCTCTTTTTCAGCGAACTGATAAAGTGCTTCTCCTGAGGCGTTGGCGGTCTTCCCATAAGCTTTCACAACCACGCTAAAGCAGAACGGAATTGCGATCCTTCGCAAATCAGGCCTCGCTCAGTTTAATTTAGCCAAATAATTAAGAGCTGATACTGACGGAATTTTCTGGAAGATATTGAAGAAATCAGCCGACCAAACCACGATCATTAAACGAAAAAAAGCCCCAGGCTCATCGCCAAGGGCTTATTTTATTCTCGATGCATCTCGAAAGATGGCTCCTCAGGACGGGCTCGAACCGCCGACCCAGTGATTAACAGTCACTTGCTCTACCAACTGAGCTACTGAGGAACTCGAGAGGCTTTAGGATTAACGTTCCTAGAAAGAACTGTCAAGAAAAGGCTTCAGGATTTCCGAATTATTTGGCCAGACCCACTGGAATAAGCGCTTTTGACACAACATCGAGTATATGGTCTACCTCAAATGGCTTAGTAATGTAATCATCACAGCCTGCCGCAAATCCCTTCTCAATGTCTTCTTTCGATTTTCGCCCCGAGACTAGTATTAAAGGCACATGGCTGAGTGACGAATGACCTTTAAGCATAGCGCAAAGCTCGATGCCATCAACCCAGGGCATATTGATATCAAGGAGAATGAGATCAAAATGAGCGGTATCTAGAATCTTCGTGAGACCCATCGCATCTTCGGCGAGAATTACTTTGTAATGCTCTATTTCTAAAATGCGTTTCAAGGCATTACGCATGATTTCCTCGTCGTCTACAACGAGGATTGTCGGCTGATTCAGATCCTTACGGAGGCTTCTAAAATCGTTGAGGTCGACTATATTCTGACTGGCAAGCCTTTTTCGCGTAATCGCCTCGACTTGACGTCGAATGGAACGGTCTGCCAAATTTTTAGTTCGGTTCGTCATGTGTATTTTAGATCCCTTCCTAGGTTCTGACGCTGGCCACAATACTTTCGAAAAGTAAGGCTACCTTTCTAAACTGTCGGTACGATAGAAGGAAACCTGAGGCGGCCTCCTGATTTTGAGCTTGGGAAGGACGTAAAGAGAGGCAATTAAATGAGCATTCAAGAAGGGATAAAAACGCCTTCACTTCTGATTAATTGGTCAATGTCGAGTCCAGCCCTCGAGCCAAAGGCATGGCACCAGTGGAGCGAAAATCTTGAGACACTGATGCACCAAGACCTTGAGATATCTCTTGAATGGCCCCTTGGCACCATCTCAGCCCTGGAACAAGCTTTCGAAAAACACCTAAGTCGCAGCATCGGTTGGCAAATTCCCGCGCGTTTTGAGGATCCACTAAGGCAGGCGGCGCTGGTTTTTCGTCGGGGGGTGGCGGCCTCGGGTCAAAAGCAAGTTACGGTCTCGGGCGCATATCCGGTGCATTTTCCAAACAACTTCGAACCGCACCGGATCTTGGACCTGAACGGACCTGCTTTAATCGATGAAAATGTCGCCACATTATGGAGGCTCGATCCAAGGCCTATGGACCTTGTCCTCACTCTTGACGAAGCTCACAAATCTCTTCAGACAGTGGCTATTATAAAAACTTGGATAAAGACACATCCTGGGCCAGTGACAATCATAGGCGGTGGAATTCTCGCTGATACAGGCGCATTTGCGGCCGCACTTCTCGGGCGTACCTTCCGTTTGATTCCAACCACGCTCCTGGCGATGGTCGATGCCTGCGTGGGTGGCAAAACAGGGGTTAACTTCGGAAAATTTGGCAAAAACCAACTGGGGTTGTTTGCTTTTCCAACTGAGGTCGTGATCGCCGGGTCATGGCTCACAACCTTGAAGAATCGTGAGTTCAAAGCGGGCCTGGCTGAGGCGTACAAACATGCTCTTATAAAAGGTGATCCCAGTCTCGCAAAATCCGTGGCGACCTGCCTTCATACGGCTAAAGCCATCCAACCTCACCTACACGCCCTTGTAGCGGTAAAGGCCAATATTATTCACGAAGACCCGAACGAAACGGGTAAACGTGCCGTCCTTAACTTCGGCCATACACTGGCCCACGCCCTGGAAAATATTTCCCACACGTACAATCCTCAGGACCCCCTTCTTCATGGCGAGGCGATCGGCATCGGCATGTTGTTCGCTCTCTATTTAAGCCAAAAACTTGGCTTCCTTGCCGCAAATACATTCACAACGATCACGAGTGAGCTGAGAGCCTCGAGCTTTCTCATAGCGATACCAACCGCAATAAATCACTTGGCGTTCACACAATTCACTCAAGCGAAGCTAATCGAGATGATCGTCGAGGGTGTAATGCAGGATAAAAAAAATCAGGATGCGGGCGCTACGGAGTGGGTACTTCTGAAGGACTGGGGGGAGTGTGTACAAACCGGATCTCTATTCACCGTTTCCGTTCCTCACGACGTGCTGAGAATTCATCTGGAAACGTTTCTTAGAAAATCCGGTCTTAAAGGTCAGGCGTAGTGGGCTTTCACTTCGAACAATTCAACTTCCATACGACCAAGCAATTCTGCAGCCGTTTTGAAATCGCCGATGCGAGCCAGGCCCTGTATTTCAATGGCCGAACTTAAGAGCTGAGCGGCACCGATTTTCAATGCGGTATGGGAGAGGTCCTGTGCCAGCTCATCAAGCGTTAACATATCACGAGACACAAGACAGCTTTGGGCCTTACGAAGGCTCTGGCTGACGCGCGCGAAGCATTCATCACGGGCATCCGTTGCTGCCTGCTTAGGAGTATCCTTAAGAGTCATGAAAAGGGAGAGCATCTGCTCGTCGACTGGTTTGGAAAACTGCACCTCGATCGTTGTATCGATTTCCTCGATGCGTGTTTTGATCGTTCCGGGTTGAACCTTAACCTTTGCGAGGGGCGAATCCATAACTCCATTCCTTTTAGACTAAAGTTTTAAGCCCAAGTTCGTGCTCGAAAGCAAAACTCGTCCTACGGTATCCAACAGCTATGCAAGGCACGTACCACTTGAGATTGTAGGGGGATTCATAAAAACTTCAAAGATTAAATTTACTTACGGAGAAATGGTCAGGGGCCATTGGCAAAATTGGTCAAGACGTAGCGGAAGGAACCCACAATCGTAAGGTGGTCCTTATTGTAGCCCGGGGGGAGAGGGCCGAAGGGTGAGGCGAGTTTGAGCGCTTCAACTACTGCTTCATCAAGGATCTTATGTCCCGAAGATTCCACAACTTTAATGCGAGTCACAGTTCCATCTTTGTTAATTGTGAACTCAACGTGAGTTTCGCCCTGAAGACCACGGCGAACAGCTTCGGAAGGGTAGACCCAGACCAGCTCGAAGGCTTTGCGGATCGAAGTAAAATAGCCAATAAAGCGGAAATTTGTGGTGTTCAGATCGATTTTATCGCCCGTTTCAACTGCGTCCTCGACGTAATCCTGATAACCAGCCGCGACCTGATTCGTCATTTCTTTCGAGGTGGGCATCAATTTTTCGTAAGCAGTTCGCGGGGTCATCTTCTCTTTCGAGGGGACTATCACAGTTCCGTCAGGAGCCGTCATGCTCGTGATTTTTTGCTTGTGAGCTAAGGTAGCTGCCGACTTCTTAGGCGTCATTGTCAAAGGTTTGGGCTGTTCAAGCAGAGGTTTTTCCTGAGCAACCTGAGGTTCGGGACGACCTGCCTTTTTTTCTTGAATTTCGCGCCCGAGTTGACCGGGATCAGCCGCTTTGGGACGCGGCAAAAGACTCGAGACCTTTTTTTCTTTTTCCGCAATATGGTCTTGAGCCCCAAGTCGTGACGGAGCCTTAGGAGCTTCGGTTTTTGCAAGGGGGGTTTCGAGCAATTTTTGAGGATCCGGAGCCTTGTGCGCCAAGTCCTTCTTCTTTTTAACGATATTGACCTTCACATCTTCATGCTTTGCCGTAGACTTTGGCGCAGGAAGGAGTGGATTGCGCTCGTTATTGGGTAATTCAGTAATGGATATAATGTGGAGGAGAAGCGATAAGAGTATACCCGCGGCAACCCAATACCAGCTTTGTCTAGGGACGCCAGTGAACGTAGTTATTTTATGGGAGTCCTTCTGCAAAGGGACCTCTACAACAAGTCGGCTCGTCTGCCTTCGCAAGCAAAATGCTTGTAATAGTGCAGGTCAAGCCCTTAAAACTAAGTGGCGTCTCAAAAGGGTCATCACTGGCCTTCATGACCTTATGGTAGTTTATCGGTAAAAGTTCAAGTACTTGAAGGGCAACTCATGCAATTTCGTAAAAAATTCCCCAACCTTCTGATGCTTCTCGTCATTTTTATTGGACTCGGCACAGGTTGCACCAGCAAACCCGTGGATCCCAATGACCCTACTGCATCTTTTGAGGCTGCGAAAGCACCTTATGACGATGAAATGTACGAAATAGCTATTACGCGTTTAGGTGAGTTCAAGTCACGTTTTCCATATAGCAAAAATGCGCCGGACGCGGAGCTCATGATCGCCAATGCCCATTATAAACTGGGTCGGTACCCAGAAGCAGCAGCTGCTTACGAACAATTTGTAAAATTACATCCACGGCACGCTGAAGCCGACATGGCTCAGTATCGAATCGGCGAATCCTACTGGGCAGAAGCACCTGAAGAGATTGATCGCGAGCAGGAATATACGTTAAAAGCCATTTCTGAATGGGAAAAAGTCGTCGTGAATTATCCAACGAGCACTTATAAAAACAAGGCTGACGATTTCCTGAAAACGGGCAAACGTCGAGTCGCCGATCACTCAGAATTTATCGCCCGCTTTTATTGTAAACGAAAAATCTATCACGCGTGTGCCTACCGATACGTTGAGCTAGCCGAACAGTTTCCGCAATTCAAAGATCTACAAAAGATCGCCTTGACTCAGGCCGGGATGGCATTTGAAGAATTGGCCAAAGGCAAATCAAAAGATGAACAAAGCGATGCGAATTATTTTTATAAATCAATGAGTTCAGCTCAACTTCAGCAAAAGTCCGACGAGATGAAACGCTTGGCGGACGCAATTACCCTCTAAGGATTCTTAAAGTTCGGCCGAAAGACCCTTATCTGCATCCGACGAAGAAGCGCGAGCTTCTGATCAGGAGTACGGTTTGGGTCATTTTTTTGTCAGCCTTATCGCCTTTCTTCTCGTAGCTTGCCAAAGCACGGGGGAGTTCAGCGCGAAAAATATCAATAGCGAAGACATCCCAACACCCACTGTTGGCGATACCAGACCTGAAGTTGAATCGGATCAACCGATTCAACCACGCTTTTGCAATGATGACATCTACACCAAGCATATCCGCGATGAATACAACCGAGAAAACAAAGCACAATTGAGCGGCAAGTCCAAAGAGAAGGACTATCGGGCTGACGAGGAGAGTTTCAAAGTTCTGCGTTATCAGTTGCCCCTCGAATTCTCGGGCTCACCAATTTCGCCTTCCCCTCGTGTCCTTACTTGGATCTCCTACTTCACAGGTCGAGGTCGTGCCGACTTTCTTCTCTGGCTCGTTCGCAGTGAATCATTCCGTGAAACCGTCGTTCCTTTGCTTGAGAGGGAAGGCCTTCCGCCAGAATTTTTCTTTTTAGCGATGATCGAATCCGGCTTCAGCAACTCAGCAAGCAGCAGCGCAAAGGCCACGGGTACCTGGCAATTTATGAGACCGACGGCTGAACATTATGGCCTCCAGGTCAATTACTGGGTTGACGAAAGACGTGACCCAACGAAATCCACTCTCGCGGCGGCACGTTATTTAAAAGACCTCTATTCTCAATTTGGCGATTGGTACCTTGCACTCGCGGCTTACAACGCGGGCCCGACCCGCGTAATCAAAGCGATGAAAGCCATGAACACTCGTGATTACTGGGTACTTGCACGGTCTCCCTATCTCCGCACGGAAACCAAGGATTACGTGCCCAAACTCCTCGCAGCACTCATCGTTGCAAGTCATGCTCCTACCTATGGCTTCGATACTGTTGCCGACATGCGAAACTCCTCGCCCAGCGCCCATATCGAACTCCTCAATTCGTACCGAGTCGCAGACCTCGCGCTTCGATTTGGGGTCGCAGAATCGCACCTTATGCACTGGAATCCTGAGTTGATGCAAGGTATTACGCCGCCTATAAACGCGCGTCGCAAGGCTTACACCCTACACCTTCCCAAAGGCTTGCAAGATCAATGGACCGCTTTAGAACCTGAGCTCGAACGCCTCGATATTTCCGACATCCTCATCCATCGCGTGCGACGCGGTGATACTGTTGCCTCGATCGCCCGACTCTATAAAGTAAGCATTAAAAAAATCATGGAAACCAATCCACAGGTCAACGCGAAACGCCTGAAACTTGGCCAGTCAGTGAACGTGCCCATCCCGAGCATTCGCGGCGGCACGATGCAGGCGCAGCTCCAAACGAGTTGAACTTTTCCGTGGATTTCATCTTTCCCATTGCGCGCGGACTAATCCTGGGTGAAATCTTAGGTTGCGAATAAAGAGCAACTTGAGAAAGGACTCTCATGGACACATACGCGTTTGTCAAAGACCGGCTCTACTGCCCCGGCCCCACACCTGTTCCTCACGCGTCTGCCGTCGCCGCACTGCAAACTAATGTCTATCATCGCACCGATGCCTTCCGAGAAAAGTTCCTCTACGCACGGAAGCTTCTCGGGACATTTTTCGGCAGCAGCGAGGCGCCCCTGATTTTAACAAGCTCGGGTACAGGTGCCATGGAAGCTGCCATGGTCAATCTGACAAACCCGAAAGACCACATTCTGGTGCTCAATGGCGGCAAGTTTGGCGAACGATGGGCAAAACTCGGATCAGCGTATCAATGTGAGATTACCGCTTACGAATTCCCTTGGGGAGAGTCGCCTAACATCGATCGCATCACCGAACTTCTCAGGGCGCACCCCGATATTAAGGCCGTTTTTCTCCAAGCCAATGAGACATCAACCGGCGTAGCCTATCCGATCAAAAGCATCGCGGCTGCAATTCGAGCCGTTTCCAAAGCCTATATCGTCGTTGACGCAATATCGGCTCTCATTGCTCATAATCTCCCGATGGACGAACTCCATTTGGACTGCTTACTAACCGGGAGTCAAAAGGGCTTTGGTATTCCTCCGGGCCTTGCATTCATTGCCCTATCAGACCGTGCTTGGCTCAACCTTTCAAGCCGACCAAAATTTTACTTTGATCTCAAAAAAGAACGTGAGGGTCAGGCAAAAGGGGAGACGGCCTGGACACCTGCAACAACCCTGATTGAAAGCCTCATTCCATCCCTTGAAATTCTCACAAAGCTCGGGCCTGATGCTTGTGAAAAGCACCATGCGCGCCTTGCCATCGCCTGTCAAAAAGCAGCAACTGCGATGGGCCTAAACCTGTTCAGTAAAGCCCATCACTCCCATGCTTTGACAGCTATAGAGTTGCCGAACGGCATGGATGGCAGCAAACTTCTCAAATACTGCCGGGTTCGTTTTGGCACCGTATTTGCCGGGGGGCAGGATCATTTGAAAGGTAAAATTATTCGACTTGCCCATCTTGGTGTTGTCGACGAACTCGACTTGTTAGCTGGCATAGCCGCCCTGGAAATGGGCCTGAAAAAGCTCGGTCATTCGAGCAAGCTAGGAGTGGGAATTGGCGCTGCGATGGAATCTTTGAACGCATCGGAATAAGCGTCGCTGTCCTCACACCTGTGCGTTGACTCTTTTAGGTGCTTAAAAATTCACCTCTAAGCGGCTGGTGATGCGACCAATCTGTTGCCAAAGCCCGCTTTCTGCTGCTAATCTCATGCCGCAGACTGAAAAACCAATGATGAAGAGACGGATCGAGGTCTATCATGAAAATTTTAGTGTTCCTTAAAAAGACACCTGATACGGAAAGTAAGATTCAAATCAGCAGCAACAATTCTGCGATTGAGAACGGCGATGTCAAATTCATCATCAGTCCTTATGATGAATATGCCATTGAAGAAGCGATTCAACTCAAGGAAAAAAATGCCGGAACTGAAGTCGTTATCGCTAGTTTTGGCGACGAATCGGTTCGGGAGTTGATCATCAAAGGTCTCGCCATGGGCGGCGACCGCGGTCTGCTCATCAGCAATGACGGCCTCGCTCATCTTGATTCCCTCGGCGTTGCCAAAGTTCTCGCTGCTGCTGCAAAAGCAGAAAAAGCCGACCTCGTTTTGGTTGGTAAACAAGCGATCGACGATGACAATATGCATGTCGGAACAATGCTTGCAGAACTCCTCGACTGGGCACACGTTAACGTCGTTACAAAGCTCGTCATTGACGGCACCAACGCTACAGCAGAACGCGAAGCGGAAGGCGGTCACGTCGAAGTGTACAAGTTTGCACTTCCAGCCGTTGTGGGCGCAAACAAAGGCCTCAACAACCCACGTTACGCAGCCCTCCCTGGCATCATGAAAGCGAAAAAGAAACCTTTTGATGTCAAAAAACCAGCTGATCTCGGTGTAGATGCAGGTGCTTTGCAATCGAAAGTCACCATCAAATCTTACAAGTATCCTCCTCAGAAGGCTGCTGGTCAGGTTTTCAAAGGTGAAGCGATTGATGCAATGGTAGCCAAAGTCGTTAAGGCGTTGCGCGAAGAAGCGAAAGTACTCTAAGGAGAGGCGATCATGAAAGTTCTAGTCTTTATTGAACAACGTGAAAATACACTCAAAAAAGCTTCCCTTGAAGCTCTCTCGGTTGCGCGTAACCTCGCTGGTTCCTCTGCAAACGTAGCCGCTGTTGTCATCGGTGGTTCAATCGATAGCATCACGGCAGCCCTCAAAGGCCACGGCGCCGATACAGTTTATTCTGTTTCTGGCGCGGGATTCGAAAACTACAACGTATTGAACTATGCAGCAGCCATCGACTCTGCAATCAAGACATTTAGCCCAACTGTGGTCCTTGGCATGGCGAGCCCTATGGGTCGCGATGTGTTCCCACGTTTGGCAGCTCGTCACGATGCAGGTATCGCCACAGATTTGATCGAACTCAAAGCTGAAGGCGAGACACTCGTTGGACTCAAGCCAATGTACGCTGGTAAAGCTTATGCAGAAGTTACCTTCCAAAACACCAAGATACAGTTTGCAACACTCCGTGCAAACGTCTTTAAAGCCGATGCAACAGACGGCTCTGCCGCAGTCACGAAGCTTGACGTCACAGCTGCTGATTCCAAGCTGAAAACAGTTGAAATCCGCAAAGACAAAAGTGCTAAAGTTGACCTTACCGAAGCCGGAATCATCATCTCGGGTGGCCGCGCCCTTGGCTCAGCCGATGCTTTCAAAATTCTCAATGAAGCAGCTGATGTGCTCGGTGCAACTGTCGGCGCGTCACGCGCAGCCGTTGATGCTGGCTATGCATCGCACGAGATGCAAGTTGGACAAACTGGTAAAACAGTTAACCCCAACCTCTATATCGCTGCTGGTATCAGCGGATCGATTCAGCACATGGCCGGTATGAGAACTTCAAAAGTTATCGTCGCGATCAACACCGATCCAGAAGCTCCGATTTTCAAAATCGCGAATTACGGTATCGTTGGTGACCTGTTCCAGGTGATTCCGATCTTGACGCAGAAATTGAAAGAGCTCAGAGGTTAATTCCCTGAGCTTCGTTTAGGATTAAATGGTTTTCTCATTGGGCGCTTTTTCAAGGCGCCCAATTTTTTGGTCCAGAAATTAGTCGTCGACGGTTTCAAAGTAAGTTCGCCAGTCGGGCCGCTCTAAAAAAGCATTGGGTTCGCCAATAAACTGCGTTTGGCCTTGCTTCAAAACGTAAACAATATCTGCGAGTTGCAGCACCGCTACTCGATGCGCAATCATGATAATAGTCGATCCTGCCGCGGCCATGTCTTTGAGGATTTGCAATACAATTGTTTCAATCTCCGGATCGAGTGCTGACGTTCCTTCATCAATAACAAGCAATGGATAAGCATTATAAATAAGCCTGGCAATTTTCAGGCGCTGCGCTTGACCACCCGATAAGGTGATGTCACCCCCCTCTCCGACCTCTGCAAACCAGGCTTTCGGCAGGCTTTCTACAAATTCCAGCATACCTACTTTTTTTAATGCTGATTTCAATCGGGCTTCATCAAAATCGAGTTCCGGGTAAACCACATTTAATACCAGCGGGCCAGGCAGGAGTTGAACGTGCTGCGGAAGGTATCCAAGCTCATCGCGCCCTTTGATGCCAAACTCAATGGTGCCTGCCCCCGGACGCCAGAGACCGAGCAGCAGCTTGACGAGTGTGCTTTTACCTGATCCTGATGGACCTGCAACCGCATAGATCTTGCCCCTTTCAAATCGCGCTGAAAAACGATCAAGGGCGAGTGGTGCGTCTGAATTATAAGCGTAGGTGAGGTTCTCAATGGCAAGAGCCTCGGGAAGAGCAGGACGACAAATCAAAGGCACAACAGTCGACTCTACCGATTGCATTGCCTTCATAATCCCATCAAGGCGATTAAGGGCGGCTTCCCCCTCTTTATTGCTATTGAAATAACGGCCAAGCTTGGAAGCTGATTGGGAAAGAAAGGCAAGAGTGGTGAGAAAGGAAAACAGCGCACCCCCGCCCATTTCCTTGTGAGCTATTGCATGCAGCGCGTACATTAAAACCACCACCATCGCGGCAACGGCGATGACTTCCATGAGTGGCGAGGTCCGAGCCTTCACGCGAGCAGCACGAAGAAAATTAGCAAGTAACTCGTTGGATTTTTTCTCCATACGTTCTTGCTCGAGGTATTCTGTTTGAAACTGTTTGATAGTTTCGATGCCCGTCATGCGTTGCTGGAGCCACTCGAGCATCACACTCGTGTTGCCGAGCACGGCCTGCGAGCGTTTTCTGAGTTTCTTTCCAAGCTTAGAAAGGACAGCGGCACTTGGCCCAATGCCCACGATGAAAATAAGGGTGAGTTTCCAATCGAGGAGAAACAGCGAAATGAGATAGAAAATCACGAGGATCAACTCACGGGGAAAGCCACCGTAGAAGTGCACAATGTACTCTCGGACCATGCGAATATCGGTACTGAGAGCTGAGCTGATCTCTTGGTCTATCTCCTGGTTTAATCCACGCCGCAATTCAGGATCGACCTGTATATAAGCCTGAACTAGATCCGAACGGAGCTCCATCGCCACCTGTTCGCTCGTTTGCTCCCATGCATACCATTGATAAATCGAGAGAGCAGCACGCACCGCCGACGCTATAACGAGTAAAAACGGAAAGAGTGACCAGAGCTCAGTCGTCATGAGAGACTCGCGACCTGTCAGAGCACCAAGCCATGGCCCAATTCGTGCTCCCATCAACTCGTCGAAACTAACTAACCTTGTTTCTCCAGTGCCTCCCAAGATCGCTAGAACAGGCCCCACTAGAGCTGTCGTCACTGCCGAAACAAAGCCTAACGCGAGAGTGCTTAGCGTCGCCAGGATTAATGTAGGGATACGGCGTTTCAAATAGGAATATATCAAAATGTTGGCCAAATGAAGGGTTCGCTCATATTGTTTGCCGCGTAAAGGGCTGTTTAAGGCTATCGAATTCGCACCAAAAGCTCCATGTGTTTTTTTATCATATAGGCTGCTGATTTATTTGTGCTTTTGAGAAGGACGCCAGCTAATCGCCAGCGATATTTAGGATTCAAGAATTAGTTTTCAATACAGCATACAGTGTTTCATAACCCAAGCATGTTCTATAACATCATGTTAGAAGCGCGGATTAGAGGAGCCATGCAATACTCTAATACAATACAGCCTTGTGGTGTGTGTCCGTTAATCTTCGGAATAGCAGGACCGTAATCTAATGCAACAGAGTGTCGACCCAACAGCGTTCGTCGATGATTGGATTCAACGGAATGTCAAGAACAAGTCCACAGAGCAAATGGGCGACGTTTTGATTTGCGCAATTGATGTGGTATGGCGCCTTTTTTTATCACGCTGGGTGAAGTCACTTTATCTGCTATAGTTGACCGGGTACTTTTAAATGCCCGACGGGCATTTCCTTGGATTGGTAGTTTTAGTGTCCGCTCAGATGAACTCGTGCTCGATGCAATGAGCATTCAAGGCTTGACAGATTCTGAGCTCGAAGCTGGAATCCGCCGTGTTCTTGAAGAGCTTATTAAAGTTATCGACAGCCTAACTGGTGGTGCACTTACGCCTCAATTATTCGATGTTCTATCGCAAAGCCCTCTTGCCTTCACGAAACAGTGAAGCAAAATATTTGATAACGCAAGGTATGCTCGTAGAACTTTGTATTCCCCACCCTCAATCTGAATAAAGTTCACCGTCTCGGGCTTTTCTGGGTAAATTCCGTGACTCTCCACACTACCCCCAAATACTTTCCGTTAAAAAGCAATTGCCGTCCTGTAAAACACGCTTAGTAAGTGTCAGACAGCGGAGAAAGTTGACATGCAAGTTGATTTCAAGACTCAGTCCAGCCGAAATATTCTCGGTTGCCTGAGCGCTATGAATAACAAACTCGATCATTTTGTAAGCCTAGAATCTACTTTGCCGGGCGTAATTACGACTCTTACTCGTATAATGCCCCTTTATTCCATCATCATACTTGATGCGTTGATCGGTGCAAAACAAGCTATAACCTGGAAAAACTCCGATACCGATCCGGCGATCATCTCATCCGCAATACGCAATGCTGATAAGACATTTCACTACTTTCTCCACTCAAACGGAGTTAACCCAAAGACGTTCTCGAGTGAACTCGTCGAAAGCAGCATTCATGGTATTTCCGATAATTTAACGCTACAGGTAGATCCGAAAAAGGGGTTTCTGGTCGCGTTGCCGCTTGTGACGAGTCATTCCTCTGTATTTGGAATTATCCAGCTCTCCTGTACTGAGTCGATCAATGAAGGAAAGCTCGGTTTGTGCAATATCTTCGCTTATCAAATATCGAGAGCAATGGAGAAAAATTTCATCACACCCAATCTTCCCATGTCCCTATGACGCAAAAACTGGCAGGGACCCGAGGTTCCTGCCAGTTTTTCTAGATTTTTTATTATTGCTGCTCTGATTCAAGCTGGTGCGAAGAGCGGGACTTGAACCCGCACAGCCGTAAGGCCACTAGCTTCTGAGACTAGCGTGTCTACCAATTCCACCACCATCGCAAATGCTCGACAGAGAAGAGTGTAATTACACAATCTCCTTAATGTTCGCCACAATTTTTGTCACGAGGCCGTAGGTCTTTGCTTCTTCGGCCGTCATCCAATAGTCGCGCGTGGTGTCTTCTTCCACTTTAGCCAGGGGCTGGCCACATTCCTCGGCAAGCATATGATTAATTTTTGAACGAGTCTTAATGATCTCACGCGCCGTGATTTCCAAATCCGAGGCTTGGCCTTGGACATGGCCCCCGATCAAGGGCTGATGGATCAAAAAGCGAGTATTGGGCATCGTATATCTGTGTTTCTTTGGCGCCCCAAGCAGGATAATCGTTCCAATACTAGCAGTCAAACCGGTACACACTACACGCACTTCAGAATTGATAAAGCGCATCGTGTCATAAATAGCAAAACCGCTATTCACTTCCCCGCCAGGACTGTTCAGATACATGTATATGGGTTTGGAACTATCCTGAGCATCCATCGCCAGGAGGTTGTTCACCACTTTCTTTGCAACGGCTGAGTTTATGCCTTCGGAAACGAAGATTACGCGCTTCTCGAGGAGTTTATTCTCACTTTGCTGGCCCGCTAATTGCTCTAGATCCATGCTCATAGGGTATCCTCTCTTGCTGGCGATTCGACTCAATCGTTCATTTCATTTTATATGTCTATGCCCCTGATTTGCAAACCAGTTTTAAGTCAACCGGCGTTACATAAGGCTTTGTGGATCCACGTCTACGCGGATTCTCAAGTCACCAGTGGGGGCATTGAAAGCAGTCATAACATCCTTAGCAAACCCCCAAAGCTGACGCCGATCTGTGGCCATGAGCAGCAAAGTTCGTCGACTACGGCCCCGAATCGTTTCTAAGGGTGGCACAGATGGCCCCATAATCGAAAGCTGCGCATACCGACCTTCTGAGGACTTCATCTTTTGGGTAATCCAGTTTTCAACCTCGACCATCCACTTCGTAAGTCTATCGCGCTTGGACGATGATGATGAAAACTCAAACACGATCATACGTGAAAAGGGAGGGTAATTGTGAGCCTTTCGAAATTGCACCTGATCCTGCCAGAACTCGGAGTAGCTTTGATTCAGTCCTGCCTTGAGTACGGGGTGATCTTCGCGTTGGGTCTGTATCATCACATGCCCCGACCACTCCCCACGTCCGGCGCGACCGGCAGCTTGAACCATGAGCTGAAAGGTCCTTTCCCCCGCGCGAAAGTCAGGAAGATTCAGAGTTTGATCGATTTCCAGAATACATATCAAAGTGACTTTGGCGAAATCATGGCCTTTTGCCAGCATCTGTGTACCAACCAAGATGTCGATTTCACCCTCACGAAATTCATCCAGTATCTGCGGCAAGGAATCACGTTGCTGTACCGAGTCAGAATCCACACGCTGAATGCGCGCGCCAGGCACCCCCTCCTTGAGAAAATGCTCCATTTGCTCACTACCGTATCCAACAAGCACATAGGCATCAGCCGAATCGGGTGGAATCATTTTATCGACGGATTTTTGAAAGTCACAGTAGTGACAGCGCAGAACAGTCGACCTCTCGTGAACAGTAAGGGAGATACTGCAATTCGGACACGAGACGGCTTTGCGATCACGAATGGAAAAAAGATAATAGGCATAGCCTCGCCGGTTAACGAGTACCATCGCCTGCTTCCCTTGAGCCAGATTCTCCCGTAAAGCGGTCAGAATTCTGTCGTCAATGGGTAAGTCGATAACTGCCATCCCTCGTTGGCCAGTCGCTAACTTTCTGGCGAAACCTTTTTTGACATCGGTAGTAATAAATTGGATTGCGGGCATAGCCTTCCGATTGGCGCGCTCTAGGAGTTCAAGCAGCAGGTACTTGCCCTGGCTAGCATTCGCATAAGACTCCATCGATGGCGTTGCACTGCCAAGTACCACAGGTTTTCGCTCAAGATGACCGCGCATAACAGCGACATCCCGTCCGTTGTAAGTAAGTCCGGTTGTTTGTTTGTAACTCGAGTCATGCTCTTCATCGACGACAAGAAGACAGAGTTGTTCAAAGGCTGCAAAGACTGCAGATCGTGGACCAATCAGGATTTGTTTTTGATTCTGCCTTACCGATTGCAGCTCCTGCCATCGCTCCGCCGGTGCCATCGCTGAGTGGACAACAGCGACCTGACCGGGAAATCGAGCCGAGAAAACCCTTGTCATCTGAGGGGTTAAAGCTATTTCAGGAACAAGAACCATCACCTGATTTTTGGGGTCAAGCCGCAAAGCTTCCGAGATGAGTTTAAGATACACCTCTGTCTTTCCTGCGCCTGTAACACCATGGAGCAGGTAAGCTTTCCGCCCCTCCTCAGAATGGAATCCATTCGCGATAATGGCATTGGTGACAGTGATTTGATCTGGAGTTAAATCTGGCGCTCGATTTGGGACCTGAGCCTCTGCCTGCTCAATGGCCTTTTCGGACCAGAGTGAATCACGTCCGTGGGTATTGTCGATGGCCTCTTTGACGATGAACCCATCTTTCTCCAGACGCTTAAGGGTGACCTTATCCGCCTTGTCTTCTTGCCACTTGGCCAGCTTTGCTTTGATCGTGGCCTGATTATAGGGTGTCCTTCGGGTCCATAAGAAACGTATTAGGGGTTGAAGAGAGTGATTTTGATCGTTCCAAATGTCATGCCCCATCGGGGTCAGCTGAAAACGTGTTTTTTGTTTTTTGACTAGCGACACGGGCAACATTGATTTGAGAACTTCACCAATCGGGTGCAGATAATATGACGAGAGCCAACGCCCCAACTCCAAGAGGACCGTACTGTACACCGGTTCTGTGTCTATAATTTCGAGTATGGGCTTGAGCTCAAATTTGCTCTGCGGAGCGATAGGACTTGAACCGACGACCACACCCACGAGTGTCTGACGACCGAAGCTAACTTTCACCCGTACGCCCGCCATCAAGGCAGCATTTGAAGTGTAGGTGAAGGTCTGATCGAGCACCACGGGTACTGCGACGTCGAGATAGTACATTCACACTCCCTTTTTGGCCCAATTTCTTCTGAAAGTCGGGCTGATACCTGTGTATAGACGCATCTATTCTCTTGCGTCCAGTCTAGCTTTAAGTTACTTTTCAGTTCCCTAAAGGGTGATACCTGTTTGTACTGGCAGAGCAGCCAGCTTTTGCGTCATACAAGCATCAAACATCCCGACGCCATTGCGCGAGGGTACCAGATATTTTAGACACAGACCGGAGGCTGCATGGCAGGCGGAAGAAAAAAAAGACGTCTTATGTTTCGCCGTAAGCGAACACTAGACCCAAGTATCGTAATTGACTACAAAAACCCAGACGTTCTTCGTCGTTTCGTAACAGATCGCGGCAAGATTATTCCTCGTCGCATCTCAGGCGCAACAGCAAAGCAACAGCGCGCTATTTGTCTGGCCGTAAAAAGAGCACGTTACCTCGCGCTTCTTCCTTACAGCTTGGGACACCGCCAAGAACGTAACTTTGCAACAGAAATGTCTGCAATCGCTACATCAGCAATGGGCACTTCAAGCCGACCGTCGTCACCACGCGGTCCACGTGAAGACAAGCCTATGCGTGACGGAGAGGAATAAGCATGAGTCGTCGTTGTGAACTCACTGGCAAAGGCGTGCAGGTCGGTAACCGGGTATCGCACTCCAATGTTAAGACCAAGCATCGCTTTCTACCAAACCTCCAGACCAAGCGTTTCTGGTCGGTTGAAATGGCTAAGTTTGTAACTCTGAAAGTTAGCACTGCTGCTATCCGTACTATCGACAAACTTGGCCTCGATACATTTGCACGCAAAAACGGCGTTAAACTCTAAGAGGTTTGTCATGGGTCGCGGAGATAATCGTAAGACTTTGAAAATGAGACGCCTTAAAGCGCAAGCCAAACTTAAGGCTCGCATTAAGCGTAAAATCGAAGGCGTTAAGCCTACCAAATGATAAGTTAAGCGGATAGCGCTCCTTTTGAATGTTACAGGAACCTGTATCACTCAGATAACGGAGCGTTTTTCGTTTGTGGTGAGGGTATGAAAGAGGTCACGATCATCACGGATGGCGCTTGCCTCTCTAACCCTGGCCCAGGCGGATGGGCTGCTCTTCTTCGCTACGGCACTAACGAGAAGATGCATTCCGGGTTTGAACTCCAATCCACCAATAATCGGATGGAACTTCAAGCTGTTATCGGTGGACTTAAGCTCCTGCGTGAGCCTTGCTCAGTGCACATCATTGTAGACAGTCGTTACGTGATGGACGCTTTTGAAAAAGGTTGGATGGCGACATGGAAAGCTAACGGCTGGAAAACAGTAAATAAGCAGCCTGTCAAAAATCAGGATCTTTGGGAAGAACTCTACTCTGCTACGCTTCCTCATAGGATTCGTTGGGAGTGGGTGAAAGGCCATAACGGTCATCCCGACAATGAGCGTGTCGATAAAGAGGCGCAGGCACAAGCGCTACGGGCTCGAGAGTCCGATAAGTAGTATCTAACGCTGTTTGAACTTGACGTCTAAAGCAGCTCTTGTTAATTGACACAGTCTCTCTTCACATAAAGAGATTACGGAGAAATAAAGTGGCTCATCATAAATCTGCGAAAAAACGTATTCTTGTTAATGCTAAAAAACGCGTTCAAAATCATTCTTATATCAGTACAGTTCGTACAGCCGTGAAGAAACTTCGCGCAGCTGCTACTAAAGGTGAACTGCAAGATATCAACACTCTCTTCGAAAATGCTCAGTCTTTGTTGCACAAAGCAGCAAGCCACGGCATTTTGCACCGCAACAACGCTTCGCGCAAAGTTGCACGTTTGGCCGCTCTCGTCAAAAAAAGCACAGCCAAGTAATTCTTGGTTGAGCTGTCTCTGAGAGATGGATCAAAGCCCCTAGCTTTAACGAGCTAGGGGCTTTTGTATGTCTATGATTTTTGCTTCTTTTTCGCTTCGATCCACAATTCTTCCAGTTTGGCCTGACCTGCTTCATTCACATTGATTCCACGTTCTTTGGCAAACGTTTCGATCGTTTCAAACCGTTTCAGAAACTTTGCATTCCCGCGCTGGGCTATCTCTTCTGGCTCATGACCGAGGTGCCTCGATAGTTGAGCCATACTGAAAAAACAATCGGACAGCTCATCAGCTATCTTCGTTTTATCGTCCACCTCAATCTCATGATGAAGCTCAGCAAGCTCAGACTGAAGCTGAGCAAATACCTCATCCGTCGTATGCCAATCAAAAGCAATTTTTTTGGCAGTTTTCCCTATCTGGAAAGCCTGCGTCAAAGCAGGGTGAACCTTCCTTGCTTTTGCAAACACGCTGTCTTGCGAGCCCTTTGGCTTTTCGTTTTGTTTGATAACGGCCCACTGGGCCGTCACTTCCTGAGACGAAATTGTCTTGTCATTCGGCGCAAAAACGTGTGGATGACGACGAATCATCTTATCGTTAAGCCCCCGAACGATAGCTTCGATATCCCCACGGTCCGGACCCGCATCAGTTGCGAGCTGCGCATTCAGCACGACTTGAAGCAGCACGTCGCCAAGCTCGTCTATCATCGCCGGCGACGATTCCTCAGACATTGTGTCAACGGCTTCGTAGGCTTCCTCAAGCATATAACGCCGCAAGGAGGCATGGGTTTGCTCAAGATCCCAAGGACACCCCTTCGTCGGGTGGCGAAGCTGTGCTATGGTTTTTATAAGCCCTTTAAAGGCCTCACCCGCTTTTTCTGCACGGATATCAAGAGCTTTTTGCCACTCGGTTTCAGAGAAAGTCGTTGTCATAGTAGTTCCACCAAACTTGGCAAATAGGTATCTTTCGTTTTTAGCCCCATGAGGGCCAAGACGGTTCCAGGAATGTTGGCGATACTACCGTCTACGACATCCGGACGAAGGCGATATTGATTCATACCCTTTGGATCAAAAAGATAAAAAGGAACTGGATTGAGTGTGTGAGATGTTTTTGGTTTGGGACGGGTGTTGAAGGGCAGATCAAACCAATCGGCTGGCCCTTCTTTGTTCGTATCAAACATCTCATCGCAGTTTCCATGATCCGCGGTAAAGATAAGAATTGTATTGCTCGCTTCAGCGGCTTTAATCAAGCGCCCTACACAGAGATCGACTGTGCTCACCGCCACGATACTCGCCTCGAGGTTGCCGGTGTGTCCGACCATATCTCCGTTTGGATAATTTATGCGCGCAAAGTCAAAGGAATCATCCATCATCCGTGTGATGGTTGCATCGGTTATTTCGTGAGCTTTCATCCAGGGCTTTAAATCAAAAGGAATATTATCTGAGGCGATTTCCAGATATTTCTCAAGTTTTTCGTCGAATTTTCCTGATCGATTCCCATTCCAGAAATAGGTTACATGTCCGTATTTCTGCGTCTCAGAACAGGCAAACTGCCGAAGGCCGAGATGAACAAGATGCTCGCCCAAAGTATCATCAATCGTCGGAGGCGAGACGAGGTAACGCGAGGGAATGTGAAGATCACCATCATATTCCATCATGCCCGCATAGAGAACTTTCGGAACACGCTGCCGATCAAACGCCTTGATCTCCGGGTCGGTGAAGGCCTTAGAAATTTCGATACCGCGATCACCCCGGAAGTTGAAAAAGACAACGCCATCACCATCCTTCATTCCCTCGTACGGTCCGCCCTCGTCAACAACGAAGGGGGGGAAGTATTGATCGGTGAGGTCAGAATTCTCACGGAATTTTGCCAGGGCCGCTGAAAGCGATGGGAAATGTAGATCAGCTTTCCCTAGCACGTGAGCATTCCAGCCACGTTCCACCATTTTCCAATCCGCATCATAACGATCCATAGTCGTCGTCATGCGCCCGCCACCCGATGCCACTGCTATATCACATCCCGAAGCCTTCAATTCGCCCATGACTTTCAAAAGGCGATCCGCAAATATCTCAGCGCTTTTCTCGCTTACATCCCGACCGTCGAGAAGAGTATGAACACGAATCTTTCTTACACCTTCTTGTGAGGCCTTACGGAGGAGGCTGTAAAGATGTTGCTCGTGCGAGTGAACATTGCCATCCGACAGAAGACCCAAAAAATGCATAGTGGAATTATGCGTCTTCACTTGCGCCATGAGATCACGCCAAGTCTGGCCTTCGTAGATCCGGCCCGTATCGATCGCCTGCTGCACAAGCTTGGCACCCTGATCAAACACACGGCCCGCGCCTAGTGCGTTGTGGCCTACCTCGCTGTTCCCCATATCCCCATCGCTCGGAAGCCCTACATAAGTTCCATGAGCTTTCAGCGTTCGGTAAAGGCCGTTACGTGCCAGGAGGTTGAGTTGAGGCGTGGTGGCGAGTTTAAACGCATTCCCGTAGCTACTGCCACGCGATCCAACCCCATCCATCACCACAACCAAAACTTTGCGCTTCGCTTTTGACACGACCGACTCCTTCGATTAATCAATGGTCACCGGTCTAAAACTAACGAAGTACGGGCAAGATAAAAACTGAATTGTCGCTCGGCAATGAGTTAGCCGGTTTTGAGAGGATAAAGATGAAGGCATTAATCCAGAGAGTAACTTCGGCCTCGGTTTCCGTGGATAACGTAATCGTCGGAAAGATCGGCCAGGGGCTTCTTGTTTTTTTAGGGGTTGCCGAAGGCGATCGATCGGAGGATGCAAGCTTCCTGGCTGATAAAATCTGCAATCTTCGCGTATTCTCGAATGAAGACGGTAAGTTCGACAAGTCTCTCATTGATGTTGAAGGATCACTTCTCGTCGTTTCACAGTTCACCCTCTTAGGGGACACCAGCAAAGGCAGACGTCCCAACTTCCAAAAAGCAGCCAAAGCTGATGACGCGCTTCGACTTTATCAATTGTTTCGCGACGCTGTCCTTGGTGCCGGCGTGCGCTGTGAAACCGGACAATTCCAAGCTCATATGGAAGTTAGCCTCGTCAACGATGGTCCCGTGACACTGATGCTGGAACGTCCCTAATCAAAAAGGCTTCCCATAAAGGAAGCCTTGGCTGTTCTCAATTGTCGTTCGATTCCGAGTCGTCGATACCGATCTTGTTATAGAAGAGTTCGTCGATAGTCTTTTTGATGAGGATCCACAAAAGTTCTTTGTCCGAACATTTGCCGAACACACCGAGTGGAATCTGAAATCCACCTTTATCCTTACGACCACCGCCGTAATACACGCCGTGTTGATCCTGCCCAAACACATCCTTGATCCATTTATCGGGATCGAGTGTGTGCGACTTGGTTCGGAGGGAACCATCAACGAATTCTCCGCCCACGACGCCGTAAACAACAACAGTATCAATACCTTCGCGGTTCAATAAATAGTCAGCACATTGACCTATACCGTCACGATCTTCATCACGAACATACCCTACGCCCGAAAACATAAATGTTCCGCGGATATCTTTTCTCTGCAAAGCGATCTGGGTGAGATCCATGGTTTTCGCAGGAATAGATTGGCGAGAGATGAGTGCCAAAAGATCTTTGTCAACGTAGCGGGAAAGGAGCTCGCTGGCTTTATAATCCGCAGGCGTCGCATTCACGAAATTATCGGTATCAGTCCGTACACCGTGCATAAGCGCAGTCGCTATTTTAGCTTCCTCAAGCGAATCGCCAGTGAAACCAAAACGAGGATGCGCAAGGTATTCCCCGTATATCGCCGAGGTGGAGCCAACATTCTCACGTATATCAAGAAAATGTGATTTGATGGTTCCAAGCTTACGGTGGTGATCGACGAAAACGAGGAGTTCGCAGGTTTCCGGCAGCTTAATTGGCAGCTCGGTATTCTGCGAATCGTTTACCGCATAATAATCGTATGAGGAATAGTCGAATTGATCGTTGTATTCTTCGATATCGAGATCGAGCTTTTTCACTAGAGCACGGTTCTCATGGTGAGAAATCTGCTCAAAGTGCAAAATAGTGGATTGGATATCAAATTGTGCAGCCATGAAGGCGAGGGCAAGAGATGTAGCAATGTTATCCGGGTCCGGATACCCTTTGATACAGATCAACAGTCGTTTGCCCGAAGCCTTCTCGAGTATATCGATCAACTCTTCAGTACGCGTTTTTTTCTCGACCTTTTGAGGATCAACTCCGGCGTCCGCTTCGAGAAGGTCAGCATCTGAATTGCTGAGTTCCTTTTGCGCTCGCACCTTCTTCTTGAGGCTGATTAGCTCAGCTTCTTTCTCTTTGAAGCGTGGATCTGTATTACTCAAAGCTGGACTCCTTTCCGCAATGCGATAGACGCTCGCGGAGATGTAGCTTCCATCATTATATCACTCTCATCTGAACTTACACCTAAGATAAGTAGGCCATTATTGCCTTGGGAGTTGGAAACCGCTTGAAGGTGAAGATTTTGCCCTTTACGTCTTTGGATTTGCCGACCATTTCCCCTAACTTTTCCTTGTCCACGAGATCCGTCGAGACACCCAGAATCAGATCCGTGCCGCTCGCGTTCGAAAGCGCGCCAACTCGTTGTTTCAGCTGTGTTTCATGCCATTTGTGAAAGAGCTCAAGATGCACCGTCTTACCCTTGACACTTCGAAACGAAATGTCAGGCACTGAGTAACTTTGCTGACCCAAATTAATGACATCCTCGCCCTCCGACGCAACCCAACCGCGGCGGTCATCACTGGAAAGCGAGTTAAATATATGAATAAATTCCTTAAACTCGCTTGGAATATAGCCCTTAAAAGAACCATAGTGGCTTTTGATAGGTTTGCTCGAGTCAATATCGAGCGTGAGAATTTTCTCCTGGATTTTGATTTCGGCTTTCAGCTCCCAACGATCCATTAATAAGAGATTGGGGAAAAAATTGCTGAGACGCGACCCATAGGTTGCGCTCTTATCAAATAGAGTGAGTGGTCCCGAGAGGGAGATCTTGAGTTGATCCGCTTCCTCCTCAATCTCTGCCAGGAGCCTCCAAAACTTAAGACGCTGCAAAAGGCGCCTCTTTTTCATCGCATCCTTGTCGCGTACAGTCACTATCAGGGAGCGAGAACGAAGAATAAGACCCTGAATCTGAGAGGCATTGTACCTATGAATGAGGTCTTCCGGATCAATGTCTTCAAACTCTTGAACGATCCGAAATTCCGGCAAATCCCCATAAAGCTGGGCTTCAATGGTGGAAAAGTTCAGTCCTGATCCCTCAGCCACTTGCCGATGAAAATCCGCGACACTCATTACACCCGAGTTGCGAAGGGCCTTGGCTTTTTTGAAATAGTCCCAGCGCGTCTGTTCAATGACGTCTTCGGATTCAGCATAAGAACATCGATCCTCGAGGAGTTTATTAAGCCCCCCAAAAACCGCCGAGCCACTTTTCGGATGCTTTTTTATTTTTTCGGTCAATGCTTCTTGCTTCATGCCTTTTCCAAGGCGATAGGACTCAACCAGATAGCGCGCGAACAAAAGGGTCTCGGCATCATTGGGCTTGATGTACTTCGGAAAGATTTTATCCGATCGTACGGTGTACTTTAGAAGGTCCTTGGTAAGCATGATGATTTCTACGTCTGTTATTTATGTGAATTTCGCCTGTATCTTTTGATACCACTTCATAAAGCGTAGCGCGTTTGCCTTCTTGGTGCCGGAGAATCCGGCCTAACCTCTGCACATGCTCCCGCACCGCACCACTTCCGGAAATCACGATTCCAATGCTTGCTTCTGGTACATCAACACCTTCGTTTAGCACTTTCGATGTTACTAAAACGTCGAGTTCACCACTGCGAAACATCTCAAGCATCTTTTTTCGTTCTTTAGGGCGAGTCAAGTGCGTAAGGACAGGCAAAACATAGAGTTTGCCAATTCGATAAGCCGTGGCGTTGTCATTGGTAAAAACGATGATGCGTTCCCCTGGATGTGCCTGGAGTATACGCCAGAGCTCGAGGATCTTGCCTTCTCCGCTCTGCGCCACGGATTTTTGTTCCCGATAAGCTTCCATCGCAACTTTGCCACCAGGCATCACAGCCGCTTTGCGCATGAAATTTTTCCAACCGTCGGGCGAAGAAAAATCAACTCCAGCCGATCGCACAAATTTCGTGTAGATACCGCGCGCCACCTGATAACGGGCTTTTTCATCATCGGTCAAGGGAACTTCGATATTAACCACATCATACGGGGAAAGGACGTTCGCAACCATTTCGCGGATCTGACCTTCAAAACAAAGATCCCCTACGATTTGATACAGAAGCTCTTCTTTGCCGTCGGCCCGTTCGACAGTCGCTGATAAACCTAAACGAAATGGGGCAATAGATGCTTTCGCAACCAATTGATAATGAGTTGCTGGCAGATGATGGCATTCATCAAAAATCATCAAACCAAATCGATTCCCCATCATCTCGACCGTCAGAGCCGCGGAATCGTATGTTGCCACGGTTATGGACTCAAAAGTCTTCCAGCCCCCTCCAAGAAGTCCAATAGGAGCCTCGAAATAACGCTGCAGGACCGTCTGCCATTGAAGGAGCAGGTCGATCGTCGGCACTACGATGAGAGTCGGACGTTTGGTCTTCGCGATCGCCATAACCGCTAGAATCGTTTTACCGGCGCCGGTCGGGAGGCAGACAACACCACGCGAGTTTTGCTGATTCCAAGCGAGAAGCGCGTTCTCCTGATGCTCACGCGGCACTATACTGACCTTCAAATCAATCGGCATTGCATGGTAGTCGCGCGCGCCATCGACGAGATCCATCTTTACTTTTAAGGCTTCTAGAATGATTTCGCGATAAAAGTACGCGGGTGCTCGCCACGACTTGGTGCGGCCGTCGAATTGAAAGCCCGGCAACACTTCCCCGAGTCTCGACCCGGGAGGATCCAGGACGAGGGTTCCCAACTCAAATTTCAGTGTCGTGACTGTCATCGTCGACCTTAGTGATCTTTAGAAAAAGGCGTTCCGCCAAGAATGCTGCACCAAAGACGAATAATGCTCCCGTCAGAAGCACAAAGCAAGTCTGGAGCCAAAACGGGGGTATAGCCATGGAAAAGCCCATAACTAACCATATGTTACCAACTACGATTAGTCCGATGAAACAGGCCGCTATCAGCTTGGTCCATACGGATTTGCGCCAGTTCATCTGGGGATCAAACATTCTTCGCCTCAATTACAAATACGGCTGAAACAACTCGAGCCCAGGACCGTAGGGGCCTGGGCTCGGATCATATCAGAACGGATCGAAAATGCTTAGAACTCAACACATTGCTTCATTTTGACGTCTTCGGTCGCTTTTGAAGCCGCTAAATTTGAGTCGGTCGTTATCAAAATTTGATCTGAAACTCATTTAATATGGAATACAAAGTCTTATGTTTGTCGTAAGCAGTATTAACAACGACTTCATTTCCACGCGTGCTGATGAAGTTAAACTGGTTACGAACATTGCCGTTCAGGAACCACTGCCATCCAAGCGTTAACGACTGAAGTTCATCGGCACCTTTAACAGTCAGGCTTTTTGAACTTTTCAAATTCGCCTGTTCCCAACGGGCAAGCGGCTGAAAACCACCCTTATCATCACCAACGAGGAAATAAGCCATCTGGACAAACCCACCAAAGAGTCTCACGTCCGAATCTTTCCACATCATCGTCATGTATTCTGTGCGGAAACTAAAATCACCCATCTTCCAATAAAAGTCCGGCGACCAGCCCTGACGACGGCCAGTAATTTTCGCAGAGTTGTAAAGCGTTCCCGTTAGATCGGTAAGCTTCAGAGATTGAGCATTCGCATTCTGATTTGTATCATAACCCAAACCAAGACTAACGTTACTCACGTTATAAACGATGCGTGCCGCAACTTCTTTCGAGCCATTATCATCTTCAGTATTGCGCGATGTTCGAGCATTACCGTTCAGAACGGAAAGATACCACTCAAAAGATTTATCAAACTCTTTGCCCGAAAGCATAGTTCCATACTGTGAATCGATTGCAGGCAACGCAAACATCGCATTTTCAACCATATAGCGTTCGACAGTATCGTAGGCACGTGCCGAACGACCGTTTTCAGCTGAGAAAGGCATGATGAATTTACCGATAGTAAAACGAACTCGATCCTCGAGAAGGTGAGCTACAAACTTCGCTTCAACGACACCGAAGGCCGATGTGACTTCCGTCGGAGCATTGGGAGCTGCTGCTGTAGGACCAGATGCAGCAGGAATGGGTGCACCATCGAACTCAAAATACATATCGTACATTTTTTCGAAGGTGGCCATGAAAGCAACGCGCGCGCGTTTGACGGTAAAATCCAAAGGATAATCCGTACGATATTTATCATAAGCCTTCGATGCATAATTTCTCTGGACCGCTTGAATATAGCCCATCATGCCGATCCGGATCGATTCATCAGCCGACTGGAGGTAAAAACCCCCACCATTATCTTTATATCCAACTGTAGGCAAAGGCGTTGTGCCTGCATTGGTAGCAGTAGCTCCCGAAGGCGTTTTTAAGGCTGAAGCAGCTGGTACTGGTGTATCAGCTGTCGGTGTTTGAGCAAAGAGCGGTGCGGCCAAGAGTGCGAACGGAAGGAGAAAGCTAGCTCGCATGATATCCCTTTTATCTATAATAGATGCGTAGTTGGGTATGATCGTGCCCTAGTATAAGAAGGTAGTAAGGTGAAGTCCAATAAGTTGTCGATAAAGATTATGAAGATCTCATGAAAATCAGGGCAGATTAATCACGGCATTCAAGTGCTCAATCCCTTGAGTGGTTAGCTCCCGACCTCGAGATCCCCTTCGCACAAAGCCTTGATGCAAAAGAAAAGGTTCGTAAACATCTTCAATTGTCGCGCGCTCCTCACCGATCGTCGCGGCAAGTGCCTCAATACCGACAGGACCGCCCTGGTATCGATCTTGAATAATACGCATAATACGCCGATCCATCTTGTCCAGGCCGGAAATGTCGATGTGCAGGCGGTTGAGCGTGAGATCTACAAGCTCTTCATCAAGTATCTCGACACCACCAAAGTCCGCAAAGTCTCTGACCCGGCGCAGGAGGCGGTTCGCAATACGAGGGGTTCCGCGCGAACGTTTCGCCAGTTCCATAGCACCATGTGGCGTCAATTCAAGATCCCAAACCGAAGCACTTCGTTTCAAGATAATCGCCAGCGACTCCGCATCGTAGAATTCAAGGTGCTCTTGAATCCCAAAACGTGACAGAAGCGGCGCCGAAAGACTCGACATCCGCGTGGTCGCGCCGATCAGTGTGAAAGGATTGATGGGCATGCGAACCGTACGTGCCGACGGACCCTGTCCGACAAGGATATCGACGGAAAAATCTTCCATAGCAGAATATAAAATCTCTTCAACAGTTATAGGCAGCCGATGAATTTCATCGATGAATAAAACGCCGCCAGGCTCAATCCCAGCGAGTATGCCCGCCAGGTCACCTGGTTTATCGATCGACGGACCGCTAGTTTGATAAAAGGGAGCTTCCAGCTCGTACGCAATAATCTTGGCAAGGGTGGTTTTACCAAGACCTGGTGGGCCATGAAGTATCGTGTGGTCGAGCGTTCGATTTCTCATACGAGCCGCTGCGACATAAACCTGCAGGTTATTCTTAACCGCATCCTGCCCGGGATAATCGATAAATCGATTCGGACGAATCTGCTGCTCAGAACTCTCTTCGTGAACGAAGGCTTTAGTATCGGTCAAAACAAAATCATCACGAAAAGTATGCTGATGGTCTTGAATCTTGATTTCTATTTTGTCCATGGTCTAATCCTCACTTCGCTCAAGCCGTCTTAAAATACAGAGTCATCCGAAAATCCCAAAGTTTTTGGGATTTTAGGCGGCACGACAGGTAGAGCCTCCGCCTTTTTTTTCTCAGCCTTTCCGTGACGTTCGACTTCGATGCTCCCCTGTGTGAGCTCTTTTAAGGCTTGTCGCATCAGATCCTGCAAATCTTTAAATTCGCTATGCTTACGCAGTTTGAGCAGGAGAGGCTGAATTATCTTGTCTTTGTAGCCAAGGTTTTCGAGTGCAGAATTAAGATCTTCAAAAAGTGCTTCGCGACCAGACGGTTTGGTTTCGTTATCCGCATGAGGTAGAAGGGGATCAAATCCGGCCGCATCGAGACGAACAAAGTCTTCCTGCAGATCAAGCTGCTTTGCCACTTGAAGTCTGGCGACTTTGGGCCTGAGTTCTACTATGATTTTCTCAGCCATACGAGCCCCGACGCCGGGGACGCTTTCAAGGATCTTTGTATCGTTTTTAGCAACCGCACGTTCGATAGCCGAAAGCGTAAGCGTTGATAGAATTGCTAATGCAACTTTAGGCCCCACTCCGCCCAGACTTAGCAAAACTTCGAAAGTCTGCCGATCTTCGTAGGTGCGGAAACCGAAGAGTCGTAACGAATCTTCTCGAACGTAAGTCGATATCCAGAGATTGATTTTGCTTCCAACACGCGGCAGCTGTACGAGTGTTGAAAGGGGGAGTTCGACGCCATAGCCTATGCCCTGAACATCGAGAATAATGCCGGTTGGAAGAGTTGCTGCAAAAGTTCCACTGAGACGTTCGATATACATAGGACAAGCCTTTTAGGTATCGGACTCATTAGACTCAGGTTCAGCGTTCAAGCGAGCACGCAGTTTGCTATCAAGAATCTTGATGTCGAGCAGTGCACGGGTGATTTTCTCACTGTCGGGCAAATCGCTTGATATCAATGTTTCACGGATATTCCTGAGTTTGTCGGAGTCGAGGTGAGCCTGACTATTGATGGATTCAATCATGGCGTTAAAGTTACGGACGACGTAGCGCATATCGTCTCCATCACGAATTCGCATCTGTCCGTACCAGCGTCCTTCTTCAACTCTTCTAAACTGACGTACAAGAGAGTACATCGGACCTGCTACGCGGTGAGTCATGAGAATCCCCATAAACCCCACCAAAAGCATATTAAGCAACGCCGCTAGTCCAATCAAGCCCATCACCGGGTAGGGAAGAAAAAAGGGCATGCGCAGGATTTTAAAAAGATAGAGTGGGTAGAGTATCAGTGTGGTTGTCAGGACAGTCGACAGGAGTCCGACCAGGACTGCAGCTCCGGTATATCGAAACTGAAAGTCGCGGTTTATCAGAACAAGACGCTGCTTTTTTGGGTAAAACTTAATATCCATAATCACCAATGTAGCTTGCCTGCTAGTTCAGCGCCAATAATAAAAAACCCCGGCCATACCTAGCCGAGGTTTCTATTCTAGAATTTTTTCAAGCGTTAGCGAAGCGCGCTCTTGAGGGCGTCCACTTTATCGAGACGTTCCCAAGGGAAGATGTCGCGGCCAAAGTGACCATAAGATGCCGTTGCCTTGTAAATGGGGCGAAGGAGGTCAAGAGTTTCGGTGATACCGCGTGGAGTCAAACGGAAGACTTCGCGAATAACGCCTGCAAGTTTTTCGTCTGAAACATTGCCAGTTCCATAAGTGTTAACAAAAACACTGACAGGTTCGGCAACACCGATCGCGTATGCAAGCTGAACAAGGCATTTTTCTGCCACGCCTGATCCTACGATGTTTTTCGCAATGTAACGACCCATGTAAGCTGCCGAACGGTCAACTTTTGTTGGATCTTTACCGGAGAATGCACCGCCGCCGTGAGCGCCGTGGCCGCCGTATGAGTCGACGATGATTTTACGTCCGGTCAATCCACAGTCACCTTGTGGCCCGCCGATTACGAAGCGACCCGTAGGGTTGATGTGATATTTTGTGTTTTTGTCGATAAGTTCTGCAGGAATAGTCTTACGAACAACTTCGTTGATAACGTAGTCGGTCAAGTCTTTATGCGAAACATCCGGTGAATGCTGAGTTGAAATAACAACGGCATCCACACGTGCAACTTTACCGTCTTTGTATTCAACGGTCACTTGGCTTTTTGCGTCGGGACGTAGGAATGGAACAGCATTTGCCCGGCGTTTATCCGACAAAGCTTTCAACAGTTTGTGCGAATAGCTGATAGTTGCAGGCATGAGTTCTTTGGTTTCGTTTACAGCGTAACCAAACATCATACCTTGATCGCCCGCGCCTTGTTCAGCGTGGAGACCTTGACCTTCGGTAACACCCATAGAGATGTCAGCCGATTGTTGCTCAACAGCCATGATCACACCGCAGCTCTTAGCATCAAAGCCAAGTGCACCGTCGTTATAACCAATTTCTTCGATCGTTTTACGGGCAATAGCGGCATAATCGATCTGAGCGTTACTCGTGATTTCACCAGCGATCACAACCAATCCGGTTTTGACCAAAGTTTCGCAAGCTACGCGTGAGTACTTGTCCTGCTCCAGCAAAGCGTCGAGAATCGCATCACTGATCTGATCACAGATCTTATCGGGATGGCCCTCACTCACAGATTCAGAAGTAAACAGATAATTTTTTAACTGACCGCTCATGAGAGTCCTCTCCTCATTCTAACAGCTACGCGACCCGTATTAAGCACAAGGGCGCTGCCTATTCCAAAAGATTGACCGCTACTATCAATTAGTATCATGTGGTCAAGCGACTTTATTGAAGTCCGCTTATTACCACTTTGTGTCAGCCCCGTCTCGAAACTTTTCATCTCAACGTGCATTTCTTGGCCCATTTTGAGCCTTTGTATCAAGGTTGGATCCTCTGTATGCCAACTTGGTATATCCAAACGTATGTCAGCCAGAGGGACTATATATTTATGAATAGTCTCCTGGGACTGCTCAAGTGTGTCAAGTGACACGGCAGTCTCAACATTCAGCTCGCCTGTGGCCACGCGCAACAGCCTTATAACGACCCCAAGAGTGCCAAGTGCTTCTGCTATGTGATGCGAAAGCACACGAACGTACGTTCCTTTTGAACAACTGACTCGAACAGTCGCGATACCATCTTCGTATCGAAGGCATTCCATCTTGAAGATCTGAACGACCTTACGAAGCAAATCGCGAGGAACTTCATCACCCCGCCCGCTTCGGGCGTACTCATAAAGTGGCTTGCCCTGATACTTAATCGCCGAATAAAGTGGAGGAATTTGAGTGAAATCGCCTTCCATTGCAGCACACACAGCGTCGATATCAGTCTTTGTGAAGTCTCCAACAGGAGCTTCACCAATAACTTCGCCATCAAGATCGAGAGTGTCGGTGGCCGTACCAAACTTCACATCGAATTCGTAACACTTCGTGCCCGCAAGTAGAAAATCCTGAATGCGAGTGGCTTTGCCGAACAAAACCGGCAAAACACCTTCTGCCATGGGGTCAAGCGTACCCACATGTCCCATTTTAATACGCGTAAAGCGTCGTTCAAACCAGCGCGAGACGTCTTTTGAACTCATACCACGTGGTTTGTAAACGATGATCATGCCATCGCTAAGGGGATATTTTTTGATCGCTTGAGGCTGCTGATGATTCAACGAACGAGCTCCTTAAATCACTCAGGCATCCTGAGGATCGTTCTTTTTAGGCGTGGCTTGTTCGGAATGAATTTCACCCAGAACTGTTTCGATGCGTCCGGCGTACTCAATACTTTTATCGTATTTAAAGTGAAGCTCGGGAACGCGGCGAATATCAAGCGCATCACTGAGCGACTTGCGAAGGAAACCTCCAGCAGACTGGAGTCCTTTCATTGCGGCAGCTGCGTCGGAATCATTGTAAGTGCGATAAAAAACGGTTGCCTGCTGTAGATCAGCTGTGAGTTTGACAGCGGTAATCGTCACAGACTCGAGTCGCGGATCGCTGAGGCGCCCACCCTGAAAATTGAGAGCCAAAAGGTCTCGAATTTGGTCGGCGAGCTGGTCTTTTCTGAGACCCATAAAAATCCTTTCCTAACACTTGAAAAAGGAAAACCCTTCCCTGCTTGCGCGAGGGGAGGGCCGTCCATAGCCTTATTTTTCGTATGCAAACTGCCCTCTTAGAGGACCGCTGCATGTTCCTCGATTACGTAAGACTCGATAATGTCACCTTCACGAACATCACTGTAACCGTCGATGCCAATACCGCACTCGTAACCTTGGACAACTTCACGAACATCATCTTTAAAGCGGCGGAGTGAACCGACTCGGCCTGTGAAGACCACTACGCTTTCACGGATGAGGCGAAGCTGAGAGCTTCTTGTAATCTTACCGTCGAGAACCGAAGTACCTGCAACCAGGCCAATTTTCGGAACTTTAATGGTAGCTCTGACTTCAGCATGGCCCAGAATGACTTCCTTCTGAACAGGAGGCAACTTACCAGCCATGATCGACTTGAGAACGTCGACTATGTCATAGATTACTGAGAAGTATTTGATCAGGGTTCCCTGTTTCTCGGCTTGTTCGTCTAGACCGCGAACGGCACGGACGTTAAAGCCAATAATAACGGCACCCGATGTTGTCGCGAGAGAAACATCCGATTCGTTGATACCACCAACCGCTTTATGGATTATGCGGTTACGAACACGATCGCTGTTAAGCTTGAGTATAGCTTCGGAAATAGCTTCAACCGAACCTTGTGTATCCGCTTTGATGATAATCGGAACTTCTGGTGTTTCCGTATTTTTCACCTTGGCGAGAAGCTGATCAAGAGTCGCAGCAGACGATCTGTGAGAAGCACCTAGACGTTCAGTTTCAATACGCCAGTCAGCTACTTCTTTACCAATTTTTTCGTCTTCAACCGCATCAACCATGTCACCGGCCATTGGTACTGAAGAGAGACCAACAACTTCGACTGGAGTCGAAGGACCGGTTTCTTTCAGACGTTTGCCAGTCTGGTCATGCATAGCGCGGACTCGTCCAAGGGACGTACCAGCCACTACATAGTCTCCGACTTTCAAAATACCCTTTTGGATCATGATGGTAGCAACTGGACCACGACCTTTGTCGAGGTGAGCCTCTACAACCACACCCGATGCCGGAACATCAAGGGGAGTTTTCAACTCAAGCACTTCTGCTTGAAGGAGAATGGAATCGAGAAGGTCATCTATACCGATACCTTTAAGAGCGGACACCTTAACAAAGATGTTTTCGCCACCCCATTCTTCCGATTGAATACCGTGCTCAGCGAGCTCGCTATTAATCCGGTCGAGGTTTTTGTTCGGTTTATCGATCTTGTTGATAGCAACGATGATCGGCACGTTCGCAGCGCGAGCATGAGAAATCGCTTCTACCGTCTGAGGCATCACACCGTCATCCGCAGCCACAACGAGGACTACAATGTCTGTTACCTTAGCACCACGCGAACGCATCGAGGAGAAAGCCTCGTGACCCGGGGTATCAAGGAAAGCGATGCGCTTACCATCTTTATCGACCGTGTAAGCGCCGATATGTTGAGTAATACCGCCAGCTTCTGATGCAGCAACTTTCGCTTTACGGATCGCATCCAAGATCGAAGTTTTACCATGGTCGACGTGACCCATGATGGTAACGATAGGAGGACGTTCCACAAACTCAGCGCCTTCGTGAGCTTTGCGTTTCTCAGTCAGAATATCGTCAAGAGTGACGATGTTTGTTTTCATTTCAAAACCAAACTCGGTCGCCAGCAAGGTCGCTGTGTCGACATCTATCGCTTGGTTCAGTGTCGTCATCATGCCTTGCATCATCAATTTCTTGATGAGGTCACCAGCTTTTACAGCCATTTGTTTGGCAAGTTCGCCGACCGTGATCGAGTTACCCATAGTCACGACGCGATAAGCGGCACGAGGGGTAGTAACTTGAGTCTTTTTGAGGTCCTTCCGACGACGAAGGTCCTTTCGGCCGCTTCCACCACGGTTACTGCCGGTTTGGATTTGGCCCATACCAGGAGGCGTGTAGACAGTCCGTTTGATCTTCTCGACTTCAACAGGAGCGTCCGGAACTTCAATTCCTGGATCAGCCTCTTCCGCTTCCAAGTGGGCAACCTGGTCGAGAAGAGAACGCATATTCACTTGATCACGACGAACCTTAGGGTTCTTTTTGGCTGCTGCTTCTTGCTCAGCTTCCGCTGCCGTCATTTTCTTCTTGTCGCGGTCTTTTGATTTAGTGATGTCTTCCCAACGACGCGCAGGGGAATCCGTTAGACCTGTTGAAACTTCCGCTTCAGCCGGTTTACGGAATATAGGATCGACGCCTCCGCCGCTGCTACGACCACCACCGGAACTACCGAATGGAGGGCGTCCGCCCTCTTCACGTCTTGGAGGAGGGCCATCACGACGGATTGGTCCACCACCGGCAGGAACACCTGGGTGTCCACCTGCGCCGACGCGAATGATAGGGCTAGGGTTCGTCGAGCGGCTAACCGCTTGTTGCTGTTGAAGCTGTTGGCGCTGCTCAAGCTCTTCGGGACTAGCCCGACGAATGATAGTCGCTGCACCACTCGGCTGGAGCCTTGGAGGCGCCTGCGGAACTGGAGCGGGAGGCGGTGGCGGTGCCAACGGCTCACGGCGTACAATCTTGGCAGAATCGTAGTTCTCTTGCGGGCGAGACATAGGTCGAGACTCCGGTGCGGGACTTGGAATTGACTTAGCGTTCTCGCGAGCAAGTGAAGGAGCGGCCTGTTTTTCAGACGCGGGCCCTGCACTGACAGAAACTTCCTGTACCTGTACATTTTTCGCTGGAGCCTCGACTTTAGGAGACTCCACATGAACGGCTTGTATATTTTCGGTAGCAGGAGCAGAAGCCTCAGCTTTTGCTGATACAGGCGCTGCTTTTTCCTTAGCTACCGAAGGTTCTTTTGCTTTCTCTCTGCGCAGTGTCGTCGACGCTGGAGTCGCAGGAGCTTTGGGTACCGCGGCGGTAACAGGGGGGGCTTCAGTCACCAGCGTAGGAGCTGGCTCTTCTTCGTGCCCAGAAGCGAGACTTGCTTCGTCTCCTCCGTCGCTTGACTCGCCAGCCGCATCATCCGCACCGCGACGTCTGCGTATAACCGACGGACTCGTACGAGGAGCACTCGCAGTACTGCCATCGCTGGATCCTCCCGAAGATGAAAGCTCACGCTTTATCTTGAGAACCTGGTCCGCGCTCAAAGTACTTTGATGACTCGACACCTCGATGCCCAAATCTTTCAGCTTATTGACCAGCAATTTGCTTTCGATTTTGAGTTCACGAGCTAATTCATAGACACGAATTTTTGACATTCGTTAAGAGTCCCCCAATATTCACCTAAGTGTCCCAATTATTCGGACTGTAGGTAACGATCTGCAGCCATTTGTATGGTACGAGCAACCCCGATAGACAACCCTGTCTTCTGAGCAACTTCCTCCGCTGAATCCGCAACTATATCACCTATTGTGACATAGCCGCCTTCCGCGAGAGCGTGGGCCGAAGCCTCACCAACACCAGACAGCTCCAGAAAGATCTTTACTCGTTCGCTAATTTGAGAGTCTTCTACTTTATTGTCAAGAGTAAGGGGCGACGCGGAAGAGTTCGCAAGGAAATCATCACGTACTGGCGCCTTCTTAACCTCGGCTTTGCCTTGAGCCACCAAATTGGCTAGGGCCTGAGCATTTTCGATCAAGGCCATCGCCGGTTCTTGCTCCATATTGAGCAAGCGGTTCAGGGCTCTCGGCGAGAGTGCTGCTACTTCAGCAGGAGTTGTATACCCCTCTTGCACTAAAAGCTCTGCCATCATTTCGTCAAGGCCTTTAATAGTAGTCAGGAGATCTTTAGCCCCTGCCATCTTCTCTTCAACCGATGACTCAGATTTGATGTCTAGTTTCCAGCCAGTGAGCTGAGCAGCGAGTCTGACGTTTTGACCACGTTTACCAATAGCCAGAGAAAGTTGGTCATCAGCAACGATTACCTCCATTCCATGCATATTCTCATCCACGATTACTTTGCTAACAACAGCCGGAGCCAGAGCGTTGCAAACTAAACGAGCAGGATCGTGATCGTAAGGAATAATATCAATCTTCTCGCCGTTGAGCTCGCTCACAACCGCTTGTACGCGTGAGCCCTTCATACCGACACAAGCGCCAACAGGATCGACGGTTGAATCGCGAGAATAGACAGCGATTTTAGAACGATAACCAGGATCGCGAGCCGCAGCTTCGATGCTGACAACGCCATCGTAGATCTCGGTAACGTGCTGACTAAAGAGGCTGACAAGGAAACCAGGATGAGCGCGAGACATAACAACCTGCGGCCCACGACTCGAGCGCTTCACGTCGATAACATAGGCCTGGATGCGGTCTTTAACGCGGAACTTCTCAGTTGGAACCTGCTCCTTGTAAGGAATAACAGCTTCGGTACGACCGAGATCAACGATAATATCGTTTCGTTCAAAACGACGGACATAGCCCGAAAGAATGTCATTCTTACGGTCTTTGAACTCTTCAAAAATCTGCGAACGCTCAGCGTCACGGACCTTTTGAACGATGATTTGTTTTGCGGATTGAGCTGCGATACGGCCAAATTTGGTCGTGTCGATCTTGATACCAATGGCGTCACCCAAAACAGTTTCAGCGTCGAGCTTCGTCGCGTCGCCGATACTGATCTCAATGCTTTCATTGGCGACATCGTCATCCTCAACGACCGTACGGAATTGATAAAGCTCAATCTCGTCCGAGGTTTCGTTGTAATGAGCTTCAAGGTCAGCTGTTGCGCCGAGCGAACGACGCGCAGCATGAACAACAGCCTGTTGCAATGCATCGATGATGACAGCTTGGTCTAGGTTTTTATCACGGCTAACTCCCGAGATAACCTTGCGTAATTCAGATTCAATTTCAGAGCTGTCGAGTAATGTCATCGTCTGTCGATCCTTATGGAAGGTCAAAAGATTGATGTGGATTGGACTAATCCCTACATCTTAGGACAAAATGGCTACTTCCATTCAAACATTAGATTAGCTTTACGGATAGCCTTAAAGGGAAAAGTCCAGGCGCCCGAAGGCATAATCAACGAAAAAGAGTCTTGCCCATCGATGGACTCCAGAATTCCTACGCCATTTGCCCGTTCTTGATATTTCTGGGTTAAATGTACGCGAATCGTCTGACCCACAACGTGTTTGAAGTGCTCGAGAGTTCTTAAAGGACGGTCAACACCGGGTGAGCTTATTTCAAGGCGGTAATCGCGCATTACAAGCTTGTCGAGTTCTTCGTCTTCGATAAGGACACTATTGACCTTCAGACAATCTTCCATCACGACGCCACCTGGCCGGTCTATATAGACCCTTAGGGTATTGTCGGAACCATCCCAATCAACTTCAAGACACTCAAGGCCAAGAAGTGCAAGCTTGGGATTTATTAATTCAACTATCGTGTCGCGCTGGAGGCGATCCATAAGAATCCAACCGAAATAAAAAAGCCCTTCCACCATCACGGTGACAAGGCAACAGAAAACCATGATTGATTTGCACAGACACGGGTCTGCACGCCTAGGGTTTACCAAGCGGCCTAAACAAAGTCAACTGTTTTGACTTATTTTATGACTCGACAGGGAGCCCATTGCTGATTCTATAAGAATCAAAGGATGGTAAGCACAGGATGCAATCACCCGAAAGTTATAATACATTCGACGCAAAAATACCTGAGTTTTTTGAGGACTGATCTTGGACTTAAATTCGCTCGAGTTCTCAAGTCAAATCTGCTACCGCTAAACCGGTGCGCATTAGCCTTAAGGAGGGTCTCGCCATGGCAGTCCTAAAAATACCAGATGCAAACGTAACCATATATAATTTCAAAGAAATTCAATCTTTCTTGGAAGCGAGAGGGGTGTGGCACGACCGTTGGGAAGCGAACGAAGTCTTGGCTCCTGATGCCACACAGGACGAAGTACTAGACGCTTACCGTAGTGACTTAAAACCCTTTATGGAGCGAGGTGGTTACAAAACCGCCGACGTCATCAATGTTCACGCAGGGACACCGAATGTCGATGCGATTCGCCAAAAGTTCCTAGCCGAACACACTCACACCGAAGACGAGATCCGCTTCTTCGTCGAAGGTGAAGGCATCTTTTGGTTTCATATTGGCGAAGAAGTTTTTGCCGTGACTTGTCGAGCCGGCGATCTCCTAAGCGTTCCTGCGAATACATCTCACTGGTTTGATCTTGGTCCTAAGGCTCATGTAAAAGCAATCCGGGTTTTTATCGATCCATCAGGATGGGTCGCAAACTACACAGGCTCCGGGATCGATAAAAGATACAATCCGGGCTATTGAACAAAAAGTGAGATCTGATGATACGCTGTGTTCTGACTGATATTGAAGGCACGACTAGCTCCATTGAATTTGTTCATAAGGTTTTGTTTCCTTATGCACGCTCGCACCTTGCTGCGTTTCTCACTAGCAATCAGGACCCGGACGTTAGAGTGATTGTGCAAAAAATCTGGCAAGAGGAACTCCACGGCTCATCGTCGTCCGAGCCCGACCTGCAAGCCGTGACGACTCTTCTCCAGCAGTGGATCGACAAGGACATCAAAAACGGATCTCTTAAAATTCTCCAGGGCAAAATCTGGCGAGACGGCTACGAGACCAAAGCTTATTTAGGTCACGTATATCCAGATGTTTTGCCTCAGCTTCAAAAGTGGCACAAACAGGGCCTCAGACTCGCAGTTTATTCCTCAGGGTCTGTCGAAGCGCAAAAATTAATTTATAAACACTCGGAATCCGGCGATCTTACCCCCTATTTCACTGCAAATTTCGACACAGAAATTGGGCACAAAAGACAAACGTCCTCATACCGCACCATAGTCAATAGACTCGACCTCGAGGCAGATTCCATATTATTTTTGTCGGATATTAAAGAAGAGCTTGACGCAGCGGCTGAAGCTGGCATGAAAACGTGCCAGCTGTTGCGAGATCCTCTGCCGATAGAAGGACGCCATCCCAAAGCGAAAAATTTCGCCGAAGTCGGTATCCTCATTCGCTAGGTTTTACTCCGCCCCTGCATGGTGTTGTAGATCGAAATCCCAAAAATCACGACGTTCGCAACCCAAGCTGCTAACACAGGGGGAACTATCCCCTTTACCGCAAGAGTTCGCACAGAGCTCATAATAACCCAATAACTAACGCCGATAAAAACTGCGACCAGAACACCCCGCGCGGTTTCCATCGTACGTTCGGATTTATAGCCGAACTTCAATCCGATTAAGCTGAGAACAAACGCAGCAAAATATTGCGCGATCTTGGAATGAAAATCCACACGGTAGGCCTGAATATCCTTCCCAGAGTCATCTCCTTTGCGGATCGCATCAGTGAGTTCTTGCGAAGAAAGTTCTGCTGGAACACGTCGCTCCTTTTTCAGTTTGGCTGGCTCCACTGGAATGCTTACCGGGAGAACCTGCTTTTTCTCAGAGTAAGAAAGCGTCCCCTTAGGCCAGAAATAAAGCACTTTTACATCTTCTAAAAGCCAATCTTTTACATCGGGACGATAGGTAGCAAGACGGGCCTCAAGACTCCGTTTCGGTCGAAAATTTTCGCCTGTTTCGATAACGCGGATACCAGTCATCACATTGGTAATGGGATCGTAATCCCGAAAATTATAGAGCGTATTGCCACTTTTTAGCCATCGCGCGCCTTCGCTCACTTGAGTATCAGAGCCTCTTGCTATTTGCACATCATCAATATAGTGCATTCGCGCCGACGCTTTCGGCTGGACGAACTCACCTATGCACAGCGATACCAATGAAACGAGAGCGCCTCCGACAATAATAGGCAATCCGAGACGAAACGGCCCCATTCCCGCAGCTCGCATTGCCGTAATCTCATTCGTTCTGCTTAAAAGGACCATCGTGACGACGGACGCTAGTAACGATGCAATCGGAAGTGACTGCGCAATAAGATTAGGGAGATTGTAGAGATAGAGTTTTATGAGAAGGCTGGTTTCTGGATTGTAACGCGGAATATAGCGTGTAGTTTTATGAATAAAGTCGAAGAGAACGAATAGAAAAACAACGATCAGAAGTGTTCCAATTACGTACTTTACAAAGTCTCTGAAAACGTAAAAAAACAACTTCATGAGCTGGCATCCCCTCTTTTGCTACCAATAGCAGCGCCAAGCTCAAATATACCTTAGATTTCCTATTTTTCAGAACGATTGTTCTACTTCGCCGAGGCATGAACAGTATCGACTGCGCGTGCCATGAGATAAGGCAATCCCTTTTTGCCGCGTTCGAGCCGACCCAGAATCCGAACTTTCGGCTTCTGCTCAGGCGCAAATTCTTTATATGTTTCGGGGAGTTCCGTCGTAACAACAAGAACTCGGCCTTCCTTATCGGCAAGCAACAGATGAGTAAATGCAGCGCCGAAATACTCGACATTTCCTTCAAGGATTACGTCTTTACCGAAAAGTTCGCCGGTATCAAAATGGAGTTGTTTAGTCGTCACTTGGAAGGGGCTATCAAAAATAGTACCCCCAGTTGCCGCGAAACTCCAGGTGTCGATCCCCTTACCCAAGGTTTGAACACTATGGCAGCTAACGCAGGACAGAAACGCAAAAATGGCAATGATTGGCTTCATAATATGCCTCCCCAATGGAAAGTATACCAGCCTGTCATTGCCTTTAAAGAGGGCAAAAAAAACCCACCTACATGGATATGAGGTGGGTCCTACAAATTAAGCTTTAGCTGAAACGTCTTTGCCAAATTCAAAATCGACAAACTCAATTAGAGCCATCTCAGCACGGTCACCGGCGCGAAGGCCTCTTTTGACAATGCGAGTGTAGCCGCCCTTACGATCTTTGAACCGTGTTGCAAGGTCATTGAAGACTTTTGAAACAGCGTCTTTTTCGAAGAGATATCCACCAGCTGCACGACGGTGGCTAAGCTCACCTTTCTTGCCCAAAGTGATCATTCTCTCAACGACTTTGCGAAGTTCTTTTGCTCTTGGAACAGTCGTCGTGATGCGCTCATGAGTAATAAGCGAAGTCGCGAGGTTTCGTAGCATCGCTCTACGGTGAGCCGAGTCTACACCAAGTTTTCTGTATCCATGCTTGTGTCGCATAATATGCCTCTTCTACCTTCAATTACTTTCGTTTTCTTTTTGTCTCAACATAGATGGGTCAAAGCCATCAATCTTCATACCAAGTGAGAGTCCCATCTCAGCCAGGATATCTTTGATTTCGTTAAGAGACTTGCGACCGAAGTTCTTAGTCTTCAGCATTTCTGCTTCAGTCTTTGTCACAAGCTCACCGATATACTTGATATTGGCGTTTTCAAGACAGTTTGCAGCACGGACACTCAGTTCAAGCGAATCGACAGTTTTGAACAAGTTTTCGTTCAACTGAGGACGTGCTTCGATTGGTGTATCCAGACTACGGCTCTCGACTTCTTCTGACTCGTCGAAGTTGATGAAGATAGTGAGCTGTTCTTTCAGAATCTTCGCCGCATAAGCGAGCGCGTCATCAGGACGAACAGCAGCATTTGTCCACACTTCTAGTGTCAATTTATCGTAATCGGTCATTTGACCAACACGGGCGTTGGATACGTTGTACGCAACCCTTCGCACCGGTGCAAAGATAGAATCAGTTACGATGTATCCCGTAGGGATCGATTCCGTCCTGTTCTGCTCTGCAGATACGTATCCACGTCCGTGACGAACGATCATCTCCATATTGAGACGACCATCTGGACCTACCGTTGCAACATGTTGCTCAGGGTTTAGGATTTCAACGTCGCTGCTTGCTTGGATGTCACCCGCTCGCAATACACCTTCGCCATTTGACTTGAGCGTGATGCGTGCGTCATTTTCACCCAAATAACGGATATTAACTTGCTTCAAGTTAAGAATGATATCCGTTACGTCTTCTTTTACACCTTGGATAGTACTCAGCTCGTGCTCGACACCTTCGATACGAACTGCAACAATCGCTGCGCCACTAATGCTCGAAAGCAAAACGCGACGTAGAGAGTTACCAAGGGTTATACCGTATCCTCGTTCAAGAGGCTTCGCTATAAACTTGCCGTATGTATCAGTCAATGCGGCAATTTCAACATTATTCGGTGTAATCAGGTCTTGCCAGTTGCGATGCATAGACGCTTCTCCGTCATGGCTTCGTTAACGATCGTTCCGACCCCAAAAC
>JACMOC010000043.1 GCA_014378195.1 Oligoflexus sp. | reverse complement strand
GTAATTTTTATTTTTGCTCTCACCCGCTAAAAGGTAAGAGCGTTTTTTATTCCTTCAAAACCTCGTTGCCGAAGCCTCGTCGGAATTGACGTTCGCACTTGGTTTTTTGCGTATTCTATTCAGTTTTCAAAGAGCGTTTTTTCTGTTTCCAGGAGGGCTGTTGTAGTTCAGAGAGTTTTGTTTTTCAAGAAGTTTTTTAAAGTTTCTTCTCTACTTGAGTCCGTCTCGTCGTCTTCGTCAGTCCGTTTCCAGGAGGGCTGTTGTAAGTCAGTGGATCTTTTTTTTCAAGAAGTTTTTTGAATTATCTTCTTTACTTAAGTCCGGCTGTTCTTCTTCACTTCCCGCCGAGAGACAGGTTTATACGGAACGAGTTGGAATTGGTCAACTGCGATTTAGAAGAAATATGAAAATCTTGAAGCGAAGCCGATTTCATGCACAAAATGGCTTGAAACTATGAATTTTATGGCGAGGTTGTGTCGTGTTGCAGACGATACAGTCGCTACACTCCTCCGCTTTTGGCCTGGTTTTGCAGATTCAAGCGGAAATCTTTCCAAAGATTTGGTGAAAGCGCACTTTCTCTTCTTCGGTTGTGTACTGTCTGAATGTATAGGCCAGGATACTTTTGACCACGCGTTCGATCTCTTCCTCACGACAGCGTTCTTCATAGTCTATAAGGACGAAGCTCAAACCGGTCTGCAAGCTCTTAAGCGATAAGATAGTATGCTCGAGTCTTTGGGCAATCAGATCTTCGGACGAAAGAGCCCCTACTATGGTAAGAACCTTAGAGTTCAGACTACTGTCGAGCGTTGTTAGGAGTCCTTTTGACTGATCTACTTTTGACGAGAGGCGGTTGAGCCGGTTTTGAACCACGGCTTCAGACTTGCTCGTTGTTACGGAGCCGGAGCTCGCACTCCCACCTTCCACCTGTCGATAAACGCTCTCGATCAACTCATCCGCGACGCGCTGGATGTCTTCAAGCAGGATTTCGGTTTCTACGTCGGGCGTTAGATAGGTGAACTCCAGTATCTGATCCGCGTCGAGCCGGTTTTTGCCGATATCATCGCTTATCGATTCAATACCCCCCATCACCGCCTCAACTGTGTTCACCACATTTTGCCGAATAGAAAGGAGTTCCTGCTCTATCAGCATGGTAAACTTCGATAGAAACCCCACGAGAAACGCGCTCGCGTCGCGCTCATCAACCATGGCTGAAGCCCTTCCTATTAGTGTTCACGTTCAACCCGCGATTTTGGTCACTGCGGCGACGAGTTGCTCAGGTTGGAAGGGTTTAACAAGCCAGCCTTTTGCGCCAGCGGCTTTTGCCCTTTGAATTAAGTCAGCTGCGCCTTCTGTCGTCAGCATAATAACGGGTACTGTGCTGCCGCTCGCTTTCATTTTTTCGACCATTTCCAAGCCGTTCATGTTCGGCATGTTTACATCGCTGATTATCATGGCGATATCAGCATTTTCGCCTAGTTTTACGATGCCGTCAGCACCATCTTCGGCTTCAACGACATCGTATCCGCCTTTTGTCAGCGTAAAACGAACTTGTTGACGAATAGTTTTAGAATCGTCGACGATCAAGATTTTCTTAGCCATTGAATTTCATCCTTAAAACATTGTGAATGAGTTTTACGATGCCTTGGAATTCACTTTTGGAAGCCCAAATATTTTGTGGAAGATTTCTTTCTCTTCCTCAGAACTGTAACTAAGATAGACTTCCGTCAAAACGCGGTTCCGGAGATGCTTCACACGATCCGGAGTGCATTCTTTTTGGTAGTCGTTTAAGAAATACGCCAACGCTTTCTGCAAAGTCTGAAGGGACTGAATCACATGATCCAGCCGTTGCGCGATGACATCATCCACGGAAACCGCACCAATCACATCGGCCAAAACTTTTTGGAGATTGTGGTCAAGCATGGAGATGGCTTCGAGGTGCTTTGACAGAGATCCGCTACTCCGGAGCAGCTTTGATTCGAGTATGGCCTTGTGCATTTGAGAAGCGAAAGGGTCATCTGCCTCCTTTTTTTCCACCGCACTTGTAGGTGAGGCAATAAAGTTGCCGGAAACAACGTCTCTGACCAGGACATCCTGAGCGCTGTTTTTCTTGAGGGTCGCCTCGTCGCTCACCTGCATCATGGATGTCATGACCTGACTGACGATTCCTTCGAGCATCTTTTTGGTCGACAGGAGTTGTTGCTCACTCAAAGACGTAAAATCCCTGAGAAAGTCGATCAAGATTTTTGAAGCCTGAAAAACATCTTTACGCGCCAAAGTCACAGCAATTCCTCAATCTTTTCCTTCGGGCAGCCACTCGGCCTAGAACTGGTCCTGGGGTTCTATCGGTCAGTGGCGCTAAGGCTTTAGAATATTCCCGAAAGGATGCTGTAAGAGGTTGATTTTTTTTCGAATATATATACTTTGATGGCTCGGGATTGAATCGACGCGGGCCGAGGTTCCGTCAGTTTATTGGCATCCGTCCCAGAAGCCTCTAAGTCTATGCTATACTAGGGCTTGATTTGGAAGCTGCAGCACCTTCTTGGTAGGTCCCACATAGTGAAGAAAAATATCTTAGAATTTTTCTACGATCACGTCGATGAAGACGATTGGCTTTACGGACTCGATATATACACATCGGGCCGCGTCGAGAGTCTGCGTTCTATGCATGGACTCGTGACGGCTAAAGTCTCCGCGGGTGGACCCCGCGGTGAAGAAGCTCGATTGAAAATTCACCCCAATGGCCATTGCATACAATGGATCGAATGTACCTGTCGCAAAAATCGCGCAAGCGGCATTTATTGCGAACATCTTGCGGCTTTCATGATTTGCATCGACCGCGAGCGTTCCGAACTGCTCGCCAACCTCGATACGAAAATGCCGCTTAAACAGCCCGTTTCACCCAAAAAGAAAAAACCTGTGCCGGGTGAAGAAGAAAGCAAAAAAAAGGATAAGTCCGACGGCGCTGCCCAGACGATTCTGAGTCATCTCAAGGGCAGCATTCAATATGTGCGACTGATGGCCAATGGCCCCACCATGAAGGTGCGGCTGGAAATCAAAGCCGGTGAGCATACCAACTATCATCTGCAACTCGACGAAGCCGCGAAGTTCCTGCAAAGCCATCCTAAGCTCCCCATGGCCGATGAAGATGTACGTAAGCTAAAGATCTTTACGCAGATCGTCACGCGCGGGACTCGGATCTATCAGGAAGGCGATGAAAAGCTAGTCGCCGAGCGCGTTATAGCCATCCCTCATACTGGGATGCAATTCCTCAAGCTCAAAGAAACCTATCCAGAAGGGGTATCTTCATTTCCGGATGCTCATCGCATGGTTTCAAGGGTTGACCCTGAAGGCAAGGAAGGCCATTACGAATTCATTTCGTATAAGGCCGCCCAGAAATATATTGGTCGAGAATTCTTTTTCCTTCCTGAACGCGGATATTGGCCCATTGCCTCGCACGATGTTTCAGATGGTTGGAATGATCTGTCTGTTCGAAAGATTTTCAACGAAGATGCCTCCGCTCAATTGATTCAGGATGGTTTTTCCGAATATTTGAATCATGGTCCTATTTTCCTCGATGGCACGCTCAAAGGTGCCGTTATTGAAAACGCTCCCAAGCTTTCGGAAATTCACATCCATAAACAAGAGGACGGTTGGTTCTACCTCGACCCCCGTTATCAAAGCGCCGACTCTTCGATTTCAATGCTTGATCTTGTGAGCCAATTCAAAAAGCGCAAACGGAACTACATCAAACAAGGCGAGAAATGGGTCAAGATCCCCGACTTCGTCAAAGAACATAACTGGCAGACCGATGAGTCAGGCCAGTACCTCAAAGTCAACGCCATGGGTCTTTTGCGCCTCAAGGCGGCCGTGGGCGATTTCGACCAGTTTGTGGGAAGCAAAAAGCTGCTTAACCAAATTCGCAGCAAGCTCGAATTTAATAACGACACAAAGGTACCCAGCCTGGCCCATACCAAGCTCAAACTGCGGGAATATCAATTCCACGGTGTCCAGTGGATGTGGTGGCTTTACGAAAACCAATTGCATGGCTTGCTTGCCGATGAAATGGGTCTAGGTAAAACGCACCAGGCAATGGGTTTGTTATCGGCTATCCAAAAAAAGAAGCCAGGCGCAAAATTCGTCGCGATAGCGCCAACCACCGTTTTGGATCACTGGGAAGACAAGGTAAGAGACTTCTGTCCAAACCTCAAAGTCCTGAAACACCACGGACCAAAACGCAGTCAGAACATCAAAAAAATGATGGAAGATCACGACCTCATGATCACCAGTTACGGTGTAATGTTACGCGACATTCAGCAGCTCTCTGCCATGCATTGGGATGCTGTGATATTGGATGAAGCGCATTTCGTTAAAAACCAGGATACGGCAACTTACCAAGCGGTGTGTATGCTGCATGCTGACATTCGCCTCTGTTTGACCGGTACGCCGATCGAAAACCACTTAGGTGAAATGAAGAACCTTTTTGATTTCCTTGTTCCTGGGTTCCTGGGTTCTGATGAGTATTTCCGAAAGAACTTTATTACGCCAATAGGCAAAGGTGCAGAGCCAGAAGTTGAGTTAGCCCTTCAAAAGTTGATTCATCCTTTTAAAATGCGCCGAACGAAAGCCCTCGTATTGCATGACCTTCCAGAAAAAGTGGAAGATATCCGTCACTGCACCCTCTCACCCCATCAAGTTAAACTTTACAAAGATGTCCTGGATCTCAAGGCGAAGCCTCTGGTGGAGACTCTTAAGAATAACGAGAGTCCAGTGCCGTTTCTTCATATCTTTGCGATCCTCACTCTTCTCAAACAAATTTGCAATCATCCCGCGCTCGTAAATGGCGAAGATCCGGCGAAGTTTGAGAGTGGGAAATTTGAGACTTTGAAAGAGATCCTGGCGGAAGCCTTAGAGTCAGGACACAAGGTGGTTATCTATAGCCAGTACGTGGGCATGATCAAAATCATCAGCAACTATCTTAAGGTTCAAGACGTCAACCATGAGGTCCTGACGGGTCAAACTAAGAATCGCGGTAAGGTCATTGAAAGATTTCAGACTGATCCGGAGTGTAAGATCTTTATCGCATCGCTCTTGGCGGGTGGTGTGGGTATCGATCTTACGGCAGCATCGGTCGTTATACACTACGATCGATGGTGGAATGCCAGCAAAGAAAACCAGGCAACAGACCGCGTTTATCGTATCGGCCAGAACAAAAACGTTCAGGTCCTCAAACTCGTTACACGCGGAACTCTCGAGGAAAAAATTGACCTCCTCATCAACTCCAAAAAAGAACTCTTTGAGAAGTTCATGGATCGTGATGAAGAGGTCTTTAAAGCCTTCTCCCGAAATCAGCTTATCGAATTACTTCAGTAAACCAGAGTCGAGATAGTTCCGAATTCTAAACCGCACCATTTCCCTACCGATTTGCTCCAAAGATTCAGCCAGAGGTGGCGAGTCTTTGCGGCCTGTCGTGACCAGACGAACGGTCATGAAATAATCCTTGGGCTTCCAGGCGATCGCTTCGCGATGAGCATTTAAAAGATCATGAATGGCCGTATGATTCCACTCGTAGAGATCGTCGAGCTTTTCGACGAGGTCACTGAGCATTGCACCCATGGCAGCTGCGTCTTTGCCCTTAGGCAGGATCTCCAGACCCTGGTAATGTAAGGGCCCGTTGAAAAAGAAACTGAAATTATCCACAAATTGCTCAAAACGAGACATACGGTCCTGCAGGAGGGGACGCAGACTCAAGAGATAGTCTTTGCTGAAAATCTCATCGCGAATGTAATCAACAAAATTCTCTGGGCTGAGCTTTTGAATATAGTGCTGATTGAGCCACGTAAGCTTCGCAAGGTCAAAGACTGGTCCGCCAAGTGAGATCTTTTTCAGGTCAAACACTTCGATCATCTCATCGAGCGAGAAAATTTCTTTGTCATCCCCAAAACTCCAGCCCATCATTCCCAAATAATTCACCAGAGTCGTCGGCAAGATTCCGGCGCGTTTGTAGTACGCAAGAGACACCGGGTTCTTTCGTTTGGAGATCTTCGATTTATCGGCGTTGCGAAGGAGGGGAAGGTGACAGAATACAGGAGCCTCCCAACCGAACGCTTGGTAGAGAAGAACGTGTTTGGGCGTCGATGAAATCCATTCCTCGGCGCGAATTACATGCGATATCTTCATCAGATAATCGTCGACAACATTCGCCAAGTGATAGGTGGGGAATCCGTCGGTCTTCATCAGGACTTGATCGTCAACGCGATCGACGTCAAATTCGAGCTCACCTCGCAAGAGGTCTTCGAATTTCACCGTGCCGCTCGCCGGAACCTTCAGACGAATGACATTAGGTTCGGCTGCCTCCAACTTTTGTGTAACGATTTCAGGGCTTAAAGTACGGCAGTGACCATCGTAACGAGTGGTCAATCCTTCTTCTTTTTGCTTCGCGCGGAGCCCATCAAGACGCTCAGCGGTGCAGAAGCAGTGGTAGGCTGTTCCATTCGCTACAAGTTTTTGCGAGTACTCTTTATAGATAACAAGCCGTTCTGATTGCCGGTAGGGACCAAAAGGACCGCCTACGTCCGGACCTTCATCCCAATTTAACCCAAGCCATTTAAGGCTAGAGAGTATCATGGCTTCGCTGCCGGACTTCGCGCGGGTCTGATCCGTATCTTCAATACGAAGCACGAACTTACCCTTGTTTTTCCTTGCGAAAGCATAGTTAAACAGAGCGGTGTAGGCAGTCCCAACATGCGGATCACCGGTGGGAGAGGGGGCGATTCGAACACGGACCTCACGGCTCATGGGATTTTTCCTTTAGTGATTCTTGAATTTCAGCGGGAGATTCTTTATACATGATGCTCCCGCGTCAAGGGTGCTTGAAGCAATTGTTATAGAGTGGAGAACCTAAGTCCGCAACCCCGTTTCTCCGGGTCTATAAATCGGTTTACTCTATTAATATCTGGCGGTGTTTACGATGGAAGACAAAGCTGCTCTCGATGAGAGCAAAGAGCGCTACGGTCGGCTTTTTATTAATGATATCGACAAGATCGACTGTGCGATCTTCGATCCCTCTGTGGGTGTCACGGGTCAATCATGGACTGTGGATATCACGGTAGCAGGCCTTTTGGATGCGAACGGCTTTGTCTATGATTTTAGTCACTTGAAGAATCTTGTGAAGCAAGTTTTGAAGTCGACTGTCGATCATACCCTAGTTATTCCCGCTCAATCGAAGCTTGTGAACTATCAGGAGACCGAGCGCGGCGAACTCTGGAAGCTCCAGGCCAAGAGCCGTTTGACCGGCGTTAACTCGGATTGGTCTTACCTTTGTCCAAAGGGCGCGGTTTACCCCATGCGCGCCATGCAAGTGACACGTGAGATTATCGAAGCGGAATGCTCGCGATTGATTCGTCACCGTCTTCCCGAGGAAATTGTCTCGGTTGAAGTGCATTTGCGCAAAGAAGAAGTGATCAGTGGACAATCTTTTTTCCGCTATAGCCACGGCATCACAGGCCACGAAGGCCTTTGCCAACGTTTATTCCACGGGCATCGGAGTTTGATTGAAGTGCAGGTTGCCGACGAACGTCGTCACGACCTCGAGCAATGGCTTGCGCACGAAGTATTGGGTTCGGTCGTACACATCGCTTCGTTGAAGCAACTTGTGAATCCTCCCGCCGGCGTAAAATCCGGAACGCGCGCGGATAACACTGATCCTCTTACGATTTCCTACAGGGGTTCTCTCGGAGAGTACGAAGCCACTGTTCCTGCGAACCGTGTTTTCCTCGTCGAAGACGAAACCAGCATTGAGTCGATTGCGTTTGAACTCGCAAAACTGATCGCGAATGAAGGTATCGAAATCGGTGGGCCGATCCGCGTGAAGTGTTTTGAAGGTATCGGCAAGGGCGCGATCGCTGAGATTTAGGCCACAGACGTAAACTTAAAAAAAGAGCGCTGCCTTGTTGAAAGGAGCGCTCTTTTTTTTACGTCTCTGCAGGTCCATGGTAGTAGCTGTTAACAAGTTCAAACCACAGATCAAACAAAGGCTGCTGCTGTTCCGATAAAAATGACTCGGGATGATACTGCACGCCAATCGCTGGCCATCGGCCTTCATGCCAGGCAATGCCTTCAACTTCGCCTGCTTCACTTACGGCCCAGACCCACTCGGGCGGCAGGGTCGCACGCTCCACAATAAGTGAATTATAATGGGTGGCCAAAAAAGTTGTGGAAAACCTGTTAATAAGTTCATTTTTTCCAACAGTATGAACAAGTTGAGTCGCACCGTGAAAGGGATTAAGGGCCTTGCCAATTTTGCCCCCGAGGATGTGCCCGAGACATTGATGCCCCAAGCATATTCCAAGAATAGGCGCTTTGCCGAGAAGGACCCTCATCAAAGAAAGGGTATCGGGCAAGACTTCGGGGCGTTTCGGCCCAGGCGAGACAATAAGGGGTATAGGCGCGCGCATAAGCTTCTGCACAGCGTCTCTATCATCATACGGAATGTAAAAAAGTTCTATCTCAGCGTCAGAGAACAAGCGGTCTATCAGGTTAAAACTGAAGCTGTCATAATGATCTAGAAAAGCCACACGCATAATATTCGTACTTTGGAAAAAGTTTATGGAATTAAGCCCTAGAACAGCTTGGATATGGACCGCTTCCGGTATAGCGTTTCCACTTGCTCTAACGAGCCTACCATCGCTTGCTACAGCTCAAATATCAAGCTTCGAACGAAAACAGGAAATCTGGTCTCAGCTCAATTATTATAGCCCAACTGAAGGTTATCACTCCAAAGGATCCTACGGGACGAACTTTGGCGTCGGCGCACTCGCTCCCTCGGGGTTCAGCGGTGCGAATGATCAGACCGTCACCGCGGATTCTAAGGACCAAACCGATACGCCTAAGCCAAGGCTTTTTCTGAGCCGAGGAACCCCTTGGCCAGTGGACTTCGGTGGATCCATGACGATGTTAGATGGCAAAAAAGCCATGCAGGCTGGCGCTCATATCCAGTGGACTCTCTTTGAGGGATTTTCCGTTCCATCCATCGCACTCCGCGGAAGTCACAGCGAAATGCGGAACTACCACGAAGTCAAAAACATCGCAACTGATGCCATCGAGCTCGGCGTAAGTTATGGCCTATTTCGTTATTTAATCGTATCAGCCGGTGTAAGCGAGCAGTGGGAAAAAGGCGAGACGCAGGCTAAGGATGACTTTTTCTCGCTCACTGCGAGTGATTTGCCCGTTTGGAACGTTAAACGAACGGTTTATTCGTGGGGCGTAAACATCAGCCCTTTTACACCCTTTGTGCAAATTGGACTTGAGCAGAGTTTTTGGACAAACCGCACTCAAGTCTCACTCGCCAAACTTTCATTTCTTCTTTAGCAGACCCTGCATGACGTGAATGATCCCGAGTCCGCCATCATCCTGAGCGGCGGATTTGGACATCGCGGCAATCTGTACGTTTGCGCCTAATTGCAGCTTTCGCAAATTCTCTTTCAAAGTATCCGCTGATAGAATCTTTTCGCTTAAAACTAAAGCCCAACCTTGTTTTTCGAAAGATCGTGCGTTGTGCACCTGATCGCCTCGACTTCCGAGTTCTAAAGGAATAAGGAGCATAGGTTTGCGAAGCGCTTTCAATTCAAAAAGCGAATTGGCACCGGCGCGACTGATAACAGCGTCGGCGGCCGCAAAGATATCTTCAAGGCCCTCATTCACGTATTCAAACGCCCGGTATCGTTTGTGCGTGAAGCTTATGCCTTTGCCTTTTCCCGTTAGATGCACAACTTGCCAATCCCGCACAAGCTCAGGAAGTATCTCTTCAAGAGAACGATTGATACGTTCCGCCCCTAGGCTGCCGCCCATAACAAGAAGTACGGGAAGATCAGTCGTGAAACCGCAGAATGCAAGCCCTCGATCCTTGTCACCACGATAAAGCGAAGGGCGAACAGGAATACCAGCTTCCGCTGATTCCTTTACCTTGATCAAAGCCCGCGTATCGGGAAAAGCGTAGAAAAGAAACCGGCATATCGGAGCGATCAAGCGGTTTGCGAGTCCGGGCGTAAGATCGCTTTCATGAGAAATAACGGGAATGCGAAGCAACCAAGCCGCGAAAGCAACAGGAACGCTGACAAAACCGCCTTTGCTGAAAACGAGGTCCGGTCTTATTTTCATCAGCAGTCCAAGAGATTGCACAAAGCCCCAGCCTATGCGAAATAAGTCTGTGAAATTCCGGAGCGAAAAATAGCGGCGTAGTTTGCCTGTCTGTATGGTGTAGTAAGGAAGATTTTCCTTCTCGATCAGCCCCTTTTCGATACCGTCCGAGCCTATGTAGAAAAGCTCCCAGCCCACCTTTTTGTAGGCCTGTAGCATTGCGATATGGGGCATGACATGGCCAGCCGTGCCGCCTCCGGTCAAGACGATTTTAGTCATGGGGTCCTCGGTTCAAGGCTTTCGAGCGAAGGCAATTGGAGTTCGAGAGGATAAGCCTCTTCTATACTGCGCGCCATCAAAGTTAGGTCAACAACAACCAAACGATAACCGTCCAAATGCTGACTGAGAAAACTCATCAACGTTTGGTTTGTGGGATCAACGATGTAAACAAGATAGCTGCCTTTCTCGTCACGTTGAGGAGCACAGCATTGATAGCGAATCGCATCGGCGTAAGAGACTTTACGAAGCACGCTGAGGTCAAGATCATTTTTATCGAAACTGTAAACCCGATCGATGCTGTAAGTCTCGGCTATAGCATCGGCGAGATCATGTTCTGTAAGCATGTGAGTTTGCAGTAAAGCATGATAAGCGCTTACGCCCCAGCGACTGCAGTACTTTTCGATCACACGCACATTGGTTGCACTGATCGTGTCAGCCTTTTCCAGATCAGACAGCAAGTTCACGACTATTCCTCCTGCGAAACGATGCGGAGGTCAACTTTTTCAAATTGATCCGAGTGGAGGACCAACGCCGGTTCATCCCTCAACAATCGAACAGATAATTGGAGCTTTTTGAGGCCCATATAGAGACTCCAATTGATATTTGCCTTCCAGAAAACTTCGCTCCGGTTACCGTGCTTGGCAAGCGAAAGTCGAATCGTGCGTTTGCTGTCAACTATAACGTATTCGATGTTTTCAGCGGTTTCGTCATGGGAAACAATTTTCTGAGTCCATCTCTGCGGCAGTTTATGATTGAGAAGGCAGGCGATCTCGTCAGTTTTGAGGCCGATGCTATGCCCGTTATATTCGACCAGACGGCGATCGCCAACCGCAAGATTTTCGAGATTTGCGAAAGATTTGCCGGTGGTTTTGAGAGTCTGGGATTTGTGCACAAAATCGAGTTGAAAAAGGGTTTGGCCCAAAGGAGAATAACTGGCGAGGCCAAAGTCGCCATTGGCATCGGCCGTCCAGTCCGCATCAAAAATCTGCTCAACTTTGCCCTCAGAAAACAGCTCCATCGAAACGCTGCCGTCCTTGCCGGTACAATCACTGAAATAGGCCCCGGCAAAAGCCGGCAATTGGACCGGCGAATAAGTCTCCGTGGTCGCACAGGAGTATAGCCCGAAGGTTAACGCTAAGAGTCCGCTAGTCTGCAGAGTTCGCCATGTCATATTTTGCCTTAACCCTTTCCAGGTCTTTGGGATCTTTCACGTTATCCAAAAACAACTTGTAAGCGGCTTGCGCCTTCTGAGCATCTCCGACCTTCACGTATGCGTCGCCAAGATGCTCGGAGATCGTCGGATCGTTGTTGGAGAGTTGGAGGGCTTTTTCCAAAGCAGCAACTGATTCCGAATATCGTTTTTGTTGATAATAGACCCAGCCTAAAGAGTCGAGGTAAAAACCATTTTCAGGCTTTTCGTCGAGAGCGCGTTTGATCAGTTTCTCTGCGTCATCAAGGTGTATATTGCGTTCCGCATACATATAACCCAGGTAATTGAGAGCAGCTGCGTGTTTCGGATCCCGTTTGATCACTTCCTGAAGTGTTGCAATACTGTCTTCAAGCTTTTTGGCCTTTTCAAGAAAAACTGCTTTAAGGAAAAGAAGCTCAACATTGCCTGGATCCGTAACAAGGCCTTTATTGACCAAAGCAATCGCTTCGTCGTTACGATTCGTGTTGCTCAAAAGGTTGGATGCCAGGGAATAAAAAACTACGGACTGTTCGTTTTTGGTATCAATAGCTTCGTTGGCGACTTTCAAAGCATCTTCGGTGCGGCCGAGACGCTTGAGAAGATCGATGGCACGGACACGCGTAACGGAATACAGATCCGATTTTGTATCAAAACTCAGATAGACCTTGAGAGCTTCGTCGGCTTGGCCATTTTTTTCGCGCGTGAGGGCGAGGAGATAACTAAGCTTTTCATTCTGTGGGTAACGCTTCGCGAGATCGGCAAGGATTTGAGAGGAATCCGAGAAGTTTTGTTTGCCCCATTCCAATACGGCCATTTGGAAACTTAAACCGTCGCTTTTTTTGGCGGTTTCCTTATCAGCTCTTTGAAAGTCCTTGAGATAAACTTTGTTGGCGCCGATCTCTTCATAGAGCTTGAGCATTTTTTCTATGGAATCGTCCGAGAAGTTTTCGGGTTTGATGAGTGAGTCGAAATAGGTCAACGCTTGTTTGGTCTGTTTCCCGAGCAGTAGGCTCACGGCGAGAAGGTGGATTTTTTCAGAGTCGGTACTATTGAGATCATAAGCTTTGCGCGCTGGCGCGACGGCGTTAGCAGCTTGATTATTGACAAGGTAAAGTCGGGCGAGCAACGCCCAACCTTCGACAAAATCACCGTTTCGTTCCACCATGGCTTTGGCGACTACGATCGCCTCTTTCGTTTTGTTTTGAGCCTGAAGCAGCTGAATAAGAAGAACACTTCCCTCGAGGTTCTCCGGTCTTAATTTCACTGCGCTGCGGAGGTAAGTCTCGGCGTCTTTCATCTCACCTTTGGCGGCCAGGAGTCGCCCGTAAGATAGCTGAATATCAGGATTATTCGGATAGAGTAGGGACATTTTTTTGGCGAGGGTCAAGGATTCATCAAAATTGCTGAGCGATTTGCTTTCGATGAGTTTGGAACCGACAAACGCGTTGGGTTCCATATTATAAGCGGTTTCGAAAAGCTTAGCGGCGCCCCCTGCATTGCGATTCATCAACTCATATTCGCCCGCGAGATAATAAAATGACGCATTGGATTTTTTGCGTTCAGGTGACCAGAATTCAGCTGGGACTTCAGTGTCAGTCTTTTTGCTGACTTCGCCAGTCGAAGGATTGGTGACTGTCTTGTTTTTATCTTTATCCTGGCTCTCGCCTTCACCTCTATGCATGCATGATGCGCCGAGCAAGGAGACAAACAACGAGCCCAATACATAACGATTCGATCCCATACGGTGCACCCTATCTTTCCGATCAGCAGTCTTGAATTTTTGCCAAATACCGAAAGCCCACATAGGGGACTCGCGGGATAGGAATATGCCTATTATAGGCTGAGGTTAGACGGATATACAGCCGAAAGAAAACGGAAACGCAGTGCCTAAACCACAGGCAAAGGATAAACGAAGGAAAAACATGGATCATCATTCTCATAACACGCGGCGATGCGAGGGCAGGGCGCATAATAAATTTCGACCAGACTCAAGCCCAAGGCAGGCGCAGTCATGCCCGCAGAGCGTCTGTCATCCGCGGCGATAATTGAGAGTACGTCGGCGGGTTTTCGTTTCCCTTGCCCAACTTCCACTAAAGTTCCGACTATGTTACGAACCATCTGTTTGAGAAAACCCTCGCCGAGTATGTACATCTCGATAAGCCCGTTGCCTTTTTCGATCCACTTAAGATCGAGTATGGTTCGGTCAAAGGTAAGGGAGCTTCCGTCGACGGCCGCAAAACTTCTAAAGTTATGACGACCGACGAAAAAAGCACTTGCGCACTTCATCGCTGCGAAATCAAGTTCGTATGGAATAGTCCAGGCGTAAGGACGAATAAACGCGTTGGTGCCAGGGCCTAACCAGATTCGATAACGATAGAGTTTGGCATGAGCCGACTTAATGGGATGAAAATCGGTGGCGATAGGAGTCAATCCCAATATCCCGATCGATGGCGGAACAAGGGCTTGAAGGGAACGAAACACCCGAGGACAATCGATAGTCTCATCGATGCGAAAGCTTGCAACCTGATGTTCCGCATGCACACCCGTATCGGTTCTTGATGCCCCTACAACACGGATCTTCTTACGCAAGGCAACGAAGAGCGCTTTTTCCAAAGCATCCTGAACGGTTTTTCCGCTCGGCTGGCTTTGCCATCCCGAGAACTCAGACCCGATGTAATTAAGGTCGATACGGTAAGTATAATAGTTAGGCCGACCCTCAACGGAGTCCTTCAAAGGTAATACTGATTCCATAGATTTTACGATCGAGATTACCCATTTTGTCATTGGTCGTTTTCATATATTCGACGAACGGACTTATGTAGGTGCGATCGACTCCTATTGACTTAAGTGCATAATCGGAGCGTGACTCGACGCCTGTGATGCTGATCGATACCATACCGCCCGTCACGATACCCTGGTTCCACCCTTTTGATACGAGCGATGTTCCGGCAGGAGCCGTCGTCGTCGTCGGCAAATTTGGTTTTAACGTTTCCTGAACAAAGGTAAATTCAGGACCAATCCATCCTCGGAACGTAATGCGGCGGCTCACTGGAAAGGGGCTGTATGCGGCTTCAAAAAGCGCCTGTACAGGTATGAGGGTCATCGTGATGCTTTGTTTCTTATCGACTTGAACCGAGTCGGGAAGATCCCCCTTAACAGGAACGCTTAATCCCGAGAGGGACGTAAGAGGATGACCGGATGCATTGTAATACCCGAACTTGGCGCTGAAACCGATATCGACCTGATTGCTGTAAACGTAGTAACCAGTCTGGATAAAGCCCATTTTATTGGGGGTACCGTAGAGTCTTTGGTAATGATCGTTCTCACCGAGATTTTGGACTTTCGCCAAGCTGAAGGACAGGAGACTGGACGGGCGACGACGAATGAGTAAATCAGGAATTGTTGCCTGTTGGCCTTCCGACCCCGCGAGCGGCGGAATCGCTTTGTTTTTAATGTCCGATGAGGCTTCCTCTTGTGCCATCAAAGGCGCAGCGAGTGGCAGGGTCCAACCCAGCACGAAAAACAATCCTTCACGCAATCGCATCATAGGGTGCCCTTTGCTAAGTCTCGCTTAAATCATGAATCGATACTATTGCCAGTCGTGTCGGCTTCGAAGATATCATCATCGTCCACCAGTTTGGTCCAACCGAAAAGCCATTCGATCGGGCCGCTGATCGCATACCCAAAGAATATCAAGAATCCAAATAGCTGAGGCTGGGTCGCAACAAGTGCAACTATGGCAACACCTAAGGCTAACAGTCGAAATGGCTTAATTCCAGTTATTTTCAAAGTTTTATGAGAACGATAAGAGATGTTGGTGACCATTGCCACGGCCAGAAGGAATCCCGTAATGGCAAAAAACCAGAGTCGGAAGTCTGCGTTTTTCAAAACTGTCTCGATCCACACAAGCACCGGATATTCGTTGGTCTGTTTTTCGAAGTCCGACCAAAGAGCTACAAAACAAGCCACCACTCCTGCGGCCATAGGGATCGGTAGGCCGGTAAAATCACCTGAGGCTTTGCCAATGGAACTCTGCACGTTAAATCGAGCCAAGCGCAGCGCCCCTGCCGCAAGAAACATAAAACAAATGATCCAACCAAGACGACCTGCCTCGCGAAGCCCCGCGCAATACATGAGAATAGCGGGAGCCAAACCAAAAGACATCAGATCGCAAAGTGAATCGTATTGAACACCAAACTCACTGGAGCTGTTGGTCATTCGTGCGACGCGGCCATCCAGGACATCAAAAATCGCAGCTAAAAGTATAGCCATCGAAGCCCAGGCAAAGTCCCCCTGGAGGCTCTTGACGATGGAGAAAAAACCAAAGAATAGGTTTCCCGTGGTAATCAGATTCGGCAGTATATAAATCGCGCCACCTAATCGTCTTCGTGTTGTTTGTGCAGCAGTATTCATGTTGGTGTCCTAGCAACTTAAGTGAGCAATCGTTTCATGCGCCATTTGAGCCTGGGGCTTTTCGCTGCGCCGCTTCCAATTTTTCCTCGGGAGCTGACTTTCTGAGATAAATAGGCATCAAATTACCTTCGCATCGCGACGCCGATTTTGCAACGAACTCCTCAATCATGCCAGCGACTACAGCCTGGTGAAGACGAGTGGAATCGATCGCTTTCCAGACAATACTCTCGGCTGACAACCATTGTTCCAATCGCGGCCATGATCCGACTATTCCCGCCTGATTTAATCGCGCTGGGAGGATCGGCGACTGCGTATCATCAATCTCGTTATACAAAGAGGCTATCGAACTGAGATTCAAGTCGATCACGCCGACTTTCGTCTGGCTATCGACAGTGAGGGCGAGATAACCAGCGGTCTGGGTAGCCGCTAAAAGTAGGACTTCGACATCGTCGAATTGTTTCAGCAGCGCCTTGAATGAACTCACTGCCCAGATCTTTATCGGAGTCCCGGCCCGCTTCCATCCCGAGGCAAAACTGAGCCCTATCTTGATGCCAGTGAAAGATCCTGGACCATTGCTGACGAGCATTCCACCAAGGTCTTTGGTCGTCCAACCGCGCTTTTCAAGCAAGGTGTTACAAAGCTCGGGGAGTCGCGCGGCGGCCTCCTGAGGGTGGCTAGATCCATAGAGCTCTAGAACTTCATAATATTTTTCATCGTCGTCGAGCTTAGCCAGCCCGAGGGTCACGCCTTGCAGGCTGGTATCAATGACTAGCAGTATCACAGAGAACCTCTTAGAACATGGAGCTTACGCCCTTCATCATGGATGCCCAAAATCGACCCACATCGTTGTAAGTGGCAATAACGATCAAAGCGAGAACCATCACAAAACCAACTTTTTGATAGTTCTCTATCGTTTTTTCGCGCACCGGACGCCGGATGACGCCTTCGGCTGCAATGATTGCTATCTGTCCTCCGTCGAGGATGGGGATAGGCACCATATTGATGAGAGCGAGATTGATGCTGATAATCGCCAAAGCACTTAAGTAAGCCTGCCAACCGATACGGACTGAATCGGAGGCTGCTTTAGCGATCGCTATTGGGCCGCCGAGAGTCGTAAGGGGCATATCCCCGGTAAACAAACCGAACAATGCGCCGCCGATGTTTTTGACCATCTCGAGGGTTTCTTTGCAGCCGTAAACGAGAGCCTGGAACGGGTTGGTAAATTTCTCTTCAACTGATTCCGGCTGAACAAAGCCGCCCCAATATTCAGCAGGAAGAGTGAATAGAGTGACTTTGCCTTCGAGCTTCTGAACTTCCAAGGCCTTCAACTTCACTGGAATTTTATGCGTTTTTCCGTCTCTTACGACTTCGAGCGGAACGATTTCGATCCGATTGTCACCGGATACTTCGCTCAATTCAAAAAGGCTTTTAACTGGTTTGCCGTCCCAACTCACGAGTTTGTCGCCCGCTTTCAAAGCATCGCCGACCTCGGGACCGATCTTAAAAAATGTCAGTTGGCTCTGACTCACGCCAGTCGACTGCGCTTCAGTTTCTGCATTGTATCGCCAATCATTAGGAATGGTTACCGTGTATTTGATCAACGGTGCGCTCGATGCTTTTGCATCGTCTTTGGCGGGATCAAAGGCCTGAACTTCGAGTTCAAAGGACTTGGAGCCAGCGCTTTGTGAAACGTCGCTCAGAAACCGCGTCCACTGGCGCCAGAAGAGTAGGGGATACTCTTTGCCGTTCCAATGCGCTTTCACGGCTCTTTCACCAGTCTTGAGACCGAGCTTGGCAATGAAGCCATCGGGATTAACAACTGTAAATACAGACGGAATGATATATGGCGAAATTCCAATTCGACCTTTTTTCCCAGGCATTTCCTTTTCGTCGACCGACTCTGATGAGATGGTTTTTTCGATGATGGTGCCATCTCGGTTGATTTTGATTCGCAGCGCTTTTAAAGGAGAATCGCTGATGATGCGTTGCAGGTCTTTCCATGAGGCGACGTCTTCTTCATTGATAGAGAGGACCCTATCACCGAATAAAAGACCGCCCTTTTCTGCTGGGCTATTGGGAATTAATTCGCCAACCATCGCGGGCGCCTGTTTGATGCCATGCATAACCATTGCCGAAAACACCAGGATCGCTAAAAGAATGTTGGCCGTAGGCCCGGCCAAAATCGTCGCGAGACGAGCGGGGATAGGCGCCCTATAAAACTCGCGACCTTTGATAAAATCAGGGACTTCTTCCGACGGAACTCCGCCGTAGAACTTTACGAAACCACCGAGGGGAATCACGCTAAGGCGATAGTGGGTCTCTTTATGCTGGAACCCAAAGATGACAGGACCAAAACCAATGGAATATATTTCGACCGGGATTCCACACAGTTTGCCTACGAGAAAATGTCCTGACTCGTGAACAAAAACGAGGATTCCAAGCAATAAAACAACAGCTACGATCGGATGAGCTAGGAATTCCATGTCATGCGTCTCCTGAGGCTAACTGCCAAATTGATATAATATAAACCAAATAATAGGGGCCGCAAAGAGCAGGCCGTCAACTCGGTCAAGGAAACCCCCATGACCGGGAAAGATTCGACCGGAGTCTTTGACGCCGGAGAAACGTTTAAAGGTCGATTCCGTGAGATCTCCAAGCTGACCAAAGATTCCGCCAAAAATGCAGCATGGGATAATAAGCGCCCAAGCTACGTAAGACTCACCATAATACAGTTTCAAAAACGAACCGCCGATGACAGAGGCAATAATACCGCCTACCGCACCTTCCCAAGTCTTATTAGGCGACATGCGTGGCGCTAACTTGTGCTTCCCAAGAGAACGTCCTGCAAAGTAAGCGCCCGTGTCACCGCACCACACCAGTCCACAGAGCAAAAAGATATAACGAGCGTCCCCAGCTTTTTCATAAAGCGCTATAACGGCAAGCCATGGAAAAACGCTGTAAACAATGCTCGTCACTAGTCCCGAAGCACCAGCAAATGAAAGATCGACCGTAGGCGCCGCAAACACACCAAGCAAGAGACCACCAAGCAGACCAAGCCCGACGTATCCGATGACATGGGTGTCAGCGAATACGAGGGAAGCATATATGGCGGAAGATAATAAAATAGTAACATAACGCAGCCATTCCGGGGATTCTGCTTTTTCTACTCCAAAGCGGCGATAGAGAGCAGGGAATGTCATACCAGCCATTTCAAAAGCGCTGATACCGACAAGAACTGTGAAGAAGATGCGTATGACCTGGAGATCGCCTTTGGTGAACACCCAAATGAACGGGATCAGAGCACAGATAGCGGTAATCACGCGAGTCCTGAGCATACGCGCCTCATAGTCGAAGAGTGGAGTTAAGGGGAAATCAAGCCGCCAAAGCGTCTCTCGCGGTCCGAATAGACTGAGATCGCAGTTGCAAAATCTTCTTTGGAGAAGTCTGGCCAATGGATAGGCGTAAAATAGAATTCGGTATAGGCCATTTCCCAGAGGAGGAAATTAGAAAGGCGTTGCTCGCCACTTGTTCTAATAAGTAAATCTGGCTCTGGCATAATTGACGTGCTTAGCCGGCTTTGAATTAGGCTCTCGTCAATCTCATTGGCCTGAATGAAACCCCGTTGAACGTCTGCCGCTATTGATTGACATGCCCGCACCATATCGGAGCGCGCGCCATAACTCAGCGCCAATACCAAAGTTAAGCCCTGATTATTTCCGGTCCTCTGCTCAACGAGCCTTAACCATTCCTGACAATCAGGAGGTAGGCGATCGATGTTGCCGATACTTTTCAGGCGAACGCCGTTCTCATGCAAACGCTCAACTTCGTCTTTAAGATAGCTGATGAGAAGAGAAAAGAGCGCGTTGACTTCGTCATCGGGACGTCGCCAGTTTTCTTCGCTGAATGCATAGAGGGTGAGAAAATCGACACCCATATTGCCGGCCGTCTCGACAACTTCACGAACCCGAGTTGCCCCACTATGGTGCCCAAACACGCGCGCTTCACCCTGACGCTGTGCCCAACGTCCGTTGCCGTCCATGATAATCGCAACATGCCGGGGAACATTATGTGGTTTGAGCAAATTCATAGGTCTCGAAACAGCCTTATCTCGTGACGTCCGACGTCCTGCAAACTTTATACAGAGCCTCGGAATGTTGTAAATCAACATGGTACGGAAAGACTTCCATTAACATACTTCAGTAAGTTTCCCAAGGATAGATCGGGATTGGATAGAGAAAAGGCCCGAAAAAGAGGTATTTTTTACCTTTTTTCCTGGCCCTAAGTCCGACATGGCCAGTTAGACACTGGCCGTTTTTTATGACGAATTCTGCTGAAATTGAACTGAAAACCGAGGGGAAAAATCAGTCGATATTGCGAAAGAAATAGCTTTGGCTAAGGAAAGGCCAGCTAAGCTTCAAAATGACGACCGTAGCGGCTACTACAGGGACGGCGAGCAAAACGCCGAGGAGTCCAAACTGACTTCCGAATGCATAAACTGAGGTAATAACTGCGACGGGATGAAGTCCGGCTCGATCGCCAATAATACGAGGCGTGACAATGGCTCCATCAAGAGCCTGCACAACGAATATGACCACGATCGCGGCGATAAATATAGCCAAACCCAAACCTTGCGTCAGGATAACAACTGTGCAGAGGATAAGTCCCACGAAAATGTCGAGATAAGGCACGATACGGCAGACTCCTGCAAGCGCCCCGATCGCGATACCGGACGGCACGCCGATGATCGTAAACCCGATCATGTAAAGAAGACTTAAACAGAATGCGACTATAAACTGGCCTTTAACGACCGAGCGAAGTACCGAGTTTACGCTGGTTATGAAAGTCACACCAAGGGGATGAAGTTCGGTGGGAATGCACTTTTTGATAAGGGAATAAATCCGGTCGGCTTCCGCGAGGAAAATATAACAAAAGGCGGGGACCATCGCGATATTGAACACAAGCTCAACTACAACCGGCGTGCGAGTCATCAACTCATGTACAGCGCCCGTATCTGACACGATCTCGGGAAGGGCCGTTAGGCGCCGAAGCCCGGCCTGGACAGCTTCTTCCGGGATGATCTGCGTTGCCGCCAGTCGACTCGCGAACGGCTTAAGGAGAGTTTCGAGATAGGAGATCGCGTCAGGGACCGCACGGAGGATATGGAGAGTTTCTTCGTAGATGAAAGGGAGTGTAAGGATCGCCAGAGCACTCAGCAGGGCTACAGTGATTACGATCAGGAATGCGACTGTTTTTTTGCGGGATAAAGGCGACCGGGCACAGACACTATTAACGAAGGGATTTGCTATGTATGCAATGATAAGGCTGGTCACGATACCGAGCAGGACAGGGCGATAGAGAAACGATAATAAAATCACGCCGACCAACATAAGACCGACGATTTCTACGAGCTGCTTAAAAGCCTCCCAGTCGTGCGATCGATGCTCTTTGTCTGGCATGATGTGTCCTACGGGCTAGGGAGCCGTAGCGATTACGACTCGATCGTGGCCCGAAAGATCTTTGATGCAAAGCAGTTCGGCCCATCCTGCCTCTTCTAATAATGAGAATACTGCATTTCGTTGCTGATAGCCGATTTCTAGGTAAACTTTGCCTTTAGCTTGCATAATGCGCGGAAGATTCGCGGCAAAAGCCGCGTAAAAGGTGAGGCCGTTTTTCTCTGCAAATAGAGCCGAATGCGGTTCAAATTTAATGGCTGAAGGCGACATGACGCCTCGCTCCTCCTGAGCTATATAAGGAGGATTCGATACCACAATGTCAAATTTTTGACGGTCGGTATCCCAGGCGTTGTGTGCCAAGGCATTGACGTGACGAAGCTCTACGTCGACGCTTAGCTTGTTCACGTTGGATGCGGCGATAGCCAGGGCGTCGGTACTGTTATCCCAGGCCTCAACTGTCCAGAGTGGTCGGTGATGCTTTAATGCGATCGCAAGGCAACCCGTCCCTGTGCCGATATCAAGGACGTGCAGTACGCTGTCTTTTGCCGTATTTTCAAGGATGCTCTCAATCAAGTGTTCCGTCTCGGGCCGGGGGATCAGCGTCGACGGCGAAACGTTGAAGGTCAAACCAAAAAAGTCACGATGTCCTGTAATGTAAGCCACAGGTTCGCCGTGGGCGCGGCGCCTTATCATATCTTTGTAGCGATTGCGCTCCGACTGCTCAAGCGGCTTTAAATGATCGAGATAAAGATCGAGTCGACGGCACTCGAGTGCTTCGGCTAAAAGCAGTTCTGCATCCAGCCTGGGGCTTTCTGAACCGGACTTCTGGAGAAAGCCGATTGACCACGAAAGCACGTCTTTTATAGTCCATATCTCTTGCGTCATCAATTATCTCCCGTGCGTTTTTTCAAGTTCGCTTTTGAGAAGTTCGGTTTGGTGGGCAGTGGCGAGACCGTCGAGGATCTCGTTCAAATCACCTTCCATTACAGCGGCCAGCTTGTAGATAGTGAGGTTGATTCGGTGGTCCGTCAAGCGACCTTGTGGAAAATTGTAGGTCCGAATACGTTCACTGCGGTCTCCGCTACCGACCTGGCTTTTACGCTCCGCGCTGATCTCGTCGGCCTGTTCTTGCTGAGCCCGCTCGAGAAGACGGCTCCTAAGGACTTTCATCGCGCGTTCTTTGTTTTTGATCTGCGAACGTTCATCCTGGCACTCGACAACGACACCTGTGGGTTTGTGGACAATACGAACGGCCGAATCGGTCGTGTTCACGTGCTGGCCACCGGCGCCTGACGAGCGGCAAAGGGTGATTTCAATGTCCTTGGGATCGATGTGCACTTCGTCGATGTCGTCCACTTCGAGCAAAACCGCTACTGTACAGGCCGAGGTATGAATACGGCCTTGAGCCTCCGTCGCGGGTACGCGCTGAACGCGGTGGACACCGGACTCAAATTTCAAGCGACGATAAACACTTTCGCCGCTGATCAAAACGATGACTTCGCGATAACCACCCGTAGCCGATTCCGTAGCCGACATCAGTTCGACTTTCCAGCGCTGATTCTCAGCAAATCGCGAGTACATGCGCATAAGGTCAGCGGCAAAAAGCGAGGCTTCCTCGCCTCCTGTACCCGCACGTATTTCAAGCATGATATTACGATCGTCGTTAGGATCTTTAGGCAAGGTGAGGACCTGCATGCGTTTTTCAAGCTCGATGACCTGCTCTTCCAGGAGATCAAGCTCTTCCTTGGCCATCGCCCGCATTTCGGCGTCACTCTCCTCAGCGAGCATGACTTTGGCTTGGTCCCGTTCCGATCTCGTTTTTTTGTAGAGCTGAAAAGCTTCCACTATATCGGCGTAACCTGCCCTTTCACGCGAAAGCTTCGTCAGCTCTGCGCCGCTCAGGCCTTGCCGTGACATAAGGCTATCTATCTCACCAAACCGCAGCTCAATCGATTCCAGTTTATCGTACATAGTGCCTGCTCCCGCTCAACTAAACCAAACCAAACCAAACCCAACCAAACCACAAGCCTCAAAGTAGAATGCCCAAACCCACCTTTTGAGAAGGGGATTCGGGCAATTAGCAAACCTTGCACTGTGGGGCTACTTCTGAGCGTATTTCTTTTTGAATTTTTCGATACGACCAGCGGTGTCCATCACTTTTTGCTTACCCGTATAAAACGGGTGGCATTCACTGCAAATCTCAACCTGAATTTGAGGTTTGATCGAACGCGTCAGGAATTTGTTTCCACACGCGCACTGAACGTGAGATTCGACATAAATTGGGTGAATACTAGCTTTCATCGACTTGCTTTCCTTAACCATCATCACTTGGTCCTAGATACCGCGACTACCGCAACATCCCTTGGGCCCGTGTTTATATACTTAACCGTTCATCGACTCAAGGAACTCAACATTGCTCTGGGTCTTCTCAAGTTTGGTAACAAGGAATTCCATAGCATCGACTGTGTTCAAAGGCTGAAGAAGTTTGCGGAGGATCCACATACGATTCAGGACGTCTTTCGGCAGGAGCAACTCTTCTTTTCGAGTCCCTGACTTGTTGATGTCCATAGCCGGGAACACGCGTTTTTCAGACAATTTACGGTCCAACACAAGTTCCATGTTACCTGTACCTTTGAATTCCTCAAAGATGACTTCATCCATACGCGAGCCGGTATCGACGAGCGCTGTTGCGATGATAGTCAAAGAACCGCCGTCCTCGATGTTACGCGCCGCACCAAAGAATCTCTTTGGTTTGTGCAGAGCGTTGGAGTCAACACCACCCGAGAGGATTTTGCCTGACGGAGGAACGACGGAGTTATAAGCGCGAGCGAGGCGGGTAATGGAGTCGAGAAGGATAACGACATCGTGCTTGTGCTCGACCAATCGTTTCGCTTTCTCAATGACCATCTCAGCGACCTGAACGTGACGTTGAGCCGGCTCATCGAAGGTTGATGAGATAACTTCGCCGCGAACCGAACGTTCCATATCGGTCACTTCTTCCGGACGTTCATCGATGAGGAGAACGATCAGGATAGCTTCCGGATGGTTTTTCTCGATCGAGTGCGCGATGTTTTGGAGAAGAACCGTTTTACCGGTACGAGGCGGCGCAACGATGAGTGCGCGCTGGCCTTTACCGATCGGACACATGATGTCGATGATCCGCGTGGAGTAGTTGATGGCCGAAACTTCCATCTTGAACTTTTCCATCGGATAGAGCGGAGTCAAGTTATCAAAGAGGATCTTATCGAACCCGGGATCTGGAGCTGCGCCATTGACCGATTCCACTTTGAGCAAAGCGAAATAACGCTCGCTGTCTTTCGGGGGGCGGATTTGACCGGAAACAGTATCGCCCGTGCGCAGGTTGAAGCGACGGATCTGAGAGGGCGAAACATAGATATCATCGGGACCGGGGAGATAATTGTAGTCAGGAGCTCTGAGGAAGCCGAAACCGTCTGGGAGAGTCTCAAGGACGCCTTCACCATAGATTACACCACCGCGTTCCGCTTGCGACTGGAGAAGTGCAAAAATCAAATCTTGCTTTCTCATGCTGCTCGAGCCTTCGATACCGAAGTCGCGGGCGAGCTTGTTAAGGTCAGAAATCTTTCTTTCCTTAAGCTCTTTCAAATTGATGTCGACCTGGCCGCCAGTGCTTTGGGGAGCCTGAACGTGGACCTGAGCTTCGATGATCGCAGGCTGTGACTGAATCGGCGGCTGATCCGAGGAATCGACTTTTTCGATTTTCGTGATAGCTGCTTTCTTGCCACGTGTGGTCAACGTTGCTGGCTTATCCTTTTCTGACATGATTAGCTCTCTTCGGTGGGTAATTAAAGATTGGTTGGATGAATTATAGAGTTCGTAAACATTAGCTGAAAACGTAAGTGAAGACTCATGCTAAGGGCAGGAACACTGTGAGGTTGAATGTTACCTCATTCCCTAATCAGTTGCATAGGGGATTATTTTTAGCTTGTCAATCCCTATCGGCCCGGGGGTCAAGCACTTGCAAAAAGCCAAAATCTTTGCCGAATAATCGTTTATCGGGCGCTTTCTAGGCAAAAACACTCTGGCTTGGTAGACTTAAAATATAGCTTCCTTTAGAAATTTCAAAGGAAAAGGTAACTCACTTATGAAGCGCGCTCTCCTTTTAGTTGGACTCACCATCAGTTCGTCTTTAATGTCAGGTACTTGCCACGCTCAGATGATTACGACAGAAGAGCGCTTTCAAGACCTTTTTGTTACCGCAGGATACGGCGCGGCTTTCGGCGCGGCTTTCGGAGCAGCTCTTTTGAGCTTTCAACCCAAGCCGGATAAAAACCTGCGTTATGTCGCTGTTGGAGCTTCCGTGGGATTTATCGCGGGTAGTCTTATGGGCACATACATGATCTTTACTCCGGTAGCAGCGACCTTTGAAGAGGCCCAAACATACGCCTTTCAAGATATCGCAAAGTCGCCTCTACGCATCAGCCCGGTTTACGATCCCTCGAAACACAAGTTTTCGGGTGTCACTGGTCAGTGGACTCTCGCAGCATTCTGAGAGAATCCACTCTCGCTTTTCGCTCAGTCGACAACACGCCCCACGAGATCGTAATCGTGGGAATCGGTGATCAGTACGTTTTGAATCGTACCAGGCTTGAAGTCACCGTCGTTGATATAAACAACGCCGTCGACTTCAGGCGCTTGCGTGCTGAGACGTCCTTCGGCAAGTAGATCGGATTCGTCAGAGAGCCCTTTGACGAGTACAGTCACGACTTTTCCTACGTAATCCACGAGACGATCCGCAGATATTTCTCTTTGAAGCGCCATGATCTCAGCCTGGCGTTCCAGCTTCACGTCTTCTTCGATCTGCTCTTTCATCCGACCCGCGACAGTTCCTTCTTCCTGCGAATATGTGAAACAACCAAGGTGATCAAAACGCTGCTCGATGACAAAGTCACGAAGCTGCTCAAAATCATCGTCCGTTTCACCGGGGAAACCAACCATCACTGAGGTCCGGATTGCGATTCCCGGCACGCGCTCCCGCAGCTTGCCAAAGATCCTTCGCAGACCGTCTTGCGAAATGTCGCGATTCATCTTTTTCAGGAGATCGTCGCTGGCGTGTTGTACGGGAATATCAAGGTATTTCACGATTTTGGGATGCGAAGCAAAAAATTCGATAAATTCATCGCTGATGTTTTCTGGATAAACATACAGGAGGCGAATCCACTCAATGCCATCGACCTCGACCAGCGCTTTTAGAAGCTCAAGTAGATCGGATGAGCCCCAATCACGCCCGTATGCGGCCAGGTCTTGAGCGATCAAGTTCAGCTCTCTGACGCCCTCTTTGGCAAGTGCAACGGCTTCCTGAACAACGTTCGCGATAGGACGCGAGCGCAACTGACCGCGAATTGCCGGAATAATGCAGAACGAACAATTGTGCTGGCATCCTTCGGCGACTTTTACGTAGGCGCTCGACGATGTAAGCGTATTCTTTTTCGGCAAACTGCCGTCGTAAAGATAATGTGTTCTTTGCGCGCGAACAGTACCCTTTGGGAGATCCTGCTGAAGAAACTCAGCGATTTTCGGAAATTCATCCGTTCCGATGAAGAGGTCGACTTCAGGCAAACCTTCGACGAGTTGGCCCTTGTAACGCTGAGTCAAACAACCCGCGACAACGACTTTCATATTGGGATTGATTTTCTTCAACTCGGCCGCGTCCAGAATAGTTTGGACGCTTTCCGCTTTAGCCGCTTCGATAAAACCACAGGTGTTGATAACTACGGTGTCGGCCTCTTCCGCATCATCGGTGATCGTATAACCACTCGACATAAGAGAACCCAGCATAACTTCCGAGTCGGCCCGATTCCGAGCGCAGCCAAGAGAAATCAAATGGACTTTGCGGGATGGGGAAGCTAAAACTTCCATGATAATTACACTCCTATTGGCGGGCAGACCTTCACTAAGTCAATAAGTGAGAGGACTGCCTTGACTAGCACTCTCATCTTCAAACCGCAAGGACTAACTATGTCGTCCTATGTCATGATTAACGGGATCGTACACCCCGAATCGGAAGCGATGATCCCAGCGCTTGACCGTGGTTTCCTGTATGGGGACTGCATATACGAAATTTTTGCGGCGAAAAACGGGGTCTTGATCGACTTTGAACGCCATATGGAAAGATTGCGAAACAGCGCTCGAATTCACGAAATTCCAGTTCCCTGGTCGAACGAGATTCTGCAGTTTGACATCGATCACCTGCTCAGCGCCCATCCGTCGGAATATACATCGCTTCGACTCGTCGTTTCGCGCGGAATAGGGGGGCCTCTAATCCCGCTGGAGGCCCTGAAGCCTGAGCGTTACCTTTACGCAAAGCCAATACCGTTTCCCTTGTACAAACCAGATTCTGAAGGTGTGAAGCTTAAATCGAAACGGCATCCCGCCCATCAACGCGACGATGTGACAAAGACCAACAACTATCTCAACACGATCAGTGCATCCGCAGCTGCAGCCCGCGAAGGATTTGACGATATCCTGTGGTTGAGTGCGGATGGCGAACTCTTAGAAACCGGCTTGGCGAATGTGTTCTTTTTGAGTCGGGAAGGGGATCTCGTTGAGATTGCGACACCGCCTTTGGCGAGCGGCATCCTTCCTGGAATCACGCGAGCCCGGACGATAGAACTCCTCACAAGTGCGAAAATTCCGGTGACGGAAAGACCGATCATGATCGAGGAGCTCCCTCGCTTTGACGAAGCTTTTATCACGTCGAGCCTAAGGCTTTTACGTCCAGTGAGTTTAGTTGATAAACACCGTCTTCATTCGTGCCGCAAAAACGCCGTTTTCTGGCACATTCATCGCCTCTTTAATTCGTGGCTTTCGCAAGCCGTGCTCAATCCGAGCTCGGGTGCTGAAAAACATTGAAGGGAAGCTCCTTATGGAACTTCCCTTCTACACGTGAAAACCAGGGCTTAGAGTCTTAGCCCTTTTTCTCGACCTTAGATTTGCCAACGGATGTCTTTTTCTCTTGTGTCTCTTCTTTCGCCTGCTCGATAGTTGCATCGAGTTCGCCCGTTTTAGGTTGAGCCGTATATTTGCGCATCTCTTCCATAATATTATGACGAGTCGTGTATTCTGACGAATTGAGAATAATCTGACGACCTTTGTGATTTTTTAGGTTGAAAATCACCGGCGCTTTGAGGTTAGCCGTCATTTTTTGCGGATCACTTGGCATAGTAATGATTACGGATACCACTGCATCCTCTTCGTTTTCAATCTCAAGGTCACCGACTTCGCCTTCATTCACTTCGACAAGGTAGTCAGGTTTGAAGAGGAGGGGATTGATGAGAACAAAAGCAATCGCGCCATCTTCCAAGGCCTGAAGCCATTTAAAAGGCGAATCTTGATCGTGGTCGAGCAGCACATATTGTTTGAGTTCCGGAAAACCGATGATGCCAGCCGGGAGGGTGATCACATCTTTTTCGTCGATATCGATCTCGCCGAAGCGCGTTGTTTTCACCTTGATCAAGGCCCTACTCCTTGGAATTGTCATTGGATTATGGAGAACCTATTCTTCAGTCTATCTCAAGTTTATGGGACCAACAAGAATAGACTCGTGACTCTTCAGGAATCAGACTTTTTCGATCCGCGCACGACTTTTTTGAACGGCGTGTGACTGGGATCTTGCATGACCTCACTATCTTCCATGATATCCGAGGCTTGATCGACGCTTGCGACCTGCGAATAAGAGGCTTGCCGGTTCTCATCCTGGATGCGTTGATACACTTCTTCACGATGAACAACAGTATTAGGGCTCGCCTTGATGCCGAGCCGTACCTGCTTGCCTTTTATCTGCATCACGACGATTTTTATATCATCGCCGATAGCAATCCCTTCTCCAACTTTCCTCGTTAATACAAGCACCTTTTTACCCTCCCTGGCAGATGGCGCTAATCTTTAGACCGCAATTCTTACTGCAAATAATTCAGCAAGGACGGCTGAAGCAACTTATTCGAAGCCATAAGCGTACTCTGCAGAACCGCTTCCGACTTCTTGAAATCTGTAGTCGCCTTGTAGACATCCGCGTCTTCCAGGCGAGACAGATCCGCATGAGTGAGTTCGTTGCCGAGTTCAAGACGTTTGGAAGTTTCGTCTACGGCGTTGTAAACAGCACCGAGAGATGATTGGCTCGAGGTGGTTTTATCCATCTGGATATCAAGTTCGTCCATCGCTTTCCGGATGCCTTGGACATTGTTGTCTTTCAATGAATCACGAAGCAAGGCCAGAGTCTCGACCATTCCAAAGTGGCCCTTGGCGCGTTCATCCGCAGTCGGCTCAAACAGCGCGCGGGCCTGCAAATTGATTTGCCGGAACGTACCGTTTTCCACCGGCAGGTAAATCGCGCCATCGTCTCCAGAAAATTCCCCATCCCCTGTAATAGGAGGTGTCTGGGTGCGAAACCCTCCAAACACATAACGATTGTTATACTGTGAGTTGGCAAGGGAAACCACACCTTCGAGAATCTCTTTGACCTCGAGGCCCGCGGATTCCCGGCTATTGGCAGCGTATGTTCCACTGGAAAGGCTGACCGCGAGTTCTTTCGCACGTATCAGATAATCGTGAATCCCCTGTAGAGAGGATTCCGTTCGATCGATATAACCTTTGGTGAATTCGACGTTTTTTGAATACTGTTCTATATTACTTAAAGTCGAACGCCGACGCAGAATCTGACCGACCGCAACGGGGTCATCCGAGACTTTAGTCACGCGTTTTTGCGTCGACAATTGCTCGAGGTTATTGGAGTTCTCAGTTTTCGCTTGATCAACCCGGAAGTTCGCCTGATCATAACGCTGTCTATCTGATACACGCATTTACAGCACCTACCGTTTCATCTGGAGGACGGTTTCGATCATTTCATCGACGGTCGTGATGACCTTCGAGGAAGCCGTAAAGTTCGCCTGCCATTTCAGAAGGTTTGTTGCCTCTTCATCCATCGACACACCTGAGATGGCGTCACGTCGAGAGTTGAGATTGCGAATCAGAGTATCATCGGCCTCTTTGGTCTGCTGCGACCGCTGGAGGTCAAGACCGAAAACCCCGACATAGTTTGCGTAATAGTCGCCGAGACTTGCGTCTCCCATGATCTTCTCGTCCTTAACGCGAATCATCTTATTGGCAAGAACGTTGTCTCCGGGAGCATTGGGCGACGCGGCTACGGAAATCGCATTGGTCGATTCCACGATGCGACTATCCAACGCGAGAGTTGCAGCCGCATTATCGATATTTTTGATCTCAAAAAAATCACGTCCCGTGGTTTCTTTGTAATCTTTAAGCCCAAAACCCTGGCGATGGATCGCGTTCATCGAGCCGGCAAAAGCCGTGGCCATCTTGTTGTTGTCTTCGAGAAGGTTCGGGATAACCTTATCGCGGACTTCAATCATTCCGGCTAAACGGCCTTTTTTGTTGTCGTGCGTGACGATAGTCGGCTTCCAGGCTGCTCCGTCGAGGACCACGATATCAAACTGAGATTTATCATCGCTTCGCGCGACATCCATCCGCGCGGCTTCGCCTCGATCAACGAGGAGAGTTTCTGATGGACCACGGACCACGACCATGTTTTGATCGCCGCGATAATAAGAGATATCCATCTTTTTGGTGAGCTCGCGGAGTATCTTATCCTGCTGATCCATGAGGTCAGGGACTTCCTTGCTCGAGCTTGTCTCCGCACCTTTGATCGCGATGTTGAGGTTGGCGATATCGGCAATCATGCCGGATGCTTCCTGAACTTCGCCCTGGATACGGTTATTGATGTCATCGCGCTGCACCTTCAGGCTTTCGTCGGTGTGACGGAAAGCGTTGACGACGTTCTGCGCGGACTCACGAACGCCGGTACGGACAGGAAGTTCTTCCGGAAAGTTTGAAAGGTCCTGGAGGGAGTTATAAAACTTATCGAGCTCGGCGGATATTCCATTGCCGAGCTCGGGGCTGTAAATGTTTTCGAGGGGCTTAAGGCTATCGAATCGTGCCGTGGAGTGCCCCATCTCCTGATGCGTGTCGTTCAATTGTTTTTCGAGGAAGGAGTCATGAGCGCGCGAGATGTTTTTGACAAACACTCCGTTACCAATGACGACACCACGGGTCTCCGAGGGAGCCCGTGTTTCAAGATTCACACGTTGACGGGAAAAACCTTCGGTCTGAGCATTCGCAATGTTATGACCAGCCGTATCCACACCTTGCCGGCTGGCAAAGAGGGATTCAGAGCCGATATTGAGCGAGTGAAACAGACCTGACATAGATTAGGTCCTAACGTTGAGTATGGACTTCTGTGAGCCATTCCCATATTTGGTTTTGCCGGTTTGGCCATAAACGGCTTCCGACTCGCGGACAACCGCTTGCCAGAAAGCATAAGTCTCGCGGTGGTAATGCAGAAGTCTCTGCACGAGATAAGCGTTGGTTTCGACCTTGGCGAAAATACCGACCCGCAGGTCTTTCAATTTTCCAGCCCAGGTTTCCATGTTTTTCAACTCAGGCTCGAGCTGAGGATGCGCTTTGAGCAAGGGCTCGCGAATCACGGCAACATACTGTGTGAGTTGGCGTTCGTCGTTGGATTCAATTTCAAAATCGACAACTTCCGAGGTCAGCAGGTCCATCGACTCTTTCAGAGCGCGAATATACTTTTTGACTTTTTCGCCAAAAATGACTTTTTCGTCCGTGATCGCCTCAAGTTCAGCGAGATCAGAACGACCAATGGCATCGTTTTCGCGCGTGATGACCACTTCGAAGTCTTTGAGGACTTCGAAAAGAAACGCGCAATTTTCGGTGACTTTATTGAGACGGTTGCCTACGCCTTGATTCCCTATCATAATTGGGCCTCACAGGTGATTAGAGCTCAGGCTCGCCTTTGGAGAGTTCGTCTTTAATCGCTTCGCGCAGGATGCCGTCGGCGATATTTTCGGAGCTCACTTTATATTCGCCCGATTCGATTTTCTTTTTGAGTTCCGCGACTTTGTCTTCGCGAACATCAGGGGTACCCCGTGCGATGTCGAGCGCTTTCAGGCGGGCTTCGTTTATCTCTTTGGACTTGCCGGAGAGATTGACGTTGTAGTCGCCTTCAGAGCCTTTGCTCTTGATCTTCTTTGCGTCGCCTTCACCCTGAACGCCCTTGGCTTTGCCAATGCCCGCAGTGTTGCCGGTTAACGCAGGGGAAACATTTGGGCCAATCTTGGTATCCATGAGTCACGTCCTCCAGAGCCCTAAGGCATTGAGTAACGGTTTAACGTTCTTCGGTATCTTTGATCTTTTGGTATTGTGCACGACCGACAGCTTTTTGCACTTCAGTTATCTTACCACCATCCCCCATCAGTTTGGTGAGGTGGTCCTCGATCGAAGTCGAAAGTCCGGTCATATTTTGGTTCGCTAGATTTTTAGCATATTCGGTGTCGAGCATAGACTGAAAGATTTGCTCACCGTTGCCGCCATCAATAAATTTGGACTTGTCAACCGAGTCCCGCATTGATTTTAGCACAATCTCCATGAATATAGATTCGAACTCCTTGGATAATTTTTTGACCTCTTCGAGGTTCTCCGGAGTCTTCTGGTTAACCTTTTCAAATCGCTGGGCATTCATATCATTTACGGAGACATTTGAAAGTGCGTTTATTTCGCTCATCATAGCCCTCACATGAGCTTGATCTCAGCCCTCAATGCGCCTGAGGCATGGATCGATTGTAAAATACTTATAAGATCTTCCGGCTTTACGCCCATTTGATTCAGACCCTTGACCAAATCATTCACGGTTGAACCATCGAGGCTTTTGACGGCGTCGGCTGGTTTGCCTTTGCCGCCGGCATTGATGCTGAAACCGTTGTGGGAAATCGCGATAGGCGAAATCTTCACGTCTCCCCCCATGACGATCGTACCTGTTCGCTCATTGATGATAACGACCGCTTTTTGATCGGCAAGAACCTCAAGTGTTTCCATTTCGGCAATGAATCCCGTAACATTTGACCAACTGGCCTCAGGAACGTGGACCTTGACGCGCGCTGGATCAACTGCGGTCGCTATCTCAGCGTGAAAGTGTTGATTGATGGCAAGCGCAATGCGATTGGACGTGGAAAAGTCGGATTTTACCAAATTCAAATCGATCGCCTGATTTTGCACGAGGCTAGGAATGAAGTCCTTCTCTATCATACCACCATCTGCGATCACAGATACGGTTTGGACTTTAACACCGGAACCATTCGCCTGGCCCAGAACAATTGCCCCGTCAGCCATCGCGTAAATTTCGCCGTCACCGGATTTGAGGGGCGTAGAAAGCAATGTGCCGCCCGCGAGACTCTTGGCATCGCCGATGACAGAAACTTTGATATCTATTTTATCTCCCACACGCGCAAACGCCGGAAGCTCGGCCGTGACGATGACGGCTGCGGCTGAAAGTGTGGTGACAGGACCACTGTCGATCGTCATTCCAAGGCGACCTAGCAGGGTTTGGACGGCTTTGTTTTTCGCAAGGCTTGTCGGGGTATCACCGGTCTTGTTCAGACCGACAATGAGACCGAACCCGATAAGGCTGTTGGTCCTATCCCCACGCAAGTGGGCGAGTTCCTTGATCCGCACGTTTTGGGCGTGGGCGGTTTGGACAAAACTAATAAAAACAAGGCAGGACAGGGCTAGGGAGCGAAGCATCGGTTAGTTACCTTATTACTGCGGTTGAGTCTTAGGAGCCGCATTTTTTGCGACCGGCGCCTTCACACCTGCATTTTGAGCGGCACCCGGATCGACGAGGTTGGATTGCTGCCCTATCTGAACTTCTTCAATTATTTTTTCTTGTTTTTTAATGATGTCTTTCTGCTCTTCGATCAATGAATCCTGTTGAACGTTTTTGCGATTGAGTTCGTTCAACTTTTCCTCGGTTTCACGTCTCAATATTTCGACTTTGTCTTTTTCGGCCGCTAATTTGTTGCGTTCACGACCAACATTAACAATTTTGTCTTTGAGACGGTCTTTGACTTTCTCGAGATCTTTGCGTTTCGTTTCCAGATCCAGGGCGACTTTAGATCGCGCTTCGTTGAAGCCCGCCCATCGCATACTGTATTCATCTTCCCAAGTATTGGACTCACGCTCCGTTATTGAGCCGTTAATCGATTCCATCCAATGCACATCAGCAAGATCGGCCGTGGTTATATCGTTATGCCCCGAAACTTTAGCAAATGGGATCCTGGCGGTCGCTCTCTGGGTGTTGGCTTCCCATTCGTTTTGAGAGGCGCGCGCCGCTTCAACGATGACATCGCCGTTCTCAAGCTTTTTCACGACTTTCATCTTGACGAGGCTGGGCATCTTGGCTTCGGCCGTACCGGGCTCAAGTTTAGGCAGGGCCGCTACGAGATCATCCTGTATCGCTTTCGCTTTGCTTGCAGAATCGGCAGGCACCGCGGGTGCTGCACCGGGAACAACCGGAGCTTTCTCTTTGCGGTTAACCTGAACGTTGACGTCCAAATATTCGCCTAAGTCCCCACGGGGTGGATCCATAAAGAGATAAGTATCGGGTCGCTTTAGTGCAAAGAGGGAGCCTGTGTAGTTTTTGCTTTCTTGAGGGACGATCTCAATACTCTGTTTTTTGAGATATACTTCCGGGCTTGCGGCTCTGTCTTCAATAGGTCTTCGATGACCGAGATTGGCGGATTTACCTTCTTTTTCATACATATTCCTTTGAGAAATAGGGACAACACCTGTCTGGCATGCATTCAATAAAAGTGTAAGGCCTATCATACACGTTTTTTTCATAAGGAGGGCACCTCAACCTGAGACCGTGCGATGACGACACCGAGCAGAGTCTTTTTCGTAGCATCGAGCCGAATGCGAATTTTTTGCCCTATAAAACCAGGCTCAAGGGCTTGCGCGACACTGTTGAGCTGAATCCCGCCGGTGTTGACAACGGCTTCGATTCGGTCCCCACGCTGGACTTCGGGCTCACGCATCAGGTCCCAAGAGCGAAGCGGTTGTTTGGCCATAATGCGACTTTTGAGGATTTTGCCTAACACGAGTTTTTCATCCGTAACAATTTGATCTTGAAAGGGAATCCACTCAAGGGCAATAAAGTCTTGGGTTATACGTTCGCCGCGTTCTCGGGAACCTTGCGACACAAGCGCCTGAACTTCCACACGAAGGCTGACTTGGGCAATGAATTCTATCGTGGCCTGAGACGAAGGATCCTGATCGACCGCCAAGACTTTAAGCTGCGCAAAACGAGTGCGAGGATTTGCATAAACGCGCGAGACTTGATCACCAAAACTCGGCACTTTGTAAACATAGTTGTTGTGACGAAGCATCTGCATTGTCGGCAACCTTACCGATTGTATCAAAACGCGCACGCCTTTGGGTGCAGAGGCAAACTCGTGCTCAATAACGTGAACAACAGCCTCTTCGTTAAAAGGACTGGATAAAGCCGAAATAAGGCAGTTATCGGCGCCACCCCATGAGATGGGCCGTGAGCCCATCTCATGGGAGACAGCCTCAATAATACGTGTTTTAGCAAGACGATCCTGCCTCATAGCTTTGGGCGCAGAACCAAGATCAATGGCACCGACTTCATCACAGGCTTGTTTTGGGCCTTTGCATGTCGTCACGTCGGCGAGAAAGACCCGCTCACGTGACGTCGAAAAACTATCACGAACAGTAAGAGTCAAAGGTTCTTGGATGACCGGCACAAGGTCTTTCATAGGCATGGCCGAGGGAACAGAAGAGGCCTCGGGCCTTGTGGCTCCGGGGCTTTGTTTTCCGTATAATTGCTGTAAAAGATCGACTGGCTGGGCGAAGACCGTAGGGACCGAACCCAAAGTCAAGAGACTCAGGAGCAAAATTTTCATTAAGTCTCTCAATTAAACTTAGCGGATGTTATTGGTCTGCTGAAGCATTTGGTCGCCGGTCGCGATGACTTTGGAGTTGATCTCATAAGCGCGTTGGCCTGAAATCATGTTAACCATTTCTTCAACGATATTGACGTTTGAGGCTTCAAGTTCGCCTTGGCCGATACGCCCGAAACCAGTTGTGTTCGGTTGACCGATAAGAGCAGGTCCACTGGCAGCAGTATCAGCGTATAAGTTTCGGCCGAGGGATTCAAGGCCGGTTGGATTAACGAAGTTTGCGACTACGATTTGGCCGATTTCTTGAGTTTCTTGGCCGACTTTGACGCTGACCGTTCCATCGATACCGATGTGGATTTTATCGTGCGTGACATTTTCTGGAATTGTGATTTCAGGAACCAGGGGAAGACCTTCGCCCGTGACAAGGCGGCCAGTGTTGTCGACCTTAAAACCACCGTCACGGGTATAAGCCATGGATCCGTCGTCTTTTTGTACGCGGAAAAAGCCTTGGCCTTCGATCATCATGTCGGTTGTTTTATTAGTGACACGAATTGCGCCTTCGGTGAACATTTTTTCAACGGACGACACTTTCGAACCGCCTCCGATCTGGATGCCTGTTGGTGCAACCGTTCCAGCAGTTGAATTTTGCCCTGGCGCTTTGATCGTTTGGTAGAGAAGGTCATGAAAGTTCGCCCGCGATTGTTTAAACGCGGTCGTGTTAACGTTGGCAAGGTTGTTAGAGATTGTATCAATTGTTACCTGCTGAGCTTCCATTCCGGTTGCTGCTGTAAACAGTGAACGCATCATATAAAAACTCCAATCGTTAGGTTAATTTCGACTCAGTGACCGCTTATGCTCTGACTTCGCCGATGGCATTCGAAGACTTTTCCATCATTTTATCGTAGTTCGAAACCGCTTTTTGGTACGCTTCGTAGGAGCGATGCGCAACGATCATCGAAGTCATGCTTTTGATCGCGTTAACGTTTGAACCTTCTAGAAAACCTTGTTCAACTCGACAAGCTGTTGCGGGTTTGATGCTTTTTTCATCGCCGCCGAAGTTGTAGTAGTTGTTACCGACTTTTTCGAGTTCTTTTTTGTTGTCGAACTGAACGATTTTGAGTTTATCGACCAGCTGACCATCCATGAAGATCTCACCTTGGGGATTGATCTTGAAGTCAGTACTGCGAACATAGATGAGTCCTTTTTCGCCCATGATGGGATCGCCCATCTTGCTTGAAAGCACACCATCGTTGGTCATAGAGAGATCGCCAGCGCGTGAGTAACGTGTACCTTCAGGCGTTTGAACCGTAAGGAAACCGTCGCCTTGAAGCATGACATCATGGGCATTTTGAGTGTTGATCGCTGGGCCTTGCGTAAAGTCGCGTTCGACAGCAGCAACGCCAACCATATTCATTTCATTTCCGCGAAGTGGATAGACGCTCGACATATCTTCTTTGAAGTTTGCGGGCGGCATAGTATCGGGATAGCTTTTGTTTGGCTCGGGATGAAGGAGGCTGAATGCAACAGTATCGCCTTTGAAGCCAACGGTGTTGACGTTCGCCAGGTTGTTGGCGATAGATTCAAGGGCTCGTTCTTGTGCGAGCGCTCCTGCTACCGGTACATATATGTTGTTTAACATTGGCCTTGCCCTCTGCGAGTTCCCTATACACTCTGCAAAGATCAGGCCAAACGTTCAGGAGGGGAGAGATTGTGCTGAGAGACTTTGTTTTATCGTGTTTTTATCGTTTCTATCCAAGTTCGTCACAGGACTTGACAGAAATTTGACCCTACGCTTTTTTCCTCCTGTCAAAAGCCAAACGTCCTGTCTATGACGGCTAAGACAATTTTTTGACGAGGAGTGCACACGCGCTGCCGCCAAATCCCATCGACGTAATCAGCGCTATTTTACTGGAAACCAGGTGCTTCCCAGCAAACATTGCCTGCCCGTCTGCAAAATAGGGATGTGGCGAAAGCTCCTGGCGCTCTAAATGTTCAACCGCAAGCATGACACTCAACGCTGCTGAGGCGCCAAGCATATGACCCACACACCATTTGTGCCAGACGAGGGGAGGCCGGGCCTCTGCACCAAAAACCGAACGATACGCGGCAGCTTCCGCTTTATCACCTTTTAAAGTGCCTGCCCCATGACCGACGATCAAGTCGACAGAATCAGGCGCAATGCCTGCTACCTGCAAAGCATTGTGTATAGCGTGAGCCAAAGCTTCACCATTTTCAGAAACGCCGGTCAATGTTCCGCTTTCGTTCGCAGCGCCCCAGCCGATAACCGAAGCTTTCGAACGGGCCGACTGCTCCGAGGTCAGATGAAGCAGAGCAGCTCCTTCGCTCAAAACCATGCCCCGTCGATCATCAGAACCTGGCCGACAGGGAAAATCTTCGTTCAAAACAGTATTGAGAACGCGCGCCGATCGAAGCATTTCAAAGGTAAAGTCTGTATTTGCAGCCTCGACTCCGCCGACAATCATGTCGTCGCACAGCCCAGCTTTGAGACTGCCAATGCCTTGAAGGAGAGCGTAAAGCCCGGTCGAACACGCAGCTGAAAGCGAGAAACTTGGGCCTCCGAGTTTTAAATCACGAGCGATAGCGGAGGATATACCGCTCGCGGTCGAGGTTGGGCTCACGCTAGGCTTTAAACACACGCCTTTTGAGAATTCTGCAAATGATTTCTCTAAAGTCTGGGTTGGACCACGTGACGAGCCAACGATCAGTCCTGTCGTTGAACAATTCTGCAATCCGGACGAAAGCGATCGTCCCACCATCACACCCATGAGAGTGAGAGGATCGTGCTCACGCAGCGATTTTTCGGACGTTAGGAATTGAAGAGTATCGTGAAGGGAAAAAGGAAGGGATCCCTGCGCAATAGGTTCGGTAGAAGTAAGCTCTGTACGACCTGCAAAAAGGCTTCGCATTACGGAGTCAACACCTCGACCCGCAGGGGTGAGACAGTCGTAGTTGTCGATGTAGATTGGGGTGTGTTTCATAGTGTTCCTCACCCTTGTTTTAAAGCCTAAAGCTTTGAACATCAAGGTCAAGACGCCGAATTATTGGAGGCCCTGAAGCAATTTGAGGGCTACGTTGGGCTGCTGATTGGCTTGGGTTAGGACCGAAGCGCCGGCCTGCATGAGGATGTTATCCTGAGTGTAGTCTGCGGTTTCATGGGCATAATCGGCATCAATGATACGCGACCGGGCTGCCGACATGTTTTCGATACTGACACCGAGGTTTCTTTCTGTGCTGATTAAGCGGTTTTGAGCCGCACCAATAGTCGCGCGGTAAGAGGAGATCCGTTCGAGCGCCGAATCAATGCGGGCCATAGATATTTGGGCATCCGCTTTATTATCGATTCGTGTTCCGGCTTCATTGGCACTGTTACCGATATTGAGAGAGTTGGGACCCTCAGTCGCAGCGCTCATTTGGCTAAAATCGATGCGGATGATGTTAACGGGGTTGCGTGCGTCCAGAGAGTCAGACGGAACCAGGTAATCTTTGCCGATCTGCATCTCAAGCGGCGAGGGATTATGGTTTTTCAGGAGTTCGGGTGAAACAGCCTGCGACCCGATGAGAAGCCTTGTGCCGTTATAGTCCGTGTTGAGGGCGATACGATCGACCTCATCCTTCAAAGCCATGAATTCCTGGTTGAGGTAGCCGCGTTCTTTTTGGCCAACCGTATCCGAAGCCGCTTGAACCGAGACTTCCTTGAGTCGCGTGACGATATTAGTGATTTCCTCAAGACTGCCCTCAGCGACCTGCAGCATGGAAACCGCATCCTGGGAGTTTCGCCTCGCCTGTCCTAAGGAACGGACATCGGATTCAAGAGAGGTTGCAATAGCAAGGCCGGCGGCATCATCCGCAGCTTTGTTAATGCGATGACCAGAAGACAATTTTTCCATCGTCGATGTTAAACGCGCATTCGTAATACCCATATGTCTTTGGGCATTCAACGACTGCGTATTTGTCCTGATCCTCAGACCCATCAAAATCTCCAGCTACCACGTGCCTGGAGCCGATCGGGTTTGGCCCGATCTTTACTCGTAGGCGACGCTATAGCTTAAGAATACGAAACTTTCGGAGGCCTGAGAAGAAAGGAGCAAAAATTGCTTAGCCTCGCCCAAAGTGGGGGCGACGAGAAAAGGAGCATTGGGCTTGCCTATCATCATAGGCGTCAAGGTCAGCTCAAGCTGATCGACAAGTTTCTGATTGTAAAACCAGCTATTCACAATGCCGCCACCGAAGAGCAGCGCACGCGTGAAATTATGCATCTTGAGGTAAAGGGAAAGAAACATGGCAGGTTCAGCTGAACCGTAGGTGAGGCTTTCGACACCACTGCCTTCAACTATCGGCAACGGATGCGAAGAAACTAGGACGCGGCGTATGTGTTTTTGGTTCCAGAATTCATAGGATTCGGGGAGTGGTTTTTGGGCGAAGATGAACCAAACGGGAGGCTTTTTGTGGAGCCCGGGATGATCGAGACAAGAACCGTTGGCCCGTATTGAGGAGGCCCCCACAACGATGGCGTCAGAAGATTCGATGTGGGCCCGAAGGCGCTTTTGGTCTTCTGAATTGGACATTCCGACACCGAGGCGTTCGGAATCACCTTCTTTATCATGAACCCCGATTCTTCCGTCGAGACTCGATGCCATCACATTAACAATCTTCATGTAAGGATACCTCCCGCTCGTGGATGAATCCCTCCGTTTTACAACCTTACCTGCTGTCGCTTCAAGAACTTGCTTGCTCGAGAAAGGCGAGAGCTTCGTCGATAAGGCCTTCAATAGTCGCCACATCAGCTTCTTTGGCAGCAACGATTTCGCTAATCAGCCGGGCGCGGGCCCGTTCAATCATCTCACGTTCGCCGAAAGAAGGGAGGCGCAGCTTGTCTTTGCCGACGAGGTCACGAAGGACTTCAGCGATCTCAAACAGCGAACCGGAACGGATCTTGTCAGAGAACTCTTTTTTTCTGCGGTTCCAGATAGTCGAGTAGGTTTTGGGAGAACTGCGGAGTATCGAGATGATATTAACTATGTCTTCATCATTAACGAGTTCGCGAATAAGGCCCTGGCTCGTTTTAGGGAAACGGACCATAAGGCCACTCTCAAGGATCTTCAGGATATAATAGTCTTGAGCGGAACCGCCCAGTGAAAGAATTTCTGTACCTTCAATGACGCCGACTCCGTGAGTCTTATGAACTACTTTATGACCGGCTGGAAAACTCATCACAGCACCTCCTGAATTGAGACTCTCGCGAGAGATTGGGCAAGCCAACATAACTGCGCACCGATGACGTTTAATGACAAACCAACTCTGATTTGTCAATATTTAAAAGAAAACCTCTATAATTCCAAGAAGCAACGACTTAGCCTCTTTGACGTCTGGTGAACGCTTTAGCAATCTCAAACGAAGACACTTGCAATCTAGGGAGCATTTGGATACTTTGCCCACTTACGAGGCCCGAAAACCCGGGGCAGGCGCCAAAATATGGTGCGCGAAACCGTCAGGAAGTATTTTAGGAAGGATCTAATAATGGCTTTGAACGAAACTCAAACCAGCGAGATTATTGCAAAGTTCGGCAAGAAGCCTGGCGATACTGCTTCTCCACAGGTTCAAGTTGCACTCTTTACAAAACGCCTGCAACAGTTGAACGAGCACTTTAAGACTCACACGAAAGACCACCATTCTCGTCTTGGTCTTCTCAAACTCGTTGGTCAGCGCAAGCGCTTACTCACTTACTTGAAAAGCAAAGATGTTGCCGCTTACAAGACTTTGATCGGCGAACTCGGCCTTCGTAAATAAATTTTACACATCCCAAAGCGTCTTTATCTCTCGCCAATATCTTGATAGTGTTGGCAGGAATAAAGACGTTTTTCATTTTGGCTGTTGCCAAACTCATATTGGAGTAACCGCACGATGTCTGTCATCAAGGAAGCCATAGTCGGCGACAAAACCATCCGTTTTGAATTCAACAAATTTGCGAAACAGGCAAATGGATCCGTGATGGTTAGCTGCGGAGACACTCAAGTCCTTGTGACCGTGTGTGCTGCAGAAGCCCCCAAAGAAGGCCAAGATTTTTTCCCACTTAGCGTGGATTATGTAGAGAAGTATTATGCTGCCGGTCGTATCCCAGGTGGCTTTGTTAAGCGCGAAGGTCGTTTGAGCGAACTCGAAACACTCACTTCTCGCCTTATTGACCGCCCTCTCCGTCCTTGCTTTCCAGAAGGCTACCTGAACGATACGCAAGTAATCGCTACAGTCATGTCCCTCGATCCACTTCATCATCCATCAAGTCTCGCTCTCGCAGGTGCCAGTGTTGCACTTATGATCAGCGATATTCCTTTTAACGGCCCCGTTGCATCGCTTCGTATCGGCCGCAAAGATGGCAAACTGATCATCGATCCAATGCCGGGTGATAATTCGGATCTCGAACTCGTAGTCGCAGCAACACCAGATGCAGTTCTGATGGTTGAAGCGGCCGCTAAGTTTCTTTCCGAAGCTCAAATGATCGAAGCGATCTCTTTTGCGCAGAAGTCGATGAAACCTCTTCACGATCTCCAAATCGAGATCCAAAAAGAAATCGGCAAAGCAAAAAAAGAACTCGTTCGTGATGCAGGCGCTGACGCTCTTTATGCAAAAGCCCAAGGCGTAGCCGGAAGCCTCGTAAAAGACGCCCTCGTCATCAAAGAAAAACAAACTCGTCAAAAAGCGTTCCGCGATATCAAAGCGAAACTCGCGGCCGAACTCAACCCTGAAAACAGCGGTTCAGTCAGCAAAGCGCTTCACGTGGCTCTCGAAAGATTGCAATACGACATCATGCGCGCAATGATTCTCGATGACAAAAAACGTATCGATGGCCGCTCGTTCACCGATATCCGCAAAATCACCTGCGAAACTAAAGTTCTCAAAAGAACTCACGGTTCGGCTTTATTCACCCGCGGTGAAACACAAGCTCTCGCGACGATCACACTCGGATCAGGCGATGACGAGCAGCGTATGGACTCGATCACACAACCGAACGCTACAAAACAGTTCATGTTGCACTATAACTTCCCTCCGTTCTCGGTTGGTGAAGCCCGTCCCCTCCGCGGCATTGGTCGTCGTGAAATCGGCCACGGTGCTCTTGCAGAAAAAGCTTTGACGGCTGTTCTTCCTGCTCCGGGCACGTTCAACTACACGATCCGCCTGGTTTCCGAAGTTCTTGAGTCAAACGGTTCTTCATCGATGGCTACGGTTTGTGCCGGTACTATGGCTCTTCTTGATGCCGGTGTGCCGATCTCACAACCTGTCGCTGGTATCGCTATGGGTCTCATCATGGAAGGCAGCAAATACGCGGTCCTCTCTGATATCCTCGGCGACGAAGATCACCTCGGTGATATGGACTTCAAGGTAACCGGTGGACAAGAAGGCATCACTGCCCTTCAGATGGACATCAAGATCGGCGGTATCTCCTCGCAGATCCTCGGTGAAGCCCTTGAACAAGCTCGTCAAGGCCGTCAGTTCATCCTCCAAAAACTCATTGCCGCAATCAATACCCCTGCTGAAATCAGCGAATACGCTCCTCAGATTTTCCAAATGAAAATCAAAGAAGAGAAAATTCGTGACCTCATCGGACCAGGCGGCAAAACGATCAAAAAACTAGTGGCTGAACTCGGCGTAAAAATCGACATTAACGACGATGGCATCGTGAACATCATCGCTCAAGATGGTGCGACTGCTGAACGCGCAAAAACAGCGATCCGTGGCATCACTTCTGATCCAGAAGTCGGCGCAATCTACCTTGGCCTCATCAAAAAAATCGTCGATTTCGGCGCTTTTGTTGAGATCCGCCCAGGTTTAGAAGGCCTTCTTCACATTTCGCAACTTGAAAACAAGAAGGTTGATCGTGTGACGGATGTGGTTCAAGAGGGTGAGCAGGTTCTTGTGAAGATCATCGATGTCGATCGTCAAGGCAAGATCAAGCTGAGCCGTAAAGAAGCTCTCGGCCAAAAACCAACAGTTTAAGTAGCGTCCGACGTCAGAAGTGAAGTGGAGAGTGACCCATGTTCAAACTACGATTTGCAGAAGGCTGTGAACCAGCTTACATGACCGAACATTCCGCAGCTGCGGACCTGGTGGCACGCGAAGCAGCTCTTTTGCCTCCAGGCAAGGTTGTGCTCGTCCCAGCCGGTGTTTGGATCGACAGTGTGGAATGGGCTCAAGTTCCGACCGGTTTTCTCCCGGAATTGCAAGTGCGGGCCCGTTCGGGCCTTGCTCGCAAGGCAAGCATCAGTCTCGCCAATGGTATTGGTACGATCGATGCGGATTATCGGGATGAAGTGGGTGTTCTTTTGATTAATCATGGTGAGGAAGCATTCATCATCAATCAGGGCGATCGACTGGCTCAGATGGTTTTGAATCTTGTCGCTCGTATTCCAGGGTTACCGGTGGGTGGCGAAAGAAAAGGTGGATTCGGTTCCACCTTAGTCTCTACACCTTCTTCAATGATGGATATTCGGGAATCAGGCAACATCTGAACTGGGTAGCAACTTGAGCTGCCCTATCCCCGACGTGATCTCCAGAGCTAGGTCCACTAGCTCCTTTCCTTTCTCATTATTCCCGACTTTGAAATACAACTGGCCAAGGCACATCACCAGTGATGGCTTATTGCCCAGGAGTATTTTCAATTGCTCGAGAAGGGCAATGGCACGATCGTGATCTTCGGATTCGTTGCAGGCCTGCGTCAGGGCTATGAGATAGCGCGAATTTTCGACATCGACCGATATAGACTTTCCAAGCCAGTAAACAGCCTCGTCAGCCATTCCAATCTTCCGATAGACATTGCCTATGCCTCCCATCGCTTCCGCGTCGTTAGGTTTCAATGCAAGCGCCTTGCGGTAGAATGACAAAGCCTCTTCGTTTGAATGTGTAAAAAGAGCAATGCGTGCCAAGCCCAGATACGCTTCGCGCTGGACGTGTTCCTCAGCCGTGCAGAGTTCAAACACAGCGAGAGCTTCATCAAACTGACTCGCTTGCAGGAGGGTTTGGCCCTTTAATACAAGGAGTCGACCTTTATAATCGCTATGGCTGCCCCAATGGTTCATCTCAAGTTCAAGCGCCTCCAAAAACACGTCGAGACCTTCACGCGCTTTACTGAGAAGGGATGTGAGGACTTGCGAAAAATCGCCAGCCAATGGGAGCTGGAGCGGTTTCTCCGCGATACGTGTTTTCAAAAACTCAGAGACCAGAGTACTCGCCCCATTTTGGGTATAACGTGCGGCCACAAGCTTTATGATTTCTTTCCTATCGATGGACTTCAACAAAACGTCACGCAAGGCCAAAGCAACCGAACGAGGATGAGAAACGACAAAATTAGAATCAACAACACCGGCAAGGGCGTGCCTTTCGTCCAGCAGCACCTTCACGCCACACGCCATGCCTTCAAGCACCGTAAAAAGACTTTCGGTTGCGTCATGACCACGGCTCAATGCTACGTAGAGATCTGTCGCTGACATGAGATCGACAAAAAATGGGCGGATATCCTGGGCAATAAACATAATTGATTTGGTCATACCAAGGTCGACGGCGCGGTATTTAACGGAATCTTTGCTGGGAGCACTGCCGATGAAAAGCAGCTTTGAGCGTTGAAACAGTTCGGCATCAAGAGCTTGCAACATCTTGAAAGCCGACATCAGTTCGAGTGGTGCCAAGTCTTCGCTCAGCTGGCTCACAACCAGGAGCTCGTTCTCTTCCACTTTTAGATAGTCACGAAACTTTTTGCGAAGTTTTTCATGGAATCCGAACTTTTTGGCCTGAATTTCAGGTTGCAAAACGAGGATGCGACTGGGATCGCAGCCCATGAATTCCAGTGTTTCGCCGACGGTCTCGTCATAGATCAGAAACCCGCTCGCGTTGTTAATGCAGTCTTGGAAATCTTCACTTTTGCCGAGAATAGCCTGCTTCAGCTCCTCCTCTTTCTGGCAGAAAAGCAAAAAAGGCTTTTGGTGATGATAGGCATAACGGAACGCCTGATACGTGGCCGCATCGAGGAGGCTCGAAGCTATGACAACGTCAGCTTTGGCAATTTCTTCTTCCACGCCCAGCATAAAGCCCGGGAGATGGTTGTCTTCAATAAACGTCTGCAAAGGGATATCAGTCATATAACTTTCAGGGCTGATCTCTTCGAGCAGTCCTAAAGCTTTGATGTCAAAGTCCTCACTAAGCGGGCCAAACACTTCCAGCAAGCGAATGCTATGATGAGCGCCCAAAATCAGCGCAACACTCAATTTTCTTTCCATGATCCCGTCCCTGTTAAAACATCGGTCTTCGACATGCGTGCCTTAGGAGAACTTGGTAGCGAAAAATGAACTTTGTTTGGCAGTACGTATTCATCGCTCTCGACGAGAGCACCAAACTTAAATTCATCCGAGATGATGGAAGCAGCAGCGTGCACAGGGACAAGGGCCACCTTCGTTTCGCCCGGCTTCATATCGCCCAGAGCGACGGCCTTGGCATCAACACCGATCTGTTTGCCTGAGAGACTGACCAGATGGACGGAAACCTTGTGGGCTACGACGTTCGAATTGTTACGGAGATAGACGCGGATCTTGGCGTTCTCCGAAGGCTCGAGAATACCAACCTGGCTGCCGCCGTCTTCTGAAACCAGACTCATATTCATCGTGATATCAGGTTTTTTTGTTTCCTGAAGCTCCACATAGAATTCTTTTTCGCGGCTCGGGACAGGCCACCCGCTATGAGCAAGTCCGGCCCGCATGCGAACCGAGCCTTCTTTGGCATTCACTTTCATTTCAAACTTCATCGAGCCCTGAAGGGTCTGACCAGGCTCGAGACGACCGATAAGGACCTCATTGGTACCAAGGCTGGACTGAATCGCGCTGAGGTAAATCGAGACGCGCGATATTGGTTTTTTTGAGAGGTTTTTCAAGGTGTAAGGCACATCCAGTGTTTTGCCTTCGACCATCTGCATACGTTTTGGCATTTGCACAGTGAACTGAAGGTTCCGATCATCGTCGGCACTCTCACCGGCATCCGACCAGTTCAATTTTTTGTCTTTAGCCAACCATTCGACGGTAGCTTTATCAAGATCAACCAGACTCTTTTTAACGAGGGCATCAGTACTCGCCTTCCAGTAGGTCGCACGCAAACGCTCAGTCGGGAACGGAACGCCGTCACGTTTTGCCAGCTCAGTGAGATACTTCGTGGCAAACTGGAGTGGGACGTCGTTGTCGGATTCTTTTTTGTTCTCGGGAATCAGGTAAAATGCTTTTTGGGGACGCGCTGCGTTCGCAACGGTTTTAGGCTTTTCCTGGTCGAGACTATGGTCGAGGAAACGCTCGCTTTTATAGCGATATTCACCGAGTAGATTCAGGTTTAGTTTGGTTTTTTGTATAGGCTGGAGCCAGATATCAGGCATAATGCCGATGTTTTGGATCGAGATACCCTTCGGTGTGTAGTAACGAGCAATTGTTAGTTTCAAAGCCTGCTCGCCTGGCAGTTCAAACACGGTTTGCACCGAGCCTTTACCAAAGCTAGGCTCACCGATGACTACGGCACGACCTTGGTCTTTTAACGCCCCGGCAACGATTTCGCTCGCTGAAGCTGTATCACCGTTCGTAAGGATCGCAATCGGATAATCAAAGTGAAAAAGGTTTTTCTTGGCCATATCGCTCTCGCGGGTGCGGCCTTGTGTTGTTACGATCTTGCCTTCATCAAGGAAGAGGTCAGCAACTTTCACGGCTTGGTCCAAAAGACCGCCTGGATTGGAGCGCATATCGAGAATAACGCCTGTGATAGGCTCTTTTTTGGCTTGAGCTTTGAGGAGGGCTTCGCGGAGTTCGGCAGCTGTCCGTGAGGAAAAACTGTCGATGAACGCGTAAACGATATTGCCTTTGGCAGTTGGGATAACTCTTGATTCCACGGAATCGACTTGGATAATTTCGCGAGTTAAGGTCACGGTTCGAGGTGCGATGTCGCCTTCTCGCAAGAGCGAAAGCCTTACTTTCGTACCGGGGTCACCGCGCATGTATTGAATCAAATCATCGAGAGTTGTGCCAAAAGTGTTTTTATCGTCGATCGCCATGATGCGGTCAAGTTTCGCGACGCCAGCACGCGAGGCAGGACTTTTAGGCAATGGCTTTACCACTGTAAGAACATCGTCTTGCATCCCTACGACGACTCCCAGGCCTCCGAAAGAGCCTTCCGTACCCTGGCGAAGGTCACGATATTCTTCGGAATCAAGGAGATTGCTATGGGGGTCGAGACCGGCGAGCATTGCGTTTACAACCTGGCGAGCCCCGCTCTTGTCTTTATCCGCAACTTTTTTCTCTTTACCAGGAGCATCCGCATGACGATCGAGGAAACGTGAGAGTTTCAGAGAATCACGAACAAGTTCGTCGAATGTATAGGTATCGCTCGTGCGAAAGCTAATCGTTTCACTCGCTTTCGTCACGGCCCAGGTGTCGTTGGCCGGGAAACTCAAACGAATGAAATCTTGTATTTCCAAGGCTTTCAAGGTTTCTTCAAAAAGCTTTTTGTTACCCACGCGGTCTTCATCTACATAATAGTTCTGAATAATCGTGAGGATAGAATCGACCAGGAGAGAATCCGACAGACCAGCCGTATTTTTTGCATCGCTGCGGCGACGATCAGTCCGAGGCCGAGCGGCGGTACGGGGACTACTCCTTGTTGCAGCTGAGGCTGTCAGCGCATCTTTCGCACTGCCCTGAGGCTGCGAAGGTACGACCCAGGCCTGCGTCGACGTAAGAAGAACGACTCCGACGGCGGCGTAGAGAACAGTTCTGAATGTCGCTTGCTTCCATTGCTGCATGATATGTCTCCCTCAAGGAGCTATCGACAACTAGGAAAATTTGTTTAGGTTGGGAGTAAATCTTGCCCACCTGGCCGGTTTTTCTGGTTAAGACGTGTCCTTACAACCCGCTGATAGAAGGCTCATTTCGAGAAATGATGCTGAAAAACCAAAGTATTTCTTAACAATTTAACCAAGCAGCCGAAAAGGTGGATGAAGCAGCAGTTCACCCTCGGAGGATTTATGGTCAAGGATTCCCAAACAAGCAAACTCGTTGAAAAGACTAAGCTTTCCAGGATGAGTTGGCCTAGGAACGTGGTGTTTGCAGTTTGCCTTTTCGCGACACTTGGGTTTTCTCGTCCGATATCCGCAAGTTCGGCTGCTGACACCTTAGAGACGCGTGTATGGACTTCTAACCTTTCCGACTCCGCGCAGCTCGAACGGACGATCGTAAGAAAGCTTCAGGAAAACCCTGAAGCTTATGAGCACTACCTCGTTGCAGAACTCTCTCTGCGTATGTTTAAAAATAATCCTTCGGATCTAAGGTATCTGAGACAGGCCTCAGAAATGAGTCAGCAGGCCATAGAACTCTCGCCGAATAAGGAGTTTGGATATCTCGTAGCGGCTCAGGTTCTCGATCTGATGGGCTATAAAAACGAAGCGAATGAGATGCTTGCCGAACGCCCTTCCTTCGGCAAAGGCTGGCGCACAAGCTTCGTACGCGGCGTGCTTGCGTCTTCTCAAAACGTGGATCAAGGCAGCCTTAAGGAATTCGCAACCACCATTCAAGCACCCGATTACGATGCCGAACTCGTCGGCATTTTCGTTGCCAATGGTTTGGAAGCCTCTTACAGCGGCGCCGGCCTTGTGGTTAAACTCGAGGAATGGCGTAAACACCTCGACACGTCAGCCATTCAAATGAGCCTTGCGCGCGCTTTAGACGAAACCGGCAAAAACAAAGAAGCGCATCAACTGCTCGCGAGCCTGAATAAAGCGCATCCGAGCTACGAAGGCAAATTTGCTGATGCCGTCATTCTTTATACCAAGCTCAAGAACCACAAAGACGCCCAAAAACTCTTTACTGACATCGTGACCAATGCTCCCGAAGATGAAATGAAAGTTGCGGCGAAGGCCCACCTCGGCAAAATCTCTTTGCAGAAAGGCGACGTGAAAACGGCTTCCAAAATGTTTGAGTCGTCGATCGCCTTGACGGAGGAACGTCTGAAGTGGATCGCTTTCAGTCACAAGGCTTATACCGAAAGCGCGAAGCTCCAGGATTTTGCAGTTCTGCTCGACACCCTTCGAACGCAGCTTCCAGGCAGTAGCTACCTATATGCTCTACAAGGTGAAGTTTTGTCTGAGTCCCTTGCGCAGCACGCAAAAGCTGTTGAATCCTTTGCCGCCGCAATAACGCTCGACCCTAAACGCAGTGAATTTTATAATGGAATGGGCCTTGCTTATTACCGTATGCATGAAAACGATAAGGCTCTCGCTACGTTCAACAAAGCATTATCAATCGATCCCAAGGATGCAACGGCGCGTTACAACGAAGCCTGTGTTTTGGCCTTGATGGGACGTGGTGAGGAAGCTGTAGGTTCTTTGAAACAAGCGATTTCGCTGGATGGTCGCCTGCAAAACGTGGCGATGAAAGACAAGGATTTTGCGGGCATTCGATCGAATGCCCAGTTTCAGACAATAATGCAGGATCCTTCGGTTACCATGGGCCATTAAGAACTTTACGTGGATAAATCATGACCTCTGAGAGTCGCTGGGCATAATCTGTAAGCCCGGTGCTCCAGAACGGATCTCTGATATCGAGCCCCGCTTCCAGCTTCTTATGCGCGCCCAACTCCCCAAGTATCAAATCAATAGGCAAATCCGAATAATTGTATTCGTAGCCCGGTTGTTGCCATTGAAAAGCATCTCCCCCCAAATCCATCGCAGCCCGCATGACGGCAAGTCCAAGCGGGAAGGTTTCTATGCGTTTGGCATCGATCACATGGATGTGAACTCCGCGGCATACTTCGCCCGCCCACTTTTGAGAAGTTGGTTGAAACTCCGCAGGCCTCAGGAACACTGCATCGCTCTTGATATAGTGTTGAATGCGTTTTGCGTAAGCTTCAGCGTCTTTGATGTAAGGCGCGCCAACGAATTGAAAGGGGAGACCAGTCCCGCGACCTTCGGAAATGTTGGTGCCTTCCAGCATTACGGTCGCGGGATAGACATAGACCGAATCGATTGATGGAAGATTAGGAGACGTGAGAACCCAATGCTTATACAGATCTGACCAGTATTCTTTCCCTGTCCAGCCTTCGAGCTTCACGATTTCGACCTTGGCATTGATCGAACGATTGAAGTACTGAGTCGCTTCCGCGGTCGTCATGCCGTGGCGCATCGGAATCTCAAACTCACCCACGAAGGACTTGGCTTTAAGATCCAGGCAACGCCCTTCGATGTGCGTACCACCAAGAGGATTCGGCCGATCGAGAATGACGACAGTTTTCCCGAGGCGTTTCGCAGCGCGAAGGCATGCAGCGATCGTATATTTGAAGGTATAAACGCGGCAACCCGTGATCTGCAGATCGACGACGATGGTATCGACGTTCTCGAGCATATCGTCTTTTGGTTCGCGTGTTTCTGAATAGAGACTGTAAACAGGAAGGCCATAAGGACCGGCGTTGTGCCCAGTCTCGATCATGTTGTCTTGCACAGTCGCATGAAAACCGTGCTGCGGACCGAAAAACGCCACGAGACGTTCTTCAAGGATCTCGTGCAGCAGCGTCCATGCCGGTTTAAAATCAGGAGTAAGCGAAGCCTGATTCCCTAGAAATGCACAGCGGCCCCAATTCTTCGCCAATTGAGTGTTCTCGACCAGGCGTTCAATTCCAAGCTTCACAGGCTTACCCCCCTACTCACTGGTTGCGCTTATGAATACGATCGATCAGCTTATTCAAGCAGTCCTCGAGGGTCGTACCATTCACTGATTGGATCACGATGTTCTGATCGGTGGCTTGCTCGCCATGGCCGATCCAGTTCGTTGGTCCATGCTCGTTCAGTTCCAGGACGTAGTTTACGCCCTGATGAATGAAGTTGAGCCTATGGATAGCAAAGAGCTGGCTGCCTTCAGGTATTATAAGGGCCTTCCAATCCATGAGTGACCTCTGAAATATGATGGGGAATAAGATATTTTCTACTGTAATCAATTCCTTGGCCATCGTCCAGCGCGAGTAAACGAAAGACCCCAAAGGCTTTATGCCTTTGGGGTCTTGGAGTTTTATAAATGGGCGAACTTTAAATCAGGAGTTGCTAAGGCTTAGGCGACATCTTCCCGGGCTGTGCCGTCGGCAAGCTGACGAGCGATAAAGTCGAAGAGTATCTTTTCATTCTCTTTGTCAATTTGGACTATTTTAATAGCGATACCCGCACCGATCTCATGCACGACAGCATTATCTTTCGGGACGACACGCGCCATCTTTCCATTGAAGAATACTGCACGACCTGGCTCTAATTCAGCCCAAACCTCGAGGATACTCGACTGATTGAATGGAAATCGATTGGGGTTCTCGAAGTCGAGAAAGAAGCCGCTGTGAGAAATATCCCGCGTGCTGACTTCGTATCGGACTTGAGCGCCGATAGAAGAGATTATTACTCGGAGAGGCTTGTCGAGAGCCACTCGCTTTACCTTTCGGTTTTCACGTCCTTGTGAAGACATCGTCACACGCCCTTCTGTGAGTTTCATGGAAGATTTATCGGAGGGCGGGGATCGAACTTAAGGGAGAAAACAAAAGCTCTACCCGGTAAATCCGGATAGAGCAATTTTATATCATAAAAATCAATAACTTACTTACTTGCCGGCAAGCTCGCTATCGATAACTTTTTTGAATTCTTCGTAAGGTAGCGCACCGGAAAGGCGACGACCGTTGATAAAGAAGGCCGGAGTTCCTGTGACGCCCAGCTTCTCACCCGACTTCATGTTCGTATCGATAACTTCGACGATCTTATTCGGTTTCGCTACACAGTCATCGAACTTCTTACCGTCGAGTTTGATGTTTGAAGCGTATTTTTTGAAATCGGCATCTGACAAACCTTTTTGATTTTTAAACATCTCTTCGTACATCTCCCAATACTTGCCTTGATCCTTCGCACAACGAGCAGCGATGGCGGCAGGTCGGGCGCGGTTATGGAAGCCTAATGGGAAGTCACGAACGATCCAGCGAATCTTGCCTTGATATTCTTTAAGTATGCGTTTGCTCGCGGGCTGAACACGTTCACAGAAAGGACACTGAAATTCTGAGTATTCAACTATCGTGATCGGGCACGCATTCGCGTTGCAACCTGTTGGTTTTGTGTCCTTAGCATTGGGGCCGTATTTAACCGGATCAGAATCAACAACCGATACTTTGTAGACCGGTTCTTTTGGCTCTGGATACTGGATCTCTAGATTTTTCTTCGCGATCCCTTCCGCTATGATGCCTTCAAAGACTTCCTGCGCTTTGGTTTTTTGCAGGTAATCCAGAATGAGCTTTTTCTTGTCGACATCAGAGCGGTCTTTGAGCTGAGGGTAGTCTTTGAACTTCTCGAGGTTCTCTTTGACGTCAGAATCCGAGACTTTGGTTTTGGCGTCGAGATAATCGGTTTTCGCCTTTTCTACGCTGACTTTATCTTTTTCAGCGAGTTTTGCGAAAAAGGCTTCGAGATAACGATCCCGCGCAAGATTTGAGATGAGCTCGAACTTTTTGGATTCAACATCAAAAAACTGACCTTGGTTCTCCTTCGAGAGTTCTTCGACTGTATAAGCTTTGCCGTATATCTTGAAAGCCTGCTCAGCATGTAACAGCGGGGTGGCGCCTAGGGTGAAAGCAGCGAGAAGGCCGCCCAATACCAATGATTTTCCTGCTTGGGCCATTCGTATGATCATCGTCATAGAATTTTCTTGCTCCTCGAGAATAGTAAGATAATGGAATCGAATTGAGACACTTAGCTTTGAGGGACCATGATAAGGGCTGAATCATGATAAATCGATAAAAGATTTGCGAAGTCATTTTGGCCAAATCTTGGGTATGACTCCTTATACCTTGTAGCGAATACAATTGGTCGTTAGGATCGTACGTCATCAGCTGTAGTCGGAGGCGTTAGCGCGTTTATGGGAAAATCGAAAGACACCCTAGTATGGATCGACATGGAAATGTCTGGGCTTAATCCTGACACCGATGTTGTCCTCGAGATAGCACTCATTCTCACCAACGGCGCGCTGGAAGTCATATCAGAAGGGCCTGACCTTATCATTCAGCAGGATCAGGAACTCTTTGCGACTATGGATAGTTGGAATCAGGAGCATCATACGAAGTCGGGATTATGGGCCTCGGTGATCGCGTCCAAAACCTCCTTGAAAGAAGCTGAAGATCATATTTTAGCTTACCTCGAAGAGCACCTATACGCAAAAACAGCTCCTTTATGCGGGAACTCTATTGCGCAGGACCGACTCTTTCTGCGTAAATATATGCCGCGCGTAAATGAGTTTCTGCACTATCGTATGGTGGACGTGAGTTCCATTAAGGAGCTTGTGAAAAGATGGTATCCAAAAGGCACGGGTGCACCGCAGAAGGTCAACAGCCACCGTGCGCTCGACGATATCAAGGAAAGCATCACCGAATTGAAGTATTATCAGGAAAATTTTTTCGTAAAACCCTGAGCCCCTTTGGCAATCCTAAAGCACGAAAGCCTTTCCCAGCTTAGGACAGGCTTTTTTTTGCATGAAGATTCATAAGTCCTCTTCACGCCATGAATTTTTTAGTGTTAATATGAAGCCAGGACCCTCTGGCTGGCGGATCTTCCGTAGTTTCAAAGGTCCCATAAGCTAAATGCTTAGGAAAGGAGGTGGTGCTTGGTGTGTTCAAACTGCACTAGTAGCACGGAGGTGAACGTCTGTTAAAAGACGTCACTTCCTGCACTAAACCGGCTCCTTCCCAATCTAAAGGTTGGGAGCCGGTCCCATTTGTCTCTTAAAGAAATCTTATTTTTAGAATTTCAATTTCGCTTTGAAGAAGTTCGGCAAAGCAAATACGCCAGTCATCAAGTCCTCATTGAGATACTTCAAGCCTGCACCCATCGCTTCAATCTTTTTCAATCGCGCTTTATCAAAAGTCTTTAGGTCGATCGCATTTTTTGATGCCATCGTCCATGACCATGTACCCTTGGGGTAGGTAGGGATACTCGCAATATAAGGGTAGAGATGGCTAAACCCAGCGGAAACGTTTTTGTGGATACGTTGCAACACAGGAGCCGGGTGCCAGAGACCTTCTGATTGGCAAACCATGAGACCGTCTGATTTCAAGGCTTTCGCTACGCTCTGATAAAAAGCGCGACTGAAAAGGCCTTCGCCTGGTCCGATAGGATCCGTGGAATCAACGACGACAAGATCCAAAGAGTTGGGTGCATGGTCGGCCATGTAAGCAATACCGTCGCCGATATTCAGCTTCACGCGCGGATCACGAATGCTACCTGCGATTTCGGGGAAATATTTTTCGCACACTTCCACAACCATACCATCGATTTCGCAAAGCACGATTTCTTTGATTTCGGGGTGTTTGAGAAGTTCTCGTACAGTCCCACCGTCGCCGCCGCCGATAACGACAACACGCTCAGGCTTCTTATGATTGAGAGCGGGAATGTGAGAGATCATCTCGTGATAGACAAACTCGTCTTTGTCGGTGGTCATGACGAGTCCGTCCAGGAGAAGCATACGGCCGTAGGCTTCTGTCTCTATTACGTCGACGCTTTGAAAATCAGACTGCCCACGAAAAAGCACTTCTTTAGCCGCGAGCCCCAGTTTCACACCGTCTTCATAGTCTTCGTAGTACCAAAGTTGCATAACCAGTTACATTCCTATTCGTTGAGCTTAGCTTATCGGCGCGTTTTTTCTTGGCTACGTACGTATTCCAGGAAAGTTGCTTTGTCGTCCATAATTGTTTGGTAACGGACGTGACTCATGCCGCGGTGGCCTTTGTTACCCTGATTGTTGCCGCGTTGACCGCCACGGTTCTGGCCGCCTTGACTGGTACTGCTGTTGGGATTATTGTTTGGACGCTGATGACTGTTTGGGCCCTGCTGTGGGTGACCTTTCATCGCGTTTTTACGTTCGACGATTTCCCATGCCCGAAGAACTACACTTTCAGCAAGGAGTTCGCCGACAAATTCCTCGAGGGAAATACCTTCATCCGCTGCTTGTTCTTTGAGCTTTTTGGTCAAAGATTGCGATAGGCGCAGACGCAATCCATCACTGTCAGCGTCGGGTTTTTTCGACTCCTGACGATGCTCCTGGCGATTCTCGTGACGAGCCGGCTCGCTGCGAGGCGTGACAGATTGTTGCGTCTGGGCGGCAGACGGTTGTGATGATGAATGTGAAGGCGATGTTTCGGGCTTGTTGACAACGACACGAGGTTGGATCGGAGCGATTATTTCAGGTGTTGTTTGAACTTTAATCTCTTTCTCCTCAGGTCCAGATTTGGAGGGATTTGCTGAAGCGGCCAATGGCTTCGACTTTTCTTTGTCTGCGCTGATGAGTGTCGCCGAGGGCAAAACTTTTCCCTTGGGTGCGCGCTTGGGGACTTCCTCGACTTCAAGCTGAAGTTCTTCCGCTTCGGGCTCAAGTTCTTCACGTTTTTTTGATTTGACGGAAGTCTTCTTCGACAAAGCTTTTGCCTTCTTTGCTTTCGCTTTTTCGGCCATTCGAATTCATCTCCAGAGGATAATGGAACGCGTGCCATTGGATGACACGATAAAAGACGCTTTTGAACCAACTTCCGGCAATCCATGGGATTGCGAGGTGGTAACTTCAGACTGGTGTCTACGTTGCGATGGGCACTGTACTTGATATGAAAGAGCAATTTAAGGAACGGGCTTGCTTCACGGTTCGGAAGACAAGGCGATCAAGGCTTTTGCGACCCTTGTGTACTATATCCTCTGCCCTAGTCAGGAAATCTCGTCAAGCGTATTTAGCTTAAGTCCTTTGGAAGGTCCGCCCCAAGGGCCCTAGGAGCCGAACAACAAAAATAATTTTCCATTATTTTCAAAGTCTTATAGACTTCTAGGACGGTGGTTCAACCCCTCCGCCGCATGGCTCTTTCGCAGCCGATTGCTATTCCTGAGATTAACCGAAATTATGTAAAATGAAGAACTCACACATGCATAAAACAGGGACATCATGCGTCATTTAACGTTTCAACGCGCATTCGGATTACCGTCACAAGAGTCGCTTCGCGCGCTGGCGATCGCGTTTTTAAGTCTGGGTTCATTCGGTCATCAGCTTTCGGCTGCAACACGGCATTCGATAAATATAGCCTTTGAAGACAACGTTCGCAGTTTCGACCCACGCCAAAGTGTTGATGCAAACAGCCAATACATAGAAGATCTTGTTCACTGCTCACTCATGGCCTTCGATACTGATGGTAAAGCGATTCCGGGCGCTTTGGAAGCAAATCCGACCTGGATCTCGCCAAAAGTTCTCGAAGTGCAGCTCCGCAAAGACTTAAAATTCAGCGATGGAACGACCGTTCGTGCTGAAGACGTGGTCGCCACCTACAATTCTCTGATCCACGATCGAAAGTTTCCGCGCTCGTCAGCTTTTGATGGTGTTGAGCGGGTCGAAATACTGGGATCAGCGGCGAACCGAATCCGTTTTACTCTAAAAAAGTCTGATGCGAGTTTTCCCACTAACCTTGTCGTCGGAATTTTGAAAGAATCTGACGTCGCAGCGAAGTCCATCGACCCAGCGGCGCTCAAAGGCTGTGGCCCTTATCAGATTGCGAGTACAGGCATCAATGAAATTGTGCTTACGCCAAACACTTTTGCACCCAGCCCTGGCAAGCTCGAGACTGTTACTATTAAAATCGTGCGTAATGAAAAGACACGTTATGCAAAGCTGCGCGCGGGCGAACTTGATATCGTGCAAAACGGCATTAGCCGCGATACGTTAAGAACCTTGGAACGGCGCAATCCCAATCTGAAAATACTGAAACGACCAAGTCTTAAGACTACCTATGTCGGCTTCAATATGAAAGACACTTTAGTCAGTAACCCCGCTATACGGGAGGCTATAAGCCTTGCTATCAACCGACAAGAGATTATAAATGTTATTTTGAACGGGATGGCGATTCCAGCCAGCACGATTCTACCACCAAATTCGGCTTATTTCAGTGAAAAGCTCCCGAAAGAAACCTACGATCCAGCTCTGGCCCAGGCTCTGCTGGATAAAGCCGGGTTTGTAAAAAAAGGTGACTTCCGCTTCGAAGTCAGTCTCAAAACCACGACAGATGTCACCCGAATCAGTGTCGCCAAAGCCATAGCAAGTCAGTTGAAGAGGGTTGGTATTAAGGTCATCGTCGAACCTATGGAATGGGGCCGTTTCAAACTTGATATCGATCAAGGCCGGGTCCAACTCTGGACTCTTACTTGGGTCGGTTTTAAAGACCCCGATATCTACCGTTATGCGTTTGCGACTGAGAACTTCCCGCCGAACGGCGCTAACCGCGGTTGGTATTCCAATCCCGCCCTGGATATCTTACTCGAGCAAGGCCGCGAAAAAAATGATTTTTCTGAACGAAAAAAGATCTATGATCAGATTCAAGAACTCGTCGCTCATGATAGACCCTACATTTTTCTCTGGCACGAGGAGAATTTTGCAGTCGTGACTAAAGCGCTGCTTGATTTTGATCTTTATGCGGACGGCCGCTATTCCTCCTTACAAAAGAGTCATTTCGAATAAATAAAAGGAGCATTCAGTGTTGAGTTTCATCCTCAAGCGTATCGGCAGTCTCATACCCGTTTGTCTCGGTGTGCTTCTGGTCGTCGTCGGAATGATTCATTTTGTTCCGGGCGACCCTGTTGATATCATCCTGGGCGATTACGCCACGCTAGCCGATAAAAATGCTCTCCGGCACGAACTCGGCCTCGACGAGACCGTCATCAAACAAACCGGTCGTTACATCATGCATGCGGCTCAAGGAGATCTCGGCCACAGTCTGATCTATCAAAAATCAGTCAATGAATTGATAATGGAACGCCTCCCAGCGACTATCCGTCTCGCCATCGCGTCTCTGCTCGTCGCACTTTTGATCAGCATTCCCCTCGGAATTATAGCTTCCGTTAACGCCGGCACTAAAATTGATTTTGCCGCCATGAGTTTTGCTGTCTCCGGAGTTGCCATCCCCACCTTTTGGCTCGGCCCGCTGCTCATTCTTCTTTTTGCTGTTGAACTTGGGTGGCTGCCCGTCTCCGAAATGGGGAGTTGGAAGAGTTATCTCCTCCCGGCTTTCTCAATGGGCATTCCCCTTGCTGCTGCTTTAAGCCGGATCACGCGCAACTCTATGCTCGACACTTTAAAAGAGGATTTTGTTCGGACCGCCCGCGCCAAGGGCTGTTCCGAATCGCGCGTAATTTTGAGCCATGCCTTTCGCAATGCGTCCCTGCCTCTCGTCACCGTCGTGGGACTGCAGTTTGGAGTGCTTATGACAGGTGCGATCATTACCGAGAAGGTCTTCGACTGGCCTGGTCTTGGCAGCCTCCTTGTGGAAGGTATCAACACGCGGGATTATCCGGTCGTTCAAGGCTGCTTGCTCTTTTTCTCAGGCTCTTATCTTTTGGTTAATCTATTGACCGATATCGCCTACTCGCTGGTCGATCCTCGTATTCGTCTTTCAACGTAAGGGCAGGGAATTCCATGACGACTCAAGTTGCTCAATCTCCTAGCGAACGTGTGCGGCAAAAATTGGCAGGTAACGCCCGATTTTGGATCGGCGCCACTATCCTTGGTGTCACCTTCCTCATCGCTGCGTTTGCCCCCTTGCTTGCACCTTATCAACTCGGCAACGCTGATCTACTCGAGCGCCTTTGCTCGCCGCATGCAGGTCATTGGCTGGGCTGTGACCTGGAAGGTGAAGATGTATTGAGCATCATGCTTTACGGTGCCCGCGTTTCGCTCTACGTCGCTTTTCTAACGGTCCTGCTCTCAATGACGATCGGGACAGTTGTAGGTTTGATATCCGGCTACTGGCGAGGCTGGGTTGATCTCGTCATTATGCGGCTCGTGGATATCTTTATGGCCTTCCCTGGCATTCTCCTGGCATTGACGCTGACAGCGATCATGGGCCCGAGCCTTTTCACCATCATCTTTGCTATCTCTGTCACAGGTTGGACAAGTACCGCACGCTTGGTTCGTGGCCAGGTCTTGAGTATCAGGGAGAGGGAGTTTGTACAGGCTAGTCGAGCCCTAGGCGCGCAAAGTGGACGTTTGATTCGCAAACATATTTTTCCGAGTATCCTGACGCCTCTTATCGTTCATGCGAGTTTTTCCCTTTCAAGCGTGATCATCGTCGAGGCGGGCTTAAGTTTCTTAGGCTTCGGCGCGCGTGATTCGGTGTTAACGTGGGGTGGACTCCTCGGACAGGCAAGCCAGGTCGAAGTCGATCTTGCGCCTCACCTCGCTTTGATTCCCGGGGCTGCAATTTTCATTCTGGTTGTGGGACTCAATTTCCTTGGTGATGCTTTGCGTGATGCATTGGATCCCAAAAGCTAAAACATTTTTCCCAAGAGATACCGATATGAGCGGCAAAAAAATTTTGGTCATAGACGATTCCACCACCGCACGCCAGTTGATCTTGAATCATTTGGACGGCCTCAAACACACGATCATCGAAGCCAGCGACGGCGATGAGGGGCTGCAGAAAGTTCAGGATGAAGGTGACATTGATCTCATCTTCTCGGACATTAACATGCCGCAGATGAACGGTCTTGAGATGGTTGAGCGTCTTAAGAAAAACGCCAAGACAGCATCAATTCCAATTTGCATGCTCACGACGGAGACAGGATCAGAAGAGCTGATGCGCGCAAAGAGTTTGGGGGTCAACGCATTTTTGGTTAAACCCATTAAAAAAGAGCAGATTTTAGCCGTGGTAAATGGGCTTTTAGCGAATCGTTAGGATCACGGGAAATTGCGCTCTTCGATCTGCCAGAGCCTCGGATTATCCACCATGTATTTGACGAGGCTGTACTTCAAGTGATCATCAAACGCATGCGGCTGCATGCGCTCTTTCATCTCAAAGATAATCTGCTTTTTTTCCATCTCAAGGTTTTCCAGATAATTGGCCTTGAGACCCTGGTAACGTTTGGGGTCGCGCTCGCGCATCTTCTGCAATTCTTCGGTCGCCTGTTTACGCAGCTCTGGATCCGGACCTTTTTGAACCGTCACAGGTTTCGCAGCGACCGGTGGTGGTGGCGGCGTCTGCTTATCTTTGCGCGCCTGCACGCCTGACGACTGCGCAGCGCGCGACACGGCGGAAGCCGAACTACCAACCGTTGCCAAGCGCTCCAATATATCGGCCTGACGCAGAGTGATCGGCGCTGCGAGACAAGCGCGTGGCAGACTTTCAATATCTTTCTGATACTCTGGCTGGGATTTGATCATCGCTGAAAAACCGCTGAGCTTCTCTGCCATTGAAAGCTGAGGATTATTGATAAGCTTGAGAGCAGGACTCTCTTTAAGCCAGCCGGGCATCTGGAAAACATCGGTGTTTTTGGAACGGAGGGCCCATTCGTAAAACAGACCTGATACGGACAAAAGCAGGTTGCCATCGATCTTCAGGTGACCTATGGACTCTATCTTTTCCCGTTCTTCGATCTCTTTCCAAAGCAAAGCGGCCTCGTCCGGCTTGCCCGTAGGCTGTATCACCGGAACGAGTTTTTTAAGCGCTTGATCAAGATGATTGTCTCGGAAATAGCGGGCGACTTCGGCTTCATAGGTTTTGCGTTCGCCGGTCTGGGATTCGCTTTCATGCAGCTGCCAGATGACAGTCAGCGGATCGCCATCGGAATCAATCGCCAGATAATCGATATTTTGAGCAGACTTGATCACACCATGATCGATGAGTTTGCGGCCCACACGTTTCAATAGTCGAATCTTCTGGCGAAAAGGACTGAGCTCGATTCCATCTTTAGATCTTACTTTCGGCAGACTGAGGTTGGCGAAAAACTCATCGAAGCCCCGACCATAAACCGAGTCCCAGCGATAGGTACTCTCTTCCCAAAGGCTCGCTTTACGGAGCTGGAGGAAAATGTATTGTTCGAGATAAGCGAGATCAAGCCAAACGGAGGGCCTCAGTGACAAAGGCTCGTGATTCCCGAGATAACGATGGGCACGTGCCTTGCCTTCAAGCAGCCGTATGACTTCAGAGTAAGGCTCGGTATATCCAAGCAACAACTCAGCGGAAATATTGCTCAATCGATACATTGACTTATGGCTGCCATCAGTATCGCGCCGACGTTCTTCACGCTCAAAAAAGAATAAGGTCTCTTTATGGTCAGGCTGCGCGTTCGGCAAAACCTGAAGACTACGAAGCATCTGCACCAGCCGCAGAAAGAGAAAACTTTTGGTCCGTCCCATGGCCGGATGATTTTTAAGCAAAAGGTCCGGATCGAATTTGAGCCATTTCTGGCCGCTTAAGATCTGCTGCTGGGCACTTTGTATTATGACGAGAAAAGCGTTCAACTCAGCATCCGTAAGAGCCGGAGAGAGACCTCCGTTATCGCTCATCGCGAACGGATCCGTATCAAGACTTCGGAGCTGCAACGCAACTTCAAAAGCCCTAATCCACCAGAGCGGTACTATGAATGACGCTGCTGATATGGGTTCGGACATTCTTATCTTGAGACTCCGCCATTAAATATCAGTTGGGACGCTAAGGGACACATTGTGCAGATCACACAGGCGAATGGCAAGCCGATAAAACCCAAGACCAAAAAGGCTTACAGCGATTTTACTGAGTTAAAATTGGGACAACGAATTGATTTGAGAACGGAGGTCTTCGGACGGGTAGCTTTTGACGAAGGCTTTCACATCTGCCGCGATTGACGTAGCTTGTACTGTGTCTATTTGAGCGAGAGCGTAAATTTGATAATACTCGGGGATAAGGCCATTTTCCGTAAGAGGGTTGCTTATCTTGTCATAGTAAAAATCTCTGATGTTGGTTTTTGTCAGACGTTTGTCCAAAATTTTGCTGAGCTGCTCATTAAAATCACGCGAGGATTGTGCGCTGAGTTTTTGGGCATCAACATGGCTTTGAATTGTCTTGAACATTTGAAACTTCAGATTATAAAGAACGCCGTTTTCGGTCTGGATCAGACCCAGGGGAAGATTGAGGACTTTATCTTTGCAGAGTACATAATGGAAACCATATGGAGTCGGTTTGAAGCCCAAGCCTTCCGCGATCCAAGCCGGAGGGTTCATCCGACTTTTTTCAAGCACACGCACTTCATCAGGGACTGATTCACAGGCGACCAGAACATACGATATTAAGCCCAGGAATGCGTATTTAAGTTCAGACTTCATTTCGCTCGTTTTTTCAGGGGCGTCTCAGTCTTACCGGCCATCGAATCGAGGACACCGGTTCCGCCGCCACGTATAAATTTGATCTTATTGAGCACCTTCTCTAGCAGCCACGGGTCATTCTTAATGATTTCGCTCAAAATTTCAAGATCATCGCCGGTTTTAGCTTTCCGCGTACCTTCCTTAATCATTCCATCTCTCCTCGTTACGATTTTTTTTCATCGGTAAGAAAGAGCTCTGACTTTAAGGACCTGAGGCTTATGGATATAACTTCTTGATATTGCTTGTGTCGCCATCGCTAAGTGTGCGGAAGCTGAGGCCTGGGCCTATGAATGTCTTGGCATGCATGATGGAATCAGAATCGGTCGATTCGGAGATGTGATCGAGGCCAAGGAGATGACCGAACTCATGAAGGAGGACCGTTTCGGCATCAACAACGCGTGTTTCGTTGACACCTTTAGGGATAGTTTTGAGAGCATCGAGGAATGTGTAGGTTTGCGAGTTGAGGATCACGTCGCCCGATACGATGCGATCAGAATCGGTTGCGTTTTCCCAGACTGTTGTGGCGAGAGTTGTCGTGGATTTGCCAGTCGTTGTGGTCCAGTTATCTTCATAATAAACAAATGTTTTGTTGTCATCGAGACTTGCGTAAAGGTCTTTGCCGCGTGTTGAAGTGCCTATGCCTGCGAATTTAAGAGCGACTTGACCTACTGCGTCACCCCATGTGGCGGCTGCGTTCTGAGCGGCTTCTACGACTTCATCCGACGCTTGGGACGATATATAGAAAGGCACTGTTTTTTGCCAACCGGTAAGACTGTGAAACCCGGAAGTGCTGCTGCCTGAGGAGTTCGCTGTTTGGGAAGTCGTCTCCGAGATGGAGCGACGTGTTCCGTTTGCAGAACCACAAGCGACCGTTACGCTAGCAAGTGTTAGGCAAAGCAGCATTCGTAGCATGAAACCCCCGAGGCTCTGTTCTCTAAGTGTGGCCGAATGACCTTCCTGATATTTAACTCATTCGGCGATTTCGTTTTGAAATGAAGAAAAAGATAAAAAAGATTAAATCAGAAGATATATCAATAGGCTGCAGAGGCTAAAGGAGGTGCTTTATCAAGCCGATGCGTGTTCGGTAGATGGAATTTTCAAGATCGTAGCTGGCGGAAGCATTATGGGGAAAGCGGGAGAGGGCCACTTCAAACCTTACTGCCCAGGTAAGTTTGTAGAAATAATCGATACTAAATTTGGCCGACATTGTCTCTTCCGATAGGGACAGACGTCCTTCTTGTCCTACAACCTTCAAACCGTCTACGCGCTCCCAGCCGTAGCCACCGCCGAGATTCGTACGCCAGTGATCATTGATATTCCATACGAGGCCTAGCTCGAGCCCCGGCAGGGTTGCCCGATAGTGCATTTCGATAGTGTCGGAGTGATCGCCCACGATCACGGAGGTGCTGGTCCCGAGGCTATAACCGAAGCCGTGGGTCCATGGTATATGGAAGCTGTACTGAAGGGTGACCTCCCCTCCTGTGGTATTGGTGTTTATACTGCCGACCTGAGCGGTCGCCCCCTGCCAGTGAGTTTGCGTCTGCCCGACTAGAATGCCAACATTGTGGTCCCGACGAAATTCTCGGACCGCACGGCTCCAGTCGTCAAGGATGCTCGCCTCGTCCCAGACAAGCGGCGTTTCTTCGGCATGAAGATTCGTAGTTAAAATGAACCCGGCGGCCATGTATATAAAGAGTCTCATGGATCTCCACTACTCCTTCGCCTCTGAACGAAAGGCAACGTGATGCTTACCTGGTCGAGCGAACAACTAGCACAAACGTTATCAACTACGCCGGTGGACAGCAACTCTTGGCTGATTTACTTATTGCCGCTCTGTCTTCTCGCGCTTTTGATCCTATTCATCCTTCAAAAAACGCATTGGAAACGTCCGAAGATTCCGCCGACCGAAGTGGCCGCCATTCGAGCTGAAAATGAAAAGCTCGCCCAGAAGGCCGAAGCTCATGCACACAATTCGACTCACACTGAACCTGTGAAGGTAGCCGTTGCTCATGACGTGCAAGACATTCTTGCTGACAGCGAAACTTCGTGGATGGCGCGGCTTCGAGACGGGCTCAGCAAAACACGCACGCAACTCTCAAGCAGTTTAGGGCAGCTCTTCGGCAGCAAAAAAGTTTTTAATGACGAGCTTTTGGAAGAACTTCACGAAAATTTATACCGCAGCGACATGGGTGTGGAAACGGCCGACCGCATGGTTTCCGTTCTCCGCAAAAAATTCTCGGGTGAAGCCTCTATGCCAAGTTGGGCAGATGTATCGCGCGCCATGAAGGATGAAGTGGTTAGTATTTTCGGAGGGGCGCCTGCTCCTTTAAATTATCCAGCTTCTGGTCCCATGGTTATTCTTGTGGTCGGTGTAAACGGCGTTGGAAAAACCACAAGCATCGGTAAGCTAACGGCACGTTTTGTTTCAGAAGGAAAATCTGTTCTGCTGTGTGCAGGCGATACCTTTCGAGCGGCCGCGATTGAGCAGTTGAGTGTATGGGGCGACCGTTTGAACGTAACCGTGATCAAACATCAACAAGGAGCCGACCCTGCATCTGTAGCTTTTGATGGTGTGAAAGCTGCAAAAGCACGGGGCGTGGATATACTTTTGATCGATACTGCGGGGCGTTTGCATAGCAAAGCGGAATTGATGGATGAGCTTGCAAAGATCAAGCGCGTGATTCAAAAGGAACTGCCGGAAGCGCCGCACGAAACTTGGCTCGTCATCGATTCTACAAACGGGCAAAACGCCGTGCAGCAGGTGAAAGCCTTTACGGAACTGGTGCAGCTCAGTGGTTTGATTGTCACGAAACTCGATGGAACGGCAAAAGGCGGTGTAATCGTCGGCATTCACACAAAGTTTCATATACCGATTCGTTACATTGGTGTGGGCGAAAAAGCAGCTGATCTCAAAGAATTTATACCAAGCGAATACGCTGATTCATTATTTACCTCCTAACTGCGATTGCGAGGCTTTATGTCTGATTTTGAAATCGTTCACCTCAGATCCGGCATCAAAAGCCTCCGGCAGCTTTCCAGCCAGGAAACTTTCCATCCCGGCATAGGTCCTATGGCCGAAGCCAGGATACTCCATGTTGATCAGCAACGGATCGTAGAGCGATCCGCACGTCCAGGTCGTTTTGTGATTTGGGATGTGGGTCTCGGTGCGGCTGCAAATGCAGTTGCCGCTCTCGAAGCGCTTCTTGAAAGCGGGGGCGAAGGCATTGTCGAGATTCACAGCTTTGATAAGACTCTTGATCCTCTCGCTTTTGCTTTAGAGCACGCTGAAGATCTGGATTATCTACTTCCACATCGGGAGCTCATCGAGACCCTGATTGACGAAAAATATGTGCGGGTTAACGGGCGGATTCAGTGGTTTCTCCACCTGGGCGATTTCCGCGACGTAATGCATGACGCTGACCTTCCATCACCTCATTCCGTTTTTTACGATCCCTATTCGTCTGTTTCAAATCAGGAGATGTGGACGCTTGATCATTTTCGCGCCTTACGAAATCGCTTAGGTGACGACACACCTTGTTTGCTGACGAATTATACGGGTTCGAGTGCCGTGCGTGTCACGTGGTTGATGGCGGGATTTTACGTGGGTGTAGGGCAGGGCGTCGGCAAAAAAATGGAGACGACTGTCGCCTCAAATCATCTTGAAATGTTGAAAGAGCCTTTGTCTTCAAACTGGTTGTTCAAGAGACAAACGTCGCAGAGTTCGGCCCCTTTACGCGACGCCCAGCATCAGGCCCAAACCATCTCACTCGCCGATTTTGAAAATTTGAGCAGCCAGCCTCAGTTTCAGTGATTTAATACCAGATCAACTCACTTAATGACTATTATATCAAGTTGTTACAAAATATTAACTTACTGTTCATGTATTTGTAACAAATAACCGATTAGGAGGAAGCCACTTCAGTGGAAATTCCATGCATACTCTAATCGTTTTCGGTACCTTGTATAATACTCTAGGTTTGGCCGCATCCAGCCCAGCTAGTTCTGTAGGAGTAGCACCAAAGTTTAGCAAGGTCGAAGCTGCGAGCCCCTCAGGAACCAGCGATCTAAAACCCACTACACCTGCGACTTCGTCTACTCCTGCATTGAGTCTTGTCTATTCAGCGTATTACAACGTGGTAATAGGCTCCCTATCCCCTCTCAGTTATTCAAAAATCATTACATTCCACGACAATAACAAAGTCGAGGTGTCGAAGAATTTACTGGCGATCCGCACTGCAAAACCGCTCTTGCAGTCGCTCAACTTGAAATTATTATCGCAAGCATGAATGCAGGCGTGGAAATGGATGACGCCACGGATACCGCTGCGACCGCAGTTGACTCTGGTCTTGAGTGAACAATTGATTTGACGGTAAACCCTCAATATCTCACGGGAGCGTGCGTGCCATGACATAGGAGTTATACCAGGCAGGAAGATTATAATGGGAACTACAGCGGCAACACGTTTCGCTGACTTTAAACTGATCGAGCACAATTCATCTTTAAAAAGCCTCTTTGAACTGGATTCAACGGAGGTTTTTCATCTTTCCCGCTCAGCTTGGAAATCTGCCTAAAACATTACTTTATAGAAATCCTCTAAGGTGAATAGAATTTAAACCGATTATAAACTCGAGGCCTTCTTTTTTGGGGACATATCGATGAATGACAAGCGCATCAAGACCAAATTTGTATTCGTCGGCATACTCGGATTTTTAATGCTCCAGAGTTGCAAAAAAAACCAAAACAGCGAAGTCTCAGCGACGACTAAGATGAGCGGAGCCCAGTTAGACCTTACAAGTTATGACGACGCGACGACCAAAGAATACGAAAATATGAAAAAGGAAGTTGATGCGAAGTGGAAGGCTTACCCCTATTCGCATTTTGAAGACATTTCGAAAGAAAAACATCTCGATACGGTCTACAAGACCATCCCAACGAAAAAACCACTGAGCTGGGAAGAAACGGTCGCCATGGTGATCTATACGCGATCGCCTTACGTGCAGATCAACGATGATCTCAGGAACAAAGCCTCTCAGACCCTGCCCCAGCTCGACGACACCATTAAAACTATCGCCTCCGGCATCAACAAACTCAAGACAAAACCCTGTATAACGTACCGCGGGATATGGAACACTCCAGCTGCAAAAACCTTCCTCGATCAAGCCGTAAAAGCCAAAAAAATGACTGAGCTCGCGTTCATGAGTTCAACACCCGTTCTTTCGGAAGCTAAATCCTATGCGATGAAGGGCGGAAATATCCTCCGAATTCGCTCATCGCAATGTCGTGACATTACTTGGCTCCGAAAAGGTGAGTCCAACACGAAAGAAGTGGTTTTTCCTCCTGGATCGGAATTTCTAGTCATCCGATATTCAGCTAAAAAGTGGGCTTTTGGCTACAATAACATCGATCTCATCCATCTTGTGCCAGGCACGCCGCAATACAATGCGGCCTCCACAAAACGGTTGATTTCCATAACCTCAGTTTTAGGCCGATTCGGCCTTTATCCGCCGAAAGCCAAGGGTGTAACGGCCCTAACGGATCTTTCGAACATCGATACTTTGGCGAACTCCGGTACAGATGACGACTGGGATAATGAAACCCTCAAGGCGATCGGAACTGATCCGACGCCCGAAGAGATGCAAATGCTTGAAGGTGAGCTGTAATACCGAAGGAATTAATATCAGTTCACAGGTAACGGGTTAGATTTTATATTTTAATACATAATGTATCGATTTTGAATGCCGATAGGGTGCTCATCGATTTCATAAGAGGTTTACATGAATAAGCAAATCATAGTCGGAATTACCCTAGCGTCGGTCAGCGTCGTCTCGTGTGTTAAAGCAAGTTCACTGGGTCCTCGACCTAAGATCAGCACTGCGAGCGCAGCCCAACCAACGTCTCCAGTAAGACAAGGGGAAGGAGGTGCAAATTCAATCGTGCCGAATACGCCAGCTGTCACGCCTAGTCCAAGCACAGACGTTTCTTCTCCGTCTGTTGTTATCACGCCGGTCGTAGCACCAATCAGCAAGCCGCTGACTTACACGACTTGTACTGCCTTTACTGATAAAAGCTTGCCTAACATGAGCTACCAAAAATCAGTGGTATTTCTAGCGGATGGTAAAGCGCAGACCGTCGAGAGATTCAGAGGTGGTCCCGATTGTAAAAACGAACTGTCGGACGCTCAGGTGGATATCCTCATCGCGACAAATGGAGATACGACGGGCACTACACCAGCTAAGACTGTCGATATCAGTAAAATGTCAGCAGCCGATAAAGCAGCTGAGAAAATTTCGTGGACTGCCGGCGTCACCTATTCAGGTACTTACACAGCACCCGATGCGACGAGCCTTATAGGGACCCTCGACCTCGCCCTTGATACCGATTTGGTTTTTGAATCCTATCAGAAATCAGCCGATGGTTTGACAGTCTTGCTGAGTTATAACTGTAACAAATCAGAGGTTGGTCACGTCGCAATCTGCAAAGCCGTTACGGGTGATTCTAAGGCGACTCGCTCGACCGAGTTCAGCGTAAGCGACACTTATACTCTCGTTCCGTAAAGCTGCTGCCCAGGCAGCTTTGAAGACGGCCCAAGACGAGTTGGCCAAGGTGCAGGCGGATATGAAAAAAGCAAAATAAGAGCTAATAAAATTCGAGACGAAAAAAACCCTCCAGGAACATAAGTTCTGTGGAGGATTTTTTCTTCTGCCTATAACCATCAAGATGATTATGGTGGGGTCGCCCAGGCTCGAACTGGGGACCTCTACGATGTCAACGTAGCGCTCTAACCAACTGAGCTACGACCCCGAAGTGAGGATGTTGTATAAGCCCACCAATCCTTTGTCAATTAGAAATGCTCACCGCCCAAGATACGTTTCAGAACGATATCCGGCACCTGCTCATAAGACGCAAAGGTCATGGAGTAGGTCGCGCGGCCCTGCGAAATACTTCTTAAATCGGTTGTATAGCCGAACATACCCGAGAGCGGGGCGACAGCCTCAACTTCCTGCAAATGACCTCGCAAACCCACGTTATTTACGCGCGCGCGGCGACTGTTGAGGTCCTTGATAATGTTCGAAAGGAAATCCTCAGGAACAAGGACCTCAACTTTCATCGTAGGCTCGAGGAGGATGGGCGAGGCGAGGCGGAAAGCCTCCCGGGTAGCCATACTCGCCGCGATCTTAAAGGAAGCCGCATCGGAGCGTTCTGGGTCGACTGTGACGTCAAGGAGGGTAACCTTGATCCCCGTCATCGCGTAAGCAGCGATAACACCAACCTGCATCGCCTCTTCACAGCCGGCTTTCACGGCACGGAGGAACTCATCGGTGATCTTCTCTTTGCCGATCTTCGATTCAAATACGATCCCGCTTTGATCGCTGGTCGGTTCGACCTTTACAGCGACTTTTGCGTATTGATGGACCTTCTCTGTTTCGCGCTCAAACTCTTTTTCCATCGTCGCTGTGCCGGCAATTGCCTCGCGGTAGTTCACCTGAGGTTTACCGATATTTGCGCCGACTTTAAATTCGCGGAGCATACGATCAACGATGATTTCGAGGTGAAGCTCGCCCATACCAGAGATCAAGGTCTGTCCAGTCTCAGCATTGGTTGAAACATGGAAAGTTGGGTCCTCGGCTTCAAAGCGTTCTAGAGCCTTTGTCATCTTCACGCCATCGACAGTCGATTTTGGTTCGATCGCAATTGAGATAACAGCTTCAGGAACAGTGAGCGATTCCAAAACCATCGGATCTTTGGCATCACAGAGTGTATCGCCAGTCGCAACTATTTTAAGCCCCGAAACAGCCGCGATATCGCCGGCGCTGATTTCGGGTACTTCATTCCGTTGGTTGGCTTCCATTTTTAGAATTTTGGAAATGCGTTCGCGTTTGCCTGTTCGTGGATTCAATACGGTTTCACCGTTTTTCAGAACACCGGAATAAACACGAACGTAGGTGATTTGTCCTACAAACGGATCGGTCTGAATTTTGAAGGCCAGCATGGCCAAAGGCTCTGCTGCACTTCGTTGACGGACGATCACTTTAGTCGAATCGGCAACATCAAGACCTTCGACAGTTGCTATATCGAGCGGCGATGGCAAATAATCGATAACACCGTCGAGCAATGGCTGGATGCCTTTGTTTTTGAATGCAGAGCCACAGAAGATCGGAACGATTTTCATCGCGATACACCCGGCCCGTGCGGAGCGTTTGATTTCCTCTTCAGTCAACGGTTGGCCTTCGAGATATTTTTCCATCACAGCATCGTCGAATTCAGAAACGGATTCGATCAGAAATTCGCGCGCAAGCTGAGCGTCATCGCTCATCTCTGCAGGAATCTCTTCTTCACGGAAGTCTTGACCCTGTGCCGTACTGTCCCAGACCAAAGCCTTCATACGAACGAGGTCGATGACCCCTACAAAACCATCTTCCTGGCCAATTGGAAGTTGGAATGGGATAGGGTTGGCCGCCAGGCGATCGCGCATCGATTGAACGGATTCTTCGAAGTTGCCGCCGACTCGATCGAGTTTGTTGATAAAACCGAGACGAGGCACCTTATATTTATCAGCCTGTCGCCAGACCGTTTCCGATTGGGGCTCGACGCCGTGAACACCATCAAACACAGCGATGGCACCGTCGAGGACACGCAAAGAGCGTTCGACTTCAACGGTGAAGTCCACGTGACCCGGCGTATCGATTATGTTGATCGGATGGTCTTTCCACGTACAGGTCGTGGCAGCAGCCGTGATCGTGATACCACGTTCCTGTTCCTGCTCCATCCAGTCCATCGTCGCGGTTCCGTCATGGACCTCACCGATCTTGTGAATTTTGCCCGTATAGAAAAGTATACGTTCCGTGGTCGTCGTTTTACCGGCATCAATGTGTGCCATAATGCCGATATTTCGAAGTTTGGAAAGATCACTCGTCTTCATAAGCATCTCGATCGTGGTGTTTTCGGGCAAAAAAAAACTGCTCGCAGAAATCCCCGAGGGGATCACATGGTGCGAACAGTTTTAGACTAAAAAACTTTAGATTACCAACGGTAGTGAGCAAACGCTTTGTTTGCTTCAGCCATCTTGTGAACGTCTTCACGACGTTTGATGGTCGCTCCGCGTTTGTTGGCAGCATCGAGGAGTTCGCCAGCTAGGCGCTCAACCATCGATTTACCGCTACGTTTACGAGCGAACTCGATCAACCAGCGGAGTGCAAGAGCTTGACGACGCTCTGGACGAATTTCGATCGGCACTTGGTAGTTTGAACCACCAACGCGGCGCGACTTAACTTCGAGCAAAGGTTTGGCGTTGTCGAGAGCAGTCTTAAACGTTTCAACGGGATCAAGGCCTTGGCCTTTGATTTCTTCCATTGCGCCGTAGAATGCTTTCTCGGCAGCAGCTTTTTTGCCGTCGATCATCATGCTGTTAATGAACTTAGTAATTACTTCTTCCTTGTAAACTGGATCAGGAAGAATCTCTCTCTTTTGTGCTACGTGGCGACGAGCCATGAATCACTCCAATCAATCAGCGGTTCAGGTTGTTAGCTTTTTGGTCTTTTTGCGCCGTATTTAGAACGGGCTTGGCGACGAGCGTTTACACCGGAGCAGTCAAGTGAACCGCGGACGATGTGATAACGAACACCTGGCAAGTCTTTTACTTTTCCACCGCGAACGAGAACAACACTGTGCTCTTGCAAGTTGTGACCTTCACCACCGATGTACGAAGTAACTTCGATACCGTTAGTTAGACGTACACGAGCAACCTTACGCAAAGCGGAGTTAGGCTTTTTCGGTGTAGTTGTATAAACGCGTGTACATACGCCGCGTTTTTGAGGCGAACTTTTCAGAGCTGGAGACTTAGTCCGATTTCTCTGAATGTTTCTTCCAGTAGCAATCATCTGGTTGATAGTAGGCATGCTGATCTTTCCTTCAATCCTAATGCGCTCGTTTGAACTAAAAAACTAATCCTCGGAGGCGGGCGGCAGGTTACAGCACGTCCCTGATAGTTTCTCGCTGGTCCTCTGGACACGTTTTAGTTCGAACGTAATTACCTAACGCGAGGCATGTATCAGTAACAAGACGGCCGCAAGATTGCAAGCCAATAGTAGTCTCTTAAAGTAAAGGGGAACCCAAGCTCACGCCGGGATTCCCCTCGAACTTGCTTCAAAAAAAATGGTTTAGCTGTTAGCTTCCATTGCGCTCACTTTGGCGGACTCCTCTTGAGTTCCGCGAACGCGTGATTCCATGCGGCGGTACTGGTTAGAACCAGAACCAGCAGGGACCAGGCGACCCATGATGACGTTCTCTTTCAAGCCGCGAAGATGGTCGACCTTGCTGTTGATCGCTGCTTCAGTAAGAACCTTGGTCGTCTCTTGGAACGAGGCAGCTGAGATAAAGCTGTCTGTCGACAAGGATGCCTTAGTAATACCGAGAAGGACTGCTTCAGCGAGGGCTTCTTGACCGCCTTCAGCGCGGATTTTAGCGTTGGTGACTTCGAAGTCTGTCCGTTCAACTTGTTCAGTTGGCAGGTATTTCGAGTCGCCTGGACTGAGAACTTTAACTTTTCGGCACATCTGACGAACGATACATTCGATGTGCTTATCGTTAATTTTAACACCTTGGAGACGATATACGTCCTGAATTTCATCAACCAAGTACTTAGCCAAGGCGATGTGACCCAAGATACGCAAGATATCGTGAGGTGATGGCGATCCGTCGACCAGAGTCTGGCCTTTACGGATGTAGTCACCCTCAGTAACGATAATGTGTCGACCTTTAGGAACCGTAAAGTCTTGAGTGACTCCGTCATCACCTTGAACGACCAGCTTACGCTTGCCTTTCGAGTCGGCGCCGAAGCTAACAGTACCGTCACGGTCAGACATGATCGCGTAATCTTTCGGTTTACGAGCTTCGAAAAGCTCGGCAACGCGGGGAAGACCACCGGTGATGTCCTTGGTTTTCGCCGTTTCACGAGGAATCTTGGAGATAACGTCACCGGGCATAACCTCAGCGCCATCATCGATGAAGATCGTCGTACCTACGGGTAAGTTGTAACGAGCTTCACGTTTACCATCGATCGAAACCAGACGGCCGGTAGCGGCATCATGAATTTCGATAGCTGGTTTAAGATCTGTTCCACGGGTCTCGATAACCACTTTACGAACAAGAAAAGTAGCCTCATCCGTTCGTTCTTCGACCGATTGACCCTCACGCAAATCGTGATATTTGATCCGGCCGCCGACTTCCGCAAGAATTGGGTTCGCAAAGGGATCCCATTCCATGAGAGCCATACCCGCTTCAATATCCTGATTGTCTTTGACAAGAAGGGTTGAACCGTAAGTAACTGGATAAACTTCACGAACAGCGCCTGAATCTTTATCGGTGATTTTGATCTCACCGTTTCGGCTCAGAACAATTCGTTTGCCTTCGCGGTTTGTAACCACGATAAGGCGTTCGAATTTCACGGTACCGGAGAACCCGGTATCGCGCGTATTTTTCTCAACTTTGTGCGAAACGGTACCACCAAAGTGGAAGGTACGCATGGTGAGCTGAGTACCAGGTTCACCGATTGACTGAGCCGCAATAACACCGATCGCTTCGCCCGCGTTAATCAAGTGGCCGGTAGCCAAGTCGCGTCCGTAACACTTCGCACAGATACCGCTTTTCGCCTGGCAAGTCAGAACGGAACGGATACGAACGAGTTCGATACCGGCTTCATCTGTCTTTTTGGCGATATATTCATCAACAAGCGAACCTGGGTCCGCGATGACATCTTGAGTACCCGGGTGCGTGATGCCGTCAAGGATCACACGACCAAGAATACGATCACCGATCGATTGTTTGATCTCGGAACCATCACGAAGTGGGATCATGGATATACCTTGACCTGTTCCGCAATCGAGCTCATGGATAACGCAATCCTGCGCAACGTCAACAAGACGACGAGTCAAATAACCCGAACTCGCTGTTTTGAGCGCAGTATCCGCGAGGCCCTTACGAGCACCGTGGGTAGAGGTAAAGTATTCCAAAACGGTGAGACCTTCGCGGAAGTTCGCCGTAATCGGAGTTTCGATAATCTCACCAGACGGCTTGGCCATGAGGCCTCGCATACCAGCAAGCTGACGAATCTGCTGAGCCGAACCACGAGCACCAGAGTCAGCCATCATGAAGATCGAATTCGATGAATCGACTTCGCGATCGATGCCTTTATGGTCTTTCTTGGTTTGCTTCGCGATGTTTTTAAACATCTCTTCCGCAATGTTCTCAGTTACTTTCGCCCAAATATCGATAACTTTATTGTAGCGTTCCCCTTCGGTCAAAAGACCTTCAGAGTACTGCTCTTTTATACGCTTAACTTCTTCGTAGGCTTCGTCGAGGAGACGACGTTTGCCTTCTGGAACAACCATGTCACCGATAGCGATCGAGAGACCCGCTTTCGTTGAGTAACGGTAGCCCATCGCACGGAGACTATCCGCGAGAAGAACGGTCTTTTTCGGGCCAGCAATACGGAACGTCTGGTCGACAAGAGCAGCGAGCTCTTTTTTACCGAGACGACGGTTGATGACGTCGAAAGGCAATTCATCCGGGAGAACTTCAGAAAGCAGTACGCGACCAACAGTGGTTTCGTAACGCTTGCCGTTCACACGAACGTTTACCGGAGCCTGGAGGCTTACTTCGTTGTGGTCGTAAGCAACACGGACTTCTTCGATCGAACCGAAAGTCTTACCAGCACCGGTGGCGCTGATGTTCTCTTTGGTCATGTAGTAGATACCAAGGACGATATCCTGGGTAGGTACTATAACCGGAGAACCAGACGCAGGGCTCAGGATGTTGTTAGTCGACATCATGAGAACCCGTGCTTCCATCTGCGATTCAACAGAGAGAGGAACGTGAACAGCCATCTGGTCACCGTCGAAGTCCGCGTTAAAGGCGAAACATACGAGTGGATGCAGCTGGATAGCCTTACCTTCGATAAGAACAGGTTCGAAAGCCTGAATACCGAGACGGTGAAGGGTAGGAGCACGGTTCAGAAGAATAGGGTGTTCCTTGGTCACTTCTTCCAAGATATCCCAAACTTCTGGACGCTCTTTTTCAACGAGTTTTTTCGCTGATTTGATCGTCGAAACGATACCGTGTTCTTCGAGCTTGTTATAGATAAACGGCTTGAAGAGCTCGATCGCCATCTTTTTAGGAAGACCGCATTGGTGCAGTTTCAATGTAGGACCGACAACGATAACCGAACGACCCGAGTAGTCGACACGTTTACCGAGCAAGTTCTGACGGAAACGACCTTGTTTACCTTTGAGCATGTCCGACAAAGAGCGCAGAGCGCGTTTGTTGGGACCGGTAAACACTTTACCGCGACGACCGTTGTCGAAGAGCGCATCGACAGCTTCCTGAAGCATGCGTTTTTCGTTACGGATGATGATCTCGGGAGCGTTCAACTCGATCAAACGCAAGAGGCGGTTGTTACGGTTGATGACGCGGCGATAGAGATCGTTAAGATCTGAAGTCGCGAAGCGTCCACCGTCCAACGGCACCAATGGGCGAAGATCGGGAGGCAGAACCGGAATAACGCTAAGCATCATCCATTCTGGCTTCGAATCGTTATTTCTGAAGGCTTCAACAACCTTCAGGCGTTTTTGTAGTTTTTTACGAGCAGCTTCAGAGCTGGCTTCGAGCAAAGCTTTACGCAAGTCATCGCCGAGATCTTCGATACGAAGAGCTGCGAGGAGTTCTTGGATAGCTTCCGCACCAACACCGACCTGGAATGCGCCGTTACCGTGTTCCTGGAGCAATTGCTCGTACTCGTCTTCGCCAATTACCTGGCCAAGGCGGAGCTTGGTCACGTCTTCGTTACCGACATCGAGAACGACATAGGATTCACTGTAAAGAATGCGTTCAACATCCTTCAAAGCGATATCAAGGATCGCGCCGATACGGGAAGGCAAAGATTTGAGGAACCAGATGTGGGCAACAGGAGTCGCCAAGTTGATGTGACCTAAGCGTTCACGTCGAACTTTAGAGTGGATTACTTCCACGCCGCACTTGTCACAGACGATACCACGGTGCTTCATGCGTTTATATTTACCGCAGATACACTCGAAGTCGCGAACTGGGCCAAAGATTTTCGCACAGAAGAGTCCGTCGCGCTCAGGCTTGAACGTTCTGTAGTTGATAGTCTCTGGTTTCTTCACTTCGCCGTAGGACCAACTACGGATCTTTTCAGGAGAAGCGAGAGAAATCTTGATCGCACTGAAACTCAATGGATCTGTCGGCTTATCGAAAAAATTTACCAAATCGTTCAAGAGAGTAGCCTCCATTTGCACGGTTGGAGTCCGGAGGGCTGGATCGCCCTCCGCTCTTTGATGTCTTAATTATTAGAGAAACTATCGAGCCCAAATTCTTCGTCGTCTTTGATGAGGTTAACGTCAAGCGCGAGCGCCTGAAGTTCCTTAACTAGTACGTTGAAGGATTCTGGCAAACCAGGACTCATCATGTTCTGACCTTTGACGATCGATTCGTACATACGTGTACGGCCGAGGACGTCATCCGACTTAACAGTCAAGAATTCCTGCAGAGTATTGGCAGCACCGTAGGCTTCCATAGCCCACACTTCCATCTCTCCGAGACGCTGACCACCGAACTGAGCTTTACCACCGAGCGGCTGCTGGGTAACAAGCGAGTAAGGACCGATGGACCGAGCATGGATCTTCTCATCAACCAAATGGTGAAGTTTCAACACGTACATAACACCTACGGTTACGCGGTTGTCGAAACGGTTACCCGTTCGGCCATCGAAGAGATCGCTTTGTCCGTCTGTACTGAGACCAGCGAGTTCAAGATAGTTCTTAACATCCGATTCAGCAGCACCGTCGAACACAGGGTTCGCGAGATGCACGCCTTCTCGGTATTTTTTGACGAACGATTTCAATTGATCGTTTGTCGCGCCTTTAACGAAGTCTTTAACTTCATCCGTATCCCAGATTTTGAAGATCACGCTTTCGAGTTCTTTACGAACTTCGCCTTGATCTATCGTATCGAGGAAAGTCTGGAGTTTTTCGCCGAGACCTTTAGCGGCCCAACCCAAATGTGTTTCCAGAATCTGGCCAACGTTCATTCGAGACGGAACACCCAGTGGGTTCAAGACGATATCGACAGGACGACCATCGGTAAGGAACGGCATGTCTTCCTCAGGGAGGATACGAGACACAACACCCTTGTTACCGTGACGGCCGGCCATTTTGTCGCCAACTTGGAGCTTACGTTTAATGGCAACGTAAACCTTAACCATTTTGATAACACCAGGAGGCAATTCATCGCCCTTACGGACTTTTTTGATCTGCTCTTCCGTCATAAAACGGATGAGGTTGATCTTCTCGCGCAAGCTCTCAACAACTTTAGTGAGGAGAGAGTTTTTGTGAGCATCCTTAACGGCCAACTGTTCCCAGTAGACATATTCGAGTTTGGTCAAGAAGGCTTCATCGAGCACAGCGCCGAGTGAAGCAACCGTTGAGCCATCTCGTGATCGGATTTCGCCAGCAAGAGATTCGCCAGACAAGATCTTCGCGATCTTACGCGCAGCAGAATCCTTGATGATCGTAATACGATCGTTCTCATCTTTACGGAGACGAGCGATTTCTTCGTCTTCGATCTGCAGACTACGTGTATCTTTGACAGCACCTTCACGGGCGTAAACTTTCGCGCCGATGACAGTCCCAACAACACCCGGTGGTACGCGGAGGGAAGTATCTCGAACATCGCCGGCTTTTTCGCCGAAGATCGCACGCAGAAGTTTTTCTTCTGGTGTGAGCTGGGTCTCGCCTTTCGGAGTGATTTTACCGACGAGCAAGTCGTTCGGTTTGACATCAGCACCGATACGGATGATGCCCGCGTCGTCGAGGTTACGAAGAGCCTCTTCGCCCACGTTCGGAATATCGGAGGTGATTTCTTCTTGGCCAAGTTTTGTGTCACGCGAGATACATTCAAATTCCTGAATGTGGATCGATGTGTACAAATCTTCTTTAACAACGCGTTCGGAGATCAAAATTGAATCTTCGAAGTTGTAGCCAGACCAAGGCATGAAAGCCACGACCACGTTTTGGCCAAGAGCAAGTTCGCCCATCTCGGTAGCAAATCCGTCAGCGATGATATCGCCTTTACGAACGTACTCGCCTTTGACGACGATTGGCTTTTGGTTGATACAGGTATCAACGTTCGAGCGCTTGTTCTTCTCGAGTTTGTAAATATCTACTTCCGCACCGACCTCAGTTTTACTGGTGTCTGGTTCTTCCGTTTTGATGACGATACGTTCTGCGTCTACCGACACAACCTGACCATCACGTTTTGCAACGATCGTAGCTCCTGAGTCTCGCGCAACGATGCGCTCCATACCGGTACCGATCAACGGCGCTCTCGTTTTAAGGAGAGGAACTGCCTGACGCTGCATGTTCGAACCCATTAAAGCTCGGTTAGCATCATCGTTTTGCAAGAATGGAATCAAGTTCGCGGCGACTGATACGAGCTGGCTGGTGGAAACGTCCATCAAGTCGGCTTCTTCAGCACGAACGATTTCGTTTTCACCGGCACGACGCGCATAAACCATGTCGTCCGCAGATCCGATATCACCCGCCTGGGCAATAACGTGATCCTGGTGTTCTTCAGCTGCCGAGTAATAACGAACAGCATCTTTGCCGCCGTTTTCGCCCGTCAAACTTTTGAACGGAGTTTCGATAAAGCCATATTCATTCACCTTTGCATAACTCGCCAAAGATGAAATCAAACCAATATTTGGACCCTCAGGAGTCTCAATCGGACAGATACGACCGTAATGCGTTGGGTGAACGTCACGGACTTCGAAACCAGCACGTTCTCGACTCAAACCCCCAGGCCCGAGCGCTGAAAGACGACGCTTGTGAGTGACTTCGGATAGTGGGTTCGTCTGGTCCATAAACTGGCTCAGCTGAGAACTACCGAAGAACTCTTTAACAACTGCCGATGCCGGTTTGTTATTAACGAAATCGTGAGGCAATAGCGTGTCTACGTCACCGAGTTGGAGACGTTCACGAATTGCGCGTTCGATACGAAGGAGACCGATACGGTATTGATTTTCGAGAAGCTCACCGACTGCGCGAACGCGGCGGTTTGAGAGGTTGTCGATATCATCGATTTGCCCCTTCTCGTTTTTCAAACCGATCAAATACTCGACCGTACGCAAAATATCTTCTTTAGTCAGAGTGCGAATTTCGAGAGGTACTTCAAGACCCAACTTTTGGTTGAGCTTCATACGACCGACGGCACTCAAATCATAACGATCCGCGTTGAAGAAAAGGTTTTCAAACAAAGCAGTCGCTGGTTCGATTGTTGGGGGATCACCGGGACGCATTCTCTTATAAATTTCGAGAATGGCCTCCTCTTTGGAGTCAATTTTGTCTGACACCAGGGTGTTTCTAAAGCTTGAGTCGGCGTTGACACCATCGATAAAGAGTACGGAGAACGAATTAACGCCACCCTTGATCATTTTCTCGAGATGATCGATACCAAGCTCGGTGTTCAAAGGAACAACGGCTTTGCCAGCTTTGTCCATGATGACGTTGGCAGAGATTTTGCCTACCAATTCATCCTGTTCCATCGCTACGTATTCGATACCGGCTTGTTCCATCTGGCGAATAGCGCCAACTGAAATACGACGGCCTTTTTTGACCAAGACTTTACCGTTCGCAGGATCGATGAGATCGGTCAGAGCTCTCTGGCCCCGAAGGATTTCATAGTTAAGCTTTTTCTCAAGCTTGCCTTCGCGAATACGGATTTCTTCTTTTTTATAGAACCGATCCAAAAGCTCCTGCTCGGTGTAACCCAGAGCTTTGAGCAAAATCGTACCGTGCATTTTACGGCGACGGTCGATACGGAGATAAAGAATATCTTTCGCATCGAATTCAAAGTCTAGCCAGCTACCACGGTAAGGAATAACGCGGGCTGTATAGAGCAATTTACCAGAGGCACTATTGCGACCCTTGTCATGGTCAAAGAACACACCCGATGAACGGTGCAGCTGAGAAACGACTACGCGCTCTGTACCGTTGATGATGAAAGTACCGTCTTCCGTCATCAAAGGAATTTCGCCGAAGTACACTTCTTGCTCTTTAACGTCACGAATGCTTTTTACATTCGTCTCCTTGTCGAGGTCCCAAACTACCAGTCGAATGACGACTTTCAAAGGAGCGGCAAAGCTCATACCGCGCTGACGACATTCGTCCACGGTGTACTTTGGCTCTTCGAAGGAATAGCTAACAAACTCTACAGAGGCGGTCTCTGCAAAGTGTGTAATTGGGAAGACCGAATTGAATACTGCCTCTAATCCCACACTCTTCCTATTTTGAGGAAGATCTTCAGCTTGTAAGAAAGAGTTGTAACTGTTTCTCTGAAGTTCGATGAGATAAGGTATGTCAATAGCCGGGGCAATTTTTTCAAATCGTTTTCGAGGACGTGTAAAACTGGAAGCAAGGGAGGTCATTGAGCACTCCTATTGAAGGAATCCTGTTTTTTGCAGCGTAGAAACTAACGCTTCCACGAGAAGTTGCACAGCTATCATATAGTGAGTTAATTTACGCTAAGCGCTCTAACTCCCACACAACACCTATGCCAATATTTAAGAAATTCATAGTTCCCCACTTCTAAGTGAGCTTGCCCAGGGCTAAACCGAGGCAAAAAGACTTAGAGATGAGGATAACTTGATCGTGGTGCACCAAAAAATAAAAAAGCCACCGCCCCTTTTTTGTCTTTATGACCTATCTAAGAGGAGTGCAGGGTAATAAACCCGTCACTATGTTTGCGGTAACTTCAAACATCTTTGATCCGATAAAACCGGCAGAAGTCCTGGTAATCCTATCTTTGACAATTTGACTTGCCATGATATGAAGGCACAAACTCCTACATCACATATCCTCAAAGTCAACAGGATATATGGAATTCAAGCAACAAAAAAGCGGAAAGATATGCTAAGCCATTTTAATTGGTTAGCACATACTTCCCGACTTCCGTAATTACTTAACTTCGACTTTAGCACCAGCTTTTTCGAGAACTTCTTTAATCTTCTGAGCTTCGTCTTTAGGAATGTTAGCTTTAACTTCCTTCGGCGCGCCTTCAACGAGGTCTTTCGCTTCTTTCAAGCCGAGGCCTGTGATCGCGCGAACTTCTTTGATAACGTTGATTTTTTGAGCGCCAGCGTCTGTAAGGACAACTGTGAACTCAGTTTTTTCTTCAACTGGAGCAGCAGCAGCAGCTGGAGCAGCAAATGCCATTGGAGCGGCAGCGCTAACGCCAAACTTTTCTTCAAGCTCTTTAACGAGCTCAGCAGCTTCGAGTAGAGTCAAATTTTCGAGAAACTCAACGACTTGGTCTTTAGTAGCTTTGGACATAACGTCTCCCTCATCACACCGGATTGGCTTTTACCCTGAACAAGAAGTTCGCGGATTAAGCTGATTTCTTATCTTTAATGGCATTGATCACTCGAACCAAATTCAAGTTCACGCCGTTAAGCACAGTCATTATTCCTCTGTGAGGAGCAATCAACGTGCCAATGATCTGCGCCAAAAGAACGTCTTTCGATGGCAAATCTGCGATTACCTGAAGCTGAGCTTTTGTGTATGCCGCACCGTCTAGTTGCCCCGCAGTAACTTTGAAGTTGGCATGATCCTTCTCAAAGTTAAGTGCAGTCTTAGTAGCTTGAGCAGAGTCACCATAAGCGTAAATTACGCCAACAGGACCTTTGAAACTTTTCGACAAACCTTCGAACTGTTGTTGTTCGATCGAGATTGCCTTTTTCGCAATACGGTTTTTTACGATTTTGAACTCAGCCGAAGCTTTGCGGAGTTCAACGCGTAATTTTGTGAGCTCTTCAACAGTTAGGCCGCGGTATTCCGCAACGATAACGGCTTTAGATTTCGACAAACGCTCTGCAGCAACCGCGCGAAGTGATTCTTTACCTTTACGATCCATGAGTCACTTCCCTTCTTTAGATCTTGTAAGCGGAGCTGTCAACGCGCACGCCTGGGCCCATTGTCGCCGACAAAGCCATCTTCTTAAGGTAAGTACCTTTAGCAGTGGAAGGCTTCACTCTCAACAAAGTGTCGATAATGGTTTTTGCGTTGTCTGCGAGATTTTCAGGAGTGAAGTTTGTACGACCGATTGAAAGGTGTACAATCCCTGCTTTGTCTACGCGGTATTCTGCGCGACCAGAACGAAGTTCGTTGATTGCTTTTTCGACTTCGAAAGTAACCGTACCAAGCTTAGGGTTAGGCATGAGGCCGCGAGGACCTAGAACCTTACCAAGCTTACCTACGACACCCATCATATCTGGAGTAGCGATTACTTGGTCAAAGTCGAGCCAGCCTTCGCTGATACGCTTTGCCAAATCATCACCACCGACAGCTTCGGCACCGAGATTCGTTGCTTCGTTCGCTTTTTCGCCTCTAGCGAATACCACGATACGAACTTTTTTTCCAAGCCCATGTGGAAGGAGAATTGCGCCGCGAAGGTTTTGATCCGCATGACGGGGATCTACACCAAGATTGACAGCGAGGTCAACGGACGCGTCCATTTTGGAAAAGGACGTTTCTTTTACGAGTTTGCAGGCCTCGAGGAGATCGTACTGTTTATCACGATCAACTTTTGCGAGGGCTGCACGATACTTCTTACCGCGTTTAGCCATTTTATTCTCCGTAGTCCAACGAGTCCCAAACAGGACTCTCCTACTATGTAATTAAGCAGGACTTACTTGACTTCAAGTCCCATGCTGCGCGCAGAACCTAGGATGATTTTAACAGCGGTTTCTTCTTCGTACGCGTTAAGATCTTCCATTTTTGTCTTAGCGATCTCTTTAACTTGGGCAAGAGTTACAGAACCTGCAACTGCTGTGCCTGGCGTCTTAGAGCCACTTTCGAGCTTCGCTGCTTTTTTCAGCAAGTCGGAAGCTGGGGGGCTTTTAGTGATGAAACTAAAAGACTTGTCTGCAAAAACTGTAATAACGGTAGGCAAGATGGAGCCAACCTGCTTAGTAGTTTTTGCGTTGAACTCCTTACAAAAGGCCATAATATTTACACCCCGTTGACCGAGGGCTGGACCGATTGGAGGAGCTGGGTTTGCTTTGCCTGCCGGAATCTGCAATTTGATAAATCCGACAATTTTCTTTGCCACGGTTCTGCTCCTTATTCGCACTACCAAATAGCGATCTGAATCAAGACTTGGAACAGGGGGTTTACGCTATTTCTTTTTGAGCGTCAAGCTTTTAATCGGCTTGTGCGACGCTCGCGAAATCCCCGCTACACCAGTCTCAACAAGAGACTTAAATCTTTTCACATTGATTGAAGTCGAGTTCAACAGGTGTCTCACGTCCGAAGATAGAAACTAGAACTCGCACCTTCATTTTGTCTGGTCTTACTTCATCGATGACACCATCGAAGTTGCTAAATGGACCATCCATTACTTTGACCGAGTCACCTTTAGTGAAGTGGAACTCAGTCTCAACCACTGGTTCTGCTTCTTTAGCAGCTTCAGGATTTGTCATACGCAGAACTTCATGGTCAGGCAGGGCCTTGGGATGGCGCGCGTTTCCAACGAAGCCTGTTATCTTAGGTGTACTTTTCACTATGTGCATCGACTCATCGTCGAGATGCATTTGTACAATGATGTAACCTGGAAACGACGTCCGTGATACCGAGCGTTTTTTGCCCGCTTTGTTCACAGTCTCGCTCACGGTGTGAGGAATGTAGATCTCCCCAAACTTTTCCTCTTGAGCTTCGCTTTTGGCTCTATCGTATAGACCAGCCTTAGCTTTTTCTTCGAAGCCCGAATAGGTATGGATAACGTACCATTTCAAATCGTAAGTCATCGAATAGCCTCATTGCATACAAAGGTTCATAAAATCTGCCGCAGCAAACGCCAGAAATTGACGGGCATTATAACACCCGGAATTTTATCGGTAAATTCCGAACTGGCTATTGGGGATTTCAGGTAAGGATGGGGGCTTTCCTGAAGACCACAATCGCCTCTTTGGGACCGACTTTGCTTTCTTCAGTAAAGCGCTTCGGAAACAGCAGGAAGAGGGAAATCAAGACGCTCTCAGCTCAGAAGGAGACCAAAAATCTTAGCCCAAGCAAGGTCAAATACTGCTAAAATAACAGCAAAAATCCCAACTACGATAGCTACGACTGTTGTCATGCTGCGCGTTTCTTGAACGCTCGGCCATGTGACTTTACGAAGTTCACCGATCGCCGAAAGAAAGTATTCGTGTCGCTCTTTATTGCTGAATAAATAGAACGTAGCAGCAGCGCCGACAAGTGCGGCAACGACATAAGAAGCCGTTCCATACCACTCATCAAAACGGTCTGCCCAACTTGTTTGAACCCCAATGGTACCAGCCGCCTTCCAAGCCGTGTACGCCACGACCGCAAAGAAAACCACGTAACAGACTCGTAACCAATAGGCATCATCTTTATTCATTACGTCCCTCAGCTAGAGCTTAAAGTCCAAACGTTTATAGAGCATAGTCACTAAGCGACTTGCTCGAGAAGAGAAGAGCAGGCGAGGTCGGACTCGAACCGACAACAGTCGGATTTGGAATCCGATGCTCTACCATTGGAGCTACTCGCCTATATTTTGAGTGCCGTATGCCGCGATCTACTTCGTAGCCCAAAAGGCTACTCGTATCTCGTGTCATCCACCGCTCAAGAATCATAGCTTCTAACTTTTCAACAAAGTTAGAAACAATTTTCTGCAGTAGAATCAAGTAGAGCCGCTCTTTTGGAGCAGCTCTATAACTTGAATAATGCTTTTACTTAATCCGGAAGGATCTCAGCAACAACACCAGCACCTACTGTACGGCCACCTTCACGGATAGCAAAGCGTAGCTCTGTATCCATTGCGATTGGCTGAATCAGCTCAACTTCAACGTCGATGTTGTCACCTGGCATAACCATTTCGACATCAGCAGGAAGTTTGATAGCGCCAGTTACGTCCGTTGTACGGAAGTAGAACTGAGGGCGGTATCCTTTGAAGAATGGAGTGTGACGTCCACCTTCTTCTTTAGTCAAGACATACACAGAAGCTTTGAAGTTTTTGTGTGGCTTGATTGCGCCTGGTTTAGAAAGAACCTGACCGCGCATGATGTCTTCGCGTTTTGTACCGCGGAGAAGAACACCGACGTTGTCACCCGCACGACCTTCGTCGAGGAGCTTACGGAACATCTCTACACCAGTACAGATGGTTTTTTGTGTGTCTTTAAGACCAACGATTTCCATCTCTTCGCCGACTTTAATGATACCGCGTTCTATACGACCGGTAACAACTGTACCACGACCAGAGATCGAGAATACGTCTTCGATAGGCATCAGGAACGGACGGTCGATTGGACGTTCTGGAAGAGCAACGTGCTCATCAACAGCGTTCATCAACTCGATCAGTTTTTGAGCCCATGGATCTTCTTTAGTTGTTGCTTCGAGAGCTTTCAAAGCAGAACCGCGGATGATCGGAGTGGTATCGCCTGGGAACTTGTAAGCGCTTAGAAGTTCGCGAACTTCCATATCTACAAGATCAAGCAATTCTTCGTCATCAACCATGTCGACTTTGTTCAAGAAGACAACGATTGAAGGAACACCAACTTGGCGAGCCAAGAGGATGTGTTCACGAGTCTGAGGCATAGGACCATCAGCTGCGGAACAAACAAGGATCGCGCCATCCATTTGGGCAGCACCGGTGATCATGTTCTTAACATAGTCGGCGTGACCGGGGCAATCAACGTGAGCATAGTGACGCTTCGCCGAAGAGTACTCAACGTGCGATGTATTAATAGTAATACCGCGCGCTTTTTCTTCTGGAGCGTTGTCAATCTCAGCAAATGCTTTGAATGTTCCACCGTAAGCAAGTGACATGACTTTTGTGATAGCAGCTGTCAACGTCGTTTTACCGTGGTCAACGTGACCGATGGTACCGATGTTCACATGGGGCTTCGTACGTTCAAACTTCTCTTTTGCCATTTTTTCCTCCTGCTGACGGCAGAAACTGAAAATAAAATCTTCAAGGTATCGTTTATTTATTATGAATCAACGAAAAGACCGAAATCTCTCGCTTGAAGGCATGATGGAGCCCAGAATGGGAATCGAACCCACGACCTCGTCCTTACCAAGGACGTGCTCTACCCCTGAGCCATCTGGGCTTTTGGTCTCATAGGTTACCCCAGAAGACAGGTCCTCTAAACTAACACCGTGGCTCTTTCGTCACCAGTAGAAAAATACTTAGTTTGGAAAGCGCAAGGGAGTGGCGTAAAGAAGATGAAGAATGGAGCGGGAAACGAGATTCGAACTCGCGACCCTTAGCTTGGAAGGCTAATGCTCTAGCCAGCTGAGCTACTCCCGCTTTTCTTCATTAAAATTTTGACCAGGAAGATGGTGGGGGAAGGTGGATTCGAACCACCGTAAGCTAAGCTAACAGATTTACAGTCTGCCCCCTTTAGCCACTCGGGCATTCCCCCGCGAGTCTTTAGTCAAAAAAAATGGAGCTGGCAATGGGACTTGAACCCGCAACCTGCTGATTACAAATCAGCTGCTCTACCAATTGAGCTACGCCAGCATCCTTACGTTCGTGACGGTTATTCAACCAAAGTGCTTACCGTCTCGAGCGTTAGAGTGAATTACACTCTCAGTTGAATTCCTGTCAAGAGAAAGCTCGATTTAAGTCTATTTTTTGAGGGCCGCGGAATGGGCATGGAGAGCGTGTATCAAGATCCCGGCTGCAACCGATACATTGAGTGATTCAAGTTTTGGCTCCGCCGGAGCTATTGCTACAGTAAGATCGGCCTTTGCCAGAATTCCCTGTGACACACCTTTATCTTCAGCACCAAGCACAAGCACCTTCTTCTCGTAATCCTGAACCAAAGACTCAACGGGCTGACCATCCATGTCAGCCGCGAGTATCCAATACGCGCGCTCTTTGAGATCATTGAGGGTTCGGCCGAGATTTGTGACAAGTACAGGCTGCACATAAGCGAACGCACCTTGCGCAGTGCCGAGAGTCGCTCCACTGATTGGCGCCTGCCGATCTTTAGGAAGGATGAGATAACGCATACCAAAATAAGCCGCCGTGCGGGCCAAAGCACCGAGATTTCTTGTGTCCGTCACATGATCGCAAGCAAGGATAAACTCTCTTTCGCTTGCAGCTGCCTGATCTAAAAAAGCAAATTCGTCAAGCACTGGTACTTCGACGAACACTGCGAGGCTTTTTTCCGCTTCACTATAATCAATAGAACAGGCGAGCGAACTCTGGTTTTTCGCCAGGAGCTGCTCGAGTTTCTTTTTATCGGCCGGAGGACAACGGATAGAAAGGATAAGGTCGGGACGCGCTCTGAGGTATTCATCAAGTCCAGACCAGCTTGTGAGGTAGAGCCCAGCGGATGAGCTCACATTAGTACGTCTTTGTGGCTTTTTCAAAAGGATCTCACTTAACTTACGTAACCATAGATTGGAAAGATTTTTTGACCTCCCAACCCTTTCCGCCTGGCAGAAGGTCACCCACAAGTTGAAGCAAGAAGCGGACTACAGCCTGAATCTGACTCACCATGTACTGACATTGCCGTTGGCTCGATTGAGCTCGGGAGTACACACCCACTACTGACTCCATGCCAATGTTGCCATCAGGAAGGACAAAGAGCGGCGATCGACGCAAGCTATACTGCCTATCCAGGAAGAGTTCAATCTCACGTACGGGAAACTTGAGGTTTTCTGCCGTAAACGCCTTGCGGGCACCATCCAGGATCAAATGGTAGGCATCGAGGAGCGATTTTATTTCCTTCAAACCTGATCCAACATCAATATTGCGGGTGCTAGCGTCAAAGTTCTCGATGGTAAAGATATGGCGATGGACCAAGTCGAAGATCGCGCAGAGGCTGTTGATTTCTGTGAGCTTCGAATGCTCCAGAAACTCCGCAATGCCCCCGTGCACCGCTGCGAGCTCGATTGTATCGCCTATAAACGTGCCTGGGACCGCATCTTGCTTTTCAACAAAACCCTCTACCCGTTTCAAGCGGCCTTTGCCATCGATGCGCCTGCGGAATTGATAAATCATCGAGGCATAACCGAACGAATCGTCAATTAACGCATCGGTAGGACGATCAAGCGTGACCATCATTGGCGCATGCTGCTCCCCAGCTTCCAGCTGGAGATAGATATATTCCTGCAGGAAGGTGGATTGAAAAATACTTGTGACCTGGAGCCGCAAGGCGTCCCAAAGCTGGGTGCAGCTGAACACTTCGCTGTCGATCAGGACTTTACCAAACTTGGTGGTGCGATTTACTTGAACAGCTGCTTCGGTGAGTTGATCGAGTGTGATCAAACCTTCCCGGTAAAGGACTTCCCCGAGACGGTCATCCATCAAATTCGATCCGGCAAAAACCAATTCACCTTTACGGAAAAACAATCTTTTGATCGCCGTTCCTATATCGATCGAGATAATCCCATCGTATCTCTGCTGGACGAGGCCCTGCAAAAGAGCGACGTAACTGTTTCTCTCCATCACCCCAAAGCCGGCTTTATCACCCGACATCATCGGGCCTTGACCAGCCTGATCAAGAAGAAAGCGGCTTTTCCCGAGTGCCCTGGCTTGCCAGGTCTTGCCATCCTGGAAGTTGGATCCGCTGAGCAACAGTCCATCATTGGTGGATTGGACGTTGATGCTTTCTTTGCCAGACATGTGTTTCTACCCCTTTTGCTTCGACTCGATACCGTAGAGCTTCAACTTCCTATGAAGATTTGAGCGCTCGAGTCCAATGGCTTCTGACGTTTTCGTGATATTCCATTGGTTTTCTTCTAGCTTACCTAGAATGTAGGCCCTTTCAAAGTCTGATTTTGCCTGTTTGAAAGTTGCGGCGCTCATAAACTCCGGGTTGTTGGTTTCAAGGCTGTTTTGATCGATCTCTAGGTAAGATCGAAGTGTGTCGGCATTAATAAATAATTGATCATTCATGATGCAGACACGTTCAAGCAGGTTTTTCAGCTCACGAATGTTACCGGGCCAGGGATAATCACGCATGACCTGCATCGCTTCGGGCGCTAAATGTTTGGGCTGCTCGCCAAGTTCCCGGGCCATCTTGGTGAGAAAATATTCGGTCAACTCAAAAATATCGTCGCCCCGTTCCCGTAATGGAGGAATATGAAACGGCACTACATTGAGTCGGTAGTAAAGATCCTCCCGAAAGCCCCCCTCCCTAATAAGGTCTTTCAGATCATGATTTGTGGCCGCGATCACACGGACATCGACTTGGAATGTATCGGAACTGCCGAGACGCTCGAACTGCTGGTCTTGGAGGATACGGAGAATTTTCGCTTGTGTGCGAAGCGACATATCGCCAATTTCATCGAGAAAAAGTGTTCCCTGATGGGCCAACTCAAACTTGCCCTTTTTCAGGCTGATCGCGTTTGTAAATGCGCCTTTGGTGTGACCAAAAAGTTCGGACTCAATCAATTCCTCGGGAATCGCCGCGCAATTCACGGCGATAAAAGGCTTTTTTGCAAGTCCGCGCGCGCTTTTCTGGTGAATATGATTGGCGACCACTTCTTTTCCAGTGCCGTTTTCGCCGGTGATGAGAACTGAGGCATTACGAGTCGCTACCAAGTTGATTTGCCGTTTTATCTGGAGCATCGCTGGGGCCGTTCCCAGAAGATCGGGAGCTTGGTGATGTCGTTCGTCTCCAGTGAATTTCATCCGTTTGGCGTGATCGAGTAAAGGATAGATCTTATCGAGCGAGAGCGGCTTCTCGAGATAATCAAAGGCCCCTATGCGAGTGGCCTTCACCGCTGTTTCGATCGTCCCGTGACCACTCATGATGACCACTGGAATTTTCGGCTTGAGCTGCTTCATTTTCTGTAGAGTCTCAATACCGTCCACACCTGGCATCCAGACATCAAGCAGGACGAGATCAGGATCATGACGAGCGAAAAGCTGCAGGGCTTTCTCGCCATTTTCTGCCTTAAGGACAGTCCAACCTTCATCCTCTATAGCATCGGCTAAGGTCTGCCTGATCTTCTCCTCATCGTCGACGATGAGAGCAAGACAGTCGCTGGCGATTGGTTGATTATAATCATACATCGGCATTCACCCTCTTGCGGACTCCCACGTCAAACATTGGAAGCTCTATGATCACCACGGTTCCTACCGGCGTATTATCCTGTATCCTCAGATATCCACCATGATCCGATATGATCTGGTTTACGATAGCAAGCCCGAGGCCTGTCCCTTCTTTCTTGGTCGAAAAATAAGGCTCGAGCACGCGTTGTTTCAAAGCTTCCGGAATTCCTGTCCCATTATCGGCAATCTCTATCCTGATGACATTCACGTCCTCGAGCAGACGAGCAGTGATTGAGATCAAGGCTTTTTCGCGATCTTCGGGGATCGAGGCAATAGCGTTCGTTATAATATTTGTAAAGACTCTAATCATCTGTTCACGATCAAGAGGAACCATGGGCATATCATCTCGAATCTTTGATGTTTCGAACTCGATATGCTCGTAGCCTACGTTAAACAAACTGAGAGCTTGGTGAAGAAGATCCGTAAGATTCTCGGGGCGTGTTTTGATGGAAGGCAGACGCGAGAATTTTGAGAATTCATTGACAAGGTCTCTGAGCGCGTCAACTTCAGAAATTATAGTCTCTATGCACGATTCAAATATCTGGTGGTCTTTGCCTTCGAATTGATCACCAAACTTACGAAGCAGGCGCTGGGCGCTGATCTTAATAGGAGTAAGAGGGTTTTTGATTTCATGAGCAATACGCCTTGCAACCTCTCGCCATGCTGCAACCCTCTGCACTTTGACCTGTTCGCTGGCATCATCAATCACTATGAGGACACCATAATCCTCATTATTCTCGTCCACAAATCGTGACGCATCACAAAGAAGCGTAAGATTGATTCCAATTTCGGTCAGGTCGATTTCGCCACTGAAATTACTGAAGTGCACACGCTCTTTGATAGGTTTCCACAGGGCTTCAAGCAATCCAGGGGAAAAAACTTGCTCCACTTTTTTCCCGAGGCTCGCCATCTGATCAAGTCCAAGCAAACGTTCCGCAGCGGGGTTGACGCTGGTGATGCGATCTTCGGAATCGACCGAAAGTACGCCTGCCGCAATATTTCTTAAAATGATTTCCATATATTTTCGGCGTCGATCGAGGGCTTCATTTGACTTTTCAAGCTCGGCCGTGAATCGTTTCACCTTCTGCTCGTGCTCATGCAAGTCGAAAGTCATACTGTTGAAGGCCCGGAAAAGCTGCCCCGTTTCGTCATCGGACCGTACTTCGAGAGTAATTCCATAGTTTCCTAAGGCCACCTCGCGTGTCGCGTCCGCCAGGCGTTGAATGGGGGCGATAATTCCGCGCGCTACGTAAAAACCAAACCAAGTTGCAGAAAAAAGTATGATAACAGCCATCAAAACAAGCAAAATAATGTAGCTAACTCGGATCAGCTCGGCCCCTGGTTTGAGACTGGCAAATTCTTGTATGATGGTTTCCACGCTCTGTAGTATTTGCGTTTCAAAACGCTCCTCGAGAACGACGACTCCTCGAACTCTTCGAGTTTTAGGGTCAATGATGGGAGCAACACCACGCACGATATCAACGCCCTCATCCGCGTCGACTATAGCGCGCGACAGCATCGTTGGGCTGTTGGTAAAGCTCTGCAGCGCAGTGACGACGAATCGCCTTTCCTTTTCAGACCCTTCATTTTTGCGTTTTGTTTCGTTATGCCAGAGAAGATTGGCGTCTTGGTCGTAAACGCGGATGCTCGAGACCTTATATTCGCGAGCAAAACCGCGTAGGGACTGAGGATTTATTTCGTTCCATTCAAATCCACCGGTCCCGAGATTATAGATTTGAATCCGTTGAAGGGCGATGCGGGAAAGGCTTGCAAGCCTCCTTTGGTCGCGGTCATAAACCATCGCCCCCGCTTCACGCGTCCTATGCATTGTCGCTTCGACTCGAGTTGAGAACCACGTTTCAAAACTTTCTGTCAAAAATCGCGTGGAGATGTAAAACAAGAGGGCGGTTGGTGCCAGCGCGAAAAAGACGAGAGCTAAGACAAGCTTAGTTCTCAGTTTCGAGCCAATTACGCCGTGCCGACGCTCAAGGACCAGCTTTACGATGTTTCGAAACAGCAGGAAACACAGGATAAGTATCAAAACGACGTTAATATTGATAAGTCCGAAGTACACGACCGAGTTGAAAAACTCAGGGTGATTCGACAAGGCTTTACTCAAATCAAACAATCGCCCTTCGAGGCGCGAGAGAGCGACAAAGGAAAATGCTATGATGAGCATTGCCGCGATCTCGAAAAATCGCTTTCTTTCCTCGCGATTTCCGAATTGGAGCCACTTCTTTTTTATAATAGTCAAGTCGGCATACCTCGTGTGAGCACTACCAACTCACGATAACAGAATTTGGGAACTTCTCGGGTCCAAAAAAACCAAGTACTATGAGGCGGCTGGGACCGGGCTGAATCCCTGTCCCTCACTCGATATTTTTCCGGGGAGAATGCCTTGATGACACCTGCGAGTGATGACATTCTCAAACGCTTTGCTGCTAACCTTAGGGCGAAGGACAGGCAGGCTGCGACCGTCGAGTCCTATACCCGAGATGCCACCGAATTTCTGCGTTATCTCGATACCTTTAATATGCCGTTAAAAGCCGTCGAGCCCGAGACTCTGCTGGCCTTCCGCGACCACCTGATCACAGCGAAAGATCGTGAGAATTCGGTTCGGAGGAAAATCATAGGCGTGAGGCAATTCTTTCGATTTCTTGCCTTCGAAAAAGTGATCAGCGATTCACCGTTTGACGCCATGCCTCTCCCTGAGCGTGATGAATCCCTCAAAATTCCGATAATCCCAGGCCAAATCGAATCGGCTTTGAAGGGCATGAGAGCGACCAACCTGAAGTCTGCCCGCGATATCGCAATTCTTCGCCTTTTGGCCTTTGAAGGGATAAAAGCGCACGAGCTCATCGAATTCCAAACCAATGATTATGTTCACTCGAAGGACAAAGGTTCTCTTTTTGTGCCTGGCGTAAAAAGTCGCAGCATCTACCTTGCACTCGAGACCACCGAGGCGATGGGTGTATATCGTGAGTATTTTGAGGGGTGGCTGGCAACCCGCAAACCATCTCAACAGGTGCCGTTTCGCTTTCTATTTGTGTCATTCAAAGGCAAGGATGGGTCATTGGTTCTCCCGAAAATGACCCGGCATGGCCTGAAATTTCTTTTATACGAACTTGGTGAACGTTTTAAAATACCGCACATAAATACCGAAAATCTGCGGCATTATGCGATCGAACATCAACTTGCCAACGGTTGGGACGCCGAACAAATTATGCAGCATCTCGGCCTTCGCCGTCTCGGTAACATCGGCAAACACATAGCGCGTCGCAAACAGGATTCCTAACCATGGACCAAACAGATATCGATACGTTTTGGATGCGTTATGCCCTTTCTCTTGCGGAAGCAGCGGCTTTGCAAAAGGAAGTTCCTGTTGGTGCTCTTATAGTTCATGAAGGTCGTATGATCAGCACCGGAATAAATCTTCGCGAATCTATCAAACAGGCCTATGCACATGCCGAACTTCTGGCGATCGAAGAGGCGTCACGATTCCTAAACGCCTGGCGTCTTCAAAATTGCACCCTCTATGTCACTCTAGAGCCCTGCTTGATGTGTGCAGGCGTTATTTATCAAGCGCGCATGCCTCGTGTCGTTTATGGCGCGAAGGACCCAAAAGGCGGAGCCTTGGGTAGCCTCTACCAACTAAACGAAGATGCCCGCCTCAACCATAGGTATGAAGTGGTGCCGGGCCTCCTGGGAGCAGAAAGCTCTCGCCTTTTGAGCCGATTTTTTCAGAAAAAACGCGTCAAAACATCCCTATCTCCCTCTGACCCTTGAGACCTCGCTGGCGTTCAGGGTGGATTTTCGGTAATTTTCACGAACTTCATGTCAACCGTCAGTCAGTGCGGAGTTTCAACTATGTCTTCTGATTTTTATAAAATGGTGCATTTTTTCGGCATATTCATGGTCTTTTCGGCTCTAGGAGGCCAGATCATTCAATCTTTGAATGGCGGCGACGCAAGGCAGTTACCTGGCCGCAAGTGGATAGCCATGTTTCATGGCATCGGTCTTTTGCTTGTCCTCGTAGCTGGTTTTGGCATGATCGCGAAGCTTCACCTTGGCTTTAGTCAGCCTTGGGTCATTGGAAAACTGCTCGTATGGGTAGCTCTTGGCGGAGTAGGAGCGATCGCAGCCCGCAAGAGAAATCTTGCAGGCCCAATCTGGATACTAGTTTTACTTTTGGGGTTAACAGCTGCGTACCTGGGTCATTTCAAACCAGGTATGCAAACCGACACGCCAGTTATCAACTCAGTTGAGTGAAGTTTCTTTAACAGTAGCAGTCTTGATCACTACTGGTTCTACGGGTCTATCCTGAGGGCCAGTTCTTACTTCGCCGATCTTCTTGACGACGTCCAGACTCTCTTTGTCCATAGTTTTGCCAAAAACCGTGTACTGACCATCGAGGTAAGGAACACGTTCAAGGCAAAGGAAGAACTGTGAGCCAGCCGAGTTTGGATCGCTCGTGCGCGCCATCGAAAGAACGCCTGGTTCGTGAGGAATATTGTTAAATTCCGCAGGGATATGATAGCCAGGACCACCGGTACCTGTGCCTTGCGGGCAACCTCCCTGAATCATGAAGCCTTTGATGATGCGGTGGAATACGACGTCGTTATAAAAACCCGCTTTTGCCAATGAGATAATGTTCTTAACGTGACCTGGAGCTTGCTCGGGAAAGAGTTCAAGCTTGATCAAACCAAGCGAAGTATCGAGGTCTACTTCATATTTCGTCTTAGTAAAATCGATGGTTTTCTCGATTTCTTTGACTTGCTGTTTCATATCTGCCATAAGCCAATCCTTTATATTAGATCCTCAGGTGTCGAGGCTAAAGAGATACACGAATCCGCGCATTGAGTAAATCATCCTAGAATGACCCTAGTTTTTGCCAGACTGAAGCCAGTCCTACAACTAGAATCAAGCGCCCGAGAAAGGACTTCACTGTGCACTTAAATTTCATTGCCATTTGTTCCGAGGACGCAGTCGATGCCGTCGCGAAGGAGCTTGAAATCAACGGCGCTGAAAACGTGAAACCAGGCTATAAAGCCGTCTCTTTCGACGCCGATCAAGAGCTGGCCTACCGCCTTCACCTCAAGCTGCAAACACCCTCACGATTGCTGCAAGTGCTTAAAAAAGCTTCGGGATCCAGCCTAGCTGTAATCACGAACCAAGCGCGCAAAATCAAATGGAACGACTATTTCCGTGACGATACAACTTATCTTGTAGAAGGCGTTGCGGGCGACCGCGGTCCAAATGCACCATCGGCGACTGACATCAGCAAGGCCGTCCGTATGGGCCTTGAGGATTTTTATCGCCACAAGGAGCTGCCGGTCCCCAAGGTAAACCTCAAGGAGCCTAAAATCAAGGTCGTTGCCCATTTGCACGGCGGCGAACTTACCTTGAGTCTTGATTCTACTGGTAAATCCATGCACAAACGCGGATACCGGATGGAAAATCACCCGGCTCCTCTCAAAGAAAACATGGCTGCGGCCCTGCTTTACCTTGCCGGCTATGACGGCACCCAGAACTTCTACGACCCTATGTGCGGCAGCGGAACGATCGCGATCGAAGCGAGCTTCATGTCACTCAATAAAGCAGCGCTTATTCACCGTCGTAAGGGCGATTTCGCTTTTGAGAATTTCGCCACCTTTGACTCTCAGCTCTGGCGTCGCGTACAGGAGGAAGCTCGTATGGCTAAACGCGAAGCGCCTCTTGGCAAAATCTTCGCGAGCGATATTGAGCAACAATATGTTGATGCTTCGCGTGAAAACGCTCTACGGGCACGCGTTGAGAAATATATCAACTTCTACCGAGGCTCTTTCTTTAACGTCGAAGCCCCTGCTGAGACAGGCATCCTCATCTCGAACTTCCCTTACGGCGAACGTATTGGGCAGTCCGATGAAGAACACATGATCGAGTTTTACAAAAAAGTCGGTGACACCCTCAAACAAAAATATGCGGGTTGGAAAGCAGCCATACTTGTAGGCGCTGACACGCCTTACAAATATATTGGCCTTAGACCTAAACGCAAAATTCCCGTCGATAACGGTGGGATTGCCTGCCGCCTCTTGATTTTTGATCTTTATCAAGGCAAGAAATACAGCGCAGAAAATCCGGAGCCAGTGCGCTCCGATGTAAAGGATTCTTCTCCGTCTGCGGACATTTGATTTTCGCCCGATAAAAAAGCCGGCCCTCTTTTGGAGGAGCCGGCTTTTTTCGTTTTAAAAACTATTCGACGATAACGGCTTCAAAAGAAGCTCCAATACAGCAATAGGAGCAGACAATCTCATTCGAATATTTGACCTTCGTCCCGAGGGATATCACTGTCTACCGGCTCGATCTCGACGTCTTCCTTTTCCCTCGATTCACTCGTCAGGCCCATGAGCTTGGTAGCTTTTTTGTCGGCCTTCTTTCCGCTGGGGTTAAGGGAGCACTTTGACCTTTGGCGGTGCCAAGGGTCAGCTTCACAATACCTTTTACCGCTCTCAAAGACGCAGGTCCGGCCGTTGCCTCATTCCCTATGTCACGGGTCGTTTTATGAACGAGAAAAATATCGTAGTAAGCACTCTCGCCTGCACCTTTTGTTTTGACGTCAACGACCTGGAATTCAGACCCGGGGGGGGACCGAATCTCTTTCTCTGTAGGAATCTCTGAGGCCCAGGATATGTCGCGGCATCGCTTGGAGGTAATATGAAAAGTTGCGTTGCCCTGGGTAAAGGCCACAGGCAAGGAAGTGGCGGACGTAGTGCTCAGGAAAGCCAAATCGATAAAATCGTTTTTTGCTAGGATTGCCGTTAGCACGGCTGGTCTTAGGTGGGTTCCCCGAAGAACGGTGCATGATTTTGCAGGTATCTTATTGATAGCTGAAGCCAACAGCTTGATCGTGGCCTCGTATTCGGTAAGGCGAGCTGCATCCTGCGACCTGAGAGGCAAATTCATGGTAGCAAACTGATTTGTCGTATACCAACGGAGAGCAACTTTTTCGTGAATATCCAGATGGCCTGGCTGAAACGTACCGTTTGCCTGCATGCCCTCTGCAAGGTTCAGGTAAATTAATAGACCGATTTTTCACTGGAATGCCACGAAGTCTTCCCGAGTCGCACCTGTAAAAGTTGTGAGATCGATCGCGAACGGAAAAATGCCCTCACGCCTACCGTTGGTTAGCTGGCTGAAGGTATAGATTGGTGTGGGGCAGTGAGTCTAAGGCGGAAGCTCAGGACCGTTGACGTAAAGCTTCATACATGATGACTGCGCCGGCAACGGAAACATTGAGGGAGTCTGCGAGTCCGTTCATAGGAATTTTAACGAGTTCCGACGATTTCCAGGCTCCGGATAATCCCCAGGCTTCTGAACCTAAGACGAGAGCCACGGGGCCTTTAAGATCGGCTTGATAGTGGAATTTCGCGGCGTGCGGACTGGCTGCGACTATCGTGATAGCCTGTCCTTTGCAGTATGCAAAAAACTCGTCATGCGACGTCGCAATTAGCGGTTGGCTGAAGAGTGCACCGACGCTGGCTCGAATTGCGTGAGGATTATAGAGATCGGCTTTAGGATCCAGGATCACGATAGCATCAACACCAACGCCATCGGCGCTACGAGCCAATGCACCAAAATTTCCGGGCTTCTCGAGGTTTTCCAGAACGAGAAGCAGAGGTTTGCCACGCGGTTTGATATCGGCAAAGGTATGGGCCTTGATATCCATTACAGCCAAGACACCGTCCGAGCCTTCACGAACAGCAGCCTTCGCATAGGCTTCTTTCGAGACGCTGTACTGAGACGAGGCTGGTATACGCTTGACCAGATCGTGGGAGGCATCACTGAGAAGATTCTCTTCAACGTATAAGGTCCGGCAGGTATACCCTGCTTTCAATGCCCGCTCGATCTCGCGCGCGCCTTCAACAACAAACACATCTTGTTTACGACGTTCGCGGCTTTCACGCAGCGCGACAAGCTCTTTGATCTTGGGATTCTGTGGACTACTGATATCGATCATATTTGATCCCGTACGAACCAAGTCGAAGCACCGCTTGGCAAAGAGCGGCCCGTGCCTTCTTCATCGACCAGCATCTCTTCCGCGATGAAGCGGCCTTTCACGCCCTTGAGCAGAGAGCCTAAAAGGTTCTGCATAGCAATGGGCGTGTAACCGGTTGAATGTGAGCTTAAAAGGAAAAAGCTAAAGTCAGGATGAAGGATTCCCTTGAGAGCATCAAGCAGTTCGATCAAATGTTCTTCGATTTTCCACGTTTCGCCATTGGTCCCGCGACCGAAACTCGGAGGATCGAGAATGATGCCTTTGTAGAGGCGGTTGCGGCGAATTTCGCGCGCAACGAACTTCTGCACGTCATCCGTTAGCCAGCGAATAGGGGCCTGCGTGAGATTATTGACATCCGCGTTGAGGCGTGCCCAGGCAACGCTGGTTTTGGAAGCATCCACATGAGCAACCGTCGCTCCGCCTTGAGCTGCGGCGAGACTGGATCCGCCCGTATAAGCAAAGAGGTTGAGGACATGGAATTCTTCGTCGTCACGAGTTCCGTCTGAACACAGATTGCGGATTCGTTGCCAGTTCATGCGTTGCTCGGGAAAAAGCCCGAGGTGGCCGAAATCGGTGATTTCAATTTGAAGATTGAGGCCGCCGTATTCAATAACCCAAGGCTTTTTCATAGCTGGGCTCTCAATTGTCCACTTGCCATCGCCCCCTGCAAATCGCCGGAAGTGAGCATCGACTTTACCCCAGAGTTTTTGTTGTCCGGGTTTCCACACGGCTTGGGGGGAAGGTCGGATGATACGATAGGGCCCAACCTGCTCGAGTTTTTCGAAGTTGCCGCTATCGATAAGGCGATATGTGTTGCTCATGGACGTGTCACCAAAAAGAAAAGGCCCCCACGCCTTTGATAGCGTGGGTGGCCAACGTAAAGTCTTAGAAATTCATGGAAACGTAGGACTTGTTCATCGCTTCAGCTACCGCTGAATGAGTAACCTGACCCTGGTAGACGTTGAGGCCAAGACGAAGAGCTTCGGATTCTTTCAAAGCTTTTTCGAGGCCTTTGTTCGCGAGGTCCATAGCATAACGAAGAGTTACGTTGGTCAAAGCGTAGGTCGATGTCATAGGAACGTCGCCCGGGATATTGGTAACACCGTAGTGGATTACGCCTTCTTCGGTATAAACCGGATCGTCATGCGTCGTAGGACGGATAGTTTCGATGCAACCGCCTTGGTCGATCGCAACATCGACGATCACGGAGCCTGGACTCATCGATTTCACCATCTCACGATTTACGAGGCAAGGAGCCTTCGCACCGGCGATCAAAACCGCACCAACAACGAGGTCCGATTCAGCAACTGCGTTAGCGATGTTTTCCGGAGTGGACATCAAAGTATCAGCATCGTTGCCGAAGATATCATCAAGATAAGCCAAACGAGCCGCATTAACGTCAAGTATAGTTACCCGTGCGCCAAGACCAATCGCCATTTTTGCGGCATTGATACCGACAACACCGCCACCGACGATCGCGACGCGACCGCGACGAACACCTGGGACGCCGCCAAGGAGAATACCCTTGCCGCCGCGGTGCTTTTGGAGACACTGAGCGCCGACTTGAACGGAAACGCGACCGGCTACTTCACTCATTGGTGTAAGCAGAGGGAGTGAGCCGTTAGGAAGCTGAATCGTTTCGTATGCAATTGCGCTCACACCGCGTTTTACGAGCTCGTGACCGAGTTCTTGCGCTGCCGCTAAGTGTAGATAAGTATAGAGAATTTGGCCTTTTTTCAAGAGGGGGAATTCCGCCTGAACAGGCTCTTTGACCTTGATGATCATGTCCGCTGCGCCCCAAACATCAGCGGCTTTATCGATGATTTGCGCACCGGCAGCACTAAACTTTTCGTCTGGGATACCGGCACCAACGCCGGCTGATCGCTCGACGAGAACCTTGTGGCCAGCGTCAACTAACATCTTTACGCCGCCCGGAACGATAGCGACACGGTTTTCACGGTTCTTAATTTCTTTAGGGACACCGATGATCATGGATGCATCCTTTTCAGCGTTGATGGAAGGAATCGCTCGGAAAGGTTTCGCTTTTCATTAAGCAATTACCGCGATTTCTTACGATACGAAGGCCTCAAGGTCAATCGTCATTCCATCAAACGAATACTCCGCGAAATCTGGGAGCAACGCAGCATGTTCGACATAATCGACATCGTGAGCCAGGTGCGAGATTATACCTCTTTTTACACCCAGGTCATCGAACAGTTGTAAGGTCTCTGGAATAACTGAATGGGTAGGATGCGTCCCAAAGTGAATACCACTGGCCACCATAACGTCAATTTTACCCCTCCACTCCGCAATTTTAGCTGTGGGGAAGTTTTTGAAGTCGGTGACGTAAGCAAAGCGACCTACACGAAAGCCGCAACTTGGGACATTGCCGTGAACAAGCCGGACCGGATCGATAGGAAATCCGGCTATAGTAAAAGGCGCGTCAGGAATGGAGTGGAGCGTAACTTGAGGCGTTACACCATAGTAACCGGTGTCTTCGAAGGCATAACGAAAACGCGCTTTCAGATCAGGCGCATATTCGGGCAAAAGATAGGCGTTGAGCGCCGTGCGCGATTTGAAATAAAAGCCCCGCAAATCATCAAAACCTGCGGTGTGATCGGCATGCATGTGGGTATAAAGCAATCCATCGATCGCATCGATGCCGGCCCTAAGGACCTGTAGACGCATCTCAGGTGCCGTATCCACGAGAAGTGTCTGGCCGTCATGGACGAGTGCTATAGACGCGCGCGTCCGGTGATTTTTAGGATCTTTGCTCATGCAGACTTTACAGTGGCAGCCAATTACGGGAACGCCGGAAGAAGTTCCTGATCCTAAAATATGCACACGCATCGCTTGAGCCCTCTAGCCTACAGGCGGAAAAGCATTATCGTTTTTATTGAAAATACTGCTCGATGGAAAGCCGAGGGGGCCTTGTACCCTTGACCAGCTTATGCATCGCATTCAGCTTCTCAAAACGCCATGCTACCTGCTCGCGCAGACCTTGTAAAAGCTTATTGAGTCCCGGGAAATCATCGCCTTGGACAACTAAAGTCTCAAAGAGATAATTGTCTTCTTCGGCGATCGTCTCAACCAGTTTAATAGCCTGCTCTTTGACAAAAAATTCAAAGGCAGCCTGTATCGTTTCTAGCGGGAGCATGGTCTGCATGCTAAGTTGCTGTACGAAATTGTACTGTTTATAGGTACGCTTTTCAGCAAAATTCTCTTCGATAAAGGCCCAGATTTTCGGCAGATCTTTCTCGCTTGGAAACGATTTTTCTATCATGAACTTTTGCAGGAAATAATCCCGTGGCCCATAATGGAGTTCGCAAACGGCATGATAACCATCACGTCCGGCTCGGCCTATTTCCTGGGTATACGCCTCGATCGAACAGGGCATATTAGCATGAACGACATATCGAATATTCGGCAAGTTGATACCCATACCAAAAGCCTTCGTTGCCACCATCGTGCGTGTTTTGCCCAGCATGAAATCCTGCTGCGCCTTGCTTCGCTGATCCGGCATCATACCGCCATGATACTGAGCGACTGGCACTTTGAGAGCGTGTAAACTGCGATAAATCTCTTCAACGTTTTTACGGGTCGAAGCGTAGATAATACCCTGATCGGTGCGTCGAGCAACGTTATCGATGATGCTCTGCTTTTGTAGATCCATGTTTTGGTATTGATAAATATTCAGTTCCAGATTCTCACGAACACTGCTCAAGGCAATAAATTGTGGATCTTTCATGCCGAGACTTTTGACGACTTCCTGGCGTTCGCGGGGCGTTACCGTAGCGGTCAGCGCCATCTTCGGGCAGGGACCGAGCTCTTGCAAGTAGGTGCCGAGTTTCGCGTATTCAGGGCGGAAACCCTGGCCCCATTGCTGGACACAATGGGCTTCGTCGATCGCAACAAGCGAAATCTTGATGTCTTTGAGCATCTCCCGAAAGCCGTTTAAAGCGAGGCGCTCGGGAGAAATATAAAGAACTTTGATATCGCCATTCGTGATTTTTCGGAGGGCGGCTTTTTTCTCGTCAGCGCTCAGATGACTGTCAAACGAAAGGCTTGGAATATTGAGTTTTTCAAGCTGCCTCTGTTGGTCACGCATCAAAGCTATAAGAGGCGAAACAACCAGGACGAGTCCCGGGAGAAAAAGCGAGGGCACAATGTAGCAGAAACTCTTGCCGCTTCCCGTTGGCACAACGAGGAACGTATCCCGGCCCCGGCTCACTGCCGCAATGGCTTGTTTTTGAAACTCATGAAAGCCATCGATACCAACCCGTTGAGCAAGCTGCTCAAAGAGTGAGGAAGTCACTGGATTCTTGTAGGTTTCTAGAACTGGCTGCATACTGGACCCGGTTCACTTTCTGCACGATGAACAAGATAAACTGTCGTGATGACTTTACCTAGGTTCACCATAGCTGATAATTTGCCTGAAATCACAGATTTCAATGAGGAATGTACATTGAGTCTATATATCCAGAAATATGGCGGCACGTCCGTCGGCACGCTAGACCGCATAAAAAGCGTTGCAGCTCACATTGCATCGACGTATCGCCAGGGGCACAGCCTCGTAGTCGTTGTAAGTGCGATGGGCCAGCAGACCGATGAATTGCTGGAGATGGCTCTTAAACTCAGCACGAACCCGCCGCAGCGCGAAGTGGATATGCTCCTCAGCGTCGGCGAACGCATGACAATGTCACTCCTATCGATTGCGCTGAACGAGCTCAAAATTCCGACTGTGTCTTTCACCGGGTCACAGAGCGGCATTCTGACGGATAATACCTTTGGAAATGCTCGGATTAACCGTATTTTAGGGGACAGAATACGACGTGCCCTAGAAGATAACAAGCTGGTGATCGTTGCGGGTTTTCAAGGAATGTCAGAGCAAGAAAAAGAAATCACGACACTGGGTCGCGGTGGTTCTGACCTCACCGCGATTGCTCTTACGCACACTCTCAAAGCGGATCGTTGTCAGATCTATAAAGATGTCGATGGTGTTTGCAGTGCTGATCCTCGATTTGTTTCCCATGCGCGTGTGTTGCCTGCAATGAGCTGGGATACTCTGAGCAACCTCACCTGGTATGGCTCCGGTGTGGTGCACAACCGTGGCGTTCATCTTGCAAAGAAATTCCAAATCCCGCTGGAGATACGCTCAAGTTTTAATCTCGAAACGCATGGAACAATGATAGGGAGCGTCAAACCCGTGGAAAAAGCAATCGTTCACGCCATTACGCATCGCAAGGATCTGGCCTGGCTGCGCATCGATATGGATTCTTCAAAAATTTCCGAAATTTTGAGTTATCTATACACTCAGGGCGAACATCCTTTGTTTGTGCAGCAGTGCAGTGAGAGCGGTAAGACGGGGGTTGAACTTGTTGTTTCCGGTGGGGTTTTACCAAAGCTGGAACACAGGCTTCAAGACCTCAAAATTCCACTCAGTGTCCTGCACACGGGATTGATCTGTGTGACCGCAGTTGGCGATGGCTTCTGGCAAGAGCCGACCGTCATTGAAAAAGCCTTGGCGAGCCTGCAAAAGCCGACTGTTTTGTTTGATTGCAAAAACAACGTGATGAATATGTTTATTCAGGGCGGGCATATGGAGGAAATTCTAGAAAGACTGCATAAGGCGGTTGTCGAATAGCTTGACGATACGGCCCTCGCTAAGAGGGCCTTTTTTTCAGCGGAATGAACCATTTACGCCGATAAAAATCGCAGCATTGTTTGAAGAGTGCAAGTGCACAATGGCGAGACCGAGTTCGGGCTGAAGGCCATCTCTCCGCCATACAGCAGCTGCACCGACACGCGCGTCAAGGCCCGCACCATCTTTGAAGCGATTATTAAGAACCTTGTTTTCGTTGAATCCACCACCGAGTTTTACGTTTCCGATCCCCACTCCCAGTTCACCGTCAAGTCTCACAGCGATAGTACTGGACGGCTGGATCATTTCGCTTAATCCACCCGTTAGACCGATGTTGCTGATTTTTAGGCTCTGAGCATTAGCACCATCGAGATTATCTGAAGCCTTACCGCTACCGGTCAAATAACTAAGCCGGGCATAGTAGGAGAGATCACGGGCGAAATGCTTTAAAAAGAGGCCACTGACTTCTTCCCCGAAAAATCCGTCACCGACACCGATATTAACCAAGGCCAACTGTACGTCCCAGACCATGGGAGGCAGCGGTGTAATTATCGTGTAATGAGATTCGGGATTAGTGGAGAACTCATCCTTGATGATATCGATGTCATGGTTTCTTAAAAGAGGTCCCCATTTTTTTGTGATTTTGACAATACGCCGACCACCGTCGATGTCGGTGACTTCACCAAGGGCAACGAGTTGTTTATCACTCGTGAAAACGCCGATCTTGTCGCCTACGGTGAGACGCTTGGTTTGGACCTCACAGCGGTTTTGTTCCTTGTCACACTTGAACGGGAAAGCATAGGAGTGTGAACTCCACAAACAGACGAGTAAGGCCAAAAGCTTTTTCACGGGCCTAATCCTCCAGAAGCAATGTCGTTGTTGTTAGTAGGTGAGCTTAGTCTAACAAATTTTTTGGAGTTTCGCTTGCGAGTTCCTTAAGCCTTTTACGGACTTCGTCGTCGACTTCGAGGACGGAGATTTCGGCATCGGCAGCGCCTGCCATATGCTGTAGGGCTTTCATGTAAGCGAGTCGGTTGGGACCCGAGGGAAGGCTGCGAAGAACCTGCGCGATCGTAAACCAATTGGGATCGGCTTCGATCGAAGAGCCCTTGGGCTTCATAAGGAAAAGAACCGATGAAGCTTCGCCCTCAAGACGCAAAACCGGATCGATTGCAGCAACTGGATCAAATTTGTCATTAAGATCATCACGTCCGAAAAATTTTGCGACGCATTGCTGAGCTTGTCGGCTGAGGGGAAACGCATTATCAACCATACAATGCAGCCCAAAATAAGGCCCGCCTGAATGAGGAAATCGCATAATCCCCGAACCGTCATAAATAGGCACGAGGATAGTGAGCGTGGGAGCTTTGGTAAGATACATGCGCGAACCCTTCCGGTTTAGCTTTTGCCTAGTTCATCTAAAACAAGGCCGGAGATTTTCTGGACTGTTTCCATGGTACCGAGATGTTGAGTCGCGACGGCTTCCACATCGGCAAGACCGTGCGTGTTAAATTCACTGCGAAGGGCTTCAAGAGTCAGGGCATCCGGTTCGTCGCGTTTGTTGTATTGCAGGACGCGCGGCAGAGCGCTGAGGTTGTAACCCTCCTGCGTCAGGGTCTCTTTAAGCTTCACCCAGGCATCTATGTTGTCCTGCAGGGCGCTGAGGCTTGAATCCACGACAAAAACGAGGCCATCGATACCACGCGTCACCACCATATTGAAGGTCGGGTAAAGATTGTGCTCTGGTAGCGTATAGATATGGAGTTTGACATGAAAATCTTTGAGCTGGCCGATGGACAACGGAATAAATTCAAAAGGAGCGTTGAGTTTGTCTTCAAACGTCATGGGTTCGTGTGTAAGACGAACCTGAGTTTTATGATAGATCGATTTGAGATTCTCAGTTTTGCCGGAGCCTTTGGCTCCGACGTATAGAATCTTGCAGTGTATCTCGCGAGTCTCGAAATTTGCATAGGCCATAACCGAGACCTCCTACCGTGCTATTGAACCTCAATGGCTTCGATTGTACCATCAAACGCGAGAATAGCCTCACGCGTAAGTGGGTGCTCCTGAAGCAGATTTTTCAGGTCGTCGCGTTCCTTGGCTTTGATCTTCTGTTTCGTTTCCAAAAGCGTTTCGCGGAATTCCGGTTCGTTGTCGGCTTCTGGAGCGAGTTCGCCTTTGGGAATAACATCGAGAATACCTTTAAACCCAAAGAGCTGCTCAAAATGCACAAGGAGCTTTTTCCGGGTATCAAGATGCAGGAGTTTTTGCCCCGCCAAACTTTCGGCCTCGACGGCTAATTTGATTCTCTGGGGCGTGTACTCCAGACTATAGGTTTCTTCTAAAACACGCGCCTGGAGAGGTTTTTGCTTTTTCCATTCATCAACAAAATGTTTCCAGGTCTCTGGCCACGCGACTTTCCCCGTAGATGCTCCCGAAGAAGCTGAAACCGTAGGAACAGGAATGTCCGCCTTAACTTCTTCAGGAATCTCACGTGTTGCCGCCGGCTCTGGAGCCGGCTCTGGGGTGGAGGTTACACGAGCAGGAGTCGAAGCAGGAGCAGGAGCGGGTGCCTGCGGAGCTGCTGTTGGTACAGCTTTCGCATGGGCAATCGCCTGGGCCGCTGAGGCATCTTTATCCGCTTCTTTTCCCCGCTCTTTCATCTTATCGGCAAAGGTATTGGTTTTCGACAAAAGGGATGTCGTCGGTATTTCCGAAGCGAGCGGTTCAGGTGCCTTTTGAATCGGCGCATCAGGAATAGGAGAAGCGGCATATACAGGCGCTGTTGCGACGTTACTCTTAACTGGACCTGATGCATAAGATGGTATCGTGGAAGCCTCAGCGCGCGGCATCACATGGGGGGCTGCCGATGCCGTAGGAGTAGAAACGGAAGGAGGTGTAGCGGCAGAGGCTGAAGACGGAGCTGCCGTCCCTCCCGTCATCTGCGCACTAGTCTGTTTCCAGCGATTCCTTAAGTCAAAGGACCCGCTCCCGCCCGAAGTACCCGTGGGCGAAGAAACAGGAGGCGATAGAGGAGGTGTTGCTACTAGGCCCTGCGGACCTATATTCACCTGTGCAGTTGGAGAAAGAGAAAGAGAAACAGAAACTGGAGCGGCACTCATAGGCGCAGACACCTGCGGAGCGTGGGTGCCGCCAGAGCTGTGGGCTTGAAATAAACTCGTCAAATCCGGAAGACCCGGATCCAGACACCATTCCATAGCATAATTTTCGACCACAAAACGATCGAGCTCACTATTACGTAGATCGTCGAGGCACTTTACAAAAGTGCGGAATATCCGATTAAGATCAAAGGTCTGTGCTTCTTTACCAACATTGCGGAGCGTTTCCTGTTCACGGTCTTCCAGGTCCAGAAGATCAAGTTCAGTATTCTGCGTGGGCATTGATTTTAAGATAAAAGCATTTCGGCAGGCTTTAACCAACTCTTCGACGAGTATGGTCATCGCAAGGCCTTCCTGGTCCCAACGGGCGATTACAGCGAGAAGTCCCGCCATATTTTTCTGCAAAAGCATTTTGAGAAGTTCGTAGACCGGTTCCGCATGTCCGGTGTTGACCATCGGCTCCACAGCTTCCCACTGAACACTGCCACCGCCGACTGCAATTACCTGATCGAGTAGAGTCAATGCATCCCGAAGCGAACCTTTGCCTTCGCGCGCTATCCATTGAATCGCACGATCTTCGAAGGGTACGTGTTCTGCCGTTAAAATATCGGCAATGCGTTTTTTGGTGAGTTGCGTTGAGATCTTCTGCAAATGAAAAATCTGGCAACGACTTTGTATCGTTTCCGGAACCTTGTGGAGTTCGGTCGTTGCGAAAATGAATACGACATGTTCCGGCGGCTCCTCTAATGTCTTCAATAAAGCATTGAAGGCACTGACGGACAGCATATGAACTTCGTCGATGATATAAACTTTGTAAGGCGATCGCTGCGGAACGTAAGCCAGAGTTTCCTGCAAAGCCCGAACATCGTCTACGCCTGTGTTGGATGCGCCATCGATTTCGAGGACATCTTCGTGCGTACCATGTTGAATCGCAAGGCAACTTGCACACACATTACAGGGTTCTGGTGTCGGGCCTTTTTCGCAATTTAAAGCCTTGGCGTAGATGCGGGCAGTCGTTGTTTTCCCGATACCGCGAACGCCAGTAAAGATGACGCCACGCGGTTCGCGTTTCAAACGTATTGCGTTGCTCAGCGCTAAGCCCACAGATTCTTGACCAACAAGGTCGGCAAAGGTGTTTGGTCTATATTTTCGGGCAAGGGATAAATAAGACAAGCAATGCCTCCTCAGAGATCTCTGAAGCTATAGAAATAGCACGTTTTTGATGAGGATGAAGCTGGAGAAAGTGAAAAAGCGCACCGTGACAGCTAGATGGGCCGGACACCTGCTTACTCCTACTACCGTTGCTACCTTCCGGTCCTGGCGGGGTTCGTAGGGAAACATCATCCGGAATCTAGCTATCACGCTGCGCTTTAAGCGGAAGCAGCGTGAGCGACTCGGGGTTGAGTATACCACTTTTTCAAGTGGCGGAGAGAGAGGGATTTGAACCCTCGAGACGGTTTCCCATCTACACGCGTTCCAGGCGTGCGCAATCAACCACTCTGCCACCTCTCCATGAACACTTACTCCGGTATTCCCGAAGTCTGGAGAAGCTAATAAGTTTCAGATTTCAAGTCAACACATACTTGCTTGAAATACAGTTCTGACGCAAAAAAGCCCGGTTTACACCGGGCTTTCTATTCATTTCACTAAAAATCAAGACTTGGTGGCGCGCTTGACTGCTTTTTCTGGTAAGGCTAAAGCCTCAAGGAGGATGCGCTTTTGCTCCTTCTCGTGAACTTTCAAATATCCTTCCGCAGTTGTACCTGCGTCACGTCGACCACAATAGTTAACCTTAAGGGCGCCCGCGAGAGCTTCAAGTCGATGACGGATAAATGTCCATGTCCCCATATTCGACGGCTCTTCCTGAACCCAGAGAATTTCTTCGGCATTGGCGTAGCCTTTCAGAACCTCTTGGATTTGAGTTTCAGGGAAAGGATAAAGCTGCTCAAGGCGCACGATTGCAACTTGTTCTTTATTCGCCGATTCCAATCGCTCTTTATCAAGTTCGTAGAAGATCTTACCCGTGCAGAATACGACCCGACGAACATCGCTTTTTTTCTTGATCACGCCATCATCAATAACTTCCTGGAAGCTACCTTTGGTGAATTCTTCGGTCTTCGAAATACACAGGGGATGCCGCAAAAGACTCTTCGGCGTCATGATCACCAGAGGTTTACGGAACGGACGAGCCAGCTGACGACGGAGTATGTGAAATAACTGAGCTGGTTTTGTTAGGTTCGCGACCTGGATGTTGAAATCACCGCAGAGTTGCAGGAATCGCTCAGGACGCCCGCTTGAGTGCTCTGGACCCATACCTTCGTAGCCATGAGGCAAAAGAAGGACAAGGCCGGAAGACTGCTTCCACTTCGCTTCTGAAGCGACAAGGAACTGATCAATGATGATCTGGGCGCCGTTCACAAAGTCACCAAACTGTGCCTCCCAAAGAACGAGGGAGTCACGGTCTGCGATCGTATAACCAAACTCAAAGCCCATAACGCCTTGCTCGGAGAGAGGACTGTTGATGACTTCGACCGCGGCCTGTTTTGGATCGATTTGATTGAGAAGGAAGAGCTTATTACCATTCTCCGCATCACGAATGACGGCATGTCGGTGGGAGAAGGTGCCGCGTTGGCAATCTTGCCCGGACAGTCGCACGTGTTTGCCTTCCAGTCCAAGCGAACCGTAGGCCAAAGCCTCGCCGAGGCCCCAGTCGATCGCACCTTCGCCATTCAGCATCTCCTGACGCGCTTTAAGCAATCGATCGATTTTGCTGTTCGGGGTAAAACCCTCTGGAACAAAGGTAATACGTTCAACGATCTTTTTCACTGTAGCACCATCGATAGATGTTTTCACAGGCTTAAAAAGATCCTCAGGAGTGGCTTTCACCATCTTCATCGCGCTTTCGAACTCTTTCGGAGTGGTCGATACGATGTTAACGAGGCCCGCGCGGACTTTCTCCATACAGTCTTGCAGAAAATCACGGAATTCTTTGATCTGTTTGGCGACGTCATCGGCTGTAACGATCGCTTCTTTAATGAGTTTTTCGCTGTAAATCGTCAAGACCGTAGGATGGGCTTTGATTTTTTTGTACATAACGGGCTGTGTGAAGTTCGGCTCGTCGGTTTCGTTGTGACCGTGGCGGCGGTAGCCGATCAAGTCGATAACAATATCACACTGGAACTTCTGGCGATACGCAACTGCAAGCTGAGCAACCCAGATTACCGCTTCCGGATCATCGGCATTGACGTGCAAAACAGGAGCGCGAATGATTTTAGCCATAGTTGAAGCATAACGACTCGAACGCGCGTCTTCCGGATCAGTTGTGAAACCAACCTGGTTGTTCGAAATGATATGGATCGTTCCGCCTGTTTTGTAGTACTCAAGTTCCGCAAGGTTGAGGGTTTCAGCCACAAGGCCCTGACCCATAAACGCGGCATCACCGTGAATCAAAAGAGGAAGAACGCGTTTGCGGTCCTTCATATCGTTCAGGAGGCGTTGTCGGGCGCGGGCAAAACCTTCCACGACTGGGTTAACAGCCTCGAGATGAGATGGATTCGGCGATAGGTATGCGCGGATCTTGCCACCTGAGAAGGTGTCGATCGTGCTCGCAAAGCCCTTGTGGTACTTCACGTCGCCGTCAATACCATAGGCTTCGATTTCCGCGCCTTCGAATTCCTTGATCATCTGCTCATAGGACTTGCCCATGAAGTTGGCAAGGACGTTGAGACGGCCGCGGTGAGCCATGCCCACACAGACTTCTTCAGCATGTGCCTTAACGGATTCATCCGCGAGGATATCCATTAATAAGATCATCGAATCAAGGCCTTCGATCGAGAATCGTTTTTGACCAAGGTAGCGGTCTTGAAGGAATTTTTCAAAACCTTCGGCCTGAACCAGCTTTTTCAGGACGTGTTTTTGGAGTTCGGTGCTGAGAACAGGACGATTGTGATTCGATTCCATTTGGCTTTGGAGCCAGTGAATCGCTTCGTTATCAGTCGTGTCGCGGAAGTCTGCACCGATGTGCGAGCAGTACGTATCAACGAGAAGCTTGCGCACTTCACCAAAAGGTATGGGACCTTTGGTTGGAAGACTCGCTGGATGCACCTGACGAGCAGCATCCACTCCACCGAGACCGCATTTCTCAGGCGAGAACATATCGTCGAGGCTTGGTTTATCGGCTAAAGGATTGAGGTCAGCCGAGAGGTGACCAAGTCGACGGAAGAGATTGATATAATCTTCGACCTTCGCTTCAATACCGTCGCCGCTCTCACCTTCCGTCGCGCCGCCCAAGCCATTGGCCGAGGCAAACTCATAACCTTCAAAAAAGGCCTTCATCGAAGGATCGACGCCAGTCGGATCTTTTTTGTACTGGAAGTACAAATCTTCGAGATAATTGATATTGGATCCGCTAGCGAAAGAAAACTTGCCGCCGTCGTTCACACCGTTCATAAACCGATCTCCGTGAGGGCATCGCCTCGGCTTAACCGTTAAGGGAGCGTTTGTCGACTGCCAAAGCAGCCTCTTTAATCACTTCTGTTAGAGTAGGATGTGCATGAATCGATCGTGCGACATCTTCTGAACTTGCTGAGTACTCAAAAGCGACCGCCAGTTCGGCAATAAGCTCGGACGCATTTGGGCCGACGATATGCGCACCAATCAAGAGATCCGTTTTTTTATCGGCGATAAGTTTCACGAAACCTTCTGTTTCGCCGTGACACATCGCGCGCGCATTTGCACCGAAGGTCGATTTGCCGATTTTGACTTCGATGCCTTTGGCTTCACATTCCTGCTCGGTAAGGCCGATAGTGGCGACTTCGGGCCAGGTGTAGACGACATTGGGAATGGCGCGGTAATTTACGTGGCCTTTTTTGCCAGCCATGTATTCCGCGCAAGCAACGCCTTCTTCTTCAGCTTTATGGGCAAGCATAGGGCCATCGATAACATCACCGATCGCATAAATTCCCGGGACATCAGTTTCGTAATGACCGTTGACCTTGATCTTACCGGCTTTGTCAGCGACCAATCCAATTTTCTCGAGGCCAAGGTTTTTCGTGAAAGCCCGGCGACCGACTGCGACTAGGATTTTATCACAGGGTATTTCAATTTTCTGACCGTCTTTTTCGACGACAACGATCAGATCCTTGCCGTTTTTCTTGAGTTCGGTGAACTTGGTTTTCTCGTGGAATTCAAGACCTTCCGCACTCAATGTCTTTTTCATGGTTCGGATAACGTCTTTATCCATCATCGACAGTATGGTATCGGCGAATTCCACAACCGTGACTTTAGCGCCGATACGAGCCCAAATGCTGCCCATCTCGAGACCAATGACACCGCCGCCGACAACGACGAGATGTTTGGGTACCGATTCAATATCCAGAGCGCCAGTGGAGCTCAGAACTTGCTTCTCATCGAACTTCGCCATAGGCAATTCAATCGGCTCTGAGCCGGTCGCAATAATGGTGTTTTTCGTTTTGAGCGTCTCTTCGCCGCCACCTTCCAACAGTTTGACGTTGATCGTTGTTTTATCAACGAACGAACCGTACCCTTTGAAATAAGTGATTTTGTTTTTCTTCATCAGGAATTCGACGCCGGTCGTGAGTTTTTTCACGATCCCGCCTTTGCGGGCGAGCATCTGCTTCACGTCAAACGTTAGTTTTTCGATATTGATGCCGTGCTCTTTGAACTTGTGAGCCGCCTGATGATAATTTTCCGTCGACTGCAGAAGTGCCTTGCTCGGGATACAACCGACGTTCAAACACGTGCCGCCCAAAGTCCCGCGACTCTCGACGATAGCTGTTTTCATCCCCAATTGAGCGGCGCGTATCGCTGCTATATAACCCGCAACCCCACCACCAACAACAACGAGATCAAAAGTGTGTTCTGCCATAATTCTTTATACTCCCAAGAGCAAGCGAGACGGATCTTCGATGGCGTCTTTGATTTTGACAAGGAAGCCCACGGCTTCTTTACCATCGACGATACGGTGATCGTAAGAGACGGCAAGATACATCATAGGACGGATAACGACCTGACCGTTGATGGCCATAGGACGATCCTGAATCTTGTGCATACCAAGAATCGCGCTTTGCGGGGGATTCAGGATAGGCGTCGAAAGGAGGCTGCCGAAGGTTCCGCCATTGGAAATGGTGAATGTTCCACCCGATAAGTCGTCGAGAGCGATTTTGCCCTCTTTGCCTTTTTTACCGTAATCAACGATGGCCTGTTCGATCTGCGCGAAACTCATGTTTTCGCAGTTTTTCACAACAGGAACCATAAGACCGCGATCAGTGGATACCGCGATGCCGATATCACAGTAATCGTGATAAACGATCTCGGTGCCTTCAATGGAGCCATTGATCGCTGGATAAGCTTTCAAGGCTTCGCAGGCCGCTTTAACAAAAAAGCTCATGAAACCGAGACCGACGTTGTTGGTCTTCTGGAATTGTTCTTTGTATTTTTTGCGAAGTTCCATGACCGCGGTCATGTCCACTTCGTTAAAGGTCGTAAGCATCGCGGCTGTATGTTGGGCTTCGACAAGTCGCTCAGCAATACGCAGACGGATACGAGTCATCTTCTCGCGACGCACACGACGCTCGCCGGCTGCCGGCGGTTGAACTTTAGGAGCGGCAGGTGCCGATGGTGCGGGAGCAGGAGCAGGAGCAGGAGCCGCGGCTTGCGCCGGAGCTGGTTTTGCACCGCCGTCTTGATTGGCAATCAAATCGCCCTTGATCAGACGACCATCGCGACCAGTTCCGGTGATGCCGGCTGTATTGATATTATTTTCGGCAGCCATACGGGCTACCGCTGGACTTTGGGGCCTTGTGTCACTTGCCCCGCCTGCAGACGAAGCAGGCACCGGATCAGCGCCTTTTGGCGCGCCTGAGGCCGCCTGCGCAGAAGGAGCCGCAGTTGGTGCTGGAGCCGCAGCACTCGAATCCAGGCTCCCCAGAACTTCACCGACTTTAACGGTATCGCCTTCGTTTTTAGATATCGTGAGAACGCCTTCGGACTCAGCTACGATTTCGACGGTGGCTTTGTCGGTTTCGATTTCGACCAGGACATCATCACGCTTTACAAAATCCCCAGTCTTTTTTCGCCATTTGTAGACCTGTCCTTCGGAAACAGATTCACCTACAACTGGAAACTTGACCTCAAATGCCATATCGTCTCCCCCAAATGCGTCTATATTTTTAAAGATCAACTTTTCGAATACTTTTCATGTCAGAGCCTTATATCCGAATGCTGAGTAAGACAGCAGTATGAAATAACAACTCTCACCGAAACTAAAAAGACAAAACCGTGGTTCTGGCCGCTTTATATAGTACACCAAAACGCCCTAAGGAATTCAGGCAGTTTATACCTGGTCAGGCAACCTATCGACCAAAGACACCAAGTGGTTGGTATTACTCTCGGGCTCCGGAGTCATCATTTTTGCAGCTTTTGTGCCTGCGCTATTTGCATGAGCACTGACTGGTGCCCCACCGGCGTCAAAATAGCCTTGTCGTCCTTGAGCTGGATCAGTTTCACCGAATACTGGTTCGCTGCAAGGGCCGCTCGAAAGGCTTCGGCCTGGGCTTCAGGGTAACGGGTTTGGTTTTGCATGTGGTAGAGATACACCGATTTTGGCAATCCTGAGAAATCCCACGCGACCGATCGCTTCTCAGCAAAACTCGGATCGGTCCCCGCTAAAGCCTTGAGCTGGCTCGCATAAGCCGGATCTTTACCGCCATTCACCGTGGCATCCCATTCGTAGATACCGTTGCCGACGATGAGGAGTTTAAGTTTGGAGTTTTTTGCCACGCGAAAGGCAAGAATGCTCGCTTCTTCAAAGCCCCAAAGGGCCTCAATATTTTTGCCTTGGTCTTGCGCATCTTTCAAATAAGTCTGTACCGACTTCACGGTTTTATCGTCGCCGAGCACTTCCTTACCTTCGCTCTGTCCAAAACCAGGCCGGTTAAGTGCAATAACATTGTAATCCTGTTGCAAAAAAGCCTGGGCCAACCCGGTTTTGCAGGCACCGGCCTTAAAGGGAGTTTCGGTGGTATTCAGCATCACGACAACAGGGGCCTTGGCACTGCGTGTGCAGCTGAACCATTCCAGTGAGTAACCATCATTCGGCCGCGCGGACAATCCTTGCTGAGATTGAGCTTCCACCGCAGTCCCAATACCGTCCGAAGAATCGGCCTCTATAGAATTTGAGAACTGCTCTTGATTAGAAACACAAGCGCTGGTCGCACACATCGCAAAGGCGAGACTCCACACCCAACCCATAGACTTCATCATCAGATTCCGTGCTCCTTAAAGGGGATTTTCGTAAAAGATATAGCTTGTGCTGTAATCACTGATCTCGAAATAGAGCTTTTTTTCTCCAGGATCGGCAATGTAGTTCTGGTTAGTGTCGAGGACCCCATAACCGTAACGGTAGGCGCGCGATTCTTCGCCGCCCGTTGCAGAACCGGTAGTAAGTTTATCGATATTGATGAAACGATACATGAGTTTTCCCGAATTAATTACATCGAGAACGCCATTGGTCCCAGTCCAGTTCTGAACGGAACGTGAAATCTTGTTTTGGGATTCTTTGGTGCAACCTGAGAAGCTCACCGAAACGCAGGCGAGCGCAGCTGCAATGAGCAGGGGAGAAGATTGGGATCGAGATCGAATTTGCATAAGACCCTCATGAAAACAACAACGGGGGAGCCGAGAAGATTCCAGGCATTAAATTTTCCCATACGTCTGTTTTAACTTGGATTTAAAGAAAGGTCTGCAAAAGAAGTTCAAAATTGAGGAGAGGCGGAGTGGACGAGCGAGGATCATAAAATGATCCCGCTACCGGCCGACATTTCACATCAAACGTTGATTTCCGGAACTCTGCTATGAGCTTCGTTCGATTTGAGCGTCTCATTGGTGTGCAACGACGCTCCTATCATAGGATTATTGTAAGCTTGGGCCGGTTCGGTCAGGTTCTGACGATCGCCCATGCGCGAGCCGTCCATTTTTGTGCGACCATTGAACTGTGCACCTTCTTGAATGACCAGCGACCCCGTATTGATGTCACCTTCGAAGGTACAAGAACTGCTGAGCTCGACTTTGCCGGAGGCCTCGAGAGTGCCTTTGAAGTGCCCTTGAATAACGATGTCTTCAACGTGACATTCCGCGTTGATAATCGCACCTTCTTCAACGATCAGGAGACCTTCGGAGATAATCTCGCCTTCGACCTTGCCACCGATTCTCGTACTCCCCTTGCAGTAAAGCTTCCCTGAGAAGTGGCATCCACCTGTGATTATGGTGACCGCGAAATCTTTCAGGTTGTCTCGTCTTCCGAGGTTCGCACCCCCTTTTTTCTGTGGACTAAACAAGGCTTTTTCTCCTTTTATGAAAGTCTGGGATACCGATCTATCTTATTCCCAGCTACATTGTACATGGTAGCATTGTTTTCCTGACGCAATGAGAGAAAAAGATGCCGAGTAAGAGTAAACTCCTAGGCCCCGACTTCGAAGATTTCACCATTACCAGCGAAAATCTGCGGTGGTTGCACTCCTGTCGCTGGGAGGCATCACATGTTTTAGCTTTTCAAGATCTTCGCGTCTCTCACTCAAACTCGTTTGGTAAAGTACCTAACTTGGTCAAAAGCAAAACACATCTCTCGCCAAATGTCAGCGCCCGATGGTTACTCATCGACGAGGACGAAACCCCACACGCCTGGGCAGAGCTGCAAAGCTTCCCCACTCAGAGAGATAAATGGGGAATTATAATCTGGGGTTCAGTCCCTGATATGACGCCCGACCCCTTAAGTTTGACGAAACTTGTCTCCTACTGTTTCATCGTAGGCCGTTTTGATCACTTGACGATAGGAGCCTCGAAGCTAGGGGAGCAGGGGATACTTCAGGGGTTTGCGAAATCTGTGGGGGAGAAAAGACAAGCTTTTGCTGTGGGTCCAAAGCCTTGGTTTCCCGGGAGCGTGGGCCTGATACCAGTGATGACCCTGGAGGTTGCACGAGAAGAGTGGATGACGTCCTCAATGTCGGAAGACCCCAGTAAAATGCTGGAGATGATTCGAGCAAGAATCATGCGTTTTGAGAAGTCGCAGAACTTTTTGACACAAAAACGAAAAAAGCGAGGCCTAATGGCTCGCCTTTTCAATCCGAAGTTAGAAGACCCTCTTTTTTGATGAGAGGGCTACCTAGGCTTCTTATTCGCCTTCGTCAGTCACAGTGCCTTCAGGAACGAACGTGCCGTCCTTCGGATACCATTTTTGGAGGGCCAGTATCATTTCGTTCGCTTGTTTAGCGCTCGAAATGTTGAATTTGCTTTGCTGACGGTAAACGCCATTGCGTTTTTGGTACCGACGAATAGAGACCTTTGCAGGGCCATACTCTTCAGTATTCTTATCAAGTTCCTGATAAAGGAACATGATAGTTGTCCAGCTTCCGCGAGTAAGAACATTTTTATCGAGCTGCTTAACGACCACTTTGTCGTCTTCAGTATACTCGATGTCAATTGCGTCAATAGTTTCAGCCATACGATCCTAGCTCCTCGTGAGTGAACCCCAGCCCCCAAGAATTTAAGGAGGCCAAAGTCAAATTCACTAACGATTGTAGCGTCAAATTAGCGCTTAGAGAACTGGTAGCGTGCACGGGCTGACTTCTGACCGTACAATTTACGTTCTTTTTTCCTGGAATCGCGGGTAATTAAGCCTTCAGCTTTTAGTACATGACGATTTTCAGGATCGAGCTCAGCAAGAGCGCGACTGATAGCATGACGAATTGCGCCAGCTTGGCCGTTAAGGCCTCCGCCAACAACATTCACTACGATATCAAACTTGTCGACGTTGTTAGTCAGCTCGAAAGCTTGACGAACGATCATCTTAGAAGTTGCACGCAAATAATAATCGTCGATATCACGTTTGTTGATTGTGATAGCGCCTTTACCGGGCTTCATGTAAACGCGAGCGATTGCGCTCTTACGTTTGCCGACAGTATGGATAGAACCCTTCGTTGCCATGCTTTATCCTTCCTTGCCCAGACGAATTGGCTCAGAAACCACTGGTTTTTGAGCTTCATGTGGGTGTTCGCTACCTGCATAGATCTTGACGTTATTGAAAACTTTGCGGCCGAGCTTGTTATGCGGCAGCATGCCCTTGATGGCGTGCTCGAGGATACGCTCAGGCTTGTTCGCTAGCACATCTTTAGCTGCAGTTTGTTTGATACCACCAACGAAACCAGAGTGATGGTAGTAAAACTTCTGAGCCCATTTACGGCCAGTGAATTTGACTTTATCAGCATTGATGATGACAACATTGTCGCCACAATCAAGGTGAGGAACGAAATTGACTTTGTGCTTGCCGCGCAAAACGCGAGCAACTTCGGAAGCCAAACGACCTACAGTCAGATTGTTTGCATCGAATAGAACCCACTTTTTCTTGATGTCTGTGGGCGTAACGCTGGTGGTTTTCATGGAAATCTGCTCTCCAGTTATCGTGTGCACGCTCGTCAAAGCATGAGGGATGTCGCATGAATCAGAATTTCTTGCCTAAACCCAGCTAGTCGGCAAACTTAAATCCTGTTGCGCGTGGTCCTTCTCAACAGCATTGGCTGCGTGTTATTTCCTAAAGGAACGCTTAGCTTGTTAGTCTCTACGCACTCTAGAGGCCCGGAATATAGCCGATGACTGACAGGATGGTCAATACATTGTTAACACCGGGTCGCGCCTGGACCAAGAATCAGAATTAAAAGTGAATTCCCTGAGGAAACCTCGGGAATGGAATGACGTCGCGTATATTTGTCATTCCCGTAACGTACTGAACAAGGCGCTCGAAACCGAGTCCGAATCCAGCATGAGGCACTCCACCGAACCTTCTGAGATCGATATACCAGGATAAATCCTCAGGTGCGATATGGAAATCTCGCATCCGGCTTTTAAGAACGTCGATACGATCCTCACGTTGAGAACCCCCAATGATCTCACCGATGCGAGGTGCAATGACATCCATCGCCGCAACTGTTTTATTATCGTCATTTAGACGCATGTAGAAGGCTTTGAAGTCTTTTGGGTAGTCAGTGACGATGACGGGCTTCTTAAAAATCACTTCCGCGAGATAGCGTTCGTGCTCGGTCTGCAGGTCGATGCCCCAAGAAACCGGGTACTCGAATTTTGCGGAGTTACTGGCCGCGATTAGTTCCTTCACAGCATCAGTATATGTAATACGGCCAAAGTCCTGGCTCGCAAGGGCGGCAATTTGTTCGACGGAGGAATTTTTGTAGTGCGTGCCTAGAAAGTCGAGCTCTTCAGGACAGCGTTTGACAATCTCCGCAAAGACATAGCGGAGGAAATCTTCTGCCAGTTGCATGTCATCTTTAAGAGTGGCAAAAGCCATTTCGGGTTCAACCATCCAGAACTCAGCCAAGTGACGCGTAGTATTGGAGTTTTCTGCTCGGAATGTGGGGCCGAATGTATAGATATCACCAATCGACAGTGCAAGGGCTTCCCCGTTCAACTGACCACTCACTGTGAGGTGAGCCTTTTTCCCGAAAAAATCCTGCTTAAAATCGATAGCGCCTTTATCGTCGCGCGGCAACTTGTCGAGGGGCAAAGTTGTAACCTGGAACATCTCGCCGGCGCCTTCGGCGTCGGAAGCCGTGATCAGAGGCGTGTGTGCCCATTGAAAACCACGACCCTGGAAAAATTCGTGAACGAGCACTGCCAGCTGGTTTCGCACACGGTATACCGCACCGAAGGAGTTTGTACGGCCGCGAAGGTGAGCGATCTCGCGCAAAAATTCGAGGGTATGCCCCTTTTTTTGCAGAGGATATTCTTCTGGCGATGCACCATAAATCTCAAAGGAATCGACATGAACCTCCATGTCCTGACCTTTGCCAAGAGATGCTTTCAAAACACCTTCTGCACGAAGGGATGCCCCCGTACCAAGCTCGCTCAACTTGGCAAAATCTGGATTCGTTCCGTCCACGACGAGCTGAAGGTCTTTCTGCGTCGAACCATCATTAACGACCAAAAATGCCACATTCTTCGAGACACGCTTTGAACGCAACCAGCCGAAAATAGTGACTTTTTGATCGACCTTACCTTCGGTCATGATCGTTTTGAAACGTTGACGCATATCTATTCCTTCACTTTGAAATCCATGGCTCAGGGCGCTATGGAGTACGGGCTCACAACGGATTCAGGCTTTAAAAGATAAGCCTTCTCCTTCAGCATCATTTCTTTCCACTTATCGAAGGGCAGGCTGTTGTCGCCCTGGCCTTTATGCGTTTCGCAGTAAACTTCGTAATATACCGCTAGAATATTTCGCGCAACTCTGTACCAATTGAACTTTTTGACTTGCTCATAACCCCGCGCTCGCATCTCTCGCCTGAGAAGAGGGTCACGTACGATCAGGGCCAGAGTTTCGGCAAGCTGGTCGCAGTCATATGGGCTGACCATGAGAGCGGCATGACCGACAACTTCCGGGAGGGAGCTTGTATTCGATGTCACAACCGGAGCGCCGCTTGCCATGGCTTCTAAAGGTGGCAAGCCAAAACCTTCATAAAGACTGGGATAAGCTACGACCTGAGCAAGCCGATAATACTGTCGCAGCTCCTCATCACTCACAAAACCCTTAAACACTACATCCTGATGATAGGTTTTGATTTGAAGACGCACGTCAGCAAAGAGCGGACTTTCGCCTCCGATCAAAACCAGCTTGGTTTTGAGATCAGGATTGCGTGAACGCATACGTTCAAAGGCTTCAATGAGATTGCCAATGTTTTTGCGCGGCTCAAGCGATCCAACGTAAAGGATGTAATCCGATTCCGGCAGGCTTTCGTTGAGATTGATCTCGCGCGCCCCGAAGGTCTGATCCACCGCCCAATAAATGAGGCGCACCTTGCTTGCATCGACATTGTAAAACTGCAGCAAGTCGTTTCGCGAGTTGTTGCTATTCGTAATGACGCGTGTCGCTTTTTTAGCGAGACGTGGAATCGCTACATTGTAAAAGGTATGAAACGTGTAGCTATACCACTGAGGATTCACCACGAAGCAAAGGTCATGTATGTGCACAACCGAAGCGCCGGAATAAAACATCGGCGCCATATTCGCTGGCGAATGCAGAATATCGATTTTATGTTTGTGAGCGAGCCGCGGTAGGACAAACTGCTCCCAGAGATGGTTTCTCAGGTTGCCCCCGACTTTTAACCGGCTCGTAACCAGCTGTACATTGGGGTAGCGGCGCCACTCCTCGGCCTGATCTTCGCCCGTGAAGAGCACATATTCGTTTTCTTTATCGATATCAAAAAGTGTTTTGACTAAATTGTAAGCGGCCCGCTGAACACCCGTTCGTTTCGCGACTAAAAATCGGCCGTTTATCCCTATACGCACTATCACCTCAAAGATAAGCTAATCAAAGCGATACGGAAAAAAATTCAAGAATCCGGCGCCAACCCCAGATTACTCGGAGCGGTCGATGGCGTGTTTTCGCAAAGCTCGTAGACTTGTATTGTCTTTTCTATCATCTGATCCCACGAAAAAGTCTTGGCATGGCCAAGCCCCTTCTTTTTAAGCTGCTCGCGAAGCGGTATATCGTACACACCGCTTTCAAGCGCTGCGGCTATCGCTTTATAGTCAAAAGGATTGGCAAAGATCGCATTGTCACCGACGACTTCCGGAAGACTTGACGAACGCGCCACCACAACCGGAGCGCCACAGGCCAAAGCTTCAAGAGGCGGCAGCCCAAACCCTTCGTACGTCGAAGGATAGACGAATAAATCGGTTAGGGAATAAACCGCCGGAAGATGCTGTTCTTCAATAAATTTTGAGAAGTAAACTAGGTGTTTTTTACCATAGTTTTCAGCAATCCGAATCAAGTTGGGGTCTGTTGGACAGGCCAGAACCAAAGGAATATCGACGTTGGAATAACAATAGGCGCGAACAAGCTGATGCACGTTTTTATGCGGTTTGTTATTTGAAACGCAGAAAATGAAATGCTCAGGCAATCCATAAATATCGCGCACGTATTCGAGGTAGAACTTGTCTTCGACTGGCTTATAGTCTTCCGAAACACCGTTATAAGTGACAAAAATTTTGTCAGGATCGATCGCGAGAGTTCGCACGATTTCTTTTTTACTGAACTTACTCACAGTCAGGATATATTTGGATCGTTTGATGCTGCGTTGCACCACAACTTGATAATACATCTGGTGAAACAAAGTATAAAACTGCGGGAGAACCATATGGTTCAAGTCGTGAATTGTCATGACCATAGCGCAGGGAACGAAGATCGGCGCGACAAACGAGGGCGCATGAAACAGATCGACCTTCAAACGTTTTAAAATTTGCGGCAGCTCACGCTGCTCCCGAAGGCTGATCCATGGCGAATTGGCGTTGACGAGATGAACAAAAGTTGGCCACTCCATTTGCTCGAGCGGCGACCCCTTGTTAACGAGGACATAATAGTCATGACGCGACGATCCGACTCGCAATCCCTGCAAGAGCTGGTAAACGTAACGTGCAATACCATGCATGCTGCCCTGACGTATCATTCGAGCATCAATCGCAATCCGCACAATTCCTCCTGCGTGCCTTGAGCTGCGTTTATCTCTTTATGCCTTCGAAAGTCTAGCCAGCCTCGACCCGCAAGGCCACTCTATTCGTCAAATTACCTAGGAATCCCAGCGAGGGGACGACATTTCTTCATAGCCCCCACCTAAGCCGAGCCCTTCGTGTGTCGCCAGTGCCACGATTGAGTTCGTGCGCAAGGTGAGTTATGATGCCCGAAAGCACCTTATGAGGCTTTTATGCGCTGCTTTTAGAGGAGCTTTAATGAAAGTCATTGCCCATCGAGGCGTCTGTACAGAAGCGTTGGAAAACAGCTGGTCCGCATTTCGCATGGCTGCTGATATTGGGGCTGACCGCATAGAGCTCGACGTTCATCTTACCTCCGATAATCAACTGGCAATCCTGCACGATGACAATCTCAAACGCGTTGCAGGTATCGATAAAACCCTGGGCCAACTCAGCCGTTCCGAGATTCAGAAAACAGTTCGCCTGAGCAATGGTGAGGCCCTGCCTTTTCTTGACGAAGTCGTGGACAAACTTTTGCCCCGGATCGAAATCAACGTCGAAATCAAAACCAAAGGCGTCGCAATCGTAGAGGTTGTCGGTAACCTCCTGAAAGATCATCCCTTAGCCAACCGCATCATTATCTCGAGCTTTGACCGTAAAACGTGTGCGGACAGTGCGCGCCTCTTTCCAAATCTCAAGGTCGCTCTTTTATCCGATAAATACTACTGGATGCCAGGGACATTTGCTGCCGGACCAGTGCGTTTTATGGAAAAAAACGGGATCAAGATATTTCATCCCGAAGCCAAACTTCTGACGCCCGATATGATGCGTATTGCGAAGTCGAGAGGCATTGACGTCATTCCTTGGGTAAGCCTGAAAGACGAGATGAATCGCGAACAGCTTTGGTCTTATCTTATAACGGTCGGCGTTCAAGGCCTTTGCACCAATTATCCAAGACAAATGAAACTCTGGCTGAAAGAGGCTCGTGACGATGAAGAGCGAATCCAAAACAACGCCCATTTGGTTCATCCATCACCTAAAGTCCCCAGTTGACGGCATTTTGATCCGTTATGCGGATCGTCCCGTAACCGGAAAAAAACTCAATATTCTTTTTTTAAACGGCCGCAGTGAGTGGATTGAAAAATACGAAGATCTTCCTAATGACACTAAATTTGGTGAAGACGCCTATTGGGTGACGATGGATCATCGGGGTCAGGGGGCTTCGGAGGGATTGAGATCTCACGTAAAATCTTACGATGATTTTGCCACAGACGTGGAAGCCGTTGTGAAAGCGACGTTTAAAGATGAGCCTTATGTGATTGTTGCTCATTCAATGGGCGGCCTCATTGCCCTTTACGGAACGATGACACGAGTCCTGCATCCTCAGTCTCTATCTCTCTTTTCACCTTTATTCGGCATGCTGATGCCGATGCCTACCATTGTAGCTCGAATGCTTGCAGGATTCATGAGCATCGTTTCGTTCCTGGGCAACCGTTCAACGGGTGCCGGCAGCGATCGCCGCAAAGCCTTCGAACGCAATCCTTTGACACAATCTCATGCTCGTTTCAATCTCTTGAACGAAACGCAATATAAAGCGAACGCACCCACATACTCATGGGTGCATGCCACGTTTCGAGCTTTCACCGTTATTTTTAGCAGGAAGTACCTGAAAGACCTCAAGATTCCCATTTCGCTTATGGCGGGTGAAGAGGACCTGGTTGTCGATCGATTGGTATACGAACCTTGGATGAAAGCGTGGAAGGAGGCTTCAGGTAAGACGCTTACTTTCGAAACCGTACCGAACGCGCGGCACGAACTTTTAAATGAAGATGACCGCTATCGAAACAAAGCAATCACCTTTCTGAATGATTCGATTTCGGTTCTGTAGTTTTTAAGCTGAGGTCCAATCCTTGATGATCGTCTCAACGGATTGGATACTGGAAATACCGCCAACGCTTTTGCCAGCCTGATAAAATTCCTTATAATCGCCCCCTTTATTGAGGCTTTCTTTGAGCTGCCACGCAGAACGTAGAGTATAAAACATCCTAGCCCAATGTTTCGTTTTGGCATTACTCAGTATGAACTTAGCGATTGGCCCCGATTCCACCCCACGGGACTTCATGTACTCTGTGTTTATAATTGCGACTGGCACACCCGTGATCTTCTTGGTGAGAACAATGTCGTCTTCGGTTGCCGCTAGTATCGCCGCTTTATAATCGGCGTGCGCCGTGCATTCCGTTGTTGCGATGAACCGTGTTCCAACCTGAACTCCGCTGTAACCAAGTTCGAGGGCAGACTCATAGGCTTTTCTATTGCCTATACCACCAGCACACACGAGAGGGAGGTTAAACGAGCGCAGGTGATTCAATAGATCCTGAGGTTTTTCATCTCCAGCATGGCCACCGGCCCGACTGTTCACACAAATCAGACCTTTTACGCCGCCATCAACGGCTTTTTTTGCCCAATCCCGCGTTGTTACATCGTGGAAAACAACACCACCCACCAGCTCGACACGTTTTACGACCCAATCTGGATTCCCAAGAGCTGTTATGAAAAAACGCACGCCTTCTTCCAAAGCGATTTCAAGCCACTCTTTGTTTTTCTCGAGGTATTTTTGCGAGGATTTTTCGATGAGAAGGTTGAGGCCAATTGGATTCGGTGTCAGGGTCCGGATGTACTGGATCCCTTTGCGGAAATCGTATTTATTCACGAAGGTCAGCGATACGGGCTGAACAACTCCAATACCGCCAGCCTTCGACACGGCTGCAACCAATTCGGGATTGCTGCAGGGGTACATGGCACCCCCTATAATAGGATATTTAATCTTCAGTAAATCGGTAACAGCAGACGAGGCAGCAGTCATCAGAACCTCCAAGGTCAAGCCTCAGCATTCTATGACGTTTACTGCCAAACCTCCACGGGATGTTTCTTTGTATTTGGTCTTCATATCGGCACCGGTCGCCCGCATGGTCGCAATTACGGAATCGAGCGAAACGTGATGAGCGCCTTCGCGTTTCAGGGCGATACGGTTGGCATTGATGGCTTTTACTGCGCCCATTGCATTGCGTTCGATGCAGGGAATCTGCACGAGGCCACCGATCGGATCACAGGTTAGACCAAGGTTGTGCTCCATTCCAATCTCAGCAGCCTCCTCAATTTGGGCAACGCTACCACCCACGGCAGCTGTGAGTCCCCCAGCAGCCATGCTGCAGGCAACGCCCACTTCGCCCTGGCATCCGACCTCAGCCCCTGAAATCGAAGCGTTTTCAGCATAGAGAATACCGATTGCGCCAGCTGTTAGAAGAAAGCGGTGGATACCTTCTTCGTTTGCGGACGAGCAGAATTCTTCGTAGTACTTCATAACCGCAGGAATGATGCCGGCAGCACCATTAGTCGGTGCCGTTACGACCCGTGATCCCGCTGCGTTTTCTTCATTAACTGCTAACGCATAGAGATTGACCCAATCGAGTATGGATAAGGGATCTTTGAGCGAGCGTTGGGGATTTTGGATAAGGTCTTTATACATATCAGGCGCACGTCGTTTCACCTTGAGCTTGCCCGGTAGAATGCCTCCGTTACGGCACCCGCGGTCGATGCAATCTTTCATCGTATCCCAGAGGAACGTCAGGCCTTTTCGAACGTCAGCTTCTGTACGCCAACTACTTTCGTTCGCCATCATCACTTCGTCAATACGCAGGTTTTCGCGTTCGCACGTAGCCATAAGCTCGGCTGCCGATGCGAAAGGGTAGGCGACGGGCGTGGTATCTTTCGCGAGTTTATCCTGTTTCGCCGTCTCTTCATTAACGACGAAGCCTCCGCCTATCGAATAATAAACGCGCGAATGCAGCTCAACATAGTCTTTGTTGTAGGCTATGAACCGCATACCGTTAGAGTGCAGTGGCAGAAGTTTTCTGCGCATGAAAATGATGTGTTTTTTATGGTCAAAATCTATTTGATGATGGCCGGCAAGCGAGAGTTTGCCGGAGTTTTTGATAGCATCAAGTTTGGGCTCGATGGATTCAGGGTCGATCTGGTCGGGAAGTTCACCCGAGAGACCTAGCATGATCGCCTTGTCTGTTCCGTGACCAATGCCAGTGTGTGCAAGCGAACCATACAGTTCGACCGTCACACTGGAGATGTCTCGAAGCACACTCTTCTCTTCAAGCCCTTTCAAAAACCGCTGCCCGGCTCGCATCGGCCCCACAGTATGAGAACTTGATGGACCTATGCCGACTTTGAAAAGGTCAAAAACACTCATTGCCATATATATCGACTCCACACGCTTCGAAGTACAAGCGTTTCCTACAATTTTCAGTCTTAAACAAGCGGGATTTCACCAAGAGCATCAATTTGCAAAGTTGCGAATCCCTTTTCATTAGAATCTCAAATGCTCGTTACCTATTCTACAAGGTATACGAGCGTTTGCCGAACTCTCACTCGAAAAATAAAACGGTTATGGTGAGTAGGTATTTAAGAAAAAAAACCCGAAACCTAAATTGGGTCTCGGGAAGAGGAAGACTCAGGCAGCACGTATGAAAATCACAGCCAGTCCAAGTTGATCTGTACCTTGGGCTCTGTCTTTTGTGACGGATACAAAATTGATGTAATGCTCGCCTTGGTAAACCACATTACCGGCATTCGCTGAGGAGATAAGCTCATCAAAATCGGTTGCACTCAATGTGAGATAAGCAGTTTTGTTGTCGACGATGGCTTTACATCGCAGGAGGCCTCGATCTGTATCGGACGATATTATTCCGACAACTTTTGTCTGTCCGCTTTCAAAGACAGCTGCGTTAGCATCGGGATAATCGAGGAATACAAAAGTATCTTTCACACCAACAAGGTCATAGGATGTCCCGTCTTGTTCAAAGCGCGTGCTTAAAACGTTCATGTTGGGGAGCCCGTTTGTTACGGTCTGGAGAAAAGCCTCTTTTTGCGCATTTTCTAAAGTAATATTGGAATTGATGGGCTTCATCTGACCGAGGAGAGGGTTCCAGGTTTGTGGCATAACGTCTGATGCGGGACACGTAAAAACCTTGGCAGCAGGCGCTCCGAAAACAGCAGGAGAAAAGTAGAGGGCCAGCCCTGCGATAGCTGACGTAAGTAATTTCATGGCTACTCCTGATTGATTTTTAGACACGAACTCTCAAGGATCGAGATACGTGTGACCACAGAATTTAGCAATTAAAAGCAGCAATCTTCCGGTCAATAAAAAATCGCCCCGGGTTATCCCAAGGCGATTTCTATTTTTACTGGATATTAAGCGACTAAATCAAACACGATCCGCTTTACGAACACTACGAAGGTTCGCGTTCAACTGTTTTTTGCGGAGACGGATGGACTTAGGAGTGACTTCGATCCACTCATCATCATCGATCCACTCGATACACTTCTCAAGACTCATATTCTTGATACCGTAGAGGTTGGTAATACCGTCGGAACCTGTTGTACGCATGTTGGTCAATTTTTTAGGTTTGACTGGGTTTACGTTAAGGTCGTTGTCTTTAGCGCATTCGCCAATGATCATACCTTCGTAAACTTCGACGCCTTCACCGATAAAGAGAACGCCGCGTTCCTGAACCGAAGCGAGCGCATATTCTGTGGTGCTACCGGTACGGTCAGCGATCAAAGAACCTGTCTGACGGTGGAAGATCGTTCCCGCGTGTGGACGGTACCCAATTGACTCTGAACTGATGAGACCAGAACCGCGTGTAGCAGTTTTGAACATGGAGTTGGTACCGAGGATACCACGTGTAGGAATCTCAAAGATCAGACGAACACGTTGTTCTTCGGTATTGGCAGCCGATGCCGCTTCGTAAGAGACCAATTGGCCTTTACGCTGCTGGTACATCTTTGTGACTTCGCCCGCAGTTGTTTCAGGCAAATCGAGAGTCATCTTCTCGAAAGGCTCCATTTTTGTGCCGTTCTCAACTTTCATAAGAACGTTAGGACGACCGATCATGAATTCTGAGCCTTCACGACGCATTTTTTCGATCAGGATACCGAACTGCAATTCGCCACGACCCAGCAGATAATACTGATCCGCTTGCTCAGTGTCTTCAAGGCGAAGAGCCACGTTGCTTCGGATTTCGTTGAGAAGGCGGTTACGAAGGTCGCGCGACTGGAGCGGCTTGCCTTCGCGGCCTGAGTTTGGAGTCGTATTGATAGAGAAAATCATACGCATCGTTGGTTCTTCGACGCTGATACGAGGAAGGGCTTTACCGTTGACACCACTCAAGGTATCGCCGATTTCAAGAACTTCACAACCCGCGATCAAACCGATGTCGCCCGCGATGATTTCGTCAACTTCGATTTGCTTCATGCCTTCGTAGCTGAGCAAACGCGAGATCTGGAATTTTTGAGTTACGGGTTCGCCTTTTTCGTTGATCCCGTGACGAAGCAATTCCTGACCTTTTTTCGCTTTACCAGAAGCAAGACGACCGAGCGCCAGGTTACCGAGGTAATCAGAATAAGCGATGTTCGATACAAGCAATTGGGCTTCAGCATTGGCATCTGCGTTTGGAGCAGGGAAACCAAGGATCACATCAAACAATGGACGAAGAGTACGTTCGCCACCGCCTTCGAGAAGAGTGGGAATCGCATCGACATCAGCTGTACACCAGCCCTTACGAGCGCATGCATAGATGATAGGGAAATCGCATTGCTCAGCTGATGCGCCGAGTTCAACGAAAAGGTCGAAGGCTTTATCGACACACTCTGTAACCATGGGCGAACCAATGGCTTCAGGACGGTCGACCTTATTAATACAAAGAGCGATCTTGAGGTTCTTCTCAATCGCTTTCTGAAGTACGAATCGAGTCTGAGGTAATGGGCCTTCGACTGCATCAACTAGCAGAACGGCACCGTCAACCATGTCCATGATACGTTCAACTTCACCACCGAAGTCGGCGTGACCAGGTGTGTCCACGATATTGACTTTGACTTCGCCAAGCATGAATGACGCGTTTTTAGCAGAAATTGTAATCCCGCGTTCGCGTTCCTGAGAGTCAGAGTCCATCATTCGATCTGCTGTGAGTTCGTGTGCCTGGAAGGTACCAGCTTGCTTCAACAGAAAGTCAACGAGAGTAGTTTTGCCATGGTCGACGTGAGCGATAATGCAAATGTTGCGTAGATTCTTAGACATAATTTCCTTGGATTCTGAGGGGTAAGCCCCAAAAGGCTGCTAGCCTGGCTTAAGTTAAGACGAAGATTTGTTCTCTTCCGAATTTGACTCATATTGAACGTCAAACTGAAAAGATCGACGTCTTTCAAACAGAAAGAGCGCTCATATCCTATATCAGGTATGCAGAAAGATCAAAGCCTCTCTCTAAATTTGATGCACAAGATTCCCGATTCCGGAATGAGGCCACTTGAAAGCTCATGACAAGTTGGTTCAAATTTGCACAAAAATGCGCAGTTATGGAATGAGCAAACTGCAGCAGGTCAGTGCGCTATCCGCTTTAATAAGTTCTGACATATCGACAGCTATTACTTCTAGACGCAACTCCTCGGCAAGTTTGCGCAGTATCACTTCGCTCTCTGGAAAACCCGCTTGAATGAGAAGTATGCTGCCGAGACGAAGTACGTTTGCCGAAATCACATCCGGAACCCATACGCAGCGTGGCTCGCTCTCCACAGGCAAGGCAGCCATGATTCCTTTCGCCATACCCCGAGCCTCTGGCGTGTCCGCTGCGAGAAGTGTTCTATCATCGAGTGCAGATAGGACGGACTTTAAATGCAGCCCGCCGGTAACCGGTATCGAAACCACAGGCATTGTCAGTATGGCTTTGAGTTGCGTGACAGCTTCAGCATTACTTCGTGCGGATTGACCAACAAAAAGGCGGCCGCCCATTTGCAGGACATCTCCGCCATCGAGAGTTGCTGGCTCTTTAAGATGATGAATATTAAATCCAAAGCCCCGGTCAGACAGGGCTCTAAAAACCTTTGCAACAGCCTTCGATTCACCGCGGCGACTTTCGGCACCAATGCGCGTGATGACGACGTCGTCGCCAATCACGAGAGCCGTGTCTTCTATAAAACAGCAATCCGGATAATTTTCATCGACAGGTACCGTTATTTGTTCGGATACATGTCTCTGGAGGAGCTTCGCATAACGTTCATGCTGCTCATGTGCCTTGGCCGCATCGATCGGTGGACACGGAGCATGCTGCGTCAGAGCATTTAAAAATGATTGGGCCAGGGGTCGAACCAGAGCAAGGCGAATGCGGGAAGACTGATATAGAGGCATGAGATCTCCTAAAATCCAGAATGCATCCTTCCTCTTATCACTAATTTCGGCAATTTCCCACTGCGGGGTTTGCGTGGCCTTGCGGGTCCGTTCACCCCTACAATTATGCATAATATTTTTAAGTCTTTGATCCCGCGGAGCTATAGGAATTCTAAGGAGTGAGGTGCCTTACAGCGATCCTCCATTGAGTTATAATAAATTTGCCAAAATGAGGGTGTTTTGCACGCTCTTGAGGATGTAGCGAAAGGGAGCTTATTATGAAAAGCTTTTGGTTAGTGGTTGGACTTTTGGCAGCCACGGGCTGCACTCATTCCCCAACCAATAGTGCTGCTGCGAATCCATCAGCAGGTGTTTCAGATCATGTGACTCCTAGTTTGCCAGGGCCAACCCCGAATGTTGGGTTTGGACGAGCCGACGTTGATGCCGGTGCACGGGCGAGTGATCCGGACGGTGACATCGCCTATGCTGTGCGATGCAAAACCACTGAGATCAAACAGGTTAAAAATGGCCGAACGGTTTGCGTTTCTCCTGCAGAAGCTGATCCAAGCCGCACGTTTACGAATCGATAGAATGCACATCAAACGAAAAAATGCCGGCCTCTCTTTGACGAGAAGCCGGCATTCTTCTTCCGGACTGTATTATTTCATGAAATTAAGAATCTCCTCGCGTCGCGCAATTGTATCGTCATAACCCAGCATAAGGAGCGGATGAGTACACTCCGAAACGAACGCGATGTAACTGATAAGAGTTTGGCCCTGCTGATCCTTGTCAGACGCGCCGAGGCCATGAAGAAGATAACGCAAGTAAGGCGGGAAGGCTTTGACGAGGTTCGACAATAGTTCGCCGAGATCACGCGAGGGCTGGAGGTTGAGCAAGGGGATTTGCTTGAGGAATCCAGTGCCAGTGCGTCTCTGCTCTGCGGGCACCCGACCGATCGATTCGTTGATTCGTTTGAGCCTTTCGGCATCGGCATGCAAAGGGTCCAGAAAGAGCGAGTTGAAAAGTTCGCCCGCAATCTGAGCGATTGAAGGCGCTTTAGGGATCGGCATTGAAGTTTCGGATAGGCTTCTTTCGTGGCGAATGCCGATGCAAAGCAGCCGGTCCGCACCCAGATGTATTGCCGGGCTCAGCGGCGTCATCTGCCGAATGCAGCCGTCACCATAAAATTGATCACCGATAGCGACGGGTGGAAAAAAAACTGGTATCGCGGCGGACGCGAGCACATGTTCCATCTTTATCGAGCTTCGAACACCCGAGCGGCCGGCTCTCATCCAATCTTCAATTTCATGCGGGGCGTCAAAAAACGAGACTGTTAAATCGTTAAAATATTGGAGAGCGGTAATCGAAAGTGCGTGAAGGTGATTATTATGAATGTTCTGGCGAATCGCGAGAAAATCGATTTCGCTGTTTAGAAGATCCCGCAGAGGAGCCGTATTTAGGAGATAATTGGCTATTTCCTTGGTGCCGCTTTTGCCGCCTAACAGCGTTCGAAATATCCAGGCAAAGACTATTCCCGACAGCGATTTGCTGTTTGTTTTGTAAACATCTTTGAGTTCGATCTTTTGCCAGAGATTATAGAGCCCGTCAGCACCCGCTTTCCAATCATCCGCTTTTGCAGCCAGATAAGCCGCATTGATCCCACCTGCGGATGTACCTGAGAGAGTTTGGAAAGGTATGGACGGGTTGGGAAGTAATTCCTGAAGAGCTTTAATAGCACCCACTTGATAGGCGACGCGTGCTCCGCCACCTGTCAAAACCAGCCCCGTTCGCAATTGAGTCATATGATCCTCCTGTACTAAGGATAGAAGATCCTTTAGAAGCCAGCAAGGGGCTGGACTTCAGAAGTTTTTTCCAGTAAATCTCCGGCTGGCAAGTCATTGTTAAGGAGTGCCGCGGTCATGAGCTCAACTTTCACTTTTCAAACCATCGGACACGTTATAACCCCCTTCCGTGAGAAGTTTGGGATTCCGCGCCAATCGATGATGATGACCGAAGCGTTTTCAATAATTAAATTAAATCCCGACCCCAATTACACAGCTGCCTTGAAAAACTTAGACCAGTTCAGTCACCTCTGGATCGTTTTTGTATTCCATAAAAATGGCAGCGGACCTTGGCGTCCTCTCATCGATACACCGAGGGTCGAGGCCGGAGAGCGCATGGGCGTTTTCGCAACGCGCTCACCTCATCGTCCAAACCCGATCGGAATGTCGGCGGTGCGCCTGGAAAAGATTGATTTCGATGCATTGGGTGGTATCGAAATCCACGTGAATGGGGTGGATCTTCTTGATAACACTCCTGTTCTCGATATCAAACCCTACGTACCTTATGCCGATCGACTCGAAGATGCAAATTCAGGCTGGATTAAAACGGACATCGAGCGGCACCCCGTTGCCTGGTCCGATGACGCCTTGGTGAAGGTGGCTCAGTTTACTACCGATGGCCATCCTCGCATCAAAGCGCTTATTGAAGAAATGCTGGCTCTTGATCCGCGGCCTACATCCCAAAGGCGAGCCGCTCCCATTCATGAGATCAGCACCGAGGGTATGAAATTTGCATTCCGAGTTTTAGAATTTGACGTGCACTGGGAAGTGAAAAATGGCGTTCTTTTGGTGTCGAAAGTCATGACTCTTTAGTATGATGAACTCATCTTACTTAAAGGGTTTTTTATGGACCTTCTCAATCAGTTGAATCGTGAATACATCGAACGCCACACTCTTAAAGAAGACGCGTTTTGGGCGAATAAAATGGGCCTTAAATCCTACCAACCAGGTACTTTTGAACAGCACGAGATCGAACTCAAATCGTGGACAACAGCTCCCACCTATATGGCTTCCATTAAAAAGGCTCTCGCGGCGTCTGAAATAACAGATGATGCCCGCGTCGGACTTGAGGGTTGGCAACATTTCTTTCGCATTAATGTTATGGACCACCCCAAAGCCAAAGCCCTAGCGGAAGAGCTGATCACGATGGAAGGCAAACTCGGGGCTGCACGCGGGGCCATGAAGCTCGGGTATATCGATCCAGAGACCCATAGTTTCGTCCCGTCATCCAACGGCGCCATGTCTCTCATGTTGGCAACGACATCCGATGAAAGACTTCGAAAAGCCGCATGGAACGGCCTCAGAGCGATAGGCGACTATGTGTTGAATCATGGTTTTCTCGAGGTTGTCAAAAAGCGAAATGAACTAGCGAAAGTTTTAGGGTATGCCGATTATTATGATTATAAAGTACAAATCACCGAAGGATTTTCCAAAGACACCTTGTTTGCGATTCTTGATGATTTAGAACTCAACACGCGGGATGCTGTCCAAAAATCAATGGATACTGCAGCAACGACATTGGGAGAAGATGCAAGGAAGCCCTGGAATTTCGCTTTTTACACGTCAGGCACTACCAAGGTAAAAGCGGATCCTTATCTCGGTTTTTCTACGGCTATTGAACGTTGGGGCAAAAGTTTCGCAGCTATGGGCATCGAATTCGCGAACGCAACTTTGCGCCTTGATTTGGTGAACCGGCAGGGCAAAGAAGAAAATGGATTCATGCATGGACCGTATCCGGCGTGGGTTGATCAAGGTGTGTATCAGCCGGCTCGCATCAACTTTACAGCAAATGCCATTCCTGGTGCCGTTGGCAGCGGCTGGGACGCCCTTCATACGCTTTTCCACGAAGGTGGGCATGCAGCGCACTTTAGTAACATCAGAATGCCTGCGCCGTGTTTTGGCCAAGAGTTCGCACCGACCTCTGTGGCGTTTGCCGAAACACAGTCCATGTTTCTCGAAAGTGTGGTGACGGATCCTGACTGGTTAAGGCGCTATGCTATCGATGCGAAAGGACAGACGATACCAGTCTCTCTCATTAAAGACATGAAAATGGATGAGTTTCGCTTTCGGGCGAAGATGATGCGCTCGATGCTTGGTGTGTCCTATAGCGAAAAAGCTCTGTACGAGATGTCGGAAGCCGAGCTGACGCCTGAAAATGTCAAAGCTGCTGTCAGCGCAATTGAACAGCGCATGCATTGCCAGGAAGCTGCTCCAAGGCCTATTTTGAGCATCCCCCATCTATTAAGCGGCGAAGCATCTGCTTATTATCACGGCTATATCTTAGCAGAGATGGCGGTATATCAGACTCGCGCCTATTTCTTAAAGAAATACGGATTCATTACGGACAATCTCGAAGTCGGGCCTGAGTTGCGGGAAGCCTACTGGCGCCTTGGAAATCGCAAAACCTTTCTCGACTTTGTTAAAGACTTGACGGGCGAACCCTTCTCTGCAAAGGAAACCATTACTCTCGTGAACAAGCCTCTCGACGAGGTTTTAACAAGTGTTGATAAATCGATCGCAGCTATCCAGAAAATCCCGCGCTGGACGGTACCCATTAATCTTCGGGCAAAAATTCAGATGGTTCACGGTGATCATGTCATTGCATCTTCAGAAAATGCACATGACTTTGAATCCATGGCGAATACATACGCAGCATGGATTCAAAACCAAGTCCCGAAAAACTGAACTCACAGGGCAAACAGGCCGTTCATTAGATCCAACGCTGATGTCTGACGGCCTGCATCCTTGGAATCAATCCCGCTGTTCCAATGAAACCCGTAAAAATTATCAGAGGAACGCGCGTGGTTCCACGCAGTCTCGGCATTCGACTGCAAATAATTGGCAACAACCGGATCTCTTTTGACGGCATAAAATTCGCGAAGATTTCGCATAAAAACGCCTTTAAACAGCCTTTCATCTCCGTTGCAGCCGCCGCATGATCCATCTGTGGCCTCCGTGAGTATTCCATTCGATGACCCGTACTGTATGGTTCCGTAGGCTACTTTTTGCGCCTGAGAGAGATACGCAGTATCGTTCGTCGCTTTATAGAGTTCTACCGCACCACCTAAAATTATTCCCTGATTATACGTCCAAGCTGGTGAATTCTGCTCTTTTTGGCAATTTACAAGCTTGTCCGACACAACGCTTCTGTCATCCACTAAACCACTCGCAAAAAACCAGGACCATGCTTTTTTTGATAGAGCGAGATATTGGTCATCACCCGCTTTTCTATTATGGATAGCAGCTGTCAATTTAATGAAAAGTTCGTTTTCTACCGCATTTTTTGACTCTTTTGAGCGATTCCACCAAACGCCACCGTTACAAGTAGAATCCCAACCCGTTGCCTCCATATCGTCAGCAATTTTCATGGCTGCATCCATATACTTCCAATCGCCTGTGAGGTCATACGCTCTAATCCACGCTAGTCCCCACCAACCGTTGTCGTCAAAATATTCGTTCATGAATCCATTATTTTTATACGCATCAAACGTCTTGTCGATGACCCAAAGGTAATCTCTATTGCCGGATAAGCGCATGAAGTCTGCAACGGCAGTCAGAGCATTTGCTGATTGCCACCAGCCGCTGTTCCAAAGCGCATTATCTCCATAATATGTCTGCAATTGGCGAGCTGCATCCGTGGCCCAGGATTTTTGGAAACGATGTGTTGATGGAGCCAGCTGTAAATCTGCATCTGTAGACGCTTGTTCTGAATCGGACGCATTATTTTGGCCGCATGACGCAACAAGAAAGCTGCTTAAAAGCAGCCCGCAAAGACTAATTTTCAAAGGCGGGACCTCTCGGAAAGCCCGATGATTTTCGGTAGTGAATGTGTTTTGGATGATTCAATTATAGGGGGAATGGGGAGAGCTGGGAAGGACTTGACAGGATAGTAAAAAGCCGCTTCATCCTAGAGAATGAAGCGGCATTGAAAATATAATATTGTTCCGGAAGGCTTATCGATTACTGTCCGTGACATTTTTTGTATTTTTGCTGCGATCCACAGGGGCAAGGATCATTGCGTCCAACCTTTGCTTCGGCCCTGACTATAGGATCGTGCGACTGATGATGACCGTGACTGTGCGAGCAGTTGGGCCCGTGAACGTGGGCTGCCTCTGCACGCACTGTTTCTTCATGCGCATGACCTAACGCATCATGATCGTTTCCTGTTTCGTGCTGCGATTCGTTTTTCTGTTCCATATGCCATAACTCCTTCGTAATGCAGGCGAATGTACTGATCCACATGAGGCTCGTCAATCGAATACAAGATCGCCCTAACCACCAGGATTTCTCCATTTGATCGCAATTGACACTCCGCTTGAGGGTATCCATGAAGAATGACAAGGGAAAGACGTTTCTCGTAGGGCAGTAGGGGAGCATCCCAATAGAAACTAATCGACTAGTGTACAAGCCAAAATCGGTTTTTATCGACCATGCAGTTATCCTCAGCTGTCGTAGCCTCCCCACAGTCTGTTTTTAGAGGACTACAGAAGTGCACGTCTCAGAACTATCGAATGACAGGCATTTCATGCTTTCAAATATGAAGAAAAAGCTGTACATCTTCGTCCGATGTCGGACCAAATTCTTCGTACCACACCCCGACCCCCCAGAATGGCGAAGGGGTATAGAGGCAAATAACCTTATCTACTTTCGCGTGTAACTTATTGCATGTCGACTGTGGGGCCAGTGGAACAGCCGCTATAATTTTCTTGCTATGAGAGTCTTCCAAAATCTTGAGTGCTGCCAGCATGTTAGAACCAGTTGCCAGCCCATCATCGACTAACACCACGGTTTTCCCCTCAAGATTCAGAGGAGGCCGACCTTCACGATAAAGCATCTCGCGACGCTTGAACTCCTGGGCTTCCGACTCTACATCAACACCGGGCTCATCTGCCGAGTGCGGGATAGGAACCATAAGGATATCGAGCGGAGCCTTCAAAGCATGCGCTACTTCATAAGCGACCGGCACACCTCCGCGCGGCAGGGCGAGGACAACCAGCTCTTTTTCATCACGATAGGCATTCAATGCATTTGCTAAAAGGCGACCTGCCTCCGCTCTGTTTTTAAAACGATTCATAAAAAAGCCTCCCTTTCGACTTGAATCCACATTCTCGCCGAGATGAGGCCCTGCAATATCCATGCGCAGCTTAAATTTTAATGACTAAAGCTTGTAGGAAGTTCGTGTCCACTTTCTTGACGCCGAAGGGTGGGCGACCGTTATAGGCATAATTGGATGAAACGCGATAACTCAAATGTTTGTTGATTTGCAGGAGGAGAGAGGATTCGTTCAGAGTTTTGTTGTTATGAACATGGCCAATCTCTGGCTGATAATACGTGACATTGCTGAGAGTGCAGCAGTCAGGCCACTTCCAATTCAAATAAAGGACACTAGCTGCGCGCGTTGTTTCCCGATCAGGTTCGCCTGGCTCACCAATGTGAGGCGAGAATGTCTCGCGTTCATGCATATACGAAAGACTGACTGCGGCATCGAAATTTTCCGTCACTTTGAATTGATACCGAGGTCCCGTGCCCAGCACATCCCTTCGCTCGCTTCTTCGGAATTGATCAGCATCCACTTGAATATAAGCCTCCAAACCCCAATGATCCGTAATATTGTAGCGATACCGAAGGTGCTCAAAATAATTATCGCTTGAGCTCTGGCCCGACTCAGTGCTGTATTCACGCCTCAAAAGCAAAAGCCAGAGATCTTCGGGTCGTTTGTAGGTCACTGTTCCTTGACCAGAAAGGCGCTCGGTTTCTGTGTTTCCGCCTTTTTTCTCCTGCCGGAGTTCAGCACTGAGTCCAGGGCCGTCGGAAATATCGCCATTGAGTGCCGACTGGATATTGACGATCTGAGCATGAGCTTTTTCGTTCAAGCCAAGGAGAATAAAAAGGCTCATCGTAAAAAGAGAACAAAAGGTAGATTTCATGACTTTATCCCATAGCGATCACCGGTTTCAGGCGTGAATGGTTAACCTTACTGAGAATGAGCAGCGGCGCATTCTGATTCGACTCCCATCCACTTCTGGCGCCCCTATGAAAAAACCTCATTACTCTGAAATATCGGTTTCTTATATTCAAGCATAGATGGCGTTATCCGAATTTTATAAAATTCAAACTATCGAGCACGCTCAAATGGAGGGGCCAAAGATCCAGACCTTTATCCTGCCACCATTTTGAGTATAAATGGACGTTGCCTTGAGGCGATCCCACTTCCCTTTCGGACCAGAGAGAAAACATGACTGTTCCACGCGATCCTTTAACCTGGCACTATCCCGACCTCGACCCCTACAAAACGGGCCGTTTGAAAGTCTCAAACATCCACGAACTTTATTTTGAAGAATCAGGAAACCCAAAGGGCAAACCTGTCGTATTCGTTCACGGAGGGCCTGGCGGTGGAACGGATTCAAGTCATCGCCGTTTTTTTGACCCAGAGCGTTACCGCATAATTCTCTTTGATCAAAGGGGCTGCGGAAAAAGCACACCTCACGCCTGTCTCGATGACAACACTACGTGGAATCTCGTCGCCGATATGGAGACGTTAAGGACACATCTCGGGATCAAACGCTGGCAAGTCTTTGGCGGCTCTTGGGGGAGCACTCTCGCCCTTGCTTATTCGCAAACTCACCCTGACGTTGTAACGGAACTTGTCCTGCGGGGGATCTTTCTATTACGCAAGCAAGAGATCGATTGGTTTTACCAATTCGGTGCCAGCGAAATCTTCCCTGACGCCTGGGAAGCCTATAAACAGGCCATTCCCGAAGCCGAGCGACATGATTTTCTTTCAGCCTATTATAGACGATTAACGTCGGACGATCCCAAAACTCAACTTGCGGCTGCGCGGGCCTGGAGCGTCTGGGAAGGTAGCACCAGCAAACTTCTACCGGAATCCGGAACTATTGCTCGATTTGATGAAGAGGAGTTTGCTCTCGCATTTGCACGCATCGAATGTCATTACTTCGTCAATAAAGGCTTTTTCAACGAAGATGGTCAGCTCCTCAAAGGTATTGATCGTATTCGCCATATTCCGGCTGTTATCGTCCATGGGCGCTATGATGTCGTTTGCCCGATCACCTCGGCCTGGGCTTTGCACAAAGCCTGGCCTGAAGCTCAACTCATGATCACGCCTGATGCAGGGCATGCTGCGAATGAGCCAGGGAACAGCCGATCCCTTGTTGCTGCGACTGACCGTTTTGCTTCGTTGCCTTATTAAATTGGCACATTTACGGGGAGAGGCGCCAGCCTCTACCTAATCTCACCCAAGACGTTAAGTCTTTGCCAAGCTAACTCCTTAGAAATAAAAATTTTTTACTTGGCATTTTCATGACATCCCTCTAACTCCAAGGCACACATATTTCTGAGGACTGTTCATGAAAGATATAATGCCCGCACCTTCCCTGAGAAGTTGCGGACTTCCTTTGAGCCTGGGTTTCTCGATATTTCTGTCCAGCCTTGCCCTCGCGGCCGAACCTGAAAAAATATCTGTCATCGGATCGCGGGTCTATGGCCGAACTGCGGACCAGTCCGCCGCCTCCATTGAAACCTTCGACGAAGAGACGATCAACAGGGTCGGCCAGTCAGAACTTGGCAAAGTCCTTCAGGAACTTGCGCCCTCATTCAACTTCTCGGCTACAACTGTCTCTGATGGGTCTGACAGCGTCCGGCCTGCGACCCTTAAGGGTATGGGGCCCGATCAGGTGCTTGTCCTAATCAACGGTAAGAGACGCCATAATCAGGCCCTTCTGAATGTCCAGCAAACGGTAGGCCGAGGATCCGCCGGTACGGACATCAATGCTATTCCTCTTGCGGCTGTAAAACGAGTTGAGATCTTAAAAGAAGGCGCCGCGGCCCAGTATGGATCGGATGCGATTGCCGGCGTAATCAATATAGTTTTGAAAGACAATCTTTCCCCGAACGACACATCGCTTTACCTTGCGAAGAATTTTGCGGGCGATGGCGACACAGGGCAACTCGGGACTAGTTACGGTTTTGCGCCTGCCGCTGGAGGTTTTTTTCGAATCAGCGGCGAAGCCTTAAAACGCAATGAAACAAACCGAGCTTTGACCGATACGCGATTCAACAAAAGAACGATGCATATCGGTGAAAGCGAAGCTCAAGACGAGTCGGTATTTTTAAACACGGAATATCCACTGACGTCGAAAGTAAATTGGTACCTCTTCGGGGGATTATCACAGCGCAACTCCGAATCCGGAGGATTTTTTAGGGAGCCGGACAGCGATCGCAACTTAGCGACGGTCTATCCCGCTGGTTTTAATCCAAAACTTGCGACAACCATCAAAGACCGTTCGATGAGCACAGGAATTAAAAGCCCTCTCGGCGACGATTGGGATATGGACCTGTCGTATACTTACGGGGCGAACGCCTTTAATTTCTCCTCGCGAGACTCCGTAAACGTCTCCCTTGGCCAAGCTTCGCCTCACAATACGGATGATGGAACACTGGAATCAAGCGATGGCATTACCAATCTCGACCTTCGCGGCAGTCTTGATCTCGGTTGGAGTGATCCTCTGCACATAGCAGCGGGAGTCGCCTATCGAACCGAACGGTATCAAATTCTTCCCGGGGAATTTGCGTCCTGGACTTACGGTCCGAACAATGATTTTTCTCAGACGATCTTAGGTCAGAATGGGCAACTCGCTCCGGCCGGCATACAGGGATTTCCCGGTTTCCAACCGGCGAATGCCGTCGACGCGACACGAACATCCTATGCGATTTTTATCGACCTTGAATCGTACCTGACCAAACAATTTCTAGCGGCACTCTCAGCGCGTTACGAAGATTATGAACAAGTCGGGGCGTCAACTACAGGGAAGATGTCTCTTCGTTATGATTTCGTTGCTGAATTTGCACTTCGAAGTACGATTTCATCCGGATTCCGGGCACCGTCACTCGCTCAAGTTAATTACAGCTCGCGCAGTACAACCTTTGCAGGCAACCAGCTGACCGAAACGCAGACCGCTCGCCAAGGAAGCCTTGCTTTCAAGTCCCTTGGCTTGAGAGATCTAAAAACAGAAAAATCGTTGAACGAAAGTTTTGGTTTTCTCGCCCATCCTCTTCCCAATATGAGCGTCTCGGCTGACTATTATAAGATCAATGTTTCTGATCGGATTGTGCTCTCCGAATTTTTGCAAGCGGAGCCAAAAGCTGGCTGTGCTGCAGACAATTCAAACTGTCCAATTCGTCAGGTGCTCGAACCCATAAATATCGATGCCGTTCAGTTTTTCACCAATGCGATCGACACAACAACACGCGGGCTTGATTTTGTGATGGATTACAACCTTAATCTGGGAACGGGACGTCGAATGATGTTTCTTGGTTCCTATTCCTATAACCGCACCCATATCGAAACGATTCATAATCCGCAGGGTGTGGCATCGGGCGTCGTTTTTAGCGAAGCTCAAAGTGTCCTGATGGAAGAAGGCCAGCCTCGTCAACGAATCCAAATCGGTAGTGATTATTTTGCACCGAAGTGGAAGACGGGTGTGCGTTTTAATTATTATGGCGATGTATCGGGGGCCGGTTTTGGCGGATACAAACAAACCTACAAAGGGAAATGGCTTACCGATGTGAATTATGGATACAATTTAACGGAAACGCTTCGACTCGATGTGGGGGCTCAAAATCTATTTGATATCTACCCCGACCGAATGAAGCCAGACCATCCCGTTCGCGCTTATGCAGGCGGCAGTTTTAAATATTCTTGGGAGACCGCCCCTTTTGGTTACAAAGGCGGCCTCTATTACAGCCGTCTGAACTGGAATTTCTAAAGAAATCAAGACGGTTGGCATAAGCCACCTGCCAAACCTGTCTCGATTTTTGCTCACATCGATAATCAAATGGACGAAGTGGATTCCAACGACGAGTTGAATCAAGACACGTCCCAGGACTAAAAAGCTAAAAAAGGCACTGAGATTTCTCTCGGTGCCTTTTCTATTTTATTTTATCGGAAATCACTTCTCGAGACCGTAAGCCTCAACGACTTCATCACAGCTCGCACCATCCGCTATCTTCATAAAACTAACAGTGCTTTTACTAGCATCAGGGTCTTGTTTTACAGGAACTTTATTTAGATTGACACTGGGAATCGGGAGCGAAGTGCCCAATACCGATTGCTCGGTCGTATCCTTGATGAAACCGTGAAGTTCGCCATTGGCATTCAAAACTGCGTTATAACTGTTGGTTGAACGCTGCACCGCATAGAGATCAACATTAATATCTTTAAGTGGGAACGGAAGGTTAAGCACGGCATGTGTGACAACAAGAGGTTTCCCGTTCACTTGAATGACCTCGGGATCATTTTCGCTGTTCGGAAGCTCCGCTGTGGGATTCGTGAGCTTAGCGCCAACGATTTGAGTAACATCTCCGCGCCGAATTTCGATACCGCCATCAGTGGCTTTTGCCGCTAATGGCGACTCGATTGCATCGATACTTTGAATGATACTGTCAGCGATAGACATCGAAAGCCCGCTTGCCGGAGGCACGGTTACACGGCAGTTTTTTTCCTTGATTTTAAGACCTGCTCCGTCCCGCGAAATCATTGAGAGACGGTAGAGACTGTTACTTGATTTCGTCGGTCCACCAAAAATTAAGATCTTTGGGTAATCCGAAATCGTCGTGTTCTTCAAAGTTGACTCTAAGCTTTGTTCGCCCACGAAGAGCTGCGTGAGAACCTCAGCAAGTGGATGAGCCCGACGAAGGCTATAAAGGCGCCTGCTACCTGTTCCTGCCCTTTGTACTATGCCCAGGTCTTCAAGCTCTTCGATGGTGCGTTTAACGCCGTTCAGCGAGAGTCCCGTCTTCTGCGAAAGAGTGGTGAGACTCAGATGCTGGTTGGAAAACTCACAAAGCACCCTGATGACTCGAATAGATGCCTCACCACCACCCAAGATTTTGCTTAGCGGATGCTTTATGAAATTCTGGCAATTGGCCTGATAACCTGTTAATTTCATTATACACTTTAAAATAATTATCTGAACTATAACGCTTAAACTTCATTATCATGCATTTTTAAAATATGTCAAACAGCCTGGTTGATCACACCACTCTGAAGAATTCAAATCCCGGCACTAACAGCACCCAATTGAAAACGATTTGGAAGCTCACCAAAAATGAAGGACGTCAATCATGATAATTATGGGTTTGATTAAAAGGTCAGGCATTCCCATAATTAATGTCCCCCCTCTATTTGAATATGTCCCAAGACTACGGAGAAACAGGCTGTAATAATGGGGGCTATGAATGAAAATAAATCAGAAAATACTGCGCTTCTGTCTCTAGAATTTGATCGCGGCACGATACTAATAAACGGATTAACGTCGACAACAGCACATTCCCTGCATGATCTCGTCAAGTGGGACGCACGCACTAACTCTTGGCGCGCACCCGCCGCTGCCTATGTTCATCTTTTGTCCCGAATCCGTACCATGCACGGCAACCCTATCGATCATGTGAGGCAAGTCCAAACTCCCCTGGCAGCTTGGTCTGCCGTGGGCCTGAGGCAATATCAAGAATCAGCTTTGCTTGCCTGGCGAGCCGCCGCAGGTAGAGGAATTATATGTCTGCCAACAGGAGCAGGAAAGACACGCATTGCACTTGCTGCGGCCCAAAGGTCAAGAAAATCTACATTATGCCTGGTTCCAACCCGAGTTCTACTTCACCAATGGATAGACTCCATTCGAGAAATCTATGCAGGCGAAATAGGGGTGTTAGGGGATGGTCAGCACGATATCAAGGCCATCACAGTGGCAACATTTGAAAGCGCATTTCGTAATGGATGGACACTAGGCAATCGCTTCGACCTCCTCATTGTTGACGAAGTACATCACTTCGGAGATGGAGAGCGGGATGAGGCCCTTGAAGCATGCTCAGCGCCTTTTAGACTCGGCCTTTCTGCAACCTTGGATGATGGGAAGTTAGACCGACTCGAACAACTTATTGGCCCTAAAGTCTTCGAGCAAAGAATAAGCGACTTAGTTGGAACTGCCCTAGCTGACTTCGAAGTATCATGCCTTCATCTACCGCTGACACCAGCAGAAAAACATTCTTATAAATTAGACTATGAAGTCTTCCGAAAATTCTTTGATGTATTCAAAAAAGAAAATCCTGGAGGACAATGGGAAGACTTTTTGCGAACAGGTTTAAAATCCATAACTGGGCGAGCTGCAGTAGCAGCTCATGGACGAGCAAAGCGATCTTTGGCTCTTACTGAAACTAAACTTTCCATGCTATGCCAACTCTTAAATCGACATGCTCATCAACACAAGCTAATTTTTACTACCGACTCGGCAACGGCAATGACGATTGCCCGGCAGCTGCTGATTGCCCCTATTACGGCAGAAATTGGCCAACGTGAGCGTAAGTCGCTCATAGAAGCTTTTCGATTAGGGACAATAAAAACCATTGTTTCTTGCAAGGTCTTAAATGAAGGTTTTGATGTCCCAGAAGCAGAGATAGCTATCATCCTAGGAGGGTCAGGATCAAGCCGAGAACACATTCAGCGCATCGGGCGAGTCTTAAGGCCTAAAGAAGGGAAAAAGGCACACATATATGAACTTCTTGCTGCCGGCACCAACGAAGTAATGAAGTCGAGGCAAAATGGCAACAAAATGAATGAGCGAAGACATGAAAAATATGATTATGAACATTAAAGAGTATCGACCACAATTTCTCGACGGCCGGGATGAGCCTTGGGTGAGATCAATAATTGACGAGTATGGACGCTTTGAAGGCAAACCTTTGCGAGAGTGGCACCAACGACTAAAAGAACCCTTACCATATTATTGCCCACCCGCTAAGCTGCGATATCTGGTCAAGGCCATCGATGCTACATTCGGAACTCGCGAACGACTGGCAAATAAGAACATTCAAGAATTGAGACGGCTGCTATTCCAACAATCTGAATCGACACCATGGCCAAACTCTGTCTCAAAAATTTCCTCAGATATTCTGACCCGACGAAAAGAACTGCTTCACAGTTTAGCTCACAACCCATTGCTGCATTTGCTGAATGGAGAGGAACCAATAGATTCGATTCTATTTGCTGACCTTCCCTCCGAAAAACTCGTCGGCAAACTCAAGAATGATCTATTATTTCATGATCTCATGCTATCGGCGAACACTTATTTATTGAGAAGCATCATTCAACGCTCCGAAAGCGTCGACATTTTTTTACGCGGTAAAATACGGCCAATCGTAAGGCAAGCTCTATTGCGAGGCCTTATATGTGTAGCAAAGCCACTTCATCGAGATTCCGAATTTGATATGAGGATCTCACTGTCAGGACCACTCGCGCTTTTTAGGCATGCTCGCCTATATGGTAGACTTTTAGTTGAAATCTTGCCATTTTTGCCGAACTGCGATCGATTTCATTTGAACGCCATCGTTTCGCATGGTGAAAAGCAAAGCTCTTGGATCATTAAATCTGGAGATCCAATTAAACCCGCTGAGCAGACAACATTTGATAGTCATATTGAACGGCGATTTGCCCGTGATTTTATGAAGGTAACTAATGATTTCGATCTAATTCGAGAACCAGAAGCGATCGAAGCTAAAGAGAGTCTCATTTTCCCAGACTTTGCAATCAAGCATCGAACGGATAGCGGAACAACATGGTTACTGGAAATTGTAGGGTACTGGACCGATGCGTACCTTCAAAAAAAGATAGAGAACCTTCGCACTGCGAATATCAAAAATCTTATAATCTGCGTATCAAAGCGCCTCGGAACAACCGACCAATGGCCAGACCATGCACAAGTGATAGCTTTCGATCGATGGATTGATCCTTCTGTCGTGTTGAAAGCAATGAGCACCAGTAGCACGTAACCCATCACTTTCAAAACGGACATCTTATAATGATATCAAAAGGTTAAATGGCAAATATCCTATGGAGATATTTAAGACGAGGTTTCCTCCCTCTCCTCAATAGCGATGAAATTCTCCTGAATTTGTTTCATCACATAATCAAACGATTCTCCGAAACTTTTCGGAGCGAGCTTATTAAGGTTATTCATTGATAGCGCAGAGTAGAAATCCTCCCATGCGCCGTCCTTTGGCCACGCAATCCACGGCGATAGAATATAGTAACCAGTCTTAATTCTAAAAACTATCTCGCGATTATAAGGCCCAACTCTCCGTCGTTCATTTCGGGAGAGTGCTGCAGAGATATAAGATTTCTTTCGGCGTTTATCTCAAAATATGGCCTTCGGCAGACAGCTTAGAATGTCTAAAATACTTCCCGTTGTATAGCAGGTGGGGAGAAGATTGAGACTTTTTTGGGATTTGATCACAATATAGGGTGCGGCCGACAGCAGAAGAAGATATTCAATCAGACGACGATCCAATTTCACGAGGCTATTTCCTGCACGAAATGTTAGTGCCTCCGGAGCTAACCGGTTGAAGACCTCGCAGAAAGTTGCCTCATCGAATCGACGACCAGCAAAAAGCTCCATCATCAAAATCTGTACCGGCAAAAGACCAAACATATCTCGCTGCGATACATCCGCTCCCGAGTCGAGCAGCAAACTGATCAATCCGATATTTCCCTCCCGAGCCGCTACCATTAAGGGAGTCTCGAAAAATTCGTTACAAAACTCCACACCATGCCGCCGAATCAAGCTTTTTAGCACATTCCATCCCAGTTCGGAAAAGTGCTTATAATATCTCGAATTTAGAAATTCAAGACCTTTAACATCGGTCTCTCCAGCAAGTCCGAATCGAGACTTGACTAGAGCTTTCTTTATATTTCCAGATTGATAATGAAGCGCAATTGAAAAGAGTTTTCGTTGAGCTTCCTTATCCACGCTTAGGGGGTTGAGAGCAGATTCTATCCAACTATCAAGTAATTTCGAATCGAGCACTGGCCAAGGAACGGGCTCATTTTGAAGTGTGGAGCATCTGATCTCATCAGCTTGCTCAAACCGCCCCTGCTGCTCTAAGCAGCGTGCTTCCATCTGCCACTCTTCCAGATTCGACTTGCTTTCCGTCACCTCAGCCGTGACAGCTTCAACTTTGAAATCTAGCAGAGCTAGCAGAG
>JACMOC010000042.1 GCA_014378195.1 Oligoflexus sp. | reverse complement strand
TTCCGAACAAAAATCGGGGTTTTTTACCGATTTCTACGTCGAAGCCGGACGACTGAATGAATCTTCGGCCCGTTACCACTATGGCAATTCAACGTCTTACTTTGATTTAGCGAGTTTGACAAAACCCTTGGTTACAGGCGCACTTGTTCATTCGTACATGCGTAAGATAGGACTTAGTCGATCGGATGCATTAGCTTCGTGGCCTGACCAGCAGTGGCAGAAGAATTTTTCATCCGATCTCATGAAGCTCAGTGTGGAGTCCCTTCTAAGCCACCGCTCGGGCCTCCCGGCGTGGCGGAATTTCTGGATGAATCATCTCAACGAAGGCCCTCTTCCGATAGCGCAGCAAATGAATAAACTCATTTCGGACACCTTCGCTCGCATCAAACCTTTGCTGCCGGCCGAGGACATATACTCTGATGTGGGTTATCTCCTGCTGGGATATGCCCTTGAGGCAGCTTCAGGGCAAAGGCTCGATGACCTCTGGGCGGATTATTTGCAATCGCTTGGTCTTTCTGCTCTCGATCTGGGCTACGGCCCCCAGTTGCATCAACCCCTGAATGCTTTTATTCCAAGCGCTCACTGCGCCGTGAGAGCTCGCCTACTTCAAGGCGAAGTTCATGACGAAAATTGCGCCGCGCTCGGCGGCATTGCAGGCCATGCGGGCCTGTTCGGGAGCGGCAAATCCACAGGTGATTACCTTCGAAAGCTCTATCAATCGAACGAAGGAATGCTATTTCTCCAAGCGAATGAAAGCCTCTTGAAAACACATGGTTTTGAAGGTTTGAGTGGGCTTCGCCGCGGTGCGGGCACAAGTGCCGCGCTATTCGCCAATGGCAAGGGCATGGGACATCTTGGTTTTACCGGAACAGCTTTTTGGCTTGATTTGCCTTCCAAACGCTACGCGTTATTTCTAACGAATCGCGTCATCAGCGGACGTCTTAACCCTCATATGACGGCAGTCCGCCGTCAGGTTTTTGGTCACCTCAATGAACTCGCCTAAAAGATTTGCTGTCATTGGCCGCGGCATCGCGGGCCTTATGGCCGCTTACCACCTTAAGTCTGCCGGGTATGAACCTACGGTTTTTGGTTTCAAGGGCGACCGCGCCTCGGCTGCCGCGCAGGGAATTCTCGCAAATAAAGGACTCATCTTTTTTGACTCGCCTCTTTTTAAAGCCAAGCTTAAAAGCCTCGCATCGATGCAAATCTTCCTCGATGCTCTCGAAGTGGAGTCAGGTTATCCGATCCCTCGTTCGTTTCGAGGTGTTTCCGAGCCCTACTGGGATCGGGAAGATTTTCAAAAGACGATCAGCCGCATTTACCGGCATAAGTTTTGGGGGGCTCATCAGACCGTCGATCGCGAGGGATGGGCTGATGGCCCTGAGACCACGCGCAAACCGCTTGGTGAGCTGTTTTATCCAAACGACGGATGGTTTGATCCCCTCGCGCTTTTGAACGCGCTGGAGGGCTATTTACGCGATCGAGGGACCGTGTTTATGGAAAATCACGTTTCCGCATTTAGGGCCCATTCCGACGATAGCGTTTCCATTCAAACGAAGGAACGCGATGCTCCCTATACCTTCGATCGAATCATTTTAGCGTCTGGCGCTGGAACGGGTTTGCTCTGGGAGGCAGCCGGTTTGAAGGCGGAAAAGATGTTTTTCATCGGCGGGCAGACACTTGCCCTCCCCCGCCAGGCAGCGGAGCAGGAGCCAAAGATAATTGTCAAAGGCACGCGTTCTCTCGCCCTTCTAAAGGAGCAGGTTATCCTCGGATCAAGTTCGTGGAAGGGATTTGAGTCCGACGATGTGAAAGCAGATGCCGAGGCGATTTTAAGTGAGGCTCAGGTGCATTTTGGACTGAAATTTACGGGTCCTTATGAATCACGGACCGGCGTCCGCTTTCGATTTAAGGACCGCATGCCGCTCGTAGGCTGGGTTTCAACCGGCCCTTTGGCACAAAAGCTCTATTTAATGACGGGATTTTATAAAAACGGGATGCACTTAGCCGAAACATGCGCAAAAGAGATGCTTTTAGACGTAGCCGAAAAAGGTGACGAGCGTCTCTACCCTGAGTTTTCGCCCCGACGCTTTTCTGTCTAATTAATAAGCAAAGTAGCCCATCAAGAGGAGATCGAGGCCAACTTGGCTTTTGTGGCCTAATTTCGTTTTTAGATCCTCTTGCGCTGTCTTGGTCTTTAAAAAAGAATTCGTCGCAGCATCGCTTTGTTCGACGGTTATCTTCTCAGCCTGTGACAGCGGAATGTAGAGGACCGAACCCATTTTAAAGCCAACCGGCCCAAATTTGAAATCTAAAAGAAGCTTGGTACGAAGAGAAATAGCCTTGAGCGTCGACTTCGCTTTATAGAGGTTCGTTGCGACATCGGTGCCGTCGGCCTTGTGATCCAGCGTAAAATCAACCGACGAAGTATCAATGTCAATGCCGTTGCCAAGATTGAGGGATGCAACACCCCAGTCCCATCGCGCGTACGATAGATCCAGCCAAGCGCCCGTCGACTTACCTTTCCCTATCGATTCCACATACTCTTTGAATACGCCGTTGGCATCAGGGTCGCCATAGTCCGACGCGATGCGTTTAGGAGAGAAGGTGCGGGAACGCGCGCCCACGGCAAGGGTCAAGGATTTAATGCCAAAACCAAACTCGCCGCCAAGACCCACGGCCTTCACAGGCGATTCCGCTGACCACATTGTCTCCACGTCTTTATTCAGTGGGTCTTCGTAGATCAGGTTTTGATAAGTCACCGGGTCCCGAATCGGAAATTCTCCGAAGAGCCCTATATAGCTCGGGGCTTTGTACTCTTGGACTACGGGTTTCTCTTCGTTTTCATCGATCGTGATTTTAACGTCTTTATTATCGATATTTTCGACGTCGGCTGTCATTCCCTCTTTGACCTTGGCGAGATCCTCATCTTTTTTGATAAGAATCGAGCTCATCTTTGCTTTGGCCGAGCGAATGCGTCCGCAGGCGATTTTGTTTTTGTTCTCGTCGTAAATGCAGACCTTTTTTTTCTTGGAAAAGCCCGTGTTTTTACCCTCGTCGATGATGACGATCTTTTTTTCGAGTTTGATCTTTTGCACCGTTGCGGCCTCAGCGAGTGAGGCCCCAGCGAGAGATAGACAGACGAGAAGAATCGGCCGCAAGCGGTACCTCATAAGCGTTTATTCAGACGGAACTGAACCCAGTCTTGAGCCGTGATAATCCATGGGGGATAGGCCGCTCCATCTTTATAATGGATCTGATTCGTCTCAAAGCTGAATGTCGCAAGATAATTCCCTTGCGCGAGTTTACTGAGAAAATCCGCCGGAACTTCAAGCGTATCCTTGTCGAGCGCAAAGCGGCAAGTGAGTAGAGTCTCAGCGGCGTCGGCTGATTTTATCGTTAATTCAAAATGCGAAATATCCGCGGGATTGATCACTTTAGGCGAAATCTTCAAAGTGTTCGCTGTGAGTTGAATCGTATCCAACGCTCCGGAGAGAGTCCGGTTTGTTACGTCCTGGCTCGCTTTGCCATCAGAGATGGACAAAGACCCGATTGCGCCCGGAGGCAGACTTTCAAAGGAAAAAGGCTGAGCGTCCCATTGAAAATTCCACTTCCAGTTTTCCTGCTTTTGGATCGCCGGGTAGAATTCAACCAGACGCGTCGGATAGAAAGGATGAACCGCGGCAGCAGCACTTCCATAACCTTCCGTTGTCACTGTCGAAAGACCCAGGAGCGGCCGTTTTTGATCGTCTTCCAGCGAGGTGTTTCGTGGATAAGGCAAGGCCTGGGCAGGTGGATTCGCAACGCAGGCCGACGGGCTGAGCGAACTGATTTTGGTTTTGATATCAGCAATCGACGCCGAGGCGGGCAGACGATAAGTATAAATTTCGGCACTGTGTCGAGGCGCTGCATAGCGAACCACAACAAGGTTCTGCGCTTTCGCGCTCGTCAGGTCCTGGCCCTCGTGAAAATTGATCACGAAATGCGCGAGAAAAGTCGTGGTTTTCGGCCACACAAAAATGCGAAAGGAAAGCGGAAAACCAGGTGTAAGACCTGCTACCGTCACCTTTTGGGTAAGGTTGAGACCTTCTTTTGCACAGTCGATGGTCAAAGGCGAGGCAGGCGGCGGTGTACCACTAGGATCGTCAGCCCAGTATTCAACGCGGCAATTATGCTGATCCTTGAGATTAAAGGACAAAACCCCGCTTCTAGCGTTTACGGCGCGCGTAAAAGCGATCGAAGTCGATTCAACCATAAGGTCGGCATCGTTCGCTGCTGTGCCGCTTCTCAGATGCTGAGGCATAATTTTGCAGCCGGGTAGGCAAATAATTGCCACGGCGACCAGTTTTTTTAGCAAGGCCAACTCACGAGCGAAGGTTAAGGCGTCCTCCCTCTAGTCTAACAAGATCGAAATGACCCCGTAACCCCCCGTGTCATTTCCTCCCAGTGATGAACAAGCACTTAAGTTTGCAGGATGTGCAAAGCTTGTTGACCACTTAGGCCCGCTTCGGTAGCATAAACTCCCGTCTGAAAATCAATAACGCCTCTTAGCGTATCTACCCAATAATATTGCCTTTAATGAGAAAAAAGATGAGAAAGCGTCATCGCACGAAGTACATTTTCGTTACAGGAGGGGTAGTGTCCTCTCTTGGAAAAGGCATCGTCGCCGCCAGTCTTGGCTCCCTTCTCGAAGGGCGAGGTCTGCGTGTGAGCATGACCAAGGTCGATCCATATCTCAACGTCGACCCGGGCACTATGAGTCCTTTTCAGCACGGCGAAGTGTTTGTCACGGATGATGGCGCCGAAACCGATCTCGACATCGGACACTACGAACGGTTCACATCCGCGACTCTAACGCGACTGAATAGTTTTTCAACAGGTCAGGTTTACGATCGCGTTTTAAGCAAAGAACGTCGCGGGGATTATCTCGGGGGGACGGTTCAGGTCATTCCTCACGTGACGGATCAGATCAAAGAAAACATTTACGCTGGTTCCGAAGGCGCTGACGTCGCGATCGTTGAAGTCGGCGGCACGGTCGGTGACATCGAGAGCCTGCCGTTTCTCGAAGCGATTCGCCAAATTCGCTATGACCTTGGTGAGGAAAATGTCCTCTACATCCATCTCACGCTCGTCCCCTATATCAACGCCGCCCATGAGTTGAAAACCAAGCCTACCCAGCATTCGGTAAAAGAACTCCGGCAGATCGGTATTCAGCCGCACATCCTCGTGTGTCGTGCGGATCGCCCGGTTCCATCTGAACTGAGGGAAAAAATCGGTCTGTTCTGTAACGTCAAACCCGAACGCGTGATTGATTGCCCGGACCTCGATACGATTTACAAAGTTCCACTCTATCTTCATGCGCAGGGCCTGGATCAGATCATCGTCGATAGTTTGAATATCTGGACCCGAAACCCGGAGCTCAGCGACTGGCAGAGAATTCAAGACGCCTTGGATCACCCACGCGGGCACGTGAAAATCGGTGTGGTCGGCAAATACATCGATGTAATTGATTCCTATAAATCGATCAACGAATCCTTGATACATGCGGGTATCGCTCATCAGGTGCGTGTGGAAACCGTTTACTTTGATGCGGCCACCTTAAATCATACCAATGTCGCGGCGGCTCTCGAAGGGCTCGACGGCGTTATCGTTCCCGGTGGATTTGGGAATCGAGGGATCGAAGGTAAAATCGCGGCGATCCGTTATCTTCGCGAAAATAAGGTGCCTTTCCTTGGCATCTGCCTTGGCATGCAGCTCGCTGCCATCGAATTCGCTCGCCATAAACTCGGTCTGACGCAAGCCGATAGCCAGGAGTTCAGTCCAAATTCACCCGATCAGATTATTCATCTGATGGAAGACCAAAAGAAAATGAAGGACCTCGGCGGCACGATGCGTCTCGGCGCTTATCCGTGTCAGCTCCAGGCCGGCACCAGAGCTCACGAAGCTTATGGTGCGGACGCGATCTCGGAACGTCATCGTCATCGCTATGAATTTAATAACGATTACCGCGGTCAGTTCCAGGAAGCCGGCATGCGATTCTCCGGGCTTTCGCCAGATGGCCTTCTCGTTGAAGTGATCGAATTAACGGATCATCCGTGGTTTGTCGGCAGCCAGTTCCACCCTGAACTGAAAAGTAAACCGATGCAGCCTCATCCCTTATTCCGTGATTTCGTCGGCGCGTCCGCAGAAAGAACCAAACGATGAGCAATGCCTCTTCGCCTGGTGCGGCCTCCTCGGATGCGATTATCGCCTGGGGCCGCGATGTCCTCGAAGCCGAGAGCCAGTCCTTGGCTTTCACTTCGCGCCTTCTCAATGAAGCATTTGTAACGGCCGTGCAAACCATCATCCGATCGGAGGGCAAGGTTGTGGTCACGGGTCTCGGCAAGTCGGGACACATCGCACGAAAGTTAGCGGCGACACTTGCGAGCACCGGTACGGCTGCCTTTTTTCTTCACCCTTCGGAAGCCCTTCACGGCGATCTGGGCATGATACAAAGTCAGGACGTTGTGCTCGCCCTTGCTTTCGGCGGAGAAACACGGGAAACGCTAGAAGTTGTGCGTTTCGCGAATCGCCGTAATATTCCCGTCGTTGCGATTACTGGCAAATCGACCTCCTCGCTCGCTCGGCTTTCCAACATCGTGCTTGATGGGAATGTGGATCGAGAGGCTTGTCCGCTCAATCTTGCGCCCACGACGTCGACTGTGGTCGCAATGGGACTAGGAGATGCATTGGCCGTGGCTCTCATGCGAGCGCGGGGGTTTGATAAACACGATTTTGCGCAGTATCATCCCGATGGCAGTCTGGGGCGTCAGCTTTCGCTTGTCAGCCAGCACATGAAAACCGATTTGATGGCGATCCATGCCGATGATGATTTCAATCGTGTCCTTGAGATCATTACAGCTCATAATTACGGAATTGCCGGTGTGTTTGATGCGAACGAGCAATTGATCGGTGCGATAACTGACGGTGACTTGAGACGTGCCCTTAAAACCTCGCGTGAAGCGGTATTTACAAAACATGCCAAAGACATCATGACAAAAAATCCTAAAACAATCGAAAGCGATCGATTGGCTCTCGATGCTGTCAAGTTGATGGAGCAGTCCCGCATAACCTCGCTTTTTGTTAAGGATGCAAGCGGCGCTATTGTTGGGCTTATTCGTATGCATGATCTACTAGCAGCCAAAATTGTATAATTCATGAGCTGAAAGGGTTCCGAGGCAAGATTTGGCCTTTATTGCATAAATCTTGCTAAATTCTCGCCTCTTCAAGCCCTTTTCACCCCTACCCTCCCCTTCAAACGTCCGCCTTCCCTATGATAGACTAAGCCTGAGGATCTTGACCTCAGGAGCAGACTTATGGGTAAACACTTCGTTGTCATAGCGTTTGTCACATTCTTTTTATCCGCTGTGATGGTATTTTTTCAGCGCGGTGAAAAGAAGGCGAACGCCAAAAAAATTGTAAGCACAGAAATCATCGGCCCAGCGCGCGATAAACGCTCACGCGTCACTGTCGAAGAGTTTGTGCTTTACGAATACGATGACCATCATCCAACCGGCACCTTTCAAGGCAAGCTTGCCCAGTTCCTCGATCCTGATACTCTCGATATTATGGGCGCTGTTCGAGGGAACCGTATGAATGGCGAGCACAAAGATTTTCTGGCCTCAGAAGCGGCCACTTTGAAGTTCGGGTCAAAAGGTCTGGCGGATATGATGAAAGATGCCAAGCTCGAGACCGCGGAGTTCGAAAATCAAGTGCGCTTTGGGTCGGACGATACTACGATATTCACAGACTACGCGAAGTATGAGACGGCAACGGCGAAAGTGACTTCCGAACGCCCTGTTCGCATACAAAACGCACAGGTCGATATGCTGGGGCGCAAGGGCTTCGAATACGATCAAAAGACCCAGGACGTAAAAGTCTTCGGGCCAATGGAGGGCACCCTGGTTGATGTTCCGAAAAAGCCTTAAATTCACACTCTATATCTCGGCTGTCTGCGTGAGCCTCGCGGTTCCCTTACGTTATGTCTATGCTGATATCATCACCGATATCGATCAATTGGAACCGGACAAAAAGCTGGAAAAAAAGAAGCCGGTAAATGCGGATACCGATGCAGGCTCGCCGTCAGCATCACCCGCATCGGCGAAAAAGACTGGAAAAAAAGCGAAATCGCCTCCTAAAGACAAAGACAAAGACAAAGATTCTGCAAATGATGTCGTGACCCCCCAGGATTTGCAGCCAGGCTCGACAGAGAGTCAAATGCCGCCAAAAGCGGATATGATCCCGGAGCCAACCGATGATTCCATTGGACCGTCCAAGCCCGTTAATCCCCTGGCCGGGACAAGTAAGGGTAAAGGTAAATCCAAAGAACAACGGGTGAAATCGCCCGTTCATTATCAAAGCGAAGGTGTGACGACTTATTCGCGTGATCGATCCACTGTGACCCTACAGAAAAAAGTGATGATCACGCAGGACGATATGCGTCTCCAGTCAGACGATGCAAAAGTCACGTTGATGCCAAAAAAAGCGGCTCCGATGCCCGATGGCGGCGGGGTAAAAAATGCCATTCTTGATGGTAATGTTGGGATTTCACGTTATTCGACGGACCCTTCAGAGCGCATGAATGCAAAAAGCGAAAAAGCTATTTTCGATAATCTTGCGCAAATCGTGACGCTCGAAGGCAATGCTCGGCTTTGGCGGGATGGCAATCTCATCAAAGGGGATCGCATAATCTACGAGATCGCGACAGGCGAAATTAAGGTCGATAAGGCCCAAGGCGTAGTGCAGCCAGATCGGGTGAAAAAATGACGGCTGACCTATCCATAGAAGAAAACACCAACGTCTCTGTGCTTGAGGCCAAAAACCTGCGTAAGTTTTTCAAATCGCGGGAAGTTGTCAAAGGCGCTTCTTTTCATGTGAAAAAGGGCGAAGTCGTCGGTCTCCTGGGACCAAACGGTGCAGGGAAAACAACCAGTTTCTACATGATCGTTGGACTCTTGTTCCCAACCGAGGGCGAAGTTCTTTTGGATGGCGAAAACATCACTGATTTACCGATGCATCATCGCGCGAAGCGAGGCATCAGCTATCTCCCGCAGAATATGTCCATCTTTCGCCGGATGACGGTCGAAGACAATCTGCGGTCGATTATGGAGATAGCCAAGACGCCGACGCACGAGCGTAAGGATTTCCTCGATTTTCTTTTGACCAAGTTTCAGATCACTCACATTGCGAAGTCAATGGGGGCGGCCCTGTCGGGCGGCGAGCGCCGGAGGGTGGAGATCGCTCGGTCTTTGATAATAAAACCAAAATTTCTCCTGTTAGATGAACCATTTGCAGGAATTGACCCGGTTACGGTTCAAGAAATACAAAAAATCATCGAAAAGCTTAGAGACGAAGATGGATTGGGTGTGCTCATCACCGATCACAACGTGAGGGAGACCCTCGGCAGTTGTGATCGCGCCTACATCCTGACGGGAGGGCAGATTATAGCCCACGGATCGGCCACGCAGATCGCTGAAGACCCTAAGGTCCGCAGTGTGTATTTGGGTGAGAACTTCAGGCTCTGAGACTGCCTTGGTAGGCTCAGTCCTTTGATTGGTGGAATTATGGCTTTCGATTTAAAACAGTCGCTCAAACTCAGCCAGCAGCTGCTGATGACGCCGCAACTTCAGCAGGCGATCAAGCTCCTTCAGCTGTCGCGTCTTGAGCTTGAAGAGTTTGTGACCCAGCAGCTCACGGAAAATCCGGTGCTGGAAGAAGGTGTGTCCGAGTCGTCGGAAGAACGCCTTCAGGTCGAACGCGAACGTGAGCGCACCGAAGTGGAAGCCGTTGGCGAATCCATGAGTGAGGCGGCCGGCATAGTCGATTCAATCAGCGGCGAAAAACCTGCGGACATGGATTGGGAAGCTTTCTCACGCATGCAGGAATCGCAAAGCAGCTCAAGCTCCGCCAGTCGCCAAAACGAAAGTGATGAGTTTCCAAGCCACGAAAATCTGGCGAAGTCGGGGACACTTCAAGACTTCCTTTTTGCCCAAATCGGCGAAATGGATTTGAGTCCGGAAGAGAAAGACCTCGCCGGCCGCATCATCGGAAATATCGATGATCGCGGTTATCTCCATGGAACTATTGAAGAATTAGCAGAAGATAACAAGCAGCCGGTCGACTTTGTGGAAGATATGCTCGACGTGGTTCAGCATCTCGAACCGACTGGCGTCGGTGCGCGCGACCTCAAGGAATGCCTTCACATTCAGCTGCGCGCCGGTCGTTTGAAAAACGGCGTTGTGGAACTTATCGTCGAACATCATCTTGTTGAACTCGAGACCCGGAATTTTTCGGCTATCGCCAAAGCCCTGAAACTGCCGCTCGAAACCATCATTGAGAGCGTGCAGATCATCGCCGAACTTGAGCCTGTTCCGGGCCGGCAGTTTGGTGGTCTGGAAGCTCAGTACGTTGTGCCCGACGTTTATGTCTTCAAAGTATCCGGCGAGTGGATAGTCACGTTGAACGACGAGGGTCTTCCTCATCTGCGCGTTTCGCGGATGTATGAGAAGATGGCGACGAAGATGAACGGCAGCAGCAAAGAGTATCTATCCGATAAATTGAAATCAGCTCAATGGCTTATCAAATCGATTCAGCAGCGGCAGAAAACGATCCTGCGCGTTACAGAAAAGCTCGTCGAACGTCAAAAAGAGTTTTTTGAAAACGGTTATGAATTTTTGAAACCCATGGTCCTCCGCGATATCGCTGATGATATCGGGATGCACGAATCGACGATCAGTCGTGTGACCAGCAATAAATATGTGCATACGCCTCAGGGCATATTCGAACTCAAGTACTTCTTCAATAGTTCGGTCTCGATGGCCGGCGGTGATAGTCTCGCCAGCGTTTCCGTGAAAAAAATCATCTCCGAAATGATCGGCAAAGAAGATCCCAAACATCCTCTGGCTGACCAGAAAATTGTCGAACTTCTCGAGGACCGCGGTATTCAGTTGGCGCGCAGAACGGTTGCCAAGTATCGCGAGCAGCTCGGCATTTTGCCTAGCAGCAAGCGCAAAAAATACTTTTAAATCTTTTGGGGGTCGGTTGAGGATGAGTGCGGATAAGGCCACTACCAGTGCTGCAAAAGATCTTCCTCTCCTCGTCATCGTCACCGGCTTGTCCGGCGCTGGCAAGTCGACTGTCATGAATGCGCTCGAAGATCTTTCCTTTCACTGCATGGAAAATCTCCCTTTTGATCTCATTGAAGCTGCCCTCGATCACATCACGCGCAATGCCAATCACCCGATGCGATATGCGATCGGCATCGATGCCCGAGATCCTAATTTTGTTCAAAATTTCCCGGCTTTGGCCCTCAATTTGCGCCTCAAATTTCGGCTCGATGTCGTTTTTCTCTCGAGTTCCGACGAGATATTAGCCGAGCGGTTCAGCACCACGCGCCGAAAGCATCCACTGCTCGACGCTGGCGGTGAACTCATCGTCGCCATCCGTCGCGAGATGGCTCTGATGAGGCCCATCGAGCAGATGGCTGACGTTGCCTTTGATACAAGCCTTTGGTCGCCCCACTACCTCGCCCGCAAGGCTGAGGAGCGTTATGCGGCCGTTAATCTCCATCGCCAGCTTCATGTGACAGTCGTGAGTTTTGGTTTTAAACACGGCATGCTCAAACCAGCCGATACTATTTTTGACGTCCGGTTTTTGCGTAACCCTTATTTTGATCCTCATCTCAAACGCAAAAACGGTCAGGATCCTGCCGTGGCATCCTATGTATTCGAAGATCCAGCAGCCCATACGATGCTGGCGAAACTCGTCGACCTGCACAATTTTCTCCTCCCCGCCTATCATAGCGAAGGGAAGCACTATTTCCGTATCGGCATCGGCTGTACAGGCGGCAAGCACCGAAGCGTTGCACTCACGGAACGGTTGGCCCTTGAACTCGCGTCTTTGAGTATTCCGAATATTGTGATCAGCGTGTCTCACCGTGATCTGACGGTGGGTCTGGACGGTTAAATCTTAGGTTTGAAAATTTCAGTAAATAAAAACCCAGATGCCTTTCGACATCTGGGTTTTTATTTTGATCGATTCACAAACTCATTATTCGTAAGCAGAAATATCAGGACACGTACAGATCAGGTTACGGTCACCGTATGCGCTATCGATACGGCCTACGTAGGGCCAGAACTTACTTTCCTTGACCCAGGGAGCCGGAAATGCCGCCAGTTCACGTGAGTAAGGACGATCCCAAGCCGAGACAATCACGGCGGCTGTATGAGGCGCATGTTTCAAGGCATTGCTTTCTTTCGAAGATTTGCCCTCTTCGATATCGGCGATTTCGTGCCGAATGCTAATCATAGCCTCACAAAAACGATCGATCTCGGCTTTGGATTCCGATTCTGTTGGCTCGATCATCATAGTGTTCGGCACAGGCCAGGAAACAGTCGGGGCATGGTAGCCATAATCCATCAGGCGTTTCGCAATATCATCGACGCTAACGTCGGCGGTCTTTTTCACCTTGGCCAGGTCCACGATGCATTCATGAGCCACGAGCCCACTCTCGCCACGATAAACGATAGGGAAATGAGGATCAAGGCGTTTCGCCATGTAGTTAGCGCTCAAAATCGCCACCTGAGTCGCTTTTTTGAGGTCCTCCGCACCCATCATCCGGATATACATCCACGAGATAGGAAGGATGCTTGCGCTGCCCCAGGGGGCTGCACTGATAGGACCAACACCGTTTTTACCGCCCATGGTCACAACTGGATTATTCGGCAAGAAGTCAGCGAGGTGACTCTTCACACCGATCGGTCCAACACCAGGTCCACCGCCGCCATGTGGAATACAGAAGGTTTTGTGAAGGTTCATGTGACAGACGTCAGGACCAAATTTGCCCGGTAAACACAGGCCTATTTGAGCGTTGAGGTTTGCGCCGTCCATATAGACCTGACCACCATTGTCATGGATGATCTCACAGATCTTGACGATCTCTTCTTCAAACACACCGTGCGTCGACGGATACGTAATCATAAGAGCTGCAAGGCGATCTTTATGAAGGATCGCTTTTTCTTTGAGATCATTGAGATCGATATTGCCGTTTTTATCGCAACGCGTAACGACGACTTCCATTCCAGCCATCACAGCGGAAGCCGGATTCGTGCCGTGCGCAGAGCTTGGAATCAAACACACTATTCGGTGCTTGTCCCCGCGGGAAATATGATATTTGCGAAGAACAAGGAGGCCTGCATATTCGCCTTGGGCACCGGAGTTTGGTTGCAATGAAATCGCGTCAAAACCCGTACACGCTTCCAGGTAGTTTTCAAGAGTGTGGAAAAGTTCGAGGTATCCGGCCGCCTGCTCCAAAGGAACAAACGGATGAAGTCCGCCTACTTCCGGCCACGTGATGGGATAAAGTTCCGATGCGGCGTTGAGCTTCATCGTGCATGAACCTAGTGGAATCATGGAACGCGTCAACGATAGGTCGCGGCCTTCGAGTTTCCTGATATAACGCATCATCTCTGTTTCAGAGTGGTAAGCGTTGAAGATCGGGTGTTGAAGGTAAGCGGATGTACGAACGAGCGCTTTCGGAAGGCCTTCGCTTGCCGATTTAGCAAGGTCTTCGACACGCGGCGTAGGTTTGCCCAAGGCAAAGATCTCAAGAATCTTCTCGATATCTTTGATCTGGGTTTTTTCATCAAAGGAAATTCCGATTTGACCACTTACGGTCGTGCGGAAGTTGATCGATGCGCCTTCGGCAGCGGCTTCGATCTGATTGATAAGATTGTCATTTTCAAGGACGGTCACGGTATCAAAAAAGGACTCGCTCTGCAGTTTGTAGCCGAGTTTTTTCAGGCCTGTCGCCAAAAGACTCGTCATCGCATGCGTACGCTCTGCAATGACCTTCAGGCCTTTAGGTCCATGATAAACGGCATACATCGAAGCCATGATAGCAAGGAGCGCCTGCGCGGTACAAATGTTGGACGTCGCCTTATCGCGGCGAATATGCTGCTCACGTGTTTGGAGCGCCATACGGAGGGCTTGAGCGCCCGCATCGTCTTTTGAAACGCCGATGATACGGCCTGGCAAACGGCGTTTGAATTCGTCTTTGGTTGCGAAAAATGCGGCATGTGGCCCACCGTAGCCGAGCGGAACACCAAAACGCTGAGATGTACCCACAGCGATATCAGCTCCAAATTCACCAGGAGCTTTCAAAACGCAAAGTGCAAGCAGGTCGGTCGCCAGTGTAACGATCAAGCCCTGGCTTTTCGCTTTGCTGATGAGGCCTTCATACTCTTCGATCGAACCAAAGGTGTTCGGGTACTGCAAAAGAATACCAAACGCGTCTTTGCTTATTTTCATGTCTTTGGGCGCGACGACTTCGGTTGGGATGCCAAGCGCTTCGGCACGCGTACGGACGACTTCAATCGTCTGTGGATGACAGTCTGAAGCGATCAGGTAGGTGAGACCCAACTCAGAATCACAAACATCGCGGCTCATGGTCATGGCTTCAGCCGCAGCTGTTCCTTCGTCCAAAAGCGAGGCGTTTGCTATAGGAAGACCTGTCAGGTCAGAAACCATAGTCTGAAAATTGAGCAAAGCTTCCAAACGGCCTTGCGCGATCTCAGGTTGGTAAGGCGTGTATTGCGTGTACCAAGCTGGATTTTCGAGGATGTTACGTTGAATAACGCTCGGTGTGATGGTGTCGTAATATCCGAGACCGATGAAGGTACGGAAGATCTTGTTTTTGCTCATGATACGGCGCAGTTCGTCCAGAGCTTCATGCTCGGGCAAAGCCTTAGGCAAATCAAGGGCGCTTTTCGTTTGGATCGCATTTGGAATAGCAGTCTTCGTCAATGCGTCGAGACTCGCATAACCAAGCTCGGAGAGCATGGCTTTGATATCGTGATCGGTAGGACCGATGTGTCGACTTGAAAAATCTTGGATATTATTCGCTTTTTCCCACATACCCATGGACAATTTCCGCCTTTCCCAATTAATTCAGACCTCGATAATCTATCGAAATCCGCAGGAAAATGCAAAAAATCAGGGAATCTAAATTCAGCAGGGATAAACGGTGGAAGCGGCGCGGCAAGTTTCAAAAAAAAGGCCGAGGAAATCCCCGGCCATGACATGTCATTCTTCTTCGGCAATCAATTTTTGGTAGTCAGCAGGGGCCATCAGTTCGCCGTCGTTTGAAGCAAAAGAAATTTTGATCAACCAACCTGCGACATAAGGGTCATCCGACAAGCCTTCGAGCTTTTTAGCGATGGCGGCGTTGATTTCAGTCACTTTGCCTGTGATAGGCATATAGAGGTCAGAAACAGTCTTGGTGGATTCAATCGAACCAAAAGTCGAACCAGCTTTGAAAGTCTCACCGACTTTAGGCAAATCAAGGTGAACAACATCGCCGAGTTGTTCCAAGGCGTAGGACGTGATGCCGATCGCCGCAGTGTTGCCTTCGAGACGAACCCATTCATGTTCACGGGTGTATTTCAGTTCTTTAGGGAAGGACATATAAGTACCTCAGAAATTAGAGCCCCTACACACAGCAGACGCCCGGATTAAACCATTGAATTCGAGTGCGATGTCTATTTAACCTTAGCCGAATATAGGGGTCTTTTGACGACCTTCGCAAGTTTTCTTTTGCCGCGAACATCGATGCTAAGATCATCGCCAAGAGCTGCTGCATCTTTCTCGATCAAGGCCATTCCACCTGCACCTTCGACGGTAGGAAGGACTGAGCCGCTCGTTACGACGCCCACTTTACGGTCGCCGACATAGACGTCCATGCCATGGCGAGCAATGCCTTCTTCGGATAGTTTGAAGGCAACCATCTTACGAGCAGGCAAAGTTCCCGCTTTTTGGGCTTCCATCTTGGCCTTGCCAAGGAAATCACCTTTTTCAAAGCGCACCGCCCACGCAATTCCTGCTTCGATCGGTGACACTGTTTCGTCCATGTCATTGCCGTAAAGCAGATAACAGGCTTCAAGGCGAAGTGTATCGCGGGCGCCTAGGCCGATAGGTTTGGCATTTGATTTTTCGAGGAGTTCGGCAAAAACCGAGGACGCGATGGCATTGGGAATATAGATTTCGTAGCCTTTTTCGCCCGTATAACCCGTACGCGCGATAAAGCCTTTTTTGCCTTGAAAACTCGCTTCGGTGATATTGGTGTAAGGCAGGTCGGCGACTCTCGCCTGATCGGAAGGACTCAAAATCGCTTTGAGAGCCTCTTCGCTTTCGGGGCCTTGAACAGCGAGCTGACTCCACATCGGCGATTCATTGGTGATCGTCACCGTGTGCTCGCCCTTGTGTTTTTTGAGCCATTCAAAGTCTTTTTCGATATTGGATGCGTTGACACAGAGAAAATAACGCTCCGCACCGACTCGATAGATAATCAAATCGTCGATAAATCCAGCGTCTTCCGTTGGCAAGGCGCTGTATTGCCCATGACCGAGTTCAAGTCGAGAGACATCATTCACGGTTATGCCTTGCAGGTAGGCAAGCGCGTCTTTGCCTTCAACGATGATTTCGCCCATGTGGCTAACATCAAAAATTCCGCAGTGCTCACGCACATACTTGTGCTCGGCAAGCACGCTTTCGTATTGCACCGGCATATCCCAGCCGCCGAAGTTGACCATCTTCGCTTTGAGCTGTTTATGAAGTGAGTGCAAAGGCGTTTTTTTGATTTCCGTCATCAGGCGTCCCTTTAGCTTAGGCAGTAGTTACGGCTCGGAGCGTACAAAAATTGCGAACGCTTGTCCAGAATTACGCCTTTATTTCCCGAAGAATTCTGCCAAAATCTGACGTAGGAAGTTGGCACGTATCCCCGGTGCAGAGGTAGAATTGCGCCCCAGCTTCTTTCGGGCCTTTTCCATGCAAAATGGGGCAGCTTTGAAGGAGTGCGGGGTGATATTGCACCCACGTGATGGGCGTGAGGGTGTCGTTGAGTTTTGCTGCGTCAAAATCCCCTGCTATAACCAGAGATTTCCCATGCATTTCCATCAAAGCCAGGTTCATCATGGGAAACGCGGCTGGGTACTTTTGCATAAGCTCTGCAGAGCGCTCCAGGAGTGCATTACAGCGTGTTCGCCACAACAGCTTACCCGTCAACTTAAAGAGGCGCGCGAGGTTCCAGGCACTCATAGCGTTGCCGCCCGGCGTGGCGTCGTCCATAAGCTCTTTACTACGAAGTGGAATTCGTATGTCAGAGCCTTCGGAATCAAAATACCCCTCCGCTTTTCTGTCTAAAAAATAGGCATCCTGCTGGTTTTGCCAGCCGATGGCTCCGACGAGGTATTGAGGATTCAAAGTGCTTTGATAAAGCTCGATATGAGCAAAAATGAGGTTTGCATAATCTTCGAGAAATGCCGGCTGTTTTGCAAATCCACCACGCGACGTTCGAAGGAGTTTGTCACCCTCGATGTGTTTTTCTAAAATGAATTTTAACGCTTTTTCAGCCGCAATACCAAATTTTTCTGCACCGAAGACACGGCTTGCTTTTGCAAGTGCGCCGATCATCAAACCATTCCAAGACGTCAGAATTTTATCATCGAGTCCTGGACGAATACGCGTATCTCTTAAAACGCGAAGATCGACGAGTAGTTTTTGATACGATTCATCACGCGGCAATTCTTTTTTGCCGATGTGATGCAGAATATTCGCGTGAGTCACCGCCTTCAGGCCAGCAGCGGCTTCCAGCTCCTCGACCCGCTTTGAAATCTCAAAGTTACCCTCTGCTTTTAATTCAAAATATTGCGTCACGCGCGCTAAGAGTTCGGGAGCAAAATCGGCCGCGCGCCAGACATAAAATTTGCCCTCGGTCTTTTCGCTGTCGGCATCTTCAGCGCTGTAGAAACCTCCGTCAGCACTTGTCATATCACGTAAAACGTAGTCTAAAGTCGAGATCGCAACGTCACGATAATCCTCGTTATGCGCGACCTGATACCCTTCGGTATAGGCAAGAGTCAAAAGTGCATTGTCGTAAAGCATTTTTTCAAAGTGCGGTAGCAGCCATTTATCATCGACGGAATAGCGATGAAAACCACCCCCAACATGATCACGCATACCGCCGCGGGCCATGGCATCCAAGGTTTTCGTAGCCATAGCCCGATGCTCCGGAAAACGCAGGAGGACCATGAGTGCCATCGCGGGCGGAAACTTTGGAGCCGAACCAAAACCACCAAGATGCGGGTCAAAACTTTCCACTTTGCTCTGCAGAAAAGCTTCCACGATCCCTAGATCAACGTCGCCTGTGGACGCAAAAAATTCTTCTTCGCGAATCTTCAAGTGCTCCGTCAACTCAAAGGCTTTGTCCTTTAAAACATGAGCTTCGCTGTGCCAGATTTCCTGGATACGATTGAGTATGTTTTTGAACTGCTCGCGCGGGAAAAACGTCCCGCCCCAGAAAGGTTTCCCTTCGTCGGTCAAGACCATAGATAAAGGCCAGCCTCCGCGCTGATTCATAGCCTGGAGTGCTTTGAGATAAAACGCGTCGACATCAGGGCGTTCTTCCCGATCCACTTTAATCGCGACGTAATGTTTGTTGAGCACGTCTGCGACATCCTCTTTTTCAAAAGAATCGCCCTCCATAACGTGACACCAGTGACAGGTCGAGTAGCCGATGGAGAGGAATATCGGTTTGCCTTCAGCCGCCGCTTTCCGAAAGGCCGCGTCGCCCCAGGGAAACCACTCCACGGGATTCTCGGCATGCTGAAGGAGGTAAGGTGACGTTTCGTTTGCGAGGTGGTTGCTCATATATATAGTCCTTATCCGAAGCTCGGACCCTACTTTGCCCTAAACTGTCAAATCTTTCGACAAATCCCAGGAAGCTTACAAGCGCGATGGCCAAAATCATCAATGGTTTCAAGGTTTTTTGTCCAAAAAAGCCTGGCATTAGAATTGCTTTAGTGAGGACAGAACTGGCGGATTGCTTTTGGTTGAGCCAGTAAGTTGTACAGTCGTTGGAGTATTTATGTTTTTGCGTATCCTTAGGAAACGGTTTCGTCTTCTTGCATTTGGTCTCGTAACAAGCATTTCTCCGCTCCTTATCCTACCGCAAGTGTCGTTTGCAGCATCCGTAAAGGTCTGTAAAAAGCTTAAAGAAAGCAGTATCGTTGATGAAAGTCGTGATAAGTCTGCTGATAGAAAAGTGTATTGTACGGTGAATCCCCGTCTGGGTGAGGTCGGCGATTTCGTCGATATCAAGAATCAGTACAATTACATCGTGGCTGTAGGCCGCGTTGTCAAACAAGGAAAAATAGGTACAATCGTGGTCCTCACGAAGTACAATCGTGATGAAGGATCAATGGCTGGATATCCCGCCATGCTCCGCGTCAACGAAAACCAGGACTATTGGACTGCTACAAGCGCTTCGTTTTAAGCGAATCGCCTTGTAAAGGGGGGAGGCTTAGCCTCCCCTTTGTCCGGTCCTAAGGACAGGACCACGGATGAACGCGCCATCGCCCCATTCCACTGCACAGTCAACCCCCCTGCTTGACCTCTCTGTCGTCATTATTGCTTTTAATGAAGAAGATCAGTTGCCGCGCTGTCTCAAGAGTCTGCCGCCCGGTGTGGAGGTGATCGTTCTTGATTCCATGAGCACGGATCGAACCACAATAATTGCCTCCGAATTTGGGGCTCAGGTTTACCAAAGACCTTTCACCAATTTTGCCGAACAGAAAAACGCAGCGCTTGCCTACGGAACCCGAAAATGGGTTTTGGCCGTTGACGCGGATGAAGAACTAAGCCCTGAGCTTTCGGCAAAGCTGCCGGAGTTGATTTCAAACAGCGAAGCCAACGCCTATCGGCTTGACCGGCGGCTCGTGTTTATGGGCCGGCGCATGCGGTTCGGGAAAACCAAAGATAAACCTTTGCGATTGTTCCTGCGTGGAGCCGGTCAGTATAAGGGTTCGATTCACGAAGAATACGTACCGCGGGCCGGCAAGACCTTTTTCCTTTCAAACGCAGTCCTCTGGCACTATAGCTATCGTGATCTCAATGATTATTTTGCGCGCTTCAATCGCTATACTTCGGCGATAGCCGAGCAGCATGCCGCCAAAGGAAAAAAACCCTCATTTTTAAGTCATGTCTTGAGACCTTGGTTTGAGTTCATCAATCGCTACATTTTTAGGCTTGGGTTTCTTGACGGTTATCCGGGTTATACCTACGCCTTAATTTCGAGCCTTTATACCTTCGTCAAATACGCCAAGCTCTTTGAAGCGCGCCGAGGTCACAAACAATGAAACCTACGGTCTGGCATCTGTGTTCCAATCGATGGAACAGCGCGATCACGGAATATGCCCTTCGAAGCGCGCAGTCACTGCACAGAAGGGGATGGTCATCCCTTTTAAGTGCTTTGCCAGCTTCACCCTGCGCGCTTCGTGCGAGCGAACTCGGAGTGGCAGGCGCCACGTTTCAATTCAAGTTATCAGAGGTTTTCGCTCTACGGCGTGAGGCCAAACGTTTAAAGCCCTCTATCATCGTCACCTACGGCGGTCCCGAAACATTTTTATCGCGTTTTCTTGGTGTTCCCGTAGTCCGTTTTCGCGGGCAGGACAGTGACCTCTCGCGGCCTTTGTCTCCGTTCGGTCTTGGTCTAAGCCTCCGATTCTGCAAGGGAATTATCACACCTGCAAAACGAGTCAGCGATCTCTTTCGGGCCGCTCTACCCAAAAAATCGGTCCATTCCATAGTACTGGGGCTTGATGCTGCGGTCTTTCATTCTCGGCCGCGCAAGGACGCGGATCGCCCGCGTTTACTCATCGTTGGTCGCTTGGATCCGATTAAAGGCCATGAGAAGTTCCTCAAACTTTTTTACGAAACGCTGATCGAGTGGGATAACCCACGCCCCAAACCCTTTCTTGAAATTATCGGCCAAAGCGCAAACATCACGTCGGCTGCACTGAGAGCTACAGCCAAGACTATAGGCCTTATTGAAGGCGTAGATTGGGGGTTGGTTGACGCACGGGTCCCAAACCTTCCGAGCCGCATGGCATCTGCAGCTCTTGGCATCATTCCAAGCCTTGGGTCAGAAGTGATTTGCCGCGTTGCCGAAGAATTTCTTTTGTCCGGAACTGCCGTTCTCGTGGCGCCTGTGGGTTCGCTTTCGGAATGTCTCATCGATCCTGAGTTTGGCGCAGTCTTTCCCGATGATGAAGAAAAGCAGCGCAAGCTCTTAAAAACCTGGTCGATCCGTGCTTTTGAAGAAACGCAGAATGTGCGTGACGAACGAAGTGCAAAGGCTCGGGACTATTTTAGCCTCGACTCTATGGGCCGAGATCTTGAAGCCTATCTTCAGGGTTTTCTCACATAAAAAAAGGCCGTAGCGTAAAGCTCCGGCCTCTACCTCACAATCTTTAAGAGTCCTTAAGTGTTATGACCGATCCACGCCCGTGGTTTTGAGCCATCGGCTTTTGCGACCAAACCTTGCGATTCCATAGATTCAACAATACGAGCGGCGCGGTTATAGCCAATTTTCAGCATGCGCTGTAGATACGAGGCACTGATCGTACCCTGGCGTTGAGCGATTTGAATGGCATCATTCCACTTCGGATCGGCCGAACCAGCATTCTCTTCGCCAGGATCAAAACCGTTGCCCGATTGTTTTTGGAATTCTTCGTTGATCCATTCCATCGCCGTTTCATCATAGTGAGGAGCGCTGGTTTTCTTCAGCTGATCCACCATCGCGACAACTTCTTCGTCACTTAAAAAAGCGCCCTGGATCCGTTCCAGTTTACTTGAACCCGGCCTTAAAAAGAGCATATCGCCTTTGCCTAGGAGGCGTTCGGCACCCATGCTATCAAGGATCGTGCGACTGTCCGTACGCGAGAAGACCTTAAAAGCGATACGGCACGGAAGGTTCGCTTTGATCACGCCTGTGATGACGTCGACCGAAGGACGCTGAGTCGCCAGAACCAAGTGGATACCAGAAGCACGAGCCTTCTGTGCGAGGCGCTGGATCGAGTTCTCAACATCTTTTGAGGCGGTCAACATCAAGTCAGCAAGCTCATCGATGACAATCACGATATAGGGTAATTTCCCTTGGATCGAATCACCGTAGCGCTCCCGCATTTCAGCTTTTTGCTCGTTGCTCGCATTGTCCCAGTACTGATTAAAGCCTGAGATGTGGCGAACCATAGCGGATTCCATGAGCTGATAACGGCGATCCATCTCAAAACAGGCCCATTTTAGCGCCAGGGACGCTTTGAGGGGCTCTGTGATGACCGGCATCAAGAGGTGCGGAATGCCTTCGTAGATTTTCAATTCGAGGATTTTAGGATCGACGAGGATCATGCGCACTTGCTCAGGACTTGCTTTGAGAATCAAACTGCAAAGAAGAGAGTTGATCGCAACCGACTTACCCGACCCGGTTTGACCGGCGGTAAGAAGGTGCGGCATGGAGGCAAGGTCACAGCAGATAGGCTCGCCTGTCAGGCCTTTGCCCAGAACAAAGTTCAGAGGGGAATTCACATGCTGAAAAGCACTGGTTTGTAAAATATCGCCGAGGAATACGGTTTCGCGGCGTTTATTCGGTACCTGCACCCCTAGGGCTCGTTTGCCGCTGACGGGGTGGATAAAGATGGAATCGACTTTCAAAGCCAAGGCGATGTCGTCAAGGAGGCCCGTGACCTTTGAGAGCTTTGTGCCGGCGTCAGGTTGAAATTCATAAACAGTCACCACAGGGCCCGGTTGAATGGCGATCACTTCCCCACCCACGCCAAACTCCGAAAAGGCTTTCACAAGAGCTACCGAGGTGTGTTCAAACTCCCGGCGCTCTTCTTCGTCGATGGCAATGGATGTCGCACCCGTGCGGAACATCGTCGTCGGGGGGGCTACATAACTTGGATCGGGCTCAAGAGTCGGCAGAGGTTCAAAAGTCTGGGCCGGCGTTGTTGAACCTTTGGGGGTATCGAAGGTGACGTCAGGGCCAGCGGCTCCCGCAGTGGGCTTCGTTTGGGTGAGAGGAGCGGCCTGAAACTTTTCCTGGATGTTGATCTTTTGCAGGATGCCTTGCAGCTCAGGCTCTCCATTGAGATTAGGATGTGCGGAAGGGAGCCCCTCGGCAGACGCAGTACCCGACTTGCCTATAGGAGGGGCGGCCTTCTTTTTGGGTGTACGAGCTGCAAGGGCCTTAAACAGGGGACGAATCACACTGTCTTGTCGAAGCATAAGTGCAGCCATAACCAGGCCACCCCCCAGGAAAATGAAGAGGCCTCCAGTGCCAACGGTCTGCTTCAAAAGGCGTTGGGTCCAAAACCCGAGTGTTCCACCAGATCGATAAGAGAACCCCGAGAGTGATAACGAGGGGGCCCACTGCTGGGCTGCTAGGGCTAAACAGACAAGGGCAAGAGCCACACCTGCAAGGCGGCCCTTCGCAAAAGCCGAGGGTTCGCCGCGAAGATTCATCCAGGCCATAGCAAGGACAGGGAGTGGCAGCAGATAAGCAAGAACACCGAGTTGAAAGATGAGAAAGCCCGCGATATAGCTGCCAACGATTCCACCCCAGTTCTGCGCGTGTCGAGGGGGGTAGCTATAGTTGTAGACGGAGGGGTCAAGCGGCGAAAAGCTAGCAAGCGCCACACCCAGAAAAAGAGCCACAATCACACACACAACAAATAGAACTTCCTGACTATACCCGTCCTCGGGATTGATCCAGCGATGCAGCTGGAGATATTCAAGTAAGCCTTTCCTTTTTCCTTGCTTTGCCGCCTCTGCCATGACGTGAGCTTCCTTTTTTGTGAGGAGTATCATGGTCACAATTGTAGCAGAAATGACGAAAGGACGTGCGCTCCGGTAAGGGGGCGCCGTCCTTTTATTTAAAACGCGGAAGTTTCGCTTAGTTCATCGACCGCTTATTCTCGTCGCGGATGCCTTGCATCTGCTGGAGATAAACAGCGTAGAGCTGCACTTGTTCTTCTCGCGGAAGGAGGTGAATCATAGATTTGATCGTCCGAAGGTCAGGCGCTGCAAAGAGATGCACGCAGAATTCAACGAGCTCTTCATTAGGAGCTGTAAGGCTTAAAAGAGCGGCTTCAGCTTGCACGGAACGCGAGAAGAGCAAATGATTGCCGCGCATCGCTTCCTGAAAAATGATTCGCCAAAGAGGGGGGAGGAAGAGGGGTTGAGAGTACTGTTCAGATAAAATGCCTTCATAATGCGCTTCTTGGGCGTTCGTTTTCATAATCATCAGCTCCAGCAACAACAGGTTAACAACAGCAACAGGAGGGGCAACACAATCCCTGTAATGCAAACTGTGGCGCCAAAGTTAAGACCATGATTTGATTCGATTTCATGGCCTTGGGAGCTGTATAGAATCCTGACACCTGGTAAATGGAAGTGCACACATGGTGCGGTCGAGAGCCGTGTGCACTTCCTAAAGCTCTTAGGTGAGGAGGTGATAACCGAAGGACGTAAGAATGGGAAAAGACATCTTCTGAAATTTCGAGCTTCATAGACAGGGAGTGAAAACGAGGTTTTCAAAAATGCAAAGACGACAAATTACGTACGGACAAAATCAGTAACGAAAATTTGTATTTGTTTTTTTGTGATAATTAATTATGGTGAGCGTGTATTTGGCTTTTTGGTGGAGACTGAAGCGCGAACTTCAGCCTCCTAGATACCGGAGCCTGGCAATAACAACAAAGCGCAACTCCGTTCTCTGCTAACCGCAGAATAGTACGAGAGCGCCCGCTTTTCAAGTCGCCAGCGTTCCCTCATGGAAGAGGGACTCATGTCTTCAAAAAAATCAATGTTTCCAAGGCATCACAGGGTTTTTGCAGGCGGGCGTTATCTACGCGCTTTTGATCACCTGCCCGATATCTGCTCATATGAGCACAGCATACTGACTTATCTCGGCTCTCTCATGAGCTTCGAGAAGTGCTTTCTCGACCAAGCAGCATTCCCATCTATCGCCACCATTTCCGTTGCCACTAAGATCAGCGAGACGACTGTGCGTGCGAAGATGCGGGCGCTGGCAAGCAAAGGTTATATTCGAGTCGAGAGCGTTCACTACCTGAATGAACGTGGGAAATTCCAGCAGGATTCTAACAATTATTTTTTCACTGACCTCGCCTTTCGACTCTTTGATGATGTCATGAGATCGCGCTTACGTATCCAAGAGTGTCGCAAACGTGCTGTGGGCGATTGGATTGAAACAGTTTCGCCCGAACAAATAGCCTTAGAACAAAGCTTTTCAAGCGTGTCAGCCCAAGCGTTTTCATTTTCTTACGACCAGCAGTTTCCCGAGTTAGCGTTTGACGACTTAGCTTTCGAAATCTCACAACCGTTTCCCATGCCCCTGTCCAAACCCAAAGAAGTGGATTCCCTCACACCAGAAGCTCCAGCTAAGCCGGAGCCCGATCTCCCGATTCCACCTCTCACGTCCGAGTCATCACGCGATATTTTCACCCAAACCTCGGAAGTCGCCCGACTTGTATCCGCTTGGGAAAACGTGACCAAATTTCCTGTTTCCAAATCGGAGCGCGAGGAGTTTTTCCGTGAGTATGCACGAATCGGTGGATCAGAAATGCATTTTGCGCGGCGCATCTGTGCTCTGGGTCGTGACCCGTTAGCGCTCTCGAACGCCAAAGGCATGGCATATCTATTTACTGCGCCCGAACCTGTGGCGGCGCCACCACCCGAGCTCAAACCGCCTATACCCTTTCCGAAATCACCGCCTATTGACCGAACCCCATTGCCCAAAAACAGTCTGGAATTGCTCGGAGCGATCACAAAAATTCTAAATGATGAGACAGACGAAGTTCAAATATCGAGACTTACTTCCATAAGGGAATTGATTCCGAAAGCGAATTTTCAGCTATGTTTGGAATTATTCGTAAAATATCGGTCGAAAAAACCATAGAACTCAGAGGATTTAAAAGAGAGTCGGAAGGTGGCTCGGAAACAAGGCCATGACAGGCGTTTTAAGGGAACTCAATTCACTCGCATACTGCTTGGCATATGGACCTGTGACGAAAACTTCACGAGGTTCCACAGTTTGGATGATCGTTTTCAGTTCGCGGGCATCGCAGGTCTGTGAGATGACAAAGCGCTCCACAGCAGGGCGACGGATATCAGCTTGAAGGGGTTGGTGCGAACTCTCATCGATCATAAATATCGGTCCGGGAGGAATCGGATAGATGTGCCGCTTCTCCTGCATCTCCGGAACGATCGTTACGTGAGGCACGTCGGTCGCACGGTGCTGCATCGTATAAGGGCCGATATCAGAGCCGTAGCTTTCATAGATCTTATTTGTGCGGTAGATGCTGCCAGCTACCACTACGGGGACACCCGCTTCCGCGAGGAGTTTACAAAGCTCTTGAGCAATCGCATAAGGCTCGCACACAATCACAGGGCATTCGCCGCGTGCGACGTAGTCTTGCATTGTGTGAAGTAGGCGTTCCTTCTCTTTTTTGCGACTGGGATGATGGGATGGTGGATACGGTGTATAGGCGCCCAAAATCAAAGTATCGGCTCGCTTAAGCTGCATCGTTCGCGAAATGCCAGTTTTTTGCGGCTGTAAGCGCGGCGCGTAGAGGAGCGAGCTGTGACGATTCTCTAAATAAAGAGAGGCGGCACCCAGGCCTGCGCCTGACGGCAAAAGCTCGAGCTTAAACTGACCGATCGAAACGGTTTGGTTATAAGCGACGACCAAGGCGTTGAGACGAATATTATTGATAGCGAGGAGACGGCTGGTCTCTTCGGTCGCGATGACTTTGGATGCGGTGCGATTTTTGAGAGTCGAGGCACTCGAGAGAAAGGACAAATCCGGGGTATTTTGGGCGTCAAGCCACAGGATAGAATCTCCAATGCGAATTCCATCTTCTGTCGGGACTAGGTCCCAGCCTACGGTTTCTGTCTCGTGCTCCTGCATGACCACCCTTTGGCAGTAAGGCCCCGGTTCTTACCGTTATATAGGCCTGGGGAGGTATGGTCAAGCCAGCCCGACAGGTTATTCGCAGGGCTTACAGGAGAAAGCTGAGAAAAAGAGCAAAGGGTCTAGAATCCGCGAGTCATTAGGTCGCCGTCGCCATAACGCACGTGATAAGTCATGCGCCAATAAAATACGGCGAAGGGCGTTGCGCCTTGATCACTGCCGTTATTGAAGAGTTTATAAAGCGCCACGTAATTATGGTAGGCTTCGGTGATTTTGGTAAATTGAACCCGGCTGCTATCGTAAAGTCCTGCCATGAGAGGGCCTCCCTTTTCCTGTCTTTTCGGCCGATTCGAGGCTGGAGTTAAGCGGCAAAGCCTTGGAGCCCAGAGGCGGCTATAATTACCCATAGGTATCATGGGCTTAGAAGATAGTTGAGAGGCACTATCCCAGAATTGCGCGCACTTTTGTTATGATGGGAGGAACGCTTTTTCTCACACGGACATATTTATGAGCTATTTGTGGCTGGTTTCGGCCGTTCTGATCTTAGGATTAAGCCTGGTTCTGCGCGGTCTCTACCTCAAAAGTCTGCCGGAAAAAGCGCTTTCTTATCGGCGACGTTATCAGCAATTGATTGCCCGGATTGAGATGTGCGTTGTGCGCCTTAATTCGCTCGGTAATTTGGTGCCGCACGTAAAAAACCCTAAAGTCCTTGATGAATTTGAGTCTTGTCTCCGCATGATGGAGACTTTGCTTTCGGCGCTCGTCCGCCTTCCGCAGTTTGGTTTTCAAAATGAGCAGGTTGGTCACGTCCAACCCCTCGTGCAGAAAACGGAAGAGAAAATCGAAGCGGCCTACAATCGTTTCAAAGCGGCGATCGAAGATAAACCGCTCCTAGGCAGCCTCATCGATAAATGGCAAAAAGACACAGTTATGCCGGTAAAAGGCTGTTATTTTTGCTCACGTCCCTTTATGAAGGCCTATTTTAAGCCGGCTTCTTTGAAGGTGGATGGCATTCGATTGAACGTTATTGGTTGTCAGACCTGCGTTGAAGAACTCAAATCCAATCGCAAAATCAAAGTCCTCTACTTCATCGAGCATGGCCAAGCTGTTCATTGGACTCTGGTCGAAGGTTATAAACCTTTAGAACAGTACTGGGATCTCAACAAACGTAAGGGCTCTTACGTCACGAAAGACATTGAGCTGCTTCGCGATTGAGCGGCTCGGGCTGAAGAAATACGACACGAGGGTTTGCGCTTCACGAAGACCCGGAGTAGATTTGGGGATCGAATTCAACTGAGGAGTTCTCCCCTATGAAAACACCTGTTCATGTTGCTGTTACTGGAGCTGCTGGTCAAATTGGATACAGCCTCCTCTTCCGTATCGCCTCGGGCGAAGTCTTTGGCAAAGATGTTCCTGTCCATCTCCATTTGATCGAACTCCCTGTTGCCATCAAAGGCGCAGAAGGTACGGCGATGGAAATCGACGACTGTGCATTCCCTACTCTTGCCAGCATCAATATCTTCGACGGCCCGGAAAAAGGCTTCGAAGGCATCAACTGGGCACTGATGGTCGGCTCCAAACCACGCGGTCCTGGTATGGAACGTAACGACCTGATCAAAGAAAACGGCCCTATCTTTGTTCAGCAAGGCCGTGCACTTGCCAAGGCTGCTTCGGATGTTCGCATCGTGGTTGTTGGCAACCCGTGCAATACCAACGCCTTGATTGCTCAGCATAACAGCCGCGAAGTGCCGGCGAATCGCTTCTCAGCGATGACTATGCTCGACCAAAACCGTGCTTACGCACAGATCGCGAAAAAAGCGAATGTAAATGTCGGCGACGTGAAAAACCTCGCCATCTGGGGTAACCACAGTTCGACTATGGTTCCTGACTTCGAAAACGCCACAGTCAAAGGCAAAAAGCTGACCGATGTGATCACCGATCGCAAATGGCTTGAAAACGATTTTTATTCGATCGTCCAAAAACGCGGTGCAGCTATTATCGATGCCCGCGGTAAGTCGTCAGCAGCTTCGGCAGCTTCGTCTTGCATCGATCACATTCAGAACTTCCTGAAGAAAACACCGAAAGGTGAATACTTCTCGGCGGCTGTACCGAGCGACGGAAAACACTACGATATCCCTGCCGGTCTCATCTATTCCTTCCCCATTTCTTCAAATGGCGACGGAACTTATGAAATCGTTAAAGGTCTTGAGCTAAGCTCATTCGCGCGTGATAAAATCGCTTTGACGACCAAAGAGCTACTCGCAGAACGCGACGTCGTCAAAGACTTGCTCACGAAATAAATTCGGGTAAGGGGTGATCTCCTTGCCTTCGTGTAAGGAGATCCCTTTTGAAAATATCTGGCCTCTTATCTCAAGCCCTTCTTTTTGGTTTCGGCTTTCAACTGACAGCCTGTGTACCGGCTTTCCTCGATAAATATAAACGGGAAGAAGTCCGTGCTTCGCAGCAAAAAGCGGCGGCAAGGCCTGGAAAAACAGCCGATGGCACAGGAGCGCCAGCAGCCACACCCTCGGCTTATTCCTCTTTTTTCTCCCGCACACCTAAAGAAACGGTCGGCATTACGCAAATCGGCGATGGCGTATTTCGCATACCCTTAAGCTACGATCGCACCTGGGACACCATTGTCGATGTCCTCTTACGAAACTATAATCTTCAAATCGTCGATAAAAGCACGGGTATCCTCACGACGGAGTGGGATTCCTTTTATCTCGACGGCAAAGTAAATCGCAATAAAGTCTCGGTTCGACTCAAAAGAGCAGGATCGCAAAGCGTTGATCTCACTGTGCATAATAACGTCGAGACTTTGAGCCGCATCCCTGATGGGGTGAGCGAAGTGTGGCTTCCAAGCGATCGCGTTAAGCCCGAAATCGGCCGTATCATTCAGAATTTAGCGATTGCCAGCGGTCAACCGAAGCCCACCCTTGCCGCTGACATGAAGCCAGCTGTCGAAGCCCCAAAACCAGCGATGTAATCATTGATTTCGCCAAAATTTCCCGACAAAATGCTATGCTGTTTGGCAAGTCTTAGTCGGGAGGTTTTCGATATGGCCTGGTTTAAAAGAATGTTTCTCTTTGCGGCTGTTAACATAGCCATCGTTGTTACGATCTCTATCATCCTTAATCTCCTTGGTATCGGCAACTACCGCATCGCCGGTGGTGGTATCGACCAATCGGCTCTCCTCGCCCTGTGCCTTGTTTGGGGTATGGGCGCTTCGATCATGTCACTTCTCCTTTCGAAAATGATCGCCAAATGGACGATGAAAATTCAGATCATCGATCCGAACGCCGGTGGTCGCGAAGGCGAACTTTACCGGACGGTTTCACGTCTTGCGAAAGCCGCAGGCCTCCCCCGCACGCCGGAGGTGGGGATCTATCAGTCGATGGAAGTGAACGCCTTTGCTACGGGCCCTACCCGTGCCCGTGCTCTCGTTGCCGTGTCCGAAGGTCTACTTATGTCGATGAGTGCCGCCGAAGTCGAAGGTGTCCTTGGCCATGAGATCGCGCACGTTGCAAACGGCGATATGGTTACAATGACGTTGATACAGGGCGTAGTGAATGCTTTTGTGATGTACTTTGCTCGCATTGCGGCCTACGGCGTCAGCCAATTTCTCAGAGGTAATGATAGAGAGGGTGAAGGGCTGGGCGGTTTGGCTTATATGTTCACAGTGATGGCCTTTGAAATTGTTTTTGGAATTTTGGGCAGCCTCATCGTCAACTGGTTCTCTCGTCATCGTGAGTATAGAGCGGATGCCGGCGGTGCACGCTTTGCAGGACGTCAGAATATGATAGCTGCGCTGCAACGACTGAAAGGAACCAGCGAACTTGAAGACGCGGGCAACCCCTCTCTCGCAACGCTTAAAATCAGTCACAAAGCCCCTAAATATCTGGGTCTCTTTGCAACGCATCCAGACCTGAACGATCGCATTGCCCGTTTGCAAAACTTTACGGCGTAAAGCGCGCGTGCAAAAAAGAATGAAAACCGCTTGCCACCTATGCGTGGCCTAGTATAAAAACTCGGTTCAAGCTTTGAGTCTTATGATTTAAAGACCTTGGCTCCCTCGGGAGGAATGGCAGAGTGGTTTAATGCGGCAGTCTTGAAAACTGTTGAGGGGGCGACTCCTCCGGGGGTTCGAATCCCTCTTCCTCCGTTTGTTGTTCGAAGAGTTTTGTGGAGAGTTGGCAGAGTGGCCGAATGCACATCCTTGCTAAGGATGCAACTGGGTAACTGGTTCGAGGGTTCGAATCCCTCACTCTCCGCCACTTCACTTCTTCGACTTTGGGTGGCTCTTTTAAGAGTGGTAAATAAGGTGGATGCGTAATGCTTCTGCCTTTTTTTTGTTCTTATTATTCTTGGTGTGTTATTCCGCTACGCCTTCTGCAATCTACCATTGCCACTCCGCTCTTATTTTCACAAGATCCCAACACAATATTAATTTGATCTCCAAGGCGAATTGGCGAATGGTCTTTGCACAAAGCCGACAACTCATAAACAAAGAGAAATACAGATATGAAGAATCTACCGAAGCTGACGATGTGGTACTGGGGTCTTATGCTTCTTTGTACCACTATGGGAGAGTTGATCGGAAATTTACTTTCCCGCAATTTAGAACTCGGCTACACGAAGGGCGCCGTCGTAGATATCTGTGTTTTCTCATTTATTGTTGCTACTTTTATAGCACTGCGATTAAAACGCGATATTTACTACTGGGTCTTGATTTTAGTTGGCAATATCGGCGGCACGAACTTAGCCGATTGGGTCACCTTAGAACCTCTGGCCAACGATAGGACATGGGGGATTTTAGCGCCGCTTCAACTTGGAACCAAGTTTGGGTCCCTCGCCGTCATGATAACTTTAGTCGTGATTTTACTT
>JACMOC010000041.1 GCA_014378195.1 Oligoflexus sp. | reverse complement strand
TTTGACGCTTTAAAAAACGCTGTCGATTTCTTTCTTACCGAAACAAATGAAAAGATTCCTCATGCCGCCCTAAAGGGAGCAACCCCGCTTGAGATGATCCGGGGACAATGGACTGAGTGTCAGCTCCTAGAGCTAAAAGAGCAAATAAAGCTATGTTTAAAGGATAGGGTTATGACCAACATCTCCTTGAGAGGCAGCCCATGCCTAGCATAGAGTAGATAGAGTTCTGATTATTAACTTTTCTAAATGTGCAGTTTCACAATGTCCTTGCAACATGCCGGTACAATTCCGAAAGACGATTCGTAGCCGGCGAAAATTCGTCCCTTGAAAGACAAAAACTCCTAGCACAACGCAGTGCCTTGATTTTGGCAAAACAAAAGGGTCCTGCACGCTTCAAACGCCCGCCAAATATCAAAATCCCAGAACTCCTGCTTCACTCTGGTGATATGATGAACCCACACAACGGCCTTCACACCTCCCCTAGGAAGAACTCCGAATGCTAAAATTCCAGCCATTGCAAGCCCTCGCGCTTCTTATCGTCATGATTTTGATCGGTCCGAATTTTGGCTGTAAGAAGGATTCCAGTTCCAAACTAAAAGGCGACCCTAATGGGAATGTCGAATGTCATGGCAAATCAGGAATCTGGCAAACCATGCTCTCGGGGCGAACATATACGACCCGTAAGATTCAGGAACAGGCTGTAAACTTCGTATGCGAACGTTGGTCCGGAAGGACCTTCATCCCCGGAGAGAACTATAAGGAGGGCGTCACTGACTTCTCTGTCGATGCTCAGACCTTTTATTCCGGACAAAATGATAGTGAAACGCCTTTCGTTTTGAATAAGGATGATTGTTACGGGATCGCCCATCGGATCTTGGACACATGCGACGTCGGCGAAGATCGCAAAACGGGTGGCAAGTTCACCAATGGCAATAGCCACTGGACCTTGGATTCGAAGGCTTGCGGTTTAGCAGGTTCCTGCCCGCATGGACCTTTCCCAGAACCCAAAGCGGGTCCTGCTCCTGATCCGGCTCCTGCCCCGAACGCAGCTTTAGATATCAAATGCACCGTCTTGAGCCCAGCTGAGTTCGCCTTCAAGGGTTCCGCCACCAAAGCCGTGGCAGAGAGAGCTGTCAGGCTCGTTTGCGAGCGTTGGCAGAATAGAATGTTCGAGCCGCATAAGGTCTATAAGCAAGGGACCACGGATCAAACCCTGCTCAAACAGACTTTCTTCGAAGGAGAAAATGCCAGCAATGGTCCCTGGCCGCTTCGTCTCGAAGACTGCCTCACTATCGGAAGGCGAATCATAGAAGAATGCAACGTAGGTCAGGATGGGAAAATCGGTGGTGAATTCACAAATTTCAATAGTCGTTGGAAGCTCTATACGGATCGGTGTCAGAAGCGTTGCTTCAACCCGGTTTATCCGGAACCGAAAAAGTGAAATGGGAAAACACCGCAGCGAAAACTGGATTTGATAAGAACATCTTGCGCGGGCAACTGCGTGCCAGTTCCAGTCTCGCTGAGAGCACATTTCAAAAAGCCCTTCGATCTTTGGATCGAAGTGCTTTTTTATTTCAATAAAATCTTGGACTCATTCGATATCGGCCCAGAATGAAGGTCGCTGACACCAGCGGCAAACAAGACGAAAATATCTTACATTTTAACATCTTAAAGTCATCATAATTTCATGCACTTAAATAACAAGCATTGGATGCAGAGGACAAGCCCACTGGGTCTGAAGTAATTTATGAACTAGTGCCTCGGCAATTAGATCTTAAGGCATTTTATACTTAAACGTCTTTCGAGCTTTCTCTCTCGTAAACTTCGGTTCTTCCGAGTTTAGTGTGGGTGGAGCTGAAGTCGGCCACAATGAAAGAGGATGGCAATCCTATAATTTGAGAAGTTCCGAAATCCCCGTGCTGCCGATTTAATGGACTGAATCTTAGAGTTAAATCCTTCGGCCGTCCCATTGGTTATGCGATGCGTAAGATAGGTGAGAATATTGCCCAGATGCCTCTTAAGCATTTTGGCGACTTTGATCATAGGGTCGAGGCGAGAATGAGCCGCCCACCAATACCATTCGTCAAAGAATTTCTTCGCCAATTTTTGATACGTGTATTCCCACAGATTGTTGAACGTCTCTTTGATTGCCCAAGCACGACCCACCTTTAGTCCCTTGGTTTGAAGGTTTTTGAATGTTTTTTGATTTTCATCACTCCAATTATCAGGGTTTTTAAGCCACAAATATTTGGTCCCTTTCAAAGCATCATCTCCATCAATTATTAGGACCTTGTGCTCTTTACGTCTCACCTCATCAACGGCCTTGGTCAGGTAGCTGACAAGGTGAAATTTATCGTGCACGATTTCAGCAATGGGAAGATTTTCTTTGATTGCCGAAAGGCAACGGATCCCACATATCAACGGCTACAGCCTCAATACCTTCCTTTACCTCCTCGGGCAGGTTTTTGAGTAATTCCGTCGCAGCTTCTTTAGTCCGATTCTCTACGACCTCTATTACTCGCTTGCCATCGATATTATAAAGTAGGCTCGCATAGTGATGGCCTTTGAGAAAACTCTTCTCATCGATTCTAACGTGAGTTACTTCGACTAGGAGACGACGATCAAGCCCTCTTTGGACAGCGCGCTTTCGAATATGATGAACCTCATCCCACGTGAGACCGAGGAGTTCTGCGGCCTTCGATTTACTACTGGCACTTAGCAGAACATCAATAGCAAAGCGTTCAAATAAAGATGTAAATTGGCCTTTGAGGTCGACCCACGGCACCTTCACGCTTTTTACACCATGGGATTTGCAGTTAACACGAGAAACTTCGCTGACAAGGTAGGTTTTGAATTGCATCGTATCAAGATGCCTCCAGGCGCGCTCTGACCGATGATCATAGATAGCACACGATTGCTGGCATTCAGGGCACGGAACGGCCAAACCTTCGGGCCAGGATATACGAATGGTGATGGATTTTGCATTGAGGTCAGGCGTGACTTCTGTCACTTGCCACGGCTGCAGTAGACCAAGGAGCTACGCAAAAAGTGCTGTGTCTTTCATAAGAATCCTTCCCTACGGAGAAGCTATTCTTATCATTGCTAGGCACTAAAACCCACACAAGATCCTGATGAACCGAAATACAAGGAGGCTTCTGAACCCTGATCATCCTTCTCGAACACTCACCCATACCTTGGACAGCAAGAGAAAGAAACCTGCGACAATTGTCATACAAGCCCCAGTCGGAAACGAGTAAACGAACGAAATAAAATATCCTACGAACGCCGAAAGTCCTCCAATTAATGCCGAAGCCCAGAAACTTCCGGTCAGATTATTGAATAACAATAAGCCAGCAAGTGGAGGCAAGACGGAAAAGCTGAATACGGGTAGCGCACCAATAGTCCGAGTCCCGAAACTGATAGCGATTCCAAGGCTAATAAGAATAAAAATCCGAAGTTTTACTACGGGATACTTTAGGGTCGCGGCCATAGTCGGGTCGAAGGATATAAAGAGCAGGTCTTTTCGCAGCCATATATGAAGGCCAAGCACAGGAACACAAATTGCGGCGAGAATTATCAGGTGAGCGTTATCCACTGCAACGGCATTTCCAAAAAGTATATTCGCTACATCATGAGCACCGCGCGTAATCCGATCGCCTACCATAATCAGTCCAGCCGTTGAGATGAGGTAAACAGCACCGATTAGCGATTCGGCTGACCGCGATCGATCCGCTATCTTCGCCTGAGCTTGACCAGCCATTGCCACAGCAAATACACCAGTTAACAGCGATGCCAGGACCAAAGGTATAACATCTTCGAATGGATGAGGAGCCTCAAGCAACCCAACCTGAACAAAGAAAAAGGCCAGCATAACACCGAGACTAGAAATCTGAGACATCGCGGCAGAAACAAATACAATTCGATGAAGAATTACGTAGAGCCCTAAAAATCCGCACACTACACCGAGACATACGCCTGCCGCGACTGCACCACCCCAAAGTTCGTAGGAAGAGAAAAAAAGATTAAAATTCTCCATCATACGGATAGTCCTCCCCGTCCAGCTAACAGTTCGGTAGGGGACCCTACCTTTGCAATCTGGTGGTCCCGGTCCAGTAAAATTACTTGGTCAGAGACTTGCGCAACTAAATCAATAAAATGGTTGACCATTAAAATAGCTGCGCCCTGGCGTCTTGCTAGATCAAGAGTCATATCCATTGTTTCCCTTGCACCTTTTTCATCCATTGACGCAGTGGGTTCATCAAGTATCAGTAGATTAGGTTCTGTACACAAAGCTCTTGCTAGCAGTACTCTTTGCTGTTCACCGCCAGATAGAGTCCGAAAAAGGCGCTTTGCAAGAAGTTCTACTCGAGTCGATTGCATTGCTGATTCAACTTTGTGAATATCCGTTGAATTAAGTGCCCTCCCAAGCCCCCTAATTCCGAACCGCCCAGTTTTAACAAGCTCGAGTACGGTGACGGGATATATTGGATCCATGGCTTCGCGCTGAGGTACGTATCCAATATGGGATCCAGGAGCAAACTCTATCTTTCCCGACAAAATGGGCGTTAAACCTAATAAAGTCTTTAGCAGTGTAGATTTACCGGACCCATTATGACCAACTATGGAAGTTACTTGTTTGGATCTTAGTGCGAAAGAAATTGCTGGTAAGATAGGCAAGCCTCGATATCCGACCGTCACATTTTCGACTCTCAAAAAAACATCTTCAGACATCTTCTCTTTGGCGAAATCGTTGTTCATGGAACCATTCCGCGAGCTAGTTTACTGGTAAGGGAATCGAACAAACCGAAGTAAGTCTTTGCATCATCGTCCCCCTGAACTTCAGTCGGAAGGACCAACAGTGTCGCGCCCGTTAGCTTCGCGAGCTGCTCGGCTGCTCCTTTAGGATAGTAAGGCTCCATTAAAATAAGCTTCACATGTTTTTCTTTCATAAGAATAACAAGCTTTGCAATATGATCAGGCGATGGCGGAATTCCTGGCTTCGGTTCCACGTACCCAACTTCATCTAAGCCAACCCAATCAGAAAAATACACCCAGCTTTTATGATAAGTGACAACCTGACGACCTTTCAAAGGCGCCAAAATCTTCTTCCAGGCATCTGTCTTTATGGCGAGATCTTTGATATAGGCGTCCGCGCGCTTCTGAAAATATTCGGCTTTTGCCGGTACCAGGACACCGAGCTTTGAAGCCACGGCCTTAGCTAAAATAGCGCCATTCCTGGGGTCAATCATGAAGTGTGGATTTCCGCCAGGATGCACATCACCTTGACTCCGGTCGATCACTCCTTTTGGAATTTCTTTAAGTGACATAAGCGACGAAGCATCCAAGTAACCTTCACCCCCTGTTTGAATCTTACCATTTCGCGAGCCTGTGAGAAGTGGCGGCAACCACCCATCCTCCAATCCCAGCCCAGCACGAATCAATAGATCGGCACGATTAAGTTTCAAAATAAGGTCCGGTTTTGCATCGACAAAATGAGGGTCCTGCGTTCCTTTGGTAAGCGAACTAGCATCAACCTCATCACCTCCAACATTTGCGGCTATATCCGCGTAACTCGGAAGAGTAGTAACTACTCTCAATTTTGCAAAAGAGGGCATGCTCCACATCACACAAACGAAGGGAATCAAAGCTCGCAAACCAATATTAAATTTTTTCATTTTCATTACCTTTCAGAATTTATGGGCTCCGTGAGCGCCGATCGTATATTCGAACTGGAGCGAGACAACCTGCTGATTGTTTCCTTTGAAACTGTCAGGTTTATCAAAATCATACTGCAGTCTAAGCTTGCTAAACTCTGACGGAAAAAACGTGATAACCGGTGAAACTCGAAAACGTTTATTAATATCTCGATCAAGTGCAAGGCCTGTAGTTGAATTTGGCAGTCCGGGAGACGTGATAGGACTGCCCAACTTTTTTTGACTAACCCAATCATAACGTAAACCTATATGCCACCGATCATAGGGCTCACTCATCCTGTAATGTATCTGCGCGTACCATCCCCAATCGTTTAACTTCCCTGACGAGGTATCGTATCGTCTTTGGATAACCTCTGCCTGCAAGGCAAGAAAGGATAGGGATGCAGGATCTCTATATTTCAGATAAAAATCTGCTCCCACTATATCAGTTTTTCGTTTGTCTCCAAGATTTGCATTGGGACCAGTCAAATAATTTGCACCAATATTTAACGACACATCGTCTTGGAGTGAGACGAAGTTATTCCATTTTAAAAGGAAAACACTATCCCCCAAATCTCGCATCCTTCCTTCTGGCCTAAAGCTTGCGGCTGTTTCACCTGTCGAATTTGAAGAAGAAGTAATGAGCTCCGAATACCATGGCAAGGGAGTAAGCCAAGAAATTTGTGCTCCAGGGTTCCTAAGACCATCTCCTCCAAACATTCGCGATAACACGAGTGGTTTATTGACAAAATCCCAGGCATGAGGATGATGAGAATTCTGCCGACCGAATGCATTAAAAAAACTACCAGCCTTGATTTGCAAATTCCAAGGCAACTGAGTAGTCGTAAGATAAGCTTCTTCTACCTCTATCTTGGTCACCACACTTCCATCTAAACTGCGTTCGGGAATCATCACTAAATTGGCGTCAGCTCGAAAATATGGATCGACGTTCGATCCAAGAGTTAATTCAACCTGCTGCAAATTAAATCCACTCTCCTTGGGATCATGCCCTCCAGAAAAAGTTAAGGGATCCGCATTGTTGAATTGAGAAAGTGAGAAAAGCCCGTCAAGGCTGATATCAGGATTGAGCGGGTTGCCATTAACTGAACTTCCTGTTCCAGCCCCTGGAGAACTTGAGTTCTGTTCACTTTGACCAAAGCAAATTGTTGACGATAGGATGAAGAGATATCCGACTATAAAAGAAGTCCAGGTACTTTTGCTGGGACCTACGACGAAACTGCCAATCACATTCGACTCCAACACACGAACCGAAGCTCTGAGCTACGGACTATATTTATGGAAAAAGTAGTGCATCTTTATGACTCTTCGAGCAACGCTGTAGCGAAGCTTTTTATTGGTCGAGTCGACAGTACTACAAACTCCTTAATGAAAAAAGCGGCAATAGCAAATAGTCAAAAGAGAATGCAAAACTATATTTAAATCTTTATTATCAATGGTTTGAATAAATAACAGTGTATTTAAGTAGGTCAATTTTACTTAGACAGATGCTGAAAAAAGGGAATAGAGAAGATTATGAGGCATAATTAATAAAGGAACGATTCTATCGCCTAAAATGTGAATGAAGCACGAACTGGATTGGTTCAAATGAGCAATAGTATGAGGATGAGATAGCTTGAGCCAAATATATTCAAGCTACCCCTTCCAAATTGGGTTAGGCCCACAATCTCCAGCTCGGTCTCAATTCGTTGATACCGGCTGACTCGTTTGATGAGCCGAGAGCCATGCTTTCATTGAAGCTATTTCCTTATTTTGATCCACAATTATTTTCTTGGCCATCATTACTAACTCGGGATCCTTTCCTTCTCTAAGGTAAGCCGTGGCCATGTCTACAGCACTTTGATGATGCGGGATCATCATCATGACAAAATCTTTTTCAATATCTCCAGACATCTGCATTGAATCCATGCTTTGACACATTGTGGTCATTGCCTGGTGCATTCCCATTTCTGCTGAGCTGGAAGGCATACCCATTTGTTGTGTTGAATTTTGCGCTCTGGCTAAATTTGACAGGCCAAGGATCAATCCCAATGCAATCGCGACTTTTTTCATGATGGTCTCCATTAAGGTTTCAAGTAAATTTTTTCGAAGCCAATAATCCCAAACTTACTATAAAAATTAAGCTTCAAAACAGAAACGCTGAAAGATATTTTATATGGAAATGATACCGAGGAAATCATTTGATACCAAGGGGCAGCCAACTTTCGTAGAAAATTGAGCGAAATAAACCGGGTGCGCTAAGGGGGGGTGATGTAAAGAATGAGGACGTGGAATTGAATGAACTTGAACGTCAAAAATCTCTTCACTTGATTAAGACGGCCCTAGCTTTTCTGAGTAACCTCGAAACGCGCTGCCTAACATTTTGATTATCAAGACTGAGCTTCAACGCTATCTCTCCATATGAAAGCTCAACGACAAAACGTTCAACTAAGAGGTCGATTTCTTCCTGCCCAAGCTCCTGAGCCATACTTTTTAAAAGCTCTGCAAAAAATATTTTCTCCTCCCATGTATTATTTGGTTTGATACCTTCCTCGTCAAGGTCAGACGCTATACCTAGCCGCCTTGAGTTTTTTTCCGACTTATAGTAATCAAACAGGCAATTGCGAGCGATCATCAAAAGCCAGCCTAAGGCCGGGCCAGACGCGGCATTATACGTCGTTACGTAACGATGAACTCGGAGCAATGTTTCCTGAACGATATCTTCGGCTGCCTCACGATTTTTTACCTTCGGGTAGACAAAGTTAAATACTATATCTTTTGTGCGATCAAAGAAGGCTTGGAATGCCCTGTCGTCGCCCTGGCTATAGGCGACTAGTAAATCCTCGAGAGAGCTACCGACCGATTTTGCCACTGATAGTTCTCATTTTATAAGAGGCCCCTATCAAGGGCCTCTTTGTGATAAAAAAACTAATTATTCGGTGACATTAAAATTAAGCATCATGTTTGCTTCGAGATGCTCTGATATATGACAATGGGACATCCACGAACCCGGATTCGAAGCTTCGAGGATAATTTCATAGGTCGATCCAGAGGGGATCAGGACGGTGTCCTTCCAGCCTAGATTCTCTGGAGTCTTTCCATCCATCGAACTCACTACAAAACGCTGGCCATGGAAATGGATTGGATGCTGCATTGGATGCATTGACTTTGGATCGTTGAAGAACCTGATTTTTATATAATCGCCTTTTTTGAACGACCACTGAATATCAGTATTTTCTTTGGCTGTAGAATCATCAACCATCTTCCAAGTCACACTCTTGTTGGTACTGGCACTGTTCATTGCCCCCATGTCGTCTTCCCATTCGATTCCAGGGTTATTACTGGGAGCTGGATTCATACTACCCATGTCCATGCCGCCCATTGAGCCGCCCGACATGTCCATGCCATCCATCGAACCATTTCCCATATCCATGCCACCCATCGAGTCGCCCGCCATGTCCATAGCGAGTGTGAGAGTCAATTTTTTGTCCACTGGTTTCTGGAAGAGCCGACGAACTTTAGCAATTTCGGCAGTGGCCACGGTTGACTGTCGAAGGATTTTAAATGGGATTGGAAGCGCGGCTACCTGACCGGCGGACACAACAATTTTTGCAAGTTTTGTGGGATTTGTGGGTTTTGCGTTTACGATCGAGAACGCGCCTGCTTTTGCGAAGCTGACTTCAACAATCGCTCGTTCACCTGGACCCAGAATCACTTTCGTTGCCCATTCCTCTTTTTCTGTAAGGCCGTTATCGCCGCCAACGACTTTTAATTGGCTGCCGGGGATCGAAAACGCATAAGAGCGGGCGTTTGAGCTATTTAGGACAAAGAATCGAATCACTTCGCCAACAGTAATATTGAAAGTCGGAAGCACCATTCCATTGACAAGATCAACATTGCCAAAACGGCCCATAAGGGTGTGGGTTACGACGTTTTTTTGGAAAGGTTGTTTCATATCGATCAAGATGTCGTTCAATACTAGAGGGACTTCTTTATGTACGACATTGTATGTAGTAGCGTCAGAAGGCTCCACCAGGAATATTCCATATAGACCTGCATTTTGTGTGTAATCTTCTCTGATATGAGGGTGATACCAATAAATTCCTGCGTCAGGGAAAGTAAGATCGTAAGTAAAAGACTCTCCTGGGGCTATAGGCTTTTGCCCAACACCTGGGACTCCATCAAAGTGAGAATCTAAACGGAGCCCATGTGAATGCAGGGTCGTCTCGATCTCAGTATCGTTTTTGAGCGTCAAATGCACTGAGCTGCCCTGCTTGACTCTAAAAATAGGGCCAGGGACAGATCCATTATACGCAAGTCGTCTGATCCACTGACCAGCAACATTTTGTTTTGCGGGTGAAGCATCGAGGGTAAAGTTATCTCCGTCTTTCAAAATAACTTCTGAAGTCGGCAATACAGCCGGAAGCCCTGTCGTATCAGTCGAGAATATAGGTGCTGAATTGCTTGCCGGCGGCATCGGCATCGGAGGCATGGGCATAGCACGATGACTGGCAGCGGATTGAGCAAGCGCACTCCCCGCACAATGCATCGCGATTATTAGTAAGACGGACTTGGGTATAATTTTCATTTAATTTCCTGTCCAAAACAGCGCCATTATCGACGCGTAAGTCGCATGTTTGTACTGGTAATACTTGAGCTCTGATTAACTTGTGACAAGATCGAGCATATTTCTCAAAAAAGCTGACGTACTCTTTAGGCAATCAGGTTCAAGTCCAGCGCTTTTACTCTCAAGTCGTCATTTTTGTTAATAATTAGTTGAAGGCTCACTGTAGTGATTAGACCTAACTCCAGCTAAATGAATATTGACGGCTAACTCATCGAATAAATCTGTCTTCGTTTTGTCACAACTTATTAAGATCGGCTGTATATTTCATTATCCTAAGAATTTCAGTGCGACGATAAATTTTAGTACTATCTGAGGTATATTATGGCTTCTTCACTCTCCCGCTTCCTACCTTATCTTCCAACCCAGATTGCAGGCCTCTGTTTGGTCTTGTTTGTGCCGGAGCTCACTGCTCAAGCGCAGGCAGGCTCGATGGACCATTCTATGCCTCCAGGCATGAAAATGAACGAGAGCGACCATTCCATGGCGAAGGTGGACATGGGATTATTAGATAGCATTTCGTCATCAAGGGAGGGATCTGGAACTTCGTGGATGCCTGACGAATCGCCCATGTTTGGTATCCATGCACAATCTGACGACTGGAAGTTGATGTTCCATGGAAACTTCTTCCTTGAGTCCATTAGCGACGGAAGCAAACGAGGAGACGATCAAGTTGGCAGCATTAATTGGGTTATGGCTATGGCCAAAACAAAGCTCGGCGCCGGCAATCTGAACCTTCGATTGATGATGTCGGCGGAGAATTGGACAGTGGGTAAATGCGGGTATCCTGATCTTGGTCAGACAGGAGAATCCTGCAACGGCAAAGCACTCCATGACCAACAGCACCCACACGATCTATTCATGGAGGTGGCGGCATCGTATCAGATCGCTCTAAATCATGACGTAGGTATTGAGATATATGGAGGTCCTGCTGGTGAACCGGCATTAGGCCCCGTGGCTTTCCCTCACCGACTATCAGCGTTTCCAGGGCCTCAAGGGCCCATAAGCCATCATTGGCTCGATGCCACCCATATTAGCTTTGGGGTGGCAACACTAGGACTCTTCACGAAACAATGGAAAACCGAAATCTCGGTATTCAATGGCCGCGAACCTGACGATAACAGGACTGATTTTGATTTAAAGCCAATGGATTCCTATTCAGGCCGAGTAAGCTTTTTACCGACCCGGAACTGGGCTCTACAAATATCTGCGGGTCATCTTAAAGAGGCCGAAACAGATGAATCAGGAAAAATCATCGACGTCACACGGTATACAGGTTCCGCTATGTATCATAAAAATTTAGACACTGGTGGGAATTGGGCAACTACAGTAGCCTACGGTGAAAATCGAGAAGCCAATACCATATCGCCCGCTGCCATCTTTGAAACGAGCCTTAATCTTGATAATCATAATATCGTCTCGGGCCGATTAGAAAGCGTCGAAAAAACAGGACGCGATTTATCTATTCCCGTCGCGGGGCTTACTGAAAAAGGTTACCGAATTGCGAAATATTCCGTGGGCTATATGTATCAAATTAATCAGATTGGAAATTGGACACCCGGTTTAGGATTTTCAGTAACAAGCACAACAATCCCCTCTGACCTTGTTCCGACCTACGGAGAACGAAATCCGCTGGGCTATGTGATTTTCGCAAGCTTAAGACCCGCGGCAATGAAGATGGACGGCATGGACGGCATGAAGGGAATGTGACCGACTTTTATAAGGAAGAATTCCGACGCCCAGAATCTTCCTTACGCTTCGGCGGCCTTCCAAAATAAAAGAGAAGGTATCCGGTTCCAAGAAAACACAAAGCAGCCAAGCTTACACATCTTAAAAGAAAATTGTTGAAATCGTCGCGTTGATTAAAATCCATAATATGCATCATCCAGAGAAAATC
>JACMOC010000040.1 GCA_014378195.1 Oligoflexus sp. | reverse complement strand
TGATCCTGAAGGCGTGATGAGTGAGCAACATGTCCACCGCGCGGCGAGCTTGAGTCATTGTCACGATTATAGTTCATTTCATCATATGGACGATTAATCTGGCGATTTCCTCGTTGCATACCGCCTTCAAGTTCATCGCTCATGCGCGAGCGTTGCGATTTGGAAGGGCGGTTCATTTGCTCTGATACACTGATTTCATAATCATCGTCCTGACGCTGGTTCCGGTGGAATGCTCGTCCGTCTTCGGAAGCCAATTCTCTGCGGCGATCAGGATCCATTGCAGCAAACCCACGACCAGCCCGATGACTGTGCTCATGTGCTTGGTCGCCATGATCGAGTGCCTGGCGACCATGCATCGCTGTTTCGTCTATATCACCACGTTCAAACGATCGCGCCGCCTGACGATGATGATGGGCTGCTGACTCATGGTAGAAAGCCGCATTGCGGTGATGCGAAGCTAAACCGTCCTTGCGGTCTGTATCTGATACTTCCCGTGCATCGGACTCCCGAGCACGACCTGAAGCATGAGAAACTGGTCCTTCTTCGGTTGCAATTTCGCGTTGGCGAGTCGGACTTATAGATGCAAATCCACGATCATTGTTTCTATTTGCCATAACGATATCTCCCTGTTTGGTCAAACCTAGTGCCTGCCTCTGAAAAAAAGCAAGAACAATGGGAGTACGCATGCAAAGGATAGGCCGCAATTTCGTGAATTAGAGGCGGTTAAGAATTGGGACGTTCATTGGTTTAATGGCTTCGTAACTGGCTTGTAGACGAGTGTGAAGGCTTTTTTGTACGCTTCAGTACCGGAAACAAACAGGCAATGTAACTACATGATATTCACCGATAGGTGCCGCATTGCGGTGCAATGCTGCCTCTTGAGTCGATGGAAAAATGAGACGAATTTGGTGTAGCGAGAGCAATATTGCTATGCACAAAAGCAGACGATAGAAACGTGACAATCATAAGTTTCGCGATTTTTTTCATAGAGAGGCTACCTCCGGTCATCCGTTAGTAAGGCGCGACTGGAGTTTATTCAATCATCAAGTTCGTCTGGGAATTTGTCATCAAATGAGAATAATCGAACCGAAGCTTTTTCGAAGGATGATAAAAAATCTTCTATGGGGCTGCTTTTGGGATCAACCATGAGTTTGACGGCGGCTCCTAATACGATGCCAACGGCCATACCGAGGAGGAGGATCAGAGCCTTACCAAATACGGTTGGACGGGATACGGTGTAATCCCGTGCTCCAGAATGAGCGGCTAGTCTAAGTCGCATTCTTTTTCTAACTTTGGATTTTCTCACCAGTTTATTCCTTCGTCATGAGGCTAGACGCCTTCTCTTATCGGAAACGCTGGCAAAAACTTGAGGGAATATTTAAAAGACTAAAAATTCGCAATCCAATCGAATACTAGATGAAGAGTCCGATAGAGAAATTGACGAAGGTGAATTGGTAGTGCTTGTTAATTCCGAGCTCCAAACCAAGCCCAGGGCAGAGTGATACTTCAAGATCTTTCATGAAGGGCTATCAGGCTGATAAGTGCGTGGCATCCAAAATGCCTAAAAAATGCGAAGCTGTCTAAAATCTTGACAGTTTTGCTACAAATGGGCGATGCATGATATTGAAACAATTGATTAATTCAAACGGCAGGCGCTTTGCTTAAATAACTGCAGCAGTTGTTGCCTCGATGGTGTTGTTGATCTCGTTGTTGTTGAGGTTGATCATGTCTTATCCTTCAGTGTTTTGCGTAAAGTGTAAAAGTCATACGGACATCTTGGATCGGCACACGATTCAGCTTTCGAACAATCGTCGAGCGCTGAAAGGCGTTTGTCCTGTCTGCGCGACGGAAACGTATCGCCTGATGTCCGAAGAAAAAGGCCAAAGAGAGACGCAGCTTTCTCTCATTTCATCGCAAAGGCGACTTTCTCCACCATCCTCACAAGCCACGGCGGTACTTAGTAAGCGTTCGTCACTCGTCGCTCAAGTAGGGCCGGGCAGTCCCAATCTTAATTTTATGTCTCGGATAGAATATCTGCAGTTTGGTTTCGGTGAAAAAGTTCTTCACTACGGAGTGCTTTTGATCCTTTTTGGGTTGTCTGTCTTCCTAGGCTATATGGTTTGCGCCCACATTATATCCCGATAAAAAAAGGGGCTAACCACAGCGGTTAGCCCCTTTTAATGTGAATAGTTTTAGAATCGAACGACTGATCCAGCCCAGGTAAAGCCTGCTCCAAATGCAGCCATCAAGAGTTTGTCTCCCCGTTTTACGCGCCCCGAACGAACCATTTCATCCAGGAGCATCGGAATCGATGCTGCCGAACAATTGCCATACTTTTGGATATTGCTAGGGCATTTCTCAAGTGGAATATGCAGCAGCTCTGCTACTTTCTCATTGATGCGAATATTAGCCTGGTGAAAGAGAAAGCAGTCGATATCAGCGATAGTAAGGCCCTCGGTTTCAAGGACCTCTTTCACGACTTCCTGAAGTCGTTCTACGGCATGTTTATAAACGTAGCGACCTTCCATATAGGGATACTGTTTGCCTTCAGCGAGATGGTCTTGCGTCAACCATTTCCCAGAACCTCCCCGCGTTCCCGGACGTTCTACCCATAAACGATCAGCAAATTGCCCTTGGCTGTGGAGGATGACTTTGCCGATTTGTGATGTGGCGTCTGGGGAAGCTTCCACAATAACCGCGCCTGCTCCGTCGCCAAACAGAACCGCAACGTCTCGGCCACGGGTCGTATAATCAAGTATAGGCGAGTGAGTTTCGGCTCCTACCACGAGTATGCGTTTATATGCGCCTGACTCAATGAAAGACTTCGCGACACTTAGAGAATATAGAAAGCCCGAGCATTGTGCTCTCAAGTCCATGGAAGGCGTTGTTTCGAGGCCTAAACGGGCTTGGAGTAAAGCAGACGATCCAGGAAACATATGGTCGGCGGACAAAGTCGCGAGGATAATGAGATCAATGTCTTTGGCCGAGCATTGCGCGCTTTCAAAAGCTTTCAAGGCGGCTTCATAAGCGAGGTCCGCGGTGCCTTGATCCTCGACCTGGTGCCGCGTTTCTATACCCGAACGTTGACGAATCCATTCGTCGCTCGTGTCCATAATTTTTTCGAGATCAAAATTTGAAACAACCTTCGGAGGAACATACATTCCAGTCCCGGTTATTTTGGCTTTAATTTGAGTTAAGCTCACAAAATCCTCCGCTACACATAAGAGAAGGAGAGCATAATACTCTCCTTCTGGCTTAGTTTCAAAATGAATAGAGCAGCTGCATAAGAACTTTCAGCTAAAACCCTTACTCCGACTGTTCCCACATCGAAAGAGCCGCCTCGTAATACTGGATGCCGTTTGCTTCTACAAAAGCTTTGCCAGTCATTATATCAAGATGCCCATCTAATCGATTGCGATAGAGTTCGAAACGCAACATGCGTCCTTCTGTCTCAGTCGTGGGGAGATCCATAAAGAAGTCTGGTTTACGATCAGCATCCGATCGCGGTTTCGGCCCAAAACCAATGGCATCGCTTGGGGAAAGTTTGAATGCAAATTCAATTTTTCCACCATCAGTTCCACGGGTTAGGCTGGCACTTAGGAGATTCGTGTCCGCTTTTAAAGGCAAGTCGCCAGGGCAGTCAACAGCCGCATTTTTGACCAAATCAAAACAAGCGCGCATCACGTAGTCGAGATGGTCTTCGAACGAAAACTGTGCAGTCAGAATATTTCCGACTTGCTGAAAGTTCATTTCGTACTGAAAAAAGCCATGCGCAAAACCTGGTCGGTTCGCTACGGTGATACCCGTGTCTGTTGTCGAAATGATGTCATCGTTGAGTTTATTCCATTGCGCCCTGTGATCGGTAATCAGCTGAGCCTGATATGCGATCGCATTGGCTTTCTTGAGACGTTCTGCATTGTCCGCATCACTAAATGTCCCGTAAAATTCAGCTCCCAAGAGAGTCCGAATTTGGGGGATGCGATCGATGAAGGCTTGGCCCGCACTTACGTAAGTCGGTTGATCAAGAGTCGAGCCGTCTTTAGTTTCCAGAAAGAGGCGGTCCCCTTCACTGGTCTCGGTCGAATAGCGCTGTTGAAGATAACGGATAACATCCTGAGTAAGAATCAGGCGCGGCAGAGATGGTGCAGGTAGTTTATGAAAAACGTTTTCGTTCGGAGTAACTTCCTCAACCGCAGCAATGACCTGACGAGGCGAATGAGCTTCGGGAGCGAGCCCGAAGACCTTACAGAGGTCTTGACTGTCGACATTTGCGACGACTTTCACACAACTTGCGTCGGTCTTCTGATCGATCGCAATCTTGATGAATGCGTCTTTTTTGTCAAAATAAAGCTTTTTGTAAATCGGACTTGTAAGAACAAAGGCTGAGGCCGTGTTCGCCAGGACGCCTTTGGTGCCGGCATAGTTTGCCTCGCTCAGCAATGCCGTGAGACGAGTGCGTTTATCGCCTTTAGCCGTTGCAAGGCCAGCATCGGTGGCTTCATTTGGAGACGTAAACCATCGGGTTTTAATCACGCCGTCAAGCCAAATGCATTTGAGATAGTCTCCCGAATCGGTGGTGCAATCGGCGCTTGTGAACATCGAGTGATCTGCATAGTACTTTGAGCAAAGCGGAGCAGGTGAAGGAACCGCTTTGAAAGTTTTTTGCGAAAGTGCAGGATGAACGGCAAATTCGATAATCTTGGCTTCGCAATATTCACCCCAACTGGCATCAAACTCGACTTTCTGCTCAGCTGAAAGCCCGAGTGTTGCGACATCCCGTTCGATCCAGGTCTCAGCATTGCTGAGTTTGGCAGCATGACTGATTGGGTTTTTGGCCAATGCATCAAGTTCGAAGGATTGCAGACCTTGCTTCATCAAGGCTACCTGTTGAGTTGCGAGGCCATTATCGCTATACAAATTCGTGTAGTCCGATTCGACTTCGAACTTATTCATCGCTCCCCATGCTTTACGGCTTGATACGGACGCATCGATAAGCGCTGCGAAATCGACCGCAGTCGCTTTCGCATTTGAAAGGAACAAAGTTCCCTTATAACTGGTAGCTGGTTTGGCTCCGTCTAAACTGAAGACGTCGCCTGTCACGACCGGGTAGGTAGGACGAGGCATTGTTTCTACTGTCTCATGATTGGCTTTCGCCCATTTACCGCATGAAGCATTAAGACTCAAAAGAGTAATGAGTATCAAGCTTGAGGAGATACGCATGGTTTGTCCTCATTAAAAGAAAAGGTTAAGGTCAACTTGGGTGAAGTCAGTTACGGCTAAGTTGCGGCTTTTATACTGCTTACGATATTCGATGGTCGCGCTCATTGGCAAAGCAAACTCTTTGCGTTTGTAGGCTTCAACAGTTGAATATCCAAGCCTTGCTTCCCAATAGACGGCGTCTTGATCGGTAGCACGTTTTAATTCATTATTAACTTCAACAATGTTTACATCATACTTGTCGCCAAACTTGCGGAAGTAGGTCGCTCCAATTCCACCATTGATGCCCGAATCCTGTTCAAACTGGAGGGATACTCCAGCGTCAAACTTATCGCCCAATTTGAAATTAGTATTGTAACGAGGTGCTTCCACCGTTTCTTCGTAAGTCTTCCAGCGAACGGCTTTACGTCCTTTATTTTGGTACGTGTACTTCGCGTACTCGTTGAAAAATAAATTGCGTGTCATAATTTGGTCGAGAGTCAGCTGACTGAAAAGATCCCATTGCCCATCACCGTAAGGAAGATCAGTGAGGATATTAGGATCATCAGTTCGGCCGGTTGGCGCTATAACGCCGATAGTGACGGCTGTTTTCAAGATGCTTTCATCAACTACCAATCCCTTTGCTGCGAGCGTTAAATCGCCCCAACCGGATTGGTTCCATTTGTTGAGCGGCTGGTACTGATTAGACTGCAGTCGTTCATTCAACCGATTTCTCGCGTTGGCGAATTTATCGGAGGCCTCAACAGCAGCGTAATAGTAGTTTGTCGCCGGGTCTTCAAAAGCATTGATGAGGGCGGTTCCGCCCGCGTTGCTTTTAAAGCCAACGTTGATGTCTGTGCTTGTGCTGTAATAGGGAATGGCGGCGGCAAGAGTGATTTTATCGGTGATACCCCAGGCAAAAACCGGTGCCCAGACGTTGATTTGTGCATTGAGACTGGCACGAAAGTCACCGACTGTATCGGTTTCCTTGAAGCCGTGCGAAATCATAAAGGCATCGAGCTGGGTTTTTTTCAAACCTGTCTCGCCTTGAAGCACGTTGCTAAATTTGAGTGGTTTGTAAAGATCGACGGCAAGGGAGACCCTATCGCCATTGAGATCAGTCTTTTCACTGGTTTGGGTGTAGAGACTGCGAATGTCTAGATTCCGAACGCCTTTGGGCAAAACTTTAGTCGTTTCGAAGGCATAGCTCGAAGTAGTGACGAAGCACGTGGTCGCCAGGACAAAAAGTCTAAATTTCATTCTCGATGGACCCTTATGAAAAAAGGAGCCACGTAGGGCCCCTTCTTTTTTGATTAGAGACTGGCGCCAAAAGCTTGAGCTTGAGCTTCAGCAACGCAGTGCTTAGTCTCTGCGCGGATGCTTTCAGGAAGGAGAGTTCCGTCAGCTAGATAGCCTGTGAAATCAGTTATTGTTTGCGCAGTAAGTGCTTTCGCTTCAGGTGTGCGACTTGGGATCAAAGCTAGGGTAATTGCTTTGCGATAGTAGTTCTCGCAGAACAATGCGCCCAGAGGCTCGCCTTGTGAGTTGATCGAAGTGTCGATCAAAGTCAAAGCAGCTGTTGGATTGAAGAGACCGCCTGGAAGGCCTTTCGCAGCGACGTTTCCACGAACAGCCGCTTGCACACGACCCAAACCACCGCCTTCAAACGTATCAGCGCCTGGGGCTTTAAAGCCATCAGTGAAAGTCGCTAGGAGTTTAGGCAGAGCTAGGAGGTTTTCAAGTGTCGACGAGACTTCGGCTTCGTGTGCCATACAAGTTGCGCGGAAGTAGTAATAAGCCGGCTCTTGTGTTCCTGTCTTCGCAGGTGACATTTGCTCAACAGCTTTGCTCCAGCAATCATTGAAGAGTGCTTTGCGCGCTTTTTTCTCGGTATCGGTTGTTTTGCCAAGAATGACTTCGCCCTGGTAGTAGTAAGTACGAGCTACGCCCGTTACCGCCCGAACAAGGTCAGCGTCTTTAGCTCCGTGGTTTACGATTGCTTGGTAAGCAGCGCGTGCGGCCAGAGTGTTTACCAAACCAGCATCGGCACCAACGTCGCGTGTTGCAAAGACTGCATCAGCAGCAGCAAATGCTGCTTCATTTGCAGAAGGAGCCGCCTGAACGTAGGCAACAGAACCAGCCAAACCGAGTACAACTAAGGCGCTAAGAATACTTTTTTTCATCTTGAATCTCCTCTTGGTATTAACAAAGAAAAACAGTGTTCCGCAAACTACCTGTCGCCAAGATGACTGTCAATTCAGAAGCTGGGCTGAGTCATCATTCAATCGACAAAGTATGAAAATCTGCTGAAAATTTATCCTATCTGCAAAATTACTATTTGTCTGGCCACAATTCCTTATTGTCTTTTGGGAAATCTAAACTGTTTCTTAAAGACAAATTCAGAAGTCAATTATTTCGCAATAGAAATTTTTGGGCGTACAATGATCTAAATTCATAGCGCCAATACCAACTAATTTGTTTTTATGTACGCTGAAACACCTTTCAACTTGAAAATACCGACGGGCATAAAAATCTCATTTGCTTCATGGACACCTTAATTGGCAAAACTTAGGGAGTTTTCATCACATAAGATTTAACTTGCAGAGTATGTCACTCCTGAGTAAGGAGTGGGTCAAGGAGGCTATTTATGCGTATACTGGTGGTCGAGGACGATAGAGCTCTGGCTAGTCTGCTTGTGCGTGCCCTGCGTGAAGAATCGTATGCAGTCGATTTGGCACAAGATGGTCAAGAAGCCGAATGGCTTGCCTTTGAGAATCCCTACGATGCAATCGTTTTGGATCTGATGCTGCCGATTAAAGACGGTCTTTCGGTGCTGCGCAATCTGAGAGCAGGCGGCATTTCCACGCCCGTGCTTATCCTCACCGCCAAAGATACAACAGCAGACTTGGTCCGTGGTCTTGACGAAGGTGGAGACGATTATCTTCGGAAGCCATTTGCCTTAGACGAACTACTTGCTCGCGTTCGCGCTCTTCTCCGTCGCAAGGAAACTGATATTGCGACTGTGCTTGAAGTCGGCCCCATCAAAATCGATCCTGCAAAAAAACTCGTTACGCGTGATGGGAAACCCATCGATTTAACGGCCAAAGAATATGCGCTCATGGAGTATTTCGGTCGCAATGCGGGCGTGGTTCTGAGCCGGACTCAGTTGTCAGAGCACGTTTGGGACATGAACTTCGAGCCTAGCTCAAATGTCGTCGACGTGTATGTTGGGTACCTTCGTAATAAGATTGATAAGCCATGGGACAGCGGTTTTATCAAAACCATGCGCGGCCACGGTTATATGCTCGATGTCGACGCTACTCAGAGCGTAGTTGCTGACCATCAATAAGGGGTTTCCGTGCTCGAAAGAATTCCCATCCGGATCAGACTTTCGCTAGGCCACGCCCTTTGGATGGCGCTACTTTTTTCTGCCATTGGATGGGGTGTTTTTCGAGTTGTTGAAGACAGCGTTTTTCAAGCACTCGACTCCACACTCCTCACTTCCGCCAAAACACTTCGTAACGCGCAGATGTCGGAGGCCGATAAAAAGTCGGCCTTCAAGAACCCTCTCTATTCCGAATCTATGATCGATGAATTTTTCGGTGGCCAACGATATGTTAGGGCGTATGCTCAGCAGGTTGATACATCTGGAAAAATAAGTGCTCGGACCAATTTCAGAGTCTTTTTGCCCGTCACCCCACTTGCTCTTTCGCGTGCCGATCGCGGTCTTGAAACCTACGAAACGTTCCATATCTCGTCTGGCAGCACACTTCGCCAAATTACGTTGCCTGTCATACGAAACGCAAAATTCACTGGGGAACTCATCCAAGTCGGAGCGTCGATGAGCGCCTCAATGAGTACGGTGAACTCGGTGAAGAGCATGCTCTGGATCTCGCTTTCTCTCGGTCTTTCTACCTCCGTCCTCTTCGGATACCTTCTCCTTAAATGGTCTTTCAAACCCGTTGCGCGCATCACCCATGAAGTAGCCCGCATGGGCTTCACAGACAACTTTGATAGACGTTTGAAAATGCCGCGTGCCGATGATGAGATGCGGCTCCTGGTCCGGACGTTTAATGAAATGCTTGGTCGTATTGAAGATGGTTTTGGACGCTTGCGTCGCTTCGCAGGCGACGTCAGCCACGAACTTCGTACGCCGATCGCTGTTCTTCGCGGCGAAGCCGAACTTTCTCTAAGACGAGAACGCACGGGCGAAGAATACCGTGCTTCCCTCCAAACAATTGTCGAGGAATCGTCTCAGATGTCGGCGATCGTTGAGGACCTTCTGCTTTTAGCCCGCGCCCAGGGACAATCCATTCCTATCCATCCAGAATCGGTTGCGATCGCAGATCTGGCTCACGAACTTGAGCAGGGCGTACGCAAGAATTATGAAGAGAAACAGGTGAAGCTCACGCTGGTGCTCGGTGACCTCGGTGGTTATTATCTACAGATCGCCAAAGGATATATTGTAATTGCGATCAAAAACATTCTTCTAAACGCGTGTAAACACTCCAGCGCTGGCCAGGAGGTTCAACTCGAAGTTCGTGAAACCGCTAAGGAGATTCGTTTCGTTGTCATTGATCACGGCGAGGGTATTCCCCAGACGGATATGCCCTATATTTTTGATTTGTTTTACAGGGCAGACACAGCCCGTAACCGCTCTAGCGGGGGCGTAGGCATTGGCTTGAGTCTTGCGAAAGCTTTGATTCATTTGCATGGCGGGAAAATCGAAGTCTCGGCAACAGAGGGCGGTGGTGCGAGCTTTCTCGTGGCACTTCCCAAAGAGAAGTTGGAACAGCCCCTGGCCACTCCAACTATGAGACAAAAGATATTCAGCCAAGGGAAGAGTTTGAGTCGATGGTCTCGGGCTATTCGGCTGGGACGGGTAAAGGCAGGGGCTTCGTCTCTGCCAAACCTAGGGTCGAAAGAATCTCTTCCTCGGCCGTAAGATATTTACGCAGCGCTTCCTGGTAGTGGACAGTCATGTGTCGGTCACCTTCGATCGCCACCGCTTTCAGCCATAGGCTCGCATCCCCCAAGAGTTTTTCTTTCACTTTCGAAAAAGTAATTTTGTGGCTTGGAAAACGAGGAAAAAATTCTTCGACCCCGTCCTTACGTCCTGCATTGTGGCGGCAGAGTACAAGGTCAACGAGCAAAAGTTCGGAGAATGCTTTTTGTACCACAGTTGAGCTCACGTATAGGACTTTGCTAAGCTTCTCGGCTGTGCAAGGTTCGGCTCGTTCAAACGCCTCGTAAGTTTTGATGAGCACGATGAACGGCAGGATTATCTGAAAATAATCCGATTTGATATCGTCGTTGAGATAGGTCGTATGGAAGGCGTTATTCGGCAATCCTTCGATGGACCTCTTCGTGACCAGCGCACCAACCAATGTTATGAGCCACATTACATAAATCCATAGGAGGAAAATTGGCAAAGCCGATAGTGCACCGTAGATCGCTTGATAATGCGTGAAATGGGAGATGTAGAGAGAAAAAAACCGTATTGCCTGAGTCAGCAGCACAGTCGATGCAAAAGCCCCGACGCTTGCGTTTTTCACATTGATGTGACGGTTGGGGCCAAATTTATAAATGGAAAGAAAAAGAACAAACATCCCTCCCCAATAGACGAGGTCCCTTATCAGTATTTGGGAAAATGTGAGTTCGAGGTAGCGTGATCCCCAGGCAAAGCTTGAGAGAGTTCCTACCGAGATTGCTAGACTGAAGGTTCCGAGAGTGAGAATCGTCCAGAAGTATAAAAAACGCTGAACCATTGTCCGTTTGACTTTGACTTCAAATATGCGATTGAGCGCGACTTCGATCTGTTGAAGAAGCAACGTTAAAGTCACTAGTGTACTCACTAGACCCGTAGCGCCGATCTTTTTGAAATCTGTATTGGCCAAAAAACCTTCGAGGTAGGTAATGGCCTGTTCTCCACTACCGGTTGCAAGGTTTTTCAAAATGAAGTCTTCTGCGCTCTTTAGCAGGCTCGAATTTTCGCCAAAAAGAGGCGTGAATAAAGACACGAGAGCAAAGATTGCAGCCAGAGATGGGATCAGCGAGAAGAGGGTGACGTAGGCCATCGCGTAGGCATCTTTAAAGATGTCGACGCGGTTGGCGTCCTCGAAGAGGCTTCTCAGATAACGGAACACGGTGCTGTTTCGGACTGGAGTCGGTACAAATCGCGGCACGGATCACCCTTTTCATTAGCGGTCTCGATCGCAGTGCACTCCTTGCTCTAGTGCAGATGCGTCTCTGCTTGCCCACGCGCCTGGATCCAGTTGCGGATCGCAGGTAATTCTTGCTCGCGCCATTGTTTATCGGCTCGAACCTCAAGAAATTTCAGGAATAACGCGTCGAGAGCTTCCAGATAAAGATCGGTCATCTGAAGGCGGAACGCAAGACCGAGAGGTGCAGGAGCGCCTTCTTGCGTATGATTCGGAAGATAGATCGACTTGGGTGAGAGATCTTTGGCCGAGAGTAGTGAAATAAAATCCCCGTAAGGGTCAATATGTAGACCCAGTCTGAGTTCCTTTACGACCTTGCCGGATTTCAGGGAGAATTCTGCTTCGAGGCTACGCGAGGGCTCGCCCCCTTTAAAGGTATGGACCTGCGCTTTGTTATCATGGGACTCGAGGACCAAGCGATCTTCGACCCAAAGTTTAACCAGGGTCTTGCCTTGGCGACTTAAGTTGATTTCTACAGGATTTAAAGGCGATTCGGCAAAATACCAAAGCCAAAGTAAAAAATCTCCAGCCAAAAAGGCCTTAGCCTGCATAAGGTCGACCCAGGGTTTTACGGCGTCGATTTGTTCTTTTTCTTTGGTTGGGCTGGCCATGAGTGCTCCGTTGAACTTGAGTCAGATCTCTTCTTCGGCACCAGCATAGTGTAAGAATGTGGAGCGAGGAATGAGTTTTCATTCGAAGGCACAACGAAAGAAAGGAGGGGGCTTGTGGGAAAATCAAAAGGTCGAAACAAAACGAATCAAAACAACCTGGTACCTCCTACCCCTGTTCGTTTTGAACTAGAGGAAAATGCCCTCGAGCTCATGGAGTCGCACCTAGCCTTATTTAAGCCACGCGCCAAAGATGCCGACACCAACGCACGTCAAGAAAGAGAAAGCGTTAAAAAGCAAAAGGCGAAGCAGCGAGGTTCAAACGTCATCCAGGAGATCGATCTTCATGGCTTGACGCTAGAACAGGCTGAGAGGGAAGTCGCAGAAGCGATCACCCGCCGTTCCTCTCTTAACGAAAAACGCACTTTCAAGATCATTACCGGCAAAGGCCGGCACAGCAGCTCAGGTCGAGGGGTCCTTATACGAGAGATTTATCTCTTTGTTGTTCATCGCTACGGTCCCTGGATCGAGCAGATTGAAGAGTCCCCGGACGGAGTCAGGCTTGGTGGTGAGGCAATTCGCGGTCACTTTCACGTTACACTGAAGGGGCCCTAACGAGTCTGGAGTCAAGGCGTGGATAGACCGAACGATGGAAAACATCAAATTAAAGATCTCGAAATCGGTTTAACCGAAAATAAGCACATGCCTAAACTCGAGCCAGATTCGCTGGAAGCTGATATTCAGCCCCAATCATTGCAGTTTCGTGTCACACGTAAAAGTACGCGTTTCGGTTCCCGTAAAGCTACCGTTGTTATTTTGAGCTGCATCTTAGTCTTAATAGGGTCCCTCTCTGTGACGCTTCGACTTGTTCCGGCAGTCCGTGAGCCCGCAATCGAATTGGTCAAAGAATGGACGGACGTTGCGAAAAACGAGGAATGGTTCCGTTTTACCCCCGCACTCGCAAAAATAACGAAAATTTTGAAACTGCATCGACCCGCAAAAAAATCATTGGCTGCCGCAGCGGGAACTGTGGATTTTTCGAGTTCGTGCTCAGAATACGTTAAAGACGCCCTTAATAAAAAAGTCAAAGCAGCTCTCTCAGACGTCGAATATGTGCACCTCATCAACTGTGAACTTTTCCAGGACACCCCGAAATACGTTCTTCAAACTCTTGAGCGCAAAAAACTTGATTTCAGCCACGGCACAACTTGGGATGCACTGCCTTTAGATCTCCTCGCTCTCGAAGCAACACGCCGGATGAATCCATTCAGCGCCCTTGCGAATTATTCAAAACAAAGCTGTACCCGTTGGGCTTCAAGTTCAGATTGTCTGATGCGTTATGTAGATGAATCTCGTGCGCCTTTTAAGAGTCGATGGGCCGACGGATTAGCAATATTGAGCGGCGATGTGAGTCGACAGGAACCGAATGTACAGGCCTGGTTTCAGCTTTCGAGCGCATTATACGCAATCAAGGATCGCGAATTTGCCAAAGCCCAAACCTTTCTGGAGTCTGCATCTTTAGTGTTGCAGGCAGAGCCCAACCCTTATTTAGAACGTGAAATATACAGAAATTCCGTGTTAAATGCATATTTAGCGAAAGATGGGAATCTCGTAAGGCGGTCTTTAGCTTTGAAACCCCTTAAACGCATCGAACAAGACCCGAATGCCTTTCTCGATGTTGATCTTTTGCAAATTTTAAATAAAAAAAGCAAAACCGAACTCGATAACTACATGAGTCAGTCAGAGGCCATTCAAAGGTTCGGCAGTGATCCCCGCATCGTTTCTATCATTCTGAGCCAAACGCAGATTCTCGATCTTGAGATCCATGGACTGTCTTTTGCTGAAGCCGTCTACGGGCGACGCGAAATAGTAAGAATCGAAGCTTTGAATGAATCGATGGCTTTGCTTTACGCACGCATGTGGATGGGGGCAAATAAATCCTTGGAAGCCCTCGAAATACTGAGGTCTATCGAAAAGGCCGGTTTTCATTCCACCGAACTTTATCACCTCAAAGGCCTTGCTCAGCTACTTTCGTTCAAAAAATCAGAATTAAAATTAGTCGCTGCTAAAGATCTGCAGACGGCAGCAAGTATGTCCCGCAACGAGGAAAGTCTCTTTGCCCTTGTGGTTGCGCTCCTCGATGCCAAAGATCAAAGCAAAGCAGATCAAGTTCTCGATCAGTGGAAAATGCTGGGTCCAAGTTCTCAGAAAACCATCTGGTATGGATTTGCGCGGGGACTCGTGAGCTATTGTGGCGGCAATAAGCTGCAATCCAAGGCTCTCTGGGACGCGAATGAGCACGAGTTTCCTAACAACCCGATCTGGTTGAAATTAAAAACAAATTTGTCCGAAGATGTGGGTTATCTTGATACTGATCTGGCGAGACGACTCATGCTCATGATGTCGAATGATTCTCCGCTAGGGAGTTTGGCGCTTTTCGGCCAAAAATCTTGAGATCCTCAGCTAGTGTGCTATAAGAGCGGCTCCTCTTTTAGGAGTCGTTATGCATCCCACAGAAACACATCAGCTCTCCATCGAATTCAAAAGCTCTTCTAACCCTGAAATACTCGGGTTTAAAGAAGACCTCAAAAACTGGCTGATCGGTGTGGGTGAGGAATCGTTCGTCGAAGGGGCCCTTGACAATCTTTTTGAAGATCCGAGCTATGATGTGACAGCTGATCAGCAGTTTGCTGATCTTGGCGGCGGACTGCAGCCACTCTTCCTTTATAAATACGACCTCGATCATTTACAAAGTCTCCGTGCCCAACTCGAAGCAAAGTTTTCCGAACATATTACCTGCGACATTACCTCTCTTACAACAGAGAGCTGGATGGAGGGCTGGAAGGAAAGCTTCAAGCCTATTACATCGGAACGTTTTTATCTCTATCCACCCTGGATTCAAGATGAACGTCCCGCTGATCGTATTCCCATAGTAATCGAGCCGGGTATGGCTTTTGGTACGGGACAGCATGCGACTACAGTGCTGTGTCTTGAAGCGATCGAGAAATTTTATGATAAATCGACTAGCCTCGCGCGTTTCCTCGATGTGGGTACAGGCACAGGCATACTCGCAATAGCTGCGAAAAAACTGGGCTACGAGTACGTTATCGGGACTGATATCGATTCGGATGCAATCATTGCTTCGAAAGAAAACATCGTTCAGAACAACTGTGAAATGGACCTCGTCCAGGGCAGTATTCCCGAAGGTCAGCCGGCCTTTGATATGGTGGTCGCCAATATCATCTTTTTTGTGTTGAAACAGATTATTGGCGAGCTTTCGTCTCAAGTAAAACCTGCGGGGCTCCTTATACTGTCTGGCTTGCTTGCGGAAGAGATGCGCGAAATGGAAACTTTTGCCATTACCGCTGGACTAAATCTTGAGAGCGAAGAGTCACGCGATGATTGGGCAGCTCAGGTCTATAGGAAGCTCTAATATGAAGCATCACTTTCGTTTTCACGGACGACGATCGGAAGGGAGCGCTTGGGAAATCATGGACGAGGAATGGCACCACATCCTCAAAGTCCTAAGGCTACAGGTGAGCGACCGCATCGAACTGAGTGACGGTCTCGGTTGGGTCGCTCAGGCAAGCCTCACGGAACTGTCCAAGCATAAGGGTGCGTTTTCCGTTTTGTCAGAGAAATTTTCCCCGAAACCTCCAAATGAAAATCAGCTTACCCTAGGACTTGGCGTACTTAAGCCTCAGGGCATCGATGAAGTCCTCCCCGGGCTGGTCGAGCTTGGGGTCGCCCGTCTTATCCTGATTCCTTTTCTGGGTATGGATCGCGCTCGTATCAGCGAAAAGCTGATCGAGCGCTGGTCGAGGCAGATAGTTTCGGCAAGTAAACAAGCAAAAGCCGCGTGGTTCCCTGAATTGATCATAGCTGAGAGCTTTGACGCGTTCCTGGACAGTGCTTCTGAGTTCCCGGTGCGGTACCTCCTTGATCCGGACGGTGAGGCATTTGCCTTGGGAGTGGCCGATCAGCCTATCCTTGCCGTGGTCGGGAGCGAAGGTGGCTGGCACGAGTCCGAAGTGAAAAAATTTGAGGACTCAGGCTTTCGTAAACTTCGGCTCAAATCCAATATTCTCCGCGCTACTACGGCCGTTCTCGCGTCCGCGGCTATCCTTCGGCAGGGGCTACGCGAGGGCTAAATGTCTAAAACAATAGTTTTACTTCGGATGATTCATGTTAGAATGAGGCAAAGTATCCGAGGAAAGAACTATGAAACCAACTGGCCGACGTCGTGGATTTAAGTCCTGGTTTGTAGAACCGTATCGCCAAGTCAAGCTTGGCCTGATGTTCCTGATTCTTAATTTGGCGTTTGCCGGATTGATGTTTGGGATCTTTGGATATTACATTTGGGATATCTATCAAACCCTGGCCGTATACTTCAAGCTCACGAATGATCAAAGTGCTGAGATCTTGATGAAGTTCCAGGCGCCCATCGTGGTTGGTACGCTGCTGATCTTCCTCTTTGTGGTCATCTCCATCCTCGTTGCGGTGCGGTATACCCACCAGATCTACGGACCGTTGGTGTCAATCCACCGTTTCCTGGACGAGTATTTGGAAGGGATCACAGTGACGCCTCTGGCGCTGCGTGAATCGGATCAGCTCAAGGAGCTAGCCGAAAAGCTTAACCATCTTATCTCCCTTCAACCAAACGAAAAAAGGCAGCCAAACCTGCGGCCTATCTTTGCATATCTTGACGAAATCCTCTCTGGTAAGTCGCCTGCGCCGATTCGCGCTCGTGAGAGTGATGCGTTTTATGGTCTGATCGAACGTTTGAACCGGCTAGCTGAAGTTGTTTACAACCGCAAATCAAGCTGAATGCGAGTTGATTAGTGATTCCTGAAGAATTTCTGAAGTTCTAAGGTTGACAATCACTTACCCACCGCATATAACACTGTTTCAGACGTACCGCGGGGTGGAGAAGCTTGGTATCTCGTCGGGCTCATAACCCGAAGGCCGCAGGTTCAAATCCTGCCCCCGCTACTTTTTT
>JACMOC010000039.1 GCA_014378195.1 Oligoflexus sp. | reverse complement strand
GTAATTTTTATTTTTGCTCTCACCCGCTAAAAGGTAAGAGCGTTTTTTATTCCTTCAAAACCTCGTTGCCGAAGCCTCGTCGGAATTGACGTTCGCACTTGGTTTTTTGCGTATTCTATTCAGTTTTCAAAGAGCGTTTTTCTGTTTCCAGGAGGGCTGTTGTAGTTCAGAGAGTTTTGTTTTTCAAGAAGTTTTTTAAAGTTTCTTCTCTACTTAGCGTTCGTCTCGTCGTCTTCGTCAGTCCGTTTCCAGGAGGGCTGTTGTAAGTCAGTGGATCTTTTTTTTCAAGAAGTTTTTGAATTATCTTCTTTACTTAAGTCCGGCTGTTCTTCTTCGCTTCCCGCCGAGAGATAGGTTTATACGGCTTCGGTTCTAAATCGTCAACTCGCATTTATAGTTTTTTCAAAAAGATTTTAGGGAGTTGCGATGTGTCATTAACGATTATCTATTCAGATTTGACAGGAAGTGGGGTAAGGGCGATTTCGGCACCTATATAGTATAGAAGCTTTTGGAGGGGGAGTAGGGTGGATGAGTCCGAGATTCCCTCGACTCGTCTTCATGAAGACACGAAGAAAGCTTGATCAAGAATTTGATTAGATGGCGGTGAATACTATAAGCATCACTAGAGCAGCGAGTACGTAGGTAGTTCTGCTCTTGATTGTGTAGAGCACGGGATCGTCATCAATTTTACCCCGGCTCGCTAATATCCATATCGAACTTACCCAATACATATGGATTGGTAGTATCAGCCACAGAATATCGGGGCGACGATAGAGCTGATAAACCGCAGGGCTATTAAAGTACAAAGCCAAAACCATACAAGCCATCAAAGATCCAGCGCCACCAAGTGCAGCGAGAGGAACTTTATCTTCCGCAACATATCCGCGACCCGCAGCTTTTTGAGCTGGAGCAAGTGCGGACACCTCGACAAAGCGCTTTAAGGCTGCGAGACCGAAAAAGAGAAAGGTCGAAAATGCCAGTAGCCACTGCGAGACTTCAATGCCAGTCGTTTCACTTCCCGCCATTATCCGGACCGTATACATTCCTGCCAGCATAATAATGTCGAGACTATGGATTTGCTTCAGCCTCAATGTGTAAGCGAGGTTTGCCAAGAAGTAGACAAGCAAGCAGATCAAAAAACCCGGATTGATCAGAAAAGCCAGAGAAACTGCAATCGAAGCCGTAATTCCATAGAGAATTACGCCTTGAGAAATGCTTAACGCACCCGAAGCAAACGGTCGCTCCCGTTTCTTGGGGTGACGACGATCCGCTTCAAGATCAAAAAGGTCGTTGATAATATAGATCGACGAGGCAGTGAACGAAAACGAGACAAACGCGAGAAACGTCGTCCTCCATAAGTCGGCTTGAAACGAATGGGCTAGAAAAAGAGGAAGAAAAATGAGGAGATTCTTCGCCCATTGGTGATAACGCAGAGACCGTCGAATAAGTTTCAGCGAGATTCGTTGGGAATCATCGACAACGTCGATTGGAATTTCTGCAAACTCGATTCGTTTGCGCGTTATTCTCGAAACGTTTACTGTATGGGCTATACCGAGTTCTTTCCAAATCGGAATATCACTCGTTGAATCACCAATATAGCTGATCGCACAATCGGGATAGCGCGCTTTTAAAGCTTCTAATTTCCGAACGCCTTTTAGATTCTTATCTTCGGTGGCAATCACGGCATCAAAAAGATTGAGGTGAGTAGCAACAGCGTTTACGAATGCAGCTGGTGACGCGGAAGCTAGAACGATAGTATAGCCATCATCTCGCGCAGCTTTGATTTTAGAGATTACTTTTTGGTTATACGGTAGGAGTTCAACATTAATAGCTACGTGGTTCACTAAGAATTGTTTGAGCTCTACTCGGCTTTTTAGTAGCGAGAATATAAGCTTGAGAAATCCCCACGGCCGTTTTTTCAGATATATGAAAATTGATTCTTCGAGCAAATCGGCTTTGATAAGCGTGCGATCAAGATCGACAGCCAACACTTTGCTTTTTCTGACTGAGTCCATCAAAAGGAGCACCCCTGGCCCGTAGAATTTCGGTATAGTCTATACCCTTGACTATACGTCATCCTCAATTCTCTTACTATGAACATGAGTGCATAATTGCTGCCGATGATTTGTTGCCCATGACCTGACCCAAGGAGGAGACTTCGCTAGCATTGCAATTTTTTGGAAATTCGCTAAATTATCTGAATCAGCGAATTCTTTCCGAGGGCGGCATTCATGGAAGTCATTAAATCCAAACTTCTCGATTCTCTTATTATTCAGCCCAAGAAATTCGGCGATCATCGCGGTTTTTTCGTCGAAACGTATCAAGAACAGCGTTACATCGAATGCGGCCTCAAGGCGCGTTTCGTTCAAGATAACCTCTCGGCCTCAACTTATGGCGTACTGCGAGGTCTTCACTATCAACACACGTACCCACAGGGGAAGTTGGTTTCGGTCGTTAAGGGGGAGGTTTTTGACGTTGCTATTGATATCAGAAAGGGTTCGCCAACCTTCGGCAAATGGCAAAGCGTGATCCTGACAGAAGAGAAGATGAACCAGTTTTGGGTCCCGCCCGGGTTTGCTCATGGGTTTTGCGTCTTGTCCGAGACGGCAATTTTTGCCTACAAGTGCACAGATATCTATCACCCTGAGACCGAGATCGCCATTCGTTGGGACGACCCTGATTTGGGAATCGATTGGCCGATTAAGGATATGAAAGTGTCGGCTAAGGATGAAAAAGGGGTTCGCTTGAAAGACGTGCCGAAGGAACTTCTTACAGAATATAAGCCGAGTTGATCTAAAAGAACCTTTTACGGACCGAGCGAAAGAATGCGGCCGGTGTAAAAACGAAATGCTCACTTTTCCGCGACCAAACTGGGGATACATAGGGGTTTTTGAATAAAAAATCCCCCCATTTTTTCTCGACATATTCCGCTTCGTTCCAGCTTGGCTCTATGCTTCGCGTCTGAGTCTCGTGATGTATCATGAGAACTTGCGGCACCACGAAATTAACAAGGCCGATCTTCTGAAGCTTGAGGCAGAGATCAACATCTTGATAGCTGGTGGGAAGCTTCTCGTCAAATCCACCAACTTTATCAAAATGCGATGTCTTCATGAACATCACCGCACCCGTCACAGCTCCAACGGCTCGAGGCTTTTGGTACCATTTCGATTCACGATCGAGGGGTTGCCCCTTGTAAGGGTGACTGCCGACGATTTTGCTTCCGACGAATATAAAGAGATGTTGGACCAATCCATTGGGATAGAGAAGTGTGCAACCCACCGCACCCGCATCAGGGAGACAGCTGTACTGCGTTAATTGCATTAGGCTGTTGGGATCCATGAATTCTATGTCGTTATTAAGCAAACCAATGACGTCCGGATTAAAGTCGGCGCAATCAATAACAGCTTGGTTGTTTAGGTAAGAGAAATTAAAGGGCACTTCGTAACGCAAATGCCGAACTTCTATGCCCTGAGATTCAAAAATTTGTTTTGCGTTATTGATGCCGTCTTGGGTGGCTGGTTCAGCAGAATTGTTGTCAACCAGAGCCAGCAAGATACTCATGCCTGCTCGCTGCTGACGTAAAAGCCCTTGCAAGCAGGTATCTGTCATGTCCCATTTATCGCGGAATGGTATTACGACAAGTACTTTAATAATTGGAGGCAAAACAGCGAAATCCAAATCGAGCTTCGCTTCAGCCGCCTTTTGCTCAGGTGTATAATAGAGAAGATGAAGATCTTCTTTCTTGACGGTCGAATCGAGCCCCATTTTCATGAGTCTTTGGAAGATTATGGTCTCGATTTTCGCGAAGACCCTGTAGATCAATGAATGCCTCAACGTCACACTCGCAGGTTAGAGGAGCTTAATATGAGATTGATGCAAAAAAGTCCCAAGGCTTTGTTGCCAGGTCGGAGGCACGACGTGAAATTCTTTATGAATCTTTTCGAGTGATAGACGCGAATTGAGAGGGCGAGCTGCAGGGGTTTTATAATCTGCTGTTTTAATGCCTTCGACGTCCTTGATTTTTAGCTCAATTCCAAGACGCTTAGCTTGAACGAAGATTTCTTTAGCAAACGCAAACCAAGTGGTGAAACCACGGTCTGAAATATTATATACGCCCTGTTTGCTTTTAATATACTCAACTGGATCACTGAAGCCCTGCTGCAAGATGCTTGATACAACTAACGCTAATGTTGTCGCAGACGTCGGGCTTCCCACCTGATCATCAACGATCCGGAGGCTTTCCCGATCTCGGCCGAGCTTCAACATTGTTTTCACGAAGTTATTACCATTGATGCCGTATACCCAGGATGTTCGCAAAATGATGTGTGGAACACCTGAGACTCGTAAGGCCTCTTCCCCGGCAAGCTTTGAAGCCGCGTACACATTTACAGGGCTGGTCGCATCGGTCTCAACGTTTGAATGATCGTGATTGGCGTTGTAAACATAGTCAGTCGAGAAATGGACGATTGCGCCTTTGAGTTCATTCATGACAGACGCCATGACTTCCACAGCCTTTTGATTGACCAGGCATGCGTTTGCTTTATCGTCTTCGGCTTTATCGACAGCAGTATAAGCTGCTGGATTAATTATGATATTAGGCTTAACGGAATTGAGGACATCCCGAATATTCTGTTCATTCGTAAGGTCGAGAGCAACTGCTGTATAACCTAGACCCTCTAAGGCCTGAGGCTTGCGCGCGGCAAGTATGATCTCAGCGCCCAACGTGCTCAAACTTTTCACAAGCTCAAAACCAACTTGACCTTGAACACCTGTGATCAAAATTCGAGCATTATCTAGCGATGGATTTTTTGCCACGTCACAAACTCCTAATGGGTCAGGCTGGAACTACTTACCTTCGCGGACCAATTGCATCAAGGTCTGGCCATACTCAGTCTTAATCATAGTCTCGGCTTGAGTCGCCAGTTGCTTATCATCGATATAACCCATGCGCCAAGCGACTTCCTCGACAGAACCAATGAGGAAGTTTTGGCGTTTTTGGATCGCAGCGATGAAGTTTGTGGCATCCAACATTGACTCGTGAGTGCCGGTATCCAGCCATGCAAAGCCGCGGTTGAATGTTTCGACCTGGAGTTTTCCGGCCTTCATGTAGTGAACGTTCACATCTGTGATTTCGAGTTCACCACGTGGCGACGGCTTGATACCCTTGGCAACGTCAACGACACTATTGTCATAGAAATAAAGTCCCGTCACTGCGTAGTTCGACTTCGGCTGTTTCGGTTTCTCTTCGATCGATATGGCCTTAGCTTTATCATCAAACTGCACAACGCCATAACTCTCGGGGTTCTTCACGTGATAAGCGAAGACGGTTGCGCCTTCTTTTTGCTTTGCCGCGCGTTGGAGCATCTGGGAAAGGCCAGCTCCGTAAAAAATGTTGTCGCCGAGTACGAGTGAGACCGGATCTTTACCGATAAATTTCTCGCCGATGATAAAGGCTTGCGCGAGTCCATCGGGACGAGGCTGAACAGCATATTCGATGTTCATTCCCCATTGGCTGCCGTCTTTGAGCAAATGCTTGAAGGCAGCTTGTTCATGAGGGGTCGTAATTATAAGGACGTCTTTGATACCCGCCAGCATGAGAGTCGTGAGTGGATAATAGATCATCGGCTTGTCGTAAATCGGCATCAGCTGCTTACTAACAGCGATCGTGAGAGGGTAGAGACGTGTGCCTGAACCACCTGCAAGGATAATACCCTTCATACGCTACCGCCTTTTGTGTTTTTATCGTTTTGGTAAGAGCCATCGAGGATACGGCGCCACCAGCCTTCGTTTTCGAGAAACCAAGACACTGTTTTTCTCAGGCCTGACTCAAAGTTTTCTTTTGGTTTCCAGCCGAGTTCGTTGGTGATTTTGGAACAGTCAATTGCATAACGGAAGTCGTGACCGGCACGATCGGTCACGTAATTGATGAGGTTAGCGTGTGGCTTAAACTTGGAATTGGGGAGCAGTTCGTCGACGAGTGATGTGATTTTCTTAACAACGTCGATATTAGGAACTTCGCAAAGTCCCCCCACGTTGTAGGTTTCGCCGATACGGCCTTTTTCCAAGACAAGCCTAAGAGCAGCCGCATGATCGCCGACGTAGAGCCAATCTCGGATATTATTGCCTTTGCCGTACACAGGGAGCGGTTTCCCCTGAATCGAATTGATGATCATGAGAGGAATCAATTTCTCAGGAAAATGATAGGGGCCGTAGTTATTTGAACAGTTCGTTGTCACAACGGGAATGTGATAAGTGTGATGCCAGGCCCGAACCAAATGATCCGATGAGGCCTTGGAAGCCGAATAGGGCGAGTTGGGTTGATAGGGTGTTTCTTCTGTAAACAGCCCTGTGTCACCGAGTGTGCCGTAAACTTCGTCGGTCGAGATGTGTTGAAAGCGAAACTTGGCTTGTTTCTCGCCTTTTAGATTGTTCCAATACCGACGCGACGCATCGAGTAATGTGTAAGTTCCGATGATATTGGTATCGATAAATGCGCGTGGGCCTTCTATCGAGCGGTCTACATGGGATTCAGCCGCCAGGTGCATGATCGCGTCGGGTTGGTGCAGATCAAACACTGCTTGCACTCCAGAGGCATCACAGATGTCG
>JACMOC010000038.1 GCA_014378195.1 Oligoflexus sp. | reverse complement strand
GATGCAATGGACGGCTCTTTCATGACTTCTCCTTTGTTTTCTTCAAGGAGAATCTCAAGATTATGTGTTCAGGTCACGATCTGTTGCGGAAAGGACACGGCTGCATTCGGTCGTATCCTCATTTAAATGTATAACGTCACTTCGCCAGTAGCTAAGGTCTCGGTATCAAAAAATTTTTCAGAGTTCAGTTCCTTCCGCAAGAATCTCTAAATAATCGTGATACCGATAAGAGCGATCGCGCATTTTTCCGCTTGTTTCGATGAGTATGCCGAGATCTATCAGAATTTTTATAGCTTTGGACACAGTTGGCTTCGTCAGCTCGAGTCTCTTTACTGCATCGGCCAAATCAATTATTGGCTTATTGGGCAAGGCTTCAAACAATCTCAATGCTGCAACAGTCGTCTTCGGATGCTTTAAGATCAATTCTCTATGACGAAGAGTAACTTGATAAAGGCGCGTAGATGTTTCGATAACATCTTCTGCAACCGTTTTAATTGCGTCGAGGAAAAAGTCTATCCATGCTTCCCATTCACCATGTGTTCGTACGCGATTTAACAAAGTGTAATATTCGCCCCTATGTTTTTTAAAATAGAGGCTTAAATATAACAATGGCGACTTTAACAAATCATATTTCTGCAGCAGGAGAACTATCAGGAGTCTACCGATCCTCCCGTTACCGTCCAAGAAAGGGTGAATGGTTTCAAATTGAACGTGGATCATCGCAGTTCGTATAAGAGGATGAATGTCATCTTCTTCGTGAAAATATTTTTCGAGTTCTTCCAAACATGCGCGCATCTCCTGCGGGGGAGGCGGTACGAAGGTAGCATCGGAAGGGCGGACACCTCCTATCCAGTTCTGAGAGTTTCGAAACTCTCCCGGAGTTTTATCCTGACCTCGCACACCTTTCATGAGTCTTTTGTGTGACTCTTTGATGAGGCGCAGGGAAAGAGGCAAGCCTTTTGCTTTTGTCATCTCCCCCCAAGCGTAGTTGATAGCAGCTAGATAATTGCAAACTTCTTCGAGGTCGGCGGTTTGTTCTTTTTCGTCTTCGTGATTAAGCAAGTCGATGAGCGTTGCCTGCGTGCCCTCGATCTGAGAGGTGACGACGGCCTCCTTTCTCACGAAGCCGTATATAAGCCACTCTTGGCTGGCAACTAAGCTGGTGGCGATAGTAAGCTTCTGCAAAGCCTGGAGAGCGTCCGAAAGCTTAGTAGCCCGAGCGGCATCGATTTGAAGATCGTGAGGCGGCAAAATATTGGGGACGTAGGCCTTAACTGGCTCGCCCAGCGTGGTCGATATTGCATATTTTCCCGTGATTCTCATTATTTAACCTTAGTAAAGGAAACTTTACTAAGATTATCCACTAGTAAGCGATCGTTTACTAGTGGATTTTAGAGGAAGCGATTGTTTACTAGAAGAAAGCTTTGGATAGGGCTACTAAGTGAGCCATGTCTTAGCTCAGTGACGGAGCCTTGAATACAATGTAAGCGACCCGGGAACCGCCCTAATTCTGTTTTGACAGTTTCATGATGTGATCTTGCCATAGTTTTCAGGTAAAAGTCTTTCGATGTCCTCAATCGTCTTAGCCTTCGGCATTTCCGAAAATACCAACTTCAGATATTCATAGGGATCGACGCCGTTCGATTTCGCGGTGATAACCAAACTGAATAGATTCGCGCTTGCCTTAGCTCCTCGCACTGTGTCGCTGAACATCCAATTCCGACGGCCAAGGGCGAAAGGTCTTATAGCCTTCTCAACGGCATTCGTGTCCGGTCCAACAATAGGGTCATCAATGAAATAACAGAGCTTCGGCCATTGATTTATGAAGTAATTGAGAGCTTTGAAAATCAATGATTTATGCTGAGTTTCCCCTATGTTCTCGTCGGCCCACGTCTTCATTTCAAGCACGATCGGCCTTGTTTTTTCCCGTCGGATTTTGAGTTTTTCAGAATTTTCAAGGCCCTCTATTTCCGATTCGATCTTGTAAAATGCTGCAATGTACTCCAACCCTTTTTGGGCTAAAACAGCTTTCTCGGATTTGCCGCCTGCCTTGATCACATCCTTAAATTTACGACAAACGTCTACCCAGTCTCCGACCAGAGTAATGCCGGGGACATTATTCAAATGCGAGTAGCCTTCATAGCCATCGGTTTGGACATAGCCCTGGTAACCTTCGAATAGCCTTGCGGCTACCGACGCCTTTCGGGTGGGATCGAAGTTATAGAGCACATATCGTTCACCGATTCCTCCCCATTTAGCTTGAACCCACATGAAGCTCTTCGATGTAGCTTTTTTTGCGTGCCTTTGAGCACTTGGACGTGCGTCTCGTCACAGTAGACGAGAGGGCCTTCGAGTATTTTATCTCTCATAAGATTTATGAGGGGCATCACGAGTTCGCCACACTTCATCATCCAGGAGGCAAGCGTTGAACGCGGGAGATCAATGCCAGCTCGCTGCAGGATCCCCTCCTGACGGTTTAGGGGGCAGTGGTCAGAATACTTAGCCGTTACGATATACGCTAAGAATCCAGCAGAAGCATTGCCCTTTGGAATAGCTTGGGGAGGTACGGGTGCGATATGAAACTTACAGTTGTCAAATCCGCACGAGCACGCATATTTCGGACGAATTGTTCGGATAACTTGGATGGAGGCAGGAACGATATCTATTTTCTCTGATACCTCCTCGCCAACTCTTCGCAGAGGAGTACCGAGATGAACACAAAACTTCTGATCTTCCGGTAAATCGATGATATGGTCAATTCTCTTAAATATCTCAGGTATCGGCTTCCGTTTAGGGCGCTTCCTGGGCTTCTTATCTTGCAAATCCTGCCCTAAAACCTCAAATTCAACTTCGTCTCCATCGGTCTCGGCAGTGTGTTCAGCTTCATTGAAAAGCTCTTTCTGCCCTGAATGTCCTGCTTCAGAAGTAGCAGCGTAACGGGTGGCCCTAAAAAAGACCACTAGGTCAGCGAGATGATCGATTTCGCGCTTTTGAAGTTCAATTAGGTGAGCATCGGAGCGGGCTTTAGCCTTTAGCTCTTCAATCTCGGCTGCAAGTTGTTCCATTGTTTTCATCATGGAAAAATTGATACACGAGCAAAGAGTTCAGGTCTTCAAGAAAATGCATGGAGGCTCAGTTTTTGATGAGGTTTAACCTTCTCGATATCGAGTCCTGACAGTAGCAAGTCCAATTGTTCGCAGTTGATCGCCAGGCTTTCTTCCGATGTAGCCTTGAGCCAGTGAAATTTCGCCTTTTCCAGACGTTTATGCCAAAGGGCGAAACCACTGTTGTCCCAATAAAGTGCTTTGAGTGTAGCGCGGTAGCGACTGATGAAAACAAATAGACCACCATCACAAGGATTTCGTTTAAGCTCCTCAGCTACGATTTGACTCAAGCCGTTGATAGATTTTCTCATATCAACATGCGGTCGATACAAAAAAATATCCGAAAATGAAGATGTCGCCCTCATCCGCGACCTCCGACTTTGGATGCAAGGTAGGCAATGTCGTCCATTGAAATTGGTGAACCAAATTCGATTACGACACCAAACGGCGTGCAAATTCGAGCCGAAGGTATCGAGCGTGGGGCTGCTGACGAGGCAGAAGCGAAATTGCTGGGAACGATTCGCATAAATGCAGAGGAGGTCGTTGACTCCCGGCGCCACTTGTAGAGCAGGCTCGGGCTGATCTCATATTGCCGAGCAAAGTCAGCGATTGACGTGCCGGCTTCAGCCATCTCTAACAGCATTGAGGCTTTTGCTTCCTCACTAAAACGGCGACGGGCTTCAGAGAGGATTTGAGTTTTCTTCATCTTAACGCATACTCCTTAGGCAGTGATTAAACACAGTGCGCAAGGATAAAGGACGGTCAGATGGCTAGGAATGCGTGCTTAGCTAGGCGCTTACGGCCTTTATCATTTTCCAAGAACTATGGCTGAAATGGCGAGCGCGAAAACGTAAGTTTAAGATGAAAGCCGGATGCGTTAATTGCGCACGTCCGGTTTGATGAGCGGGATGTGGAAACGAGATCTAGACGGCTAGAAACTCGCGCCACATCCCTACTCTACCCATTGGGACAGCACCGTTCCGAGAAAATTCTACGAGTTTCTCACAAATGGACAGCGTATAATTTATTGCCTTACCTGTCGGTGACTTTGGTAATACTTGATCTTTATGCAGAACGAGCCAGTCATGGAATTTTTCCAATATAGGGACGCTCTTCTCCTGTCTTTCCCTTAGCTTTAATTCTGGAGAAAATTCATTTATCTCAGTTTCTATAGCGTAGAGTTTTCTTATGAAGACCAATGCTGTTGAAGCAATAGGCTT
>JACMOC010000037.1 GCA_014378195.1 Oligoflexus sp. | reverse complement strand
TGGTCTCATCCAGGGAACGATTTGATCTTTAAGCTCCTTTCATCCCAGGTCCCCTGGCTACTTTTGCTTGCGTGTCTCTTCCTGCAAAGTGCCTACCGTAGGCAGTGGGCCAATATAAGGGCGCTTTTTTGGCTAGGTGCTACAGTGGGAATAAGCGATGCGGTCGCGGCTCAGATTATCAAGCCCTTTGCCGCTCGCATTCGTCCCTGCATTGCTCTGAATTGGATCCACGTCGTTGATGGATGTGCCGGCAGCTTGAGCTTTCCCTCAAATCACGCTTCAAATGGAGCTGCATTTGCAGCCTTCTGGTTCATGTGGAAAGGCGGGCCCATCGGTTGGTTCGCGCTCGCCTGTGCTTTCTGCGTCGGCATTTCGAGGGTCTATCTAGGGATGCATTATCCGAGTGACGTTTTAGGTGGATTTGTCCTCGGTAGCTGCATCGGGGGCCTCTCGTTTGTCCTGGCTCGGCGGTTTATCCTTTCCGAAAGTCCCAACACAACGGCCATAAAAAAAGAGGCCGTTTAAGGCCTCTTCTTTCTATGATCACTGACCGGAGATCAATTCTCTTCTGGGAAGAACTTCCCGTCTTTCGCTGCCAGATCCTGGAGGAGTTTTGCAGGGGCAAAACGAGCGCCGAATTTCTCTTCCAAACTTTTCAGTTTGTTCAAGACGTTCTTAGCTCCCAGATGATCAACATACTTTAGAGGTCCACCAAGGAATGGCGGGAATCCTAAACCAAACACCGCCCCGATATCCCCATCGTAGGCATGGTTAAGTACGCCTTCTTCGAGGCAACGAATCGTTTCGTTGATGAAAATATAGACACAACGATCGCCGATGTCCTCAGGCGGCACGAATTTATAGGTTCGTTTATCGTCGCCCATAAGCTCATAGATAGACTCATCTGGACCGACTTTTTTGCCTTCTTCATAAGTAAAGAAGCCTTTGCCGTTTTTGCGGCCAAGACGTCCCGACTTTTGAATTGCATCCAGGCCATTCGGCAGCTTTACGCGATCGGGGAACGATTGGTTCATCTCGTCAAGAACGTGAATGCCGACATCGATTCCAACTTCGTCCATCAAAGTGATGGGACCTACGGGAAATCCAAAGTCAGTCAACGCACTGTCGATTTCTTCGATGTTTGAGCCTTCCTCGAGGAGCAGGGAGGCTTCAGCAAGGAAAAATGCCAAGGCGCGTGTTGTATAAAAGCCAGGGCTGTCTTTGACGACGATGATTTGTTTGCCCATTTTGAGGCCGACGCGGAAGGCGCGATCAGCAGCCCAATCGGCTGTTTTATCGGTAACCACGATCTCAAGAAGCGGCATCTTTTCGACGGGCGAGAAGAAATGCATTCCTAAGACCCGTTCCGGATGTTTCGCTTTGGCAGCAATGCGTGAAATCGGAAGGGCGGACGTATTCGATGCAAAAACTTGTTTCGGATGCGCTTTGCTTTCCGCTTGAGCCAGGATCTCTTGTTTCAATCCGAGATCTTCAAACACGGCTTCAATGACCAAATCAGCTGATTTGAAGCCTTGGAGAGCGGACCCGGGCGATAGGTGGGCCATCTTAATCGATAGATCAAAAGGCTTGAGACGACCTCGCTTGACCTTTTTCATGAAGTATTTGTAAGCGCCTGCCATGGCCCGTTTGGTCGAATCCTTGTTGGGATCGGAGAGCATAACCCGAACGTCTTTGTCAGCAAGTACGGTCGCGATGCCTGCGCCCATGAAGCCAGAGCCCACAACCCCAATCAGTTCGGGACCGGCGTCACCAAACTCTTTTTTCCCGGCATCGGCATAAGGATTGCGTTTCGCAGCGGTCGTTGCATGGAAAAGGTGGATCAAACTGCGGCTTTCGCGGGTAAACGCGAGTTCACCAAAAAGCTTGGCTTCCAGTTCGAGTCCCTTGTCGATTTTGCGATCAAATGCTGCAAAAACAGCCTCGAGTGCTTTATAAGCAGCTGGATAAAATCCCCTGGTGTTTTTGTCGATTTCCTCCCGCGCCTTTTTCTGCACGATCGCGCGGCCGAACGGGTTCGCTTCGGTTGCGAAATGGAGGATGTCGTTACCGATCGTTTTGGTGCTAAAGGCAGCTTTTTTTGCTGGTTTTTTGCCCTTGCGAACGATATCGAGAGCGACTTGTTCCAAAATTTGGGGATGGACAGCGGCGGTAGCGAGGCCAAGTTTAACCGCTTTTTTGCCTGTGACTCGTTTGCCCGTGAGGATCATATCGAGTCCGTTGGTCAAGCCGATAAGACGAGGCAAACGCTGTGTTCCGCCGCCCCCTGGAATCAGGCCTAATTGAATTTCAGGAAGAGCGAGTGTCGCTGTTTCCGAAATCACACGGACGTCGCAGGCGAGAGCGAGTTCAAGGCCCCCACCGAGAGCTTGACCATCGATAGCAGCGACCGTGGTAAACGGCAAGTTATCGAGTTTGTTCAGAATTCCGTGCATTTGCAGAGAGGCGTTGCGCGCCTCGTCGATCGATTTGAAGTGCGCAAACTCATTGATATCTGCACCGAGTGCAAAGTCTTTTTTCGCGCTGATAAGGATGAGCCCTTTGATCTCCTTGCGTTCGGCAAGATCATCGAGGATATCGTTCAACTCGCGGAGGAGGGGTTCTCCCAAAACAGTGACGGGCTTATCAGGCGCGCCCATGCGGAGAATCTGTATATTATCCGTCGTTCGTTCGGCTTTAAAATACTGAGTCACGATCTTCTCCTTTTAAGCCATGCGTTCGATAAGCATAGCGCCAGCCATTCCACCCGCCGCACATATGGCGATCAGCCCCAGATTCTTATTGCTGCGAATCAGCTCGTTGGAAAGGGTCGTCACAAGACGAGCTCCTGTGGCGCCAAAAGGGTGGCCGATAGCGAGAGCGCCACCGTTGACGTTCAGCTTTTCTTCCGGGATGGATCCAAAGGCTTTGGAATCGCCAAAATAGCGTTGGCAAAAATCTTTTGATTCCATGGACTTAAGGCAGCTCAGGACCTGAGCTGCAAACGCCTCGTGAATTTCAAATAGATCAATATTTTCAAGGGTGAGCCCGTTGCGTTTGAGAAGATAGGGAATCACAACCGCAGGTCCGATGAGGAGTTGTTCGGTGGGGTTAACACCAACAAAGAAGCTGTCGATGATGCGGCTCTTGGGTTTTAGGCCCAGCGCACGCGCGCGCGTTTCGTCAGTAATCAGAGTAACCGACGCGCCATCAGTTAAAGCCGAGGAGTTGCCTGCCGTAATCGTACCGTAAGCCTTATCAAAGGCTGGACGAAGACTTGCAAGTTTTTCGAGCGTTGTGTCACCGCGAATCAAGTTGTCTTTCTCGACCGCTTCAAAACGCTCGGGAGCCCAGATGCTAATGATCTCCTCGTCAAATTTTCCGGATTTTTGAGCGGCTGCAGCCTTCTGGTGTGAGGCCAACGCAAAGAGATCCTGGGCTTCGCGGGTGATGCCATTGATCTTCGCCATGATCTCAGCCGAGTCGCCCATGCTAAGCCCAGTCAAGGGTTCGGCTATGGCTGGCGGCTGAGGTAACCAGGCTTTCGCATCAAACTGCGAAAGCATTGCGAGTTTCTCGGCTGGCGATTTTGCTTTGTTGAGCGCAAGGAGAAACTGCCGCGCTTCTTTGGAGTAAGTGATAGGAACATCGCTCAAGACTTCAACGCCACCCGCGAGGCCCATCAGGGGATGACCTGATTTCACTTCTTTTGCGACGTCGGCGATAGTGTGCAAACTTGAAGTGCATTGGCGATTCACAGTATAGCCGTGAATATGGGCTGGCAGCCCAAGGTTGATCACCGAATCGCGCGCGACGTTACCGTTCTTTGTTTGCGGGACAACGACACCAGCGCTGATCTCGTCTATTTCCATCGGATCGATCTCAAGCTTGCGCAGGAGAGCATCGACCGCCCGGCTATAGAGTTCCAAGGCGTCCGCTTTTTCGAAAGCGCCGAATGATTTGACAAATGGTGTCCGTACACCATCGATGAAGACAGGCTTGCTGTTGCCTTCGGGAAGGAGAGCTCGATACTTGGACACGTTCAACATACATATCTCCCGATAGTCCTTGGGTCCTTTTAGACTCCCAATTTGGTTATTTTTTCGGGATAGTACAAGGTCTATTTTCCTGGCCTTGCGGTCTAAGGAAGGGCGTCTGAGAACAAAGTCCTGGTTTTTGGTGGGGAATGCATGCAAACACTCTTTTCAACCCATAGAGGATCAAAACGAGCGTTTCAATAGAGGATACAATTGTGAACTTAAGCTTAAAGCTGGCCGCGGGTTTTGATGCTCGCCATAACCTTTTCGATCAGTTTTTCATCATCGGGCTTTAGATCGACAAAACTACCACCCATACGATAGCGTTTATCATCAAACCATCGACACTCGCATAAACAGGAAAAACTAGTCGGTGAGCTGATTCCGAGCGGTATCAAAGGAATATGCAGCCAATAGCGACGGCCCGGAGTCGATATCGTTTCGCCTGTGAATTCGAGCTTAAATCCGCCGGAGCTGATGTCGAGAACCACGGCGCTGTGGCAAAGAAACGGCAAGCGCTTGAATTGGCGAAGCTCGACGAGCGTGTGCGAAAGAAATCGTTTGGGGCGATTCTGCAATATGGGATCGTCATCGGTTTCTTGAGTGTGAGCCATGCAACAGTCCTCTTCTCGTGCTTCTTCATCATTATAGGCAGAAGAAGCAGAACCGTCCAATTCGAAAACGAAAATTGCGGAGGAACCGATTAGATCGGAGTAAGAATGTTCAATTCCCAACGCTGGGTTTTTTTGAACTTATCATTCAAGGCATTGTCAGGTGCGTTGGCATAAATCTCGTAAGTCGTAGCACCTTGTTTATAATAAATCCCCGCCCGGTAACGCTTCTCCATAAAATAATGCTCAATTGTCGTCCCGACTGGGCCGCTGCTGTACAGATCGGAAACCACAAGCTTTACCGGTTTGAAGCTTTCACTTAGCTCTTCAGAGACATTAAAACGCTCGTGAATGGGGAGGCGAAAGCGGTGCAAGAGACTCTGCTTATGCAAACCATTTACGAATTGAACTTCCGTACTGTAATAACCCTGGACCTGCTCCAAGGTCATCGTCTGATCCGGAAGCGGCTTTGCGGCTGTAGGCGCTCCGCGCGGCGAGAACCTAGCCTTAAAACGATGATCGGGGATAATGCTTTTCCAATCAAAACTGCTGTTTGAAGGAGCATCGGGTGCTTGGTTGAAATTGTAGGTCTGGGGAACCGGGCTGAGAGCGATAGGCCCGATATCATATTGGAGCTTCGCTTTAGGTGCGGTTTGAAAATAGGCAAGATCATCTTCGCCACCGACCGATGCAAGGCGCATCTCCTGGTCAGCGGGATCGATGTTTTTCAGGATAAGGCCGTATTTAACGGGGGTTCCTGTGATCGTCGAGACTTTTGGCGTCTCTTTTGGAGCAGTGGGATCAAACCGAAAGCCGTTTTTCACGGATTCGGGAACAAAATCGAAACGGATTTCCTTGCCCGCATACGTCTTCATATTTCGAAACAATGTCCAGCGTGTCCCATGAGTTGAATTCTGGTCCGCACGCAGGGTTTCGCTCTGCTTGACGAGGTAGCCTTCGCCAAAGGTCGAAGCTTTAGTGCCCTGCAGACCCTGGAGCCTCAGAACTTCCTTCTGCTGATCAGGATTTTTGAGGCCTTTTACAAAGGCATCTTTCATCATTTCCAGAGCGGGTATTTTGATTTCGGGTTCCTGAGGTTTGGATAGCGTAAGGTAATCCTTGGCCGAGACCCAAGGGCCTTGCTCAAGGGTTGCAGAAAATTCCTCAGCGTAGCTCGGCGATGAGCACAAGGCCCAGGCGCAGCTTGCTTTTGCAAAGAATTTTAAAGCGGGGGTTAACCGCATATTGCGTCAGCTCCACAGCAACAGTTTGACAGTACAGCGGGGTATAACCATGTCTGACCAAAAAGGTCAAGTCAGCACTATGCCTGCAATACATATGCCAATAACAATTTTATTTGGGTTAAACGCAAGTCGCCAAAAGGATGAGGAAAACCCTGAATTTAAAGAGTTTCCAGGCAGGAATGGGCACCGATAAGCTGTCAAATACTTGGTCAATGCCCAAGTTTCTTAAGTGTTACAGCAGCTTGTTCCAGTTGTCTAAGACCTCGTTCGGGTGTAAAAGATAGGCTCCAAGTTTAAGGCTTTAAGCACAGCTTTACTTCCGCAATCTCAGACCCAGATTGATTCAAATTCAGTGAGCGTCGATCCGCTCACTGCCCCCTTTAAAGTCACGAGGACATAATGAAGGCTACAGGTTCCAATGTTAACCTCCCGAAGATGGAAGAGGACGTACTTGCGTACTGGTCCGAGCAGAAGACCTTCTACAAATCCAATGACCTGAGAAAAGGCCAAAAGGAATTTGCGTTTTATGATGGTCCTCCCTTCGCCAACGGCCTTCCTCATTATGGACACCTCCTGGCTAACACGATTAAAGATACGGTGCCGCGTTATTGGAATATGCGAGGTTACTACGTCGAGCGACGTTTTGGTTGGGACACGCATGGTGTTCCCGTCGAATATGAAGTCGAGAAAAACCTTAATCTTAAAGGTCGCCAGGACATCCTCGATCTCGGCATCGATAAGTTTAACGAGTTGTGTCGTGAATCTGTTCTGTATTATGCGGAAGAATGGCAAAAAACGATCACCCGCCTCGGCCGCTGGGTCGATTGGGATAATCAATATCGCACCATGGATTTGAATTTCATGGAATCTGTCTGGAACGTTTTTAAAACGCTCTATGACAAAGACCTCGTATACCAAAGCCACAAAGTTGTTCCGTATTCGCCGCGTATCACTGCGATTCTGTCCAACTTCGAAGCCAATCAAAACTATCAGGACGTTCAGGATCCGGCGATCACCGTCAAATTCAAATTGATGGATGAGGATGCTTATGTCCTAGCTTGGACAACGACACCCTGGACCCTCATCTCTAACCTTGCTCTCGCCATCGGCCCTGACATCGAATACGTGAAGGTTAAAGCGACCGAAACCGGCGAAATTTATTATCTCGCCAAAGCCCGTCTAGAGGCTGTTTTCAAACGCAAAAAAGGTGAGCCCGAGGGCTACCAGCTCTTAGAAGAATTGCCGGCAGCGAAGCTCGCGGGTCGTCACTATGCGCCTTTGTTCCGCTACTTCCAGCATCATAAAAATGCTTTCAAAATCCTGGTTGATGAATTTGTCACGACAACAGATGGTACGGGTATTGTTCATATGGCCCCCGCATACGGGGAAGACGACTTCCGCGTCTGCAACGCAAATGGCATTGATTTCGTCGATCCTTTGGATGAAGAAGCGCGCTATAAGGCTATCATTCCAGAGTTTGCTGGCGTTTTTGTCAAAGATGCGGACAAAGATATCATCAAAGCCTTGAAGGATAATCATCAACTGCTTCGCCATGAAACGCTCGTTCACAGTTATCCCATGTGTGATCGTACCGGCGGCCCCTTGATCTACCGAACCATACCCTCGTGGTTTGTCGCAGTCGAAAAATTCAAGGATAACCTCGTTGAAAATAACGAGACGATCAATTGGGTTCCGGGTCATTTGAAGCAGGGCCGAATGGGCAACTGGCTCCGCAGTGCGCGCGATTGGGCGATCAGTCGCAACCGCTTTTGGGGCACTCCGCTGCCGATTTATATCTGTGAAAAAGACGAAAATCACCGGGTTTGTCTGGGATCTTCGAAAGAACTGGAAGATCTCACTGGAACGAAAATCACCGATTTGCATATCCATAAAATCGATCATTTACGTTTTGCATGTCCAACCTGTAAGGGCACGATGAAACGCGTGACCGAGGTCTTCGATTGCTGGTTTGAATCGGGTTCGATGCCATACGCGCAGCTTCACTATCCCTTTGAAAACAAAAAGCGTTTTGAAGAAATTTTTCCGGCTGACTTCATTGCTGAAGGTCAGGACCAAACACGCGGCTGGTTTTATACACTCGCCGTCTTAAGTTCGGCGTTGTTTCAAAAAGCGGCTTTCAAAAACGTTGTCGTCAATGGACTCATACTGGCGACTGATGGCAAGAAAATGTCGAAGCGCTGGAAGAACTACACGCCTCCCATCGAGTTGATCTCGGAATATGGCGCCGATTCAGTGCGGCTCTACATGCTTAATTCTGCGGTACTTCGAGGCGAAGATCTCAAGTTTAGTAACGATGGCGTTAAAGACACCACGCGGGCCGTAATCCTTCCTCTCTGGAACGCATACAGCTTTCTCTCTACTTATGCAGAAGCGGATGGCTGGAAGCCTGCTGAGGCCTTGGTTTTAGGCCAGGCGCCTGCTGTCAAAGGCGAGCTGGACCGCTGGATCATCTCGCGTCTTCATACTTTGATGAAGGACGTGCATGTGGAGATGGAAGGCTACCATCTTTACAATGTCGTGCCACGCGTCATTGGCTTTATCGAAGATCTGACGAACTGGTACATTCGTTTGAGTCGTCGCCGTTTTTGGGCTGGCGAAAAAACGATGAGTGAGGACACGACCTCTGCGTATCAGACGCTGTACTATGTTCTTGTCGAATTCTCCAAGCTCTTCGCTCCTTTAGCGCCCTTTACAGCCGAGAGGATCTATCAGGGTCTCACCGAAGGTATGGCGACGGCGACCAACAAGGTGCCTGAGTCGGTGCATTTAAGTGATATGCCGATGCCCGTCGAAAAACTTATCGATGCTGGCCTCGAAAGGCGCATGGACCTAGTGCGCAACGTCACTGAACTGGGGCGATCGCTGCGCTCAAAACATCAGATCAAGACCCGTCAGGTCCTGGCGGGAATGCAGGTCATCGTTCGCAGCCAGACCGATCTCGAACACCTGGAAAAAGCACAGGATTTGCTTAAAAGTGAGTTGAACTTGAAAGAGGTGAGCTTCTCGACGGATGAAGCGAGCCATGTAAATCTTTCAGTAAAACCAAACTTGAAACTCCTTGGCAAACGTCTTGGTAAAGACCTCAATGCCTTCAAAACCGTATTGGATGCGTTGAACACAGCGCCCCAAAAAGTTGCGCAGCTGATCAATCAACTCGAATCGGGTGTGAAAGTTGAGATCATGGGACATAGCTTTGACCTCGAGGATTTCCTTGTAGAGCGTGGCCCGAAGGACGATAAACTCATCGCGACCGCGCAGGGTGCTACCGTACTGCTCGACACGCATCTGACGGAAAGCCTCATTATGGAAGGTCTGGCCCGTGAGTTTGTGAACCGCATCCAAAACTTCCGTAAGGACAGCGGCCTTCAAGTCAGTGATAAAATCACGATCCAGATCGAAGGCGGCGCCGATTTACAAAAAGTTGTGACAACGTTCAAGGATTATATCGCGGGCGAAACGCTTGGGGAGTCGCTCGACAATGTTGCTGCAATATCGAGTACATTCGCAGCGGAGTTCGAAGTTGGGGAAGAGAAGCTAAGAATCGGAATATCAAAGGTTTAACGCCTTTACATGAGGGCTTCCTTTTCCGCTTCGCCTCGTTCACAATGAGGCAACGGGAGGAAGCTCTTTATGCGTTTGCTTCGGAATCTTTTTACGGTTTTTATCCTGCTCCCCTTGTGTACAGCTTGTTATACGCTCGAGCAGGCCTTTCGTTTCAATAATTCCTTCAACAGTCGCGTGTTCTTAGGGGAGATGTTAAACGATCCCGAACTCCCTGCCGACAAAAGAACCAAACTTGAACTCGCGCGACAGACTTTGGTTTTTGCGCAAGGCCAGGGTTTGAATGTTGGTGACGCTTATCAGTTTGTTATTCCTGATTCTCAGCGCGCTGTAAGCTATTCCGTCCAGGCGGCGAAGGTCGACAAACTCGAGCTTATTACCTGGTGGTTTCCTTTCGCTGGTTCTGTCCCATATCTTGGCTATTTTAATATCGAAAAACGTGACGCCAAATCCAAGGATTTGCGTGGCCAAGGTTATGATGTGAGCGAAGGCACGGTCGGCGCATTTTCAAGCCTTGGATGGTTTTCTGACCCGCTCTATTTCAGTATGCTGAGCCGTTCCGAGCCGGACACCGTTCAGCTCCTCCTCCACGAACTTGTCCACCGAAGTTTTTGGTCCAAGGGATCGCCTGCATTTAATGAGAACCTCGCCGAAGCGGTCAGCCTTCGTATGACAGAGGTTTATTTGAAGGAACGCCATAAGGAAAAAGATTGGAATGAATTGCAAGAAAGCCTAAAAAAGCAGGCAATTTTCAGAGGCTGGTTGGTCGCGCTCAAGAATGATCTTACAGCCCTCTATGCGCGAGGCGATTTGACCAAAGAGCAAAAAATTGCGCAAAAAGCGATCCTTATCAAGACCTATCAAGACGAGAGATTTCCAAAAGAGATCCAAAAAGAGTATGACTCAGCGCGTCGCCGCCCATGGAACAACGCGAGTATCCTTGGATCGACCTTATATCTACCTGATATGGCTCGATTTAAAGCAGCCTACGACTGCCTCCAGCCCCCCAATGCCGGCGCGTTTTTAGCGGCCCTACATGAGTCAGAAAAGCGTTCTAAGGATGCCGACGAAGGATTGAGCCGCGTCTGTGAGCTCAAACCCAAAGTCCTTCGTGAATGACCTGGACCGTGTTCTGCGCGCTATGTTAAGAGCCTGGGTGGATGTGCCCCCGGGAGATGAGCCATGTGGATCGACGATCAGGTTTTAGCTGAGAGTGAGTTGGATATCTGCCTTAAGAGTTGGATTCCTGCCGAACCTGTCGTCGTATTGGGCCGCAGTAATAAACGCGGCACAGAAGCCAACCGCGCGGCCTGCGAAGCAGACGGCGTGTCGATTCTCAAACGAATCGGCGGCGGCGGCACCGTTATTCTGCACGAAGACTGTTTGGTCGTGAGCTGCGGCCTCTTCGTCAAAGATTATTTTAAAAACGACCTCTACTTTCGCCTCCTCAACCAGGCCCTTATTCACGTCTTTAACGCTCATATTCCGAATGCGGCTTTTGCGCAGCGCGGTTATTCCGATATTGTTTTGGGCGACAAAAAACTGGTGGGAACGTCTCTGTTTCGGAGCCGTAATTACCTTTTGTTTCAGGCCTCGATCCTGGTTGATACCCGAATCGATTTGATGGAAACCTACCTTCAGCATCCAAGTCTCGAACCTGACTACCGAAAAGGACGTTCGCATCGTGACTTTGTGATGGGATTAAAAGAGCTGGTGCCGCTCACGACTCAGGAGTGGCTGCAGTTTTTTGCCGATGAATTGCAAGGCGCAATACAAAAAGGTATGCGTGAGGAGCTGCTCCCGGCTCAACTCGCGCAGGTACCGCATCTGAAAAGCCGAATCGCAGAGGAGCGTGATCTCGACTGATCACGTGATGATAGAGATCGTTCGGCCCACTGTATTGCGGCGATAAAGCTCGTACATAAAAGTCACGTTTAGCACTAAAAAAGCCACAGTCGTTAAAGCAAATCCCACAGAGTAAATCGCTTCCGTTAGCCAAATCAATTTGCCAAAGGGAAATTGCGGCGACACAGAAAATACTGCGCTTCGCCCAATATTCAAGGTGGAGTCAATCTCTTCGAGATACGAACCAAGCCATTCAAAAAGTGCGACCACATTAAGGGCGAGGAGTTCGTAGGTGAGGAGGAGAAAAAACACCGACCATTTCGACATTCCAGTAAATCCCACATAATCAAGTCCCAAAGCCATTTTAAAGGCTTTCCAGGGATGTCTTGTGTCAAGCGTCATCAGAACCGGCATTGCCGATATCAATACACACATAACCATTCCAAGGAACCGAATGAATGACCCGGGGACGATCTGCACCGCTACATTCAGGAGTAGGAGACTTCCCAGGAGTGCAACGAATAGAAAAAGGAGTCCATGCGGAAAGAGGGTGCGAACGGCACTCTTGAAGGCAGGCCCGATTTGAATCGGCTCAAGCCGAGATTCCTGCAGGCAGATCGCAACAATGGTAAAAGCGCCAAGCAGAAAAAGAAGTGTAACAACGGCCCCGACGCCCAAATACTGAAATCCAAATTCCCTGAGTACATTCAAACTATTATCTAACGAAATTGGGGTCTTGATCTGAAAGGCCTGGGAGAGATCTGCAGCCTTTCGACTTGAAATATAAAAGAGAAAGTACTGGGGTATGGACATGCTTAGTAGGCTGATATAAACCAACTGTGGCCAAATGGCCTTTAGGGTTTGCCAAGCTTTTTTCCAAGGGAAAATGCGCTCTACTTTTATTTGCCTGTTCGAGCTGGTCGGCCCTGAGTTTTCCATTGAATGTCCCAAATACGAGCAGAAGATATGTCGACGTCTCTAGTGATATCCGAGATATATCAAAGTGTGCAAGGAGAAGCGGCCTATGCCGGCTGGCCTTGCACCTTTGTGCGCCTTACAGGCTGTCCTCTTCGTTGCCGCTGGTGTGATACGGTTTATGGCTTCAAAGGTGGAAACACTATGGAATTTGCTGCAATCAAAGAGCAAATTCGTGCTTTTGGCATTCCCCTTGTCGAGATGACCGGTGGTGAACCCTTGGCCCAAACCGAGTCGGTGGCTTTCATGAAGGAGCTGGTCGACGAGGGTTATAAAGTCATGATCGAAACCAGCGGCTCAGAATCGGTAGAGAATCTGGCACCTGAAATCCATATCATCATGGATTTAAAATGCCCAGGCAGCGGCATGGAGGCACGCAATCACTATGCAAACCTCCAATGGCTCAAGCCTACCGACGAAATCAAATTTGTAATTGCCGACCGTGATGATTATGAATGGGCTCGTAATCTCGTCCGCATGGAGCAGCTTGATACGCGTTTCAACGTTTTATTTTCGACCGCATTTGGCCTTCTTATGCCGCAAAAACTGGTCGAATGGATCTTAGAGGATCGAATGATGCGGGTGCGTCTCAATCTTCAGCAACATAAATACATCTGGAAACCCACCGCTAAAGGGGTGTGAATTGCGAACGAATGCTGCATGGATGAGCGCCCTTCAAAAATGGGAATGTCGCGATTCAACCTATCAGGCAGCGGAGCCACCACTGGTTTTCGCCAAGGCCAAAGGCTCCCGCATTTGGGACGCAGAAGGTCGCGAATATATAGATCTTTGTGCGGGTTTTGGGGTGACCGCCCTGGGGCACAATAATGCGATACAACGCGCGGTTTTCGAACAAAGCTTTCATGAGGACATGGCGATCATCCACGGTATGGGTGACGTTTATCCTTCCACCGATAAAATTGCACTCCTTGAATATCTGGGTGAACAGCTTCCGGACTATCTAAGCAAAGGTGCTCTTGCGCTGAGTGGGGGACAGGCCGTCGAAATAGCGGTAAAGACGGCACAGATTGCCACAAAAAAGTCGGGCTTCATTTGTTTTCAGGACAGTTATCACGGTCTTGATCTTGGAATACTTCCGCTCACATCGCGTTCTGATTTTAAAAATCCTTTTCTCGAATGGATGCCCTCTCATCTCGTCACTGAAGTGCCCTATGGCTGTAGTACGGATGTGCTCGACGCGGCAATTAAAGCTCAAGCCCAAACAGGTCAAGGCACGGCTGGTGTCATCGTTGAAACTGTTCAAGGTCGCGCCGGGATACGCATTCCTCCTGCGGGCTGGTTGAAAGCCATTTCTGCGTTATGTCGATCTCATAACGTTCTTCTTATATTCGACGAGGTTTTTACGGGGCTTGGACGTATCGGTTCGCTTTCAAGTTCATTTGATGTCGACTGTGATCTCATTTGTCTTGGCAAAGCCCTGGGTGGTGGACTTCCACTATCGGCTTGTTACGGAAGGGCCGACGTGATGAATGCCTGGCCTCAGAACCAAGGCGAGGCCTTGCATACAGGGACTTTTTTCGGACACCCTTTAAGCTGCCGCCTCGGACTTGCAACGCTCAAGACTATCATCGAAGACAAGTGGATAAGCCGCTCCAATGAGTTTGGCGCGAGGATGATTGCGGATCTAAAAGAGCACCTATCAGGCTCGACTCAGCTCGTCGACATACGCGGACGCGGGATGATGATAGGCATAGAGCTCAAGGAAAAAGGTCTCGGTGCGGTTCTGATGGATAAGCTCCGGCCCATGGGCATCATAGCTTTGGCCAGCGGGACCTTCGGCGAAGGGATTTCGCTGACGCCTGCGCTTAACCTTCCTGAAAAAGACTGGTTAGAGGCCTTGCCGCGTATTACTCAGGCCGTGCTTGCTTTAAATTGAAGAAATAAAAGAGGCCAAGCTTTGCGAGCTTGGCCTCTTTTCTATAGCGAAAAATCAAGCTTCAAGGGCTTTTAAGTTCCTGCCAATGGCAGCCAATTGATCTTCCATATTCGCTCTTTGCGCCCGCGTTTGTTCCAAGATATCTTCAGGAGCGCGATCCACAAAACTTTTGTTATCAAGTTTTGAAGCAATGCCCATGAGGATCTTTTTCAGACGTTGTTCTTCGGTAGTCAAACGAACTTTTTCTTTTTCAATATCAATCAGACCTTCGACCGGCAGATAGATCTCAAAACCTGGGCCTACTGCAGTCAGGGATTGACCAGGACGCTCGACGTCAGGGCCTGAAATCACCTTATCAGCACGCGCGAGGCGCTGGATTGAATCCCTCGCCGCGGCCACGGTTGCAGCCAGTGAGGCATCAACCCGAATGTGAGCCGGGAGCTCTTGCTTCGGCGATAGGCCCATTTGCGAGCGAACTGAGCGGATACCACTGATGATATCCTGGATAGCTTTCCACTTCGCAGCGTCTTCCGCAAAATCAGGGATCATCTCAGCCGTTGGAAAGGCTGCAATCGCGATGCTTTTGGGCCTTGGGCCCCAGTTTGGATGCGCAGGCATCTTCTGCCAGAGTTCTTCGGTAACGAAAGGCATTATTGGGTGCGCCAGGCGCAGAGCGCCATCAAAAACATAGACTAGGACGGAGAGGGCGCGAAGTTTATCGGCCGCTTGAGCCGTCTGTGAAAGATCGATCTTCGCACACTCAAGGCCCCAATCGCAGAAAGCGCCCCAGATAAAATGGTAAACCTCTTCAACAGCATCGTTGACTCGATAGCCCTGGAGATGGGTTTCAACTTTCACAGCCGTTTCGCGAAGGCGCTGAATCAGCCATTTTTCCGAAAGGTTAAGCGAAAGCGTTTCGAGCTTGGGCAGCTTTTGGTCGGGCTCAAGATGCTGAAACACCATGCGCGCCGCATTCCAGATTTTGTTGACGAAACGAGCGCCATTATCAAAATCATCGACGTCCATCTTCACGCGGCCGCCAAGAGGCGCGAGACTGATAGCGGTGAAGCGTACTGCATCAGCCCCGTGTTTTTCGATAACGTCGAGTGGATCAATCCCGTTACCAAGAGTTTTGGAGAACTTACGGCCTTGCTTGTCGCAGACCGTTGCATTGAAATAAACATCCTTGAAAGGCAGGCGCTTCTTGAACTTGAGGTTCATCATCACCATGCGTGCAACCCAGAGGAAAATAATTTCCGGAGCTGTCACGAGGACATCGGTTGGATTAAAATATTCCAGTGTTTCGACATCCTCTTTGTCCTTGCCTGGCCATCCAAATGGGCTCAAAGGCCAAAGAGCACTCGAAAACCAGGTATCAAGGACGTCTTCGTCCTGATGAATATCGGTGCCTCCACATTTTTTGCAATGGGTCGGATCCGTAGTCCCAGTGGTTACGCCGTCACAGGCCGAGCAATACCAAATGGGAATGCGGTGGCCCCACCATAACTGTCGGGAAATACACCAATCCTGAATGTTATCGAGCCAGTAGAGGTAAGTCTTTTTCCAGTTGTCGGGGTGAAAATGAAGCTCGTCGTTGCGCGCCGCATCAGCAGCTGGTTTGGCAAGTTCTTGCATCTTCACAAACCACTGCTGACTCAGGCGTGGTTCGATGACTGTTTTGCTGCGCTCAGAATGAGGAATCGTAGTTTTATACGATTTTTCTTCGTCGAATAGCCCCAGCGCCTTCATCTGTTTGATTACTTCTTTGCGCGCCACAAAACGGTCCAGACCTTTAAAAGGTGCCGGTGTGTTGTCAGCCATCAAACCTGTGGTGGTCATAACGTTGATAAAAGAAAGGTTGTGACGTTTGCCGATCTCAAAGTCGTTCGGATCGTGCGCGGGCGTGATTTTCACGGCACCCGTACCGAACTCACTTTTTACATAATCATCGGCAATGATCGGAATCAAACGATCGGTGAAAGGTAAACGTACGTTTTTGCCGATGAGGTGTTTGAACCTTTCGTCTTCGGCATTCACTGCAACAGCGGTATCACCCAGCATGGTCTCAGGACGCGTTGTCGCAATAGGAATCTGCTCATCGCTGCCATCGATAGGGTAGCGATAAAAATAGAGTATGCCCTGTACCTCTTTGCTCTCGACTTCGTCGTCAGAAATAGCAGTTTGCAAAACGGTGTCCCAGTTTACCAGGCGTTCGCCTCTATAAATTAAGCCTTCGTTGTACATTTCGACAAAAACGTAACGAACAGCTTCTGACAGTTTGGGGTCCATCGTATAAGCGAGGCGCTCCCAATCACAGCTAAAACCCAGGGTTTTAAACTGATCGAGTATCATGCCGCCGAATTTATCTTTCCATAGCGTCAATCGTTCGAAGAATTTTTCGCGACCCAATCCCCGGCGTGTGAGGCCTTCTTTTTCAAGGTCTTTTTCCACCATCATCTGCGTTGCGATACCGGCGTGATCTGTACCGGGCAACCAGCAGACGTTGAGGCCCTTCATGCGCTGCCAGCGGCTAAGAAGGTCTTGTATCGAATAACCGAGGCCATGGCCCATGTGAAGCTGTGACGTCACGTTAGGGGGCGGCATGAGGATTGTGAAGGGTTTGCGTTTCGGATCGACCGGTGCATGGAAAAGCTTTTGGTCGACGGCGTAGTCGTACCATTTTTTCTCATACTTTTTGTGTTCGTAGGTTGATTCCAATTCAATCATGGGAAGCAGACTCCTTTTGGCACCAAGTTCCGAACACTATAGGTCCTGAAAGGGCCTAGGTCGACGAATTTTTGGTGGGGTAAGGGGTAGGCTAGGGATAAGCATTTGGACGCTATGACGTGGCTATTTTGGGCAATAAAAAACGGCGGCTTTGGAGGCCGCCGTTCAACATTCTATTCAGAAGGATTCATTTCAGTTCAAGCGCTGGTGACTGTTTGGACCCTGAGTCGGCCCACTGTTTTGCCACCGCTGTCAAGTTATCCCAGTTCTTTTCGTCTTGCGCCTTCAGCTGAGCATCGATGTTACAGGCGTCCCCATGGCAACCGTAGATCGTCTGAATGCGTTCGATATCACTTTTTGCAAACTTGCGGGTCGTAAGCCCTTCGCCGATAAAAAGTGTGGGATTCATGATCGATAATGAGTCGACGTCTTCCTCAACATGAGCGAGTCCTAGAAAGTGGCCAAGTTCGTGAAGGGCAAGCGATTGCATATCGACCACCTCTTTTTTCCCCTTCGCCTTGACCTCGAGGCTATCGCCGATAACGTAGTATTCTTCGTTAAACCTTAGATCCGCTTTTGTGATCGTCGAGTAGTCGACACCATTGCTCCAGATCGTTGTGGCAAGCACATACTCGGGCTTTTGAGTCTTTTCCCAATTCGCATCGAGATAGTTACCATTCACGTTATCCGACAGCGAACTGTACAAATCCTTAAACGAATCGCCGGTGACACCTTTGTGTAAACCATCGTAGGAAAACAGTGTCTTCCCTACCGCCCATTCCCATCGTTTCATCGCCGCCATCAACTGAATCTTTTGATTCTCATCGAGGTTCGGGTCAAAGCGGAACGGGATCGGCAGTTTGTTGTTCCAACCCTGGGGAGCGTGGATCCCGTAGAGGTTGGATGTCTTATCTACCATGGCCGGCATTGCCGCTGCAGCCTTACTCGTATTGAAGTCCTCCTTCACGGAGACCTTATACAGTCCAGTGCCGCATGCCACGAAGCTCGAAAAGATAAATCCTATCCCAACGACTCCGCCCAAATACTTACCGACCAAACCAGACATTTGAGGCCTCCTGCATTCCTGATCTTTTAGACAAAGCCCTTATCGATACTCTAAGACCCGATCTTAAGTTCTGTCTTTTTTCGCAGGAAAATCAGTGCCTTTCAGAGCCTTAGTGAGCTTCTTCTGCCGCTGGGGCACCTGAAGAAAGTGACGAAAGGTCTTTCGCGCTGACATATTGAAGAGTTTGGCCGACCGCGATTTTATTAGGATTTGTGAGGGTTGCCTCATTCCAGCGCCAGATCAGTTTCCAAAACGATGACTGGCCCATGACGCGTGCTGCGATTTTGGAGAGAGTGTCACCATGTTCGACAGTTACGCTGGCTTTGGCAAGACCATCAAAACGAGCTTCGAAAGCTGCTGTTGCTGCGTTTGAAGTATATTTGAGCGCGTCTCCAGGATAGATACGGCCTTTCGCTTTAATACCGTTGAGGTTAGCCAAAGCTTTCCACTCACGTTTGCTGCCGTAGATTGTGCCCGCGATCGAACCGAGGGTGTCACCTGGTTGAACGATATAGACTTTTTCGTTGCCCGAGAGGGCAGGTGACTTTTTGCCTTTGGATGCGTGGTGCGAATGTTTAGCTTTGCCGGATTTTTTTGCTTTGCTGGCTTTTACTTTTTTATCTGAATCCGTGTGGTTGAATTCAGAAGGAGTGGCATCGTTAGCTTCCGCTATCGTAGGGATGGTTTCGGCGGGAGCGACCTGCTCGGTTTCAGCAGGAAGCGCAGGGGAAGCTGCAGGTGCCTCAGCTACTGCGATAGGGGCTACAGGAGCCTCAGGAAGTGCAGGTGACGAGCCAGCTGGAGCTGGAGTCAAACCAGGTGCTTCTACGGATTCCACTTCTGCGTTTGCGTTTGAGATAGCTTGGTTGGCGGTGGCAACTTCTTGGCCAGCACCGTTAGCGACTGCTTTTGCTGCTTCGTCAGCAGGAAGTTGTTGTTCGGCGGCCAATTTTTGGACATCGCCGGATGAATTCGAATCGACAGTTTCTTCGCCTTGTTTTTTCGCTTCATCGGAAGCGGCTTGAGGAGAAGGAATCTCGCTGTCTATGATTTCTTCTGTTTGATCGGGGACACGATTTTCTTCCTCGACCGCATCGACCGGATCGGTTGCGTCGCTGGTACAGCTACCACTGAATATAAGAGCCGAAAGTGCAAGTGTACGGATGCCTCTAACAAATTTCACAGAAAACCCCCTGAATAGAGAAAACTTGGAGGGTTTGTCGGTAGATATCCCTTGCGCTTTACAGTCGACTCTTTAAGCTTCCGATATGAGAGAACAATATCTTTGGTAATGATTAGCGTAAATCTTGGTCCAGCATCGCGGCGATCCTATTATAAGGTTCGGTGTCGCCGTCGGTGGCCTGCAAAAGGCGTGGGCTGGTGAGGTTGATTTCCGAGACATTGCCGCCGATCAAATCGAACCCTAGAAAGTAAACGCCTTCCTCGAGCAGTTTCATCGCTATGTTTTCAACAAGAGCCACTTCGCGCGCGCTTGGTTCATAAGGTTCTAAGGTCGCCCCGGATCTTGTATTGGCTAGGAAATTTTCGCCGTGCGGTTTTTTCAGACACCAGGAAACGGCCTGACCGCGTGCGGTAAAGACTCTGACTTCCCCTTCAAAAATACGTTTGTCAAAAGGCTGCATCAGGCGGTAGTCGAGTCCATTGCTCGTCTCTGTTGCAAGGAGTGCGCGCAGACTTTCGGCCGAATCCTTCGCCAGATTCAGCCTCAAAACACCCCGGCCTCCAAAGAGGGTGAGGGGTTTCAGGACAGCATCGCCGTGGGCTTCCTTTTCCAGGAACTCAAAAAGATGCTGGGCATCGGCCGAAACCAGCCCGTCCTGAATCGCTTCGGGAAACTGAAATATGCTGATTTTTTCGTTGAAATCACGCAGGGCGCGGGGTGCATTCATGACTTTGACACCGGCTTTCGCAGCGGTATCGAGAAGCCAGGTGCACGCGATGTAAGCCAAATCATAAGGGGGATCTTTACGCATGTGGATAGCGCGAAAGTGATCGAGGCGCAGGCGTTTTATAGGGGAAAGCTGGTAAGTTTTTACGTCGGATGTTTCGGACTTTAAGTCTTGGGCGTAGGCGACTGCACAACCATCGCGACTGGCCCACTCTATTTGACTTGGAGTGCAAATGTAGCTTTCGTGGCCAAGGCTGCGCAGTGCGCGAGCGATTCGCAGACTCGAATCGAGCGGGAAATTGAGCGACTCGATCGGATCTATTACAAATAGGTGGGGGATCTTGGCCATGGACACGTCTCTTTCACTTGCAAGAGTTTACCAGCACTGTATGTTGCCTGAGTCTAATCGCAACGCTCGGTCCATGCAACCGGCTAGCCTGTCTCGAAGAGGAGCAACCATGGAATTTCGCAAGCTTAGTGATCTCGAACTCAAGGACAAAAAAGTCCTCGTCCGCCTTGACCTTAATGTTCCACTCGACAATGGCAAGATTACCGACGACACCCGTATTCAAGCTACAATCCCAACACTTAAATACCTGCTCACCCATACCAAAAAAATCGCGATGATGTCTCACCTCGGTCGTCCCGATGGCGAAGTCATGCCCGAATTTTCTCTTGAGCCCATCGGCGAGCGCCTCGCTGAACTCCTTGATCTTGAAGTGGTTTTTGTCAAAGATTATACGACCGAACCAGCCGAGCATGTGTTGAATCAGCTCGGCAAAAACCAAATCATTCTCTACGAAAATCTAAGGTTTCATGCTGGCGAAACGAAGAACGACCCTCAGTTTGCTCGTCAGCTTGCCCAGGGTTTTGACTGCTATGTAAACGATGCCTTTGGGACTCTGCACCGCGCGCATGCTTCCGTTGTAGCAGCGGCCGAATTTTTCCCTGCAAACAAACGTGCTGCCGGTCTGCTCGTTGAACGCGAAATCGAAGTGCTTTCTGGCCTCCAGAAGAAACCATCAGCGCCTTTCACAGTGATAATGGGCGGCTCGAAAGTTTCTGATAAAATTAGTGTACTCCTTAATCTTATGCAATCCGCCAACTACCTTCTCATCGGGGGCGCCATGGCCTATACCTTCCTCAAATACCAAGGTGTGGAAGTCGGCGATTCGCGTGTTGAACTCGACAAGCTTGATATGGTGGCAGCGATCTACAAAAACGCGGAAGCGCGTAAAGTTGAGATTCTATTGCCGGAAGATCATGTGGCGGCAGAGAAATTCTCGAAGGATGCAGTCGCCGTGGAACTCAATACCAAAACGATTCCAAAAGGCCTTATGGGCCTTGATATCGGCCGCAAAACGGCAAAACGTTATGCCGACATCATCGCGCTATCCAAAACGGTTCTTTGGAACGGGCCGATGGGCGTGTTTGAATTTGATCAATTTGCCCGCGGAAGTCTGCGCATCGCCGAAGCCATGGCCGACTGCAATGGCTTCACTGTCATTGGTGGTGGCGATAGTGTTGCCGCTGCAAACAAGGCAAAAGTTGCCGATCGTATCGATCATATTTCAACGGGTGGCGGCGCTTCTCTCGAGTTCCTCGAAGGCACCATGCTTCCCGGCATCAAAGTACTTTTGAAGTAAGAGGAAAATAATGCGTAAGCCACTGATCGCCGGCAACTGGAAAATGAATCTTTTGAATTCGAAGGTGCCGGCTTACTTTACTGCTTTAAACGAAGTGATCAAAGCAGTTGATCGCCAAAAAGTTGATACCTTATTAGCAGTTCCAGCACCTTTTTTAGCGACGGCACGAGAAAGCGCACAGGCTGCTGGCGTATGGATTGCGACGCAAACCATTCACGAAAAACACGAGGGTGCGTTCACCGGTGAGATATCCATTCCCATGTTGAAGGATCTCGGCATTAACTGGACCCTGATCGGACACAGCGAACGGCGTCAGTACTTCAACGAAACCGATGCGACTGTCGCTGCCAAAACGAAGGCCACTCTTGAAGCCGGAATCCAGGCGATCGTTTGTGTCGGCGAGACTCAAGCCGAACGGGAAAAAGGTCAAATGGAGGGGGTACTCCGTCGCCAGATGGAAGCCGTACTTGCTGTTTGTACAAAAGATTCAAACTTTACGATAGCTTATGAACCTGTTTGGGCCATTGGAACCGGGCTTACCGCCACCGATGCCCAAGCCGAAGAAGCGCATGCATTTATTCGGAGCATCGTCCGCGAGAAACTCGGCAGCTTGGCCGATCGCCTGCGCATACTCTACGGCGGAAGCGTTAAGTCTTCAAACATTCAAGGCTTGTTGGCTCAGCCAAACGTCGATGGCGCTCTCATTGGTGGGGCGTCTCTCGATCCTCAGGAATTTGGCAAAACAGTAAGCCTTGCAGCCTCCCGATAGGTGTCGATCGAGGTGGGTTCTTCGGGTATATAGTGATCCGCACGAACCCACGGCGGCACGCTCTTTATAGCCTATGCCGTGCAGAGATAAGGAGCAACTTATGAGTAATGTTCATATAATTGGCGGCGGCATGGCTGGCAGCGAAGCGGCTTGGCAGTGTCTACAAGCCGGCCTCACTGTTAAACTCTACGAGATGCGGCCTCTAAAAATGACAGCTGCCCATCAGTCCGGCGACCTTGCCGAACTCGTTTGTTCCAACTCCTTAAAATCTCTTCTTCCTGATTCCGCTCCGGGTCTTCTCAAGGCGGAAATGGAGCTTTTAGATTCGCTTATTATTCGAGCAGCCAAAGGAGCAGCCGTCCCTGCGGGCATGGCCCTCGCCGTCGAGCGCACGCTCTTCTCGAAGGGCGTCGCTGAGGCTCTTGGGAGTTTTGCTAAATTTGAACGAATCGATCTCGAAATCACGAGTCTGCCGACTCCGGAAGACCTTGAGAAGTCGGGCGACGTCTGGATCGTAGCCAGCGGGCCTTTGACAAGTGATGGGCTTGCCAACGCTCTGCAGGCCATGGCGCCTGAAGGCCGCCGGCTGCACTTTTACGATGCGATTGCTCCGGTGCTGGAAATGGATTCTATCAACACCGACATCGTTTTTAAAGCCAGTCGCTACGATGAAACGGGTGATGGCGATTATTGGAATGTCCCCCTCAACAAAGAAGAATATTACGCATTTGTAGATGCTGTGATCGCGGCCGAGAAGATGCCTCTTCATGAATTCGAAGACGTAAAATACTTTGAAGCCTGCCTGCCGATCGAAGTCATGATTGAGCGCGGTCGCGAGACTCTCAGGTTCGGACCGATGAAACCTGTCGGTCTCACCGATCCCCGCACCGGCCGCTGGCCTTATGCAGCCGTGCAACTTCGCTTGGAAAACAAGCAGGAATCGATGGTTTCAATGGTGGGCTTTCAGACCAAAATGAAATGGCCCGAACAAAAACGGGTTTTTCAGATGTTACCTGGTCTGGAAGAGGTCGAGTTTTTTCGTTTTGGATCTGTCCACAGGAACACCTATCTGAAAAGCCCGGATGTCCTCGCCAAAGACCTCTCCTTCAAGGTCTCACCGCGGATTTTCCTCGCCGGTCAGGTCTCGGGAGTTGAGGGTTATACCGAGTCGGCCGCACTCGGTTTGCTCGCAGGTCGCGCGGCTGCTGCAAAAGCGTTGGGCAAAACTTTCCCCATGCCACCAGCGGACTGCATGATCGGTGCCTTGAAACATTATGTTACGGAAGGCGGACTCGGAGATTTCCAGCCGATGAACACCAACCTCGGTCTTCTGCCCACACAACCCAAGGTCAAAGGCCAAAGCAAAATTGAGCGAAAGGCATTTCAGGCGCGTATGGCGCGCGAGACTTTTGCTCGTTATCAGGGTATAAATTCTTAAAATAACGTGACCCTACGTCGCGTTTGAAGGAACCGAAGGTAAGGAGTGTCAGGCGTGCGAAAAACTATGGTCAACGGTCTCGCTCGAATTTTGCCCCTCAACGCCATGAGCTGGGTAACGGGCAAAATCGCGGAAGTCTCTCTGCCTAAGGGACTGCAAACACCTCTCAATCGCGGTTTTGCCAAGACTTTTGGCATCGACACGGACGAAGCGGAGTTGCCGATCGAGTCCTATCGTTCGATCGAGGATTTTTTCACACGCAAACTCAAAAAGGGAGCGCGCCCTATTTCGGGCGAACTCTGCGCGCCGGCCGACGGTATCCTGAGTGTCTCGGGCCTTGCCGACAATGCAACGGCCATACAGGCCAAGGGGCTTACGTACTCGTTGCGGGAGTTGATGTTCGGCGATCATGAAGCGCATGATATCAGTCTAAAATATTGGGCGACAATCTACCTTGCTCCTCACAATTACCACCGTGTTCATAGCCCTATTACCGCGACCCTCAAACTCATTCGCTACTTTCCGGGCGAATTATGGCCCGTGAATAAACCGTCAGTCGGCTTCACCCCTCGCCTGTTTACGCGCAACGAACGCCTCGTCTTTGAATTGGAAACTGCCAAAGGCGTTCTCTACCTTGCCATGGTAGGCGCTTTAAACGTAGGCAAAATGACCACGCCTTTTTTGAAAAATTTTGCAACGAACAGTGGGTTTCTCCAACCCGAGAGCTCTCAAGTTTTTGTTCTCGATGAACCTGTGTCGATCGCGGCCGGCCAGGAATTGGGAACATTTCTCCTGGGATCGACCGTAATCATTGCTTTTGACGAGGCCCTAACGAAGGGGTATCGTATTTCACAAGCGTGGCCAAGCAGACCCGTTCGAATGGGAGAAGCGCTCGGGTAAAGTCCCGCGCTGCTCATGACCGTTCGCCCGTCGCCCTACAGGGAGTGTAAGCGATTTATGAATTTCGAAAAACAACGTAGAACCCATGTGATTTGGTCATTCGATAGCGCGTGCCTTAACGACGAGCTCCTCGCTAGCCTCGATGTGAATAAGGTCGATGCGCTTCGCATCGTCTCCGAAAAAGGCAGCATGGACCAGGTGCTGGATTTCTGTCGCCGCATCAAAGAAAAAGTCCCAGGTGCGCGTGAGCGTTTACCTATTTTAATTGATCTCTCCGATCATATTCGTGGGTCCATCGTCGAACTAGAAGGTCCTAAAGAGCTTTCCTTCGCTCAGGAGGTGAAAATTTCGCCTACCCCTGGAAAAGGCGATCTGGTCATCCGCACAGAGGAATGGCCCGGTCTGTTTGCTAAAAATCAGTCGGTTTTCCTTGGCAACGGTATGGTTGTTGCAAAAGTGAAATCCCTGGAAAAAGACCATGTTGTCGTCGAAATCGTCCAGGGTGGAACCATCTATCCGGACGCCGACGTTCAGGCGCCTTCGACCGTAAAGCCCTCGAATCTCGAAAGCATTCCGGCTGAAGCCTGGCGCGCCGCTGCGGAGCCCGCTGTTGATTTTCTGCTACTGCCTTCCATGGAAGATCCAATTGAGCTTGAGAAGATTGTTAAAAAAATGCAGGCGCAGCCATACTGCCCTTGGCTCCTGATGAAAGTTTCATCGCAAGCGACCCTCGATCGCCTCGATGATCTTTTGCCTTTGGTGCGTGGCGTTATGATCTCGCGCATCTCGCTAGCGATGCAAATGGATCCCGCACAGGTGCCGATGATCACCAAGGAGATCATACAAAAGTGCAATGATTACGCAAAGATGTCTGTTGTTGCTTCCGAGATGCTCGGCTCGATGAGACACAACGTGACACCCACGCGCGCGGAAGTCTCCGATATTGCCAATGCCGTGTTTGATGGTGCCGATGCCGTTGTATTGTCGGAAGCGATTGGTCATGGGCGTTATGCAGAGCGGGCTCTTTCGCTTGCCATACGCGCGATCGAAGAAGCGGAATTTACCGCCGGCGGACCTTCAATGAACTGGGTGAAAAAACATCCCGAGATCACGACGGAAATCGAAGCCGTTACATCTTCGGCTTACCGCGCCGCTTATCGTAACCAAGCGAAAGCCATCGTGTGTTTGACAAAGACCGGCAACACGGCTCTCCACTTGTCGTCCTATGGAAGTCGAACGCCAATCATTGCCGTTACGATGTCGCTCGATGTTATTCGTCGTCTTCGCTTGGTGCGCGGTGTCTTCGGGATACTTTTGGATGTAATGCCAGACATCGAACATGTGTCCGCTATCGTCAACGCGTTGCTTCTCCACAAAAGTTGGATCAAAGCCAACGATCGTTATGTTTTTGTATCCGTTACTCTGTCGTCTCTAGGGGCAGAGGGTTCCAACCTCTTCTCCGTGCAGACCCTATAAAAAGAAGCCGTGGCCCATGAGTGAAGTTGAGTCGACTCGTTTTCTTGAGATTGAACACAAGTTCATAGTAACCGAGGATTTTGACGTTCCTGGCTTTTTTGCCAGAGTTAGGGCGCAGCATCCTCAGAAAGAATACGAAACTCGTGTGGCCGACACCTACTACCTGCTCAAGGCTGTGCCCCACTTGGTGTATCGCCATCGATTTGATGGTTTGATCCAACATTTGACGGCAAAAAGCGTGAGCAGTCAGGATAGTGAGACGCGGACCGAGATTAATCTCGAACTCAATGTCCCTGTTGGTGACCAAGGCGAAGCAATCGCGGCGTTTCTCACACCCTTTGGGATTGAGTGGTCGGGGTCTCTGCAAAAAGACGTGCAGGTTTTTTATTTTGATAATGTGGAAATCGTTTATTACCGCGCGACCTTCGGTGAACGCATCGTGACTTGCATCGAACTCGAAGCGCGATTTCCTGATTCCATAAATTCCGCTCGAAATGTCCTTGAAAACTGGGAGTTGAGGCTTGGCCTTGTGCCTTCAAAACGTTCACATTTGAGCCTTTTGCACCTCCTGGTCTTAGAGACACTGCCAATAAAGTTGAAAGAAAAGCTCGCCAGTATGTAAAAACACAAACTTGTGAAAATCTTTTCCCAAACTTGGTCAAACGGCAAAAATTGACCTTTTCTTCTTCCTATCCTTTTCTTAATAATGACAAGCTATCTTCGGATGGGGCTTAGCTCTGTCCTGTTTCATTCTTTTTCAATCAAGGCTTTGACAAAATCTGCCGATCACGGATGAGGTAAAACGAACAAGGTGTATCGTTACATGGCCATTGGCAAGATCAACCGCAGTCTATATATCCGAGCTTTGCTTGGAGTCGTATGGGCGTCGTCTGTTAATGCGCAAGCGGCTGATTTCAAAAATAGCGGTGATCTCCTACGTGCCATCCCCAAGGCGGTCAGTGTTCTCTCGGACTCTGATCCCCTTATGCCTCGTGAAGCTAGAGATATCATTCTTAGCCAATTCGGTAAAAAATCCACGAAAGACAAAGATAAGACTAAGGGCGAAGGTAAAGATAAAGTGATCGATGAAGATGCGATTCTGGCGGAAGCCGAGCGCCTCCTTCATAACGAACTTATTGATCACAAGATTGCCACGGGTCTAACGACTGTGTCCCAAACTCTTCCGTCGCAAGTCACAGATGGTCGCATAAACCTCAGTGTTGTTGGCGGCCGATTGCATATGCAACCTGCTGTGCTTGATCTCTCCTTAAATGGCGGCGAAGCGAGTGTGACGGTTGAAGGCCTCTCAACAATTCCTCAGGTCTTTCTTCGGGATGCGTCCAAGCTTCAGTGGGATGGCAAACGATTCCATGCACTGGCGCAGGGTAAAACAGAGATATTCTTTGTTTACGCCAATGAAATGTACATACTTCCGGTTCGAATCGGGGCTCCTACTGCCAAGGATTTGGTAGCGGATCTTGCGAGTGAGCATCTCAGCAGTTTGAAAATGCCTGAGAGTTTTGCGCAAATGCCAGGTGGTGCTTCTGGTCCACATAACAGTGCAGATCTCAGTATAGCGGAAGCGAGTCTTCAGGTTCATAAGACTAAAGAACATGACGATGCGGAGCAAAAACGATTTGGATATGCAGTGGAAGGTCCAAGCTACCGCGACACCGCTATCCAGGTTATGGATGTAAGATCCGAACCGCGCGAAGGGAAAATCTTTCCACTCGCCGGTGTTACAGTTCAGCTCATGGGACTTGGTGTAGCGGCCAAGACCGATGCCACAGGACTCGCGCGTTTTGCAGATCTTCCAGCAGGATCACGGATTTGGGCTGTGGTTGCCGACCAAGACGGTCGTATTGTTCCAACAGCAAACGAAATCGTGGTTTCGGCTAAAGGCAAAAATCAAGTTCAACGTGTCCGCACCATGAATTACCAAACTTACGTCTCATACTTGAACATACTCGGCGCCAATCAAAACTGGAGCAACGGCTCGATCTGTGCGCGTGCTATGGATGCAACCAGCGAGCACACTCTTGATGAAATGACTGTCCAGATCAACGATGGCAATGCTGAAGGTCCATTCTACTTTAGTGAACATGGTCCTCAACCAGGACAAAAACAAACCAGTGCGAACGGTCGTTTCTGTTTCTTCAATGTTAAGCCCGGTTTAGCTGAGATCAGCTTCTTTCACGGCGGCAACTTCGAAACAGCTTTGACTCTTCCTATATTCCCAGGTGCGCATAGCGAAGAAGATCTGCCTTTGAATACCGGCAAATCATCGAATCTCTACCTTGCAAGCTTCGGAAGCGCGATGGATCAACTCACCGGTGATGATGCCGCTGCAAACCGCATTGAAAGTGTAGTTACAGCGAATGTGATCTCAGTTGGTGACAACATTGCAATGCCAGGCACTTCAGAAAATGTACTAAGCACACTGTCCGGACGGTCTGAATTCAAAGGCCGCACCTACTCCTTGGTGCAAACCGCTGAATTCGAAAACACTTTGCAGGCTCAAGACAACGAAGCGGCGAGTTCCAAACACATGCCGGTTCTGCCTTTGCTGCCACGTGGATTTGTTGAGGATGTGTTCACAGAACTCAATCAGGACAGTACTCATGCTTCGATAGCGTTTGATCCTTCGATGGGACAACTGGTGGTGATGCATAAACTCACAGCTGGCGAAGACGCGACCAAACTGAACATAACTGTCCTGGACGCTTACGGAAAAACTATAGATCAAGGCTGGTACTTCGGAACCTCCGCCCAAGGTCTCGTGAAAGCAGTGTTCTTCAATATGCAGCCTGGTATCTACTCGGTAAAAGTGCAGTCAGCGAACGGAGCTCTCTCGGCAGTCGATACGGTTGCAGTGGATTTCTGGACAACAGCGTTTGTTCAAACCGGAGGATCACTTCAGTTTGATCTCACCAATCCTGAAGTTGCTATCCAAGAATAAAACTCACAGTTCACTCATCACTTCGTTTTAATCAAAGCTATCATGTCTTCAATTCGTATATCTTCGAGGCGGTAAAAACCTGGTTTTTGCTGCTCGATCCATTTTGCCAAAAGTAAAGCGCCTTTGGCAAAAAGTCCTCTCGATAATGCGCGATGACTAATGCGCATTTCTTCTTCATCTCCCAAAAACAGAATATCATGCTCTCCAAAAACCGACCCACCGCGCAACGCAGTGACTCCGATTTCTTTGGGTTCGCGAAGTCCTTCACGATTAATTACTACTTTTTTCCCCAAAACATGGGCGAGCCCATTGGCCAGAAATTTTGCGGTGCCGCTCGGCGCATCGAGTTTTGCGCGATGGTGCGATTCCAAAATTTCGATATCAAAATGCAGCGGGCTCAAAACCTCGCCAAGCAATTTGGAGATTTGGTGCAAAAGCAAAATACCGAGGCTGGTGTTAGGCGCCAAAAGTATAGACATCTTTTTTTGGCCCGCGAGTGTTTCCCAATTCGTTATCGCTTCGGCCGTCAGACCGGTGGAACCTATGATCAGAGCTGCGGAAATATTACTTTGGGTAAGAAGCCCTTGGTAGAGCTCTTCGTTGCCAGAGACCGAGGAAAAGTCGATGAGAACTTCGGCCTCACTGAGGAGATTTTCAAAACGATCCCAACTCAGCCCTTCCTGATCTTTGTAATAAAGTCCGCGCGCCGAACTTCCGCCGATCATCGTCCACTGAGGATCATTGTGAATCTGCTTCAAAATTTCTTGACCCATTCGACCGCTGTAACCATGAATCCAGGCTTTCATTCGAAAGCTCCTAATTCGACGAGTTGCCGTTTTGTTTGAGCAAATAACGTGAGTAACTTATCGTGTGTGCTTGGTAAGACGGAGACAAGCGGAAGTCGAAGGGTGTTTTTGATGACCCCCATGTGGGAAAGCAGGTCTTTCGCAGGACTTGGATTGGCCTCGACAAACAATCCTTCGATAAGAGGAAGAAGGGCGTTGTGCAATTGCAGAGCACTTTTGTGATCGCCCGCCCGGAAGCGTTTGGTCATTTCTACAAAGGCTTTCGGGAAAACATTGGTCACAACGCTGATGACTCCGTGACCCCCGAGAGCGAGGGAAGGGAGATAGGTGAAATCATCGCCTGAAAGGTAGTTTGCCTTCGAATGGATGAGAGCTTTGGAGAATAGAAACAGGTCAGCACTCGCCTCCTTCACTGCGGTGATCGAAGGAATGTCGCAAAGGGTTGCAAGTTCTTCAGCCGAGAGCTTTTGTGCGGTGCGGCCCGGCACATGGTAAAGACACAAAGGAATCTTTACGCTCTGACCGATGGCTTCGTAGTGAGCCTTGAGCCCGACGAGTGTCGGTTTGTTATACGGTGGCGTTACGATAAGTAGGGAGTTTGCCCCAGCATCCTGAGCAAGCTTGGAAAGTTCGATGGATTGCTGAGTGCAGTTGCCGCCAGTCCCCGCCATCATCTGAACGGAGGAAGGGAGATAGGCCCGCGCACGGCGGAAGAGCGATACTTTTTCGTCGACCGTGAGAGTTGGGGATTCACCTGTCGTTCCACTGATCACTATACCGTCGACACCGGCACTGACCTGCATATCGAGCAGTTTGTCAAAAGCCTTCCAATCAACTTGTCCACCTTCAGTAAACGGCGTGACAAGGGCAGTATAAACACCTTCGATGGTCATGGTTGTCTCCCTTATTTTGACTCAGACGGCGGTGTTTGCACCGCAGTGGGTGTGTCGCCATTTTTCTTCGGATAATTGCGAGAGTCGGCATGGTAGGGAACCGTCGGTCGCACGTCAAGAACTTCAGAGCGTGGCGCTGTTTTCACGCCACACGCGGCGGTAAGTGTAATGAGCAAAAAGAAAATGAATGTTATACCAAGTAGGCGCTGATTAATGCTTTGCAAAAGGTGATCTTTCTTACGGACTATTTGATGTTTTTCTTCGGTAAAACCTTCACTGAGGCGATCCGTCGTGGACGCCTTACGGAGAAAGAGCGACGAAGTGTTATCAAAGAATGGGTGAATTTTCTGCAACTCCGCATCGAGTAATTGTTCAGGGCTGATGCCATGATCGTGGCAATAGGAGACAAGTGCCGCAAGGGCCCCGCGCGCTTCGGATATAGGGATGCCGCGGTCGAGGAGATGATTGATGATCGCTCTGCTTTCGTACTCGGACCAGATATTTGTAGCCTGGCTAGGGACGCGGCTTGTTTTGATGGTATCGAGCAAAAGAGGGTAAAATTCCTGTGCCAGGTCCCTACACTCCTGAAGGGCTGCCAGTATTCGGAGGCGTTTGTTTTCCATAGTATCAATCGCACTGAAATCGATATGAGCGATACCGCGTGTGCTCATCAGGATGCTTTGGAAATCTTCGAGTAAAAACTTCAGACGGGGTTCTTCCGCATCCATTTTAAGATTTGCGCTCACCTGCCTTAAAACATGTTCGTTGAATTCGGCGAGTAGCTCTAACTGAAGCCAGGTTTTTTTTAGGATCTCATGAAGTTTCCAATCAGCAAGTCCTGGCTCATCATTGGTTTCGAAACCGAGATGCGTGGCAAGCGATGTTTCAAACGATTGCGTAACCTGCGTACGAAGTGACCAACGCTTCAGTTGCCGCACGAGCTCATGAAGTTCATCTGCATTTTTATGAAGCTCCCCCGCTGTTTCAACTAAAAAGTAGGAGAATGGGCCGCGCTGAACACAGGTTTTGCCTGAGTACAGGTGAAACGGCTGATTAAACATCAGCTCGGCTTTATTGAGAAGCTCTTGAGCGAAGCTCCAGATTGCAAAATTGAAATTTTCGATCGCTTTGGCTGTCGTCCAGCGGAAGAGCAGGCCACTGAAGTTATAGGGTCCGAGGCGGGCCTGGAGTATGGAAAACGCGGCGGAATTTTCTTCTTTAAGCTGCTGAAAGAGCGAGCCGCCTTCGGCAAGCCGATGGCGATCTTTGAGGTGAATGCGAAGCTGTTCGCTTTCGGTATCGGTAAGGTAACCATGTGCGGTCAGAGCTGCCGTGCACGCTGTGAGAAAAGGGGCATGGTAGGCTTGATCAATTTTTCGCAACGCGGGCATATCGCTGAGTCGCATACCAGCTCTCCTCGTTAGAGTGTCGAGTCCAAGTATACGGAAAAAGCACAGGGAAAGAGAAAGAAAAAAGCGGGTCAGCCCCGAAGGTGCCACCCGCTCATTTGATCGATAAAATGCGGCTTTTAGAAGTGGAATGCCGCAAAACCCTGAAGCATCAGGTCAGCAACTGCTTTTTTCTCCTGAGTCCTTTGCGCATCGCCGGGTATGCCAATACCGCCAGCAATACCGAAGTCGAATTCTTTATTCAACTTTTTGCTGTAGCTCAGATCCAGTTCAACACCAAGACTTGTTCCATACGAGCCTACCCGTTTGACGGGATCTGCTTTGAGGTCAGTCGGCATCGCTTCGTTAAGACTTGCTGTAACGGCTTTAATTTCGAAGTCGCCCGATTCAATACTCTTGTAGCGATAACCAAGGCTATAAATGGTTGCGTTCATAACGTGGTAAGGATCGTAGACACCATCAATGCGGCGATCGTCGTTATTTCTGCGGCCGTTAAAGAGGAGTAGAGCGGGTTTAAAGTTACCGCTGAAGGACACGGCAGCGGCTCGTTTGTCGCGTTTGGTGGAAGCACCTGGATCGTTAGCTGGGTATTCATCCTGATAACCGTCTTTGTCGCCTGGTGCGTAAGCATAGTTGAAAAAGAGCGATTGGCTGATCGCGTTGCCTTGGTTGTATTCCTTCGGCCCGGTGTAAGCGCCCGATCGCATGAGATAATACTCGAGTGAACCGGCAAGAGCGATCGACTGAACATCGTTCATCACTTTACCTTCTTCTTCGGTACGTGTTCTCACGCCACCGAGTAGAGCAAAGCTTGGATCGGCACTTTTCCCAAGACGGAAGTAGACTTCGTTTTTCCAAACGAGATTATTGATCAGGAAGTTCAAGTAAAGGTCGGCGATTTTGATGTCGGTTTTGGTATTGTCTCCACCGACGATATCGGCAAAGTAGATGCCGATTTGTTTGGCAAAACCTTTGCCAGCATTGGCTTGATGATCGTTATATTCAATCGTCATAAACAGTTGGTCAAGGTCATCACCGTTATTGGTGGCGCCATAGCGCTGAACAGCTTCACCCGCTTTAGGATTGTTGCTCAGGATGCGACCGCCCGTTTCCGAGATTTTATCATAACCAACAGAGAAGCCGAGAGTCTGTGACTTTTGAATATTGATGTCACAGGTAACGCCGTCAAAGACCGATGCATCGGTATCAAAGGGCTTCGTCCCATCATCAAGGAAAATACCCATACCCCAGTTGCGTCCGCGACGCCCAAGGGTCAGTAAGCAGTAATCCATGGAATATTTGATGTAGGCTTTGGTGATTTTGGGCTGTAAAGGCTCATAATGTGGGCTCACGCTGTTTTGCTGCGTGATAGGACATGTTGCGCCTGGATTGCTAGCGTTGGCAACATTGCTTGCTGCGCCCGATGGACAAGGTTGGGGTGTAGCCCGGTCGCCCATGTAACTTTCGCGTTCGTCATCAAAGATTTTGAATTCGATGATAGCGCTCGCTTTGTCGTTAACGCGTAACTCGGTGTCGAGGCGAAAGAACTGATCGATCGTTTGACTCGCGCTCGCACCGGGAATGTTCTCAGGTTTCGTGCGGGATTCCCCACGAACAGCATAGTAGCCGTGGCCGTCAACGAAGATAGCAAAGGCCTTGGTGCTCAAGAGAGCTGCTGCAAAACAAGTAATCGCAAGCGAACGACGGCTCATGCGCGTCCTTTCTAATGATCGAAGTATGATAACAAAAGACCCGGATTTCGATGCTCAAAAGTCTAAAACGTTGGCATGGTATGCGCTCGGATCGTTTTAGTCAAACGCCTAGCAACAGGGGCTGCGCCTTTCAGGCTTCCGTATCGCTATCATCGAGCTCAAGACGTTTTTTGATTTCGTCCCACTCCCAACGATGTCGTTCGATCTTGATGCACTTTCCGTTAATTGGGTCGATATCGGCAAGCACAAAGCAAAACCAAAGGTCGTTTGTAGCGGGCTCAAAGCGTTTTCTATCGCCCGTCTGCATGCGAAGAAGGGCCGCTTCGGCGCGAATCCCAATGACAGAGTCATAAGGGCCAGTCATCCCGAGATCTGTTGTATAACCTGTACCACCCGCAAAAATGCGTTCATCGGCAGTAGGAACGTGGCTGTGTGTTCCGTAGAGGAGCGATACCCGTCCCTTCAGATAGTGAGCCAGCGCCTGCTTTTCGCTGGTTGCTTCCGCATGAAAATCGACGATGCGGATTTTGCACTGGTTTGGAAGATTGGCGAGAATTTCGTCGACGGGTTTGAAAAACTCCCGGTTATCAGGATGCATGAAGGCCTTGCCAATGAGGTTAATCACGGCATAGGGCGTTCCGTCTTTGGTCTGGAGGACACGAAAAGCGAGGGCATTATCGCCGACGTTCATCATATTGGCTGGCAAAACAAGGCGTTCAGCCGTCGGAGCGAAATTATGGATTTCCGGTTTGTCGTGCCAGTGATTACCGGTCGTGACGCAGTCGATGCCAAAAGTACCAGTGAATTGATCGTAGATTTTTTTGGTGAGACCAAAACCACCTGCGGCATTTTCGCCGTTTACAATGACAATGTCGGGTTTGAAAGTGTCTCGCGCTAGAGGCAAGAGTTTTGCCAGAGCTTTACGCCCTGGCTTTCCAATAATATCACCAGCCGCGAGAACTCGAATCATTTTGCATATTCCGCATGTTTGCTCTCGCGGAGGACCGTAACTTTGACCTGACCAGGGAAGGTGAGCTCTTTACGCAGGCGATGAGCGATTTCATTCGCAACGTCGACAACTTCGCTGTCGCTGATGCCATCTGGTGTTACCAGGGCACGGATCTCGCGTCCAGCCTGGATTACATAAGAGCCTGAGATTCCGCGCGTAGTGTTGACGATCGTCTCCATGTCTTGAAGGCGTTTGACGTAAGTCTCGAGGACCTCGCGACGTGCGCCAGGGCGACGTTCAGAGAGAATGTTTGCGGCGTGCACGATAACGGTCAATGGATAGGCACGGTTTAAGTCTTCGTTATGATGGTTGAGAACGGCATCGATCACCTCTTGCGACTCATTGAACTTCGCGCAGAGATCCGCGCCGATCTTCGAGTGGTGGCCTTCTGTTTCCTGATCAACCGCTTTACCGATGTCGTGCAAGAGCCCTACGCGCTTCGCTTTTTTCACGTTCAGACCCATTTCGCCAGCCATGATTCCACAGATGTGGGCAACCTCAACCGCGTGCTGCAATATGGTTTGAGCGCCGGCCGTACGATACTTGAGTTTTCCCAAAGAGCGGAGGAGCTCTGGGTGTAAATCCGTGATTCCTGTATCAAAAGCAGCCTGCTCGCCGTTTTCTTGAATGATCTGGTCAAATTCTTCGGCAACTTTTTTCACGGTCTCATCGATACGAGCGGGGTGAATGCGACCATCAGCGATAAGACGCTGGAGAGAGATGTTGGCGATCTCGCGACGGATGGGATTGAAACAGGAGATGATGATAGCTTCAGGCGTATCGTCGATAATAAGGTCGACGCCGGTCGCCTGTTCAATAGCGCGTATGTTACGGCCTTCGCGACCGATGATACGGCCCTTCATCTCATCGGATGGCAAGCTTACAACGGTTACCGTTGAATCGTTCACGTACTCGGATGAAACACGTTGAACCGAAAGACTGACCATTGAACGCGCGATACGTTCGCCTTCGGTGCGTGTGTCTTCTTCGATTTTTTTGAGAGTCTCGCGCGCCGCGTTTTTGGCTTCGACTTCGAGCGAGCGAATGAGTTCGCGTTTGGCTTCTTCTTGAGAGAGGTTGGCGATGGTTTCGAGGGTTTTGCGGCTTTCTTCGATGGTGCGTTCGGATTCCTTGATGAGGCCTTTGAGGCGCTCTTCTTCACTGTTGAGATGCAGAGTCATCTTTTCGAGATCACCCTCTTTCTTCTCCAGCTGCCCGATCTTTTTCTCTATCGTAGACTCGCGGGCTTTAACCTTGTCCTCGAGCTTCGCGATTTCCGCGCGACGCTTTTTGGCTTCGGTTTCAAACTGCAAACGGCGATTTTTAGCCTCATTTTTGGCTTCATTGTGAGCCTCTTGAATTACGCGCTCTTTTTCGGTCTGCGCCTCGACCAGTAAACGCTCCGAATCCGATTGAGCGGCTTCAAAGGTTTTGCGCAGATTCTTTTTATTGATAGCCGATACCACGACAAAAACGACAATAGCGGTAACAGCGAATACTAGACCGTTCACTAAATATTCCAAAATGGATGCCTCCACAGAAAAAATGTAAATCGATGACTCATAAGAGCCAGGATAGCTGACGCAATGAATTGGGAATGTTAGCTCGGGAAAGGGAAGAACGCAATGAGGGGCTGTTCTGCAGGGAAATTTGGAAGTTTTTTAGCAGAAATTACAAAACCTCAGACCCGGATGAGTCTGAGGCTTCATAAAATAACTTACGGGTTAGAAAGAACGAATTCGTCACGGCGGTTTTTTGCCCATGCAGATTCGTCGTTACCTTCAACCGCTGGGCGCTCTTCGCCGTAGCTGATTGTTGGGAGACGGCTCGCGTCTGTGCCCAATTGTACAAGGTAGTTTTTCGCAGATTGAGCACGACGTTGGCCAAGAGCCAAGTTGTACTCAACTGAACCGCGTTGGTCAGTGTGACCTTCGATTTGCACAACGGCTTTGCCGTTTGCTTTGAGGTATTCGTTCAGCTTGTTAAGCTGACCTTGCGAAGCGCTGTCCAAAGAGTAGTCATCAAAAGCAAAGTAAACTGGTGCAGTTACTTCAGCAGTCGAAGGAGCAGCTGGTGCTTCTGGAGGCGTAGCTGGTTGCTCTGCAGGAGCTGGAGTTACCGCTTCTTCTGCTTTTTTCTCGTCATTAGAACAAGCCACGAGGCCCATGCTCAGAGCTACAGCAACTGCAGCCAAAGTTTTGCGCGATTGAAAGATCATCCTGTCTTCTCCTGAGAGTATTATCGAACATAGATCCGATACAACGAAGTGCGATCGTAATCATGAATAGGTACAAAAAGCAACTCCGTTTTGTACCCACTCTTTCTGCTGTATGCACCGCGAGCCAGTCGTTTCAACCCTCAAACGCCGTTAATTTGGGCAGAAAGTCGGTCACCTATGCGATATTGGATGCCAGAAAAGCTACCGCTGGACATGAAAAGAATCGTATCGTGCGACTTAGCCGCAGCTAACAGGGAAGTCAGCAATGTCTCATTGTCGTCATAGGCTGTCGCTCCGGCACCGATCATGCGTGCCATTTCGCCAGTATTCATGCGTTCATCACTCGGTATTCTTTGATCAACCGAACATGCGCCAATGAAGACTCGATCGGCGAGAGCAAGTGACTTTGCAAACTCCTTCATAAAGACACTCCGTCGACTGGTGGCATTTTTTGGTTCAAATGCGACCAGGAGACGCCGTTCGGGATAAAGAGCGCGCATCGACTCGATGACAACTTTGACAGCGGTAGGATGGTGAGCGAAGTCTTCAAAAACTTCGATATCCCCTACGCTCGATAGCTTGTCGAGGCGGCGCTGGACTCCTTGGAACTGCTCGATCGCCTGAGCAATCTTCTGAAGCGGAAAATCGGGGGCGTCACCTGCTTTATAGACCTGCCAGATACAGGCTAGGACTTCGCAGATATTGGCTGCGTTATGAGGACCTGCCAAGGTCGTGTTAAGGGCTGCAATTTGCCCGTCAGCAAGCTGAATTTTGAGCTTCCAGTATTTCTCCCCGGATTTAGGGGCATCGAGGCTGAGAAGCTTCACATGGGCATTAGAAGTCGAGCCTTTGGTTGCAACGGCCGTAACCTGGTCGCGGATCTTAAGCTGCTCCAAAAGCTTTTCAACGCCAGGGTCATCGACGTTGGCGATAATGGCTTTTTTATCGGCCATAAGGTGAATGAGGTCGGTGAACTGCTTTTCGATGGCAGCAAGATCTTTGAAGATATCAGCATGATCGAATTCGATATTGTTAAGGATCAGATATTTCGGACGATAGTGCAGAAACTTCGAGTTTTTATCAAAAAAGGCAGTATCGTACTCGTCACCTTCGATGGCAAATAGCGGGCCTTTTCCTAATGAAAAACTCTGAGGGAGGTCGCGGGGGATTCCGCCGATCAGATACCCGGGATCCCAACCGAGTTGCAAAAGGATAAAGGTGAGGATCGAAGTCGTCGTCGTTTTCCCATGAGTCCCCGACACGACGATGGTTTTGCGTTTTTCCAGAAAATGATCGCCAAGAAATGCAGGAAAACTTGTATAAGGAATATCGGACTTGAGCAGGGCTTCGAGTTCTACATGGTTTCGGGACAAGGCATTGGCCACGACCACAAGTTTCGGTTTAGCAACGTCGAGGTTTTTGGGGTCGTAAGGGGAATGCACCGTAATGCCGAGCGTGTCGAGCATCGTTGACATCGGCGGATAAAGGTTCATATCGCTTCCTGAAACCTCATAACCCGCTTCCTGAGCGAGTCCTGCAACGGAGGCCATTCCTGTGCCTCCAATGCCCATAAAATAAACGCGATCGCCTTTTTTCAGTTCAGTCTTTGTCGTAGTTTGCATGACTAGATCTCCTATTGCGTGCGGGGCGGAAGGTTCCAACGTAGAGTCCCATTGTCGATCTGTATGGGCAGCCCGACTGGCAACGGCCAATTCGGAGCGCAGTGACCAAAAAGTTCTGAGGACCAAACCGGGATCGTAAAACGCTTGGCGATTTCGTTTTTAAGCATCGCCTCATCACAGATGTCTGGGACTACACAGTCAGCGAAGCGTCCAAGCACTATGCCTTTGACGCCAGAGAGGGCGCGGCTCTGAGTCCATTGATTAATAAATCTCAGGATGCGGCCGGGGTGTTCCCCTACATCTTCCCAGAAAAGGATGGAACCAAATAAGGTCTTTGGGAAGTAGGATGTACCGAGCAGATTCGTAAGGACCGACAGGCATCCGCCATATGACCACCCATCGGAAGGCAGAGGCAGTGCCTGATTTAAGCAGTTGATTCTGATGCTTATCGGTTGAGACGAGCCTTTCATAACAGCGATAAGAGCCTCGATATCGCACGGGTCATTTTTTTGCCAAAGCCCGGTGCCGGGCATAGGCCCGTGGACGCAGGGCCAATCCAGCTGGCAATAAAGGGCTGAATGGAGAGCGGAGATATCTGAAAATCCTATGAGAAGCTTAGGTTTGACGAATTTAAGCTCTTTCCAGGGCAGGTGAGGCAGCAGGTCACTGACACCGTAACCGCCTCGCGCGCAAAGGATGACATCGATGTCGGGGGCTAGAAGCGCATCTTTGAGTTGTGTGACTCGCGCTTCGATCGTGCCAGCGGTGAAAGGCCAGCTTGGATCTGATTCGAGTTTATGATAGCTGACGTGGAACTCTTTTTCGAGCTCGGCAATACGGGACAAAAGTAGGTTGCTATCGAAACGGCCCGCTGGGCTTATAATTCGAATATGAGTTTTGGATTTTTGCAGCATAGCCGTCCACGCGCATCAAGTGGGTGTGTTTTTTCAACTATAGCAGCCGGGTAGGGATTATGGGATACAAATTCGACTGTCGCCAGTTCAACGGTTATAAGCCTTGCCAGTACAAGCGCAGTTGCGATGCTTGTCCCCATTACGATCCGGTCGTCGAACGTATATGTTTGCTCAGCCTCGAGGCTATGGGTGCGGTTCTTCGTTCGACCTGCTTACTGCCGGCGATTAAGAGAGCCTATCCAAACGCTCACATTACATGGATAACTCTCAAAAACACCAAAGCTCTGCTCGACAACAATCCTTATATCGATCGCATCCTTTTAGCCGACACAACTCAGACTAATACGATTCGCCACCTGAAGTTCGACGTGCTTTTTGCTGTCGATAAATCGCTTGAGGCCGGAGCCCTTGCGGAATTGATCCTCTCCAAGGAGAAAAGGGGCTTTGGTCTCGATCCCCACGGCGTCATCGTTCCACTCAATCCGGAAGCCGCTTATCAGTATGATATCGGGCTCAACGACGAACTCAAATTTTTTATCAATCAAAAAGCTGAAACGCAGCAAATCACGGAATCCATGGCTCTTAAATGGGAACGTGATCCCTATATCCTTGAACTGAGCCCGAGTGAAAAATCGGAAGTAGCCCGCCGGAAAGCGGCTATTATGCCACCGGCCGCAAAAGGCCTTATAGGGTATAACACCGGTTGTTCCCTGCTTTTCCCTTACAAGAAATTTACCGTTCAAAGGGCGATCGAAACGATCAGTGAATGGCGTAAAAATTTCCCGGAGTGGGGCATTGCGCTATTAGGCGGTCCCGAGGATACGGAACGGCAAAAAGCGATGAAAGAGTTTTTCGCGGACGATCCTTACGTCATCAACACGCCGACAACCGATGGATTGCGCTCGGGTGTTTTGTGGATGGATACGACAGAGCTTGTGCTGTCCGGCTGCTCTCTCGGGCTTCATATTGCTTTAGGACTCAAAAAAGCTGTCATTGCCTGGTTTGGAGTAAGTTGCATCCAGGAGATCGATGTTTATGATCGCGGCGTGAAGCTGCAATCCGACGTTGCCTGTTCCCCTTGTTGGAAAAAGAACTGTGATCAAGAAGTCAAGTGCTTCGACCAAGTGAGTCCGGCCCGTGTGATCGCCGCCACACGTGATCTCATCAATCAGCATAATCTCGGGCAGTAACAGGGTTTTTTGAGCCTCTCTAGGCGCGCATGCTGGCTTATCGTATAATCACACTATACCCAAAGTCACACTCAGATCGCGCCCACGGAGGAGCTCAAAAAATGTCTTTCATGACTGAGCGCTATTTCCAGATTCTTGAAAATCATAAACTTTATAAACAAGTTCAAGATGAAAATGCGCTACGCATTTTTGTTGAGCACCACGTTCTCTGTGTTTGGGGTTATGGATTTCTCTTAAGAAACCTCTATCAGGATTTGGTTGGTCGTATTGAGCCACTGGCCTCACAACCGCAGAAAGAAGCTCAGAAGCTTATCGCCGAGATCATGGTAGAAGAAGAGTTCGAAGAACAGGCGGACGGTTCGCTTTCCAGCCACCTCGAGCTTTATCTCGAAGCGATGGGCCAGATAGGGGCTGACATGGCGCCGACGATGAGTTTGTTTGATATGCACGAGGGTGGCCAGAGTTGGCAAGTCGGCCTTCAGCAGTCAAATTTCCCAAGCCTCGCAGCTCGTTACGCACGATGCATCCTCTCCTTTGCGGATCGTCCCCTGCATGAACGTGCCGCACTGCTCTTTTATGAGGGCGAACCCTTTATCCCCGACAATTTTTTAGTCCACCTGAGCAATCTCGGTCCTAATACCGACACTCTCGTCGATTATTTCGAGCGGCATATCGAAGGTCTGAAAAAACCAGGTTTTTCAGCATCGGGTCGCCTCGTTGAACTCTTCTGTGGTGATGACGTTCAATTGAACGATGAAGCGGAAAAAGCGGCCGAACTTATTATGAACCTTCGCATTGAACTGTGGAACGAGATCGCCGAACGCATCGAGGAAAAACAAATCTCGCCCAAGGCCTCCGCTCCGCGCAATCATTTAAAATTAGTTGCGCTCGAATTCCCTAAAAAACTAGAGATCGACTCGGCCTCTTAAAGTGCAAAGTGTGTTTCTAATAATTTATAGTCCAAAAAATCTTCAATACAGTAGAACGCACCAGCCTTTTTAAGGATGTCGGGCGTATGCTGCGAACAGACGCCTATCGCAATCATTTCCGCTTTAAGCGCAGACTGGACTCCGTGGACACTGTCTTCAAAGACAGCAATTTCATGATGGCTGTGCTCATCCCAGCTCAGCTTTTTTGCACCCTTTAAATAGGGCTCGGGATGGGGTTTTGGGTGTGCATAGTCTTCTAGCCCAAGATAAAATGCATGCGGGAGTTGATGTCTGGTAAGCGCCGATTCTAGAAAAGCACGCGGGGCATTGCTGGCAATTCCATAAGGAATTCTCGCTGCCGTCAGCCGAATTATAAACTCACCTACGCCCGGAATGAGCGGTATAGACGCAAGATTTTCTAAAACGTATTTAGCCTTGTGCCTTGTCAGCTCCGAGCGAGCTTCGGGTTTTCCGCTTTGCTTCGCTAAGAGCGTTCCGATCTCAACCGTTGACTGACCGACCAGAGTTTGCAAAAGGTCCACATCAATCTCCCTTTGAAAAAGAGCGCGATAGGCATGCGCCCAACCGTCAAGGTGAATGGGTGTGCTATGAACAATGACACCATCAAAATCAAATAATGCCGCCTTAAAAAGCTGTCCGCTTTCTCGCTTCATCCTGTCCATCCTGCAATTGCCCTTTTGTTACCAGAGGTTCCGTCGGAATGCCTGGAGAATAGGTATAGACTATCTCCCGAATCTTGCCACAATGAACACCGGGCGCGATTCATTCCCGGGAGGCTCCAATGGTTCAGCGACTCTTAAAAATTTCGACCGTCAAAGTTACCGAGGCGCTGCAGGCAGCACTCATGGAATATGCTAACCAGAAAAAATCGGTCGTTGGCTCTGAAGGCATATTAATTGCCCTTATCGATCAAAAAGATTCTGTTGTGACCCGCATTCTGAATGAACTCGATAAAGATGCTGGCGAAATCCGTGCTCAGATTGTGGACAGAGCCCTTGTCCTTATCAGTGAAATGCCTCCGTTCCAGCAAGGTCAGGTCGGTCAAGTCCGTATGACCAAAGATGTTGAGAACCTTTTTGAAGCGGCCGATCGTGAACGAAGGCGGCTCGGCGACTCTTTTATTTCGACAGGTACTTTATTTTTGGCCTGTTTTGATCGTAGCGTACCTGGCAATTTTAAGCTCTTGGATGATGTTGGACTACACTACGAAGAATGCTCGCGCGCCCTCGATCAGATTCGCGGCAATCACAAAATTATTGATCGCGAGGAAGAATCCCGTCAGAGCGCTCTTCAGGAATACACCGTAGACCTCACCGCTCTTGCTCGGAAGGGTGAGCTTGATCCGGTCATTGGACGTGACGCGGAGATCGAACGCGTGATCCAGATCCTGTCCCGTCGGAAAAAGAACAATCCTCTACTCGTGGGCGAACCCGGTGTCGGGAAAACCGTCATTGCCGAAGGTCTTGCGAACCGCATCGCTGCTGCGGACGCCCCGGAGTATTTGTTGAATAAACGTATCATTTCTTTGGAAATTGCGACTCTTTTAGCAGGCGCAAAAATGCAAGGTGAGTTTGAAGAGCGCCTTAAAAATATTCGAGATGAAGTGATCGCCTCGGCTGGTTCCATCATTTTATTCATTGATGAAATTCATACTGTCGTGGGAGCTGGTCGTGCATCGGGTGCGCTTGATGCCTCCAACATGCTCAAACCTGCCCTCGCGCGTGGACAGCTTCAGTGCATTGGCGCCACAACAAATCGTGAGTACAAACAATACATTGAATCCGATAAAGCGTTGGCCCGGCGTTTTGAAGCCGTACGGATCGAAGAGCCGAGTGTAGAGGACACTATTCAGATTCTCGAAGGTATAAAAGCCAAGTATGAACAGCATCATGCGATACAATATACGCACGACGCTTTAGTCGCTGCCGCAGAGATGTCAGCTCGCTATATTCCCGATCGCTGTTTGCCCGACAAAGCTATCGATCTTATGGACGAAGCCGGAGCGATCGCCCACTTAAAAGCGATCTATACGCCGCCCGAGATGCGCCGCGAGGAAAAACGTCGTCAGGATCTCATCGAGAAAAAATCCAAGTCTTTCAACGAGCAGGATTTTGAACTCATGGCCCGCTACCAGATGGAATTGGCCCAACTCGAAGACGAGCTGAAAGCCTCGCGTCAGGCCTATCTCGAACAGCAGGGTAGCGTGGACCACCGTGTGGATCGCGAGGCCATAGCCGCTGTTGTAAGCCAGAAAACGGGCATTCCCCTTCGTAAAATGATTGCCACCGAGGCCGACAAACTCATTCAGCTCGAAGATCACCTAGCCAAACGCGTGATCGGACAGGATCATGCGATCAAATCTATTGCCAATGCCATTCGCCGCAATCGAGCGGGCCTTAGACGCCCCAATGTTCCAATCGCCTCGTTTCTATTTTTAGGACCAACCGGGGTCGGCAAAACAGAACTCGCCAAAGCCATCGCAGCTGAAGTGCTTGATGATCCAAACCGCATTATTCGCATCGACATGTCGGAGTACATGCAAAAGCACGAAGTTAGTAAACTCATCGGGTCGCCTCCCGGCTATGTGGGCTATGGCGAGGGTGGACAGTTGACGGAAAAGGTCAAAAGGCAGCCGTACTCTGTTGTTCTCTTTGATGAATTCGAGAAAGCACATCCGGATGTATTTAATATACTCCTGCAGATCCTCGATGAGGGGTGGGTGACGGATGCCGAGGGCCAACGCGTAAGCTTCGCCAATTGTATTATCATCGGAACGTCCAATCTCGGATCTGAAGTCCTTTCTGACCGGCGTGCCCCAATTGGTATTGGTGTCCAGGTAAACGACTGGTCGCAGGACGATTCGGCTAAAGAAGTTTTGAAAATTGTTAAGAACTATCTCCGTCCCGAGTTCATTAACCGACTCGATGAAATCATTATTTTCAATCGCCTGGACAAAACTCAATTCGGAAAAATCGCGGATATCATGATCAAAGACCTAGCGTCACGGTTGAAAAAACTGAAGGTCGTTCTCAATTTCCCTGAAGACGCCCGCAAGATCTTGGTGGATCTGATCGATACGTCCCATTTTGGGGCGCGGCCTCTCAAACGAAAACTTGAGGAAATGGTAGAAAATCCTATTTCTAGCCTCTTGATTCAGGATCGCCGCGACACTGAAAAAACCGCTCATGTGAAAGCTGTTGGGCAAGAATTGCAAGTCTCTCTCACCTAAGACTGTCAAGGATTTGGCTGGCTTTTCGAGGGGCGGAGGTGCCGCTAAACTTATAAAAGCTAGGATCATCTCTACGACTTCATGAGGGTGCTATGGCTGACCAATGGCTTTCCATAGTTGAATACGCCCGTACGTTTGCTGTCTCTGATATGACTATCAGACGACGCATTAAAACCGGGCGTATCAAAGCAGTGCTAAAAGAAGGAAAGTACTACATTCCAGTAGGGCCTAACGGCGAAATATTGGAAGAAGCCCCGGAACCTGTGAAGGCTGCAGCGGTGGCGATGTCGCCCGTTCCTCCTCCGATGCCGGAGCCGAGGCACGAGCCTATCATGCCCTACACAAACGACGCCGGTCTCAGACCGGGCGCTAGTTTCAAGACACTTCCTCAGGCGATCAGCCAGAACTTGCTTCGTTCCGAGCATAGCTTGGTCGATACCAATTCCTTGCTGCAATTTTGCGACAAAACCGTCACCCGTATCAATTCCATCGAAAAGCATCTCCAGGATTCTTTTCAGGCCCGAATTCAAAGTCTTGAGGCGCAACTCAAGCTCAAAGACGCAACGATCGCTCAGCTGAAGCAACAGGCCGAGGATCTACAAATTCTCGTGAAGTTGATGGAAAAACGCTGAGCGCCGTTTAGTAGCGGGTATCGGGAAGCCACAATAGGCTGGCATCACCGTAGCTATAAAAACGGTACTTCTCCTCAATCGCTTTTTGATAAAGCACTCTCACCGGATCGTAACCGATGAGCGCTGATACGAGCATGAGGAGAGAACTTTCCGATTGGTGAAAGTTCGTTATAAGGCCGCTGATAGCCCATGGCTTGATGCGGCTTTGCTTCGTTTCGGGATAAAGAAAAAGCCCGGTTTCGTGCCATTGATCCAAAAGGGTTTCGAGAGCGTGCGTTTGCGTCAGCCTCGAAAAAGATTCGATGCATCGTAGAGATGTTGTCCCAACCGCGACGATTGGATTGCCATCCCGTAAAGCTTTTTGCAGAGTTTCGTAAGAGCCCCGCGAAATCATATAACGCTCACGATGCATGGCATGGTCGGCGATTGTTTCGTTTTTCACGGGCAGAAATGTGCCGCCCCCTACATGCAGGGTGACTGGGACTGGTGTGATGCCTTTTGCAATCAATGCAGCCCAAAGGTCTTCCGAAAAATGGAGGCCTGCCGTCGGCGCTGCAACGGAGCCTTTTTCCCGGGCATAAATCGTCTGATAGCGCTCGCGGTCGCTAGAGTCAGGAGCGCTTAGCGCATCCTTTCTGCGAATATAAGGCGGAAGCGGAATATAACCCTCGCGTTCCATCCAGCCCCAGAAATCTTCGAAACTTAAATTAAATCGAACGGCTAGGGAAGGCTGTGAGCCCTGCTCCTCCCGTTTGATGATCTCGGCCAGGCAGTCGCCCGGAAACGTAATGACCTGACCGACTTGGAGCTTTTTGAAGGGTTTGCCCAAGGCACTCCAGGTGTTGGTCTCTGTCTCCAAAGGGCGCAAAAGCATGAGTTCGATTTTACCGCCGTGACTTGTGTGCCCCAAGAGACGTCCGGGCACAACCCGCGTATCGTTGACGATCAGATGAGTGCCTTTAGGCAAGAGGTCAGGAAGGGATTTTATCCAAGTATGGTCGATTGTTTGATCCGCATGATGAACGAGCAAACGCGAACCCGCGCGGTCGGCAAGCGGCTCCTGCGCAACGAGTTCTTCAGGAATCTCGTAATGAAAATCTTTTAGGCTCAACAGTCGATCGGAATGGTGCTCAGAATTCATGCGGCGATCCCTCATTAGACCGCGCAATATCTCATGATTGATGAGGTAGGGCAAATCGTTTTGGGGCGACTATGATTTATCGGTTTTCGGTTTGGGTTTGTCAGAAAAATCCGAGTAAAAACGCTGCGTGTTGTTCGTCTTTTCAATCGTCTTTTTAAAGGGATAGCTGATGGCCTGGAGGAGGCCGGGGAGAAATTGACCCCAATAGCTGTCTACCTTTTTGGCGTCAGTTGTCGCAAGTTCCAGGGTAATAGTCGGAATATGACGTTCATTTCCAGCAAAATTGCCCAACGAACCAGGATAGAATGAATAATCTACGATTCGATAATTGTTCGACTTTTTGGAAATGGCTGCCGCCAGGTATTTGGCCTGACGCTCAGCTTCGCTCATTTTCAAAGGTTTTTGATCGCCCGGGCCATCGTAATCGATGAAACCAAGTGGCGCATGGATCGATAGGATTTTGTCGGGTTGAAACTCGTCTATCATGCGAACTTGAAACACGGTTTCCACTTCAGAATTGGGAAAGTGGCCGGGAAAATGCGAGAGCTTCTTCGATTTAACGGTTTTCCACCAACTCAATGATTTTTCATACCAATCCAGCGTGAAAAAATTGCGATTGGCATCGACACCACGGGCGTTGGTGCGCGTTGGTTCGTTGAGAAAAAGCCCGTCAGGATTGACGAGTGGCGCGATGATCACCTGCTGGTCAGAGGCCACGAGCTCTGGATGTTCCGTTAAGTGTCGCGCAAGACGAAAGCCCATTGGTACGGGCGTAAGTTCGTCCGGATGAACAGCGCTTAAAATCAGCGTGGAATCACTGCCTGTGCCGAACGTAATGAACAAAAGCGGATTGTTCTTCACAGTGCGAAGCGTCGCCCGCCACGGAAGTTTTCCGCAGGGGTCCTCGTCCCATTTGTACTTTTTGAATGTCGTGCTCAGGCGGGCGCACAGATCTTTAATGGCTGCTGGTTCGGCAGCTTCCGAGATTTTGAAGCTGTCGAGCGTTTCTTGGCTGATGCTGGAACTGCTGATGTAAGCTCGCTGCAAAATATCGCCATAGTGAGCTTCATAAGCCCACAGAGGGAGTGTCAAAGTTGCAAAGCTCGCAGTCGTCAAAAGACTTTTCAGCATAAAGCATTCCTTTCCCCGATCTGCTCGGAGTAGACGCTTATAAAATAAATGGGCCTAATCTTACAGCTATTATAACCTTGCTTTGAGTCTTCTGGAGCTTTTTGCCGTCAACCCTCAGGAAAAAAGAGAGATTGGCCCCCATGTTTGCCTGTCCATTTAGCAGCGTTTGCTTGTCCTATTTCACAAATAGCAGGTAAATTATGTCTGGCGAGAAGGGGTTGGCTCAAATAATCTGCGCTCACAAGTTTGAACGTTTTATTATTCGCGACAGCAGTGAAAATCGCTGCAACGTCTGCACGACTCGACCGTACTACAGGCAAAGTTAGGGGGCGTGAGCTTAAAAGGTCTTCCACTCCGAGCTCGGCGTCCCACTCACGATGGCCGATAACCAGGCTGTCCAATGAACTCCGTGGCAGGAGTTCCCAGCCTCCAAGCGCCATATCCAATTCACTATGAGCTAAATGCAGATGCTCACCATGACTCAGAGGTCCTATGGTGACAGGTTGAGGCGCTAGAGAATCAGGAGCTTGGTCGTCCCAAACAACGAGTAGGCGTGAGCTCATGCAACCTTCCTGCCCAAGGCTGAATGCATCCTTGACCCAGCTATTATCCGTCCAAGAACTTCTGTGAATAATGCTGATCGTGATCCAATTGCCAAATCCCTGTACGGGCTGAGGGGTGGCGTCACGAAGGGTAAGTATGGTTTCATCGCTGCCAAACACCATCAGACTATGGCAAGGTAGGGCTTCGCCAGAATCTAAACGCCAGCTTGGGTCAAGAGTCTCAAACGTCCAAAACGCCTTAAACACCCTAGCCCAGTAGGCAAGTAACGGAGCATCAAAAGTCGATCTCACCACGAGGCGAAGATTGAGGAGAGCGGCCATGAACAAGGGGTGCATGACAGCAAAGTCATGAGTGCGTGGCGGAATGAGTAGCCATGATTCGGCAGAATTTTTCGTAGCAATTCCAGCCTTTAACCACCCTCTTGGACTTTGTGGGATGCTCGCTTTAAGATCGCTCAAACACCACTCAGCAAGCTGTCTGTGTTTTAAACCCGCTTCTATTTTTGCCAGGAACTCCGGATCACTTAACATCCATTGCGCGAGTTTATGAATAGTCTTGGCCCTCTCCTCACTTACCCCGGCAGCGCTTTCTAAATGAAGCGCCTTTCTTATAAGCTGCGGATTTAGAGAGAGACTCGGCTTGGAGCTGCTTTTCAAGAGATCTTCGGCGAAAAGAGAGCATCCTTTGAGGGGGCTAAACGCAACCCGCCCACGTAGCTGAAAGGACTCATCGGCTTTCAGAAGAACGCGGTCCTCGGTACGAAAGGGCGTTCCAATGTCGGCGCGAATGCGATCATCGATGATGAGTGTTCCGTCGCCCTGGCCTTCGATCGTCTGTGAGGGCGACAAGACTTTGGTTTGCGCCCAACTTGGAAATCGAAACCAACGCTTATCCATTGGCAGAATGGGGCCACTTGGATTGTCTACAAAATCATAGGCTTGGCTTGCGAGCTCGCACATTCCGTACTCGCTGACGATATGGTTTTTATCGACGCCAAAACATTTTTCTATCAGCTCAAAGGATTCCTCGCGCGTGACGGACCGGGTTTTGCCTTTGGTCCCGCCGGTTTCGATAACGATGCTCCCTTTGGGCAAGGGGAAACGTCCGCTTGCGTCGGCAAAGGCAACAATATGAAAGCCTGTCGCAAACAGCCAGACAGGTTTATCTTCCGCTGATAAAGGCGTCGCTTCGTTCCAATAGGTCACAGGAAATTCTTCGCTTATCCAGCCCACCATCTGCGCGAGGCTCGAGGTCGGCCATTCATCGACACTCGGAATCATGCTGTAGCCGTGCGGCCTAGTCTCGCTCTTGAAAAAAGGTAAGAGCATCGCGCGGAAACTAAGGAGCGAGAATTCATGATAAAGAGCGATGCCTTCATTGCTGAACGACGACCGTGAGCGATCACGCTGCGAGGTGCCGCTTGATAAGAACGAGCGCACAGTCGGGGCCTGGAACCCTGCTTCGATCGTATCAGGGTAGAGCTTTAAAAATTCTATAGGGAGTAACGGATAGTCTGGATAGAAATGTTTGAGGACTCCAAGGTGCAACTTAGGATAGGCAGCGCGCGGGAAATCGGCTTCGGATCCGAAGACTGCGTTCAGAGGCAAGTCTCGCCATTTTTCAAGCTGTTGCTGCATACTCATGAAAGCGTCTCCCAGTGAAAGTCGTTATATGCCAGATGGTCTAAGTCGCCGCAAGTCTTAGATCGATCCACGGTTTTTGTGACAAAAAGCCAAAAACATCTTTAACATGCTAAATTTGTGGGTCTTTTAAGAAATTTTAGGCGACAGCCTTAAAGCTGGAGCAAAAGCGAACTTTCAGTTAAAATCCGGAACCAACACAAGTTTGCTCGTAAGCGGCAAGGGAAATAGCTGTTCATGACCAATCAATATTATCTCAAACTCGATCAGTTTGAGGGTCCTCTCGACCTTCTGCTCCATTTGATACGAGTGAGTGAGATCGACATTTTTAATATCGATATCTTCAAGCTTACGCAGCAGTATCTCGCGTATTTGCGCATTCTGCGTTACGACGATCTCGCGGACGCTGGGGAATTCATCGAGATGGCCGCAACTTTGATTGAAATCAAATCAAAGATGCTACTCCCTGGTCAGGAGAGCAAAAATGACGATGGGCCTTTGAAAGAAGATGATCCGCGATATTCCCTACAAGAGCAGCTGATACAGTATGAGATTTTCAAACGGGTCGGCGAGCACCTTGCGATCAAGCCGCAGTTCGGCGTGCAGATTCGTTCCTCAATGGAATGGCAGCGCTTGATGCCGATGTATGAAGACATCGAAGCCCCCTTGATCGGCGATCCCGCATCGCTCGTTATACTCTACGAGCAAATGCTCGCGACCCTGGCTGAGCGTAAGCCGCCGGCTCGTGTTGAGGCTACGACTCACATGGTGACGCTCGAGGATAAAATCAAGGAACTGGCTAAGGTCATCGACAACGTGAATTTTGCGCTTTTCCAGGGATTTTATAAAAACTTCACATCGCGTTACGAACTCGTGATTTACATCCTCGCAGCTCTCGAACTCTGTAAATCCGGTCAACTGAAGGTCTATCAAGAGGTCGCCAACGGGCCGATGTGGCTTTATCGCAGTGATCTCGACAAGTCGCAGCTTCCGCTTCAAATCAAAGCGGCAGAGGTCGAAGTTCAAGCCGGATCCTAATGAAACTATCTGTCACGAATATTTAATTCTCGAAAGAGGTGTCAGTCTTGGCTGATTCGAACGATACAAAAGACGAGAAAAACGCAAATATTCCAGCCGAAGACATGGAGGGCGAACTCGATGCAAGGCTACTGGAAGCCGCGCAGCGATGGGCGGAAGAGTTTAACCCGAATCTGGGAACAGAAGACCAGGATGGCGAATTTACCCTGAACGGCCAAGACCAGGATAGAGAGTCACGCAAAAAATCGAAGCCCAAAAAATCCAAAGGCAAAATGAGTGATGAGGCGCAGACGCCATCGGATTACTTTGAAGCTGGCCCGGTGACGGATTTCGAAACAACGATAGGTTTCGACGTTGCTGAGCAAATCGCAGCCGAAGAGGAGCTTCAGACCGAAGCTCTACAGGAAGTGGGCGCGATACTGGCGGAAGTTGATCTCGAAAATGTATTGGCACATTTTGATGCCAAGGCAGAGCGCGAGGCGCAACTCAATGGGTGCGAACCAGAGAGCGAGAAAGAGGCGGAAGAGCCGTTGGAACTGGAGGTGGTCGCTCCCCACGAAGCTAATCTTAGCCCTAAAAAACCACGTAAACCTAAAAAAGATAAAGAACTCGCTCTTGCGCCCGAAACTTCGCTTGAAGCGGAAATAGTAACCGACGATAAACAAGGCCTGATGCGTTGGGATGAAGCCATCAACCTCGAAGCGCAAGTTGAGGCTATCCTTTTTGCGGCTCCCAAGCCTATTTCCGTATCGGAGGTAGCTGAATGCCTTGCCGATGAGGACGGAAACGAGCCAAACCACTCGACGATCGACTCGATCATCCAGCAGCTGCAGCGTCTCTATAAGGAGAGAAACGGCGGTTTTCGACTTGAGTATGATCGCGGCTCAGGATTTCAATTCCGCACAGTGCCCGCTGCCGCGCCTATAATGGAGCGCATGTTTTCCTCACGACAAAGGCCTCTGTCGCGTGCCGCACACGAAACCTTGGCTATTATTGCGTATCGGCAGCCCTGTACACGCGCCGATATCGAATTTATTCGCGGTGTCGACGCGGGAAGTATTATCAAAAACCTTCTCGAACGCGACCTGGTAGCCTGTGTTGGCCGCAAAGAGGATTCAGGTCGTCCTATGTTATTCGGGACAACGACGGAATTTATGCGGGTCTTTAGAATCCAAAGCCTTAATGATTTGCCGCCATTATCGGCCTTCCAGCCCGCCTCCGAGGCTATCATCGATGCCTTCCAGAAGATCGATCGACCGGATCACGATATCGACGTTGAGGATTTTATCGGTGACGATAGCCGTCAGCAGCCCAGTATTTCGGGGCCGCTCTCTGCCGATTTCGCTAAATCTGACGGCAGTTTTGAGGTAAGAGAGGACGGTTCTGAATCATCTGCCTCGACGCAAGCTAAAGTACGCAGGTCTGGCGGCATTTTTGACAACGAAGGATTCCTCAGTGACGGACATGAGAATACAGAAGTGGCTCTCCCAACTCGGGATAGCATCACGGAGAGAAGCGGAGAAGATGCTTCTCGAGGGTCGGATCAGCATCAACGGAAAAGTGGTGCGCGAACCGGGGACGAAGATCCAACCTGAGGAGGATCAAGTCACTGTCGACGGGAAACTCGTTCAAGATCGCCAGCCTCCACGCGTTTATTGGATGCTTCATAAGCCAGATCTGACGCTCACGAGCCGCCAGCGCGAAGAAGGCAAAATCACGATTTTTGATCTGCCAGCGCTTCGGCACGTGAAATTTCTTCTCAATCCTATCGGTCGACTCGACTATCGTACGGAAGGCCTTTTGTTGCTCTCCAACGATGGCGAACTCGTTCATCGTTTGACTCACCCTAGTTATAAAATCACACGAACCTATCAGGTTCTGTTCAGCAAACGCCTCAAACCTGAAGAGGAAAAGGCCATCCGTCAGGGCCTTACTCTGGACGACGGTCCGACCCAGGGCGCAGAACTGCAGTTCCTTCAGACAGTGGAGCTGGGCAATACCCGCGGCGCTTATTACATTATCAAAGTCAGAGAAGGTCGCAACCGGATTGTACGCCGGACTTTCGAGTATTTTGACGGCCGCGTTTTACGGCTAATTCGTATGGCTTTCGGTGATTTGGCCTTGCCAGATTCCTTGGCTCCGGGTGATTATCGCCAGCTGACTTCGGCAGAGATTCTGAACCTGAAGCAGGCAGTAGGACTCGAGAAATAAGACGAGGAGAGTAGAGATGAAGCTAGGCACCAAACAAAATGGAACCCGCGATGGTCAACTTATGGTTGTCAGTCGGGATTTAAAACGTTGTGTGGAAGCGGGTGCCCAAACCCCTACTCTTCAATCGGCTCTCGATTCCTGGACTGGTAGCGCTCAAGCTTTGCAGAAACTTTCCGATCGTTTGAACGGGGAACCAGGTTTTGGATCCGACACTTCGCAAGTGACCTGGAAAGCCCCTCTTCCACGCGCTTATGAGTGGATTGACGCTTCGTCCTATATTCATCACATCCTGCTTGTTCGCAAAGCCCGTAATGCAGAACCACCCAAGACATTGCGAACAGATCCTTTGATTTATCAAGGTGGGTCCGGTATTTTGCTGGGACCAAAGGATGATATCCTACTAACTGATACCAGCTGGGGCTGCGATTTTGAGTCTGAAGTTGCCGTCATTCTCGGAGATACACCAGAAGGTGTAAAGGCCGAAGACGCCCACAAATATGTTCGTCTCCTTTGCCTTGTAAATGATGTGTCTCTGCGCAATTTGATTCCAGCCGAACTTGAAAAAGGATTTGGATTTTTTCAATCCAAACCCGCTTCCGGCTTTTCGCCTTTTGCCGTTACGCCCGACGAACTCGGTGATGCCTGGCAAGGCGGCCGCATTCATTTGCCCTTGGAAACAAAGCTGAATGGATCGATCTTCGGCAATCCGGATGCTGGTCCCGAAATGCATTTTTCATTCTTTGAATTAATCGCGCATATCGCTAAGACTCGGAGTTACACAGCCGGAACCATTCTTGGCAGCGGCACTGTTTCGAACGAAGATCGCAGCCGTGGATCATCGTGTTTAGCCGAACGCCGGATGATTGAGCAGATTGATCATGGAAAGATGGAAACGCCGTTTTTGAGTTACGGTGATACGATTCGTATCGAGATGCGGGATGCGGCGGGGAAAAACATCTTCGGAACGATCGAACAAAAAGTCGTTCCGGCTAAGGCCTAGGATTCGCGTTAGCCCTTCGAAATAACTGACCAATCAAGTGCGATGAACCTTCGTCGCACTCGCCTGAGCGGTCGGCATAATTCTAATATCATCGATATTTACGTGAGCAGGACGCGAGGTGCAAAACTCGATCGTCTCGGCAATATCGTGTGCTGATAAAGGCGTCATGCCTTGATAGACGGCTTTGGCTTTTTCTTTATCACCTTTAAACCGAACCTCGGAAAACTCGGTCTCAACCATTCCCGGATCGATGGAGCTCACGCGAATTTGAGTGCCGTTAAGCTCAAGGCGAAGCGTTTCCGCAATGGCTTTCACTCCAAATTTGCTCGCACAGTAAACGCTTCCACCTTCGTAGACCTGATGGCCTGCAATGGAGCCTATCATCACAACGTGGCCATGATCGTTTTCGCGAAACTTCGGTAGAAACTGCCGGCAAAGGCGTAAAACGCCCATAACATTGGTGTCGAGGATGGTCATCCAATCGTCGATGCTTCCGGTTTCGACGGTGTCACGACCAAGGACGAGTCCGGCATTGTTGACAAGGATATCGAGCTTAGGAAAAGCTTTAAAAGCAGCTTCAGTCCATTTCAAAACCGACTCGTCGGAACGAACATCCAGCTTCAAGGAATGGATGGATTTTGCGCCTAGGGACTTGAGTTCCTGCGCGACGGCGTCCAATTTTTCAGTTCGCCGAGCGCCCAGAATCAGGTCAAATCCTTTACGCGCATAAACTTCAGCGATAGCTTTGCCGATGCCAGAGGATGCGCCGGTGATCGCAATCGAACTCATTCCGCGTCCTCGTTAGCCGGTTGATCGCGGGTCACAACTACGGAGCGGCCATTGCCTTCGCCCGTCGAGAACGAGAAAAAGCCTTCCAAAACAGCCTTTTTATGCTGCAAACGACGGAAAAAGGAATTCGAAGGATCAAGTCTTATTTCACTCAGGTTAGCGTCGGCTTTAAGATGCGAAATCGCTCTTTGAACCGATTCCAAAGCGGCCTGTTCCTGATCGGCATGAGATGTGATGCTTTCCGGTCTTGGACCGTTATCACGTCCGCCTCTTGGGCCTCCTGAAGACGGTCTACGGCTGCGACCTTCGCTGCTTCCGCTACTGCTGCCGGGAGCTGCTGCGTCGCGTCCGCCACCACCTTGAGGTCGAGGACCACGGTCACGATCTTTGTCACCCGCGTCGCGACGAGGGCCGCGATCTCTATCGCCGCTTGGACGACCACCTCCGCTTGGGCCACTCCGACGAGGACCAGAACTTCCGGACGAACCGCTGAAAGGACGACGATTACGGGCGCCCGGTGTGTAACGACCGACTGGAGGGCGACTGCCCGCTTCCCAATATTTTTCTTCGGTCTTAACGTAGACCCAGCGCAGATAAGCGTTGATGTAGCTGGCGAAGTTAGGCGCAGTGGCTTCGACGATGCGATCCATTTCCGCCCAAAGGCCGTTGTTGTCGCTGCTCAGCGCTTCGAGTGCGTTGGAATCTTTGCTGGCGAGAATGCGAATGTCGAGACCGAAATAAACGCAGGCTGCTGCAATAGCGCCGAGGTTTTCCATCTCGATTTTATGGTCATTCAGCAGTTGAGGATATTCATTGGTATACCAACGCAGCGAAGCTTCAAGTTGTTCCTGGAGAGTGCCGAGATCTTCAAAGCTCGTGCGCTGACCTTCGATAAACAGTTTGGTTTCCGGCCATCTTTGTGGCCCGAGAGCCTGGGCCGGGAAGGCTTTGCAGGTCTGTTCAAACTCAAAACACGAATACAGAAAATAATCGATCTTGAGCGAAGACTGTTGTTGCGGAGGTAAAGTATTAATGGTGTCACCCTTGATGTGTGCAAGTGATCAGGCTCTGTGCGTCGGAAAGACAAGAGCCCAAATCATTCATGGGACCGTGGCTCAGCGAAGGCGGCGTGCGAGGTTGAGTACGCGTGCGCTCTGATGAGACAATTCTTCGACTTCAGTCCATTGATCGGTATCGCGTTGATGAGTATAAGCCATCAATTCGTGGTCCCCTTCAAAGGCATCGATAACTGTATCAACAGCGGCTTTGTGCTCTTTGGAGCCTTCGACGGCGTTTTTTATAGTGTCCGAAGCGACTTTAAGATCGGCGACGGCGTCGTATTCTTTTTGGCTTTCCAACATAGGGCAGAGCTTCTCAATTGCGGCGGCCAGGTCTTGGCTTGTATTGGCGCGACTACGCTTAATGACTGTCATAGAAGAGAATCCACCTTTCGAAACGAAGTAAGCCCGTATGGTCTGGTACGGTCGGGTTCATACTAGAAGAAGGACCCTAAAAAATCAATCCAAGTAAGAACTGTATTTTCTTCCAAAAAAAAGTTGACACTCAATACACTCAACTGTAGATCTTTATTTCCAAAGGGCGAAAGCCAGAGGACATGTAGGGGCTCTTAGCTCAGTTGGTAGAGCAGTACACTTTTAATGTACGGGTCGATGGTTCGAGTCCATCAGGGCTCACTTCTACATTTTTTACGTCCCTATCGTCTAGTCGGCCCAGGACACCGCCCTTTCACGGCGGCGACGGGGGTTCGAATCCCCCTGGGGACGCCACTTTTTTAGTGAGCGTTCAAAAAGCTCTACTGTAAAGTAGGGCTTTTTTTATTGCTGATTTTTCTTGTCCCGAAATTAGAGTTGATTTAACACCTGTTCCCCTTTAGGTTTCTTAGAGTGAACAAAGCCATCGTAGCTCAGTGGTAGAGCAACTGATTCGTAATCAGTAGGTCGTGGGTTCAACTCCCGTCGATGGCTCCAGACTTTTAACCGCCAAAAGTCCCTCCAATTTTTCTCACGAATTTCCAATGGGTCATTTCCATTGAATTAAAAAGATCCCCCGAACACCAACCGTCCCTCACACTGACATTTTCTAACCATACTTATCCACCATAAATATGTATCTGGATTGCGCAGCGCAGCTCGTGTTAACGTCCTTTATGCAGCCCCAGGTTATCTCTGAAATTTTGGCGGACGCGGACTTTCTCATACTTGTCGCTCTTTAGAGGGATAATAAAACGATGATCACTCAACTTACGATTCGTGGTCTTGCGATTATAGAAGAACTCCACATCGATTTTTCACCCCGCCTTAATGTGATTACGGGCGAGACCGGCGCGGGAAAATCTATCCTTATCAAGGCACTACATATACTCCTTGGTGCCAAGGCCGACGCGGAGGTGATTCGTCATGGTTTCGATAAGGCCTTTGTTTCCGCGCGCTTTCTGCTTCCCAGGACTCATCCAGCCGTGGAATATCTCAACGAAAATGGCCTGTGGCACGATGATCATGACTTGACCGAGATCATTTTGCGCCGTGAAATCACCAGCAAAAATCGATCGCAGGCGTGGATGAACGATCAGGCTATTACCCAGACAACGCTGAAGGAGCTCGGGCAAAACCTCATCGATATTTATGGCCAGCACGAAAATCACCGAATGTTGGACCCCTCGACGCATATCGATTACATCGATCAGTTCCTTGAGAAACCGCAACTCCGTCAGACCGTTGTCCAATCGATGAGCCAGGCGCTTGTGCTTTATCAGGAGATTCGCAAACAACTGGAACAGTTTCTCGCACGCCGGCGTGAGCAGGATTATTTGCAATTTCGTTTTAAAGAGCTCGAAGACTTTGAGCCGAGCCTGGAAAACTATCTCGACATCACTAGGATTTGCGCAGAAGCGCAGCAGTTTATGCAGGAACAAAAGGTTCTGCAGCAGCTTCAAGTAATCCAGGATGAATCGTATAACGGCAAATCCTTGAGCGCCGCGGTACGTGATATTCTTCGTTTGAGCGAAAGCTCCAAACTCATCAAAGGCAATGCGGAGATGACCGTAGTGCTTGATCAATTGCGGGATACAAGTAGTGTTTTTGATGAGTTAAGTTATCACCTGGGGCGCATTGTTGATGATCAGGATCTCAGCGAAGACGATCTGGAAGCTTACGAAAGCCGTTTGGCCGAATATCAACGTTTGTTCCGAAAACTCGGCGTGCGTACGATAGATGAATTGATGACCGAATATAACCGGCTCGATACCGAACTCTCCTCAGTCAGGGATGCCCCCGATGAGCTGTCTTTGAAGATCAAAGATCTTCTGAAACAGCTGCAAGAGATCGATAAATCCAGTCGACAGTTGAGTGCTGCGCGCCAGAAGGCAGCCGCTCAGGCAAGCAAAAAGATCGAGGGCGAACTTCACGATCTTAATATGTCCGGGGCGAAGATTAATTTTGATTTTCAAGCGGTTCGGCAGACCATACCGGATCTTGATCTTTTGGACTTCAATGAGGAGACGAAAAAGAACTGGGCCCGATGTGTGGATATCCTTAGCGAGAATGCGCGATTGGGTCGAGAAAAAGGCCAGTTTCTCTTGGCTGCCAACCCAGGCGAGGGCTTTAGGCCCCTGGCTAAGGTTGCCTCGGGTGGGGAGATTTCGCGTATTATGCTTGGTTTCAAAAAGATCCTGTCAGCGGGTGCAAATACCTGTGTGATGGTCTTCGATGAGATCGATACCGGAATATCCGGCCATACGGCGGATATCGTAGGGAGCAAGCTCAAAGGCCTGGCAGAAGGGTTCCAAGTGATTTGCATCTCCCACTTAGCGCAGGTCGCTGCTTATGGGGATGCGCATTTTAAAGTTGAGAAGATGCAGAAGAAGGGCTCGACAGAATCTCATATTTTCCGACTGGATGGCCCCCAGAGTGAAGCTGAGATCGCTCGACTGTTGTCTGGAATGAAGGTGACGTCGAGCAGCCTTCAGAACGCGAGACAGCTGATTTCGGCTGCTCAGCGACACGAGGAGGCGTCAGTTGACCTTTGACGGAACGATAGAGCGGTATCGCCACTGAGTGAGGCGATACTTCTCTTCGATTTTACGTTTTTTGGTCAATTGTTGTTTGTCACGGATCATCTTCAGCTTTTTCTCAGAAACAAACACCGTAAACGGAACTTCCTGTACGTCCGAACTCGCAACCTGCAAAGGTATGCGGGCCGCACGTCGATCGCCGTCGTTCGCCGTATTGGAGTTGTACTGACCGAGATAATAACGGCCGACGATCAGAGGCATTTCGGTTTCGTCTTCGACGGAAAGGTCGAGAGATTTACCGACCGAAGGAAAGCCAGAGGCCTCGATGCGAGACAGGTCGGTAATCTGTCCATGTCTATGAAATTGTTTAGGAATCAGTCGCAATCGACCAACCTTATAAGTCGAGTCCTGAGCTCCAGTGATCTTCATGCGTATGTCGCGAGAGCCCTGTAAACTAACCCAAGCGTCGTCTTCAAAAAAGAGCAGCGGGACGTCGGTGATGCCTTGCGCGAAGGGATAAGGTTTGTCCGTCTCATAAAGGTAAACATCTTTGCTACCTAAACAGGACCAATCCCAAGGCGAACAATCGAGATCGACGAGGACCGAACGAACCTTCTTATCAGTCAACTCACCCTCAACAAGATCGATCGTATGTTCACGCAGGGAGCCGTTCATTTTCAGAGTGGCTGTGCCCGGCAGCACCGGATACATCTCATTGAGATCAAGCCAATGGCCTTGATTCAATTCTACGTACGAGGGCGTGCCGAGAATATTGGACGATGTGGAAAGGTTCACGCTTTCTGACACGCCTACTTTCAAAAACGCGGGCTTCACTTCGTGCTGCTCGCTCTCTTTGAGATCGATGTCCAAACTCGTTCCATTAACTTCCAGCCTGTAATGTCCAGGCAGGAGAAACTGCCAGTGACCAAATTCCTGAGTTTCAGTAACTGACAGGAGTCCGTTAATTGGCGAAATGAAGTAACTGGTCTTTGGTTTCATACCTTCATAGGCACTGACGCGCATCCCCGAGAGGTTATAGCTCAGAACCTGCGGGCTGTCATGATCGGCAACGGCATCGAACTTGATCTGCATCGGGACCATGCCGACTAGCAAATCCCGGGTCCCGCGCAGTATGTTGAACATATAGCGGTTAGAAAACTGCTGACGTGATTTGGTTTTGGAAAAACGATTGCACTGGACCGAAAAACTATCGGTTGGCTCAGGCGGAACAGGTGGATTGAAAATGACTTGATGGGCGATGAGCGTGCGGTTTTCGCCGGGGCGAAGTATCACATTTTCATAACTGCAATCAGCGAGGATAAGATAATGACCGGCCGCAAGCTTAAGCGCTTCGTTAAAAGAGCCAACCTGTTCGGAGATAAACTGCAGTGGTTCTTCGGATTCAATCCGATAAATCTCAAAATTACCCGGACTGGGTGCGCGTACCAGAAGTTCCCCGGTTTTCTCCTTCATTTTGCAGCCATTCAGCGCAAAGAGGAGCAAACTGCACGCGAAAAGCCCCCTGTTTCCGAGCGCTTTCCCAGCGGAAAGTGCATGAGGGAAATGCGGAGACTCTGCCATTATCTTATCTCCAGGCTTTTTAGAGAAGGAAGCGAAGATCCACGCCAAATTGGGTGGATTTGATAACGCCTAAGCCCAGATGAATTTGCGTTCCGAGGGCTATTTTGTCGAGGACAAGGTAAGATACCCCACCTCCAAGACTGAGATCAACTCCCGATTTTTCAAGCTCTCCGTCGACTCCGCCCTCACCATCGATAGGGTAAAGAGCGGCTTTACTGCGGCCCAATTCGGCGCTCGCGACAGCGAAAAGTTTGGGTCTTATCTCTGTCTGAGCTTTGGCGCCAAACAGGTAAGTTTCTGATATGCCGCGATAAGCTCTTTGATTCTTTTCCACCGTAAGGTCAGCGGGTCGATAACGAATTGTGCCATACACATCCCAGCGTCCCTGATAACCCTTGAGAAGCCTGTAGCCACCTTCGAGGTCGCCTGTCGTGGAACTATGCCAAGTTCCAGTTGAACCGCTGACGCCGATTATGGACAAACTTGTACCGAGGTAAGCCTGCTGAAAACCAGGCTCGACAGGGACTTCAGGCTTTTTAACTTCGACTGGTTTGGCGTCAGTCTTGGCCTTTTCCTTATCACCGTCTTCCTCGTCTTTGCCACTTCCTTTAACGTCCTTACCGTCACCCGATTTGACGTTATGTTCATGCCCGGCTTTATCGATACCTTCGCCGTCCTTTTTATCGGCTTCGGTTTCTTCGGTCTCGGGACCTAACTTATCAAGACCCTTCGCCTGCAAGACTGAAGGTAGTAACACGCTCGCTATCAGTGCACTCGCCAACCACTTCATATCGTCTGTCCCTCAATTCAAGGTGTTTTGTTTCATGTACTAGAGGATGAACTTCAACTGAGCTGCGATACGGCGGTCTTCTTTGAAGCCTGCTGTATTTCCAAGTTCTTCAGCATAGGTAACGAGCCGAAGGTTGAAGAGACCCACATCAAATTGCACACCTGCAGTGTAATAACCCTGATAAACACCGGTTTGAATTTTGAGGATATTGCCGAGTCCACCTTCAACCCCAAGGTTGAATTTTTTAGAGAAAGAATAAGGTTGGTTGATGGAATGCATGTCGACAGCGGTCATGAGGTAATACCAGCTCCCTTGAATTGGTTTTGCGCTTAAACCCACGTTGACGCTGGGAAGCTGAATAGGAGGCGCCCCCAAGGTGCTGTCTTTGACTTTATATTGTTTGTAGGGCGTTCCACCGATATCCGTGACGCTTAGACCTAGGGTTGGCTCGTATTGCTTTTGAGGTGTGAAGAGCATACCGATGTCACCACCATAGCCAGTACCGGCCTTTACGTAATCATCGAGTTTTTTGCCGCTGGTATTCGTCTGGCTCGCCGATTGGAAGGCAGCGATGTCGTCCATGCTGAAGTTTTGATCTATGCCGACACGGGCCCGAACTTTTATGCCAACACCGATCGACAAACGATCGTCAAAGAAACTTTTGGCGATAGCGATAGGGAGTACGGCCCGCACACCGGCATCAAGATCAACCGTCACATCACGATGAAATTGCGACTGCGCGGAGACGTCAAGGCCTAGGCCGATTCCGAAGTTGGGAAAAATAAGGTGAGGCGTCAGAGACAGACCCACATCGAAGTTTTCGCCCGTATTTTTTTCAACAAGATTAAGAGTATCCGAGGTTGACCCGCTTTTTAAATTCTTCGCATCCTTGACCAGTCCGTTAACGTTTTTCGTCGCAGTGATAGCTGGGTTGAGCAGTTCGCCATCCCAAGTTTTCAGCCTCGCTAAACCGGCCGGGTTATAGAAAAGAGCATTGAAGTCATCGGCAACCGCCACATAGGCGTTTCCCATGCCCAAGGGTCTTAATCCGTAATGGGTCCACGGCTGACTCGCCTGGCTTGCGTGTAAGGAAGGCATCGAGGCAGAGAAAGACACAACCGAAGTCGTGGCAAATATGGCAGGCTTTAGCCAACGCATAACTTACTCCAAACGGGTTTCTGAGGAGCCCGAGGCTGATCTGTGGGACGTGTTAATGCTACAGTTTAGCATAGTCAGCCTGCAATAAACAAACATGTGGCGGACTCCCTTTCTGGATTATTGAAAGGGATAAACAATACTCTTTTTCGACAGGGTGCGGCCTTGTTAAGAAAAAATGCCTATGCTACCATTCAGGCTTTGCCAAGCGGAAACTGAGGCTATATACCCCCTCATTCAGGGTTTGAGTCGCGCGCGATTCACCCGTCGCACGTTTAAACAAATGATGACCTAAAATCGCTATAAAAATTGTTGATTCCAGGAATGGGAATAAGATGTCTAAGCCCGACGTAGCAGCAGAAAGAAAAGACCAGATCGTTAGAGCGACCGTGGATTGTATCACCAAACACGGTTACCACAACTTTTCCATGCAGGATGTGGCGCGTACGGCTGGCGTTAGCAAAGGGATTATTCATTATTACTTTTTGAACAAGGACGATCTGATGATGTCCGTGCTTGATAAAGTAGCAGGCGACATCGAGACGATCATTGCCTCCGATATGGAATCGATCACCAACCCTATCGATAAACTCAAAGTGTTCATCGCCGCCGCGTTCGACATCGTTCGCAGCACCAAAGAATACTATCAGGTGAACATGGACTTCTGGACGCAAATCAACCAGAAGAAGGAAGTTCGCCAGGTCATCTCGCGGCATTATGCCAAGTTCCGCGACAGCTGTGCAAAAGTAATCGAAGAAGGCGTAAATCAAGGTGTTTTTAGGCAGGTTAATCCGCAGCACCAAGCGTCGCTTATCATTGCTACCGTGGACGGCGTAAGTCTCCAGTGGTTATTCGATGAGACGGTCTACGACTATGCTGAGATCGTGAAAACGGCCGGTGCCCAGCTTCTCGATTCGATTGTCGTCCGTTGATCCTCCTGCCTCGGCACTCGGCCGGGGCCGCCCCCCCTCCTCAATTGAAGCGCCCCGGGCTGTCCAACAGCAACTCCCTCTGATAACATAGGAAAAAGTCTTTTTTCCGTGAGGGTCCGGCCGATGGAAGCTCCATTCGAAATATCCGAGTTAGTCACAGCGATCCGCAAGGGTTCCCTCAACTTCGACTCAAAACTCGATGAGGTCTTTGACTGTCTCCAGAGTTTTGAATGTTGGACGAGCTACTTTCATATCCTTGAGCAGCAGATCGACAACCCTAAAAAACGGCAGCTCACTCATTATGTGCGAACTGCGCGTGCATATGCCGTTTATCTCGAAGATATCAACAAGGCTGCACGGGTTTGTGTCAAACTCATGAAAGACCTGCGCCTCAGCTATCTTGAGTTTCGCGAGAAAGCCCTTTATTCCATCGTCGATGAACAGGACTATGGGAACGAAGCGATACTGCTCCAGGCGATCTATTCTAAACTTAAAAGCAAGGAAGACACGATAGCCTGCATGGAACGTTTGTGTCTCATTTATGAGAAAAAGAAGTATGACGAATATCATCTCAACCGCAGTTACGAGCGTTTGATCGAGCTTGATCCCTTCAATCAAAAAGCGCTTCGCTACTTTAAGATCGTTTATACGCAGAACAATCAATGGGACAAAGTCGCTCAGGTTCTGCAGAATCTTTTTACCTCAGCGAAACACGTAAACGATCGTTACCGAAGCGCGCAAGAGCTCGCTGCGGTGTATCTCTATCAGCTCGATTCTCCGCAGAATTCTGTAGATGTCATAGAGAAATACTGTGCTGATAGCCCGCTCAGTACTTTTGCTATTCACTATGAAGCCTACTATCGATTGCAAAACTGGGATGGATGCCTTCGCGTCCTTGCGGTGCAGGTGAAGAAAGTCGACGGCAATCTCAATAAAGCTTTACTCACGCTTCGTATGGGCGATATGCATGAGAAATCACGTCGCCCCGACGATGCCATTGAATGCTATAAAAACGTTCTTGATCTGGCGCCCAATTTGCTGGAACCTTTGGAAAAGCTTGCAGATGTGTATCTCAAGCAGCACAACTGGGCCGCAGTGCTTGAGACGCTTAACACCCTCGACGAATGTCTTGATGATCAGTTTTTAAAGGAAAAGGTTCGCGAGGGTATCAGTCGTTTGCAAAGCGCGATGGAAGATGGTCAAAAGGATCCTTAGCATGCTTAATTATCGGCTCGACTTGAGTGTGGAGGGGGCGGTCTCCCGCCAGGTAATCGAGGTTGAAGACAAGGGATGGCAACGTTGGAAGGCGCTCGATTCGCTAATCGCTCAGCGCATTCAAAAACAGCGCGTGATTCCCAACCAACTCCTTTTCGCCTCGAGCGACGGTGAACGTCCGACTCTAGCGGCCGTATTCGGCCAGTGCACCTTATTGAACGGCATTTTCGACCTCTGGAACGCTGTAGTCAAACAACCAAGTGAACATGCATGTTTTGTCCAAATTGTCGACCAGTCGCCTGGGCTTGATGATCCTGCACGTCTTGCTCTCGAGAAATCACTCCTGAGAGTCAGTCCGTTCCCTCTCGATTCGTTTGAGGAACTCTTGGAAGTTCAGGGGCAGGTCTATGACTCCAAGATTTTTTCGGGTGTGCTCCTCGATCGATACGGTCGATTGAGCTTTAGAAACGAGCAGAGTTATTTTCAAAAACGCGGTGCGGGCCAAAAGCCAAGTCTGTTTATTGAAGCGATTATTCATGAAGGGAGAAGTGGGGCTTCAGAATCCGATGCTGCTCTCAAGCCGCGGTCCCTGCAGGGCCGCGACGTGAAGGTTCAGGATTTTCGTTTGGGTCTCCAAGGCGTGGCTGAACTTTTTAATCATTGGGATTCATGGCTTGCAAGCAGTTCTCGCGGTTCGATACCCTATCAGCGAATCTATATCTATAGTCACCTTAAAGGGCTCCTTCCCGCCTGTTGGGATCAATTAAAAAAACGGGGCTTAGCCGCTGAATCACTTCGACTTCCTCAGTGGATTGCCCATTCCAATGCCATCGGTAGTTATATGGAGTTTTTGATTGCGGATGTTAAATCGTGTGCCTTTATTTTCGTTGGCGTAAATGGCAATTGTCATTTCGCAGAATGGCAGCGATGAACTTCGAACAGCATGACAACTTTCTCCTCGCTGATTGGACGTGTCCGCATTCGCCCTTGAGTGCTGAAGGGCAAAAAGAAATCACTTTGCTTGAGGAATTCTACCGTTTTGCCTGCGATCAAGCCGCTAAGGATCGAGTTCAGGCGGTTTTGTGGATACAAAAAGTTCCCTGCTATGATGCGAGCCCGGAGTGGCTCGACGAACTCGCGAACGATATTCTTCGCGATCAGTTGCGGGCTCGCATTCTACGCCTTCACAAACTTACGCGTTTGATTCGCTCCTCCCCTATTCCGTGGATTTATGCGACGGAAAAGGATTGCACGGGGACTATGTTCGAACTTATGGCCGCGTGTCATAGACGATTCGTCTTCGAGCGCGAAACTTGGTTTGGATTCCCTGAATTTGCGATTGGGCAGGTCTCCGCTCTAGGGTGGCTTGGATCTCAGCTGCATAAGCAGCCCGGGCTAGCCAAGCTTTGGATGAGCCGGAGTGTGATCTCAGCCGAAGAAGCTGTTCAAACGGGGGTGATCACGGCTGCGCTGACTTGGAAGGACTGGCGACGGCATCTGCTTGCATGGATGCAGCAGCAGATCATTGAAATCAATGCGAGCGGCCACGAACGTCGGGAGATGCCCAACCATCCAAGTTGGTCAGAAGCTCTATGGCCGCCGAGGCCTATCCTCAGCCTCGCGAAAAGTCACATCGAAAGTTATCAACAACTCGCTATGCAGCCTATTCCGAACACGATGGTCGATCGTGATTTAATTGATACGGCTTCACATTTTATGATGCAGTCGCCCTATCAACACTGGTTGAAACAAGAGGTTCAACGGCACAAGAACTGGGGACGGCAGTCGATACCTAAGCTTATCTATTTCGATATAACGGACGCCCTACCTCCGATGGCGACTTTCAATCGACTATTGGAGCGAGGGGCGCGCATCGTGCTTTTTGCAGCCGATGCGAATGTCGTCAGGTCGGGTGTTGAGGTTATTTTCACTCAACTGAATGCGCGCTACTCACGTGACGAAATCCAACAGTTCAATAGTCGTATTGCTTGGTTTGTTGGAACTGCCCCTGAAGTTCCCGAATGTTACACGATGCGTTTTGGAATGTTTCGTGAGTTTAGCTGTCTATACCGTGAAAATCGGATCGAAGGTTGGGCTATGCTGCCGCAGAAAAGCCTTCGTCAGACCGTCGAGCTTTACGGCGAAAAGAATACTCGAAATACCCTTTTAAGAGCGGTAACCGATATATTTGATGGCGTGTATCTAGTGAAAGATCTGGATTCCTCTAAACCGCTCCTGTTTTGGATTCGCTCTCTAATTTTACAAATGCTCGTTTATTACTGTCAGGACTCCCGCACGCCCTGGGCGGAAGTTCTTGAGCAACTAAATGGGACTGGCTGGACTGTTTTAGGCAACGGGACCTTTTGGGAACGATTTTTAGCATTCCGGGGTTCTGATCAAAGTTCCTTCGAACAGCTGCCTGACTTAGGCCGGTTTAAGTTTGACCGAAAATTACTTGCGATGGTCCGCTACGCTGATGTGATAAAAGCCAGTTCCAAACGAAATCTCGACGATCTCGAAAGCGGTCCCGGGTATCTCCACCGTAGCCTTATCAGTTTTGCCTATATGCTCACGGAGGACCTTTTCGCGGCCGGGTTTTTTGAAAGCCTCGACCTTGCCGACCTCTATCTTTGTGATGCTATCGGATTCCCGGCAGCTGCAGGAAGTCCTGGCATTTTTGTGAAGAGGCTTGGACTCCTTCGTGCTGCGGAAGCAAAATATGTCATGGAAGTTAGGTCTTACTGAAACGTGGCTGCTTTACAACACCGCTTTAGTCTCTGTGGCTTTTAAGCCACAGTAACTCTCCAGAAGCTTCGCCTTGCCCCTACAAATCATGTGCAATTGTAAATACTTAGTGAATATTCCGCTTAGGGAGTTGCTGGTACGTCCGTTGCAATGTTTTGGATGTGTATCGAGCTTCCCGCGAGGGGAGGATCAATCGGGAGGAAACGTATGTTGCTTACAAAATGGCAAACCACATTGAAGGCCATGGTCGAATTCACGGGTAAGGGTCTGCACAGCGGACGATTCGTGAGAATGCTGGTCGAACCCGCTCCCATCCATACGGGTATTGTTTTTTTCCGAGCCGACCAGTCTTTAGTGGATTTGGTTCCTGCGCGGGCAAACTTCGTAAGCACTTCCCAGCTCTGCACAACCCTCGGTACAGGCGCTCAATCCGTTTCAACGATCGAACATCTTATGGCCGCATTTGCGGGTATGGGCATTCAAAACGCGCGGGTTATCGTGGATGGGCCTGAGCTTCCTATCATGGACGGAAGTTCGTTGGCTTTTGTTCGGGCGTTTTTGAAAGCGGGACTTCGTGTCTCAGACGCACCCGCAAAAGCCTATCGTCTTTTGAAACCTCTGGTGGTAGAGGACGGCGATAAAAGTCTCCGTCTTAACCCATCAAGCCGTCAGGCCATCAAGTGTTCCATCCTGTTTCGTACGAAAATCATCGGTTCGCAGTCGATTGAATATTTTGAAGGTTTGGAATCGTTTTTGTCGATTGCTGATGCCCGCACCTTCTGTCATCTCAGCGATGTGGAGGCCATGCGCCATCATGGTCTTGCATTAGGCGGTGGTTTGGAAAATGCCATCGTCGTTACGGAGGATTCGATACTTAATGAACAAGGTCTTCGTCGTCCGGATGAATTTGTTTGTCACAAACTTCTCGATTTGATCGGTGATTTTGCTCTCCTCGGATCACCGCTCCTCGCGGACATCAGTGCGCACAAATCAGGTCATGCCTTACATGCCCGCTGTTTGCAGATACTGCTTAGCCAAAAGGAGCAGTATCTCGAAGAGTTTTATCCAGACGTTGAGGTTGATAAAGTGGTTCATCCCTGGATACAGGAATCTCCTCGCTATCCCGCCCTTTCCTACGCTTAAACTTCAGTTTTTGTCCCTGGTCTTTCCTGCCTTGTTTCTCTACGCTCCTCCTTTGAGGAGCGTATGAGATTTTTCTTTATGTCCCAGTTGTTGATGTATCTTATCCTCGCAAGTCCGAGCGCTTACCCGTTTCGAGGGTGTTTAGTTTTGTTCTGGCTCTGGTTTTCTATCCAACATCTTCCATTCGCGATATTTGGCGCTCTGTGGCAAGCCTATAGTTTGGGAGCGCGTCTTGCCTGGCACCCCTTCATTCTAGATTCGCACCTTCGTTGTGATCCTCACTTTTGGTTTGTGTGTACAAGCGATAAGGCCAATATTTTTGTCGAGTTTCTACAGAGAACCACGTTTGGGCAAATGGCTGATAGCGTGAGGTCAAAGACCTTTGAGCGTTGTCAAAGCTGGCATCCAGTATGGGGAAATTTAGCTTATAGTTTGATTATGGGTGGAAAACCCGACGATCTGTTGAAATCTCTCTACAAAAACCTCGGATTTATGCATGTTCTGGTCGTTAGCGGAAGCCAGTTTTCGCTCCTCGCGATTTGGCTGAAATTTATCTGCCGACTTCCAGCGACACTCCTCTACGCTGCTGGCATCATTGACTGGCGCAAATTTCGACCTCTGCTTTTCATGGCCGAGTTCATGAGTGTGCTCGGGCTCTTGATTTACCTGTTGGCGTGCGGCGCTTCCCCTCCTTGCCAACGCGCCTTTCTCCAACAGAGTTCGATATTCATAAGGACGTGGTTTCTTGCGCCCCGGCCGAGCCGAGCGATCCAGTCTCAAACACCCCAAATCTTTGGACTTCAGGCCCTTCTTTTTGCGGAGTCGTGGTTTTCTCTGTCGAATTTTTTAAGCTGGGGGGCGGTCCTTTCGCTTCGGCTTTTCCAGAAATCGCGCCAACTCATAGCTCAACTCAAAACATCTCTTAGTATTCAGCTTTTGAGTTTAGCTGTTTTTTCGCGCATCAGTCTTTCGGCTCTTCTCTTTGACTTTTTCGTGTCACCCCTCTGGGATCTGCTCTTAGCCGTTTGCCTTGTTTCGATCCTCATTCCCGAGGTCCATGTGCGATATCTCATAGCCGCGGGCCTTGATTTTTTTCACGGTCGGCTCTGGGCTTTAGATGCTTGGCAGATAGAGGTCTTTGGAAGTTCGGCCCTGCTTCTTCGGCCCGCTGTCGCATGGTGGGGCCGAATCACGGCAGGACTCATCTTTGCCGGGCTCGTCCTTCCAACACGGGCAGTGCACCGTTTCGAAAAACGATAGTTCTGTTGTGTTCTGGGGAGCTCAAACGTATTCTTAAAGGTATGTTTAGCCAAGGGAGTGCCCCATGCGTGCGATCGTGATCGATGATTCTCCAACGATGCGGACTATGATCAAAGGCCATCTCAGCCGTCTTGGATGGAAAGTCGTAGGCGAGGGTGTAAACGGTGTTGAAGCGCTGGCGCTCGCTCGGGAGCTGAATCCCGATCTGATAACTCTTGATATCATCATGCCCGAGATGGATGGCATAGAAACCTATCGCCATCTTCGTCAGCTTGAGGAGCCCCCCCGCACTTTGCTGATTTCAGTCCTGGCCGGGGAGCCGCGGATTATTTCAGCTTATGAGGGTGAAATATTACCATCTCATTTTTTGAAAAAGCCGTTCACAGAGCGTGAGCTTAAAGAGAAGATCGAACTCGTGATGAATACAGGGGCAATGCCGATCCCTGTTATGAAGGAAGTAAGTGATGGGTCCCAAGCTGCGGCTCCTGTAGCAAACATAGGCATGCAGGAGGCCGTAATGGCTTCTCCACCACCTCCGCCCTTATCCTCTAATGATCCTTTGCCCCCGATTCCGCCGATGCCACAAGACCATTGAGGCCGGCGTGCAAAAAGCCCAGAGTATCAAAGAGATACCTGGGCTTTTGCTATTGTTGGGACACGATTTAAGAAGCCCGGGTCTGTGCCCTTGTGACTGACTTTCTGTCTTTCTCAACGCCATGTGACGACGATAGTTTTCTCAGCTCTTCCTCTTCTTTTTCGGCTCGTTTTTTCACACTGGTGAAGACGCTGAGAGCCGCGATGCCCATCGCAAATAAGGCGATAAGTAGAAAAGCTGGATGCCAAAGGGCACCAAGCAGTAGGAAAAATAGCGAAGCCGCAGCGCTTACATAGGCGTTGATCATCACTTTATCGTGATAAACCAATGCAAGTTCGCCACTGAGTACACCTTTGCCATAACCATCGATAAGAAGTTGTTTTTCTTTTGGTTTTTGGAGGTGACGCAACATTCCCGTTGGGCGGTACATGTAGGTCACCTTCCAGACAGGAACGTGGGTAAGTTGAATGCCGGCGACTTCCAGCTCAGTGCGGTAGTCGATCAGATAGTCTGCATTCAGGCAGCAAAGTTTATAGTGATAAAGCTCAATCTGGTTTTTCGCCCGTCTCAAGCCCTCTTCTTCATTCACCTGAACGCCCAAAATCGGCAGTCCATTCGAGAATTTGAACTCGAAATAATTGCGGGCCTCATAGGCCGTTCGCGTCTCGTCTTCCGAAAGACGGCCGCGCGTAAATGTCGAGTCGAAGGGAAAGCCATCCCACTCGACCTGTATCGGTTCCACAGGCTCGTGCAGTCGTGTCAAGCCCCAGGTTTCGCAAATATTGTTGCGAGCATTGATCGCCCAACGATAAGTGCGGCGGAATTGACCGGTTTCCATAAGGTAATCGGATGACGAGTTCCGAATGACCTGACGATTTTGTTTTTTAACGAGGCCCTTCCAGGAGGTGTGGCCTTCCAGGGAGACAATCCAAAGGGGGATGCTGAACCCTTTGACGTCCGTTATGAAAAACTCCTGCTCCACCGCGCCCGGTTTATGGTGCAACCGTCGGAGCCACTCAAGAGCAAGCTCTTTTCCCGTGGCGCCATCAATGGTGTTAGGGATGATATAATGATCCCCAAAAATTTCTTTTTGTCCTGTCTCCTGATCCAAGCGAAATGTCGTGGAACAGAAGGGGCAAAGGAGTAAGAAATCTGAGAAATTATAGTGGGATGGCTTGTTGCATGATGGGCATTGAAGTTCATACACGGCCAGGGTCCTCCATGTTTCTTTAATCTTATCATGTTTGGCGTGTTGACAGGTGCAAACGAGACCTTAAGTTCTCAAAGGAAAAGATGGGGGCTGTCCTTGTGGCCCATTAGTTTATAACTAAGTGTTTTTTCAAAAAAATATACCCCTCGCGTAGGGGGCTGGAAAAAGGATGGAGTAGAGACCATGGGAAAAATTATAGGAATCGATTTAGGTACCACCAACTCTGTCGTTTCGGTTATGGAGAATGGTAAACCTATTATCATCGCTAACGCCGAAGGCAAACGCACAACCCCTTCTGTTGTTGCTTTCACCAAAACGGGTGAAGTCTTGGTCGGTGATGCAGCCCGTCGTCAAGCTGTGACGAACCCACGCAATACTGTCTACTCAGCGAAGCGCTTTATGGGTACAACGTTTAACGAGCGTAAAGACGAAGCTGATAAAATGCCTTATAAAGTCTCCAAAGGCAAAGGTGACATGGTTACCTTTGAAATTGAAGGCAAAACATATACTCCCCAAGAAATCGGCGCCAAAGTTTTGGGCAAACTCAAACAAGCTGCCGAGGACTATCTGGGACAACCTGTGACAGAAGCTGTCATCACAGTTCCTGCTTACTTTAACGACGGTCAACGTCAGGCGACTAAAGACGCCGGTCGTATTGCTGGCCTCGACGTTAAACGTATTGTTAACGAGCCGACAGCTGCTGCTCTTGCTTACGGTCTCGACAAGAAAAAACACGAGAAAATCGCGGTTTATGACTTTGGCGGCGGTACTTTCGACGTCTCTATCCTCGAAGTCGGCGAAAACGTTGTCGAAGTTCTTTCTACCGGTGGTGACACTCACCTTGGTGGTGACAACATCGATGAAGTCCTTATCCAATGGCTTGTCGACAACTTCAAAGCCGAAACTGGCGTCGACGTTAAAGCTGACCCGATGGCGATGCAACGTCTGAAAGAAGCTGCAGAAAAAGCGAAGATCGAACTTTCTGCTGCCCAACAGACCGATATTAATCTGCCGTTTCTTACAGCCGATCAAAGCGGTCCGAAACATTTGAACGTGGCTCTGACCCGTGCGAAGTTTGAACAGATGATCGCAACTATCGTTGAGAAAACACTGGCGCCTTGTCGTCAGGTTATCAAAGACGCTGGTCTTGCTGTTGAAGACATCCAAGAGGTTCTCTTGGTTGGTGGATCGACTCGTATCCCCCTTGTTCAACAGAAAGTAAAAGACTTCTTTAAACGCGAACCAAACCGTACCGTAAACCCTGACGAAGTCGTGGCGATCGGTGCAGCGGTTCAAGGTGGTGTTCTTGCTGGTGACGTGAAAGACGTTCTCCTTCTCGACGTTACGCCTTTGACTCTCGGTATCGAGACTCTTGGTGGTGTTATGACGAAACTGATCGAACGCAACACGACTATCCCAACGAAAAAGAGCCAAGTGTTCTCTACCGCAGCGGACAGCCAGACTTCAGTTGAGATCAACGTTCTCCAAGGAGAGCGTGAAATGGCAACTGACAACCGTCAACTCGCACGCTTTACATTGACCGATATTCCTTCAGCCCCTCGCGGTGTGCCGCAAGTTGAAGTGACTTTTGATATCGATGCCAACGGTATCCTTTCGGTTGCTGCGAAAGACCTGGGAACAGGTAAAGAGCAAAAACTGCGTGTTGAAGCTGCAACCAAGATCGACGAAAAAGATATCGATCGCATGGTAAAAGAAGCAGAAGCCAACAAAGATGCTGACAAAGCGCGTCGCGAAGCAGTTGAAGCGAAAAACCAGTTGGACAGCTTGATCTTCTCCACCGAGAAGTCGTTGAAAGATGCGGGCGATAAAGTTCCTGCGGACGTCAAGTCAGGTGTCGAGTCAGCTTTAACAGCTGCAAAATCGAAACTTGAAAGTTCGGACGCCAAAGAACTTCAATCGGCTCGTGAAGCGCTTGAAGCTCAGTCGCATAAGCTTGCGGAAGTCCTGTACAAACAGTCTTCGGCTGACCAAGGTGCTGGCGCTCCAGGTGCTGACGGCCACGGCCAAGGTGCTCGCGCTCAACATGATCCAAACGTTGTCGACGCTGAGTTCGAAGACCAAAAATAAGATTATTGAATCAAACGATTTGATAAATGAAGGCTGCCTCGTGGCAGCCTTTTTCGTTGGTTTTATAGCGTGGATTTGAGCTTTTGAAGAGTCGTCCAAGCCGAGACTTTGAGATTGGGCTCCCGTAGCATTGCACGTGGATGAGGAATCATGAGTGCTATGTTCGGCGTGCCGTCGATCAAGTATTTCGCGTCATCACCCATCACCACGACGTGAGCCTGAGGTTGGTCTCCAAGATCAGCGCGAGCTTTATCACCGCTTACAATCGCAAAGTCATCCAGTCTCAAACTCAGGGCTGTCCCTATCCGTGTAACCATTTCGTGTTCGGCATCTGCAAGGGGCGTCAGTGAAAGAAACAAAACTTTGACTTGGACTATGGGAGGCGCAAGGGCTGCAGGAGCGGGCTCTGGAGCGAGCGGGGGCGCGTTTGGAATAAGAAAATGTTGTCCGCGCTCTTTCATCCATAGGAGATAGTTTAAAACCTGCTGCTCACTCATAGAACCCCCTCATTGCGGAGGGAGCATAGTCGAGGCTGGGCCTACTTGTTAAGCGAAAGATTAAGACGCTGATTTCATTTGATTTTTGAGGGCGCGACGGGCTTCAATCTGCTCTTCAAGACCACCATCACCCCAGAGCTTTGCGTCATTTAGGCCCATTCTTATCATGCGTTCTTTAATCAACAGCGCCTTGGCGAGCTGTTTGGTTCGATAGGTCGCCGTGAAGAGTAAGGGCAGAATTTTAAAGGGATCGGCCTTTTTTATCATGCTTTCATGAAGCGCAGAGATGGCCTGAGAATATTTTCCCGTCTGAATATAGAACTGCGCAAGGTACACAATAGTATTCGGATCTTTGCTGATCTTGAAGAGGCGTTTAAAGGTGGCACCTGCGGTCTCGTGATCCTTGGCTTTCAAATGAAAGTTGGCAAGCATAACGTATGCCGAAGCAAAGTCGGGTTTGCGTTTGATCGCAGCCTCAAGGATGGCCTGTATATCTTCGGGACGGTTGTGCCTTGTGTAAAATTCAGCAAGGATCAAGTACACATCCAGTCGATCAGGATGACCTTTCTTTTCGTCTTGAAGTGACATTTCCGCAAGCTTGAGTTTGCCTGATTGCTCGCAGAATTGAACGATAGCTTTGAGGGAGCGACCATCTTTAGGATGGTTTCTTCGATATCGTTTAAAATAGTAAATTGATTTATCCATGTTATCGGCCAGCGCGTAAGCGGTGCCCATTCCATAGAGTGCTTCTGGATTTTTAGGATTTTCAAGCAAAGCAATACGGTAGTGGCTTATAGCCGTATCAATGTGTTTTTCTTTCAGCATCATGTTCGCCAGCTTTATCTGGCGAAGCGGCTGTTTTGGATTGATTTCAAGCTCTTGCCCGAGAGCTTGAATCGCTCTCGGTATATTCTTCAACTCGATATAGATATTGGCAAGTGTTACGTAATTTTTAAGGTAGCTCGGATAGGTAAGGATATTTTCCTGCAGGCGTGCCACTGCAATTTCATGCTTTTTCTGCTTTAAAAGAATCACGGCCTCAAGATGCCGGGCTCTTGGATTGTCTTTCGAATTAAGAGCTTCCTGCAGTAAGGAAGTGGCATGACCCCATTGTTCGAGTTGGATTTCTTTTTCTGCCATGCGAATGCGCGCAAGGATAGGCCCGGGTGTATGAAACTGAGTAAGCACCTTGGTGATTTTGGCTTCGATCTCTTCGGACTGAAACGGTTTGATGATGTATTCGTCTGCGCCTTTGTCCACCGCTTTGATAATGTCATCTTTTTCAGCGGTGCCCGTGACTATAATGAAAGGCGTGTCGGATCTGGTATCGAGGCTACGCACATGATCAAGAAGTTCAAACCCGGACACGAAGTTTACTTCGATATCGCAGATGATGAGATCGAGATCAGTTGAGTCGATAATGGCCTTGGCGTCTTTTCCATTCGAACATTCCAATACCTCGATGAAGTCAAGCTTACGCAAGACTTTCGAAACATTCTTGCGAATGAGGTCATGGTCGTCGATGACCAGCCCTTTGAGGCCGGTAGGAAATGAGTTCACGGCAGCACACCTCGAATAGTCGGTATCGTGTCCTATATTCTTTCGGACACAAAGGCTAAAGATTTAGCTCCGCAAACCTTTAGCGCTTTCGAGGCGGGCGATACTGCGGATGTAAGTCTTTGAAGTGCGGTCCTGAGGATTGAGATTTTGTGCTTTTTGCCAATGGCGTCCGGCTTCATCAATGTCACCCATACGGTAGCAGACAGACCCGATAAGGTTGAGGGACTCGATGTGACTTGGGTTCTCTTCAAGGATACGAAGGAGCTGATCCTTGCTGCTTTGGTAGAGTTCCATATGCAGAAATATTTTTGCGAGCTTAAGCCGGACGTCGGGCATGCGGGGATAGATACTCAAAGCACGTTGAAATTCTAGCGTGGCCTCTTCTAGGAGGCCGGCTTGCTCATAACCCATAGCAGTCGCGTTGTGAAGGTTTGCGAGCCGACCGAGGATAAGATCGGGGAGGACTTTGTCGTCTTTAAAGAGAGTCATCGCATCGGAATAGACCTTTTCCGCCTGATCATAAAAACCAAGGTCGGAAAACGTCGCCGAGAGATTCAAGGCCGCTTCCAAAAAGCGTGGATTGGCCGCAATTGCCTGCTCAAAGTATTCGATCGCCTGACTAAAATGAGATTGGCGATGAAAGATAACGCCAAGGAGATTGAGAAGATTGGGATAAGGCCCCATTTCGATCAAAGCCGAACGTACAAGCTCTTCGGCCGCTTGGTAACGCTGGAGTCGCAGATAAATCGTGACCTTATCGTGAATTTCCGCCAGGTGACGACGTTTTGGACTCAGCATGGGCTCCCCTTAAGGTGATCACGCTAACGATTATACCAGAAATGGAGCGGGAGGCGGACCTGATTCCCGGCCAACCTTCCCTGAATTTTTGGATATTATGCTTTAGGCGACTGCGGTAGCCTCGAAGCGTCGTGTGACGAGGACCTTGATTTGCCCTGGGAAAGCCACGTCTTCTTCGATTTTACGGGCGATGGCCGCCGTAAATTCTTGGAGGTCTTCCTCACGAATGCGTTTATGGTTTACACCAATGTGAACCTCACGGCCTCCATTCATGATCGCCACTTTCTGGATGCCGGAGAAGGTCTTGATAGCTTCCTCCATCGCTGCCAGACGTTCTTGATATCCTTCTTCCAGGTTGATCCTCGCTCCAGGGCGAGCGCCTGAAAGGGTATCTGCCGATTTCAGGACAAAGCTTAAAGGCGTATCGAGAACTAAATCGTTGTGGTGAGACATGACTGTGTCGCAGACAAGTCTTTTTTCGCCAAAACGATCAGCGTAATCGCCGCTGATCACGGCATGGCTGCCCTCAATGCGATAGTCGATGCCCTTGCCGATGTCGTGAAGCAGGCCGCAGCGTTTCGCGACTTGAGGATCAACGCCCATCTCCGCCGCAAGAAGTCCAGCGAGGCGGGATACTTCAACGGAGTGATAATACTGATTCTGACGGTAACTCGTTCGCCAGTTGAGGGCGCCCACCATCTTCTGAATCTCTTCGTGGATATTGGGAAGCCTCAGCTCCTGCACGGCCTGTTTACCAAGTTTCGCAGCCTGAATTTCGATAGTGCGGACATGCTTTTGATAAACCTTGTCGATCTTGCCCCATTGAGACGGTCCGCGCGGAAGGACTTCTTCCAGAGTTAAACGGATGGCTTCTTTGTATATACCGTACCCACCACCGAGGCGGATGACCGAAGGCATACCTTCGTGTTCGGCAGGAGAGAGTGTGATTTCAACGCCTTCCGAAAGCTGGCCAAGGTCAGCGATCAGTGTATTGGCTGGATTTTCGAGGGCTTCAAATAGCCGAGGATTCTGAACTTCGACGTGGTTGACGCTTTTAGGCCAGACAAATGTTGGCTGGTAGCGCGAGAGGATCCGGCTCAAAACGCGCTCAGCACCTTTTTTAGAATGGCTTTCGAGATCGTCGACGAGTTCTTTTATGCGCTTTTGGCTATCGAGGCGGCGATCGTTTAGAACGCCGTCGGCGATATTTTGCTTGGTCGTTTGGATATCGCAGTCAGCGATGCCTGCAAGGCGTTCCTGCGTTGCAATTCGAGTCTGGGACTTCTCGTCTTCATGAAGCTTCAATTGATCCTGTAGATCCTGGATCTTCTTCTGGTGAACGTCAAGGGTCGCTTCGAGTTTTACGATGCGCTCCTCTTCGTGCTCGGCAAACTCTTCCTGAAGATTAAAGTCCGCTTCAAGTGATTCGAGACTCAAGCGTTCATCTTCAAGACTGACCTCAAGCTCCTCCTTCATGAGTTGAAGCTTTTCGTCAGCACGCTTTTTGGCTTCTGCAACCAGCTGTTCTTTGCGCGCTTTCGCCTTTTCAACAATCATGTCGCGCTGCTGTTGATGGGTCGATTTCAAGCGCTTCGGAAGGAGGTAACGAACCACGGAAAACAGTCCGACTCCTAAGAGAGCGCCGATCAATCCGGTAATAATATAACTAGTTGATATTTCTGACATTCGTAACTTTTACCTTTCATGTATCATAGTTTCTCTTCGGCTTTAATTCGCAGAACTTGCATGTCGAGAGAAATTTGAGGGTTTGGACGTATAGTCAATGAGTTAGAGATGAAAAGCTCGCATCATTGCCAGGGCCGTGCCACAATAAAGATCATACAAAAACCTGCACCAAGGCGTAAGGTTTATCTCGCGCCTCACTAGGAGCATCACCCGTGGACTATACGAAAGATATGGAGTTTTTGCATGAGCTAAGCTCCAAAGCCGGAGACGAACTTTCGCGTCGATTTGGTACCAACGTGAATATCCGTCATAAACAGGATAACTCGCTCGTCACGGATGCTGATATAGCCAGTGAAAAAATTATCATCGATGCTATCACTCAGGCCTATCCAAATGACCTGATCCTGTCAGAAGAGGCTGGACTCAGTTCGACTTCACGGACCCCCGGCCAACATATTTGGGTGATTGACCCACTTGACGGCACCACAAATTTTGCCAATAGCTATCCATTCTTTTGTGTCTCGATCGCCAGGGCCCGTTTTGAAGAAAATGGTCACCTCGTGGCTCAAAGTGGTGTCGTCCACGACCCCGTCCGCAAAAAAACATACGTGGCGCAAAGAGGTCATGGAGCCTGGGTCAATCGACACAGGATTCATGTTACTAAGGATCGGCCCATGCGCGATGCGTTTTTGGCTACCGGCTTTGCTTATCACTCAGGGGATAACCTTAAGCGGGGTATCGAATTTTTCCATGCTGTAGCCGAAACCTGCCAAAGCATTAGACGAGACGGCGCAGCAGCGCTTGACCTCGCTTTAGTTGCGGAAGGTGTTTATGACGGATACTGGGAGTCCGGTTTGGGACCTTGGGATTTGGCAGCCGGAAATCTTCTTGTTACCGAAGCAGGGGGTACGATACAGAACTTTGTATCTGTATCCACACAGTATAATATCGAGGATGGCAATATTGTCTGTGGAACCCCGACCGTAGTGAGTTTCATTTCGAGTCTTCTCAAAATCAGAGGAAGCAGTTTATGAACCGATGGAATGCGTTGTCTTTGGTAGTTCTGTCATTGTGTGCTCATGAGCTATCGGCACAACCCGTTGTCGAGGCGTATGACCGCTTCGAAATGAATTGGTCCAATATGCGTCTCAGGTATTTTGGAGAATCCGGAGCAGCCAAAAATCTCGATGTCGCTGAAAAAGAGGCGACTGATCAGGGACTCCTTTATGCTCTTGCGAATATTCCTAAGATTCGTGGCGAAAAAGGCGTGTCGGTTGAGAATGCTGAAAATATCGCCCATGCGGTAAGTAAACAGTCTTATGTCTTTAATACGATCTATTTTAGCAACGGCAAGGTCCGTGTCGAATTGGACGGCAGTCTTGCTTTGGCACTGGATCCAGGCCGTAAACCCTATGTGAAAAGCTCCGAGGGCGAAGCCGAAGCGGCGGCTGATAGCGAGACCGGCAGTGGCGTTGTCATTCAGGTTAAGGGCGCCAAAGGTCCTCAGTTAATCGGTGAAATTCATGATAGTGGCGGCGACCTTGTCTATAGCTCTCAGGATGTCAGCCCGGACGCATACCGCAAAAACCTGATCGGCCGTTGGTTCTATAAAAACTCGTCTGAACTCAAGTCCTTTGCGGGTGGTAAGCCTTTGACTGTCGAAGCGGAATATCGTGACGGCAAACTCGTTGTGGATAAAGAGGCCTGGGCTCAAGTGAAAAAATTCACGCCAAAATTACTTAACGAAGGCCGAGTTGCCTTTGTACTTCCAGCGGTTAGGTGAAAAGTCCTTGGGACGCCTTAAGTAGGTCTAAATTTCGATTGCGAAGCCCATATCTAAGTGTTACACACTGACCTCTGTTATTTTCGAACAGCAACTCCCGTTACGTTGCCTCGAGGATGAAGCGTCAGAATATTACTGCAAGTGACTGCAGGGTGATAAAGAGGATATTGTATGCCGAAAATGAAAACAAAACGCGCTGCAGCCAAGCGTTTCAAGGTTACACCATCGGGTCTTATTAAACGCGGCCAAGCTAACCGTCGCCACATTCTGACCAAGAAGAAACGCGCTCGCTTGAACAAACTGAAAAATGCTGCCTACGTTGCTCACGCAGACCGTTGGAATGTTTTGGCTTGTTTGCCGTACGCTCTATAATTAAACGACCCTGAACTTTGTTCATACAAGGAATTGAATTATGGCACGCGCCAAACGCGGATTTAAAGCAAGACGCCGCAGAAAAAAACTATTTGCCCTAGCTAAGGGTTTCCGCGGTTCGCGCAAGAACCGTTTCCGTAACTCTATCCACGTTATTCGCCGCAGCTTGGTATACGCGTACCGTGACCGTCGCGTTAAAAAACGTGAATTCCGCAAGCTCTGGATCGTCCGTATTAACGCAGCTGTGCGCGACGCTGGCATCCGGTACTCGGAATTCATCCACGGTCTCAAAAAACTTGAGATTAAACTCGATCGTAGTGCACTTGCTGACTTGGCCCTTAATCAGCCAGCAGCATTTTCAGAGATCGTATCTAAAGTAAAAACAGCTTTAGCTAGCTAAGTTTTTTGATTAAAAAAATCGACTTATCCACAGACATCGAAAGATTCTGTGGATTTTTTTTTGATCGTTATTTTAGGGAGTTATATTTGAAATGAATTTGTGGATAAGAACACTTATCCACAAGGCGTTGTGGATAACTTTAAACACAAGAAATTTTGGGTAATCGGAATGAGCCTCTGAGTATCTATGAAAATATTTTAAACTTCAAGAGCCTTGATGGCTTCGCAACAATTATATAAAAAGCATTTAATTATAGGCAGATATTACCCATTCGTTTCCAAACATATGGTCGTTATAGTCTATAAGTTTCACTTAGTCATTTTTAGTAGTCGGTCTACTGAGAAATTTTGCTCGCTAGTATTTCATCATCTTTGCTTAACACCTTGAAATTTTGAGTGAAATTATGGCCTTGGGCCATGAGATCATTTGCATGTTGTAAAAGGTGGGGGGTATATCTATGAATTGCCCTTTTTTGTCTTTCCCTTGTAAAAGAGGCTCCTCCTCCTATGTCAAATAAAGCAAAAGCGAGAGTCATTGGCTTTCGGAAAATAAACGAAGGCTTAATTAAGCTTCGTATGGTTTTCTCTGCTCTCGTCCTCTTTATTGTCATGAGTTCGATTTGGCAGCTCAACAGTTTTCAAGAAGTGAAAGACAGTCAGCAGTGGATCACTCATTCGCACGAAGTTGTTGCGGCTATCGAATCGATACTCTCAGCTGTTAAGGACGAAGAGACAAGTTATAGAGGCTACATCATCAGTAAGGGAGATCAGAGATTCCTCGCTCCTTACCAACCGGCCCGTTCTGTCATCGACAAAAACCTCGTCCGGCTCCAGTTTCTTGTTTCCGATAATCCCAAGCAGGTTAAAAATGCCGAAGTGTTTCGGGATACTGTTTATGTGCGCCAAGCTATTATAGACGAGGGACTCCAGAAGCTTATCGATTCAAAAGATTTTAGTAAGTTTGATTCAAGAGCTTTCAATGCTGGCCGGGACAGTATGGAAAAAACCCGTTCGCTGGCGGACTCAATGGAGTCCGAAGAGAAAGCCTTACTCGATAAGAGAAATGAAACCGGTCTCAAAAGCTCTGAGTTTGTCGACAAAAGCCTCTGGATGAGTCTACTTATCAATCTTGCGTTAGCGGCAATTGCTTACTTGGTTCTCAAACGGAACGCCGAAAATCAAACCGAAGAAAAATGGCTTCAAGAAAATCTTGCCGATCTCGCAGTCAAACTCAGCGGTGATCTAGACCTCGAAGAACTTGGGAAAAAAACTCTCCAGTTTTTCGGCACGAGTTTGGCAGCTCCCATTTCAAGTCTTTATTATGTCGATACTTCTAATTTAAGGCGCATTGCAAGCTATGGTTTTGATGAAGAAAACCTGGTCGGATCACGCGAGCGTGATTTGGACGAGGGGCTACTAGGAGAGGTTGCGCAAAATAAACAAGCCTATTGGATGGCGCCGCCTCCCGCAAATTACCTAAAGGTCAATTCTGACCTTGGATCGGGATCTGTCACAATTCTCGCAATTATCCCGTTGATACTCGAAGGCCGGACTATCGCCGTTATGGAAATCGGTCTTTTCGAACGTCGTAGCAATGGCCTTGAAAAGCTAATTGAACGCGCGTCGGAGATTATTGCCCGTAACATAGCATCTGCAGAGAATCGCAGTCGTTTGCAGAATTTGCTCGAGGAGACTCAAGCTCAAGCCGAAGAGCTTCAGACGCAGCAAGAAGAGCTACGCGTTACGAATGAAGAACTTACCGAGCAAGCCACGGCCCTTAGCCTTTCCCAGGACAAGCTGATTCAGCAGCAAGAGGAATTGCGGCAAACAAACGACCAGCTGGAAGACCAGGCACGCATCTTAAGAGATCAGCAGGAAAATCTCGAAGAGAAAGCAGTCGAACTGCAGGCTGCGAAAACAGCGTTGGAAGAGCGGGCAAAAGCCCTGCAGCAGGCAAGTCACTACAAATCAGAGTTCCTTGCAAACATGTCTCATGAATTGAGAACGCCGCTTAACAGTATGCTTATACTCTCCACGCTTCTCCAGGAAAATGCCGACGGCAACTTGAGTGAAGAACAGATTTCATTTGCAAGTACGATCCACAACGCCGGTAACGATCTCCTTACCCTTATCAATGATATTTTGGATTTGGCCAAAGTTGAGGCAGGGAAACTCGACATATATATTGAAAACATCAACTTGAGTTCTATGGCCGAGGGTCTGAAAAAAAGTTTTGTGCCGCTCGCTCTTTCCAAGAATCTCCAGTTTAATGTCGTCCTCGAAGATGACATGCCATCCGAAATGTCATGTGACCAAAAACGTCTCGAACAAATCCTTCGAAACTTCCTGTCTAACGCTTTCAAATTTACGGAGCGAGGTGAAATAAGCCTTCGTATTGCGCGGCCTTCAGCCGAACTCCCTCTCGTCCGCAATTCTACTAACCGTCAGGGTCTAATCGCCTTTCATGTGGCTGATACGGGGATTGGCATTCCAGCCGAAAAACAAAAAATTATTTTTGAGGCTTTTAGTCAGGCCGATAGTTCGACGAGTCGCAGATACGGTGGCACTGGTCTGGGTTTGACGATTTGCCGTGAACTTGCAGCCCTTCTTGGGGGTGAGTTAATCGTAACGAGCGAGTTTGGTAAGGGCAGTGTTTTTTCTCTTGTTATTCCCGAATTAGCTGGCGAGATCGAGCCTATGGAGACTCATAACCTGCCGGATCAAGGGCGCTTGGCAGCGCCCGTCTCGGTAGTCTCCAAATCTTTGGTGTCGAGCAGTGAATCAACAGGGCATGTGTCCCATCGTGTTCCGGACGATAGGGATACGATTATTGATGGGGATAAAGTCGTCCTCATAGTCGAAGACGATCCAGCCTTTCTCAAGATTTTGGCGTCTGCTGCTAAAAAATGCGGTTTTAAGGTACTTTGTGCGGTTGATGGGGATCAGGCCTTAGCCGACTTGAAGACCTTCAAACCCTCTGGTGTTCTGCTCGATATGAAGCTGCCGGGCGTGAGCGGTTTGGGCCTCATCGAAGCCATCAAATCATCTTCAGAGACGCGGCATATTCCGGTTCATGTGATCTCGGGCATTGATGTTTCGCAGAATGCACTTCGTATGGGCGCTCTTGGTTACCTTATGAAACCCGTGAGTCCTGATCAGTTGAAGGGTGCTTTTCAAAAAATAGAAGACATGATCTCCCGGCGCGTGCGTCGCGTGCTGATCGTGGAAGACGATGAAAGACAACGTCACGCAATCGCACGCTTGATCCAAGGCTCCGACGTGAAAACGGATGCAGTTGGGCTTGCCTCGGAAGCACAGGAATTAATTCGAAAAAATACCTATGACTGTATGATCCTCGATCTTCGATTGCCTGATAAATCAGGTCTCGAGCTGCTTGATGCTATTTCTCACGATCGAGGCACCGTCCGGCCCCCCGTTATTGTCTATACGGGTAAGGAACTGAGTCGCGATGAGATCCTTCAGCTGCGCCGCTATTCAGATAGTATTATTATTAAAGGGGTTAAGTCCCCAGAACGCCTTGTCGACGAAGTCAGTCTGTTTTTGCACCGCGTAGAGGCACACCTCCCCGAAAATCAGCAGCAGCTCTTGATCGAGAGTCGCAAAGGAACCAAACCCTTCAATGGGCAGAAAGTCCTGCTTGTTGACGATGACCTTCGTAATACCTTCGCTCTGATGAGTGCTCTTGAGCCGAAAGGCCTCAAAATTCAGGTGGCAAGGAATGGTTTTGAAGCTTTAGCCAAGTTGGACGCAATTGAAGGCATAGATCTTGTGCTGATGGACATCATGATGCCTGGCATGGACGGCTATACCGCGATGCGAGAAATTCGTAAAAACCCCCTTAGGCAGTCGCTGCCTGTTATCGCTTTAACGGCGAAAGCAATGCGGGGTGATCAAGAAAAATGTTTGGAAGCAGGCGCAAACGATTACTTGCCCAAACCGATCGACATGGAACGATTGATGTCAGTCCTCAAGGCGTGGTTGCCACAGGCAGGTGAATTTTGACTCCTTTAGTTCCTGATGATATTGAATTTGAACTCTTGCTTGAGGCTATCTGGCAAAAGCATGGGTATGACTTTCGTCAATATGCGCGGTCATCGCTGCGTCGAAGAATGGAAGCGTTCCTGCAAAAATACAACCTCGCAAGCTTTTCCCATCTTCAGTATCGTATTTTGCGTGATCCCAGTTTTTTTGGACGGTCGCTTGACGAAATCACAGTGCGTACAACCGAAATGTTTCGGGATTCGTTCTTTTTCACCGCGCTTCGGAATGAGGTTCTACCGATACTCCAAACCTATCCTGCCTTGAACATCTGGCACGCAGGCTGCAGCACGGGTGAAGAGGTATACTCGGTCGCAATTCTTTTAATGGAAGCGGGGCTCTATGAGCGCTCCACAATCTATGCAACTGACATCAATCCAGTTGTTTTGGAGGCGGCTCAGGAGGGACGTTACCCTGTCGCCAAAATCAAAGAGATGACCAAGGCTTATCAACAATCAGGCGGAGTTTTACCATTCTCCAATTATTATACCTGTAAGGATGATGTCGCTAAGCTCAATCCCGAGATCAAAAAGAACGTTGTGTTCAGCACGCATAACCTTGCGACCGATGAATCGTTTATCGACGCGCAACTCGTGATATGCCGCAACGTACTAATATATTTTGACCGTAATTTGCAGGACAGGGCCGTCGCTTTGATGACACGAAGTCTCAGCCATCGAGGCTTTCTCTGTCTAGGAAGCAAGGAATCGGCCAGTTTTCTTAAAGCAAAAGTTAACTTAGAAGTATTTGCTAAGGATGCTAAAATATACCGAAAGCTTTAACGCATGCGATAAGCACGCAAAAGCGAGGACGAATGCGAAAAAACACCCGAATTATCGTCATAGGTGCCTCGACGGGAGGTCTTGAAGCCCTCCGTACAGTTTTGAGCGGACTTGACAGAGACCTTAATGGCATTTTTATCATTTGCCAGCATATCGAAAGGTCAGCCCGCCTCAATTATAAGATGATTTTCCCTGACGTCCAAGACTACTCGCTTACCGAAGTTGAGGATAAACAGCCGATTGAGTCAGGCGTGGTCTATTTTGCTCCGCCTGGGTACCACCTCTATGTTGAGCGCCTTGGGTACTTCGGATTGAGCCTCGATGCTCCTGTGAATTGGTCAAGGCCTTCGATCGATGTCCTATTTGAATCGGCGGCTCATGTTCATGGATGCCAAGTGGTAGGAATACTGCTCACTGGTGCCAATGGGGATGGGGCGCAGGGGATCCGGGAAGTCAAACGTTTGGGCGGCATTACGATAGCCCAGAATCCCGAGTCAGCCGTAGCGGACATTATGCCTCGTCGGGCCATTGAAACGGGGTGCGTTGATCATGTTTTAGATCTGAAGGAAATTGCACCTTTTCTCGTGCGACTTTTACGTAAAGATCACTCTTCGCACAAAGGTGCTTTATGACTCGGGCCAAAATTCTCATTGCCGATGACAAACCCGAAAATATTCTGGCCCTCGCAAAATTGATTGAGAGTCGAGATGTAGAAATTATGAGTGTGCAGTCTGGCGAGGAGGCTCTTAATCTCATCATAGATCACGACTTTGCTTTAGCTCTGCTTGATGTTCAGATGCCTAGCATGACTGGGTTTGAGCTGGCGGAACTCATGCGAGGTGCTGAGCGGAGCCGGAATATTCCGATAATTTTTGTAACGGCGGCTAACCTGGGGCCTGAAGCCGTTTTTGCTGGCTACGAGCACGGAGCGGTCGACTTTCTCTTGAAGCCTCTTTCCCCTTATGTTGTTCGCAGCAAGGTAAGGGTCTTTATCGATCTCTATCGTCAACGGCTTGACCTTCTCATCCTCAAGGAACAAGCCGAGGAAGCAAGTCACGCAAAAAGCCAGTTCCTTGCAAATATGAGCCACGAAATTCGTACCCCTCTAGGATCGATATTGGGATTTGCGGAGTTATTGAACCACCAAACCCTTACGGATACGGATCAGAGGACCAGTGTCGAGACGATATTGCGAAACGCAAAACTCCTTTCGCGATTGATTGACGATGTGCTGGACTTGTCTAAAATAGAAGCTGGACGCATTGACGTCGAAGCTATTCCTGTATCGATGAAGGAGTTGCTTGATGACCTCCAGGCCGTCCTCGACTTTCGCGCTCAAGAGCGCGGTATTTTGTTTAAGATCGAAGCGCCGGATAGCGATATACAAAAGAATTTCCTCTCTGATCCAACGCGCATTCGCCAAATTTTGATCAATATTATTAGCAACGCTATCAAGTTTACCGAAAAAGGTGAGGTGTGCGTAAAGGTCATAAGTCGGTCCGCGCCTGGGGGAAAGGTCTATATTCGATTTGAGGTGCGTGACACAGGGTGTGGTCTCACTCCCGAGCAAAGCGCAAGGCTCTTTCAACCCTTCACTCAGGCCGATAGTTCTACAACAAGACGCTATGGGGGCACGGGGCTTGGCCTTGTCATTGCCCGGCAACTCGCACGAGCGCTGGGTGGTGATGTCTTGCTTGAAAAATCTGCTATCAACGAAGGGTCAACTTTTCTCGTTGAGATCAGTGCCACATCTATCGCGGCGTCTCAGGCCGTCATCAAGTCAACCACGGAAAACATGAAGGATTTTTTCCGGGATAAGGTCCTGGCTGGCTACAAAATTCTCATCGTAGACGATGCTAAAGATATCCTGATGCTCATGATGCGTATTTTAACATTGTCCGGAGCCGAAGTCGTAGGCGTAAATAGCGGGCTTAAAGCCATTGATACCCTCAATTCTTATCAAGCCGATCTGGTACTTATGGACATTCAGATGCCTGATATGGATGGCTGCGAAACAACTGTTATATTACGTAGGAACGGCTTCACGAAACCTATAATCGCTTTGACAGCTCACACCGTTAAAGAAGAGCTCGACCGGTGTCTAAGATCGGGGGTCTCAACCCATCTATCAAAACTCGTTGAACATGATGAACTCATCCGAACGATACTCGCGGTAGGTGCTCGATGAAAGACTTCTGGATCAGGGAGCTCGGTCTTACCCGTCATCCCGAGGGCGGGGCGTTTCGCGAGTCTTATAGATCAGCCCTCGCCATTCCCCAGGAGCAGGGACTGAGAGCTGCATCAACCGCGATATATTTTCTTTTGGAAGAGGGAGATTTCTCGGCTTTTCATCGCATTCGCTACGACGAAATCTGGCATTTCTATACGGGCTCGCCTCTCATAATTGTTGAGATCAACGGAAGCGGTGAGATGAAGCAAACAAAATTGGGGGCTGACATTGTTCAGGCCGAGAGGTTTCAGCATGTAGTTCCAGGCGGAACCTGGTTTGCTTCTTACGCTCTCGGCCCGTATTCCTTAGTCGGCTGTACAGTGGCGCCGGGATTTGATTTTGAAGACTTTGAAATGGCCAACCGAAACACTCTTGCCACCCTGTTCCCAGACCACCGGGCAATTATAGAGCATCTCACTCGACCTTGAGCGGCGCGACTTGCACATAGCTTAGTGGAGGCCGAACGAAACCGCTACGAATACAGCCGTGAGATTCAGCGCAACTATCATTCCACAAGTCACGATTTTGCCGACTGTTGAAAATATTTCTCTGGATTCAAGAGGTTTTATCGTTTTCATAATCAGATCCGTCCTTCAATAAAAGTGTCATCCGAGTGAGCGGATACAAGACCATCACTACTCGCTTTTATTGAAGTCGAAAATAAAAATATGAAGGTTGGCTGGTCAGCTGATGAAAATATTTTCCCTGATTTGTCGGCCAGTTAAGACCGAGGCCGCGGCACCAAAAGCTTGGCCTCTGTATCCATTGAAGTACGAAATGTCTTATACTTAGAGGAACTCCCACTCAGGACGATAATGTGAAGCATCAAGCTGTTGACCTTGCTATCCTTGCCAAATACCTGCTTCCCGCTTCAATCATCATTTTGATCGTCCTATACCTTTTCTTTCGACGCTTGGTTATTTCGTATGTGGCGCTCAAAACTCAAGTTCAAGCTGCGGAAAAAGCGGCTCAAATGCGGCGAATCGGGCAGCCGCCAGCCAAGACCGAGCCTATTATAGTCAGGCGGACGGACCTCTACGACCAACTTACCCCGCAGCAAAAAATCGTTCATAAACAGGCCGAAGACCTTGCTGTGCAAAAGAACTTTCGAGAGGCTTCCAAGCTGTTTGAGAGTATCAACTTCCAGCGCAAGGCTATCGACCTCCTCGAATTCAATGGATTTATCGAGGACGCAGCCCAGATTCTCCTTCGGATGAAAGTCCCTTACCGGGCAGCCATCATCTATGATCGTAACGGGCAATTTGTTCGTGCAGCCGAATGTTTTGCACTCGATGGAAAGCACGACAGTGCTGCTCGAAGTTTTGAAAAAGCAGCGGGAGCGGATTACCACTTTTTCAAAAACGCAGGGCAAGCATTTCTTACCGCTGGGATGACAGACAATGCACTCGAGGTCTATGGCAAGATCCT
>JACMOC010000036.1 GCA_014378195.1 Oligoflexus sp. | reverse complement strand
GTATTGCCACCTTGAAAAAGAGAAGTACTGCTTGGGCGGCAAGTGCAAATCAAGATTCTCGAAAAATCAATTGGAAGTTTACGAGAGAGAAAGCTCGAAAGACGTTTAAGTATAAAATGCCTTAAGATCTAATTGCCGAGGCGCTAGGGGTATGTTAGCGTTGAAACAATCGGGGTGTTATACCGTTGCACAGGATGAAAAGTCCTGTGTTGTTTACGGCATGCCGAAAGAAGCCGTCAAGCTTGGTGGGGTAGATATCAGTGGCGACCTCGACCGCATTGTAGCCATTATAAAAAAATGGGCAACCGATCGCAGAGTGGCGTAAAGGTTCTCAGCCCACGCGGTTCTTGTCGTCAAGACGAGAGGAGCGTGGTTTTCCGAGATCTTTGTTGTCGGCTATAACGCGCGCCGGGATACCGACCGCAACTTTTCGCGCGGGGATATCGGAGACGACGACTGCGTTTGCCCCTAAAAAGCATTCCTCACCAACAGCGATCTTGCCGATGATACGAACGCCTGCCCCTACGACGACGTGACGAGCTAATTGGGGACTCCCTTGAAATCGGGCGGCCCCAAGAGTGTTATTCCCAAAAAAAACACAGCCTTCGCCCACCACAGCGTCGCCCCCCACAACCGTTCCAACCGTATGAACAAAGTAGACCCCATGGTCGAGGGTGATGTCGATGCCCAGTTCGATGGCGTAAAAAAGCGTTTGGAAGAGCCTCAGAAAGCGATTCACAAAAGGGATGTGATATTTTTTGCAGAGCTTTCGGATGCGAAACGTTAAAAGAAGCACGTAAGCGTCACAGGCGAAAAGAGCCCAGGCGATGTTTTTCGGTGTGAGGGCTCGGCCTTCGTAGGAAAGTATGAGCCTCATGTCGTGGATAATGTCGTAAAAAAACGACTGACCGACTGGTTTAGATGTCGTAATAGTGTTCATCTTTTAATCCCAAAACAAAGTTTATGCAGTAAAGAATGCTGCAGACGCGAATCGCTAAACCGTTCCACCCAAACGCGTGGCAGAGCTTTGCCATCTGGACAAGCGGGCCGTTGAAGAGCTTCAACAGGCTGGGCGCACGCCAGGCGGACTTTGCAATAAACATTTTGCTAAGGGGAGGTTTGGCGAAAATCTGATACGGACTCAGCTCATCGTGCTCAGGAAACGACTTGGCGATTTTGAGATCATAACGCCCGTATTGGTAGGCCCTGTTAAGAAAGCCAGAGAAATGACGCGTGCCCGAATGATGAATGGCGGCTGCAGATTCGACAAAGGCGAAGAGCGCCCCGTATTCGTGCTCAAGCCGGAGGCCAAGTTCCCGATCCTCTGCCTGACGAAACTCAATGCTAAATCCGCCAGAGCGCAAATAAAGCTCCTTAGGCAGCGAAACATTCGCGCTGAAAAAATGCATGCCTGAAGGTTTTACGGAGCCATTTCGAAAGGATTCCGTCATCTGCTCGATCGAACGTTCGTAAAAAAGTTCGAAGGCGGGGCGTTTGTTTTCTGAGGGCGGAGGCAGGATAGCGCCTAAAGCCACAGTCGCCCGGCTGGTTTTTTGATGAAAGTTGAGATGAGCATTGAAGAAGTCTGGCGTTGCCGGTTCCATGTCATCATCCAGAAAGAGGAGAATATCGCCGCGCGCGCTCTCCACGCCAACGCTTCGGGCTTTAGCCTGCCCCTGGTTTTCCTGAGAGATAACCCGGATCCATTCGTCCTGAATGGACTCAAGGTAGGCCTCTGTGTCATCGACCGAACCGTCGTTCACAATGATGATCTCGGATGCGTCTCGGTCGATAGCCTGCGCACGCAGCCACGGGACAAGCTTTCTAAGGCCTTGGGCGCGATTGTATGTTGGAATAATAGTTGTTAAAAAACGAGTCATTTTAAAGCCTTTTTTTGGCCAGAAGGGTTTTTATTTCCTGCATGTCCCGACGCGTGAGGAGCCCTGTGACAATTGCATAGGGTATGACGAGCGGGAAGATCAAAAGGCGTTCCCAGATGGGAATCGGAATCATCGCATCGTGAAAAAATATCCCGAGCCAACAGGGCAAGAAGATAATAAGGCAGTTCCATATAAAACGTCCCGAAATAATGCGCTGGGGAAGCATGAAAAGCATAGCAAAAAACACATAGGACTCACAGAGGAATGTCGAAAAGCTCACGGCTATGCCGGCGCCGCCGACTCCAAAGTGAGCTAATCCCCACGGGATGAGAAAGGTATCAAGTATCACATTGATCAAACAGCCGATGATAAAAATAATAGAGAGCCGCTGCCCGCTGCTTGCGAGGTAAAGGCAGCTCCCCACGAAGGTGTTGAGATACATCATCAGGAGAACGGGTGTGAGATAAGCGAGCGTGCGGTGCGAAACATCAAAAGCCGGCCCGTTTATTATTGAGGCAATCGTATCGCCGAAAAGTATCAGTCCAACCGCCAGAGGGAGGCAGGCGACAATCAATATGTGGAGGTACTCTTTAATGAGAACTGCAAAACTTCCGTCCGCGCGGCCCTGGGCCTGCGAGAGGACCGGGGTCACGAGATTTTGAAAAATAGGTACCAGGACAAGACCTATTCCGATAATTTTCCACGCGGCTCCAAAGTACCCTATTTCTATTTTGGTGGTGAGACGCTCAAGCATGGTGATATCAATCTGACCATAAATTCCATTCAAAACACTTGCAAAGTAAAAGGGGAGGCTAAACTTCAGCATAGTTTTAAGATAGGGAGCACCCAGCGTGACTCTGACAAAGTTATGTTTGAAAGACTTATAAATCAGATAAGCTCCGCTTGAAGCTTCGGAAACAAAATGCATGATGGCGACTCCTACCAAGCTTGGGGAGGTGTAGAGTACCGCCATCGAACCGCCTACAAGTATGAGCTTCACGGCCATATTCAGTCGTGACACCATCGAAATTTCGCCGAGGATGATATAGATGTTTTGCAGGATGTCTCTGTTAAAGGTAAAAAAGGCGAATTGAAGTCCGAGTATCATGGTCACCATAATCGTCAGGGTATCGATACCCCGGAAAACGAGCGATGCAAATAATGCCGCCGCTATGACGATGCCCATTACGATCTGAACACCCATCACAGTCCAAAGGATATCTTTGATATGGTCGGGTTTCGGAGGAACATGGCGGTTGATGTATGTCGTCAGTCCAAGCGGGAGAAATGCGAAAAATAGCACGGCCTGGGATTCTGCAAAGGTGAAGATGCCCATCTTCTCGACGCCGAGGATACGCGGCATCTGGCTTTTGAGTAAGAGCGCAAAGATCTGAGTAAACCCGACGGATAGTGTCATCACAGAAAGGTTTTTCAGAAGACTGCTCGTTTTTTGGGACACGGATTGCACCTTGTATAGGTTCTGGTCTCATCGTGGCAGAAGTTCTGGCTGCCCCCCTTCCCTCATTATAGTCCATAGAGGGATTTCTGGCGAAATTCAAGCTTTGTAGATTTTCACAAAAAGCCATGAGACCTGAAGCCAAGTAGGGACTTCACTTTCTGGGAGGGTTCGTTGAATTCATAAATAACTCAATCTTATTCGAATTATTCCGACATTCATACCAATGAAGACCAATGCGAGAGAGTTCCATGAAAGATTTCAGCGAACAGATAGAAAAAGAGCTCGTGGGCGACTGGGCAGGACAAAAACCTATGCCTGATCGCATCTACTTCACCAAAGTCTTTAAAAGGAACCTCTGGGTAATTGCGGCGACCCTCACTATCGCTGGACTCGGGGCCGCTTTCGCTCCCTTATGGGTCTCCGATACCTATAGATCAAGTGTATATGTAGTGTTTGACCATCAGGACTCTAGCCAGCCCGATCCTTCAGGGACCAACGCCATAAGCCGCTTTGCGACAGTCTCTCGCATGTTCAAAGCCCGGTTCGAAGCCCAAGATTTCATGAAACAAGTCGGTGATCAACTCGGCCCATTGCCCGAGAAGAAGGATCCCCTGTCTCGTATTCCCTTCCTTAATCTGAAGTCTGAACGCGGGCCGCGCGCTCTTATGAAGCAGTATGAGGCAGTGCCCGAGGCCGACACCGGAATACTCTCTCTGAAGGCCTACGCGGCAACGCCTGAACAGGCCCAGTTGATGGCGAACGTGGGGATGGAAACATTTATAAACCGCGAACTTGACGAACAAATCAAAAGCCTTGAGATTCGTCTCGCCCTTTTGAAAAAGAACGTCGGTCCCATTCAGTCGCCTAAGGTAACGCCGGCCCCCTATGTGGAAAAGTCCCCGGCTAAACGTGCCGAAAAACTCAACAATGAAGATAAAGAGCGCGAATTAGACGAACGCCTTCGCGGTCTTAACGCACAGGTTGATCAGGTCCGTCGCGAACGTGATGGTGTTCTCACCAATCTCAAACGCGAATTGGTAAAGCTTCAGACCAATTTTCAATCTAACCATCCGCAGGTCGTAGAAAAAAGAAAAGAAATTGAGCTCGTCACCAATCAGTATCGCGTCAGTGAAGACAAAATCAACGCCCAGGCGAATGGTGTACGAGGACAATTGCGAGCCGTGCGGGCAAGCCAGTCGAAAACTGTAGACCCGACGACACTTGATATATCCACAGCTCCGGATTACCAGGGTACGTTTTTCACGAATCTGAGTGATCGCATCAAGGAAACAGAGCTGGAACGTCAGAACCTCATCCAGCAAAAACGTGATCCAGGCAAACGCACTCGTCTGCAGATTCTCTATCCGGCTAGCCTCGAACCAGCGCCATTCAAGGGCGCCGTGCGCATGACCCAATACGGCTTTCTGATCGGTGGCGTGTTCCTCACGTTTTTGCTGGTCTTCCTGAGAGAATGGCAAACCCCGCTCGCCCGCGATGCGTGGCTTATTGAGCGGATCACAGGCAAAAAGATCGTTTCGCAGATTTCTCATAAAAACACACACGAATATACCAACATCACGCCGGCGCTCGCCGACAAGATGCGGACCCACCTGGGCCGCATCCACCGCATGGACGAGGCAGCACGCACCCTTTTATCCTACCGACGCGTGGAACTAGCGATTATGCAGCAATGCAAGGGCGATGTGGTTTTGCTTATCAACGCCGGTAGTCAGGACATCTCGTCACAGGTCATCAAAAACTTTCTCAATATCTATGCCACTGATCATCAGGACGATTACCTTTTAATCGACTGTAATATGCAAGAACCCATCTATCAGTTTGATGGCTCCGCGCGCAGTCCGGTCAACCTCATAAACTTCCTAAACGGAACGGCAACTTTTGAAGATGTGTGTATCAACCGCGAGCAGATGGCTGATTTTTCTTTTGACGTCATTCCTCCCATGGAAACCCTCACAGGCAACAATACCCGGATTTTTCGTGCGGATAAAATTCAGACAGCGATCGAAAGTATTCCGTTTAAATACAAGAAGATTTTTATCCGTGGTATGCCGGCGGCCAACTTTATTGAAAACCGTGCTCTCCTTGCCGCGGCGAGCGATGTGTTTATTTTCGTCGATGCAAAACGCACGCATTATTTCGACCTCCAAAGAACACTCATTCACCTCGAGTCCGATAAAATACGCGGTTTAGTTGCGGTGGGTACCTAATCATGGCAAAGGCGCATTCACGGCTGCATACAATGGAGACGTTTCTCCTCTGGTTCCTTGGAGCCAGCCTGTGCCTCGATGCGCCCTCTGCCCGCGCTTTTAACGAATACGATTCCTGGACCAAAGCTATTGGTCAGTTCCTTTTTCTGGGATTCAAGGAACTCTTCAATATTCCCATTCCTTTTACCCCATTCGAACTCCTATCCTACGGCAGTCTTTTCGCTATCCTCTGCCTCTGGGGAACCCAGCGCGCCCATTTCTGGAAAGTTACGGTCGGAGTTGCGGTGCTCGTCCCTCTTGCTGGCGTTTGGGCCTGGGTCAGCGGCGTGGCTCGAGGCAACGAGATGGCGCTTGCTTTCACGCAGTTCCATTTTATCCCCCTTATTCCCGTGTGGCTCGCTCTCGGCTACTTTATGGGTCTCAGGCCCTCGAATAATCTTAGAATCTATCGCATCTTTTTTTGGGTCATGTTCGTTAAATGTTTCTACGCCTTGTGCATCTATACCTTCATTTACAACATGGATATGGGAACGCGGGAATATCTGATCGACCATCCGACGTCGATTTATATCGTTTGCGGAATGCTTTATGGGTTTTGGCAGCTCCTGCGGGCTGACGTCGCGTTGGAGCGTAAATTCTTTTATGCGTTTGCACTTTTGATTATGGGAACGGCCTACATTATCAACGATCGGCGGGCGTCGTATGCCGGAATTATTATTGCCGTTCTCCTGGTTCCCATGCTGCTTCCTCATCGCCTGAGAAGGGACGTCTGGACCTTTTATAAGATTGGTATTGCAGCGGCCGCTATCATAATGGGCTTTTTTGCGATCGATGCGAGCAACCCCTATTCATTCTCGGGCGGGCTGAAAAGCGAACTCACTGCATCGGACTCGCTGAGTTATCGTCATATTGAGAACTTCAACCTGCTCAGTGGCGTTGTGCTGGAGCCTATCTTAGGCATCGGCTTTGGAAAGGAATATCCGCAAGTCATGCAGCTCCCTGATATTTCAGGCACATTTTCGCTCTTTGCCGCTATTCCGCATAACACTTTGTTTTTCCTCTGGACCTATGCTGGACCGATTGGGATCGGGTGTTTCGCAACACTTCTTTGGATGAGCATGATCCTCATCATTCGCTGCGGCGTCTGGGCGCGATCGAGCAATCAACTCTTCTACGCGATACTTGCCCATTTTTTAACAGCGCAATGGGTGATGTTCGTTTTTTTCGATATGGGTTTGCTGGAAGTTCGCAGTCTCATGGTTTTTGGTCTCGTCGTCGGCAGTCTCTATCCTCAATACGCGCGTCATATAAAGGAATATTACGATGAAAACTTGGCTTAAATTCGGTCTCATCTCCATGAGCCTTCTGTTAACGCACTGCGTTACGCCCATCAAAGGGAATGACTTTACGCAGGCGATCCACGGACGCACGTTCACACCTCAAGGTGAATATGTGATTGGACCCAACGATAAGTTGAGTATTCAGATCCTTGGCGGAAACGATGTCACCGGAGATTTTATAGTAACGCAGCAGGGTACGATCAGCTTGCCGCTCATCGGTGCCGAGAAGGCTGCGGGTCTCACGGAAAAGCAGCTGATCAGTGTGTTGACGCAGCGCTTTACCAAGTTTTTCAAGGTTCCCACGGTGTCGGTCGGCGTTGTTGGCTACGAAAGTTATAAGGTCTTCATCACCGGTGACGTGAGACGCCCTGGGGTCTTTGTCTTTCAGGAAAAAACCAGTCTTCTGCAAGGTATCGCGACGGCAGGCGGTTTAGGGGACTTCGCGAAAGGCCAGATCATCCTACATCGCGTAGGGAAAAAGGGAGTCGTCGAAAAATACGTTACGACTTATCAGAAGGTTCTAAACGGGGACAAACAACTGGACGGGTTCATACTCGAACGTGGTGATGTTGTTCACGTATTCTAAGCCAAGAGTAGGGGGGGGTTATGTTTGGTACGCTCTTAACAGCTGCAGTTTTATTTGTCTTGTTTATTCCGGGGATCTTTTTTGCATATCGAAAACAGAGCCTTACGCTCCGTTTCATGCTCAAATGCCTCCTTCTTAATGTTAGCTTTTTCGCGCTCTTAGGTCTTATTTTTCAGGCTTTACCTTGGATTATTGACCCGCGCCTGCACCTTTAAGGTCTCACCAGACCAATCTGTAACTGATCTGATAGATCTCACGAAAATAGCGCCTTGGCTCAAGCTCGGTAAGCTCAACCGAATATCCTCCCGCTAAAGTCGCGTCAGGATTTCGACTCCAGAAACGATGCGACCAGTCATATGATATCTCGCCCAGTTCACTTTTATAATTTCCCTTGTTATCCAATATTCTCTCCTGCGAAGCCCGCTCCTGCGAAGCTTTCAAGGCCAGACCTTGTTTGCCTACAAAATCAAGGCGAGCTGATGCATACAATATATCCGCATAGAAAAAAGGATCCCCGATTCGCCTTTGGTCACGCGAATGGGTCCAACCGACCCTATAAAGCGAAGCCCCACGTAAACTGTTTGTTTGCTCGATACTGATCTGTTTCGCTGGTGCCAGGGCTTCGTAAGCGGATTGAGACAAGGCCGCCAGGCCACTCGTTTGGTACTGCAGCACCAGCCCCCATAAAACACCGCCTGTATGCTCATTACCGTTGATTTGCCAGCCGTAGCCGTAAGACATTTCTGCACTTAGTTTTTGGTCGATGCGCAGTACATGTTCCTGCATGATTTCGCGTTGTTTTGATCCCGCATCGGTTATGCGGACACGAATCCGGCTCGTCCATGCAACGGTATGATGCTGATCCCAGGACAACTGCAAATCGCGTGACTGCGTTTCGTTGGCCCCTTCAGCATTTTTGCCAATGCCAAGGTAAACACTGATGTCATTGCGGGGATCGATCATAAGTTGGTGATAGGCGCCTGCATAGAGGCTTTCAAAGCTTCGGGAGTCTTTAACAGCTGCTTCTTCGATGGGTTGGTTAATGGGATCAAACCCATGGGTGTGACGGAAGGAAACATCCACGTTTGTGGCAGAATTCTTCTGTTTGGCTATATAGCGCGAACCGAAATTCACCTCACCCGATGGGGCACCGTTGGCCTGCGCCTCTTCGAGCGAGGCCCGACTGGTCCAGACCGAAGTCTGATCCTCTCGTTTGAGATTGAGCCCGCCTTCAAGGGATTTATAAGTTGAACCATACTGGTCCGCGGGGTTTCGGGTGCTCAAATAAACATCGGCAGCACGGATCCTTGTATCAGGATCGAGCTGCCATGTTTCGGCGACTAAAGGAGTCGACAGGAAAAGCGCAATGTAAGGAGCAGCCCGCATGATAACTCCGGTTTGGGACCGGCTAGCTGCACTGCAGCCAGGTCTACTGGCCGTCAGGCTTAAGAAGGATGACGCGGAAGGTTTTGAACATTATTGCTATATCAAAGCTCAAAGTGCGTTGTTTAATATAGCGAATATCAAGCCTTACCCATTCATCAAACTCGAGGCGATTGCGTCCGCTGATTTGCCACAGACCGGTCAGGCCTGGCTTAACCATAAGACGCTGCAGCTGCCAACGTTTATACGATTTTACCTCACGTGGGAGCGGAGGGCGAGGGCCTACAAGGCTCATTTCGCCTCGGATGACGTTTAAGAACTGCGGCACTTCATCAAGTGAATAGCGGCGAAGCCATTTGCCGACTGCGGTAACGCGCGGGTCGTTTTTCATTTTGAACGCTGATCCGGACTGTTCGTTAAGGTTCTCTAGGCTCTTGAGCAGTTTGTCAGCGTTGGTAACCATGGTCCTGAGCTTATACATCCGAAAAAGCTTCCCGCCACGTCCCACTCTGATTTGCGAGTAGAAGATCGGGCCCTTTGAAGTCAGCTTGATTGCAAGCATCGAAGGCAGGAGGAAGGGTGCAAAAAGTATCAGCCCCAGTGCCGCTCCGAGAATATCGAGGACACGATGCATTTTTTCTTGGGATGCCTGGCGAAGTAACGTTGGGATCCGGCCTGGCGAGAAGTGGCGGATCGGCTCTTGATCTTTCGTCTTCGCGAGGGTTCGCCCAACAACACGTCGCTCACTGGCAAGGGCCGGTGTTTCGTTGTGCACAACTTGAGATAGACGCTTTTGCGTTTGCATGGTGACTCCTAAGTGGGGCCTCGATCTTCGAATATCAAGTGTATTGCAAGGGCTGGGCCGCTTTTTTTTGAGCTGTATCTCATTGATATCAGGTTCAAATATGGGCTCAAGGAGTGGCAAAGGATTTGACAGTGACTGTCATATGGACAACAGTTGTGCGGTCACAGATAGAAGGGGGGGCGTTTCGCTTCTGCCTTGACGTCATGTTCTTGGCAAACAATTATTACTTTCACGCTAAATTTACACAGATTACTTGCAAGACTTTCCTCAAGTCTTCATTTTCTATTACTGCATCCCACTCCTTTGGTTTTCGTTTTCTTTTCCGAAAGCTTTTCTAAAGCGAGAGATATACGCTTATAGGGATGGCTCCATTCAAGCTTTCAGTGTTTGCACAGAGTGAGATCCTATGACACGCATCAACGCGGGCAATTCGAAAACAATTCTTATGACGGGCGTTACCGGTTTCATCGGTAGTTATCTTGCGGCGGCCTTCATGCGCAAAGGCTACACGATAATCGCGATGACGAGAAGCGATGCTGAGGGCACTCGAACGCGGAGTGCTATTGATACAGCTCTTCATCAGGATATGCCGCGCGTCGCAATTGACTTTGCACAACAACTCGTAGTCCTGCCTTATAGTGTCGACGAATTGCGACGGTCCCATTCGCCTTATCTCCTCGAAATCAATGAAGTCTGGCACTGTGCAGCCGAGATGAGCTTTGCACCCCGGAAACTTGAGTCATCCTTTCAATCGAACGTCGGAATGACGAGTGAGCTTTATCGAACGATTGCGTCGCTCAGCCCCAACTGCAAACGATTCTTCTACGTTTCGACCGCATACACGGGCGGAGCCGAATCAGGAACGAAAAACGAAGTCTTACACACGCACCCTCAACTCATTAATCCCTATCAGGTCTCCAAGTGGAGTACAGAGATGTCCCTTGCCACGCAAGTGATGCAAGGGGCGAGCCTGCCCGTAACCTTATTTCGGCCGTCAGTCGTGATTGGAGATACCCGAACCGGTTATTATCCCGGCAGTCCGTTCGGCATCTATATGTACTTTCAAGCCCTCAATACGGCCAAAGCCTTGGGCGCCCGCACACTGACTGTCGACGTCAATCTTGATTCATCCCTACAGGTCGTTCCCATAGAAACCCTGGTGGCCAATGCTATGGCCTTGAGTGCGCGGGTCGCGTTAGCGAAGCAGGCCCCTCATCTCGAGATCTTTCATGTCACCGGACAGGCCGTCAGCAACCGCATCACCTTATTTGGGGCCACCAAAGTCATAGGTCTCAACGTAAAAATTGGCGAACCTATAAGCACGCTGGATTTTTACGCGGACAAAATTTGTGGATGGGTCAAACGATTTGGAAATGGCGAGATCTATTTTGACGACAGCAAATTGCGAGAGGCTCTCGGTGATGCCTACGCCCCCACGTCAATGGGCGCCTCGGAATTTGAGACGCTTTTTCGGTGGTACAGTCATCATCTGGCCGAAGCCCAACTGAAAAAGGCCCCTGCGGATCGACTGAAACAACCCATTGGCCTTCGCCTGATCGATCGTTTCACCTCACGTGGTGCCAAGGAAAAACTCGCAGCACGCCTGTTAAAACGCAAAGGCTGAATGATTTGGATGCTTGTTAAGGATGTGCAAAGTAACCAGGGAGTCTGCTAGACTTCTTTCAGCTCCTTTTGTCAAGGATCTAGACACTTTGACCAGCCGTTAACGGCCGTGGCCCAGTCACGAAAGAATTTAGGTGATGCGTGTTCAAAACTCTGCCCTTTTCGAAGCGTGATATTTGGATAGCGCTCCTTCTCTGCACTGCCCTTGTCCAAGGTGCCTGCACTCATGAGAGCACCGCTCCTGATCCCGACGCTATGCCCCCCAGCGCCGCCCCGCACGAGTCTAGCTTCAATGCCGACGGTGTTCAACCCAGCAAGGGATCCGCGCCGGTGGCTCCTGGGATTGAGACAAACTCACCACCTCTTGCCGTCGCGACTGTGGCAAGTCTGCTCTCAGTCAGTGATGTTATGGTGCGGGAGCCTGAGCGTTTCAAAAAAGTACTTTGTAGCGATAGCAAATTTTATGATCTCCAATATGATGGCCGCCGCTTTTCGCTTCCGGCGGAACCCTTGAGCGTTTGTGTTTTGCTCGCCGATACGAAAGACCTCAAACCGATCGGCATTTGCGCGGACGAATCTTGCGAAGCGTCTACTGTCACGGAATGCTCCCCAGCTGAAAAGCAGGCTCTGGTGAAACAGTTCGCTGTTGACCAAACTGTCCAGCGATGCTGGAACATCGGCGCATTTCCTCCCCTGAGTTACAGTGTGTTGATGACCCGTGTGGGGCAAAGCTGCCAGGCTCAGACCTTAGTCAAAAAAAGCGCGGACTCCGCCTGGCTCCAGCTCAATACGATCGACGGAACCTACGAAGCCCGTAAAACGAATGGGAGTGAGGGCACGGGATGTTGGTGGGAGGCTGGCACGACGTATATCTTTGAGGGGGATTGGTTTAATCAGGGCAAAAAAGTTCTGCCAGTCATGGCCTTCCAAAAAGATGGGGGTCTCTATACTCTCCTTCGCAGCAACTGGAGTGGAACTGACAATTTTCAGCTCTTTCGTCTCGATGGCGAAGCAGCCGTTGAAGTTGAAAGTTTTGCGGAATCCTTCAAGGATATTCCATCTGTCGAGCTCAATCCTCCCCCCGAGGTGTCGCCGGCTTCTCAGGACGCTAAAACCAAATCCAAAGTCAAAATGAAGGCCAAAAACAAAGCCTCCAAAAAGAATAAATCAGCGTCAAAGTCCGCGCCTGATGCGCTCAAGGACGAATCTTTGGATGCAACAGAATCGTTAAACAATTCTGGACCTGCAGTCGATCCGACCCTTCCACCGCCTGAACCGACTGCTCCAGGGGACACTCAAACGCCCGAAAAACCACAGTCGCCACTCGAAGACGAAAAGGGCGTGAACCCTCTTGACGGGGATTAAGCATTTCCTTTACACAGGCCTCTTTGCGCCGTAATTTGATGGCTTCCAAGGGAGGCAACTCGTTTTGAAAAGTTTTTTACGTAACTGTTTGCTAGGAATCATCGTGACGACATCCACTTTAGGGACCGCCGCTCCCCTCAAAAGCGACAAGGATTACGATTGGCTTGAAGACCTTCATAGCGACAAGAGTCTGGGATGGGTCAAAGAGCACAATGAGCGGAGCCTCAATAGGCTAGAAAAAACGACCACTTATGCGAAGATGAAAACCGACGCCTTAGGCATACTTCAAGCCAAAGATAAAATCGCCTATGGCTCCATCCGCAAGGATTTCGTTTACAATTTCTGGCAGGACGCTGACCATGTGAAAGGCATTTGGCGGCGAAGCCCCTGGAGTGCCTACCGAGATGGCAAGCCTCAATGGGACACGCTTTTGGATGTCGACGCCCTCGCCAAATCAAGCGGCAAAAACTATGTTTATGGCGGCGTCGAATGTCTGCGCAAAGACGAAAACCGCTGTCTTGTGACTCTTTCGGAAGGCGGCAGTGATGCTTCTTTTCTGGGAGAGTTCAATCTTGAAAAAAGAGAATTTGTCGCCGGTGGGTTCGAACTCCCAGCGTCCAAGTCTTCTGTTCACTGGGTGAATAAAGACGAACTTCTGTTTAATAATGCCTTAACTGCGGCCACCCAGACCGACTCAGGCTATGCTCTTGAAGTAAGGCGCTGGAAACGCGGCGATAAAGCCGATAAAGCCCCAATCGTGTTCCGTGGAGAAAAGAGCGACGTATCAGTCAATGGTTGGGTAAGCCATGATGAAAACGAAGACAAAGAATATGTATTTTACTCGCGCGGTTTGAGTTTTTATACCTCCGAGCTCTGGGTCGATAAAGAAGGCCAACCATTTAAACTCCCTCTTCCCATTGATGTCGAAATGAAAGGTCTGCACAAAGGCCAGTTTTTGTTTAGCAACAGAAAGCAGCTCGGCACGTTTCCCGCCGGTTCTCTGATCTCAGTACCGTTTGCCGAACTTCTCAAGGGCAATACCCCTTACCAGCTCGTTTTTACACCAAACAGCCATCAATCTCTTGATACGATCGAGATCAGCAAAGACTTTGTTTATGCTAATCTTCTCGACAACGTCCGGAGTCGCGTCATCCGTTTTGAGTTGAATGGGGACAAAACAAGCTGGACCCAAAAGGATCTGCCGTTAGAAACAACCGGTTCAATCGCTCTGGTTTCCACCGATGACACGACGAATCGCATGCTGATCGGGTACGAAGATTTTCTCACGCCCAGCAGTTTGTATGCAATGGACGGTGGGACACTCGAGAAACATCTGATTACACAGCTTCCACCGCGTTTTCATACCGAAGGTCTGATGATCGCCCAAGAGTTTGCAACCAGCACCGATGGCGAGAAAATACCATATTTCATCATTCACGCGAAATCGATGAAAAAGGATGGCAAAAATCCCACTCTGTTGTATGGCTATGGCGGGTTCGAAGTCTCGATGCATCCGAGTTATCTCGCAGTGGCTGGCAAATTGTGGCTTGAAAAAGGCGGGGTTTACGTTCTAGCGAACATTCGAGGCGGCGGTGAATTTGGACCGCGTTGGCATCAAGCGGCTCTTTTAGAACATCGACAAAAGGCCTTCGATGACTTTGCCGCCGTCGCGAAAGACTTGATCACCAAGGGCATAACGACGCCTGAGCACCTGGGCATCCAAGGAGGGAGTAACGGAGGCTTGCTTATGGGCGCAAGTTTCACGCAGCATCCTGAGCTTTATAACGCAGTGGTATGCCAGGTTCCACTTCTCGATATGCTGCGCTACCATAAGCTCTTAGCAGGCGCGAGCTGGATGGCTGAATATGGCAATCCCGATGATCCCAAGATGCGAAAAGTGCTTGAAGCCTATTCGCCGTTCCAGAATTTGAGCCCTAAAAAAACTTATCCCGAAGTCTTTTTTGTTACTTCGACTGCGGATGATAGAGTTCATCCCGGGCATGCGCGGAAGATGGCCGCTCGTATGGAAGAGTATAAAAAGCCATTTTTATATTATGAAAATATTGAAGGTGGGCACAGCGCAAGTGCCGATCTCCAGCAGCGGGCCAAACGTTCGGCTTTAGAGTGGAGTTATCTCGCACAGAAGCTTGGGCTCAAATCCTAAAAAACAAGGGCCTTTTAGGCCCTTTGTTTTAAACTTCGTGGGTGACCCCAATTACGGACGATCCAGGGGTCTCATACACGTGTAACGGGTATAAGCCTGGAGTTTGGGCGCAGGCTTCTGATCGGGATGCACCTGGATTCCCACTTCAAGTATATTCCAAGCCAGATCGGACGTCGTATCATAGGCATCCCCGACAGATTGTGGACAAGTCCTTTGGAATTCTGTACTGCCTGCCGGCTGCTTTTCCATGGCACGTCCTGCGTCGGCCGAAAGACCGCCATCGCTCGAGGGAAATAGAGCTGTTTGTGATGTCGAGGATGCATCGGCAAACGCGCCGCTTGCTATAAGAAGGCTTCCTGTCAGAAGTATTTTCACAGTACGCGCGTTAGGAATTATAAACGTATTCATACATGATTACCTCGAAAATTTGTGGTGTGTCCAAAACGGGCTTCACGCCTGTCTTCTCTTTGGAAAGCTCCCGCAGTGTCCATCTCATAATGAGCGTCATCAGGAACCACGAGCGTTGCAACGCGGTCCTCGATCATAGCGTTATAAGGGATGCGGCCGAGCGATAGAGTATGTTTACGGATCAAATGATGGCGGCCAAAAATCATGAGCTGAATTTCGCGGTTAAGAACTTCGTTGTGAACCTCCTCTGCCGGATGACCAAAACGACAAACCGCTTCATAGAGCGTGCTGTTGAGAGCATGAATATTGTGCTCCCGGCATCGCCTCACCATTTCTTCGACAGTCTGCGCGCTTATACGCTCCATATAAAGCTCCCGGTTTAAGAGCGGATCAGATGGCATTTGACCACGTATCATCGACTCTCGGACAGAGTCGATCATGTGGTCGATCTCGCGGAAGGTCGCATTTTGAACATGAACGTGAACAAGCTGTTCCGCGTGCAGATCATTAGCGAGCTTCATAGCGGTCTCAAGAGCGAAGTCTCCCTCACTCTCGAGGTTGTCAGCAATCAGTAAACGCAAAGGATCGTTGAAACCTAAAAGGTCCGGCGGAACCAGGAGGACAGGCACCGTCGCTTCAGATGCCAGTGTCAAACCTGTGGAAAGACCTGAAAGGAAAGATTTTCCGTCTTTTTCCTGGTCTTTGCTTCTCACGCCGCACACTATCATCGAGGCGCTATAATCCTGGACTACACCGAGCACGGCGTCAGCTGGAAAATCTCGAACAACATGCGCTCTTACCTCAATGTCATCAAGAGTTTGCACGAGCTGACTCAACTGAGTGCGCGCCGCTCTTTCGCTGCTTAAAGCAAAGTTCATTTCATAACCGTAATAGGGATTGACCGTCGCGTCGCCCGATCCTACATAACTTAATATGGGACGGATAGAATGCACCAATTCAACGGGAGCATGCAGACGTCGTGCGAAATAACGCGTCGCAGCAAGGACCGAGTGATCCGACGAATCAAGTTTAAGGGCTGCTACTATAGGTTTGGTTTTTTCTTTCGCGATTTGCATGGGAGGCCTCCTTGAACGCCAGGAGCGCTCAAGGAAGGATTAGCAAGTCTTGGGCCATTTTGAAGCCCTTCCACACAGCAGTTTGAACCGGAGTGTATGTTTTAAACAGCAGAACGGAGTGAAGCTGACAGACGTCGGCATCAAATCGTTAAAGGCAGTTTCCCTTCAGTCCATCCTTTATAACCGCCGATCATACTCTTCACGTTGGTATAACCCATCAACTGAAGGTTGACGGCCGTCAGAGCCGAGCGATACCCGCCACCACAATACAAGACAATCGGAGCCGCTTTATCTGGCACCATCTTTTCAATATCTCGTTCGATAACGCCCTTAGAGATGTGAAGAGCATGGGGCAGATGGCCCGCTGCCCACTCCGATTCCTCTCGAACGTCAATGAATTGGATCGGCTGCTTTTTGTTTTCCAGCAGTTTCACAACGGCCTGCGCCTCGATTTCTTTGACATCCTGCCGTATGCTGTTCACGAGTTTTTCAAAACCTGGGCTATGAATCATAAGGTGTCCTTTTCAGAATATTATCCACTAGTTTATGACATATTTCATTCACGTCATGGCATTCCTCTATCAAGACCTCACCAGCCTTTACTGTGTCAACAAAAAAACTAGCGCTCATGCCTCGGATCTTGCAGGATTGGATGTTTTCGACCAAGGTCTGACATCGGAGAGCACATGAAATCACAGGGTCGTCCAGCCCTTGCGCGCAGTGTTATTTCAGTCGCAAGGAATAGCCTGATCATCTGGATCGTTCTTTTGGATTCTCAGGCTCGTGCCGAGACGCCGACACGAACGATATCTATTGATGAATACCTCGATAGCGTCCGTGCCGCCAACGGCACGATGAAGATAGCGGCGACAACTATAGAGGCTGGGGAACTTCGGTCGACAACTCCTGATATGGCTTACACCCCTCAGTTTTTTACGCAGGCATCCCATACAGTTGATTCCAAACCTTCTGTGAATCCCCTTGCCCCTGACAGAATCGAAGCTACAAATATTAGCACCGGTGTCCAAAAACTCTGGGAATCCGGCCTTCAATCGCAGGTCAGTTTTAACATCACCCGTTTCAACCTCAACGAACCTACGTTCGCCAATACCATTCCGGTTCCCTTGGCGCTGCCGAACCCAGCTGTTCCCGGATCGACTGTCACTCAGATCGTAAATGTTCCCAACCCCACAAAATCGCTTCTCCCTCAAAGTGAATATACAGAAGCCCGCACACAGATCGATCTTGTGCAACCGCTCTTGAAAGGTGGGGGGGGACGAGATCTTGGCCTCGTTCGGGATAGCACCCTGACTAAAATAACCATACAACAGCTTTCCGAGCGCTATAAGGTCAAAAGCCTCCTGGCACAGGCCGAGTACATCTACTGGCAACTTGCACTTGCGCAAGAGGCTGTACGTACGCAGGAAGGAAGTATCGAGCGTTTTCGGAAATTGCGAGACTGGGCTAAAGGGCGAGCGTCGTCACAGCTTGGTGACAAGGCAGACCTTCTTCAAGCGGATTCAGGCCTCAAGGTCAAATACTACGAACTGGAGCAGGCGAAAAAGGACTGCTCCAGTCTCCAGCGCATATTTAATACCTTAAGAGGCATCGGCGGCGATAAGGTCGATGGCGAACTCGTGCCATTGAGCAGCAAAGCCCTGACGTTTGTGTACTTGGATGAGGCGAGCCAGACCGCGATAGAAAGCGTTAAACGCCTCGACGTTGAAATCGCAAAGCAGGCGGAGAAGTTGGCTCAGATCGATATCGAGCAGAGTCGGGAAAAGTACAGGGCGCAGCTTGATGTCTTTGGTACAGCGGCCTTTAACGCCCTCGACAGGACGTCGGAACAAGCGCTAGTTGGTGCCGTTCAAAACAAACATCCGACCTATATTGTCGGCGTGAAGTTTTCAACCCCTCTGGATCAGGACATCATCAATCGCGACCGCGAAGGGCTTATCAAGACGGGCGAAGCCGCGAAGCTTGATAAAGACGTCAGAGAATTTAACGCGCGACAGGACTGGGACGATCTACAAACGCAGCTTCGTGATTCACAGGTGCGGCTCAAACTTGCAGGCGATATCGAAGAGGCCCAAAAAGAGAAACTTGCCTATGAGCGCCAAAGACTGAGCAGTGGGCGCACCACTACGTATCAGGTGCTTATGTTTGAGCAGGATTATGCGAGCGCCCAGCTTAATTCAATCAAATCCAAGGCCGAGATTCTGGGAATACTAGCTCGACTCAAATCGTTCGGAGACGCCTCATGAACCTCGCTGCACTGTCGATCAAAAGACCCGTTTTTATTACCGCCGTTGTGGTTACGATGTTGCTTGCCGGAGTCATGTCGTTCAAAAAACTCGGGGTCGATCTTTTTCCGAATATTACGTTTCCAGTCATTACGGTGTATACATCTTATGCGGGGGCTGGCCCCAAAGAGATTGAAACACTTGTCTCCAAAGTTCTAGAAGAACAGATAGCGTCCACCCCTGGCCTTAAGGCCGTGCGGTCTTTCAATCGCGAAGGCTTGAGTATAGTCAGCGCCGAATTCACGCTGGAAACCGATGTAAAATATGCAGAACAACAGATACGCGATAAGGTGTCTGCTGCCCGGCATAATTTACCTAGCGATATTTCAGAACCCCTTGTGCGACGCCTTGATCCGAGTGAACAGCCGGTATCGATTATTTCTCTGCAGGCCCATCTTTCGCCGACTGAACTGTTTGATCTTGCCGATCGCATCGTTCGCCCTTCCTTTGAACAGATTCCGCAAGTGGCTCTTGTCGAGATCGTCGGCGGCCGAAAACGAGAAATCGAAGTCGTTTTAGATAGAGCGAAACTCAAACAGCACGAACTATCGGTGACGGTTTTAGCCCAGCGTTTGAAAGCGGCGGGGATGAATATACCCGCAGGCAAGGTTACCGAAGGTGCCCATGATTCTATGTTTCGGACCCTGGGGGAATTTTCGTCACTGGATGAAATCGGTGCAACCGTAGTCAATTTTATGGGCAATGAAGTCCCGATAAGAATTAGAGATCTAGGTCTTGTCAAGGATGGGATGAAAGACGAGCAGAACCGAACCTTTTATAACGGCACACCGGCCGTGTTTATTCTTGTGCACCGACAATCGGGAGCTAACACGCTTGAGGTTGTTAAAGGCGTCATGAAAAAACTGGACGAGACCAAAGTCAAACTTGCGGCACTTCCGACCAAACCTGAGCTGAATCTCATTCGGGACGGATCAAAGATGATCAAGGAGAACGTTGATGATGTGCAAGAGTCAATCATCCTCGGCATTATCCTGACGGTCGTGGTGGTGTTCTTTTTTCTTGGGAGTGCTCGATCAACACTTATCACCAGTCTCGCCCTACCGAATTCGCTGCTCGGCGCCTTCGTGCTGATGCAGATATGTGGTTTTACAATCAATGTGATGACTTTGCTGGCATTGAGTCTGGCCGTCGGTCTATTGGTTGACGATGCTATCGTCGTTCGGGAAAATATTTTCCGGCATATCGAGTTAGGCGAAAAGCCCATCGTTGCCGCGTTAAAGGGCACTCAGGAAGTCACTCTCGCTGTGTTAGCAACAACGCTCGCTGTTATTGCCGTGTTTGGTCCGATAGCCTTTCTTCAGGGAATTATCGGTCAATTTTTCAAAGAATTTGGCTTAACGATCTGTTTTGCCATGCTTATCTCCCTCTTTGATGCCCTGACAGTTGCGCCCATGCTTTCGGCATACTTTGCCGGTGCTATTCACGTCAGTCCTAAAAAAGGCATCTATTATTATTCGATAGGCGGCGTGTTGCGCGCCTTTAACTGGGTGCAGGATAGGCTGGAAGACGCTTACGTTCAGGTCCTTCGCGGTGTAAACCGCGTCCCGTGGTTGGTCCTCCTCGTAGCGATAGCTTTGTTTGCCGGCTCTCTCGTGCTAGCCAAACACGTGCCAAAAACATTTCTCCCGGCTCAGGATTTTGGCGAATTTTTGGTGACGCTGGATCTTCCCCCTGGAACGAGTCTTAGTGCGATGAGCGATAAAGCGCTAGAGGCCGATGCGATTATCAGGAGTTTTAAAGAGGTCGATCATACGTCATTGACTGTCGGTAAAGATGGTGAAGACGATTTTGCCGAATTTTTTGTACAACTTGTGCCACGGAAACAACGGGATGTCGATACCTCACAATTCAAAGACAAGCTTAGGTTAGTGTTGCGCAAGGATTTTGCGGAGGCCAAACCCATCGTCAAAGATATCGACCTCATAGGCGGTAATCTAAGGCCATTTATGGTGAATGTCCTTGGCCAGAACTTTGAGGAAATCGAAAAATACTCTCGACTGCTGTTTGAAAAGCTCCAGGCTAACCCAGCACTGAAAGACGTTGATATGAGTTACTCTCCTGGCAAGCCGGAAGTCCAGATTACTATTGACCCCAAAAAAGCGGAGCGCCTCGGCGTGATGGTCAACACAATCGGACTCGAACTGCGGAGCCAAGTAGAGGGTGTCACGCCAGCTTTTTACAGACAAAACGGCGAAGAGTATGACGTTCGTTTAAGGGTCCAGGACAATCAGCGAAACCTTGCAGATAACTGGGCAGGAATTTTCGTCCCGAACATGAATTTTTTCAATGTGAGACTCAGCGACGTTGCATCCTACAAGAAAATATTGGGACCTTCGAATATCAATCGACAAAACCGTACCCGCTATATTCAAATAACCGCAGACCTGACGCCAGGCGGAGCAGGCATGGCGCAATCTATGCAAGATACGAGCGATTTCATGACGAAAGATATAAAGCTCCCTCCGGATGTGAAGTTCATGTTTGTCGGTCAGGCCGAAAGTTACGCGGAAATGATCGATAACATGGTGATCGCCCTCTGTTTGGCGGTTGTGTTCATTTATCTCGTGTTGTGTTCCCTCTATGAATCCTTTGTTACGCCTTTCACGATCATGCTGGTTCTTCCTTTAGCCATGTGTGGAGCCTTCGCCGCCCTCTATATCACCCATAAATCTCTCGATCTCTTCTCCATGATTGGCTGCATTCTTCTGCTTGGCGTTGCAATCAAAAATTCCATACTCCTCGTCGATTATGCCAACCAAAAGGTCATTGAAGGCATGCCGCGCAATGAAGCCATGATTCTTGCTGGACGGACCAGACTCAGGCCCATTCTCATGACAACCTTTGCCTTGATAGCCGGGATGCTCCCCATCGCTGTCGGATTAAATGAAGCATCAGCTCAAAGAACGTCTATGGGGATTGCGATCATAGGGGGACTCTTGTCTTCAACTGCTCTGACGCTCCTGGTAATTCCTGCGGCGTATGCCTATATCGACGGATTCAGAAGTGTGAGTCTGCGGATTATGAAACGCATTTTTTCTGTGCACTAAAGAAGCATTGTCATTTTTGCTAGAAATGTTTAATGTTTGGGCCCAGGTCGCTCATTCTTCGCCGCGTGCCTCTCTGCGAGGCAACCCTCTATAAATCAAGGAATATTCATGCTCGCTCCATTTATGGTCGCTGTCTCAGGTGGATCTGGTTCAGGCAAGACTACATTTGTAAGCAAACTCAAAGAGCGGCTGGACACCCAACGCCCCCTTATCATCAATATCGACCACTACTATAAAGACCTTGCACATCTTGATCCTGAAGAACGAGCCCGCTGTAACTTCGATGATCCGGAATCGATCGAAAAGGCGTTGCTCTACAAACAGGTGAGCCAACTGCAGAGCGGGCAATGTGTCGAGCGGCCTTCGTACGATTTTGCAACACATACGCGCACCGAAATCACCGAACTTCTTGAACCGAGTCCGGTCATCATTATGGATGGGATCTTTTCGCTGTGCTTTCCAGAGCTACTTCAGCTGTTTGATCTCAAGATATTTATCGATGTCGATGACGACGTCCGGGTCGTAAGACGAATACGCCGCGATACTGCCGAACGGGGCCGAAGTTTTGAAAGCTGCTCCTCGCAGTATTTGGGCAGCGTGAAAGCCATGCACCGCAAACATATCGAGCCTACCAAAGTATCAGCCGATATCGTTGTACCCTGGCACAATATGAACGAGCGTGCCGTTGGTTATATCGCGGACCTCATCAGTTTATCCGTCCAACGCCGGATGGCCTGAATTAAGGTTTATCCCTATCTTTTTTCGCAAATCCAACCTGAAATCGTGCAACCCCCCCAAACTCAGCCCAAAAATTAAATTTAATGTTAGGTTGTTTTCCTAACAAACGTCTGACATTAAGGGCGCCTATTTCATTTTCAAAAACTTTGGCCGTAGGGTTAGATAGCATTGCTGTTATGAAGATGGGGTATCCCGATTCATCAGTACTAGAGGAGCTCACGATGCGATTACCGAACGCGTTTCAGGTTATTCGTTTGTTTCCCGTCCGCGTCCTTGTCCTGGGTTTGAGTCTCTACGGCTGCAGCGGCTCGCCTAAGTTCGCAGAAGGAGGCGTGAATATTGGGTCAGTAGCTCCTGGGGCTGACTCCCGCAGGGGGATTCAGAGCAGTTCGAGCGGGGCAACGAGTGTGCCGACCGACGACCATACGCCCGAAGACAAAGGCGAAACGTCCCAGGATGCGGCCACTTTAATGAAATGGACCTTTGATGCTTCGGTTTTTCATGAGGGTTCGCTCGTTTATACCGGCGCCGATAAAATTACGACACAAACTCTCGTAACGGATGATGACCAGGTCCTTGTCGAGCAGACATTCAATCAATTGAATCGCCCTGTTTATACCGAAGTTTTCCCCCAGAGCAGCCAGCTTCAAGACCTTAGCGAAAGTTTTCAACAAAACTCTACGGCCTCCGGGATCCTTGACCTGCTGCTCGTAATCGATAATTCAGGGTCCATGACTGAAGAACAGCAGAACCTTTCCTCGAAGCTTTCTCCCTTACTTTACTACCTAAAAGATAGCGACTGGCGCATAGGTGTTGTCACAACGGATCCAAAGGATGGCTGTTTACGTGGGCTCATTTCAAAGGGCGATGCAAATAGTTCGGAACTGTTTACGAACGCGGTCAATGCGGGTATCAAGGGCAGCGGCAACGAACGCGGCATCCTTCAGGCCGTCGCAGGTCTGAAAGGGGAGTGTAATCCGTCAGGTAGCTGATAGCTGTGCAGGTCGAACCTTCGAGCCTCAAAGTGAGCTCAGCGGGTACAAATTGCGAAGCGTTTAAGCTCATAAATGGAAGACTCGACCTAAATCCCTGTCGATTTCAATCAGGAGCGAGTGTCAATATAGGAATGAACTGGGAGGCGGAGCGAAAGGAACTCTTTGATCTCGGGATAAGCGATTTTCCCGATCATGGGATCTGGCGGGTTACGGTGAACGGACTGGAAGTAAAAGACTACACCTTAGAGAAATCAGCGATACGCCTTGCAAATCTGCCCATAGACGCCAAAATCGCTGTGACTTTCCAAGCAAAATAGAGAAAGAGCGCGACCATGAAAAAGCCCCAAAGGACATGTCTCCTCTGGGGCTCGGCTTTTTCAGGTGCGGTCAATCAACTTATGCGAGGAGGGTGTCCATCACGACAGCGTCCTGGCTTTCTGCAGCAGGTGCCGCGTTCATAGGCAAGAGTTTGCATTTTTCCGTATAGAGCTCAAGTGACAGTGTCACTGTTTGTTCAAAACTTTCATAAAGGCTTTGTTTCGCCTTGGCTATATCCACTGCGTCGTTTGATACGGGCATTGTCTTCACAAGACTTGAAGGAGCTTGGCGGAACGTCTTTCTGAAGAATCGGGAGAAATGCTGAGGGCTGTTGAACCCACACAGTGTGAGAACGTCCATCAGAGCCAGTCCCAGACCCTTTGAAATGATATCACGAGCGAGATGAGCACGAAACGACCACAACCAACGCATAGGGGCTATACCATAATACTTATGGAACAAACGGGTCAGGGCAAATTTGGAGATGCCGACTGTAGCCGCCAAATCATCTAAGCTGATGTCTTCGCTAATGTTTTTAACCACATAGGCTTGGAGCGGAGCAAGGGAGAGGGAGTGAGTAGGAGCTTCAACAGACTGAGATTGTGCGATTTTTTCGATAAACAACATGAGATTTTCTCCTTGGGTTTGGGCGCTCTGTGACGCAACGCCAAAGTAAACCAGTCGTAGTGGCTTTGTCAACGCTGTTTTAATCAAATCGTGAAATGAATATTTTTGCCATATACTTACAATGAGTTAAGAGATTCTTTCGGCAAGTAGTGAAGGAATTCCTGATTGTTCCGATCTACAATTCAGACAAGTTGCTAATAAACCTAACGCCTTAAACATACGGTCTTGCCTCCTTTGTATCGGCCATGCTAGAAGACGGCCAATTTGATGCAGAGTAGGGAGAGCTATGAAAAGCTTGAACAGCAACGTATTGATGATGCTCCTGGCTCTTATGAGCTTGCCTGTTAGAGCGTCTGATACATTCGAAACCAACAAGTATATGTTGGATATGGTCTCAGCCGGTGTTTCCTCTCGTACGCTAATGCGTGTGAAGGTGTTTCCTCACGATAAAGATTACAAACCCCAAGGGCTTGACACTAAACGCGATCAGTTCAGTGTTAGCAGTGATGGCGTCTGTCAATTGCTCCCTGCGGCTCATGACAAAGTACAAGCGACGGGACCCGTCTCCCAGAAGTTCAGCAAAATTACCTTTACAGCCGCGACCTTAGGGTCAGCCGTTATTATTCGGTGCGCGCAGCCTTTCAAACTGGAACGAGCTGGTGTTTCGTCTTTGAATTCGTATTCCTACTCCGGATCTCTTTATGTGCGCGCCGTCGCCGGCGAGCTGGAAGCGATCAATCTTATTGATTTAAAGAACTATCTTCGCGGTGTTGTTCCATCGGAAGTTTATCGCGATTGGCCGATTGAAACCCTTAAGACCCAAGCCGTAGCGGCTCGTACTTATGCTGTCTATCACTTGATTTATGCACGCCGTTTTTCATCCGACCGCCTATGGGATGTCGATGACACCATAAATTTCCAAGCTTACACAGGCACAAGCCTAATTTCCGATAAAACTGATAGCGCTATCACCAATACCGAAGGCCAGATCCTGACCTTCCGCGGTAACGTAATTCAGGCTTTTTATCATGCCGACAGCGGTGGCCAAACCGAAGATGCTTTGTCGGTCTGGAGCCAGGCTATTCCCTTTACTGTCGCGCGCCCCGAAGCGCCTGAAGTGGAAGTGGCAAAAAACGTTTGGGAACGGACGTTCTCGCTGGCGACCCTTGAACAGGAACTCAGAGCAACAGGCTATTTGGATGCCGGCAAAAGCCTTCGCAGTATTGTGATTCCCATCGTGGGGCGATCGCCTTCAGGCCGCGTGAAGTCCATGGCCCTGATCGACTCGGCTGGTCAGCATAAAGCCTTTCCTTTGAATGTTTTTAGAAAAGTTGCAGGTCAGCTCCCATCGCCCCTGTTCTATATAGAAAAGGACCCAAAGGCAGTGCGTACTATGGTGATTAAAGGGGTTGGTTTTGGTCACGGTGTTGGGATGAGCCAACAGGGAGCTGCCGCTCTTGCAGGACAAAAAGCTTGGGATTACAAACAGATTTTAAGTTATTATTATTTGAATACGACGCTTTGTTCGCTTGATACGGCCAACGAATCCATACCGGATTGCAAGTCTCAGCGCGTGGCGCAAGCTCAGGCGACTCGTTAAACGAGAGCCAGGTCTTCGGGTATGTACAAATCGAACTTGGTATGGAGCGAATTGCTGTCGAGTTTAAGATCGCCACCGTGCCTTTTAGCTATTGATAACGAGATACTCAGCCCAAGCCCCGTCCCTTTCCCGACTTCTTTGGTCGTATAGAAGGGCTCCATGATACGCGTTGCAATTGATACTGGAATGCCTTTTCCTGAATCTATTACGGAAATAACATACGTCCCGCTTCGACGAGCCCCTACGATGTGTATCCATTTTTTATCAAGATCCCTCACCGCATCGGCAGCGTTATTGATCAGGTTAAATAGAACTTGAGAGACTTCGACTTCGTTGCCCGTCAGATCCTTGTCTTCCTGAATATCAACTTCGATCGTGATATTGTCCTGACGAATTTTTTCTTCGCAGAGACTCAGGACTTCCTGCACCAGTTTAGCAACAGAAAACCGTGTTCTCGGGCTGTTTTCGCCGTCTCGCGCCAGCTTCCTCAGACTCGTGACGACCTTGCCAATCCGCTCGCAGGTTTGGCGAATCTGATTTGAGCACTTCCTCACTTGACTGTAGTTACTATTATCCAGCTCGCGCTCGAGGCGCTGTGCACTGCCGACAATAATGGCGAGCGGATTATTGATTTCATGGGCTATGCCTCCGGCCATTTCTCCAAGGCTCGCAAGCCGGGCCGAGTTGATAGCATTCATCTTTTGAATCTCAATCTCCCGCTCTTTTTCACGCAAACGGTCTTCATTTTGTTTTTGATAGACTGTGAGTTCGCTGACCATTGCGTTGACGGTTGTAACAAGAGTGTCAAACTCATCGGGATAGCGATTGTTTCGGCCGAGGTTGAGGGCCTGAGTCGATTTAAGCGAATTGACTCGCAAATTCTCGAGGTAACGAGCCACATGCATGATGTGTTTTGTCAAAAGGTTTTGAACAATAGCCAAAATAACAAGACTGATTATCAGAGTTTTAACGGCCTGGAGGGCAAAGGTCAGTATCAACTTTCGCATGAGTCGTTGAAGTATCGCTAAACGCGAGGCTTTAACACGCAAAGTACCAACCTCGCGAACCTGCGCTGTGCCTTGGTTAAGGAAGAGTTTGAAGGTCTTGTCAACCGAAGGTTTGTCGATAAAAAAATGCAGGGGAAAGGTTGGCGTTTGATTCTGTTCGGGACGATGAAAAGTGTAGAGTTCGGTGCCGTCCATATCGAAAAGATCGGCCTCAACGAAATCGCCGGTCGCAACGATGCCTTCGAGAAACTTGGATATCTGCTCGTCGTCAAAACTCCAGACAGCCGTACTGAGCGGACCAAGCGTCAGGCGCTCCAACTGACCAAAGCTCCGATCCAGAAGCCCTAGCTCCGAACGGTAATCGATATAAAAAGTAATTGCGGTCAAAGCTGTCGTAATCAGCGTTGACGCGGCAAGGATAATGGCGAGCACTTTGCGTGAGAGCGAACGCGGAACCATGCTGTGTTCTAATCCTCACCTGTAATGGCCATTTATTTCGCATTTTATAAACTGACTTTTTTGCAAACTTTTGTCCAGTTTTTGAAGGTTTTAATGCGTTTTGTAAAAAATTCTGATGCGGATTGTGACGGACACAGGCTAGGAGTGACGTGTTTAAAACTTTAGTGAATACATTTTTACTCTGATATTGTAAGTACTTGCCTTATTGAAATTGCTAACTACCCATAACCATTTTGCTATTTCTAGTATTGATTATGACATTGAGGCGCCATGCAAGAAATTCACTTTAGAACTTGTTCAAATAGACCGATTGAATGGAGATGGCAGTTGAGAGGGTTATGAAACATATGATGTTTTCCCAGCGATTCAAAAGACCGTTCCAGGGTAGGCAGGCCGGTACCAGCTTAGTTGAGCTCATGATAGCGGCGTCCATACTCGCCATGATCGGGTCCATGTCCGTTACGTTTTTCCATCGTGTGGATACGGCGGATACTGAAGCCCGCGCAAAAGCAAACGTTATAAGCGAAATCACCGGACTTATTTCAACTGTCGACAGAGATTTGAAAATGCGAACCATCGGGACTTTAACCCCGCTTTGCTCTACCGGCGCTGCTCCCTGTCCGACATTTACCATCTCGCGGAAGGTTAAGACCGGAGTTGATGGTTCGGGAGCTGCCGTCTACGGCGATATGAATATAACTTATACCAACCGTTGCGCTCAATTTCCGACGATGCCGGACGACAGCTTCATTCTTGACAAAAATAAACTTGACGCTATGCAGGGGATTGGCAAATCTAAATCGCAAATTTCTGTCTGCCTGGTTAATTCGAATGTCAGCTGTGGGAAAGGGTACTATTCGCAGATGCTGATCACGACACCTGCAGGCGCTACAGGCACTCCCAGATATCCTCGGCAAACCGGCAATATTGCGTTTTTTCCTGATATGGGCGGCGCTAATGGGACGAGCGGAAGGAAAGAAAGCTACAGAAAAGGCGCGTTCGCAGCGGCAATTTGCGGTCAATCAAATACGACTTCAAATAACACCGATAAAGTGATTATAGAAGCGGCCTATATGAGCGCTGAAGGCAACGTGATCATCGATCGTCGCGAAGTCATCGCCCCTCGCGGTAACGTCGCCAACATTCAGATTCTCCCCAATTAATCGCAAGACCGATCCCGCATTACAGAAAGTTGATGCGGGATGTCATCGGAAAATTCACTGTATCGATCATCTCTTCCGTCATACGCAATGCCTCAGTAATCGTCTTCGTCTTCATACATCGTGAATAATAAGAATGGCCAAATAAAAACCATCGATTCGCATTGATGACGTAAAAACGCAGACGCCGCATATTTTTATCGTCGTTATCGAAATGACGGTCTAAATTTCGCATAAACTCGGCCATGGCCATCAAAAAGAATCGGCCTTCTTCTTCAGGCGTCCTCGGAGGGGCCATGCCCGGGAAGGCTTCGGGACTTTCAGTATGACCGAGATCATGCGCAATTTGCCAAAGTATCCAGGGCCTTGCGGTCGCCGCGCGCCCGATCATGATCCCATCAGCCAATCCTGAACGATAAATTTCGAGGGCATCAGCAGCCGTTTGAACGTCGCCATTCATCACGATGGGGATAGAGCGTTTTCTGCGGAGATCACCAACAAGATTCCAATCGGCCTCACCTTTGTGTTTCTGCGATTGCAAACGCGCATGTATCGTCAGCCAGTCCGCTCCGGCGTTTTCCAAGGCGGCGGTAAAATCATCGAGAAACTGAGGATCTGCAATCTCCTGTCCGCAACGCATTTTCACGCTCACCGGCACGGGACTGTGCTTTTTCGTCATTTCAACCACACGCGCCGCATAATCTTTGTCACCCAGAAGGCGAACGCCCCAGTTGTGTTTCAGGTGCTGGCGCGCAGGACAACCCATATTGATATCAAAACCCCAGGGATCAAGGGGCATGAGTTTTTGGATGCTACGTTGGATAAAACTTTCTTCGTTGCCGAGAATTTGGGGAATGAAGTGTGTTTCACCCGCGATCGTTTTGAGCTCATCAACTCGATCGATACGTTCGAAGGGTAGCCTTCGGGTGGAAAGCATCTCGGTAAAGAGCAAAGGATGGATTGATTTGGGCGTGAAGTGGCGGACCGTAGCGCGAAACGCCACATGTGTAAGACCAACCATAGGCGCAACCATAAAAGGGAAATCGACACCAAGGCTCTTCATACGCGATGCTTCGACCATAAATTCCTCGCTCCATTAGACGTCTTGTCTACGAGAGGACAGGGTACGAAGCAAGCCACATTTTATGTGCGCAGAAAAGACTAGCCAAAGTTCACTGGCAGGATAGCGCGAATCGTGTCCTCTAGGAGATTGCCGCGGACAGCGTGAAATTTGTTGAGAAAGGTGGCGCCCACTGGAAGATAAGGTCGGATTTGATTCTCTGGAAATGAAGACACAACTAAAACAGGGATTTGGTGATTGACGCAGTAGTGGGCAAGGGAAGCGCCATCACCGCCTTGCATAATATAGTCCGTAACGACCACATCAAAGAGTTCTTTGGCTAAAGTCTCAATAGCCTCATGGCCTGACATGCAGACTTTGCAATCCCCAAGGGGACGTAATTTTTCTTCTACCAGCGCGCCCAAATCGGGATCATCATCGACTACTAAAAACCTGGTCATACCGGGCCTCACTTGCCATAGCGGAATCTCTGACTCATCTACCCAAACTATATCAGCTGCCTCGAAAAGTGGGAAGATTCAATGCTTTATGACTCCGCACACAAACCCTCGGCCGAAAGCGACGTACCTAAAGCTCCATGCTGGGGTTTAAGCATGACATATTGAATTAGCAAACGATTGTTTCTTCGGTAAATCCTTCGATTTTCTTGAAAAATACCAAGAACTCAACATACTATGTCGGGTACACAACACGGCCACCCTTTTCAGTGGCTCGAGAAACGAGGGCCCTTAACGTGGCACAAGCTTCTAATTTTCGGTTTATGCAATGGGCTGCATGGCGCTATTTAGTCGCCCGTAAAGGCCGGCATGGTCTGTCTTTCATGACTACTTTTTCTATCTTGGGGGTCGTGATCGGCGTTGCGGCGTTGATTGTTGTGTTGTCCGTGATGGGTGGGTTTGAGCAGGACCTCAAAGCTAAGATGCTACGCGGCGAACCTCATCTGGAGATCATCGCTACCAATCCCTTGGCAGGATTCAGTCTCAAAGAGCATCCCTTGGATAGATTCAAGACATTATTTCCTGATGCTGAGGCGATCGAGCCCTATACGCAGGCTGACGTTGTCATCAAACAAGGCAAGCATCTTTCCGCGGTAGTTTTGCTGGGGGTCAACCCGAAGGGTGGGGGGGCTCTATGGGACATCGACACGTCGATGATTGAAGGCAAGATCGAATCGATAGGCACCACTCACGCGCCTGTGATTGCGACTAAGGGCGAAAAAGCGCTTTGGCCCGGAATGGTGATCGGAGAAGGTTTGGCCGCTCAGCTGGGTGCCGATCTTGGCGATGAAATCACTGTTCTTAGCCCTCAGGCGACATCGTCGTCGACTATTCTTAGCGGAGGAACTGTAACAAGAACTTACGTGGTATCGGGACTTTTTAAGACTGGTATCACAAATTCCGACTCAAAAATGGCCCTTGTATCTCTCGATGAGGGACGGAAATTTCTGGCGGATTACGACACTTCGCTTGATGATGATAATTATGTTTACGGAGTCGGCGTCAATTCCAAAGACCCATTATCGATTGAAAACTATAAAAATAGAGTGAGCAAAATTCCTGGGATTCAGGGTAAAAGCTGGAAGGATAGCAACTCCGCCTTACTCTTTGCCCTGAAGCTCGAAAAATACACGATGGGTTCGATTTTGCTTTTGATAGTCCTGGTCGCCGCGTTCTCTATCAGCGGCACGATGATGATGACGGTCTATCACAAAAAACAACAGATTTGTCTTTTTCGCTCGCTTGGGATGTCAGAGCGTGATGTTGGGCGGCTTTATCTCCTACAGGGATTTACGATAGGAACCGTCGGAATCGTTGGCGGCCTGATCGTCGGACTCACGCTCTGCTTCATGATCCAGCATCTTAGAAATGCTGATCTTCCGTCAAATCTCGTCTCGCTCTTCAGCCTGCCGGTGAAGTATTTGCCTGTCGAATATGGCGTTATCTGTTTAGCGGCTTGGATCTTAAGTTTACTTGGAGCATTTTATCCTGCAAGGATTGCGGCAAAGCAGAATCCATCACAAGGCTTGAGGTATTAAGTGTCAGAGCCCATTATACAGCTTAAGAACGTGCACAAAACGTTTCAAATCGCGAATCAGCATGTACACGCTCTACGTGGTGTTGATCTCACAATGCGTAAAGGGCAGATGGTCGCCGTAACAGGTCGATCGGGATCGGGAAAAAGTACACTGTTGCATGTGATCGGCACTCTTGATACTCCAAGCTCTGGCGTTGTAGCCCTGAACGGTAGAGACGTATCGAATTTGACAGACAAAGATGCGTCGACCTTTCGAAACAGAACAGTTGGCTTTGTGTTCCAGATGAACAATTTGCTTCCTGAGTTTTCTGCCATCGAAAACGTCATTATGCCGGGATTGATTGCAGGTTTGAGCCGCGACGCTTTGCGAGAGCGTGCCAATGCCCTGCTACAGGCCGTAGACTTAGGTCATAGACTCGAGCATAGACCAGCAGAACTGTCGGGCGGAGAACAACAGCGGGTGGCTATAGCGCGCGCGCTTTTGATGGAACCGCCCCTACTCCTTTGCGACGAACCTACGGGTAACCTCGACAAAAAGAATGGCGAGCGGGTCGAAGAGATACTGGTGGAGCTCAGTCGACGGACACAGGTAACCATGTTGCTCGTGACCCACGATAATGAGTTGGCAAAGCGCTTGCCTTACCAGGTCGTTATGGAAGACGGAAATATTGTGGATTACGGGGGATCTTGGTGAGACTCGAAATGTTACTCCTCATGTCGCTGGCGTCGAGCCCACTTTTGGCAGGCGAACGCATTGAGGAAGTTGTCGTCCGCGGTAACCAAAAGGTCGAGGCAGATGCCATTACGACCGTCTTAAAATCGCAGAAGGGTCACGATCTCGACCCAGCTTCGATTCAGGCGGACATCAAGCATCTTCACGAACTGGGATACTTTTCCGATATCCGCTTTCTCAAAGAGCCGGCTGGTAATGGCATACGTGTTATAGTTGAAGTCGTGGAAAAACCGGCCATCGGTTCCATACAGTTTGTTGGTCTTTCAGAGATGAAAGAAGAAGACTTCAAGGAAAAACTCGAGACCAAAGTTTACCAGATAGTCAACGAAACGAAGATCAATGCTGATCTCCGCATGATCGAAAAACAATATCTCGAGAAAGGCTTTTACCTCGCCAAAGCCACCTACAAACTCGATCCGACCCCTAATAATGCCAACGAAGTCAGCCTGGTCTTTAACGTCGAGGAAGGCGGCAAAGTCCTGGTCGGTGACGTCCATATCATGGGAAATGCCTATTTCTCCTCAGCCGAGCTGATCAATCAGTTCTATTCCAAGCCCTATACGCGCCTGTCCAATATTTCGGCTCCAGGATCCGTATATAACGACGATTTCATCAAACGCGACGTTGAGATGCTTGGTTTTATTTACAAGGATCAGGGTTTTGCTCAGGTTAACGTGAGTAATCCTGTCAAGATCATGGAAGAGGATCGGCGCTACGTTCGCCTTACCCTCGAAGTGGAAGAAGGCATTCAATACAGCATCGGCGGCATCGAATTCTCGGGTGATTTGCTATACACCCCGGACGAGATGAAAGGCTGGATGCTGCTCAAACCGAACGCTCTGTTCCGGTTTGGAAATTTCCGCAAAGACGTCGAAATGCTGGTCGATAAATACGGCGACAAAGGTTATGCATTTGCCGACGTCAATCCTAAGGTACGTTACGACAAAGAGAAAAAGCTCGTTTATCTGAACTACGAAATCACCAAGGGCGAGAAGGTTTATTTCGGTGATTTCACCTTTATCGGTAACACCAAAACGCGCGATAACGTTTTGCGTCGTGAGCTTGAAGTCGCCGACTCTGAGCTTTATAGCGGGACGCGCCTGACCAAATCCAAAAGCAATATGGAACGACTTGGCTATTTCGAGGAAGTGCAAACACTTCGCGAACGAGACGAGAAGAATCACCAGATCCTCAACTACAAAATCAAAGTCAAAGAAAAACCTACGGGCCAGTTGCAGGCTGCAATGGGCTTTAGCCCCAGTGCTGAAGGCAATCAAAACAAATGGTTCGGACAGGGTAAGTACTCGGAAGAAAATCAAAGTGGCCGCGGCTGGCGAACGAGTTTAACGGGCCGTTGGAACGGCGGGAAGAACTACTCCCTCGAAGTGGGTTGGACAGATCCACGCTTGAACGATTCGGATTGGTCGCTCGGTTTTAGCGCGTTCGTGCGCAACGAAGTGCGCCTCGTCACCAATACCGTCACGGTTCAGGAAGAACGCAAAGGCGGGAGCGTTACGATCGGCCGCCGTATAGTCGAACTCATCCGGGCCTCGATCACCTATCGTTACTCTAAGATCAACGTGGCATCGGATACAGCCTTGGTGGGGAGCTTTGTAGAAGCTGGGGACGAAAGTAGCATTATCCTTGGTCTCGCACGGAACGCGACCAACAACTATATCGATCCGAGTGATGGTTCTGACGTAAGGATCAACCAGGAATTTACCGGCGGTCCGCTGGGCGGAACACGTAAATACCTGGAAACAACCTTCAATTCGGCCTATTTTCAACCGGTAGATTTTTCAGATACTTATCGGACCTACTTCCGTTTCGCAGCCGATTTTGGTCTGCTTTGGCAAAACGGCAACGAACGTATTCCAATCCTGACCCGCTTTCGTTTGGGTGGCCCCGAAGATTTACGTGGATATGAGCTGCGAACGATAGGACCTAAATCAAGTATTTTGCAGACGCCGACAGGTCAACCGCAGCAAATTAACTGGGGTGGAACCAAGAAGGTCCTGCTTCAAGCCGAATACTTTATGCCTATTATTAAAGAGGCCAATATCAAAGGTCTGCTTTTTTATGATATGGGCCGAGCTTATGCCGAAGACGAAACCGTTAACTTCGCCTCGTTTGAGAGGGATGCCGGTTTCGGTTTCCGCTGGATTACGCCCGTGGCTCCGTTCCGTTTCGAATGGGCTTACCCTATCGAAAACGGACGCGTCGGAAACCTTCGCTTCATTTTCTATCTAGGTTACTAAGTTTCTCATTCTCATTTAGTGATAATACATACTCTTAGCTTTTCATTCTTAGGGAGCATCGCGCATGAAATTCGCACATTGTCTAGTTGGTCTTTCACTTCTGACAGCATCTATCGCCCATGCCCAAAGCAAATATGCGGTAGTCGATATGCAAGCTGTGATTCTCAATGTGGAAGAAGGGAAAACAGCTCGTTCTGCATTGGAAAAAGAGATTAAGGACAAACAAGCTGAGCTCGGCAAACGAAAGTCGGAACTCGACAAAATGAACGAAGAGTGGACCAAACAAGCGCCCCTTCTCAATGAGCAGGCGCGCATGACGAAGCAAAAAGAATTTCAAGAGAAATTCATGGGTCTTCGTAACGACGAGATGGCCTTTCAGGACGAAATCAAAAAGAAAGAGGGTACTGCGACCCAGAAAATCGCTATTGCCGTGACCAAACTCGTTAACGATATCGCCAAAGCGAAAAACTTCGATGTCGTGTTTGAAACCAGCTCAGCCGGCCTTATCTATCTCAAAGACCCGACTGACCTGACAAAAGACGTTATCGCTGCTTTCGAAGCGCAGTCGAAAAAAGGCAAAACAGAAGCGAAAAAATAAGGAGAAGCAAAGCCGTGACCTCCCCCTCACAGCCCCAATCCGAAGTTCTCACTCTCACAGTGGATTTTTCCCGTCCGGACCTTATCAAGGTCATGGACTGGCTTCCTCATCGCTATCCTATGTTACTTGTCGATCGTGTGAAGGAAGTCGTTCCGAACACGTCGATCCATTGTATCAAGATGATCTCGAGTCTCGATCCCTATTTGCAGGGGCATTTCCCTGGGCAACCCATCATGCCGGGTGTTTTGAGCATCGAGGCGCTGGCTCAGGCTGCCGGTATACTCGCCCGTATGAGTAATCTGGAACTGGCTAACTCCTGTCTGTTGACCGAACTTCAAGACGTACGTTTTCGCAGACAGATCATCCCAGGCGATTGCCTCAATTTGCATGTCACCGCTTTAAAAAGTCGGAAAGGCTTTTTCTGGTTCGAAGCGAAAGCTATAGTGGATGGAGACGTTGCAAGCAGTGCCCTCATCACAGCAAAATTGAGCTAAGGGATGATTATGATTGACTATAACCATCTGGAAACGATCGAAAAAGTCGAAGGTTCTTCCATTCACCCAAGAGCTTTGGTGTACCAGGGCGCCGTAGTAGGTAAGGGCGTTCTGATTGGTCCTAATGCAGTGATCGGACCCAAGGTCACTCTGCATGACGGTGTTCAGATCGGTCCAGGGGCTTTGGTTCTGGGCAAAACCACCGTTGGCGAAGGCACTCAGATATCGCCTTATGCCACTGTTGGTGCTCCGCCTCAGGATCTGAAATACAAAGGCGAAGACACTGAAGTCAGAATCGGCAAAAACAATCGGATCTGCGAATATGTAAATATTTCGCTTGGAACGGTTGGTGGTGGCGGCGTAACAACCATCGGGGACGATAATCTGATCATGGCCTACACTCACGTCGCCCATGATTGTGTAATTGGCAACAACTGTGTGTTTGCAAACGGTGTTCACCTTGCGGGGCATGTTATCGTTAAAAATAACGTCACGTTTGGAGGTATTTCTGGGGCTCATCAGTTCTGTCGATTCGGTGAGCGGGCTATGGTTGCAGCCGGTTCAATCGTTGTTCAAGATGTTCCTCCTTATTGCCTGGTCCAAGGGGACAGAGCCCGGATCTCCGGACTCAATGTTGTTGGTCTGAGACGCTCGGACCTGCCAAAAGACAGACTGTCGGACATTAAAACGCTTTTCAAAATTCTTTATAACGAAAATCTGACTCTTGAGGATGCGATCGAACGGATGAAAACGGAAGTACCGCAGTCTGTGCAGCGCGATAGCTTCATCGACTTTGTTACGACCAGCCATCGAGGGATTTGTCGTTGAGAAGACCAACCTTCTTCATTTCGTCACGATCCCATTCTGCGGACCTGCTCGCTTCAGAACTTGTTCTGACGATATGCGATCAGTTTCCTAAAACCGAGGGTGTGGGTGTGTTAGGGAAATGGTCGGCTCGAACCCGTGTCACCTCCCTACTGGAATTGGACGCGGTGCAGGCTGCATGTATTACCCTTGGAATTGAAGAAGGCCTTCGTCCTCTCAGAGAACAGCTTTTAGCAAACCTGCCACAAGTTGCAATACTCGTCGGTTATTCGGCGCTCCATCATGAACTCGCAGGTTTTTTTAAGCAAAACAATGTGCCTGTCATACTCTACGAGATCACGCCTCAACAGGCGCTCAAAGGGGTGAATCTCGACGAGGCTCGTGATCGGATCAAGGTCGCTCTTAGCATTCAAAAATCGGGAAGTGCATTTATTCGAGCCGCCAACATTCCCTTTCATTACATCGGTACACCTTATCGAGATCGTGTCGCCAAGGTCGATGTCAAGGCTTCTGCATTCCCATTTTTAAACGGTAAACCGCTCGTTACCCTCTTCCCAGGGGGCTACGGAGAAGCCTTACAGCAGATGTTACCTCTTTTTGGAGCGATCGCAGCGGGTCTTGGCGAAGAGATCCAAGTCGTTGTTTCTCTACGAGAAGAACTTGACTACGAGCAGACGGTCACTCATTTCAAGACCTTTTTACCCGATCCTGACAAAGTGAGTTTCGTTCTTGGTATGCACCTTGAACTTCTTTCCCTTTCTCGTGTGGCGATCACTGGTTCTGGAGCCATTACAATGGAAGCGGCGATCGCCCTCAAACCTTTCATGCCAATCTACGATAAAGACGATAAAGCGGATGAAGTCGGCTCCTTTACTCTTGTGAATCAATCTCTCGGCAAAAGGCTCGTCCCGGAATATTCCAATAAAACGCCGATGACAGATATACTTTCGAGAGTCAAAAGTCTTTTGATAGATGGCGCAGAGCGCAAGGCCCTCATCACAGATCTCCAAAATATTGCCTCTGAATTCCAAGGATCGGCCGCCGACAATGCTGCCGATTACATCGTTCAAGAGACAGGGTTAAGCAAAAAACGCGAGAGACCGCCGGTGACTCCCGGATGAGCCAGCGGTTTAACGTCCGTTATTTCCGACTCCTCATTCTTGATTCCGTACTGGAAAAGAAGTGGACTCTAGTGAAGATGCTTTCGGCACTCACCTTATTGTTCATTGCCAGCGGATTAGCCCCCTTGCTGCTTGCGACCCTCCTTCGCGCTATATCGGACAGCTCGCAAAGCGAACTCGTGCGTATGGCTGATCTATTGCCAACGCAATTCTCAAAAGCGAGCGTTCACCTTGGCGTTTTGTCCCGAGGCATTGAGCTCATTAATACCTGGGTCGTTCCACGTGCTTACATCGCTCGCTATTTTCCATTAACGCTCCTTTTAGTTGCAGTTTTTCAAGCCATCGCTGACTACATTTTCCAATATAACCAACAATCGCTTATTCTTTATGTTGGTAGCCGTTATCGTGACAAGCTTTTCGCGGCTATTTTGAAACAGCCTCTGGACCGCCTGTTGACACGATCGGCAGGAGAATGGATGTCGCTCGTAATGAACGACATCACGTACCTGCAGAGTCGTATGTCCGACCTTCTCATCGGCTTGATTAAAGATAGCGTCACTGTCGTCGCACCAATGGTCAGTCTCTATCTGATCAGTTGGAAGACAGCTTCGGTGCTTACCATTCTTTGCGCGCCTTTGATGTTCGGTACAGGGAAAACTGGCAAACGCATCTCCCACTATGCTGAAGGATGGCAGCGCAATCTTGCGAAGATGGCGTCAGCGGTGCTGGAAATACGCAAACGTTTTGAGTTCATCCGCGCGCAGGGCGGAGAGAAAGCGGAACTTGGGCGTTTTGAATCAATCAACAAGGCCTATTACACAAACATCGTCCGCTCCATATTCATCCGCTCAGCTTTTGCTCCGGGTCTTGAGCTCTTAGGTTTCGCCGGTCTCGCTTTTATTGTTTATTTGATAGGCAAAGGCTATATGGGTGCGGATTTGATTCGCAGTGGCTCGATCCTGCCTTTTTTCATCACACTCGGTGCGATTATCAAACCACTCAAGAATATGGGCGAGCAGATCTCGCGGCTGCACGAGACACAAGGGATCGTCAACCGGAGCTTGCAGACCTTTTCCGATGTCCAGGAGTTCGAAGCGCCGAGTGTGAAAAAGACGCTTTCGGACGTAAAAGAGTTACAGATCGACCGTCTTTCGGTTCGTTATGGAGAAGGCTTTCAGCTCATCGCCGAGCATATGCGCCTCTCGGCGGGGCAAAGCGCAGCCATTATCGGACCGAGTGGTGGAGGGAAGTCAACGCTTCTCAAAGCTTTGGCGGGACTGTACGAGCCTGAATCTTGGGTGGGAGTTCCAAGCTGGGCAACGGTCCGTGACAATTCCTGTCTTGTGAGTCAGAAGCCATTTCTCTTTTCAGGTAGTATTCGCGAGAACCTCACGTACGGCCTCGACGGCATCAGCGATAGAGAAATAAACGAAACCCTCAGTTTTGTATCACTCCGCAACGAGCTCGAAGCAAAAGGACAGAATCTCGACACTGAGCTCGATTTCCTCCAGAGCCCGCTTTCCGGTGGCCAGTTACAAAGGATGACGATCGCGCGGGGGTTTCTGAGACCCCATTCTCTGATCTTAATGGACGAGATTACCTCGGCCATAGACCCCGCAGCCGAAGAGATGATCACGAAACAGGTGGTCGAAAGAGCGAAGGCCGAGGGCCGAATTCTCCTTTATGTGACGCATCGCCTCAGTCAGCTCGAAATATTTGATCAGGTTTGGTTTTGTGAAAACGGCCGATTAACTGTATTCCAAGATACCAAAGAATGGCAAAAAAGTGATCGTGTTCAGCGGTTTCTAGATCCCGAAGCCTCCTCATAAAATTCTTTCTTTTTACGCCAAATCTTTGACAGGACAGATGTTCACGGGCGCTATTCTTGCCACGGCGACGCAGAGCATTTACAATAATCTGTAGAGTGGCAGAAGCGCATGCTTTGAATTGAGAATGCTGACAGCCGCCTACCGGGATTTCAAGGAGACAAGGATGAGCGAGAATAATCAGGACCCTAATTCGAATGCAGCGTTTAGTCAGACGTCAGGCGCCCAGTCCAATCCCTTTACGAGCGAGCTCAAGGGAGAATTCACAAGCGACTTTGGCACAAACACCAACGCCGTTTCCGCGATCTTTAAAAGCGGCGGCATGGGCGAAAGCAAAAGCAAGCTTATCGTCGGTGGCGTTCTCCTTTTAGGTATTTTGGTCGGTGGCTACCTCTACTTTGATGGTGGAAGTGAAAGCGGCGAAGAAACAGCAGCGGAAGACGCAGCGGCTCCGGCAGACGATGCTGGAGATGACGCAAAGCCAGCCGATGGTGCTAAAGCCACAGCTGAAAGCAAAGAAACCGCAAAACCAGCAGAAGCTGCAAAACCAGCAGCGACAGCAGCTGCGGCCGCAGCATCAACAGGCGCTATCAAGCTCCTTACACCTGGCGCCGGCGGATCGCAAACTTATGATGAGACACAAGGCGTCTCAGAATTTGCTTGGGAAGGTCCTGCGGACGAGATCGTATTCTCCCGCAATAAATCGATGGCCCCAGTGATTAAATCTGTAAAATTAAATGGCGCGAGCAAGTTTAGTTTCGAAAATCCATATCCGGGTACGTGGTACTGGCAAGTGAAAAATGCGAGCGGTGCCTCGGATGTCTCCAGCTTCGTAATCGCAGCTCCTGAGCACCGTTCTTTCCCGGTATCGGCTCCCACTCCAGGCGGTTCCGTCGCTGGTAACGGTGGTGTCGTATCTTGGACAGCGGCGGAAAAAGTCGCACGTTACTCGGTTGAATTCACACCAACCGGATCTTCGTTCGCAAACCCAAGTTATCGTTTTGGAACGTCGGGTACTTCGGTATCACTTTCCGGCGTAAATCCTGGATCTTATGATGTACGAGTTGGTGCTTTTTCAGAAGTCGCTGGACGCTGGGAATGGCAAGTTATCCAAAACGTATCGGTACAATAAGCTTGTTAGCCTAAAAGAAATTCCGTAAACGCTTCCCTAGGGAAGCGTTTTTTTTACGTTTTGAATGGTGCAACGAAACAATCCGGGAGGCCTTACGTGAAAGCCGAACTTCGCAGCTCGCTTCTCGAACAACGCAGGGCCCTCACAGAAGGCGATTGGCAAAAACGCAGTCTCGCCCTATGTGCACAAATCATTCAATGGCCCGAGTGGGGAGAGTTTGACCATATTGGTCTCTACCGAAGTTTCCGTAAGGAAGCTGACCTGCATTCCCTATTAGACCTCAGTCCAGACAAATCCTTCTATTTTCCGCTTATCGATCAGACGACGGGAGCAATGGAATTTTATGGGTATTCCGGCGAAGGTGCTTTTAAACACAACACCTGGGGTCTGTTCCAGCCCGATGGGACGGGAAAGGCAATGCCGATCGGGGCAAATACACTTATAATTGTTCCAGCTCTAGCCTTTGATGATCATGGTCATCGTTTGGGTTATGGCAAAGGGTTTTACGATCGCTATTTGCATCGTCATCGCCTCTCCACTCTCGGCGTGTGTTTCAGAGAGTTTGTACTCGAAAAGCTGCCTAGCGAATCGCACGACCAGGCGGTTGATACTGTAATGACGGAAGAAGGCCTTCGGTTTAGAACCCATTTTTGTTAAGATTAGGCCCTCATTAGACTCTGCCGATTACTCGTTTGGGGGCTCACTTGGATTGTTTGCGGCTTTGGCTTGTCAGTGCCTTTTTTTTGGCAACACTTCTCCTGCCAAAAGAAGTTCGGGCCCAGAATTCGCTCCCCAAAGTCTGGAACGGCGAGATTATCGAAACGGATCAAGGCCTCGTCTGTCTCTACAGCATGATGATTGACAGTAACGTCAAACAGCGAGGCGGCGATTTTAGTTTTCTTTTAAAAGGACGTTCCAACAGAATCAGCTACAGCTTCACCGCAAAAACCCAAATTCCCAAACTTGCCCCTATTACCTACTGGAAAATAAAAGAAGACACCTACGATGTGATCGAAGCGAGTTTCGTCGACGAGTATGGACACAAAAGACTCTGGAAGGGCCCTTACCCGAAATCGATTAAGGTGCAGCCAAAAAGCCTCTCGTCGATGGGCGTGTGGTACCTCGTTTATCTCAAACCCGATGATCAATTCAAACTTCTGATCAAAGAAGTGCGTCTCAAGCTGCCGATAGAAAAGTGGAAGGGGAGCGTAGAGCGCATAATTGATGGCATTTCCGGCGAAGAGTTAAGTATTTATAAAGGAGCCGCTGCCGACAATGGACAGGGTATCCGGCGGGTTCTACGGGGTGGGCGTAGGATAAATATGGTATACCAGCTCGACCTTTTTCGCCTGAATATGCATGCCCCTGAGATGTCTCGCATACTCCAGATTAATGATGCCGACATACGAAGCTGCTATACTGATCTTTTAGAACGTAATGAAACGGCCAATGGGACACTTACCTATACTTTCGCGTATTCAGGAATTGCGCAGGGTATAAAAACGCTTAAAATCAAAGAAGCGTCTTTGAAGGATTCAAGCTTTCAGGAGTGTCTTTATTATAAATTAAGAGGTCTGACGTTTCCTCTTCGGCAGAGTTTAATCGGGGAATTAAGTTTTCAATTCAATACGTTAGAATGAAAAGAGTCGTTCAATGGACATTGGTTTTGTGAAGAAAAGAAAGTTATCGAACCTCCTTTTGGAACCGCTTCTCCAAACCCAAATCGGGCTTTATTGCATTGCGCTGTCGCTTATATTTTCTGCTCTTATAGGTATCGTGATTTACGAAAACCTAGACAGTCTATCAAATATCCTCTTTCAGCTTTCGGACGGAAAAGTCACGCTCCAGACTGTTGCCGCCGCCTATGTCACGAATATTCAAGCTTGGCTTATCCTCTGCCTCATCGGATACATAGTCTGCACGATAGGTGTGTCGATACTTTATACGCATCGCCTGGTCGGACCAACGGTGGCGTTTCGCAAACATTTGGCTGCCATCGAAAAAGGCAATTATCACCATCGCACGGTGCTTCGCAAAAACGATGCCTTCCAAGTCGTTGCCAGTCAACTCAACGACGTTTCAGCTCTTTTGCTGCAAAACAAACAAAAATAATTCAGTGCGAAAATAGACCCGTGACTTTTTGGAAGCTCTCATCAAGAGTGGCTTTCAGAGTCATGCGTTGGCCATTTTCCATCTTGAAAGTAAGTTCCTGATGGTGCAGCAGCAAACGCGTGCAATTAAAATGTTCACGAAAGAGCCGGTTGTGAGGCCCGTGCCCGTAACACGTATCGCCGATAATGGGATGATGGATATGCTTCATATGCCGTCGCAGTTGATGTCGCCTGCCAGTATGGGGCCTTAGTGAGACGAGAGCGTAGCGACTCTGCTCATAGCGATCACAGGGTATGGGCAGCGTAAGGGTCTCCAAAAGTTTAAGTTCCGTCTGGGCGTCCTGTACATGACCATTATCCAGCCGCGCGAGAGGGTAATCGATATGTTCGGCCGATGGCCAGCCCCGGACTACCGCAAGATAGGTTTTCTGGAGCGTACGCGATTGAAACTGCTCACTTAAAAAGCGAGCGCTCTCAGCTGACTTCGCAAAAATAAGCACACCCGATGTGGCACGATCAAGGCGATGGGGCGCAAAAACTCGCTGCCCGCAGTAGTCCCGCACAATCTGCAAAAGTGCCGGTTCCGTACGCGAGCTCGTCTTGCTCCTATGGACGAGGATGCCCGCAGGTTTGTTGATCGCGAGAATGGAGGCATTATCCAGAAGAATGTCGAGGGTCATAATAATTCGCTATCATCTTTGTAGAGGACAAATACGAGTCGCTTTATGGTCTCTCCCGTATTTCTGTCTATGCCTGACCAAATAGCTTCCGGATTGGCTCCCAAGCTCTTGGCAACCTTGATGCTGGATTGATTGCGAGAGTCGCAGTGAATGACGATCTTGGAGGTGTGATGATGGACAAAAAGCTCATCGATCAGCGACAGAGCCGCTTCCTTGACCAATCCCGATCCTGCCCACTCGGGTAAGATCCAATAGCCTAACTCCCAGACATCATTATCATCGTTTTCTTCCTGAAGAAGTGATAAACCACCGACAAACGTACCATCGGTCCTTGAAAACACATCAAAAAGAATCTGTCCTGGACTGACGTTCAGAGTCGGGCGCGATACATAGATATGCGGATTAAGCGTCAGATGGCTGATCCGCATTGCCTCTAAATAACGGCTGCGATCGCAGGTCGGGCTTATGCGCAATCTTTCTGTACTGACGAGCAAACTTGGGAATTCAGCGGTTGGAATAAACAAAGCCCCCCAGAAGCGATGAATCGGCCTTATAGAACAATAATCGCTTGGGGACATCCAAAAAAGAACCCTAGAGGCGTTGAGGACAGCACGCAAGAAGTCCCGACGATTAGGCAGCCTTAACTTTTTTCTCGCTTTCGATGAGGCTGGCAGCGGCTTCGGCTGCGATAGTTCGCGCTTTGACATGAGCCGGCGGCAAACGAAGATCCCAAACGATTCCAAACAATGAAAGAACTTTCAAAGTGTAGAAGGACAGATCGATCTCCCACCAGAACCAACCCTGGTTCGCTGTTGCTTGATAGTAGTGGTGGTTATTGTGCCAGCCTTCGCCGCAAGTTATCAGAGCTAAAATAAAGCTATTTTTGCTTTCGTCGTTCGAACGATACCGAACCCGACCAAACACATGGGTGAGCGAGTTGATAAAAAACGTTCCGTGATAAAGAAAAATGGTCGACAAGAAAAAGCCGTAAAAAACACCAGCCCAACCCCAAATAGCGAAAATTGCAAGAGCATAAATTGTAGGTGGGACCAGAAAATATTTGTTCAACCAACGCAGTTCAGGGAATTTTGCGAAGTCCTGAACATATTTCCAGTTGGTTTCAGACGTTGCGGGATTCAGGATCCAACCGATTTGAGAATACCAGAATCCTTTGGTTACCGGGGAATGGAGGTCTGTTTCTTGGTCGGAATGTTTGTGGTGATGACGATGATGGGCAGCCCACCAAAGGACACCTTTCTGAGCCGACGTCTGGGCCAGAAACGCTAAGATAAACTGAAACACGCGAGACGTTTTATAAGCCCGATGACCAAAATAACGGTGGTAACCGGCTGTAACGCCTATCATCCGAATGTAGTAGCTTCCGAGGCATAGCCAAACCATCGTCATGTTGAGTTCAAAGAAAAAAGCACTCAGCGCGCAAAGGTGCACGATGACGAAGGGAATTGAGCCGGCGAGATCAATTTTCGGCGTGGTCAGCGGTGTGACAAGACCGTTTGTTTCTGTTTGCATGGTGGACTCCTTCAAAGAACTCTCTTCGAGTTGTTATCGGTGAGTATAGGAAGGAATTTCTGCGTTTCCCATAGCTTGGGGGTCGGTTTTACTGTTGTTTTACAATCGTGACATGAATGTGACAAATCATCGGTCAAAGGAGTTTGATTGAACACAATTAAACTCGGTTTTTTGATGTCAGAACTTTTACGTGTATGATATTGAGAACCGGTGTCAATTATCTGCGACCGAACGGGATATCGTATGCTTAGAAGTATGCTGATCGTATGCCTCAGTTTTGTTTCTGTTTCACTCCATGCCGCGGACCAGCAAAAACAAGGTGGCGCGCGACAGCTCGTGCATCTTCTTGATTACCTTGCCAAAGATTACGTCGGAGCCGTGAGCGAAGACGGGCGGGTCCTCTCGGATTCAGAGTTTGCCGAGCAGCGCGAATTCGCAAAAACGGCGTATGACGCAAGCCTGAAAGTTCCCGAGCTTACCAACGAAGCTGCCATTCGTGCGGGAATCAAAGGCCTCCATGAAGCTATAGAATCAAAAACAGCGCCCAGCCGCGTTGTGTTACTGGCCCGTTCCCTGCAAAATCTCGTAATTGAAAAAACCAAGCTCGAAGTATCCCCATCGCGCTGGCCTGATCTCGTCAATGCAGCCAAGCTTTTCTCGAGCCATTGCGCAAGCTGTCACGGCACCCTTGGGGCTGGTGATGGCGTCGCCGGTGCGGCTCTCACACCAAAGCCGGCCAACTTTTTAAACCACGAAAAAATGGATGGCGCATCGCCATCTGGGGAATTCAATACGATCAGACTCGGGGTGCCCGGAACGGCTATGGCCGGGTTTAGCAATCTGTCCGATGTAGAGACCTGGTCTCTCGCTTTTTATGTCGTTTCACTTCGCCACACAAAACCTACAGTTGATATCAAACTTGTCTTCGATCCCCAACTGCTCAAAAATGCAGCGACTCTCAGTGATATCGATCTCGCCAAAGTACTAGACGTGCCCCTCAGGGAACAGGGCGGGAAACTGGCGAGTGTGCGTCTCCATCAAAGCAGCGACGAAAAGGTCAATACTTTAGATCTCGCACGCACGTATTTGAACGACGCCGAGTCCGCTTTTAGAAGCGGCGATCAAAGTGCCGCGAAAGATAGAGCGCTTCGATCTTATCTGGAAGGTATCGAACCTGTTGAACCCCGTTTACGGGCGCAGGCGCCAGGATTGGTTACCAAGCTTGAGACGGCCATGCTCGCAGTCCGGGCATCGATTGAACAAAATAAAACGGCGGAGGAGGTCCATGAAAATATCGGGGCGGCTCTTTCTCAAATCGACGAAGCGGATTCAAGCCTCAAGAGCCAAGGGATTGACAACCGCGTCGCGTTTATCGCAGCAGCCGGTATCTTGCTCCGAGAAGGGTTTGAGGCCGCGCTTGTCATACTCTCGTTACTGAGCGTTATACGCGCAGTGGGTGCCCATCGGGCCGCGCTGTGGGTCCACGCAGGATGGATCGCAGCTCTCTGTCTCGGCGTGGTATTTTGGTTTGCCGCAGGGGTTTTGTTTGATGTGAGTGGAGCGCAACGCGAACTCCTTGAAGGGTGTACTTCAGTCCTCGCCGTCTTCATCCTTATAGGCGTCGGATTTTGGATGCACCGACACAGCGAAATCGGACGCTGGACCAAGTTTATAAAAGAAAAAGTCCAGGTCGCTGTCGACGGGAAAAACCTCATGGGACTTGCGACGATCTCTTTTTTAGCAGTCGCCCGCGAGGCCCTAGAATCGGTGTTATTTCTTAGGATTATATGGTTTGAAGCCAACGAATCCGCGAAAACCTCGATGCTTTCGGGTATCGGTCTAACGCTGGCTTTCATTGTGATCTGCTGCTGGGCGGCGGTGAAATTCAGCGCCAAATTACCGATCAGTCGGCTCTTTCAGATCTCGGCCTATATCATGGCTGCCCTTGCTTTCATTTTAACGGGCAAAGGTATCCATTCTCTTCAGGAAAGCGGGATCGTCGGGATCACTCAGCTTATGTCCCAACTACGTTTTGAGCTGGTAGGAGTATATCCGAGCCTCGAGACCTTGCTAGCCCAGATTATCGTCATAGCGATCATCGCCGTGCTTTGGATTCAAGGGCGCAAACCGACCCTTGCGAAGTCTTGAAATCACTTTATCCGTGAGCCATGCGGAGCATGAGCTCTGCACTCCTGTGATCTTGAAATTGTTCTTCGATCTTTTGCCGTGAGGCTTTGCTAAGGCGCACGGCGAGATCGGGATTACGCAAAAGGCCTTCGATCGCTTCCGCGAGCGCCATACTGTTTTCAGGCGGCACCAGTATTCCATCGCTTCCGTCGTTGACCAATTCCTTTACCCCACCTCCGGACGTTACGATAACTGGCATTTCCAGAGCCATCGCCTCCATGATGGCAACCCCTAATGGCTCAGCTTTGCTAGCGAGAACAAAGGCGTGACTCGCTATGAGCCCCTCTCTCACGACCGTCTCGGAAACAGCTCCGAGAAGCTCAACTTCATTTCTCAGGTCTAGTTTTTCAATCAATTGTGCGAGTTCGAGATGGTAGCCCGAACCACCCTGCTCGTCTTCACCTGCGATTCGAAGGCGAATAGACAAACCTTTTCCCTTGAGATGACGGACCGCCTGGATCAGGTCGGCATGTCCCTTCCCTACATGAAGTCGCCCCACGCTGTAGAGCTGCGCCGGTCCGCTTTCAATAAGCCAGGCTTTATAAGGGATCCCTCGTTTAAAAACACTGATGTTGACCCCCATCGGGGCGATGTAGGAATTTCGCGTGATAACGGACCCAAGAGTCGCGCGAACCTCGCCGAGAAGCTTCTGGGTGATAATAATCTTGAAGAGAGCGCCTTCCCATTTCTGTTCCTGATTAAATCCATAATCGGAAAGCGGACCATGCAGCGTTAAGCTGTATGTGATACCTGACAGGATATGAGCGAATAGAGCGATATTCGCAGCGTTTGCACATGAGTGAACATGGATGTGATCAAGTTTTTGTTCGTGGGCAAGGCGAGCCATACGGGCCCCGAACACGGCTAAAAAACAAAGATTTATTTTTTCGCCGAAACTGACTTTGGCTGCCAATACCGATTGCAAACAACGATACCAAGCCGAGGGAGGCCATTTAGAAACTGACACAAGCAAGCCCAGAAAAAGAGAGGGCTTGGTTGAGGCGATAAGATAAATCGTGCGCTTTTTAGCAGCATCCGACCAACTATGCGAGGAAATCGCCAAAGGGGGCTTTTGAGTTGAGAAGAGACGAACTTCAGCGCCCATCGATTCGAGGCGCTGGATTTCGCGCCAGAAGAATATATGGGTTTGACCCGGAAATTCGGGAACGAAATATCCCAGACGAAACTTCACGATGCGCACCTCGTTTATAAACTTTTGATGCGTCTCGAACAAAGACTCGAAACCTAGGTGTTATTTTAGCTTCAATTGTCTTTTAGCATAAGCCAGAGCTTGATCTTTTGTGGTCCACTGCCCCCGGCGATAACCGTCTTTAATTTGAGTCAAGACAAGTCCGAGTTCAGGACCAGGCTTACACTTGAGATTTTGGATGAGAAACTGTCCATTTATAGGACAGACCCGGCGAGCCAGGTTTTGGGTGATAGTCGCGTTCAGCACCTCGAGCTGGGAAGTCGGCCGGATCGTTTTCCAAATGGGATAAATAAAATCATCCCACACTCCTACCCAGAGCAGACCTTCGGTTCTATCCAACCAGTCATATGCCAAGGCCGGATCGTTCGCAGGTTCTGGACCTTCTGTGTCAAGCAGCACGTTCACCGCATCAATCTGTTGTCTCGATAGCCGTAAGCTCTCGAGACGATTCCATTGTTCCTCTTTACTTGCAAAATCCACACAAAGGACAGCCAAACGCGCGAGCCCTGTCGTCGCTTTTGTGTTTAAGATTAAGGCACTCCAGAATGAATCTGATCGTGGCGTTATCTTTTGCAAGCCAAGTAAGATCTCCAGACAGCCCGAACTCGCCATAGCTTCCAAGACGGGGCTGATATGAGGGCATTCCAGCGTCAAAAGCAGTTCGCTCGTTTTCCGTTCCTGACTGATTTTTTCGAGTCCCCTCACCTCTTCGGCAACCACAGCGAGAGTGCCGTCGACAACTTGAAAGCCAAAGCGGGCCCAAAAACGAAACAGCCTCAGTATGCGGAGGTAGTCCTCCTGGATTCGAGTACGGGCATCACCCACAAAGCGCAGGATGCCATTCTTCAGATCGTCGCGACCGCCGTGGAAATCGTAAAGAACGCCTTCTTTGTCCTCGTACATCGCATTAATCGTAAAGTCGCGTCGCAGTGAGTCCTCCTCAAAGGAGCTCCCAAACGCAACCACAGCTCGTCTTCCATCGGTACTGACATCTCGCCTTAAGCTCGTCACCTCCACGCCTTTCCCACCGACGACGACGGTTATCGTGCCGTGATCAATCCCAGTGGGTACGGGCTTGAAGCCTTTTTGTTCAAAAAGAGTGCATATCATCTCAGGGCTGGCTGTCGTCGCTACGTCATAGTCTTTTGGAGTAATTCCCAGTAGACGATCTCTTACGCAGCCCCCCGCCATACGGGCCTCAAACCCACTCGCCTCCAGAATATCGATGATTTTCCGTGCATTCTGATAATTAAGATCGGTTTTTGGGTCGTAGGCTTCAATCTGTCCAATTTTTAAGCTATTCAAGTCGCGTTACCCCCAGTTTTATTAATCTTCAGCCACTCGGCCTCCACTCTCCAGAGAAAAATGCGCGTTTTAAACAATATTTTAAAAAAACAATCTCACACAACCACCAGTTCCGGTGGTGTAATCTTGAATGTATAAGCCACCATCGTTTATGTTAGTGTTGTTGAGTATGTAATAGGCTTATTTGATTAAGAAATAGGCTTATTTCTAGAAACTGATATCCACCCCCTAAATATGATCATATAACACCTGTATATTGTCCATTTTTAAAATGCCTAATATCGTAATGATTACAGTATGTTATTGGAAATATGGGGGTTATAAGATCACAGAAAGGGGAGAGGGCGATCGAAGGAGGGGGTTTGCTCATATATTATACAGAAAGAATCAGAAAAACGAGAAAACCGGAAGCCAAGTCATCGAAACTGATTATAAATTTACACCTTGTCCTCACGATCCTTATCTATTAATACATAGAAATTGCGTAAATGGGCCAAGGAATACAGCTGGATGCAACGGAATCAGAGCGGCACCCCGCCACGTATATTGACCTTTAATCATCACGAATCCTACCTTTGCGCGATCGCCGGACTCAATGCGGAGTTTGATGTTGTTACTCGCAAAGGCAATCTTGATCTGAGCTGGAATACACGAAGCCGAGCTGTACCCTCAAATTTCTCGCTGATAGACTGGCCAAAAGCGAAGGTATCGATCAGAAATCACGCCTATCACGCAATAATCTGCCATACGATTCTTAATCTCTTTTGGCTGCTGCCCTTTCAAAGGCGCAACCTTATATTTGTAGCCCACATTCCTCTGTTCAAAAATTCAACATTTGAGCGTAGCAAAAGCCTCCTCAAACGCATAATTATACTGTTTTGGCAAAAATATTTTGGTCTAAAAGTAATTGCAGGCAGCGAATGGAAAAAACAAAGCTGGGCAATCCGCGCGGATGTCGCTCGGGTATTTGCTGTGCCTTTCCCAAAAGATGCTCTTTCGCCACGAAAAAGCGATGAGATACATGGCGTCTATGTGGGCAACGATATTTTTGAAAGGGGGGAGGAGCTAGGGTGGGGGATTCTCAAGGACCTATTTTCCGTCTCGCCAATCAAAGTCATTGGCTACAACCCGAACATTCCGGACTCCTATATTCCCCCTGACTTTCGGGCCTTCGCTCACGAATTTTCCAAAGCTCATTTTTACGTGTATCCCATCACTCCTGCCACCGGCGACGGATTTAACATGGCCTCGCTCGAAGCAATGCTCCTCGGGCTACCAGTTGTGACGGTTATTAATCCAACGTCACCCATAGTTCACAATATTAATGGTCTTGTAGGACGAGATGCGGCCGAGATGAATGAACACATCCGTACACTTATCCTTGATCCGGCATTGCGCGAACGGCTGGGGAAGGCCGCGCGCGAAACGGTCTTGCGAGATTTTAATGCGCCAACGTTTTGGGCTATCTGGAGCCGTGTCCTTGATCTCAAACCCTCGGAAGGGCCTCTATGAATCTCTTGCCATTTCTAATCCTTATTCTTAGCATGCCTTTCGGTATTGCATTTCAATGCCTGGCGCTTGTCGTCGTGAGTTTCTGGATACTTATAAAAAAGCGCCACGATCTCAAAACTTGGCGTCTTCAGGTCGGTCATCAGGAGAGCCGCAGTATAGGCCTGATTCTTATGGTCGCGATTTTTCAGATGGGTGCCACACTTTTAAACCCGGCAAACCCAACACGCGACATCTTTTCGTTTCTGATGGGTTATTTGCCTCTCATCCTCTTGCCTTGCCTCTTCGTCCTTATGCCCAAACTGGAAGCGAACGATCTCGCCAGACTGGAAAAGGTTTGGACCGGTGTTATGATTTTCTGGAGTTTGCTTGTCATTTCGCAAGCCCTAAAAGGTTGGCATATATCGGGCATTGCTTTCGAACTGGGTGATACTTACAGACGATCACAGGGATTTTATTCCCATCCTCTGACTATGGCCTATGTTGCGCTGATGCTATGGCCATTTCACCTCGTTTTGCTTTGTACGGATCCTCGCAAAATCAACCGTTGTATTATGCTTACGAGCAATCTCTTGCTCCTTTATTTCTCCGCCTCCCGCACGGCGCAAGCCGTAGCGCTCCTCAGTACCGTGGGGTTTATGTTTTATTATTTCCGAGGTCGTCATCGCTGGTTTGTACTCGTAGGGCTCGTCCTCGCGATCGGTGGTATTTTCTCAACAAACAATACCGTCTCACGACGTTTTATGTCGATGACGAGCCATATTTCTGAGGAAAAAGAGAGTTCCTATCCCGACGATCGGATAGCCTTCTGGGTCGTCCATTACATCATGGTGAAAGAGCGGCCTTTCATGGGCCATGGCATCAACCTCGACAAGCCTTATCGTGTCCCGTACTATGAAGCCATCGGCCTTCATAACTTCAAAAAGGCCTATGAAGCGCACAATCAGATCCTTCAGCTCGCCGCCGAAGGCGGCTTAGGTGCAGCCCTGGCCTTTATTTTCTGGTTAGGCAGTCTTCATTTCAACTGGTTGAATGGACCTCAGGCGCTAAAATGGATACGCGATCTGACAGTGAGTTGCCTTTTTTTTGGAGGGCTCACACAGAATGCTTATTTTGATGGCGAGGTGCGTTATGCGCTGATGACTTTGATGGCTCTCGCGTTTGCGATGGGTTATGGACGAACACGAGCAGAGGACACCGCTGCGTCTGAGACGCTTATTGCAGCCCCTCTTTCCTAATGATTTTGCGAAGGAGCGGCAGCGAAAGTACGGCCACACATACTCCGTACAACACGGCCGCTGATATAAGTCGCACGATCCAATTTACGTCAGGCGTAAACCACAAAAAGCCAAACATCACAAAAAGACCCGCCCCTATGCCTTTCATGGGGAGTTTCAGGGTCTTAAAACCTTCTGTCTGACGACATGCAAAGATAAAAAGCGCAATGCCGGCAACGTTTTTCCCGAAAGCTGGGGCGAGGAGCGCATAACTTGGGTTGGCGCCTCTCATCAAGATTTCGGATCCCACGATGCCGAGCACGAAAGCACCAGCATAAGCAGCGTTGGTCCACCAGATTTTCCCGAGCGCACTTAGCGCCTGTACACCGGCCACCAAAAGCAAAGAATGGCCCAGCATTCCGGTACAGATAAATGCGAGGTTCAGGCCTTGACCTGCAAAACTATTGAGACCGCCTGACCCTGAAAGGGTGCTTGAGAAAATCGTTGTCAGCAGGGGCTCGCCCACGAAAAACACACCGATCATCAGGGGCAGAATAACGACAGCAAGCATCCATACGGTCAGCCTTAGAAAACGGCCAATCTTCTCGGGATAGGCCAGCCCTTCACTGTAGGAGACAGCACTGAGGGCAATCACCATAAAAAGAAGCCCCTGATAGAGCTTCAAAGGACCCGCAATAGCTCCGGCTGCTGTTGCGCCCCCAATACGCTGCACATAAAGAACCTCTATCTTCTCGACGACTCCAGCGCCGATATAGGTCAATGCATAAGGCATCGCGGGGGCGATTGTTTTGATGAGGTGATCAAAACGCGGCCGTGTGTAACCATATGTTTTTACGACATATGTCAGCGAACCAAGACTCACTATGACATTCACCCCAAAGTTCAGGAGGGCAAACATAACCCAGTCGCCCGAGTCTCGAACGAGCAGGTAAGCCAGAGCAAGGCTCGCGAACTTTGCGCCGATCGTAATGCGGGCAAGGACAGCCAGGCTTTGGTCAGCAGTATGAACAAACGTGGTGCCAAGACTGGAAAAGATGAGGCCAAGCCCTACGAGCATAGCGATCGATCGATAGGGGAAAAAATCGGGCCATACATAAAGAGCAAGAGTCATAACGAGATACACGCAAATGCCCAGGGCAAGCCGCGCTCCGAGTATGTCTCCGATGCGTTTTTTCCATTCCTCGCTGCCTTTGTCGATGCCACGCAGAGATAGCGGCCCCGAGATCTCAAATCCCCATATCATAAACGGCAGGAAAATCTCGACAATTGAGGTCCCAAACGTCGCAAGACCAAGGTTTTCTGTCGAAAGCTTCTCATTGCCAAGACGCAGCATGAAAATTGGTATAAATTTGTTGACCAGCTCGGCTATGCTGACAAAAAGAAATGTCAATTTCATACGTTTGTGATTCATGACCATCCTGATACATGAGCGAAAGGCCCAGCTTATCGCTCGAGCCCTTCTCCTGTCCACGGACAAAGATAAGAAAGGTCCGCGTGCATGCGTTATTGTTTTGTCGTGCCCCATTTTGACGAGACGCGGAACAGTTTTTCAAAACTACTTGCGCCTCTCCTCAGCGTTTTGATTGCAGGCAACAACGAGGTTTGTATCCTCTCGGGCAATAGCGCGTATCAGGGCAAATTTGCTGCTCATCATATCGCTCTTGGGCTGCCACGCTTTCGACTTAATTTTATGGACTACATTGCTTTCGTTATTGCATCGTCCCTGTGGCTTTTACGGAGCAAAGGTCGTTTTGATATCATTCATAACCATGGGGTGGGTACGACCCTCGTGCAAAATGTTCTCACAGCTCATGCCTGCCATCGAGCTTGGATCAGCTGCAAGTTTCGGTTGGGTGAATACTGGTCGCCCTTTCTCAATCCGATGAACCCTTTGATACTCCTCGTCGAAGGCATCAACTACAGGCGCAAACTCCCGATCGTAGCTGTGAGTGAAACTGTGGCTCAGGAAATAGCCCGATTTTATCCGCACACGAAAGATCGCATTACCGTGATACCCAACGGTCTGCCGCCATCTGCCGAAATCTGTGCCGTGCGGCGCTTGAATAATGACAGCGAAACTTTCATCATAAGTTTTGCATCCAACACGCACAGGAAAAAAGGCCTCGGACCGATCTACGAGGCTATGGTTATGGCGAAGGCACAGAAGCGCGACTGGCGCCTCCTGGTGCTCGGGCACGATGTCGACCAGAACCTATGGGAAGAGAAAGCTAGAGTCTTAGGACTCGAAAACCAGGTCGTTTTTAGAGGTCATGTAAACAATATCCTGGATCATCTCGCGGCAAGCGATATTTTCTGTCTTCCGAGCTTTTACGAAGCATTTGGAATGGTATATCTCGAAGCTACGCTGGCTGGATTGCCAGTGGTTGGCACACGTGTGGGCATATACCCTTCATTAGTCGATACGCAGTTTGAGGATAGAGGCTTGCCGCTTGCGCTCCCGGTCCCTGTCGGCACCCTCTTCGAAATACTAGCGAGCCTTCAGGACGATAGAGAGTGGAGGAATACGCTCAGAGTATACTGCGCGGCTAAAGCTTCGCGATATACCGAGATAGCGATGGTCGAGGCGACCTTGAAGTTTTATGCCGCTCAAAGCTGGTGATCAGCGATATCAAAGTTTTTCGATTCGAAATAGCGGGAGTTTTGGCCCTGAAGATCCTCGGTAGGATCGGATTGCTTCGCGATATACACGTTGATTTCGCGAGGTTCTTTATTACCACGCATGAAGAGGCTGACAAGCATTCCTAGTGGTTCATAAAGCGCCGCTTTTAAGGGCCCCCAAAACGAACCTACGGATGTCATCCGATCGAGCTTGTACCCAATTTCCTGAAACATATAGAGCATTTGAAAGCTTAATATCGGCGAAATATGCCGCTGCGATTTGATGTCATCAAGACCAAAGTGTTTCGGTTCGCCTTTGATCAAAAACTTAAAGCGGGCAATCCACTGCTCCGTATTCGGACACGTCACGAGCAAATAACCACCGGGTCTCAGGAGCTTTCGGAGTTCTCGCAGGAAATGCCTGGGATTATCCAGGTGCTCGATGATTTCGACGGCTGTGATAAGGTCAAATTTTTCGTTGTAGCGATCCGCAAAATCAAGGTTAAGGTCAAAACTCTCGATCGGTATGCTGTCGAGTTTGAAATCCTTAATATCGAGTTCGATCCCATGGAGATTCGCGAACCCTAATGCGCGCAGTCGCGCTAAAAACGCTCCGCTGCCGGCCGCAACGTCGAGGATACGAGCTTCCCGCGGCAGATTCAAGGCAGCGATCTCCGCAGCAAGCGCACGATGAGCACCGGGCGCACATCGTTCCACGAGTCCTTCGAAACGTTCCTGTCGTCTGATCCATAAGCCTGATTTCATATGCCGTCTCAACGTGGTTGCTTCACAAGTTTGTGAGGGGAGCTTACCGTGGCTGAGGCCCGAGGTGAAGCAGGAACTCAGGAAATGATACCGCTTGAGATGGTTTTTGTGTTATGCCGGAAGCTACGCCTAACACGCAATAAAGGTAATGGTCTCATGTTGATGCGGATGACTTTAGTCTTTCTTTTCGCCCTGAGCGGTCGGCTGCTTGCGGAGTCGGCGAAGCCGGATCCAGCCTCAGGTTTGGCTTCCACCTCGGCTCGGCTTTACCTTGTTCCGTATACCCATCTTGATACGCAGTGGTTATGGACCTATCAAAAAACAATCGATGAATCTCTCAAAAACACTCTCGACGACAACTTTGCCCTGATCGAGAAGTATCCCGGTTATTCCTTCAATTTTACCGGCGCGTTCCGCTATAAACTGATGAATCAATACTGGCCCGCTCGTTACGAACGATTGAAACATTATATTAAAACGGGCCGGTGGCATGTTGCCGGTTCCGCATGGGATGAAACCGACGTTCTTATTCCCGATCCCGAGTCCATCCTTCGCCATATCCTTTACGCCAATCTTTTTTTTGAAAAGGAATTTGGCAAAACCAGCGCCGATTTTATGCTTCCCGATAGCTTTGGCTATCCGGCGTCGCTCCCGACGGTCATTCACCACGCGGGGTTGCTTGGATTTTCAACCCAGAAACTGAGTTGGGGTGCAGCCCGTGGCGTGCCCTTCAATGTTGGACTTTGGATTGGTGCTGATGGGAGCGAAGTGTTATCGGCCCTTAATCCTGGACCCTACGAGTCGACTGTTCCTAAAAACCTTTTTGCAGACGCTGAATGGCGCGAAAGACTTTTAAAAAACCCCCAAGTTTCGGGCCACCCTATCGACTTTCGGTACTTTGGCAGGGGAGATTCGGGCGGCGCTCCGCGCGAGTCAGATGTTCAAAACGCCCTTGAGGCTGTTCTCCATCCGCAGCCGGGTTTTGAGCTAAAGATGGGTGCCAGCGATCAATTCTTTCGTGACACGGCGTTAGCCAGCTATCCATCGTTTCCACGGATCGAAGGCGAGATGCTTCTCATGGAACACTCCGCTGGTACACTCAACTCGAACTCAGCAATCAAGATCGAGAATAGACGCTCCGAACATCTAGCAAAACAAGCCGAACTCCTCGCAGCGACCGCAACTCTCATCGATGGGGGCGCCTATCCCGCCCAAGCGCTGCGTGATGCCTGGGAAACTTTTTTGCCGGCTCAAATGCATGATATTTTGGGTGGGACTGCGATTCCGGAGGCCAACAGTCTTTCTATCAACGATCATCTGACGGCTCAAAACCGATTGAACTCGATCATTCAACATTCTGCCGCGCTTATTACGCAGTCTCTTGATACGGCTGCGGCCGAGGGATTTGCGGTTGCGCTTTTTAATACTCTCGGTTTTGAGAGGCGCGACCTTGTGGAAGTCGATGTCCTTGGATCCACTCCTTATGCCTTCGCTCTCTCGCCCTCGGGAGAACAAATTCCCCTGCAGGCACTCAAGATGATGAAAGGGGTGACGCATTATCTTTTCCCTGTGACTATGCAGTCGTTTGAAAGTGCTGTTTATACGCTTCAAACGGCTCAACAAGCCTCACCGACCACCATGCAAAATCCAGTGAAAGCTGAGGATCATACCCTCGAATCGGACCTCTTTCGGGTGACTCTGACGGCCGGTGGCGACATTGGATCGATTTGGAATAAAACTCTTAATCGAGACGAATTAAAACGTCCTGTGCGTTATCAGTTTCTCAACGAATTCCCCTTAAAATACCCTGCCTGGAATATGACATGGAAGGACCGGCAGCGGCCGCCCAAATCTTATCTCGACTCAAAACCGACTATCGAAATCCTTGAGCAAGGGCTCTGGCGCGCGTCAATTAAAGTCACGCGCTCAGCCGAAGGGTCGAGCTTCGTACAGATTATTCGCTTAACGAACGGCCGACCCGTTGTCGACATAGACGAACTCATCGTCTGGCGATCCAAAAATATCTCGTTTAAAGTATCGATTGCCCCTTCTTTTTCCGCACCGACGGCCTTTTATGATATGGGCCTGTCGGTCGCAGAACGTCCGATCAATGGTCCCAAGCTTTTTGAAATGCCCCAGCATGAGTGGATGGGGATGATGGCACCAGCGAGTGATCGAGGGCTGAGCATTATCAACAGCTGCTGTTATGGAGCCGACAGGCCTGATGCCAATTCCATTAGGATGACGCTCCTCTATACACCTCATTCCATGGAACCGGAATACGCCTACAACGAAACTCAGGATTGGGGGACGCACATACTTCGCTGGGGCATTTATCCGCATACCGGCGACTGGCGTTCGGCACAGACCCAGGCGTTTGCCGCTGAGAAAAACGAAGCTATTCTAGCATTTCATCCTGCGGTCACGGCAAAAGGTCCACTTGGCAAAAGTTTCTCGCTCGCGCGCGCGATAGGTGCTCAGATTCGCGCCGTCAAAGGTCTTGAAAGAGACGAAAAGAGAGAGCCTGGGGATTCGCCACTATCATTGGTTTTCCGTTTGCAGGAGCGTTTGGGTAAGGCTCAGGGGTTCAATGTCACGATGAACAGCAAGGTTATGGCACCCACGGTTCGTTCGGTGAATGGCCAGGAACTGGACTTTGGAACAAGCCACGAAACGGAGTCGATCATTCCAGCCTTCGGGTTAAGGACTTTGATCGTGTCGACCAAACCGATCGTTCCCCAAACGCGCCCCATTTCAGTCCCTATAAAATTGGCGCTCAATGCAAAAGCCTTTACGGATCGAAATCGCACGTTTAAAGCCGACATACTGCAGGGAAAAATCTCATTTCCTTCGGAAGCTTATCCGGCGCACATTACCGATCAGGATGTGGACTTTGATTTAAGGGCCATCCAAGCATCGGGTCCAGATTCTCTGAAGGCAAAGGGCCAAACCTTTGCTTTACCGGCTCAGGGAGCCGTTCATCTATTGGCGTTTGGACTGAGGGATCACCATCTGAAGATCACGATCGACGGTAGGCAGCACGAGATTTTTGTCCCGCGTTTTCATGGACCGATCGGAGATGCCGATCGAAGGATGCTGGATAAAAACTTCAACCTTTTAGGCTTGAGACCGGCTTTTCTTAAAACCACTACCTCTATCGGAGCGCATGCAGGTTATAGCCATGGCGTAAGAGGAAACCTGACTTATTATCCAAATTATCTTTTCCATTTTGTTTTGCCTGAAGGCAAGGTGCTCACCCTGCCTGACGACCCTGAGTTTTTTATCGTGGCAGCTAGTATTTCGAAAGTGCCTTTAAATTATGCGTTGCATGCGCAACCAACAGGGTGGTCACTATGAAAGCGATCGACCTCGGCTTAGACGTTCGTCTCGTCCTGTTCGTTCAGGCTACAATGTACGCGTGGATAGGTCACACGCACGGCAGCGGGCTCGAACTTTACTTATTTAAATACGCACACCTTTCGTACAAAACAGTGTTTACTCTGGATCATAATCTCGCGACGGTTATTGCCGCGCTTGGCTTACTTACGCTGTGGCGCCCGTATCGGCTGGTCCTATGGGCTTTGAGTCTCATTTATACGATTTTGGCCCTGCTATCGAGCCGCTATGGGGGATTCGTTGACGATCCCTTGCCCTGGCTTGGGCAGGCCACGTCTGCCGCTCTCCCTGTGATCATGGTAGCCCTAACCGGTGAAGCGATTTCGAACCGGATAGGGCATATCGCCCTTTTCCTCACGCTCGCTTACACCATCGGCTTGTTTTTAAATTCTCCACCCTACTTTCTCGATCCGATCATATCGATGGCTGGCCTCACTGAGGAGAGGGCGAAGGGACTCCTCATGGGACTCGCTTTGATCATGGCGGTTCTCTATTTTTTGAAAAGCAAACACCCGATACGGCCAGCAATTTTGCAGTTTTTTGCCCTTGGTTTGGCATTTCTCAGCTATAGAACCACAGGACTTGCACCGGAAGCAGTACTCAAACTCGCCCTCATCCCAGCCCTGTGGGTGTTGTGGTCCATCGAGGTGAAAAATTCGGATGGAGCGCAATCTCGGTCATGAAGGGTTTCATACTTGCCACTAGTGATCATTAATGCGTCTTTATGACATTTAAAATCCTAGAGGATACGAGTGTTTATCGCTAAAACTCGGACGTATATTTCGGGGTAATTCTTGTGTTTTTACGTTTAATCATTAAAAAACAATGAGTTATAAGATGTATTGTCAGGCCTACTGAAGGGTATTGCTAACACCCCCCGCTTGGGTGTGATATTACATTTGAGCGGTAAAGCTCCATTAACGAGATAAGTCTTTTTCGAAATTCATGATTTTGGATGTATAAATATGCCAAACGAATACAACGGACGCTTGCTTATAGTAGACGATGATCGACAGACCTGTGCTTTTTGGAAGCTGGCCTTGTCGGAACTCGGATTCCTAGTGGATCTGGCTCACAATCTCGATGAAATGAAAGACTTTGTTTCTCGATATTCCATCGACGCAGTCCTCTTGGACCTTAACCTTGGCCATGAAAACGGTCTCGATGGTTTGCCGTACCTTGTATCCAAATCGCCCCTCTCAAAAGTGTTTGTGCTAACAGCACATGCGTCGCTTGAGACCGCTATTTGGGCGCTTCAAAACGGTGCGACGGGTTATATCACCAAGGATACAGCGCCGGACGATATCGCGGCGCAAATCAACAAACATACCCAGGTTCCCGATAATTTGCCTATGGATCTCGGCGGCGGTGAGTTTGCTCGTGTCGGCATGATCGGCAACAGCAAAGCGTTCCAAGAGCTCTGTCAGCGCCTCCAGCAGTTGAAAAATGTGGATTCCACTATCCTCCTCCTCGGTGAATCCGGAACCGGGAAAGAAGTGATCGCTCGTTCTCTCCATAAGATCTCCAATCGTTCCAACGAACGTTTCGAGGCGATCAACTGTGCGGCAATCCCGGAGAACCTTCTTGAGTCCGAGCTCTTTGGTCACAAGCGCGGTGCCTTTACCGATGCCAAGGTCGACCGGAAAGGTATACTTGAGCTTTGCTCAAACGGAACTTTGCTTTTTGACGAGATAGGCGATATGCCTCTCAGTCTTCAGGCCAAACTCCTCCGCGTTCTTCAAGAACGAGTGGTAACACCGGTTGGTTCAGCGACGCCGATCAAAATCCAAACACGCGTTATCGCTGCGACCCACCGTGATTTGATTGAAGAAGTCCAGAGTGGTCGTTTCCGCGAAGACCTTTATTATCGACTCTCGGTCGTTCCACTCTACATTCCGCCGCTCCGCCATCGCAAAGAAGATATCCCTCTGCTCGTTGAGTCTTTTATCAACGAGTTTAACCAGCGTTTCAACCGTGGCATTACAATGCCAGCGGAAAGCGTTATGCGGCGGTTGATTGCCTATGACTGGCCGGGAAACATCCGTGAATTGCGTAATGCGATCGAACGTGCGGTAGTCCTGACTCAAAACGATCACATTCGTGTGGAAGATCTGTTCCAGCATCTTCATTTACCGAACAATACACCTAAGAAAAACACCTCGAACCAGTCGAACGCCTCGCCTCCTATGAGTTCACCTTTGTCAAATGCTTCGGCTGCTCTTCACAATGAGCCGAACCGATCATCATCGAGTCGGGAAGCTGACATCGACGAGAAGATATTCCAACTGCCTTTGACGGAAGCGAAACAGGCGTTTGAAAAAATCTATCTGGAGTCTTTATTAAACGATACCGGTGGCAACATTTCGGAAACATCGAAGCGGGCAGGTCGTTACAGGGCCGATATTTATCGCCTGCTCGAGCGTTATGACCTTCATGTGGACGAGTTTCGTTAATGGCTGATATGATTATCGACCCAATTTATTCGCTGTACAAAGATCAGCCTATATATCGAGACCTCCTAAAGGACTTTGTCGAGTGTCTTGATGAGCGCCTTGTTTTGAGTAGCAAGGCGCTCGAAGGGCAGGATTGGAAAGATCTTTCGCGTCTCATGCATCAGCTCAAGGGAGCCGCCGCAACTTACGGTTTCCCAGGTCTGGCAGCCCTTGCTGGTATTATCGAACTTGATTCAGCAACTGAGTCGATTGAAGAAGCTAAAATCAGAGCATCGTTTCAGGAAGTTGCCTTAACCTGCAAAAAAATTGAGGCCGGCATGGCTCAGTTGTTAGAGGACTAGTTTTTTCTAAAATCCAAAGTAATAAAGAGACTGTCCTGCAAAAGGTCAGTCTCTTTTTATATTCAATCGTGCAGAACTTGACTCTTAGCGGCCGGTCGTCATTGGCTCAACTCCGCTCCGTATCATGACGATGGCATCGACGCGACAATCCAATTGCAGATCGGCTGGATTTATTTTAGACCCTTTGACCATACTCGAACCATGGGAATCAATCAAAATTTGGTCTGGCTCTACTCCCCTCGCAACGAGGGCATGGGCAACAGTTTGCGTGCTGAATGATTCCTCAAGCCTGAAAGGGACCTGTTTTGCTTTGGTGAGAGATCTGTCACCCCAGGAGTCCGAAAAGACGATTTATCTGAGATTGCGTGCAGACTTCATGCCAGCGACGAACTCGTTAGGAAAATGCTCCCTAGCACGTCAATGCGTATGAAGGTGAAGACATGAAAAAATCGCACGTACCACTTTTCATCATTCGGAACTATTCGGTCAGCGTTGGCACGTATTTCGCATTACTCCTCAGAGTGGACGTTGAAAGTCAGTTTCCCATAAAATTCATTTCGAGGTGTATCATGTTAAGTTGGGCCATAACATTCTTCGTAATCGCTCTGATCGCAGCATTTTTAGGTTTTGGTGGTATCGCAGGAAGTGCAGCTGGCATCGCTCAGATCCTCTTTTGGGTAGGTCTCGTTCTCTTTATTGTCACAACTGTTTTTCACCTCGGTGGCCGCGGGCGTCGTATCTAACAACCTTTCAGGGGAACCTGGACGAAAAGGGAGGATACGCGGATGAACACCGAGATTGTTCAAGGAAAGTGGAAAGAGATCCGGGGTTCCATACAAGCGAACTGGAACAAACTCACTGACGATGATCTCGAGGAGATAGATGGCCGTCTGAATGAACTGGAAGGACGCCTTCAAAACCGTTACGGTTGGCCTCGACAGCAGGCGAGGGAATCGGTCAGTTCATTTTTAAGGTCTGTGAAGCTCTAACATCATAGATGTCTTGTATAAGAAAATAAAAGTGTGCCCTCGCTGGCGCACTTTTTTTTGTCCTTTGTCCGTAACGTCCCATCACCACTCTTAAGTGGAACAGCAGTGTACTGTTGCCTGAATCATTTAGGGAACAGGCGGCTGTTAAAGACGCGCAATTTCTGGAATCCAAAGGCCTGAATGTCCACATTTTAAGCGTTGGCACGCTTAGTGCTTTATACCAAACGTCTCGCTGAGGTCTGCTGTTTACTCGTGTTGATAACAAAAGGATCGAACATGAAAACTTTAACAACAGTGATTCTTAGCGCTACCCTTATGAGTCCTGTCGTTCGGGCCGAAATGGTATCAGGCAAGATAAATAATGCAATTCAGTCGGCAGAAACAGATTTATATAACATTCTCGAAAAAGACATGACCATCGTGAATTTCGCTAAAGGTGGTTCAGTACTCTCGGAAGCGGAAGCACGAAATATTAGAGCTGTATACCGAAGTGTCGTCGCAGATGGTGATATAGAAAAAATTATCGTCGCTGCATGGAGTGACAAAGAGGCTATTAAATCTGGCGAAAAGCTCCCTGAGGCCCAAGTCGTCTTGGCGCAAAAAAGAGCTGAGGCTGTGAAACGCAGTCTAAGTGAGATGACGAACAAACCGATTGAATCCTACAATATGGGCCAAGATGCAGGATGGATTGCTAAGACCTTTCGAACGAAAGATGCCCGTCTTAAAGATGCTTTAAAATCCGCTGCGGCACCGGATCGTAACACTCAGGAGTTGGCGTCTTTACTGGAATTAAAAGGTGGTCCTGGTACAGCGCTAGTTATTGTAAAGCGAGATGTGAAAGGTGAGAACTCGACCACTGGACGTTAGTTCGAGGTCTTTCTATACTAAAGTTCGTTTCTATTCTTCACACACTAAGAGGTAACGTTATGAAAACAGCAATCGTCTCATCATTATTAAGTCTTGGACTCCTCGCTGGCGCTTGCGGTAAGAGCAAGGACGACAACAAAACTATCCAACAAATTCCGAATCAATTGGCCGGAACTTATAAAACAGATTGTTCAAAACAAGGTGTGATGGGACTTGGCTCAGCTTTGCGTCAGGTAAACTTTACCGCTGTCGGCGACTTTGATCGCAAAGAGACATATTTTGCTGGGAATTCATGTACGGAGACGACAGCTCTTACTTACCGTACAACTGGTACAGTTCAGTCGGTGGGCTCATTGCCATCTGATTCGACTCTCGACATGCTGAATTTCACAGTATCCGATACCTATATTACGCCCGGCACCGATGCTTTGGTGAAAACATTGAATACCACAAAATTCTGCGGCAAGACAGATTGGGCTCTCAATCAAGAAGCCCAAGTTAGTGCGCTTTCTTGCGAAAATTTCACTATCAAAAAAGGTGATGTCATCCAAGATGTGTATGACGATCGTAGCGGAACACTGTACTTTGGCAAAAAGTTCGCTCTTTTGCTGAACAACAGCGGCGCTCGCCCTACCTCTGTAGACCTTGACACTCCCTATCACAAACAATAATCAGTTATAGGAACGCCTCCTTCGCCAAAAAGCGAAGGAGGCGTTTTTCATTGATCACGGTATTCTCACCTTATAGATCTTTGATCTCGAACTTATAATTTTGCCTCTTCAACGGATTGTGTAAATCCCACTGGGCTTCATGGTCGTTTTTTACTGAAACAAACGCGAGGCTGACATCAAACCCCGAGGTATGCTCCCGATTGCTTAATACATTGAGAAATTGCTGCATTTTCTTCTCGGCACCATGAGCACATCCTTCAAAACTCCCGACGATACATCCATCGGTTAAATAGAGTTCGAATGCCCCTGAATAGGGGCTCGACCGCATCTGAAACATTTCGCTCGAGCTACGGCCTTTTCCATCTTGAAGGGTCACCATCGCAAAAACGGGATCCAGCAGTGGCTTACTCTGAGGCTGATAGCGTAAATCCAGGCCCAGGTGCCCGTCTTTTTGGACAACAGCACAAAGTCTTACGTCCGTCGTATCATCGACGTCAACTTTTATAGCTTTTTCGATATCTTGAGCCAAACCATAACAAACTGATTTAATCGCATAATTATCAGGTAGATCAGCTTTCGCCGTGAGGTCAGAATGGGGTTTGGTTATCCCGCACGATAGGAGGGCCAGCGCTGAAAGCAGGGCAAAGTATCTCATCTAAACCTCCGCGCCCGTAACTAAAAGTCTATTTGGCATACAAAAACTGTCCAAATCCAACTCGCGACGGCATGAAAAAATTATAAGTCCTGCGCAGAGAAGAGCAAACGACTTCTTTAATAAATTTGTAAGAGACATGGTACGTTCCATAAATTTCACGATTTCAGCCCCTTAACCATACGTAAGACCGAGCACGGCAAGTCGGTCCTATAGAACTCGGTATATTCTGCCGACATGAGGCTTATCAGGGAGGAACACCATGAATGACAAGGATTCCAAGATTTGGAACCATTACCAAAAGCTCCAAGAAAGCCTTAGCGACCTTATGAGTCCTACATTTGGAACCATAAGTCGATCTCTTACTTACATAACCCTTAACCAGACATACACCCACGCCGAACGCTTGTTTGAGCTGGTAGAGGAGAGCCCTACCCTATCTGGGCCTCGTCAGGCTTTGATGGCGAAACTCGCCCACTACATCGAAAGCTGCAAGGAACACGGGATGCGGCCCGAGTTCCTGATCTTCATCAAAAAAGACCTTGGTGCTTCGCTCTCGTTCATACGCAATGAACATGCAAAGGAATTTGATCTCGCTTCTTAAAATCTTCACTGGGCTGCAGGATGCTTTTTTTTCTTCCTGCAGTGCTCTTTTGACACTTAATTCCAAAATCAATCCAAAAAGGCGCCGGAACCCGCAAGGGCCGACAAATCCCTAGTTTCCTAAAACTAGAGGATTTGATTCGAATATTTCGTATTCCCTAAGATAATATTGATTAAATTACAAAAAATAATTGTACGAAGCTCATTTTGTTCTGGCCAGTCAGTCAAGGATCGATTAGGTTGTGAATGTCAGGAAGAGAAGCTGACGAACCAGAAATCATGGAGATCACACAATGATCATTACTAGCAGAAATGCCCTCCTTACTTTCACACCAGCGATTTTGGCTTTGGGCTTGATCACCGCTTGTGGCCAAATAGCTTCTAAAGACAGCGCTGTTAAAGTCACGAACGGTGTTGAAGACTCAGCAACGGATCATCCTTCCACTGTCCTTCTCGTGATGAACCTTCCACAAGGTCAGGGTCTCTGTACCGGAACCTTCGTCAACGATCATCAAGTCGTCACCGCAGGTCACTGTGTCGAAGGTCTCGATCGCGCAAATCCGGCGATGGTATTTGCGGTCGAAAAAGATGGCAAGTTTGCACCAGGTCCTCATGCTCTTTCCTACGAACGAAATCCTGAATACTCCATCGATAAAGGCGTGAGCCAATACGATGTTTCAGTCATTACTTTCCCAGCAAACTCCGCGCCCGGAATTACGCCTCTGGCGAGTGAAGCTCCTTCCGTTGGAACCGAGTTCACAATCATCGGCTTCGGCAACAACAAAGATTTTATGGAGAACGGAACTCTGAACGGTTCAGGTGCCGGCGTCAAACGCGAAGGCAAAAACACTGTTCAAGCTCTCCAAGATGGTATGATCGTATTCGCAGGTTTGTCAGGCACCGAAACGGTTGATGCGGCTGACGTCGGGACGAACGTCTCAAGTGGCGAAGGCGATTCAGGCGGACCTATGCTCATCGGTAACAAACTGGTTGGCGTTACCTCTGGCGGCGGATTTGCAAAAGGCCCGGACGGCGCCGATATTTCGGTTTCGGAATACGTTGATCTCAACAACCCAGTCAACAAAAAGTTCCTAGCAGGCGCTCTGCACAAAACTTCGCGAGCGACACCAACTCTCATTTCTAACGCTGGTTTGTAAGCTGCAGTTTATCCCCCTCTGACATACAGAACAATGAGTCGTCCTTGGACGATTGCTAAGCTAGAGGCTCCCAAGCGGGAGCCTCTGTTGTTTGTGGTGAGACCCAAAAGTTTAAGATGCCTTGGAAATTCGTTTTTTGAGGCTGAAAGGCTTGTCGAGGAGCTGTTTGAGTTTGGGCTCCGTTCGCGGCTCCGTATAGACTTTGTGCAGACAAAAATCCCCCGGTCCGACTTTAAGGGCCATCATGGTTTCTTCGTATCCGTTCGCTGACTCTTGTGCCTCTTCCGGTGTAGCGGTGCCTGTCTCTCGGTTAAGGGCGAATCTCTCGCCCGTCGTGAGACTCCTATTGACTCGTATAAGTAGGCTTTTCGCTTTTCCACTCACTTTTGGAACGCAGCTTATCTCCTCAGCAAGCAGCATTTGTTTGGATTCTTCGATGCGGTTAAGGCGAGCCAGAGCAAGGGCGAGATTATACTGCAAAACACCTTTGATCTCGACCTGACCCGAAGGTACGGCCTGAAGCGCCTCCCTGTAGAGATCAATGCCCGCTTGAAAATAATCGCAGCGGATCAAAGAAATCGCTCGATTGTTGGTAAACGAAAGTATCGTAAGGAGAGATTTCAGGGATTGCATCAAGGCCTGAGCTTTGGCAGCATCCTTTTGAACAAGAGCGCCTTTGATTTCGACTTCAGTGATTGCGATCGCGTCCGGATCGATGTCTTTAGCTTTTTCGACATTAGCCTCGAAGGCTTTGATCTTTCCCAACTCGAGATTTGATTCGGCGATATTGCAGATACGACGAACGTTATTCGGCGACACCATCTGTGCGGTTTCAAAACACTTCAATGCTGTTTCAAAATCACGCATTTTCATTAATGACTTGCCTAATGTATTTAACACTTCAACGTTGATCATGCCGCTCTTGAGTGTATTGAGAGCCATATCGCGCGAGGCGGAATAGTGCCCGCGGAAATAGGAGAGTTCGGCCTGAAGCAGACATTTATCGGCTTCAGTGCATTTGTCGCTTTCCATGTAGCGCTTGGTTAATTTGGCGAGTAATTCAAAATCGCTATCGGCCATAGCCTGCTTGATCTTTTGAAGAATGATGAACGGCTCGGTCGGCGCTTTGTCCTGATGCACGAGCCAGAGAAATTCTCTAAAAAAAGACGTGGCCTGAATGGGTTTGCGAATACGGTTGGTCACGCCCATCTCTCGGAGTAGTGGCATATCCTGGTCGGAGAGCTGGTCGTTGATCACAGTCAAAGGAACGCCAAAACCTACGATTTCGCGCACTCTCTGCGCAAAAATAGGGCCGGCAAGAGCCTTGCTACGCCACTCAAAGAGTATGATTTCAGGGCGTGCACCGCTTTCGAGATGATCCAGGGCCTCTGCCGAATCGGTAAAGGTCTCGACGTGGGGAATCCCAAGCTGGATGAGGAGCTTTTCGATCAAGTGTAGCTGGATCAAGTCAGGATCGACGATGATACAGTGTTTGACACCAAGCATTTCGCCGGCATCGGTTTCCAATTCACCGACGGGGACAGACACAAAACTGCCTTGTTCAAAGTTCTGCCAAAGGGTAGAAATCTCTCCATTTTTGTCGGGATCAATCGTCGCAATCTGCGAGAGGAGTTTCGCAGCGGTGGCTTTTTCTCCCGCCCGGAGCTGAGCTTCGGCGAGTTTAAAAGCAAGATCGATATTACCGCGATGAAGAGAAAACAAGGCCTTCTCGAAACGCAAAAGGTCGTTCCACCTTTGGTGGCTGACAAAGTGCAATCGCAAATAATCGGCTGCAACCAGGTCGAGCGCGCCGACGTAATGAACTTCTCTATCAAAAAGTATTTTGAATTCGACTTCGATGTCGAGCTTGGATTTCATCCGATCATGGTGCGAGAGAAGGCCCATATCGTATGCTTTGCTCAGTAAAAACGAATCCAAAGGATCGTCAAGAATGAGGGATATGCGGAGGTCGACAAAAGCCATCTCTTCGTTTGCCACCCGGAGTAGCTGAAAGACGTTATTCTTGCCATCGAGAAATGGCAATGTGATGACCCAGTGGATCAGCTGAGTCTCGAGCAAGGACACAACGTCAGAAAGGTCGGATACACCTAAAACGTCTTGATAGCCTCGTCCCCGCAGCTCAGCATTCAGGAGTTGGCGAACGGCCGAACTAGGATGGACCGTAATAATACGGATGTTCAGGTCGTTTAACTGCATAAGGCACCTCACGTATTGGGGTGATATCGGCAGAACAAGCTTATTTCTTAATAGGATAGATTTTTTAGAAGCTTAGCCCCTTGGTAAGACTGCTAATCAAGTCAAAAAAGCAGCCCATACCAGGGCTTAGCTTAGTCCGGCTTTCCGTCCCCAACGAGGAGCGAATGCAGGGTTTTAATGAAGCTCTCGTGGCTTTCCGGGTCACCAAAAAGTTGGGTCCATTCATCTTTGTCAAAAAACACACCTTCGCAGTGTGTGCAGCGCTCTACGACCATAGAGGAAAGTTTGGTTTGTTTGAGGTCATGCCCGCACTTCGGACACTTCATCCAATGAAGCTCCTGGTTTTCATGCTCAAGCTTTTTCTCTTCTTGCTCATGCATAGCCTTGATTAATTCTTGATTTACTTTGAAAAAGTAGGCTTTTTCGAGGCGAGCGTTCGCAAAACTTAAATCCATGACCTTCTCCCTAAGTTCGGCAGCACCTGCTGTCCGTTTAAAGGTGATCTTGCGCCCCTAATTACGAAAGGACAATGAGATTTTAGAATACCCACGATCTCACGTATGTCGCTGATATATTAGTTCTTTCAGGAAAGCATGCCAAGGTCTGAGTAGACCGCCCGTGGGTAGGATCGCTATAAGGAGAGTGGGGCGTTATAACACGAGTAAGGGGTGACGTTATGTTAGAACTCTTTAGTGCGGAGACCACGATAGTTGTCGCGCTTGATCTTGGCGACGAAGAAAACAATTTGATTCAAACAGCCGTCAGCCTCGCTAAAAAAACAGGCTCACGATTGATTTTTGTGCATGCGACCCAACCTTTCCGAGGCTATATTTCGGCAGGAGGGGATATGGTTCTTCCTTATGAAGCCTTCGAACATGACATTTATACGAGCGATGTGAAGAGTGCCGAACAAAAATTACTTGCAATACGCGATCGCCTGCCGCCCGAACTTGTGATTGACTTACGGGTCGTGCGCGATTTTCCGGAAAATGCTCTGGAATCGGTTGCGGAGGATGTCGGTGCATCCCTCGTACTTTGTGGAATGAGCCCGAGAGCGAATCACGACAGATATGGTGGTATGTCCACAGCCCTGTCTTTAATGAACTCTTCAAAATTCCCCGTCATGATACTACCGCTCGATACGGCGATCGATTTTGCCAGCAAAGACCATAATATCCTGGTCGCCGATAACCTTCGGGACGAAGGTCTTTATGCACTCAGAGCAGCCCTCGGCCTCTGCAAATCCATTTCCTACAGTCACCTCTTTCACCTGCACGTAAAACGTAGCAGTTATCGCGAAATAAACGAGACGGTGGACAAAATCAAAACGGCGATGGTTGAAGGACGCCTTCCCTTTGATCCCGATTTAAAAACCGACGTTTATCTTAAACATTTGAAAGATGAGATGCGGAGCGCGATGGTAGAGCGTCTGGAAGCGGCGGATAGCGAATTTGCGCGCGGTTTGCACTGGACCCCTCGTATTTGCTTTGGCCAACCTGCGGAAGAGCTCCAGCAGCAGGTTAGGGACACCAAGGCCGATATCCTAATATTTGGTAAACATCACTTTTTGCGCCCTAAGGGCCTCGTGCTCGGTAAGATACCGTATCAGGCTATGATGGAAAATCACGTTGCAAGTATAGTCGTGCCCGATATGGCTATGGTTCAATAGAGTTCGAGACACTACCAGTGCGAAGAGGCCTCAAAGTCAAAGCTGACTTTGAGGCCTCTTTTTATCGCGCTTAAGCGCTCAGCTTAGTGAGCTTTTTGGGCTGCTATGTCCTTGGATGAGTCGTTCAAGGCAATGCCTTTTTTGTGAGCACGCCAGTGTTTGAAACGCTCCTGCCATTCTTCAACAACGCTGAAGAGACAAGGAACAACCACCAGAGTGAGGAGGGTTGAAAGAAGAAGACCGCCGATTACCGCGACACCCATAGGGGAACGGGCTTCGCCCCCTACCCCGTGACCGATAGCGATAGGAATCATACCGCCACCCGCCGCGAAGGTCGTCATGAGGATAGGACGAAGCCGTACAGGACCGGCCATCATCAAGGCATCATGGACGGAGTGCCCCGAGTGGATCTGCTGCATAGTAAAATCGATCAGAAGGATACCGTTCTTCGTCACAAGGCCCATAAGGAGAATGATACCAATCATGGTAAAGATCGACATCGCCTGCCCCGTAAGGACAAGGGAACCAAAGGCACCGGTGAGGGAGAGTGGCAAAGCCGCCATGATTACAAGAGGCGCCAGGTAGCTCTCATATTGAGCACAAAGAATCATGTATACGAGAAGAATGGCGATCGCCAGAGCTTTCAAAATCGCTTTGATTGCATCTGTCATCATTTCCGTTTGGCCGGCTTTATTTAAAGTCACTTCAACGGGCATGTTTTTGGCTACATACGCGTCGATTTGATTCGCGGCTTTATTTAAATCCTTACCTGTAAAGTTGGAAACCAAAGTGATCTGACGCTGGCGATTGAATCGCTCGATCGTCGAGGGTGCATTGGAAAGCTTGATCTCAGCGATAGAAGCCAAGGAGATCTGTTCGCCACGGGCGTTTTGCAGTGTGATAGCACTCAGATCAGTAGCGCTCACGCGGTCGATATCGGCTACGCGAAGGCGCACATCAACCGTTTTTGAGTTGGCGACGATATCGCTGATTTTGTCACCTTCGTAGAGAGCACGAAGGGCTCCCCCAACCTGTGCGGTCGTAAGGCCCAGATCCGCCGCACGTCCCTGGTCGATCACAATACGGTATTCCGCTGCATCTTTGGGTTTGGTCGTATTTACGTCGGTCGTGCCAGGCACCAGACCCGGAAGGTCTTTTTTCGCCTGCTCTGTGAAAGCTACGAGCTTATCCCAATGATCCGATTGGAAAATATACTGGATAGGCTCCGAACGGTTGCCGCCGCCTCCCGATTGTTCGGTTAAGCTGACTTCCGAACCTTCGACCGCAAAACGAGGCGCCAATTCTTTACGCATGCGCTGAATCATGTCCTCTTGCGAGAATGACCGCTCATGTTTATCAACCAGCTGAACGTAGATACGGGCCGTGTTCGGTTTTCTGTCAGCGCCAGCGGCAAGTGCGGTAATTACTTGTTTTATGCCGGGGAACTTCTGGATTGCATCGATCATAACGAAGGACTTAGCCGTCGTTCCATCAATGCTTGTGCCTTCCGGAAGGGTGTAGTTTACCGTGAACTCGCCACGATCTTCTTTTGGGAAAAACGACACCGGCACAAACTTCAGGAGGACGAAGCTGGAAAGGAAGATGAGCAAGGCGCCAAGCAAAACTTTAAAACGGTTCCCCAAAGACCATTCCAAAATGCTTTTATAACGATTATCGAGAGAGGTTAAAAAGCGATCGATGGAATGAGACCCCTTTCTCAAAACGGCCGTTTTAGGCTCATATTCGCCTGGTTTCAGAAGACGTGCGGCCATCATAGGAGCAATGGTAAAGGCGCAGAAAAGAGATGCAATAACAGCAAACGCAACGGTCAAACCGAATTGATAGAAGAATCGTCCAACGATACCTTCCATGAAAGCCACGGGCACAAATACTGCAACGATTGTCAGGGTGGTCGCAAACACTGCGAGTCCGATTTCCGAAGTCGCGTCCCGAGCCGCATCAGCTCCCGACTTTCCCATTGCCAAATGGCGATGGATGTTTTCAATGACAATAATGGCGTCATCGATCAGGATACCGATCGCGAGTGAGAGGCCGAGCGTGGACATCATGTTAAGCGAAAAATGCATCACCCGAAGGAATGCAAACGTCGCCAGAACCGAGACCGGCAGAGCGATAGCACTGATGAGCGTAATCCATGGATCCCGGAGGAAAATGAAGACGATGAAAGTCGCAAGGGCCGCTCCCAAAACAAGGTCAAGCTTGACTGAGTCGATGGAACCTTTGATGAAGATCGAGTTGTCGCTCACGACATCGATTTTTGTACCCTCAGGAAGCTGACTCTTCAGCTTCTCAAGGCCTTTACGGACATCGAGGGACACCTGCGGCGTGTTGCTGCCCGACTGCCGTTGCACGGACAGGAGGATGGTTTCCTGCTTATTGATATAACCAGCCGAATCTTTGTCCGCGATCGTATCCTCAACGCGCGATACGTTCCCAACACGTAAACCGCTCGCAGAGGTACTCAGTACGGGAAGATTGGCTATTTGACTTGCCGTATCGCTACGACCCTTCACTCGCAAGTTCCAGTAGTTTGTATCGTTTTGAAGTTTACCGGCGGGAATATCCACGTTTTGAGAGGACACAGAATTCACGACGTCCGCCGGCGTTATACCGTAACCCGACAACTCCTTACGGTTGACCAGGACATGAATCTCTCTCAGACGAGCGCCGGAGAGTGTCACGGCAGCGACGCCGTTGATGCGTTCGACGGCAGGCTTGATGACGTCATTTGTTAGGTTTGAAAGCGCACCATATTCAGATTTCGGATTAGAAACTGCGATCGTGAGGACCGGAGCGCCGCCCACGTCAAACTTCTGAATAACGGGTGTTTCGGCTTCTTTTGGCAAATCCGAGAGCTTCGCAAAGATCTTGTCACGAACCTCCTGACTCGCCTGGTCTCCATTTTTCTCCAGTTTAAACTGGATCACGAGCTGGGCAATATTAGGGTATGCGTTGCCGCTGACCTTATCGAGGCCAGCGATGCCGTTCACTGCTTCTTCAAGCGGTTCGAGGACCTTTTGTTCAATCGTTTCCGGGTCGGCGCCTGGATAAGTGACGGTAGCCGTGATGATAGGAAAGTCGACGTTAGGATACTGATCGACCGCGAGCTCCGGAAGGGCGAAAAGCCCAAACACGACCAGCACGAGGTTGAGCATCGTTGCAAAAACGGGGCGTTTAATCGATACATCCGACAAAATCATATAAAAAGCTCCCTAAGAAACCGTTTTTAGCGAACGATGCCTTCTGCATAAAGTCCGGGTACTACACGCGCGTCGCCCTGCGGTGCCTTAGCGACGACTTGAAAAGTGCGGGTTTTCTCGTCAACAACGCCGACCACACGGACCAGATCGAGATCGCCTTCATAGCCCGTGGCCGGGATACGAACATGGACTTTTTGCCCCAATTTGAGACGACCGGCGAGACGCTCCGGTACATTGAAGCTCACTTCGATATCAGTGACGTCATAGACTTCATAAGCGCCATCACCAGTCTTTACCGACTGGCCGACATTGGTGAGCTGTTTGCTGATGACGCAATCATAAGGTGCGATCAGACGTGTGTCGCCCAGGGCCTGCTGAGCCTGCGTAAGACGGAGATTGGCCAGCTGGACGTTGGCTTTGGCATTTTCATACGTTGCTTTCAGACGATCGTAGACTGACTCGCTTGAGGCATTTTGGGCTTTGAGCTCGCCCTCGCGTTTGTATTCGGCGTCAGCATTGCGTTCCGCGACCTGTGCGAGTTCCAGATTTGACTTCGCTATGTCGACTGCAATCTTATAATCGCGCGAGTCGATGGTGGCAAGAACAGCCCCTTTTTTACAGGAGTTACCCGCTTTGAGTTTAATACTGTCGATGAATCCACCGACGCGGAAGGAAAGAGTGGACCGACGCTGGGAAGCGACTTCACCCGGGAAAGAAAGCTGGACCGCTTCAGCTTTGGCGGCCGACGCGCCCGGTACGTTCGCTTCGGGTGCAGCGGCGGCTGCCCCTGCTTTTTCCGTAGGTGCGGCACCGCCATTGGCGATTTTTATATCTGAATGTTCTGTTTGTGTCGAGGCGCCTGCGGCCTCGGCAGTCTTGGCTGATTCGTCAGGCCCTTTGACTTCGGCGGCCGTTGGTTTACCGTCGAGCACTGCTGCATCGGGAAGACTGACTTTTTCTTTTTCCGCGTGCTTTTCGCACGCGTTCGCCATTAGGCTAAGGGAAATCAAAGACGCGAAAAACGGAAGACGAGAAACTTTCATACCATAACTCCTGTCGTGTCTATCTTATAGTGTAGGTTTTTCTTGTCCCATGGCCTTCTGCAGCTGAAAATACCAGCCCAGAAGATTCGTCCGCGCCGCGACCCATTGTCCTTGAACGCTCGACTGGGTGGATTCTGAAAGAATCCGGTCGGACGCTGTAATCCCACCATTTTTGTAGCGAATCTGGTCAATGCGATACGCTTCGGCCGCTTGTTTTATTCCCGCTTCGGCCTGATGCAGGGTCTCGCGAGCGGCCTTCAGGTTTTCAACAGCTTGGATGACTTCGACACGCACGCCGTCTTTGGCAGAGGCATAGGCAGCCTCAGCCCCACGTGTCTTTGCAAAAGCCTCCCGCACTTTAAAAATAGAGGATCCGTTATTCCAAAACGTCCACTGCGCTCTGACCCCCCAATACTGGACGTTTCTTTCCTGATTCCCAAGGGCTGTGATCTCGCCAAAGTTGCGGTCGAGCTGGCCAAAAACATCGACGGATGGGATGAATTCCGTATAGGCGAGTTTTTTGCTAAACCCGACAGCCTCGGCATTCATCTCAGCAGTTTTAATATCGGGACGGTCTTTCATAGCGGCTGCGATCGACTGTTCGGTGGCAACCTCTGTGTTTTTAGGCTCAGGCAGTTCTTTTTTCAGATAAAATGTTTCCTGATCCGGCATTTGAGTCACACGGCGGAGATTAACGATGGCAACGGTCCGCGTGGCACGCGCTTGAGAAAGTCGTGTTTCAGCCTGGGTTAAAGAGAGTTGAAACTTCAAGAAGTCTGCTTGATTGATACGACCGACCCGGTTCATGACGTTAGCATCGTTAAACGCGCTTTTTGCAGCCGCAACCGAAGCCTCCTCGATACTGACCTGCTCTTCCGTGGCATAGGCATTTAGAAACGCCTGCGCGCCTGCGAACCCGGCATCGGCCTTTGCCTGGCGCAATTGTTCTTCGGTTATGTTTTCTTGAAGCGTATTAAGACGGGCATTCTCGATGTAGCCATAGAGTCCCGTAATAGGTTGCGTGACGATCAGGGATCCGTTTTTTGTGGCATCGCCACGTAAAATGAGATTTTGGCCTCCAAAATTAGCGACCTGCTGTTTGCCAAAACGAAGCTCATTATAACTGACAGTCGCTGATGGTCCGAGACGTGAGATTGCGCCGCGACTCGCTTCTTTCTGGGCGTCACGTGTGGCTTCAGCCTGAGCGACCGAATAAGAACGGGCCATAGCGCGTTCGATAGCTTCATTAAGCGTCAACTCATGAGCACCGGCGACAACAGATTGCGGAGGCGGCGATAGCTTTGTGCTGTCAATTGCTTCGGCCGAATGCGCCGTAACCGGTGTATTATCTTTGCTTTCCGATGCTGTCGACTGAGGCTGAGACTGCTCTGTTTGCGCGCACAAGGGCAGAGGTACAGCCACAGCCAAGAGCGAGCTCAACAGGGTAAATGAAAGCAAACTCGGGAAAAAACGCATGATCCCATCCTTTCTAAAGGTCCAGGTCGATCTTGAGTCGATACGATTCGGTTCTGAGGTTCAATTCCTCTTCAACAGTCCATCCAAAAGCAGTTGGGTGCAGGCTTTAACTTTGTCCTCACCCGACAGTTGGACGATCTCTATATTCCAAGGCCGTGCGAGAGACTCTAAAACGTGGTAGATTGCCAGGGAAGTTAACCGGGAATTTTCAAAGCTAAATTCCCCGCTTCGTTTCCCTTCCTCAAGAAGATCGGCGATAATGCTAACGTGTCTTCCGCCGTATTGTTTACGAAGTCCGTCGACGACCGAACTCGATTCGGCCTCCAGTATGCTTTCAGCGGTCGCTCCATACTCCCTGAAACAGCGATCAAAAAATCCAATCCGTGTTTCGATAAACGCGCGCAACCGATCGGTAGGGGTTCGAGGATCCTTAAGAGCATGATCGAGTGCCGTTTCAAACTCAGTCGCAAACTGAGAGGCGAGCACCGAAAAAATTTCGTCTTTGCTTTTGAAATAAAGGTACACAGTTCCCTTCCCGAGACCTGCCGCCTGTGCAATTTCTTCGATCGAGGTTTTTTTCATCCCGTAGCGGCCAAACAATGTTTTAGCTGCTTCCAAGATCCTTTGATCCTTATCTTCCAAGCCGCGGGAGTTTTTGGGGCCTGACTTCATACGATTCCTCCGCCTTTTGACTGACTGACCAATTTCATCTTCACAGTCAACCAGCATAAACACTCCTCGGAGCAAAGGCAAAACAACAAAGGAAATTAATTATTCACTAAATGTTTCAATGAGATAGGATAGTATTTTGCGATGGGCGTACCGCCATGCAATGAGAATCAAGTGAAACTGACTTAATGACCGAATTTAGAATTGGCCACTTCGTTTTTCAGTCGCCTAGATAGAGTCTGTTACGAGAATCAGGAAAGTGGTAAAACTATCCATCTCTTATGTGTCAGGAAAGGTCGTTTGAACTGTGAATAATGCGAAACAGCCTAGCCGTAAGGTTAGCCTCTTACTCTTTTTCGTCTTGGTCGTCAGTGGTATCAGTCTCAAAACGCTTGGTGATGCCGGAGAACTTGATACGATTTGGGATCATCCCCTACCCGATTGTCACCTTGTTACCGGCGTTACCGGTGCCGAGGATATGGCGTCGGTAGACAAAGGAACGCGTGTCCTGGTCTCGGCGACGGATCGTCAGCAGCTTCATCCCGGGCAAAAATCGGGAATTTATATCTACGATGGTGTTTCTAATCCGCGCTTGATCTTTGAAACGAACGGGGACCCTGAAGGCATTTCCGCAGTGGAGACTGAAACGGGCACACGAGTGTTCGTCGTTGTGCATCAAAAGACGACCGACGCAGTCCAAATATTTAATTGGATAAAAGCGACCGATAGCTTGCAGCTTGATAAAGAGGTGAGCTTCGATGGCGTCACAGCGTTAAATGGAATCGTTGGCCTTGACGCAAATCGCTTTTACGTTACACAGGAACTTGGGATGCCCTTCTCCCTTGCCCGTGACGTCGAAAAACTTCTGCGCCTGCCTTTGGGGAAGCTTTGGTTCTACGACGGAAAAAACGTGAGTGTTGCGCGCGATAAAATCAGCTATCCCAACGGACTCGCCTTATCTCGCGATAGAAAAATTCTTTATCTCGCTTCCATGCTGAGCTCAAGCCTTATCGTTTTTGATCTTGATTCAGTCTCAGGCGACCTTCATTGGCGAGATCAGATTGTCCTCCATACCGCGCCGGACAACCTAAAATGGGCCGGTGAAAGCCTCCTCATTGGAGCGCATCCTCAGCTCCTTCATCTCTTTGGGCACTCTCACGATGCTCGCGCTATTCAGTCGCCTTCGCAGCTCATCAGCCTCGAGGGACTGCCCGACAAACCCCGCATCATCGAGCTCTACAGCTCGCGAGAAGGGCCGCTCAATGCCATAACAGGCGGCACACCACTTGGACAGCGCCTGATTATGGGTTCTGTTTATGACGAGGGTATTCTCAATTGCGGGACCAAACCCTAGGCGGGTTCAGCTGGCGTTTGACGATTTTTTTGCGAGTTTAGTTGACCTTGGCCAGACTTTGCGCCATCCAAAGGCGCATTTTCTGTAGATGCAAACCACCTGAGAAAGCTCATTTAAGCTCAATCGCGCAAGAATCTGCGGCAACTGCCCCTGCGGGAGGCTCAGACACATCCGCTTTTCGTCTCCAACCATCGGATAGAGTTCGTACCCCTGGCTAACCCTTTTTATAAGCGATCGCTCTTCCTGCAGGCTAAGGTCCGGTGCCTGCAGTCCATGGAGGAGGCTCTTCAGCTTCATTTCGCCTATCTCAAAAGTCAGATCTTTTATGCGCTGTGCGAGTTCGCCCGATTTAAAGGGTTTCACGACAAAATCATCGGCACCAAGTTTGACAGCTTCAATCACAGTATTGCTCTGATTATTGGCTGTGAAGACGACAATAGGGCAACGGCTTTCGGGAGGGAATGCTTTCAATGCTTCAAGAACCTCAATCCCGTTCATCACAGGCATATCAAGGTCGAGCAGTATAAGCTCGGGCTCGAGACCCTTATTGAGCTGGTCGAGGCATTCCTGTCCGTTGCTCACGATGACAGCAGTCAACCCGCAGTATTCTATAACCGCTGTTACAAGGCGTTGACTCAGTAGTTCGTCTTCAGCAACCAGTACTACGCGCGGCATATGGTCTTTCCTAAACGAATGTCTTTAAAAAGCAGAACCCTTTTTCATATTCGCTCTCAGAGTCAGCCAGCGTTCGATCGTGGCTGCGAGATCTTTGACTTTCACAGGCTTAGAGACATAATCATTCATCCCTACGGCTAGGCAGCGTTCGCGGTCGCCTTTGATAGCATTGGCTGTCATGGCAATAATAGGAATATCCCCAAACGAATGAGCGCTTTGACGAATAAGGGCTGTCGCCTCGTAACCGTCGAGCTCGGGCATCTGACAATCCATAAGTACCAAATCGTAATCGGAACCTACCAGCGCTTCAAGCGCTTCTCGTCCATTGTTAACGACAACAGCTTCAAAGCCCATTTTCGCCAGGTAGCCCATGATCACCTTTTGATTCACAATGTGATCCTCAGCGACGAGAATCCGAGTCGAGGGGTGAGCCGTTTTCGAAATACCGACGAGAGTATCACGATTTCTACATTGGTAAGTCGAGCCTTTTTCAAGGGTAAGCTCCACCCAAAACGTGGAGCCTTTGTTTTCGGAACTTTGATAGCCAATTGTCCCACCTAAAAGAACGGCGAGTTGGCGACTGATCGTCAACCCAAGGCCTGTTCCTCCAAAGCGGCGTGTGGTCGAGGCATCCGCCTGTGAGAATGCCTGAAACAGTCTTGTTTCCGCATCCTTTGGGATGCCGATACCGGAATCTTCGACTTCAAATCGAAAGTAAGTGCGCTCAGGATCATCATTCTTCACAAGGATTCGCAGGTATACCGAGCCTTTATGTGTAAATTTTACAGCATTGCTCAACAGATTTAACAAGATCTGGCGAATGCGGCCTTGATCACTTTTAAAAAGATTGTGCCAATTGCCAGGACTTTGAAGAATAAACTGCAGTCCTTTGCTACGGGCAGACAGAGAAATCATCTTCCCGATGTCAGATATCATTTGATCAAAGTCAAAATCCATGGCTTCCAGCTCGAGTTTACCCACTTCGATCTTAGAAAAATCGAGGATATCATTGATAACGGAAAGCAGGGCGTCGGCTGAACGCTGAATGCTATCGGTATAGTCTTTTTGAATGTTATTGAGACAAGTGTCTTCCAAGAGGTTGGCCATGCCCATGATACCGTTGATAGGTGTTCTTATCTCATGGCTCATGTTCGCCAGAAATTCAGATTTGAGTTTGGATGCTTCAACTGCCGTTCTTTCCGCGCTTTGTGTGGCTTCAAACTGATGCGCATAGGCCATTGATGAGGACAAAAGACCGGCGATAAGATGCATCGTCTCAAGGTCACGCGAATTGAAGGCGTCGACGTGATCGGAAAACGTTTTGAGGACACCGATCGAATTGTTTTCGAATTGAAGGGGAACGACTATCATCGACGCGATGTTCAATTTACGGCATGAGTCGCGATCGACGCGTGGATCGGCCTCAGTATTATCGCAACGAAGAAGTTCGCCTGTTTTAAAGCAGGTTCCGGAGAGGCTGCCCTCCATACGAACCCGAAACCCAACCTTATCGGCAACTGATCCGCCTGCCGCCTTGTAAACCATAAATTCACGGCGTTCGTCCGCTATTTCAATAATCGCCCCGGATCCACCTGTTATGCGGAGCGTCTGTTCTATAATGACATTCATCACATGTTCAACGCTTAGGCCTGCCGTCGCGACGCGAATTTGTGTGGTAATAATATCCGATAGACGTTGCTGCTCTTTTTGCAGAACGCTTTCGACGATTCGACGCGCCCTCAGTTCCCTATTGAGGAGGAAAGCGATAGACGCAAGGAGGAGGATGGCAAGGACACTGCTCGAAGCTATTCTGAAAATAAGATCGGAGATCGTCTGGTCCATGCGGTCGGCCCGCATCTTAAGCTTTGCTTCTTCGACGTCTCTAATTTCATGTATCAGCTCGTGCCTTATCTCGTCCATATATTTCCGGCCCTCGTCCGAATTCACAATCTGTAGGGCGAGGGCATTTTTACCGTTTTTTCTAAGTTCGATGGTATGGGCGAGCTCGTCGAGTTTATTGGTAAGTACGAACTGGAGCTTGGCCATGTGGAGTAAAGCGTTTGGGTTCGAACGAAATAGGTCTTTAAGGGCTGCGACATGTTCAACGATGGGAATGCGTGCGGCTTCGTAGGGTTTGAGATAGGTAGTATTTCCGGTAAGCAAATAACCGCGCTGCCCACTCTCGGCACTGATGACAGCTGTCATAAGCGATGCGATATGCTCCAAAACAAGTCGGGATTCGCTCCGTTCATTGGAGGCAACGACTAACGCGTGGCTACCTTGATAGGACGACAGTCCAATTCCAAATAGAATCAGAAGGATCGTTGTCAGGTACACCAGTACTCGTTTGTCGAACTTATATGCCATGAGCCAATTGTCCTGCTCAAAAACTAAACATTAAGGAAGGACCTTATGGAGGACAGTCGGAACATTCATGGAATTATTAAGGGCCTGATATTGATAATCAGACAAGGATGAAGAAATTATCGTGGGGGAGCGGGGTTTTAGATATTTTAGGGAGATGATGCAAGGCCGACTTACCTTGAAGGACAAAGAGAGTCAGCCTCGGGGATATATTAACGCAGGAGATTGTTCACGTTGAACAGAGACGCCGGGGCCACTTCAACTTTTGGATTGGTATAAGTCATGGTCGAGGTGTTTTTCTTGTTTTGGGCGTCGATCAAGTGCATTTCCGTAATAAAATCGAATTTTTTGCCGTCAAGTGTGATGGAATTGCCATATTTGAACTCCGCAGTTTTCAATGGTTTGCCCTGGAGGCTCAAAAACTCTGCTTTGACGCCTAGTTTCTTCTTTTTGCTGATCCAGTATTTGATTGCGTCGTAAGTCGTGTTTTCGCCGACTGATTTTAGATCCAGAACATAACAATCTTCGCCCCCGACTTTTTCTTCGCCGACGATTTTGCCTGTGTAGTCACGAGCGTAGTTGGTACTTGCAATATCACCGTTTGCAGCCTGACCGGAAAGTTTCTGGCGAGCTGAAATTGCGACGGGTTTTTTCAAGCTTGGTTTGAAAAACCAGATCGTGCGGTCATTGAAAAGCAAAACTTCGCCTTTACTGCGCGCTGGTTCTGTGACTTCAACGTGAGCGTTGTTATCATGCGACCGTACTTTGTAAGTCGTTGACGATTTGTCGCCATTATCTACAGAGTCAAGTTTTACGGTCCAGCTCACGCCTTTTTTGCTTGCCCCGCGCGCACGGTCAGATTCCTCGAGAAGATTTTTGGGATCTTCCGCCGCGATAGCATGGAAACTGCTGAGTGCAAGTGTGAGACCAAGAACGAATTGCAAGACTTGGGATTTCATGCCGGAGACTCCTAAAGCTGCTTATGAACTGTTCAGCGGGAATTTAGACAAAATCTCCCGCGCCGCACAATGCATCCAAATTCAAGGGTATGTAACTAGTCGTCAATACTATCGTTCTATTCATTCCCGTGCAATAAACACAAAGCACAAATCATGAAAAATTCTCTTGTCGGCCTGTAAATCTTAGGTATTTATTCCACTGATAACAGAGAGATAGTGTCCATAACGTTAAAGCTGAGGCTGAGGCTTTCTAATAAGCGCCAGGGGAAGCCATTTGATTAAGCACAGATAAAGATCCTCAAGTCGCACCGGCTTTGAGAGGCAGTCGTTCATACCCGAATCCAGGCAGCGAGCAAGGTCATTATTCAAACTCAATGAACTAACGCCAACAATAGGGATGCACCTTAAGGTGAGGTCGGGCTCCAATCGAATGATTTGTGCGGCTTCATATCCATCAATATCCGGCATATGGCAATCCATAAGTATCAGTGCATAACTGCTTTTTTTTGCAGCAGCAAGAGCCTGTCGTCCGTCTTCCACACAGTCGAACGAAAGGTTCAGTGAGCTCAGCTGGTAGGCGAGCATTTTTCTGTTGATTGGACTATCCTCGGCAACAAGCACACGTGTTGCTTGGCCGTCGGTCATCAAACCGGGTAGAGTTGGATCGCCCATAATAACCTTTAGAGTATCCTTATGTTTGCGCTGAGGAATTGACATCTGCTTGGCCAAATTCGCTGCGAATGATTTCGCGGCGGTACCGAAAGATCGAGCGGATATCACTCTGGACAAACGGTAGAGCCACCCCCTCCCCTAACATGCCAAGCGGCAATCGATATTGCACGCAATCGGTCATAAGCGTTCCTCCTTTGACCGCAAAGAACCGATGCGTATGATGCCAGATCGCGTAAGGTCCGCTCTCCTGATTATCAACAAAAAGCTCGTTTTTGGCCCACTTTTTGATCAAAGTTTTCCACTTCATAGGGATTCCATGGACTTTAAGTTTATAGTCTATGACGGTTCCCTCTCCAATATTCTCCGAGCTTATGCGATCGATCTTAAAGCTCAACAAGGGCGGCGTTATGCGCTCCAGATTGTGAGGATTACAGAAAAAATCAAAAACCTCTTCCACTGGTTTGGCCACGAACTGAGCGGCCTCGAGTCGATGACAGAAGTAAGTCCTGCCGTTTTTCTCTCTAAGATCCAGCGCTTCTGTTAAAGCATCCTTAAGGAGCGGGAATCGATAAACATAGCCGAGCTCTTGCAATGTTTTGTTTTTTACGTTTTGGCTATCAAGAACGAGATGCGAAAACTCTTGAACAATGGTCTTGATCGTCCATTTAGGAACTTTGAGAAACAGCGGTCGCCTTAGAAGATGACTGAGTTCTTTCTGAAATGCTCTCTGGGTTATGACTTCGGGCGCAACGACATTGATAACCCCGGTAAAGCGCACATCGACTAGCGCTTCATTTATGATTCCGAGTACGTCGTCCCTATGAACCCAACTCATCCACTGACTGCCGTCACCCAAGACCGTCCCAGCCCCGAGGCGGCTCGGTAGGAGCAATTTCTCCAAAAAGCCGCCTCCCTGTCCTATAACGAGTCCAAATCGACAGCGAACTTCACGGGCAACCTTGGGCAGGGCCACAACGCATGCTTCCCACGCCTTACAAACTTCGGGAAGAAAACCATCACCCGCAGGACTTGATTCGTCAAAAACAGCTGTCTCGCTGCTTGGATATATCCCAATTGCAGCCGCGGATATAAAACATTGCAACGGCGTTGAACGTTTTGCCAGTGCGCGGCCTAGGGCTTGGGTGGTCTCAATTCGAGATTTCAGAATTTTGGCTTTTTGTTTGGGAGTCCATAGACCCCCTGCAATGGATTCGCCTGCAAGGTGAATGATGGCGTCAAAGCTCTCGAGGCTTTCGGGGCAGTCTTCTTTTTCCATGTCCCAAGTCAGGAACCGACTTGGGAGGCCCCAATCTGCTTGAAAACGAGATGGATCCCGCGTTATGAGGGTGAGATCGTGGCCATGTTTGGTAAGTTCCACACAAAGAGGACGTCCAATAAAACCGCTTCCGCCAGTCAGCAAGACTTTCATGCATTCTCCTAAGCTTTCCAAGAAGGTTTTCCCTCTCAACGATAAGCTATGAGGCCTCATTAAAGTCCAAGGGCTGACAACAAGCAATAGAGCTTATACATTCTAAACGGTTATGGGTAGTTTATCGCGCAAGTATTTTCTCAATTGCGGGCATGACCTTGGATGGGATCAGAGGTTTCACAATCCAGGCTAAAATCCCTGCTTCTTTCCCAGCGGCCTTGATCTCGGGCGTGGCTTCGGTAGTAAGCATGAGTATAGGAATTGTAGCGAAACTAGGCATCTCACGGATCTTCATCGCTAGCGTTACGCCGTCCATAAAGGGCATGTTGAAGTCAGTTATGATCATCCTCAAATCAAGGTTTTCGGTGGCAGATCTTAAGCCGTCTGCTCCGTCGACACCCTCTATCACCGTGTGGCCAGCATCCTCCAATGCCTCCCGAAGCTGGATTCTTAGAGTCTCTGAGTCATCCACGATCAGTATCTTGGCCATATGTGCCTCCCCCTGACTATTATACAGCCGTTCTTTCGTAAATCCAGGATGAGTCGCGAGACCCAGGACATTCTTCGAAAGGAAACCAGCTGTGTTAAAATGAGTCTGACCACTGGCCCAACTTATTGTGGAGATGAGACCATCATGACTGCCAAGGATTCCGCTCCACACATTCTTGTCGCGCCCCTTCTCCGAAACAAGAGCCGAGGGCTATACGAGCTTTTACAGCATCTTTCCAAAGAACGTTTTGGAGCTATCACACAGCGCTCGTCGATCCTCGTTAAAGATCATCCCAATCCCGGTGATTTTGTCTATGGGTCCCATCTCACTGTGATTCAAATTGCATCACGCGAATTGCGCATTACCTTTAAATCCCATTTCACATTGAGCGAGACTCAGGCACTTACTCAAAAAGGCTCCGATGCAAGAACGCTAGCCCGGGTGCTTGAATCGACTCAAGATCTTTTTATGGAATATAGCAATCTCGTCGCAGGCGGCCTCAAAAAGGAACTTCATCTGCGCTCCATCGCAGCGGGAATCTCATTACCTCTGGCCACGAGCGGATTTGATGAGTTGATAGCGTCAGACGTCGTTCGACCGTCGACATTTCTTGACTACTGGATCGTCTGCGGTAAGGATTTTCAATTCACCTGTTCCGTAGCTGTCGATTTTTTAGATGAAACGTGGCTGCTCGCCTTTAGTTTCGAGGAAAAAGAAGACAAAGCCGCCGGGTCTCTCGAGATTTTATAAGATCAAAGGATGTCGAGCGTGGCAAGAGTGAGGTCATCAGCGAGAGGCTGACCTTGAAAAAAGGCCTGGGCATCGTCTATAAGGGCATCCCGAAAGCACGTGAGAGGCATTTTTTCTGCATGTTTAAGGATGGATCGCCGAAAATTCCCCATCCCATACATCTTTTTCTCGGGGTTACGGCACTCGGTAATACCATCGGTATAAAGGATGAAGCGGTCGCCCTTGTGGATGGCTCTCTGCGTTTCCATGTAAATCGACTCGCTCGAATGACCAACGGGATTCCCTTGGATAAACAAAGCCTCGGCGTGTTTACCCTTGTCGCGACCAATCCGGAGCGAGAGCGGGAAATTATGGGCCGCGTTACTGAAAACACAGGTCTTCGCGCCATGATCAAAGACAAGCGCAAAAAACGTCATATAAATATCGCCTTTGAAAGTCTTATAGACGACGTCGTTTATCTCGTGAATGAGCAATGCTGGCGAGACGACAGCGGCTTTTCCATGCTGTCGAACAAAGGCTAAACAAGAAGCTTGCGTCATTGCCGTCACCAGAGCCGAGGCTGCCCCGTGTCCCGTGACATCAGCGATGCATACCAGCTCGCGCCGATTGCCAAGATCAAAATACCCCCACCAATCGCCCGAGCATTGGTCGGCTGCCCGATAGTAAGAACAGATTTCAACCGTTTCGGACACTATGTGCGTGGGAGGAAAAAAGGCAAATTGCATGAATTGTGCCGTTTCCAACTCCGATTCCAGTTTCGTTTTCTCAGTACGCTCGCGGAGGACGTCAGTTATATCACGGCCGACCACATGGAGGAGAAGCCCCCTTCTATCACTCACGGCTTTGAAAGGCCGGACGTTCCATAGGACATCGCGGGATTTACCCTCAGATGTGAATCTGCTATGAAATTCGACAAAAGCACTCTGCGCTGTCAGGCTTTGAAGTCTCTCAAGGAAGGCTGCCCAATCGGTCTCACTGAAGAGAGGCGCAAGCGAACTCTCATGTAAAAGATCATGATCAACACCTAGCCATACGGCAGCACTTCGGTTTCCCCACAAAATGCGACCAGCGCAGGTCACAAGACAGGTGAGATCATGCATTTCGTGCACCAACGTTTCCATGGCCGATTTTGCGCGGATAAGATCCGAGATAACCTCATGGGTGGCTATCGTTGTCGCACTACTGACCTGCTCAGGCGAACTGCGTGTCATACCCGTATCCTTGCTGCGCTCGTCATGGATCATCGCATCGAACCTTATTCGCAGCCTGTTGCTTTGGCGCCGCTCATCACGTTCATAAGATCACCATTGTCGGAATCGAGTTCCCACATGAAGGTGCCGGCTAGACCTTTTTCAGCTGCATAGTCGACTTTTGCCTGTACCGAGCAGGTGTCCTCATAGCTTATGAGTTTTTTAAGGGAGGCCGACCAAAGATAGGGAGCCTTGGCCTTTTTATCGTAGGTGTTCGTCCAGCCAGTGGCCCCTTTAAATTTCGTGACGATAAATTTGTAGTCCAAGATCCCTGCCTCCCACATCCCCGTTTCCATGGCGAAAGCGGTGCCGCTGAGATCAGAGAGGGAGCTGCTGAGTGGCGTCGGTGACGTCACGCCTTGCCACGCACGGCCGTAGGACGCAACGCCCATCACCAAATGCGAAGCCGGTACGCCGGCGGTCATCATATTGCTCATCGTTTCCGAAGCACTGAAGCCAGGGCTCAAAGCAACGTCCCTGGGATAAAGGGCAGCCTGATGCGAGCGGAGCCCGCTCCAGGCCCCATAATAATCGTATGTCATAGCAAAAATAAGATCGATCAAGGGATGGCTTGGATTTGCATAGAGGCTTTTGTAGTCGACGTTGCCGATGTTAGCTGGGCCCGCTCCCACAGCTGAAGTAATCATGTAGGCGCGTTTTTTCGCAGCGCCAAGGGTATCGAGGGCAGCACGGAGTTCGGTCATGAGAGCAAGGTGGTTTGCCTTATCAGCAGCCGATCCCAAGGTCGCGCTGGCCCCTTTACCGCCTGGATATTCCCAATCGATATCGATTCCATCAAAAAAATCGTAGGTCTGCAAAAATTTAATGCAGGATTTAATGAAAATTGCACGGTTTGTAGGCGTCGAAGCCATTTCAAAAAAGCCATCGGAAAGGGTCCATCCGCCAATCGACGGCAGGATTTTGACATTGGGAAAGAGTTTTTTCTGTGCGGCGAGCTTTGCATAGGTATTGTGAGGAGCTGCAAGAGCCGCGAATGTATCGTGGATAGTGATGTCGAACTTTTGTTTCCCAACACACTCCTTTTGCAAGGTATCCCAACCCGTTGGGTTAGCTGCTTTAAGGCTATCCTGGTTGCCGCAGATTGGAACAAACGCGTAGATGAGGTGATTGATTTTGTTCCATGGAATATTGTCGATTTCGTAGGTGCGACCATAAACGCCCCATTCTACGAAGTAAGCACCTATCACACCGCCCGGCTTTCCGCTGACCGGAGGAATTGTGTTTGGACCGGGGTTGGTACCGGGCGCTGGCCCTACCGAGGAAGTCGGACCTGGAGTTGAACCGGGTGCGGTGCCCAAGGTGGGGCTACTTCCCACATTAGCTGTATTCGGACCGGATGGTCCGTCACCAGGGTCAACCGTTTGCGATTGAGGTAAATCATTGCCACTCGCTTGCAAAAACTTGGGGGAAACAGGGGGTTTTGCACAAGCACCAAGAGTGGCAGCCATACCGAGTGAAAGCCCTAAAGATCGTTTCACAAAACATTCCTTCTGTAGCCCTATTAAGGACTTACACCAGTAGTCACAAATTTAAGCGCGTGGTTTCACCTCCATTATAACGGCCCCCAGGCCTTTCTGTCGTTAGCTCTGCAATAAATTGCAAAAACCGATGTCCTAGCCGTGCCCTTATTCAAAGGCGCTTACCAGGAGCCAGACAATGACTAACGCTGTCAATGAGCATGCAATCAATCGAATTCTTTTAGAAACAAACACCTCGGGCGCCACCCTTAGAAGCCTCTATCAGCTCTATAAAAGCCAGCACAGAAAGGTCTCCTTTTCCTTTCTCTGCAAACGCACAGGCATTCCCTCCAAAGGTTATTTAGCTTTTGTCATGAATGGCAAACGCCGCCTCAATACCAAATACTGGGCGCCGGTCTGTGACGTGTTCAAGCTCAATTACCGTCAAGCCGAAGTCCTTCGCCTCCTACTTGAAGCAGACGCCGAGCCCGAGAGCCGTGCCTTTCACGATGTTAAGATGCGGATTCTGAGAGCGGAGCTTATGGGGTTGGAATTCAAACCAATCGGCAACATTCCGATATGACTGACAATCTAAATTATCCTTAAGGTTCACCCTAGCCCTGCCGATCCCCTCTGTAGCCCCACCTGAGGGCCTTGGAGGAACCGATGAAAAAACTAAAAGAGTTTAAATATCAGGACCAGCTCGACGGCAAGGTCACACCCAAAGCCCCTGTCTCACGCTTTGATTTAATATGCGGCATGCTTCTGACTGGTTTGGCACTTGGCTTGATCATCCCATCGGCGCGGGAATGGCTAAAAGATCAGCCGCCAATGAGCCTGGCAGCAAGGGTTGCTCCGGATATGAATGAAGTAGACGAATCCCCAGCCGCCGTTAATTCTGAGCTCACTGTGGCAAACATAGAGAAACCGCCAGTCCTTCAAGTCGAACCAGCCTATGTTCCTGATAAAGAGCCCCCTCACCCTTCTGCGAAAATTCCGCCCAAATCTCTTATGAGGGTTCTTCCTAAATCCGTTGCGGTTACACACAACAAAACAAAACATATACTCGAAAAAACCAAACAGACTAAAGTCGCTTCGCATCCCTTAAATTCAACGTCCGGCAAAGTCGCGACTCCTAAAATGATCGAGGTTTCGTTGACAGAAACTGACGCGACGCTAAGCGCTCAGGATTTCGCCGCACGCAGCGATGCTACGCTCATGGCAGAATCAGGACCGAATGAAAAGACGAAGTTTGTCACCCTTAATAACGCTTCCTATCAAAAAGAAGGCCTTGCTGACTGCAAGGTTCGTTGTGTGGTTCGTGGCACAGACGCAAGTGGACATATCATCCAGGCGGTTGTGAGTGGACCTGAATTTGCGGATATCCTCTCGGAGCATAAGGGAACGATCAACTTAACGGGTATAAAACGTAAGTTTAAAAGTCACGATTTTTTCATGGTTCAGAATATTACGTTTAACGTAGCTGCAAAAAAAGGGGCGGTTGCTCACACCGAAATCAAAAAGAATGCATCGGAAGCTCTACGCTTAAGCACCTATAAATCAACCATTTCCGACCCCGAGGTTTACGAAGACCTCAATAGCGACCCCAGCCAAGCACGCTAATTTACCGTACATAAAGCACCTCCTAAAAAGGAGGTGCTTTTGTGCGTTTTGGGCTGATATTTCAGCCTATAGTTGTCCAAATTATAAAAATGATAAATTCTTAATCGGACAGCTGGCCAATTGTTTTGAATTCATTTATGGTGAATTGTAATCGCAGCTGTGACTGAGTTTGAAACTGCTAAAGAGACTTAGAGATACAAACTGGGGACGGTTATGCTTAAAGACTTGAAGATCTTGGTTGATGATTGGTTAAAGGACAGGAGCACCCGCAATCTTTCGCTTCTTTCTCGTCAATCCGGGGTGCCTTACCCCACTCTTCGTCGCGTTTACCAACAGGAAAACAGTCCGACTCTCGAGACGGTGCTTTCACTCTTAAGCGTTGTTGCGCCCGGTGAAAGCGCACTCGGATTTTTAAATACCCATTTTAGCTCCGTTGGGTCCTGGGTATCGAAGCTTGTCAAAGGTCTGGACAGTCAAATACCCACAGCTGACATTCATGAAGAACTACGTGATCGCATCAGTTTCGCAATTATCACCCTTGCCAGCGCTCAGGGCACGACGCGCGCCATCATAGAAAAGAAATATGGTGACTATGGTACGAGCAAGCTCGATAAACTCATCGAAATGGACGCAATTTTCGAAAAAGAGGCAAGACTCTACTTTAGATATGAGAACTTCACAGTTATCGATTCTCGCTTGATACTCGAACAGATCAAACATACTGTCGACCTCTTCGATGTCAAACAATTAGGGGACCATGCGGTGTGTGCTCAGCTGCATACCGAAGGTCTTAATGATGCGGGAGTTGTCCAACTCGCGCGTCGGATCAATGAGTTCGAAGAGGATCTGCAGAAAATATTCAGCCGCGAACGCGGCACTAACGTTGTGATGTTGAGTTACATCTCCAGCTTTTTACATAAAGAATGAATGCTATGAAAAAACTCCTTTGGATACTCTTCTTTCTTTGTCCGACAGCGGCTTTTTCGGGACAACATTCAGGTTTAGGCGGTGGCACTACCCCTGCACCAAGTCCACCTCCCCCACCAGCAGCTCCCAGCGGCCCGGCAGCGGATGCTTTGCATTGGATCCTGGAGCAGGTTGAGATGGCAAAACCATCGACTCAGCATCAACATCAACATCAACCTTTATCCAGCTCCAACAAACGTTAATATTCCGCTTGCAAAATACCCGCACTGCGAACAAACGCGGTACGGGTATTTTTTCGTCAAATTCTTAGCTTAGCTTACCATTAGTGCGCGTCCTGTGCGACTTGCTCCCTATAGGTCTTTAGGCTGGTATAAATCTCAGGTTTATCGGCCTTGAGATTCTCAACGGCTTTAGACCGAAAGACTAAGTCGCCCCCTTGCGGATAGTTTTTATCGAGAAAGGCGGATTGAATGAGCTTAAGCTCCGCCCATTTCTGCGTGACAAGCGCCGTGAATTCCTTCTGCGCGTTAAATTCCTTATCAACATGATCGACAAGTTCGTGAGTTTTTTTTGCGTCAGCCGGCAGAACCTGTGAATTGATCCATGCATTCTTCAGGGCGTTGATGAGCGTGCTGTTGAGATAACCAAAATCCTCCCCATGCTGCCCTGCTCTTTCGAGCGAAGTGTTTAGAGAAGATCGGGCCTTTTCTTTTTGCCCCGATGCCAAATAGAGATTGGCGAGGTCCTGCCATTCTTTAACAGCCTGGTCACTCAGAGTTTCCTTCTGAAAATGAAAGATCTTCGCGTTATCTATTATTTTTGGATACAGACTTAGGCGTTCTTCCAGAGCCTTTATTCGTTCCTCGGTGGGGATCCCAGTGCCTTGGGCCATCAGGCCGAGGGCAACAAACCGAAGCTTGAGGGGCTGAACCACAAGACTGGGAGCAGGCGCATCCTGGACCTTGGCCGTGCGGCTATCAGCTGCAACGACGGCTTTCAGCTGAGACAGTGCCTCCATGGGCCTATTTAATGCGAAGAGAGTGTGGGCGTATCCCAGCCGAATGCTTGGCGTCAAGTTTTCAGGAGGCATGGCTGAGAAGAGAGTATTTGCTGCCTCGGCATCCCCAGCGTTCCAAGCATAAAACGCAGCCTTCTCTTGAAATGGTTTGAGAATAGATATAGGCGCTGTTGGCTTTAGAGCGAGCGCCTCCTTCATAGTCTGATAGGCGTCGCCACTCCTATAACTTAGGTACATAGCCTTGGCTTTGAGCCACAAAACGGCGAGTTCTTCCTCTGTGGAGAGATAGGCTATATTGTGCCTTTGCGTCAGGAATTCCGATGCTAACGTATAATTCCGTATTTCCAAATGGAGTACGCCGAGATTCTGCAATGCAGCCGCCTGTATCCTATCGTTTTTTAAGGCAGCATCGATTGCGAAGAGATAGGCTTTATGCGTTTTCTCAGCAAGATCAGGATCGTATTTAAAACCTTTGAGGCTGAATTCCAACTGGCGATGATAGAGATACCCAAGGAAGAGGTATTTGACACCCACACCTACGTGGGAATCGTCAATCTTTTCAATGTCTTTGGCAGCCTCTTCATAAGCATTCGCGTCGAGCTTCTGCCCTGGTTTTACTATTTTTCGGACCGTTTCAACAAAGGTTCTGCTTTCGGGTTTGATCAGCCCCTGAGCGATCATCTGATTATAGTTTTTGGTGAGCTCCGGCCACTTTTCAAAATTCAGGACAGCATACTGAAAGTGCGATTCCAGATCATCACTGATACGGATCGAATCAAAAAAGGCTCCGTCCGTGAAATTCTTGTCAGACGTCGTTGCATGGAAAAACTGATAGGCGAGATCGAGACTATTCTGCCTCATCGCTTCGACTGCATAGGGAAATTCTTTTGACGTGCGTTTGAGGTAGCTCAACCAGAGACTCACGATGTCAGCCATATCACGACTGCGTTTGTTTTGATAAAGGACAATGATGGCTCGATTAAACAGAAGACGCATTGAAAAATAACTATCTTTGTCTTTTTTCACTCGATTGACGATCGCCCGATAGTTTTTCAGCATCGATTGATTGTCGGTGCTTTGAACCAGATGATAAAGATCTAATTCATTATCAAGGAGATCAATCTCCGAGGCAGAGACTTTGGGTTTCAGCGCTTCGATGCGAGCCACCTTGTCCGGCCCCGAAGGCAGTTCGCTAAGCCAAAGACTAAGGAAATACATACGGTTTTCTTCGGTAGCATCCACGGCCAGGACGCGATTCTCAAGAAATATCGAGTATTCGCCTTTCAGGCTGAGTTTAGCTAAGCGGACCTGCAAAAATAGACTGAGATCGTCTTGAAACTGAAGTTTTTGGACCTTGGCAGCCCCCGTTGCGAACTGGTTTGAGAAAAAGTCCAGGTAAGCATCCACGAGAGAAACTTCGGGCGAAGGATTGAGAAGGCTTAGTGATTTGCGCTCGTCACGGATAAACTCGGCAAAAGCGCCTAGGTTTTTCTTTTGCGGCAGCACTTCCCAGCGTGCATAAGAATTCAATAGTATCTGCCACGCTTTCCAGGTCTGAACTTTCGGGTTACGAACGCTGATTTTATCCATGTAATAAAGCGCAGGGAGATAGTCGCCAGCTAAAACAAAATTCTGCATCAACCTCTGTTCGTATTCGTCATCGGTCATCTTAAAAAGTCGGGCGTGCTGGTGATTCAGATAAAGTATGCGATCCGAGTAGGAGCGTGCATCCTGATGAGCCTCCGTCAAGTCCTCAAAAGTCCAGTCTTTGGGAACCGTACCACTGAGTGGCCCGCGATAAATATCAAGCGCGCCTTCAAAAGCACAGGTCATATAAAGAAAGTTTTTAGAGGGATAAGGAAACGAACAGTTCTGATCAAGAGAGGTGATCTGCACAGGCTGACTTGTCGTCGTGCCCGAAACATCGTAACGGTAAATGGCAGCCGCATCACGCCCGTCAATCACCAGATCCTTATTGGAATCAAGCATATACTGGGCAAAATAGAGGTAACGACCATCGGCGGAAAAGCGGGATGGTCCGGTGAGCCCTGGCAGATCCACAAGCAGTGTGCGGATGATCTTGCGTGCATTGAGATCATAAAGAACCAACTCGTTTTTACGACCTTTAAAAACCAGGGTTTTCCCATCGGGTGATAGGTCCGGAGCGTACAGTTCGCCCTTATAGATGACTTCGACGGATTTTTTGTGCGCGTCATAAACCTTGAGCTGCGACGAACGCCCACTGTCATCTGATGAAATGTAAGCGAGGCGATCATTGCCTAACCAGACCGGCGAATGATCCACAACTCCGTGTTTGGTAAGACACTCGATATCTTTATCGGTGCCATGAATGAGACAAATGTCCCCTTTTGCATCGTCCTTGAAGTATGTAATCGCGAGCGTTTTCCCGTCTGGGCTAAGCGCTGGCGTTTTTGCATCAGCATCGCCTTTAGTTATAGTTTCCGTAAGGCCCGACTTCAGATTGAGCCTCATGACCTGCGAAGAAAGATTTTCGCTTCGGGTATAATAAAGGTAGGTCTCAGCCTCGTCGACGGTGGCTTGAAAATTGTCGTAAGGTCCCACTGTCATGCGCTTCAGGGGCAAAAGAGCCTCCGCCTTAACAAGAGCCAACGCGAGTGGATTTAAACCGAGGGCCATAAACAGTGCCCAGAGTCCCTTGGACAGCCCATAAGGTACAAAACGTTGGTTCATAACTCACCTTTCCTTCACTTGGCAACTTTATCATCATGCGTCATCGAGAAGATCTGACGATCGCCGACATTGTCGCGCGTCTTTTCTAATGCCGAAGGTCCGGGTTTGAGAGCCGCGTCTCTGTACTTTTGATCAAGTTCCGGCCACTGCCCACTTGCCTCGACCTCGAGGACAGTCTGTCTGTCGATAAGGTAAATGTCCGGTACACAACCCGTTAACATTTCAGCCAAAAAAGAGATTAGCACGAAAGAAAGATAACGCATCATTGGCCTCCGGTTTGAAGAAACTTCTCAAGTGTCAAGAGTTGCTCGCCAGCATTGGCGTTGATGAAAGCAGTGAGAGGAATTGAACGAATTGCGATGTCGGTGCTGAGCGCTCCTCCAAGGCCTATCCTAAGATCCATAAGACCCTGCTCCATCGAAAGGGAAACGAGACGAGGATAAGATAACTGCAGGGCCCTACGTGCGGCCATCATCTGCGTGTCTTTATACTGCGGGTCCAACACATCAAGCATCGATAGGAGCTGGTTCCGACCGATTGTCGTCACATCGATACGGCCTGTGGCAAGCCGTTTCCTTATGTCGAAATTAGTCGCAGCTCGTCCGCTCAACTCGTCTTTAATTTTTCTGCGTCGTCCCGGTTCTTTTAGGAGCTCGAGCTGGAGGTTGGAAAATCGTCCCAGGAAACCGAGCTGAAGTCGCTCGGGATGCAAATCGATGAACATTCGGCCCAGAGCACTCCCATTAAGAAGATTGGCCTTCATATCGTTTAAGAGAACGAGGTTCTGCCGTAATTCAAAATTCGTAAGGAGTGGGCCTGCAATAATATGTTTGAACCGAACCTTATTGATTTTAAGACTGAGGCGCGTATCGAGGTAAGGATCGATATTTTCAAAATCAACGCGGGTAAACGGGTTTTGCGTGTTGAGATAAAGGAAACCAACACGGCCTTTTTCGTCGATATTGAGTTCTTCCGCAAGGCTCACGCGGCCATCCATGCCCTCGACTTGAATATCGCCATAAGTAAACGAAAGTTTGTCAAATCGCGGTTCTGATTGAATGGCCAAAACTTTTTTATCGTAAAGAGTCAGCGTAAAGGGCACTTGAAATCCCCCTGTTCCTTGCAAACCGGCAATCGTTCGTCCCGGTGGCAGCGTGCTTTTGAGAAGCCCAGTGAAACCGCCTCGGCCCGAACTCAAAGCCAGATCACCTTTACCATTAAACGCTAAAAGAGCACCGTCTACAGTCGCGGTCAGAGCATCGACGTGAAACCTATCTTTTTGCAGGACTTGGGCCTTGAGCTTCACCATTACGTTTTGCACAACATCCTGGACACTGGCGGCACTGGCCATCAGAGGTTTTACGTTTTTGATGGTTGTAACGAGATCAAAATCGACCCTGTCCTGAGACTCAATATTATTAACGCTCAACCCCAGCTTGGTATCGAGGTTTTGAAGTGTTGCAAGATCTTGAGCTTCAATGGCAGGCGCTGCGACATGAGTTGTCAGGGTCAGCTGAGCTTTTGCCAGTTTGGCCAAAGTCTTAACAGTTAGCGGCTTAGTGAGTTTATATTTCGTTTTGTGACCGTTTTGCGTAAGCGTCTCGGAGAGCTTCACGGCGGCCTCGATATGGGCTGGATCCCATGTTTTCACCTGAGACAAACGCTGGGCCGGAAGCAAAAGGTCAACGTCGTCGTCGGTTTCGAGCGTTAAAACACCAAGATCATCGAGGATCGGAAGGCCAGAAACGTAAGCCTTCAGCCCGGGATCCACATGAGCCGTTATCTTTTCTACGATTTTCAGATGTTTGGGACTCTCTTTCGCAAGAACCGATAGCTCCAGCAGGTTCTTGCTATCAAGCGTGGTCACCCCCTTCAATTGAGCCGTGAGGTAGTTCACAAAATCGACGGCGAAGGTGAGAGTTTGTTGGACGTGAACTGCCTTCAATAAAGTTCTGTGTTTAAGTTGTTCAACATCGATCACAAGAGTTCCTTTGGCCTTTTTCTCTAACGTGCTGACTTCGTTTTCGATGTGAACTTTCCGAAAAGCAACCAAGGCTTTGTCTGCGCCATTGGTCTGTAAAACATCTATTTTTAGCGAATTGGTTATGGTGAGTTTGTTCCAGTCTTTCGTATGTTTCAATGGTTCGGAGTGAATCACTTTGAAAGTGTCGTTGAGTACCGCAGCAGGCCACCCGATCTGATCGAGCTGACCGATGGATTTGTGCAGGGATCGCCAGGCTGGATCCGATGTGAGTTGAAGGGCTATCGTTCCATCGAGTGTGTTATTTTGATCTCTAGCTTTGGCTTTTAGAGTCAACGTAGGCTTGTTGTTTACATTGAGACGAGTTGTCAGATCAAGCCCATGCCCAGGCAAATCGATCGCTGCATGGGTATTCATGTTAAGAGTCAAAGCCGAACTCAAAGCCTTGAGGTCAATCTTCGGGGCGTTTAAGTCGATTGTTACATCGCCTTTGCCCTTTTCACCTTTTCCTTCAAAAACAAGCTCAACATGCGGTGCCGAAACAAGTTTTTGTTTCGCCTGCCAGAGTTGAATCGCCTCGAGCTGGAGTTTGTTATTCAAACTCCAGTTGACGTCTTCCGGCCTTTTGAAGTCTGGGGGCAGTGTCGCTTCAAAATCGAGCCCGGTGCTGAGGCTTAGGTTCCCCTGCGTTTTGGAAGCCGCATCGACAAAGCTCAGAGGCGTCGCCTTGATATCGACCTTTCCTTTTGCGACTAATGGAAATAACACATCGTTTATCTGCACCGCTTGCTTCGGGATATGGCCTGTGTAGTCCAGACGAATATCGGCTGCCACTGCAAGGCTTTTGATGTCGACCATGCGTTGAAAACCATTCTGGGCAAAATGCATTTCGTCCAAGGCGATTTGGGCGTTGGCAGTTTTGAGGTGCCAAGCGAAGTCTTGATCGATCAAGCTCGACTCAAAGCTAAGGTGGGGTTCGAGCCGGAGTCGACTTGTGAATGTCATCGATTCACCCTGGGAAAAATCAATAACAAGAGGAATTTCGGCATCGAGCTTCAGCGCGGATGTGCCTTTTTCAAGTGCAAGCGCGGCTCTGAGATTCATTTCATTGAGCCTCACGTCCACAGCCATCGCCCCTTGCGTAAGTTTGAGGTGAAGGTTGACCCTTTCCATCCCAAAGGCAGGCAGGTCGAGCGTGATCGGCAGGTGCCGAAGTATATCGAGCACTTTCGTAAGGGCTTCCGGGTCGGGCGGCGGCTGAGGCTCGGACGCAGGAAGGTTCACCGTAAAATCACCTTTCACTCCAAGGAGTTGAGCTTCTCGTACGACCAGCCTTTTTGAAAGGAGAGGCCAGATCGCATAACCCAACTTGAGTTCATCAATCGTTGCGGTCCCGACGACGAGGGGCTCACGCTTGATATGCACAGTGAGGCCTTCAAAGTGCACACCGGCTAAGAGGTCGATGGCAAGCGACTTCACCTCAAGATCCACCCCCTGCTTCGCCAAAGGCTCTTTAAGCGAGCCAATAATTTCCTGCTGCATTGCCGGTGATTTCAGGACGAAGTAAACCGCGAGGAGTGAAACGAGGGCGAGACCAATAAGCCCCGCCACAGATCCAAGGAATATCCGAAGCCATCTCTTCTGCCCTAGCATTCCATCTCCGTATGAGGTTTTGGGTATTAGCGCGATGCGCCTGCTGTGATCCATTCTTTGAGCTTGGCGAGGTTCGGAGCTGTGATGCAAACGCTTTGGGGGACATCGATATGGCTTTTAACAGTGCAGTCACCCGGCAACGTCGTGGTTGAAGCCAGAACACCCACAACGAGCGATTGTTCGGGCGCGCCGGTGGCTATGAGATTAAGCCCCAGACAACTCTCACGGTTTTTGGCAAAGGTTGACCAGGTGGAATAATCCGAGCCTTTTTTACCAACCAAACCCGTATAGAAAGTGTCGGCTGTTCTCATGTCAGGGCCACCCACGGTGCCACTGTTAGTCCCTGGACCATGACATGCACCGCACTGAGGTGCGAACACAGTTGTCCACAGTTCGTTATAAGAAGCCGAAGCAACGGTGGCCTGACTCGAACAGGATGAGGCTGCGCCGGGTGTATCGGAACTTGAACTGCTACCGCAGCTCATAAGGAAAAACATCATCAAAAAAGAAGCAAATGAAGGGAACAAAACCCTCATTGGGAATTTCGGGGTCATGAATTACCTCACGGACAAGGGTGACTGAAAAGACAGTCTAGGGAAAACACTAAACAAAGTAAAGGAGCACTCCGATAAACAGTTGGTTAGGGTCTGCAATTTTGTCAGAGTTTTTCCAGAACGAACTTCGGCCGACAGATGCGCGCTTGTTCGTCGGTACTCGGATTTTTAGTCTCGTGCGTAACGACGTAATCCTCCTCTGAAACCCACGGCCTCTCCCGCTTTCAGACCGAGCAAGTGTACGCTCGAGCCAGGGGCTTGAAGAAGAAGGATTATGATTGGGTTCGAGAGGACCTGCGGCAGTCGCGTGTAAGCTAAGAAGTTTCATTGATTTTCGGCTTGTCAAGGTCTACTGTGGAGGGCTACTGTTACAAAGGTGACACGCGACGGACTATAGAGGTTAGCTATGAAGAACAAGCAGAACTTTTTCACCGACAATACAGACATGAGTTTCCATCTCAGTAACAAGCGTATGACTCAGCTTTTCGACTGGATGTCTGACGACGAGAAAGCCGCTATCGGTGTAACGACCGTCGAGGAATTTCAGAAACAGTGGTTCGACATCTTGGAAGTCGTCGGTGAGTACACTGGCTCGACTTTGGATTCCAATGCGCAAAAGGTAGCAAAAGAAGACCTCAAATTGGTTGACGGCGAAGTCATTTTCCCCCCGACCATCAAAGAAAACCTCCGTATTTTCTCAGAAATCGGTGGACCGGCTATGTCGATCCGCACGGAGTTCGGTGGGCTCGAAGCACCTTTGTCATTTGAATTGACAGCTTTCGAAATGATTTATCGTGCGTGTCCTTCGACAGCACTCAGCGTTTGCTGGTACGGTTCTATCGCTAACATCATCGACCTTTTTGGTTCGCAGGAATTGAAAGAAGAGTGGATCCCTAAAATCGCGACAGGCGAATATTCAGGCTCCATGTCTCTGACAGAACCCGATATTGGATCCGACCTCGCGGGCATGCGTTCCTACGCAGAGCCACAGGCCGATGGCACCTGGCGCCTGTCGGGTAACAAACAGTTCATCTCAAACGGCTGCGGTAACCTTAGCCTCGTGCTGGCCCACAACCGTAAGGGTTCGGGTAGCCTCAAGACGCTCAACCTCTATCTCGTCCCACGCCGCGTCAATGGCAAATTCAACTTTGAAGTCAGCAAAATCGAAGAAAAGCCTGGTCTTCATGGTTCAGCCACCTGCGCCCTGAAGTTTGATGAATCGGTCGCTTACCTCATCGGTAAAGACGGCGAAGGCTTCAAATACATGGCTCATTTAATGAACGAAGCACGCCTTGCGGTTGGTTTCCAATCGCTCGGCCTTATGGAAGCCTCGTATCGCCTTTCTTATAACTACGCTCAGCAGCGTGAGTCATGGGGCAAGCCTATCGCTAAGCATGAGATGATTGCAGAACGTCTCCACGATATGGACACCGAGCTCCGCGCTTATCGTAGCCTTTGTTACCGCGCCGCTCACTACGCTTCGCTCATCACCCTCGGGGATCGTCGACTCCAGGAGAAAACTCTCCCGCAAGAAAAACGCGACGAAATCTCGAGAAAAATGCGTTATTACAAAACCAAACTGCGCGAGTGGACCCCTCTCGTGAAATGGTGGGGCGGAGAGCGTTCCTATGTCTTTGCCCGCAATGCTGTCCAAATCCATGGCGGTTACGGCTTCACAACGGAGTACACAGCTGAGTGGCTCCTCCGTGAGTCGCTGATCCTAAGCATTTACGAAGGAACGTCGGAAATCCAGGCTCTGATGGTTATCAAAGACACCGTCAAAGACATCATGACTCATCCTAAAGAGTTCGTTGAAAACACCCTTGGGACACGCATCGCGTCCTTGGCGGAAAAAGACCCTCTTATGCGACGTTATTTCAAGATTCGCCAGACGTTCAACCTCGGTATCGTCTCGATCTTCGCCAAGCTTCTTAAAACACGCGTCAAAACAAAAGTATCCCTCGATAAGCCAGCTGACCTTCTAAAGATCGTCAAATTGCTTGGACCGGACCTTATTCGTTTCGACAACCTCTCCCCTGCCCTTCTCCATGCCGGCAAGGCAACCGAGATGAAGTCGATCGCAGCGATCGCTTATGCTGTCATCAAAGATGCAGAGCATGACGAGAAGTTCCGTATAGCTGCTGACCGCTTCACCAATAAATGGGGCCCCGTCACCACTCAACTGAAAGCTCAGATAGACATCGAAGATGATTATTTTAATGATCATGTTTTGGGTGGGAATACCGAAAGTCCTGCCGCCGTTAACAGCTAAGTTTCCTCGTGTATTAAATCGACAATAAAAAAAAGGGATAGAAAATTTCTATCCCTTTTTCATACTGCCTCTTCCAGGTTGACGTTTAAACCGAAGTTTATGATGAGCGCACTGTTTCAGCTGCTCCGACTGGAAGAAAACGCACCAGATTTAGCCTAAATCTCGATATTCGTAAAGCATTTTCTCTACCCTGCCGATAAGTATTATGGCGGCAGAGCATGGGTTGCTGCAAGCCGCTAAGCAATTGATTTCATTTACTCTAATTTTATGCTCCCCGAATTCTTCAAGGGAGTGATAGTATGGGAGTAGAGATCAATGGACCTTAGATTTCGAACAGAACTCCGCCTTTAGGTAAGTTTCTGCTGAAGTTGGGATGAGCCGCGCTGGTGCTGGTTTTCTTATCAAGGGCTGAAGAGCGTGAGGTAAGCGTAAGCATGAGGACACTCGTTTTAAATGCGGGCTATGAGCCTGTTAGGGTAGTCAGCTGGCAAAAGGCCATGATACTACTGCTCACTGAAAAAGCCGAACTCGTAAAATCCCACAACCGATTCATCCGCTCTGTTAGCCGGTCTTTTCAACTTCCCCAGATTATCAAACTCAAACGTTACATAAAAAACTTCTCCATGGCAGCGGGAGGCATCTGTTATTCACGGCAGAACGTCTTCAAACGAGATAAATACGTCTGCCAATACTGCAGCAAAAAGCTGAGCGAAAAACATGCAACCATCGATCACATCATTCCGCGTAGCAAGGGTGGCTCTGACACCTGGGAAAACACGGTATGCTGCTGTGTCTCATGTAACTCCAAAAAAGGCAGTCGCACTCTCGAGGAAAGTCAGATGAAGCTCAACCACGCAGCGAAGAGGCCGCCCGTACGCTCCTCACTCACGGATATGCTTGAAGAATTCGACTGTGAAGAGATTGATATGGAAGAGATATGGGCGATAGCGACTTAACCCACGTTACCCGCGTGGGTTTCCGCCCCCCTTTCCTATCTTTCGATGGGAACGATGGACCCTTGCCCTTTGAGCCGTTGATTTTCATCGATAAGCTGTATGGGGACTGTTTTCTTTTTGCCGTCGCGCATATAACTCACGCGGACCGTATCTCCGACCTGATAAGACTCAAAAGCATTGTAGAGATCGTCAAATGAGCGAATCACCTTATCTTCAACCCCAACAATCACATCGCCTAAAATAATCTCGCCATTCCGTGTCCGATGCGTGCCGTGCAGTCCGGCCTTCGCCGCAGCAAGACCCTCGGTCACGCTACGGATGATAACGCCCTCGATATTCAACTGGCGGTTGATGTTGTTGTCAAACTGTTCGATGCCGATCCCCACCTGGATCACGCGCCCGTTTTTTATAATCTGTGTGACGATACGGTTGATCGTCGACGACGGAACAGCAAATCCGATTCCTGCCGATGTTCCTGATTCTGAGAATATCATCGTGTTCATACCCAAAAGGTACCCTCGACTGTCGAGCAGCGGCCCTCCTGAGTTGCCGGGATTAATAGAGGCATCAGTCTGTATCATGTCTCGGATCTGAACCCCGCCAATACCCGGAATAGAACGCCCCAAGGCGGAGATCACCCCTTTGGTAAGAGTCTGATCCAATCCAAACGGACTGCCGATGGCGACTGCTTTCTGGCCCACCTGAAGCTTGGAGGAATCAGCGAGTGGCATCTCGTGGAAGGAATGAGCCCCGTCAAGCTTCACGCGGATAACAGCGATGTCCTTACGAGGCTCCGCCCCCACTATCTTAGCCGGAAGTGTTTTGCCATTTTTGAAGGACACGGTGATGCGGTCAGCATTTTGAATCACGTGAAAGTTGGTCACGATATATCCATTATCATCCCAGATAAACCCAGAGCCCGTTCCTACCGGGACTTCTGTGACGTCGAAAGAGAAAAATCCGACGCGCGCATAGCGAAGGTTCGAAACGTTGACAACACGACCTGAAATACGCGAAAAAATATCGATCGTGTTTCGTTCGTCTTCCATAAGATAGGGCGGTTCGGCCGCAAGCGGGCTCAGCTTTTCTTTCTCCTCGTTTTTAGCGAGAGTCGGCGACGGCTTCTCAGCCGATTGAGCCCTAAGGGGTGACATGCCCTGAAACGCAAGGTTCAGCAAAAAAGACGACAAAAACACGGCTAATTGCAACTTGAAACGGCTCGAAGCCCCTGCGCTCATTGAATAACTCCTGACTGCAAATTCGATCTGACTGGATATGGTAAGTTTTCGGTTGTAGGAAAATTTTCTAGCGTCGCTGGTAGTGGATCGATTCGCCAAGCTTCTCAAAATGCTGAGACTTGTCGAGGTCCAGATATTGGAAGAGACGATAACACCCTATATCGCCTTTATGAACGGTTTCGTGACTCAAAACCTCATCCCACTGCGCGACGTTCGCTTTGCGACTGGACCTTGGCGCTTCAAATCCACGCTCATCCAACTCAGGGACCAGGTCTCGATCCCCTTGCCAATCCTTTGGCCACTCCGTGAGTCCCTTGTGCAAAAGGGTCTCAAGCCTTTTCTGCAGAACATTTTTTTTCCTCACTAGGCTTGCCGCTTTCATCCCCTCGAGTAGAGTCAAAGTCTCGGCTGCGGCATCGATCTCGCCTTCAAACGCATAGGCTAAAGCCAGATTGTAGGGAATAACGCCTTGTCCTTCCTCCTCGGGAAGAAGATTTAAGGTTCGTTCATAAAGAAGTCTAGCTTCACTGTTTCGCCCTGCGTTGAGCAGGGCCACGCCGCGGTTGTTGCAGGCTATCGCAATCCGTTTAAAGGCTGCGCTTGGAAGCCCGAGCCTCGGGTCCATCTTACGCCCCAATTCCAGATCAACTTTCGCCTGTATCTCAATGGCCATTGCGTTAAGCGGATCGAGGCGGAGGACTTCGCGAACTTCCCGATCAGCTGCCTCAGTCTGACCCAAAGCCAGATAACATTCGGCCAATGCAAACAATCGTTCAAAATTAAGGGGCGAAAGCTGTTTAGCTCGCTCCAAGCATTTCACCGCACTCTCCAGCTGACCTAATTTCAAAAAAGCCTGGCCCGCAAGATTCAATAAACCCAGCTGATGCCCACCCTTGGAAAGCTTGAGAGCGTCGATCGCCAACGCCAGTGCCTTGGCATAATTATGCGTTTGAAATTCGACAGAGGCCTCCAGCTCTTTTTTGATGCTGTCCGAGACCCGCTTATCTTTCAACACCACATCAAGCTGGTTCATAGCCTCAGTCGTGCGCCGCGCCGCAAGCAGACGCCTGACCTTCATCTCGGCCGTCGAACGTTTGGTATTGTATTGCTTAAGCTGCAGAATCCCTGAAAGCCTCTGCAGAAAATGAGCGGTATCCAGCGGTTTTTCAAACACGTCGTCGACGCCCATCTCTTTTAAAAGAGGCTTTTCCTCAGCTTTAAGCGGCGGCGCAACGATTAAAACGATAGTTTTAAGTTTCAGAACTTTCCTCAAACGCTGAATAAGAACCGCACCGTTCATACCGGGCAGATCCCACGCCATGAGAATGAGATCAATCGCAGTGTGCCCGGCGATCCACTCAAACGCTCTATGCCCATCCGTAAAAGTTTTGGGATCGGGCACCCCAATTTTCTGCAAAAGCCCACAGAGGGCCTCCATCACCACCGAATCAGGCTCGATAACCACCACATTGCGAATCGTTCCGACAAGCGCTGGACCGTTTGGTGTATGGAACTGAGTTTTCATCTCCTCGCAGAGTGTTTCAAGGGAATCATCGAGAGCGACCACCTGGGAAAGGAGCACGCCGCCTCGTTCGAGCCGACCACTCAAAAGTTCGGCCTCCGCGAGGGCAAGCATTTGCAGCGCCGAACCCGGATGAAGTTGAAGGAGCTCCTCTTCGAGCGCTACTAGCGAGCGATAAAGCTTTTGTTTGATGAGAAAGCGCCGGATATAGTCGCCCGCAACAAAGGCGACCCTACCTTCGTGTTTCGCCATGAGACGCAGAAGATGCTCAAGCGTTGTGTGCATATCTTCACGGGCATAGGAGCGTGCATGCCATGACAGGAGTCCAAGCGTAAAGGCCTGGCAGAGGACCGACATCTCGCTCTCCCGATCATGATCGACGAGCAGGCTGACGGCGACCCCTTTGAGGACGGGTTGTTCGGTAATAAGATTAAGGACTTGCAGCGCATTTAGTGGACGATCAAAGAGGAGCGGTGTGATGAGCCAGTCGACACGCTCCGTCTCAAGATAATGCAGAGCTTCGCGAAGGTTTGAAGCCCCTTTGAGTTTTTCGAAACCAAGCGAACGCAAGACGTCCATTATCATCATCCGGGCCGTATTGCCGGGTTCCACTATGATGACGAAAGCCGTCGAACGTGTGAGCAAGGCATTTGCCAAATTCGAGGGAAAAGCGATCAAAGGATCTAGCATCGGCTTCCATACTCCCGGCCTCAGGCCCACCGTCGCGCAAATATGTGTGCCCTAAGATCCTACCTGCGCTCCGCCCCTTAGGGCAAGTCAGGGGGAGGGAAAGAGCGCCCTGGCGAGGGCTTAAGTCTGGGTTTCAGAAGAAGGGCGGGTTATAATCCTTGTGCTAAAGCCAATACGTGAGGGACGAAGCCTGATGAGCAGCATACAGATCGAGCAGAGCTTGAGTTTTAAGCGTCCCCTGCTTTTTGTCTTTCTCTACCTCAGCGATTACAGCCACACCTCGGAATGGTCGCCAAGCGTGATCCTAGCCAGCAAAACCACGCCGGGAGCGGTACGCGTGGGCACCCATTTTGCGATCGAAATGCGTTTTGGTCTGTCCGATGTAAAACTTGATTATTATTTGACAGCGTTTGAAGAACCGCACTATATCGAGTTTAAAGGCAAGGGGGAAAACTTCAGCATAGTTGAAAGGATACGTCTGGAGGGCGACGAGCAGCAATGCCACATCCAGTACCAGATCGAGATCTACTATCAGGAGCCCGTCAGCCACCTCGTAAAACTACGTGCGCCTCTCGTGAAGTCTCGATTAAAACGAGATCTCCTTTACCTGCAAAAAGCTCTCGATCAGGAGCCCAGCACCTGGAAGCCAAGTCTTTGGAGCCGCATGAGCGATAGGCTTGTCGTGCCCGGCATGATGCATTTCAGTCGCTCGGGCTTCGCCCATGCGAAAAATCGATGGACCGGCATCACGGAGGATTTGTCTGACCATATTGTTTTGATCACCGGCCCCACGTCCGGCATAGGCGCGGCGGTAGCGCGGCAGTTAGCAAAGCTCGGAGCCGCGTTGATTTTTGTCTGCCGCAACGAAAAAAAGGCTATTGTCTTCGCCGACGCGCTGGAAGCGGAAGGTTATAAACGGCCACGCATAGAAATCGCCGACGTTTCGCTCGTGCAAGACGTTGAGGCTTTGACGGCTCGTTTGCTCGCCCGAGGGGATCCCATACACGTTCTCATCAATAACGCGGGAGCCCTTTTTAACAAAAGAACGGTGACGGCCGAGGGGCTTGAGCTCTCCTTTGCCACCCTTCTTCTTGGGCCTTATGCTTTGACGGAGGGTCTCTATCCTCTGCTCAAAAAAGCTGCAGCCGATAAAGCAAAAGGCGCGCGCGTGATCAACGTCTCGTCGGGTGGTATGTATACCCAGGCGCTGGCATTGGACGACCTGGAATTTGAAAAAGAAGATTACAACGGGGATAAAGCCTACGCCCGTGCGAAGCGAGGTCTCGTCGACATTACGGAGGTCTGGGCTGAGCGCTGGCGAGGGGATGGCATCGTCGTTCAATCTATGCATCCGGGCTGGGCTGATACGCCCGGTGTGTCCCAAGCGATGCCCAAGTTCTACATCCTCACGAAACCCTGGCTCCGAACGGCCGAACAGGGTGCCGATACCATAACGTGGCTCGCCGCCTCCAAAGAAGCCGGCCTCACGAGCGGCCTTTTTTGGTTAGACCGTACCCCCCATAGCACAAGCATGATCCCTGGCACCAAAAGCGCACCACGGCATCAGACTCTTCTCCTTCAGGCGTTGGCTGCTTATCATGTGCGACTTCGCTCTCGAGCTCAGGAGAGTGCGCCTCGGCGTTAAAACTGAGTGCGCGCTTCGGTCAGGACAGCAAACCTCTCGGCCGACTTTAACTGCACGTTGACACTCGGTATTGACCCAGACCAATCAATCTGGAGGAGCCCGTAGTGTTTTTTCGTCACCGTGCTGCTAATTTTGTCGGGATGAGGAAGCCCTATCGGTGAAACATGGGTAAGGCCACTCGCCATGGCTTCATGGATGATCTTTCCCGAGGGCAATATCGTGCGATAGATTTCGCCATAATGCCGATCGCCCGACAAAATGAGTAAGGGTTTGTCGGTTTTGGAGAGCGCATCATAGAGGCGAAGCCGATCGGCGCCAAACTCATGCCAACCTTCTAGACCAAGCATCGCGACATTGGACGTCACGGCAAGGCTTGAGCCCACAATGACGAGATCCGCTGTACTTGCAGCAAGTGTCTCTTCAAACCAGCGGAACTGGGCCTCGCCGAGGATTTCTTTTTCAACTTTGGAGCGATTCATGTTGTAGCGGAGATCGAGTAGGATGATTTGCGTGCGCTGACCGACAGGTCCGAAACTAAAGGTCTGATATACCCCATCCTGCTGCCGAGCGAGTGCATTCTGCGGCAAATCGATGAAATCAGCGAAAAGGGCCTGACTTTGTTCGCGGTTCCAGTAGAGCTCAGTACTGTTGTTTGAGCCGAAATCATGATCATCCCACGTCCCAATTATCGGTGTCTTACCCCGAAAATCCTGATACAAAGGATGAGCTTTAAGTTCATCGTAAAGATTTTTGCGCTGGTTGAGGCTCGTACGATCGGCATAGATGTTGTCGCCCATCCAGACCCAAAGATCCGGCTGATCGCGACCTATCAACGACCAGTAGCTCTGATCGTGCTTTGATTTGTTACACGATCCGAAAGCGATCGAACGGAGTGGTTTGTCTTCGAGCAGGTTAAGGGCATCGACGTTGTTGACAATCCTACTTTGGGCACTGAGTCCTTGGGGCAGGAGGAGGCTGGCAGCTAGAAACGAGCTGCCTCGTAGAAACGATCGACGTTCCATAAAATCCTCACAAGTTGTTGGCAATCGGGGACAGTATCTATTGATGATGGCAGAAACGAGGCACGTTAGGAATGAAGAGAACAAAGTCTTTTTAACAATTTGGAATAAAGATAGATTGAGAAATTGTTTCCATATCTCCTTCGCCCAAATGATTCAAAAAGCACTATTTCTCTAGGCAAATATTACTCATTCTCAAAGGATTTGATGAATGCCACAGATAATTCCTTCCTTAGATTTTTTCGACTTTGAACGAATGCTGACGCCCGAACAAAGACTCGGTGCGGAGACGCTCCGCGATTTTTTAAAACGCTCGGTCGAACCGCGTATACCGGGTTGTTTTGAAGCGGAGGAATTCCCCATTGAGTGTGTGCCTGAGCTCGGTAAGCTTGGCATTTTAGGCGCTCATTTACAGGGCTACGGCCTACCCGGGCTTGATCCCATTGCCTATGGTCTTCTTATGCGTGAGCTTGAACGCTGTGATTCGGGGCTTCGGAGTTTTGGATCGGTGCAAGGTTCACTCGTGATGTATCCGATCCATGCGTTTGGAAGTGAGGCTCAAAAAGAGGAATGGCTACCGAAGCTTGGAAAGGGCGAAGCGATCGGGTGTTTTGGTTTGACGGAAGCCGATGGTGGATCCGATCCCTCGGCAATGAAAACGCGGGCTGAGGATAAAGGCGATCATTGGCTGCTGAACGGCTCAAAGATGTGGATTACAAGCGGAAGCCTAGCGCAGGTTGGGGTTATTTGGGCGAAGACTTCCGATGGGATTCGCGGTTTTGTAGTGCCTATGGATCAAAAGGGAATAGAAAAGCGGCGGATGAAAGGCAAAATGTCTCTAAGGGCCTCGGTGACATCTGAGCTTTATTTCACCGACGTGAAACTGCCGAAGGATGCCCTGCTGCCTGGTACCGAAGGCTTAAAATCAGCGCTCGCGTGTTTGTCCGAAGCGCGTTACGGCATCGCCTGGGGCGTGCTGGGCGCAGCGGAGTCCTGCTTTTCCGAAGCGCTGGCCTATGTGAAGGACCGCATTCTATTCAATAAACCCCTGGCTAGTTTTCAGCTCGTGCAGAAAAAGCTCGCGACGATGGCAACCGAGATCACCCAAGCTCAGCTCCTCGCCTGGCGCCTGGGATCGCTCAAGGGCGAAAAGCATCATCACTTTGCGCAGGTCAGTATGGCTAAACAAGCAAACGTCGCGATGGCCCTGCGCACCGCACGCGAGTGCCGTGACATCCTGGGCGCGAACGGCATCATGCTCGAATACAAATCGATGCGGCACATGTGTAATCTTGAGAGCGTTTCAACCTATGAAGGCACGAGCGATATTCACTCTTTGATCGTGGGTGCCTACCTGACTGGCATTCCAGCATTCAGTTAAATCCTTGAAAATATAAAGAAAAATCCCGCCCGTAGAGAACGAGCGGGATTATTAAGGAAATTGCTCCTCACCTCGCAAACGAGGAAGGTTCAAGTGAAGACTTTTAAGGATCAGGGTTGAAACGGGATGATCGGTCCCTCATTGAAACCTTGCCTGACGCGTTGGAGAGCGTCAAGCCTTGGTCCGTAAAATCACTGACCACCTTGATTTAACTTCGCGATCACTCCGACTAAATCACTACAAAACCCTGACATGCCAAGGGTTGCAGCGTGATTCGAAATAATAATATGAAAAGAAATCAACCCGTTCCGAAGAGCTCATCGCTGCCATTCATCGCATGAAAGGCGTCGAGAGCCCAAGTGCGCGACTCCTGAAAATCGACCAGTGGATTTGGGTAGTTTACCCCAAGCTCGAGGCCTGCTTTTTTCAAAACGTCCTTTGGCGCGTCCCATGGATGATGAATCCATTTTTCGGGGAGCGACCTCAATTCTGGCAACCAATGGCTTACGTATATACCCTCGGGATCAAACTTCTCGCCCTGACTGATAGGGTTGAGGATACGCGTATAGGGATAGGAATCCACGCCACAGCCGGTGACAAGCTGCCAGTTGATGGCATTCAAGGCAAGATCGGCGTCGATCGTGTGTTCCATAAAATAAGCGGCGCCTTCCTGCCAGGAGATACCAAGATTTTTGACGAGAAAGGAACTGACCACAAGACGAAGGCGGTTATGAATCCACCCCGTCTGTTTCAGTTCCCTCATGCCCGCGTCGATGAGGGGATAACCCGTACGGCCCTCTTTCCAGGCGTTCAAGCGGTCCGGATCCTGACGCCAGGGAAAGCGTTCGAAGTCCTTGGCAAACGGTTCCTGAAGGAGCTGAGGGTTATGGAAAAGGGAATAATAGGCAAACTCACGCCAGAGCAATTGATTTAGAAAATTCTTGGCGTCTTCGCCCGTGCCCTGCCCTTCACAAATATCCCAAATCGATCGCACTGAGATCTGGCCCCAGAGGATGTACGGGCTGAGTTTCGACGTTGCCTGAACCGAGGGGATCTCGCAGCTATCATCAAAATGCTGAAGCCGCTCTTTGACAAAGGCCTTCAGCAGATCACGCCCGGCTTTTTCCGAGACATCCCAATAATCAAGAAGGTCCTCGTAACGTTTGGGATCGACCGCGAGTTTCAAGTCTTTGAGCGATCCATAATTGAGTCCTTTGACGGTCTCCGCCTTCACATGGGGCGGCACTTCCAGGGCAGAGTGATGGGAAAGCTGATCGAAATAAAGGCGCTGAAAAGGCGAAAAATGCTCGATAAACGCGTGGTTCTTGCCTTGGATATCCCACGGCTCGGCCAGGAGGTTGCCTATATGGGTTTCCACTTCAATGCCGCGTTCGGCGAGAGCGGTCTGATAAAACGTGTCACGCTCGATCTCGACTGGAGTATAGGCGTGGTTCCAATGGACCTTTCGGATATCGGCGACCAGCTTTGCCTGATCGATGAATTCGAGCATCGTACCAGGATAGAAAATAATTTTCGCTTTGTAGCGATGTTCAAGGTCAGAGCTGAAACTTTTGAGGGCGGCATGAAGCCACGCTTGAGCTAAAGGACTGTAGTGGCCTTCGCCACCGCGCAGGTCGGCCCACGTGAAAAGGAGAAGACAGGGTCTGCCCCCGCCATGGTAAAGGGCGGGATTATCATGAAGGCGAAGATCCTGGCGAATCCAGATAAGATCAAGGTTTGGTCGCACGGTGTTACCTCTTTGATGCTGGGGGGAGGGCTCGATTTTCGGCGGCCGGCTCGTCCAACGGGGCTAGGAGTGGGCGTTGGATATAAGTCCCAAGTCGAGCCATAAACCACGCGTGGATCACGGCTTGAGTCAGGCGATAAAGGATCCAGGGAAGGCGCGGCGTGAAATCATGCACCGCTGCAAGACAAAGAGTGCCACCCAATGTTTCCCTTAATTCAAGCCGCGCTTTTGCGTTCGTGCCACCAGAGAGGAGACCACCACGCACATAAAAGAGCTGGCGGTCGGGTGAAGAACGTTCGGTGCTGTGGTCAAGAATCAACAGATTGATAGGGAGCCCTCTCATTTTAAGATAAATCAGGGAACCATCACGTACGACACGCACGAGAAGCGGGAAAATCTTCGGGAGATAATCCACGTACTGCTCAGCAACCCAGGCCGCATCCCGCCCAGGTGGAAGCTTTAGCCTTTGAATCGACCGCACGCTTTTTTCCTTGAGTTTCCAGACTCGAAACGCGTGAGGTAAATGACCCTTAGCCTTAAGCGCCTGCATCTGCAGAACCACTTTACGAACCGCCGTCTCAAACGGAGTGAACGCCCAACCGGCTTCCTGCCAGCGATGGGACGGACGCACCAGCATGGGTTCTCTCAGGCTCTCCACTAAAGGATACACTAAGTCTTTCGGAGCACCAGAGACGATGCGTACCCAAAGTTTAGAAAGTTGGATGGAAAGCATTGGCAGGCTGATAAAGAGGGTTTTTTTACCAAGTAATTGCGCTGTCTTCTGCAACATCTCCTTGTAACTCATGGCGGGCTCGGCACCGATGTCAATCGTCCGCCTATCGGTTTGGATGGCGTCGATACAAGAAGCGATTATGTGGGTAACGTCGTCGAGATAGACGGCTTGGCTTTTGTGCAAAGTCCAGCGCGGGCAAATCATCAAATGCAAGCGTTCGACCAGGCGGACGACGATGGTAAAAGAGGAGCCCTGCGGCCCAATAATCATACCGGCGCGAAGACAGGTGACCCGAGGAACATAAGACCGTAAAACATCTTCCACTTCCAGGCGGCTCTTCAAATGATCGGAGAGTGTGTGCCCCTTGTGATCTGGAATGAGCCCACTCAAATAAATTACGCGCTGTATCCCATGAAGCCGCGCTGTGCGTCCGAAGTTGTCGGCAAGACTCAAATCAAAATCGGAGAAACTGCCCTGATTGAGCCGCGCCCCGGGCAGCATGGAGTGAATGAGATAGACGGCGGTCTCGGCCCCTTGAAGGGTGTGCTCGAGCTGAAGGAGATTGTGCAAATCACAGGCTCGCCACTCAAAGCGGGGCGAATCGAAGGCAAGTTTGCTGCGACTGATCGCGATAATTTCATGAGTGGAGTGGGTTAAAAGGTGGTTGATGAGGGCTCGGCCAATGAAGCCCGAGGCTCCCACTACTGCTATTTTCATTCACGGTCTCCCTTTCGCGCATCACGAGTACGCTCTGTTGAGAGTGTCCCATAATCACGAGTGGGGTCCATAGACTTTTAAGGGGCCGAAGCAAAGGAGCCTCAGGTTTTTTTGATAGTGCCGAGAAGAGCGTCGAGGGTGTTCAAATCTTCAAGGACGTGGATCCTGGTATCCATGAGCATTTCATTCGTTGCAAACCCACCCACAGATCGGCGACTTCTGGCATTTTGAGTCGTAATTCGCCCCTGTAGGCTTCGAGCCGCTTTTCACTCATAACGCGCGTAGTCGGAAGACCGACGATGATGCAGTTCGCACCGACCGCATGAGCGGCATCGGCAAGGGCAAACGCGGGCATGTTCGGGCCGAAGTAAAAGGTTGGATAACCATGGTAAGCGCACAGCACGGCGCTGATCAGGGCTCCAAACTCATATTACCGATTAAAAATTCTTTGCGGAGAAGTAGTGTGACGAGTTTGAGTTGTTCCAGGTCTTCGGGACTATAGAGCCTGCGCCCATTTTCCAGCCGGCTAGGAGTCACGACCTGATAGCGACGCTCCCAGGCTCTCAGCGTATGTTCGTTCAGCCCGTCAACTGACAGATAGTTTTCACAGTGAATTGATCCGAAGACGATTTGATGCCTTCAGTCCGGGTATGATCTGTTTTGACGAGAACCATGCTTTAAGTTTTCATAATGACACGGAATAATACAGATGGATGAGGCCGTCACGCCTGTCAACTATCACACTCCTTTAAGATCACAAAGTCTGGCGTTTTTCGCGAACAAAAAAAGGGTTTTACGCAATACAATTCCTGGCTTTTCCTGACCCGATTTCGTTATCATCGTCATTCGTTTTAGGCGCAATTGGAGAGAAATCGAGTGCAAGATGTTCAAGCGGTTGCCATAAATGAGGGCTCCTTAGCCCGTGATCACAAATTTCGCCTCTTCATCCTTTACCGCTTATGCCTCACACTCGCTATTCAGGTCGAATCGGTTGGGGTAGCCTGGCACGTATACGACCGCACCCGGAACCCACTTTATCTGGGCTATGTGGGCCTCGCGATATTTCTACCCAATCTTATTTCCGCTCTTCCGGCAGGGAGGCTCGCTGATCTTTATCCCCGCCGCACGATAATGATCGGGACCTTGGGCCTCCTTTTTCTTGGAACGACAAGTCTCATCGTCAGTACGCTTTGGGAAGGCGGCGGGCTTTATCATCTCTACGGGACCTTCGTTTTGATCGGTTTTGCACGCGCTTTCAGCAATCCCGCGTCGTCTTCATATTTGCCGCAACTGGTCACGGGCGAACGTCTCTCGCAGGCCGTCGCCTTTTCTTCAACCACATTTCAACTGGCAACCATCATTGGCCCTGCAGTGGCCGGCCTCATTTTCGGCATGAATGGCGGTCATCTTACCAACGTGTACGCCGTTGCACTGGTCCTATTTGTAATGGCAATCGTATGTTTGTCGCTCCTGCCCACATTTGCACCGCCCCTCCAAACCCGAAAAATTGAACTCCTGGCCGGACTGTATTATGTCTGGGAAAACAAAATGGTTCTTGGCGCCATCTCCCTCGATCTTTTTGCAGTCCTTCTTGGCGGTGCAGTAGCTTTACTTCCGGTCTATGCACGCGAAATTCTTCATGTGGGTCCTGAAGGCCTCGGCTATCTGCGTTCGGCACCAGCCGTCGGGGCTGCCATAACGGCTCTTTTTATCGCATTTCGTCCCTTGCGGAAACGCGTTGGTCTCGTCATGTTATGGGCGGTTGGATTATTTGGAGCCTTTACCGTAGCGTTCGGACTTTCCGACCATTTTGCGCTCTCGCTCGGATGTCTTGCTATGCTTGGCGCAACGGATATGATCAGTGTCGTGGTGCGGCAGACCTTGATCCAGGTTCACACGCCTGATGCCATGAGAGGCCGGGTGAGTGCCGTCAACATGGTATTTATTGGGGCTTCCAACGAGCTGGGTGAGTTTGAATCAGGAGTTACAGCCTCTCTTTTTGGCACGGTTCCAGCTGTGGTATTTGGAGGTCTAGGTACGATCGCGGTCGTCTGTTTATGGGCGGTATCATTCCCCGTTTTAAGACGGGCCAACGATTTCCATACATTGCCTAAATGACACATTATACTGACGCTTTTTTTATGCTTTTCAACCCTGGGAATGCTAGACTCTTGGCTATCCCAACCCCATCATCTGGAGAAGGCTTATGAGCGACCTAGACAAGACCAAGTCCATAGAATTGAAAGAAGTTCTACTCGATGATGCAGAGTACGAAGACGAAGAAGAAGACGAGTATGACGAGGAAGGCGAGGAAGAGGAAGAGGACGACGAAATCGAAGTCGACACCGAACTTTTCGCTGAGCAAGTCTTACGATTCAGCTGCTTCTCAGACGCTCCCAAGGGCAAGGATGCCGATGAGCTCTTTGATCTGATCTTTGCAGCTTATGAAGACGAAAACCTCACGGAAGAACAAGACCACACGGTCGAATTCCTACTTCATATTCAGGAAGAGGAAAGTCCATTCAATTTAAGCCGCGCTCTCGAAGTCTGGAATAAGGACGATCGAGCGTTGTTTTTGAGCCTTGTCAAAGAGATCAGTGACTCCATCGACGATTAATACTTTACTATGTTTTTAGTTCGAAATAAGAGGAAAGCTAGGCCCTAGCTTTCCTCTTTGGCTATGAGTCGCTCCTGTTCTTTTTTGACGAGATGTTTGATAGTTGTCGCCGGCATACTGAGACGTTCGGCAATTTTAGCAAAGCTTAGTCCCTCCGCACGCAACGTTTGAATCGCGATAAGTTGTTCGTTCGTAGTGGATTTGGGTCGTCCAAAGACCACACCACGCTTTTTCGCAGCTTCCAGCCCCTGCTTTACCCGGCCCACGATAGTATCGCGCTCGATTTCGGCAATTTCAGAAAAAGCCGCCAGCATCGTTCGTCGAAAAGGATTATCAAGTCCTAGGTTTAAAACGGCCTGCGACACGGAAATAAAGCCGACGCCCGCCTGGTCGAGAGTCAAAAGCGTTTGGATCGCTTCAGTTGCATTACGGCTCAGACGGTCGAGCCTATAGACCAGAATAGTATCAATTTTCCGCTCAAAAGCTGCGCGCAGCAAGGCTTGGTAGGCAGGCCTCTGGCTGTTCTTCCCCGACAGACCGTGATCTTTAAACTCAGTGAGAGTTTCGGGCCGTTTCTCGGGCGAAAGAGCTTCTATCCAGGCCTTCACCGCCGACTGCTGGCTCGCGAGATCCTGGCGATCAGTCGAGACACGGTAATAAACGCCGGCATGTTTCATAACCATGATCGAGGGATCCTTTCCTCACCAAGCAAAGATATTCATTGTGGCAAATTTTTCGGGCTGCGCCCAGTTAGTTCCCGCGGCCCCGCTGCGGACTTTCCGGTTCGGTGAGGAGGGCAACCATCCATAAAAAGTCGACACCGTGAAAAATTGCAACCGTTCGGCATGCTTTGACCCGCTCGTATTCGGTTGAACGTCTCTGCCAGAGGTAGTCGGCAGGACGATCGCAATCATTTGGCAGACGACCCTCGGGAAACTGCGGCATTGCTAACAGCCGCTGCAAAAGTTCTGCTTTTGCTGTTCGGGTCAAAATGCCGGCGGTTCGAAGGTAGAGATATTCAAAAAAAATATTTTTCGGATCGAGTTTAAAGAGCTGTTCGGCAGCAAACGCACGCCGTCGCGCCGTGAATGTTGATCCCCAATCGGAATTTATGCCATCCAATAAACCGCTTAAACTGCGCATTTCCAGTTCGGGGTGTCTTTGAATAAGCTCGAGTTCTATCCACAGCATCAATGCGTTGAGATGCGCCCGGTAACCAGGCGTTACGACCAAAGTATCAAATTCAAGCGTCACAAACCCCATACGGATAACCGTCGGAAGCTGCTCCTCGCGGTAGCCTTGCGCAATCGCCATGTTTTTCAGGATTTCTGCCATACCAGGCGAAACGCGACTTACATAAAACGGCCCGTCGTCGATCGAACCACCCGTTCGTTCGATCACATTAAGGAGTCGCACAAAAGAATCAGCAAAACCGACCGGCTCCTGACTCAAAGCCGCCATGAGCCCGACGATCATATCGCGCGAACTCGCCTGCCATTTACAGTCGGGATGCCTTACCCAGCGCCTTTTATCATAGGCCTTCTGGGCGATATGCGACCAAGCGCGATCGGCTTCGACATCCTGGCCTAATTTAAAAAGCGCGACCGTTCGCAAAGAGGAAAACATAAGACTGTCACAGGCGCCTTCGATTTTTCCACGGATGGATCGATTGACCACCATGCCCTGAGAGAGATGATCACGTTCTATCGCCTGTTCGTAGAGCCATGCACGCTCGCGGGCAAGATGAACGAGGCTTGGCCAATCGGCATGGCTTTGAACCCGGGCTGCAGGCGCCTTAGCCTCAAGGTAATGAAGCGAACATTCGAGCATCGACAGTCCTGCGATCAGCCCACCTGCGGTGAACGTGCCTAACAACACAAGGCTGTAGACTTTTTTTCGCATGGACGCCTCTGGTAACGGACGGCTAACTTTTACTCTATCGGCAGAACTTAGGCTTTTCTCAAGTCCGCCCGTGTATCCATAAAACGCCTAAATAACTGTGTTGTCGCAGATGCTTATCTGCTAGAATCTGCTCGCTCTAATTCTTTTTATGCCGTGCGGATCGCACGACCGCTTAAAGCGCGCGGGACCATGAGGCCCAGGGGTTAGGGAGTCCAAACAAAATTTGTGGGAGTCGATCAATGAAATTGAAACTTGCTTGCCTTGGATTAGTTTTCGCCCTCAGTGGCACAGCGTGTACTACGGAAAACGCTTACACCGGTGACAAAGGTGTTTCCGACTCAACAATGGGAGCGATCGCGGGGGCAGCCGCTGGTGTTGTTCTCGGTAACCAGGTAAAAGGGAATGCCCACACTCGTCAGAATGCGCGTCTTGCTGGTGCGGCCATCGGCGCTGCTGTCGGTGGGGGTGTAGGAAACTACATGGATAAGCAGGAAGCGACGTTGCGCGAAAAACTCAAGTCGAGCGGCGTGAGTGTAACGCGTAAAGGCGACCAAATCGTTTTGAACATGCCTGGTAACGTGACGTTCGAAACGGGCAAAGCCATCATCAATCCGGGCTTCGATAACGTCTTGACGAGCGTCGCGGACGTCATCAAAGAATACAAAAATACCAACGTTGAGATTTCCGGTCACACCGACAACCGCGGCAATCAGCAGGCGAACCAAATCCTCTCCGAACAACGTGCTCAAGCCGTTGCAGCGTTTATGCGCAAGTCAGGCGTTGCAGATAAACGTCTTAAGGCCGTAGGCTACGGTCCCAATCAACCTGTGGCTGACAACACTACCGATGAGGGTCGCGCAGCGAACCGTCGCGTTGAGATCTTTTTGACTCCACAAGGCAAATAATCCTTAAGATTCCGGGGCTTCATGCCCCGGGCTCACAGACCGTATTCGTCGTGGTCGCTCAGACTCTCTTCGACCTTCTCCGGCTCTTCAAACGTTGCGATATGAAAAAGAGCGTCGCCCTCATGCACAACGGGCAAGACCAGAGCCCCAATGATAATCCCCTCAAGACGCGCTACCACGGTCTCGATTTCATCACCATAGGGATCCGAAATCACCGCAATGACCTCGTCCTTATGCACCAGCTGGCCGATTCGGCCAATCGTCCGAACAATGCCGCTTCGCGTCGCACGCATCCAAAAACTACTTTTGGCTATGTAAGGCTTGGCTTTGGCGCGACGGGTCTTGCGAAGCTGATCGAGCATACCGATTTCATGCATCACGGATAATATGCCGTCAAGCGCAACCTTAATCACCGACTCCTCAAAACGCAGAGCTTCTCCGCCTTCAAAAAGGAGCATCGGTAACTTGTGCTCAAGTCCGGACTGTCGTAGCGATCCATCCCGAACGTTCGATTTGATAATAACGGCGATACCGAAGGCCTGAGCGAGTCGGAGCGTCTCGGGATCCTCCGTTTCGGCGCGAATTTGCGGCATGTTCGTGCGATGCACGGCGCCAGTATGCAGATCGATACCATGGGTCGACTTCATCACGATCTCTGTCATAAAAATATGAGCCAGGCGTGAGGCCAGAGAACCAGTCGGTGAACCCGGAAATGATCGATTGAGGTCACGACGATCGGGAAGGTAACGCGACAAACTGTTAAAACCAAAGACATTGACGATAGGAATAACGAGTAGAGTGCCCTGAATGTCTTTGAGCTGACGCAAATCAAGGAGGCGCTTACAGATTTCGACGCCGTTCAGTTCGTCCCCATGGATTGCCGCGGATACAAACAGAACAGGACCTGGCTTTTTGCCTCGTATCACTTCGACGGGAATGTTGATTTCTGTATTGTCATAAAGCTTGCCAATTTTAAGGAGAATTTTACGGCGTTCGCCGCGCGGTATTTTTTCATGAGCGATGATCAGCTCATGCGGATCGATATCCAAGCTGTTTTCCTTTTCCTGTTCCAACTTTTGGGCCTATAGAAAGCATAGTGCTTCCTCCTTGGGTTTGACAAGGGAGCCCGGCCTCGCGCTTAGAAGTCACGAGCAATGCCAAAACGTACACCGGACTCATTAAATTCTGAGCGGGCCTCTGCTTCGTCAAACTCCGTATGGTAGTTATAAAGCGCAAACAGAGGACTCACACTCGCTAACTTATACGCAGATCCTATCCACATCACATCTATATCGCGACTATGGCTCTTCATAAATCGAACCTGGACCTGCGTTTGAGCCAAACCAAAGTACTGAAAACGTATACTTCCACCAAAATCAGTATTGCTTTCATTGTCTTTCTGCACGGGAGCCATTGTGTAACCGATCACCGGGCCGACTTCAAGAGCGTATTGAGGATGGTTATGCTCAATATTCAGCACGTCAAGGAGTGGACCGAAGCGGCCGTGAATACGTTTCTGATCCGCCGAAGGGGTGTTCAGACCCCCTTTCTGATATTCCGTTTTTGTACCGTGCGTATCGATCTCAAGCTGAAGGCTCATGGTGTCTTTAAACACCAGGTTTCCACCCAGGCCTGTCCCAAATCCCTGGGTTTTTTCGCCATTGAACGTATCCGGTGTCCTTCGTATCGTGAACCATTCCTGCATAATTCTTAGCCAGCCATAGACGCTGCTCGAGCGGTTCAATGGTGCAAGTCGTTTGGCGCCACCGAGGTCGATGATTTTCTGTCGAAGCGATTTATCCTCTTTGCCCGCAAGCAAAGATTTATAATCCGGCTCATAGACCGTCTGGTCGTCATCAGAACTTGCCGCGTCGGAGAGAGGTTCGACCTGGGCTTCAGCGACGAGAGCACTATTTTCCTCGTGCGCCTGCTTCTCGGAAACGGGTGCGACCTTGAGATCCACAGATCCGCTTGAAACTCCGCTATAATCTTCCTGAGCGACACGAATCAATCGCGGCACAGCCTTAAGGCGAAGAAAGATTTTATCGCGGATGGAAATCCCGTAACGCAAGGTTCCTGCGGGATCCTGAACACGCAGGACGGTCCGCATCGTCGCTGCCCTTACCTTCCAGCTTGTTTTCATCAGCTCATCATCCGCTGGCTTTTTCAATAGAATAAAAAGCTGCTCGCGCCAAAGGATTTTTGGACCACTTTTGATTTGTAGGAAATAAAGTCCCTGCGCGGGGAAATCAATCGTAAGCTGAGCTGCGATAGGCACGACAGTCAGAGACTTGCCTGTCTCGTCACTCATCTCAACCGTCGCCTGACTGGCTCGACTGAAGGCATTCATGTCGATCTTGAAAGGCATCGCCATGACGTCAGAACCAAATGCGAGAATAAGACCGATGCCGAAACACACATTCAAATACAACGTGGCCGAGGCTTTGTTTTTTTGCGCCTTAGGCGTCTCGGTTTTGGATTTATGAACTCTAATTCTCTTTGCCTTAGCACTGCGAGCGGTTTTGAGCATGAATGAGTTCCCTTGATGCGCGCCCTTCTTGGGCATACACTATAAGTATCGAGAAGCGATGTTTTATTTTCCCGCCCTTAGAGGATAACCCATGAAGTCTATCGGGATCTACTACCGGGTCTCAACTGATCGACAAGATTTTGAGAGTCAGAAGCATGCCGTCGAAGGTTGGCTGAGCAAACTCGATCCTGACAAGGCTCCCAAAAAAACCACCGTTTGGAGCGATGAAGGTCTTAGCGGCAATAACCTCAACCGTCCCGGCTATAAAGCACTCCTATCGGCGGCTTTCGCTCAAAAGATCGATACGATCGTCGTTTATCGGCTGGACCGGTTCAGCCGAAACGCCTCTGATGCCATTAAAACTCTTTTGTCTCTTGATGAAGTGGGTGTGGCTTTCATCTCTATCACGCAACCTGTTTTGAACCTTGGACACGAAAACCCCTTTCGCCGAACCATGCTTGCCGCGTTTGCGGAAATAGCGGAAATCGAGCGTCAGACTATCGTTGTACGCGTGAAAGCAGGCCTCAAGGCCGCACAGGAACGGGGTGTAAAGCTTGGTCAACCAAGCAAAATCGATGACGACTTAAAAATAAAAGTGCAAGAAAAACGCGAGGCAGGATTGAGTTACAGAGCCATAGCCGAAGACTTAAAGCTGAGCTATGGCTTGATCTATAAGGTAGCGCAGACGCTCAGCTCAGAAAAATGAAACGCGCGCTGTCTCCGCTTCGGGCGGAAGACCCGCGATCTTGCCCCGGATCACGTCGCGCTCCCTTTTCATCGTTGTCACAGCCATGAGGCCATGGCCAAGATCGGCAAGGACGCCTGAGCTCGGAGAAACCTGATCGAACACTTGCCGTTTGACTTGCCAAACATCGATCATTTTGAAAGCATTTTCGAGATTTTGCCGAAACCTGTCCTGAAACTGCAAGGCTTCCATGATCGGTTGAATCGTGCTGTCGATATCGGAATGTTCATGACTTAGAGTCGCAAGGCTTTTATGCAACTGCTCATAATTCGAACGATCGAAGCTTTGCAAAAGACCCTTAAGGCTTTCCAGCGCCTTGAGGCTGTCGGTGGACATGAGCGAAACACGACTGATGTCTTTTAAAAGCACATCGATCGCACCCATAACGCGCCCTGTCCCTTCCTCCGCTTCTTTTACACACCAATCGAGAGAAGCTGCAGTAAAATCCCTGAATTTTTTCAACAATTCGGCTTGATTCACCTGACGATCCTTCTTCACTCAAAATTCAATAAACACACTACGATTGACAAGTCCTTCGGGAGCCTTTTCGCCAAGCACTGTTGCGTAATAATCCGTGGTTTCTTCGATCGAACTCGTTTTCGCCGCGATAGTGCGCGCTATGACTTCAAAGTCGTCGTTAGGACCAGCCTTCGTGATCTGCTCCCAGCCAAAGATCAGATGCTCAATACGCTGACGAACAGCATCTTCGCACTGCATCGATGCCAGGGCCGGAAGGATTTGGTTCCTGATGCCACCATCAAGCGTGATGAGGGACTCCAGTTTTTTCTGAATACCAGCCATGCTGAGGCGCGCTTGCTTTTTTTCTTCGTCCTCATAGCCGACGTTTAGTTCCTCGCCGCGCTCCAACTGGCCCTGGAGCATCGAGAAAAGATGATCAACGTCATCGTTGATAGAGCTCTTCACCTCCTCGACTTTGGCGTTGTTCGCAAAATAAAGATCGTAGAATTGTTGAAGGGTCTCAAACTCGGGCTTGTCGATGTAATTCGATGTGAGTTCGAAGATAGATGCGGTACAGCTGGCGGCTTCTGTCGAAGCTGAACGAAACTGTTCAACGAGGATTTCGAGAAAGACTCGGTCAAACTCAGCCTTGCTTAGATCTGTCTCGGCCTTAGCACCCATTTCGCTCCCTTTCGATAGGTCGTGGGGAGAGCGGCGCTCATCCCACGATCTATACTAAAGGATAATGGGGAAGACCTGAAAGGGGGGCGATGGTTTTTACGCCTCTTTTAGGTTCCTGCTGCGGTTTACTGTTTGTGCTCGCGACGCGCGACCTGACCCAGGACTTGAGCAGCAAAATGGTCCTTGGGATCAGCCTCGACCAGGGGTTCGAGAATAGCCCGGGCACCACTGAAATTTTTCTGTGCGGCATAGGTATTCGCAAGGTGAATTTTGGCGAGTCGTATCTGCTCGGGTTTGTAAGGTCCAGAAATAACAGCTTCATATTCGTGACTTGCATCTTCCCAACGGCCTGTACTCTCATAAGCCGTCGCCAGGCTTTCTCGGGTTGTGAAGGCCTTATTATCGTCTTCATAAACTGCTTTGCGAAGGACATCCACAGCTTCAGCGTTATGACCTGCCGAAAGCAGGGCCGTGCCTTTGCCATAATCCAGTGCCGCCTGGGACTCGGGTGTCACCGGTACGGATTCAAAAAACCGCACCGCTTGTTCCCAGCCCTGCCCTTCTTCATAAACACCAAGCAGCTCTTCAATTGCACCATCGTTCGCCGGGTTGATGCGAATGGCGCGCTCAAGATAAGGCTGAGCTTTAGCCAGCTCATGTCTATCAAGAATTTGGATCATAGCCAATTCGAGCAATACACCTTCGTCCTTTGGATTCCGATCGAGCTCGGCGAGGAGCAGCGGCTCGGCCTCGTCCCAATGACCTTGATCGACTAGCTCCATTGCGTGACGCAGTAGCGTGCTGGCAGGTTTGGGTTCGGAAGGTCCCTTGTTATCGGCTCCAGTTGCGCCCAATGTCTGCGGCTCTCGTCGACGAGCCTCTTCGCTAAAGCGTGAGCGTGCCGGCTTTTTCTCAAAAGCGGTCTCGGGAATATTGATATGATTTTCGGGACTCCGAATTTTCCAGAAAACGGCACCGGAGGCAATAAAGATGGCCAAAAGAATGACCGACCATGTAGCCAAGTCCTTTTGATTGTGTGTCTTTATCTTCTGAGGCTTCGCCATGAGGGCTCCTTTGGTCGATACGCGCGTATACTAATCTGGATAAGGCAATTTGGCAAGTTCTCCGAAAGAGGCGTTCAGAAGGCCTTGCGTCGACTTAAAAGGATTTCGAGAGTCAGAAGTAAAAAAGCCAACCCGCTCAGAGCCATATGCCTCTCTTGCCAGACTTTTTCACGCGTGCTCTGCAGCTCATCACCGTGCCCCATTTCCTGGCGATAAAAACGATCCAGATCTTCGGTTGCCGCAATCAGGCGACCCTTGCCACTTTGAGCAATTTGGGACAAACCTGCGATATCGGGCCTACTCACGATCAGTTGACCGTTTGCATCGCGCATAAAAGACCCACTTTCGGCAGGAATCGGGGATCCTTCGCCGCCCATGGCGAGCGCAAAAATCCGCACGCCCTTCTCGGCCAGGGCCGATGCTTTCGCAAAAGCGCCTTCGCCGTGGTCTTCCCCGTCTGAAATAAGGATCACTGTCTTGGCTCGACTTCCGGCTTCGCTGCCCTGTTCGAAGGCTTTTTCGGCCAGCTCGAGCGCAGCACCTATCTCGGTCCCCTGCCTCGGCAAAAGATCGACTGAGGCCTGATCCAAAAACAGATCAAAACTTGCCTTGTCAAAGGTGAGAGGACACTGAATAAAAGCCACCCCCGAAAACAGGACAAGTCCTATTCGATCCCCCTGCACGGCTGACAACAGGTCGCGAATGGAGCGTTTTGCCTTCTCCAGACGATTCGGCTTTACGTCAGTCGCCAGCATACTTCGCGAAAGATCGAGAACAATCACGATATCGGACCCATGATGTTTTACATCGGCCCAATGAAAGTCCCAGCGGGGCCTAGCCAAGGCAAGCCCAATCAATGCGACGGACAAAAGGATAAGGCCTCGCCTTGCCACTTCCCATGTATCGCGACCTGAAGCAAGTTTCCATTGGCTACTTAAAAGGGCGAGGCGTTTTTGATAACGCCCGGCCGCGATAATACGAATACCAAGAAAAACGGCCAGAGCTGGAACTATGAGATAAAGCCAGCGCGAATCGGCAAAATTCATGGAATCACCCTCCAGCGACTGAGAAGCCAAAGCTGCTCGATAAGAACGCAACCAAGCGAAGCGAGGAGAAAAACCCAAGCCATTTCTTCCCGTTCAATCGGATCTTCCCATTCCTGTTTGCTTTTTTCGAGGTGATCGATCGTTTTGTAGATTTCGCTCAGACCTTCGGTCGTGCTCGCCATGAAACTTTGAGCGCCCGTGAGTTCTGACATTTTCACAAGAAGTTCCGTATTCATTCGAATCAGCTGCGGGCGGTATTCCATCCCCCAAAGTCCTTGCACGGGGAATGGCACGGGTTTGTTGCTGCCAACGGCAATCGTATAAACTCTGATTCCAAGCGTTTTCGCGAGCTGCGCGGCTTCCATAGGATCAAGCGAGCCCGCATTGCTATCGCCATCAGTGAGCAGAATTACGATTTTCGAAGGGGCAGGAACATCCTTTAGGCGTTTGATAGCTGTACCGAGCCCATCGCCAATCGCGGTGTCCGGTCCTGCCATGCCTACGGTCACGTGTTTGAGAAATTGCAATAGGACCTTGTGATCCATCGTCAGAGGAGCCTGCGTAAAGGCTTCTGCTCCGAAAACGACGACACCCATGCGATCATCAGGGCGGCCGTTGATGAATTCTTCCACGACATGTTTTACGACTTCCAGGCGATTCTGCCGCTCTTTCTTGATCTCAAAATCCATTGCCAGCATACTTTGCGAAGTATCGAGTACCAGCATGATATCAAGGCCTTCGCTGTGTTTTTTAGCGCGAACGTCACCACCAAGAGGCCGAGCGGCTGCAATGGCCAGGCAGATCAAGGCCACGCTTCGGAGGATAGACGGCATATGTCTTTGCCATCGGCCGCTCCAGCTGTAGGTCCGGAATGAAGCGATACTGGGAAAGCCAAATCCCGCGCGTTTTTGCTCGTCGCGTGAACGCCACATATAAAGAAGCGGGATCAAGGCAAGGAGGAGCAGAACCCACGGATATTCCAGACTCATCGTTGACTCCGTCGCCGTGCATCACGCTGCCTTAAAAACCTTTGCAGAGTTTCAGCAACCGAAAGGTTGGTGGGTAGCACTAAAGGCGTTGCCCCCGCCGCTCGAACATTTTGTGTCCAACTCTCCATGGTAGACGCCTGCTTCTGAGCCCAGGCTTCGCGCACTGAGGAATCGTCGGTATCAACGTAAATCTTTTCGCTCGACTCCTTATCCTGCATCGCAACGATGCCCGCACGTGGCAACACAGTTTCCGCCTCGTCCTGGATACGGGCGCAGATGAGTTCGTGACGGCTTGCGAGTTGCCGCAAAAGGCTTGGTTTATAGGCGGCATAATAATCAGATATCAAAAACACGAGCGCTCTTTTTTTGCGAATATTGAGGAAGTATCGAAGGGCCCCTTCCAGATCGGTCCCCTGCCCCACAGCTTTGTGGGTCAATACCCGGCGAATGATATCCCATACGTGTTTGCGACCTTTGCTGGGAGGCGTGAAATGTTCGACCGTTTCCGAAAAAAGCAGAAGCCCGACCTTATCCTTATGCCGCGTTGCAAGAAAAGCGAGGACAGCCGCAAATTCAGCCGCAATCTCGTGTTTGGGTCGCCCTTGACCTGTGAAATAGAGCGAAGAGCTGACGTCGAGCAGCAACATGACCGTCATGTCGCGCTCTTCGCGGTAGACCTTTACGAACGGGGTGCTCGTCCGGGCGGTCACGTTCCAATCGATGCTGCGCAGGTCATCGCCAGGAACGTACTCCCGCAATTCTTCAAAATCCCAGCCGCGGCCCTTAAAGGCACTGACGTAATCACCCAGGAGCATGTCAGAGGCCAAGTGATCGGCCTTGAGCTCTAAAAGACGAATCTTTGCTATGACGTCTGCGGACAGCACGTTATCGCCCTTTCCGCGGTGACCAATCCACAACTCCAGGCCAGTAGGCAAGCACGCTGGAATCGTTGAGGAGTCGTTCCATCTGTGCCGCTGTTTCCAGCGGTTTTTTGAGAAGACTCGCAAACGGGGCTGAGCTGCCTGCACCTATCGATGACTGGGCGCCGGACTTTAAATCTTTCATACACTTCCAGGCATTGCCGCCGGTAAAACAATCTAAGATGGATTCATCTTCAGGTTCGTATTTATCGAGATTATAGAATTTCTCGGGATCGAGTTTGGCCAGGACCTTGGCCTCGCGCATCGCATCGTTCAAGCCCCCGAGTTTATCGACGAGACCAATCTTGGACGCTTCGATCCCTGTGTAAACGCGGCCCTGAGCGATTGCAAAGATATGCTGAGGGTCTTGTTTGCGGCCCGCTGCGACTTTCGTAACGAACGCGTTGTAAGTTTCGTCTATCGACTCACCGAGAATCGCTCTGTCCTGCTCGGTGCTTTTCGAGCCGAAGTTCAAATAATTTTTGCGATCCGAATTCGTGATCATATGAAAGGAGACGCCCCATTTATCAGAAACCTGCAGGCCTTTAGGCGATGCCCCGATCACTCCGATCGAACCCGTAATCGTTGTGGGTTCGGCTATAATCATCGTGGCAGGGGCAGAGATATAATAACCACCCGAAGCCGCCACGGATCCCATCGATACGATCAGTGGTTTTTTCTCACTCAATTTCCTGACTTCGTCCCAGATAAGGTCCGAAGCCAAGGCCGATCCACCAGGGCTGTCGACCCGCATCACGACAGCCTTGATCTCATCTTTTTCTCGCGCCCATTTCAGCTCTTTGATGAGGGCCTTGGGTGTGATTTTGCCGCTCGTATCACCGGCAGCCTCCATCACGATTTCGCCGGTCGCCTCGATCAAGGCCAAGGCAGGTTCGGAACCGCCGCCCATCACAGGCGCCTTCCGGCCATCATCGAGCTCGTCACTGCCGGCAAGGTATTTTTCGAGTTCGATCACATTTTTCGATTTTGTTTCGGTTTTAATGTCTTCGATCCATTGAGGCAGATAACCGATTCTGTCTACGAGACCTTGCTGGAGGGATTGGCCGCTTGTAAATAGAGAACGTTTTAACCAGCCCGTCACTTGGTCTTTCGGCTTTTTGCGGCCTTCTGCGATACCGTCGGTCAGAGTTCCGCGCAGGGAATTTTCGATAGCACCGTACATCTCCATGGTTTCGGCAGACGGGGCATCGAGAGTGTAAGGTTCCATATAAGACTTATATTTTCCGGCCCGAACCACTTCCATTTCAACGCCCAACTTTTTCAAGGCGCTACCAAAATAAGTCAGTTGGAATGCCGGACCAGGGATTGTTATGCCGCTAACGGGCGCGAGATTGATCTTCGTACCTGACGAAGCCAGATAGTAGAGAAGGGTATCCGCTTCGTTAAGGTGGACATAAATGGGTTTTTGGCTTTTTTCGAACTCAAGGATCGACCGTCGAAGGGCTGATGTGGTGACAAAATCCGTGCCTCCGTTTTCAAAATCGAGAAGTACCGCGTGAACACGTTGGTCTGCTGCTGCACGACGCAGGGCGGTTTCTAGCTCTTTTGACGAAACGGGCAGATCCTGTGAAAAGAGTTGGCTGATCAAACGCTGCCGATCGTTCGGCGCCTCGGATGTGATCCCGCGTTCGACAGTGATCTTAAGCAAAGCGTCTGATAATTCGGCTGGTGCGGCGGCTTTTTTGGGCGTCGTGGTTGTGTCACTCGTACTGAGTTTATGATAAACTCCGATGCCGATCAGAAGGAAAAATGCCGTGACCAATATGCCGAGCAACGCAAAATAACCAGTAAAGATCATAAATACGCTACGCAGTAAACGCGAAAAAATACCTCTTTGACGGGCTGTATTCATCTGAGCTCTCACGGAACAGGGTTCGATCGACAGAAGCCCCTAGTGTAATCAGGTTTTTTTAAAAAGGGAAATAGATCATCAAACTCTCATAGAGTGTCGACATGCCAACCCAGTCGATTGATGGCATCTTGAACAATTCAGGAGTGATCGGTAATCTAAATCTTCGCTGAGGCGAAAGCCTTGCTGAATGAATACGCCGCGACAGGAGTGAGTCTTGGAAAAGCCAAAAATCGAGAGAGACCGCCCAAAGTCGGCACGCGAATCGAAGGCCGATAAGGACAAGGAAAAAAAGGAAACTCTCTGGGAGAAAAACCCAGAGATGACGGCTGTCCTGCTTGCCGCTCTCGAAGAGAATCCGCTCAGCAAGGAACTCACGCACGAACAAAAACTCGATGTGGTGGATCTCGCCCTCCTTGAAAAGCGTTTTCATGACCCGGTTTGGCTGGGAGAAGCCGTACTTAATGTGAAAATGCAGTCGCTTTCCGGGAAAAAGCACGTCGAGATTCCCGTATCACGTCCTGTACCGATCAGCTCACAAGCCGATCTCGATCAGGTGCTGGAAGCTCATCGCAGCTGGATTTCCGAGGTTCTTCAGCCTACCCAGCCTCTAGGTGCTGGGCGCGCCAATCTCAAAGGCAATGATTTACGGGCCTTTAATTTTGATGCCGTCGATCTCCGCTCGGCAAATCTCGAAGGCTGCGATTTGCGAGGCTGTTCTTTCATCACGGCAAACCTCGCCGGCTGCAACCTTACCGGCGCCAACCTGGAGGGCGCCCTCCTCCACCGAACCAAACTTCGGAAAGCCAAACTCAACGGCACGAACCTGAGTGGAGTGAAGGCGTTCGGAACCGACTTCAGACAGATTACCTGCGAAGGTACAATCTGGACCGGATCAGAACTGAGAGAACTTGTATTTGACGATACGATGCCCAAAAAGGTCCGCGATTCCATGAATCCCGTCGTGCTTGAAGCCGTCCAAATCGAGACCGTAACATCCGAGGATATCAGAGCTAAAGAGGAGTCCGTCAACCTTTAGGGTTATGCCCCGATAGAATTTAGTAGCAATCCTGATTGTTTGAAAGTCTGAGGCAATGCTCCAAAGGAGTCCCTATGCGTCGTGAGGCCATGTACCTAGGTCACCCTCGGGTCACCTTTCCTCTTGGTGCCAAAATCGAGGTTCAATCCATCGGCTCGGGTGCGAAATACACCATGCGTTCTGAGTCCTTACAGGGATGGGACCTTATGGTGAGTGGAAGCCCCGACCAAAGACCGGGTTATAATCGTCTCTCCCTCCTAGAATTGTGGATCGAGGATGCTGTCAATGGACGCCGCATTTTTGGCTTTGCAAAGTTTGTTCAGGCCTTAAGCCCTGGGTCCTTCATACTTCGAATTATCGAGATAGACGTGCAAAACCGTGATTACCTTCAGGAACTCATGCACCAGTTCAGCATCACCCCGACCGAAGACGCCGTTTGAGGCGTCTTTTTTTTCATTACGTCATTTTGTGCTTCACTACGCCAAAGTTTTGCGCTAGAACGTGCCCACTCAAGGAAACGGCTGATCTGACTTCCCGACTCCAAGCTCCAACGGCCTTGTGTACACAACCCTAGTCCTTCTTTGGAGCGATAGTATGACGACGCGTTATGATGCCTTCGATGATGAACTCACTTTTGCTGCTGCCCGTAAACAACAATCCTTCTTCTTTTTTGCAACCGTCGCGCTCGCCGCCACGATTTCCATCCTCGGGATTGCCGGTGGATTTGTTTACGGTGATTATTACGGTCGCCGCCATGCGCAATACGAAAATCCTGAACTTCGTCAGTATTATGCAGGCCAGTGTTATTCCTATATAGACAATCAGTTGAAAAAAACGATCAAATCGGCCTTCGAGAAAAACGGCAATAAGAAGGAACAGACAGAGCGCCTTGATGATATTCGCAATCTGATCATCAACCTTCAGATGGACGTTGGCGGAATCGGTCAAACCAAAAGACCGAATCCTCCGAGCCGCGAGACTCCACGGAAAAAAGTCGCTTCGGTTGCTTCATGAGGACTTCGATGGAACGATTTATAGCGCCGATCGTAGCTCTTTTATTCGGTTTTAATGCAGTTAGCCTGCACGCCGAAACAAAAATAAAGATAAAGACGAAACCAAAATCTGAGATTCTTTTCCCGAGCAGCCCCCTGCTTGAGAAAAAAGTAAAGTTCTGGGAAAAGGTATTTACGAATTATAGCAGCGAGCAAATGCTCCTGCATGACAAAGACACGCCCGATCTCATCGTCAGTGTCTTTAATTCGAACGAAGAACAAAGCGTCGACGAAACACCAAAAGCCTATAGCCAGATCCTGAGTGATTTCGCTATGCAAGGTGAAGACGCAAAAAAACTCAGCGCACAGCACCAAAAAATCTGGAAACTCTACAGCCATGATAGTGCCGCGAAAAGCCGTCTTTTGAGCGGTCGAGTCGAACTTCGGACGCAACTTGGATTGTCAGACATTTTTAATAATGCGGCACTCCGCGCTCAGCTCTATTTGCCCCACATGGAAAAGATCTTTAAAGAAAATGGTTTGCCGCCAGAGCTCACTCGCATTCCCTTCGTCGAATCGATGTTTAACGTGAAGGCCAAATCAAAGGTCGGAGCCTCAGGGATCTGGCAGCTCATGCCAGCGGCGGCTCGTCCCCATATCGCAGTGACAAAGGGCAAAGACGAGCGCAACTCCCCGCTCAAGGCGACCTATGCTGCGGCGAAGATTCTAAAGGCGAATTACGCCGGCCTCAAAACCTGGCCGCTTGCGATTACCGCTTATAATCATGGTAAAAACGGCGTGCAGCGAGGTGTTACAAAACTGGGCTCAAGCAATCTTGCAGACCTGATTTTGTCCTACCGCTCGCCGAGCTTTGGCTTTGCAAGTCAGAACTTTTATGCCGAGTTTCTCGCCGCCCAACGGACATATGGCAAGTGGCAGCAAAAACAACTTGCTACGGCATCCCGCTGATTTATGCACTGCTACGACTGCCATACGACGGATAATCTTCGCATGGCTTGGTCTAAAATTTGCTAGACTACCTCTTGAGTTCTTAGAAACTCCCATCATTGCTACAGTTCTCTAAGGGGGAAACATGAACATAATGCATCATTTTCGTCACATGGACTCTTCGGATGCCCTCAAATATGAAGTAAATCAAAGGCTTGAGGTGCTCGAACCCATCATTCAGAGCTCGACCCCCATTCACGTCACATTTAGTGTCGCCCAGGAAATCTATACTGTTCACGTGGGCCTACATGCACGAAACAACAGCCATGTTGAAGTGGAAGAGTCAAGCGACGACATGCACAAGTCGATTGATATGGCCTTTGACTCCCTCAATCGCGTGGTTAAGCGCGAAAAAGAAAAACAGACAAATCATCATATAAAAATGGATCCTTTTGCGGTCACAGCGCACGAAGCGAGCCTTGTCAGCAACGCCGTTGATGAACTCGAAGCTGTAGACGCGGAAGTTATTCTGCAAGCCGTCCACGCTACAGGCCACTGAACGAAAACGCTGTTGGCTGCATAGCACCAAAGGCCGAGGTAATCCTCGGCCTTTGGTATTTGGGCGAAAAATTTATGGGTTATACATCCTGCTTGAGCCGGATGCGGAAACAGGCACCACCTTGGAAGGCTTGGTCCAGCTCTATCGTCCCGCCATGTTCGGTGATGATTTCCTTCGTTATGTAGAGACCGAGTCCTGTGCCTTTCGTTTTCCCGAACGTCGCAAAGGGCTGAAACAAGATCGCCGACAGCTCTGTGGGAATCCCAGGCCCGTTATCGGCTATGCTGATCTCCACCCAATCGCTATCATCCGCCGCGTTTTTTACACCTTTTGCTTCAATATGGATTTCTCCGCCACGTTTTAAGATCTCCAGGGCATTGTTGGTGAGGTTGAAGATCACCCGCATGAACTTAGACTTATCGATGCGCAATTTGCCCGTAAAACTGCATGAAAGAGTGAGTTTGACATTCATCCTCTCAGTCTCGTTTTGCAGCATCTGCTCAACTTCGGTCAACACGTCGTTGAGACCAAGGCTCTCGAAGTGATAGTTTTTTTCGCCGCGCGCAACACTTAGAAGTTCTTCCACCATAGTGATACAGCGATTAGCCTGGTTGCGGAGAATATTGCAGATTCTTTCCAGCTGTTTTTCAGTCATCGTATCACGCGCTTCGAGCAGCTCGGCACACCCGATGATCGCGGAAATGGGGTTTTTGAGGTCGTGTATGATTGTGCTCGAAAGTTGACCTATCGACGCGAGATTTTCGCTGCGTTTTTTGGCATCGACCAACTGCTTGCGCATGATGAGGGAAAAAATCTGCGCGCCGATGATCTGAAGAAAGGACAAATCTTCATATAAAAAACCAGAGGGTTTATTAAAGACCTTAAAAATCCCCTGAGAATAAGTCGGATCGTGTTCTGTCGGTTGATGGATGGGGACGGCCAGAAGATTCTCAAACGACAGGCCCAGTTGACGGCTCAGATTATCAAGGGAGCTGTCCTTGCGGTTGAGTCGATTTACGATAAGGGCTTTACCGTCTTTTAACAAAGTTTTGGCGTACGAGCTTTCGAGACTCTGTTCTGTATAGTGGACAACAGGTGTTCCCTCCTCAATACGGGCCGCAAAAATGTCCCAGCTTGCCGACCCGCTTGGACTGCCTTCGTTTTGAATAAAAAGACAGCCCACCTCCGCGCCTATGGACCGCACAGCTTTCCGGATTACAGCGCTGATAAAGTCATATAAATTTGCTGACTCGTTAACGGCTTGCTCAAGCTCGCGTACAACTTCGAGCTGGTCGAGCTTTTGTTTCAGACGAACCTGAGTATGGGAGAGATCACGAATCACCCGTGCTTTTTCTTGATAAAGTTGGGCCGATTCTATTGCGACAGCGGCCTGAGCGGCGAAGGCCAGACTAAAACTTTCATCCGAAGGGCTAAAGTCGCCGTCGACTTTGTTGAGCGCCTGCAGGCAGCCTATGGTTCGCCCTTCGACGTTATCCATGGGAACGCACAGGATGTTGCGCGTCCGATATCCGGTCGTCCGATCGATCTCAGGATTGAAAAGACTATCGCCGTAGGCGTCCTGAATGAGGATAGCTTTGCCGCTCTCGATTGTTTTTCCGGCCACGCCGGCCCCTCGAGGGAAGCGAATAATCTCACTTTCACCGAGCTGGACTTTGGACCAGATTTCGCCCTGTTCCTCGTCAAGAAGAAATATTGAGCAACGATCGGCATCAAGTGCCTTACGGCCTTGTTCGGCTATATAAACCAGAAGATTATCGAGGTTTTTTTCCTTCCCCATGAAGCGGCATACATCGAGGAGCTTTTGCAATTGATCAAAGCTCGGTTGCCCGACCTCCGCAGACGCCGCCGGTCTTTCTTCCCTCATAGGATTATTCTCTTCCAAGTTGGGCACATTCAGAGTTAGAAATAACGCTCTATCACTCATTTTTACCGAAGCTTGCGGTCACGTCCATAGTGCATTTGGTGGCGCCGGCCCCAGGATGCCTCCGAGGGAGTCATGTCATTTGAGATCAAATGCAGGTAAGGACCAAAAGATCTTGACGAAAGCGGAAGGTTAACCTAAGGATTGCAAACTTCAGGGGGGAGCGAATCATGAAGCAGGACCCACAAGACGAACAAGACCATATATCGACTCTCTTTGTGCGCTGGGGCGAAACATCGCTCGAAGAACGCCTGATATTTTTTCGCGCTCTCCCTCCCCGGGAAGCAGGCGACCTCTTTTTTGGCCTTTCTACGCACGAACAGGCTTTTCTGATCGAATTTTTATCTACCAGCGAAAAACGCATATGGTTACGGGCTCTTGCGCCGGATGATACCGCCGACGTGTTGCAGGCATTGCCCGTGGAGATGCGCTGGAGTCTCATCGACCTTCTGGACGACAGCGCGCGATTTGAAGTTGCGGGCCTCCTTGCTTACGAAGAAGACGAGGCCGGTGGTCTCATGAATCCCCGGTTTCCTCGCATCCGTCCCGATGCGAGCGTCCGGGAAGCCATCAGTTACCTGCGAAAGCAGGCGCACGTCAATCTCGAGACCCTTTACTACTGCTATGTCCTCGACCAAAGCCAACACCTCCTCGGGGTAATTTCCTTTCGCGATCTGATCATCGCCAAGGAAACCGATACGATTCGCAGTCGCATGCAGACGAGCGTGATTAGCGTTAACGAAAAGATGAACCAGGTTCTGGTCGCCAAGCTGATGGCTGACCACGATCTAGTGGCCATTCCCGTTGTCGACGAGACAGGTCGAATGAAAGGTATCGTTACCCACGATGATATCGTCGACGTCGTTCAGGAAGAGGCAACCGAAGACATCCACAAAATCGGGGGTACCGAAGCCCTTGATGTGCCATACATGGATACGCCTCTCCTCGAACTGATAAAAAAACGAGCCGGTTGGCTTGCGATTCTATTTGTTGGCGAAATGCTGACGGCCAGCGCCATGTCCCACTACGAGGAAGAGATCGCGAGCGCGGTTGTTTTAGCCCTCTTCATTCCTCTGATTATCAGTAGCGGCGGGAACTCAGGTTCCCAGGCCTCGACTCTGGTTATTCGCGCATTGGCTTTGGGCGAAATCCGCCTGCGAGACTGGTGGAAGGTGTTCAAACGAGAACTTCTCTCCGGACTTATACTCGGCAGTATCCTCGCTACGATCGGCATCATTCGGATCGTGCTCTGGGAACATATCTTTCATTCCTACGGTATTCACTATGTGAAGCTTGCCTTGACCGTTTCTCTAAGTCTGATCGGAGTCGTCCTTTGGGGAACAATCTCGGGATCCATGCTGCCCCTCATTCTTTCCAAATGTAAGCTCGACCCTGCGAGCGCTTCGGCTCCTTTCGTGGCCACGCTTGTCGATGTATCGGGTCTGGTGATCTACTTTTCCATCGCCAAGATGATCCTCACGGGAACCTTACTCTAGGAAATAATTGATTTTGAAAATTCGGGGCCTTTTATGCCCCTTTTTTTCACCCCGATAAGCGTTCTTTGACCAGCTATTAACTCCAATTATTCAATGACTTAACTTCATCTTCCCCTATTCACGGCTCACCCAGTCAAGACATCGATGATTTACCCCGATGCTAAAGGCATAGCTCTGGGGGGGTTAGAGACCGATCATGTTGCCCACGAATTCATCACACTCACATCTTGACGAAGACTTAGCGACACGCGTCGCCGAGTTTACTAAAAGTCATGCCAGCGAATTTGAGGTGGAATTAAACGGCTACGTAAGGCGGTACTTCCTGAGCAGCGGTTATACTATCCTCGTTGCAATCAGCCTCTTTCTGTCCGGCCCGATGATGGCTTTTAAAACTGGCGACTGGACCTTTCTATTCAACCACATCCCATCCTGTCTCATGTTCGTAGCCTATCGACACCTTGCGAAACGCATTGATTACCTTAACGATCACGCTGCGGTCTATTGTGAATCCATAGTGAAAATCATCGTTGCGGAATCGACCTGGACCTTCTGGCAATATTACGATGACAATGCCATGCACCTTATCGCCGGTGCCTCCCCGACTCTCGTCATGATCGTAATCTGGGCCATGCATACGCATGCGAGCCCAAGGCGCAACGTGATTCAGGCGTCCCTTGTCACGGCCTTTATCATTTGTTTTGTGTGGTGGCTTGATCCTATTTATACGAAGGTCAATCTTGGGACCATGTTCATTGGTGCGGCCCTGGGCGCTGCAGTGAATAGCTTGATATTGCGTCTCTTCCGTTATCAGTTTTATTTTGGCTGCCAGGAAAAGAACCTGCGAAACCACGCCTATAAACAGCTCGAAAAAATGCTATATCCGCATCAACGCCGCATGATTGAAGATGGATTGACACTGGAAGAAACGATGCCTGTAGGCTGGGGCGAGGCCTGCGTCATAGCATTTGATGTCATCGAAAGCGCCAAAATTAAAAGCCCGCATGCGCGCATGCTTTTGCAGAATGTTTTGAAAAAATGCCAGAATCTCATGATGGAAAATTACTCGCAATCCGACTTTGAAGCCAACGCCTACCGTATTAAAGAAATGGGTGATGGATTTTTATGCTCGGTTGGTTACCCCTTTAAAACTCCGGGTATGTTAAGCAAGGAAGCATTAGCTATTAAGATTTCGCAGCAGTTTATTCAGATCTTTCATGAAGAGGCCCAAAAGCTTGCTTCAAACGAAAAAGTTCACTGTGCCGTGGGCATAGCCAGTGGAGTCATCGAGGCGTTTTATCCCCACACGACCCCTAAAGAATACGATCTTTACGGAAGACCTCTCATACTAGCAACTCGCTATGAAGCCATCCGCAAGGAACTTTTTCATCACATTCCTAAAACCAGTATCATCATCTTGCAGGAATCCGTGCATCTCCGTTTGTCACCTCAGACCCAGCATAACTTTCAAGGTTTTGAGCTCAAAAACTTTCGCATCCGAGATGACAATGATGCCAAACGACTTTTTTATCAGTCCTTTGATGACAAAGGGCACGCTTATGCAAGGCCGCCGAGCGTCGTCACAAAAATTGTTTCCTGAAACCCAGCAACAAGGGCAATAGCAGGAGAAAGAGCGTTGGCCAACGGTATCCACCTTCAGCCCTAGGATCGTCATCACTCCTGAGTGCAAGCACACCACAACTCGTCATATATTTCACTTTTTGTGACACACCTGGCTCGGGATAGAGAAACGATATCCCTGCCTTATCATCCAAACCAAGTTCAGCCGTATCCGAACTGTTTGCATAACTCATGATGGAATTGTAATCGGAATGGGGGTGGCCGAGGCCGACACAATGCCCCAGTTCATGAGTAAGCGTTTTAAGCAGATACTTTGCCGAGACCGCGTTTGTTGAGACTGAAATATCGCAATCATAGATGATGTGGCCGTTTTTTTTAAGAGGCGAGTCATCTGGATTTGAGCTTTGAAAGCTCGGCAGAGCAGCGGCTGCGACTGTTTGCGAATCTTGATCTTCTACAACGATCGCATAGATTTCATCCTCCGAATTAGTGACTGCATTTTTGTTCAGTACCACTTCAAAATTAAGATAGGCGCTTTCCACTTCGTTCCACTTGCCCATAGCAGCCTTCAAAAGGACTTCCATAAGTTCGGTATCGGAGGAATCTGCGTAGATTCCGTCAAAAACGTCGCCTTTGTCGGATAACACAGGTGCACTCCCATTCCACTGAAATGTAATGGTGGGATTGTTAGGGCTGACTGGCAAGTGAGGTTTGCTGGGAGAAATATGAACAAAGGCTTTCAAGGACTGAGGACCGAGAACCAAACTCAGAATAAGTCCTATAGCGAGGGATCTAAAATTCATAACCCACTCCTATTCGAATCGCATAGGGAAACTCAGCGCCAACCGCAGTGTAGCCTATAACCTGCCGATACTCCGCCGAGGCGCGATAATGTTTCCAAAAGAGCCGCGAGTCCCAGCCCACTGACTGATAGACCCCGAGGCCCACCCCAGCCGTTGAGATTACCAGCCCGGCTCCCAATCCTATGGTAATGGTGTCGAGCGTGAACCTTTGTCCGTAAAAGAGCCCTGGGATCACGCTCACCATAAACTCGCGGTTGTCGTCGGTGATGTACGAAAACTGGTATTCGATAGGATCGATGGGAGGTATCGAAATGGGATTCGCTCCCCCTTGCCCTAAACTCGGAGGGCCCAGCATAAGACTGATACGCGCAGCCCAGAGCGGACTCGGCATCCCCAGAAGCGTGAAAGCAACGAGGATTGAGGTGAGAACCTTCGCCTTATCATTCATAGTTCGTAGCCAATCGCAGCCGTGAAGACAGTCTTCCGTGCCGTTGTCATATAAATAAAAGCCAAACCTGCGGCGAAAATATGGGAGTTCCATTCCAGGCGAGCATCCCAGTGATCCGCTTTGAAGATCTGCCAGCCGATTCCGAGGTTGAGTCCGACGTTCCAGGAGTGGATGCTTTCATCTTTGCCGGGATTAGGACTCTTATAGCCCGTGTACTGATCCATGAGGCTGAGGCCATAAGTCGTATAAACAAAGTCCCAGGGAAGGACCTTATAGGGGAGATTGAGGCTCAGGATACCCGTTGCCTGCGTGAAGCCTCCGAAGGTGCGACCTGTGAAGTCGAGGCGTACTGATTGTTGTGCATCCGATTCCGCAGCGATCGAGATGCCAGGCTCCAGAAGATAATCACCCTGCTCAAACCAACTCTGTCCTGCATGCAGCTCAATCGCCAGGGCTGGGTTTGCCAAAATGAAAGCGAGAAGACATATGGCAACTGCCAGAGAGCGCATGCTTATCCTTCCTTTGAAAAAACGACAGGTTCGAGCTTAGGGCAGCAGACCGGTACCGTCAACAGTTTGATTTGTCTCACAAAAAAGAGAAATTTGGCAAGGTTCCTCAAGCTTTGACATAATTATACCGATGAAGGCGCGCTTCCAAGAGCAGTGACGAGACCTCAAGGAATTGGGATATTGGTAACGCCCTTGACAGCGGGGAGCAACGCTTTCCATAATGGTTCTTAATAACCAACACACTCAGAAAGGACACGGCGTATGAAGACGCAAGAATGCCCGCGCTGTGCGAATCCAGCCCGACTTTCAAAACGTACCTTCAGCGATCAAGCGCTGGCGGCATTGATCGTTTGGAATGATCTCACGGAAAATCTGATCGACGAATCTATCTGTGAAGACTGTTACAGTGAGCTTCGCGATATACTCATTGAGCGTATCGAAGAGGTGAAGGCCGTCAAACCAAGGACATTTAATCGGGCTAGTTAAGAAGGGCATGACATCCGAGGCAGTTTATCCTATATCACCAATGGATAGCCAGCATAGCCTCTAAAAGGATGCCTTTATGGAATCATCAGCTCTGACTTGTCATTTCGCTCCAGTTTTTTCGGCTGCGAACAAACATAAGAGCCCTCAGGCTCCCACTCAGCCCGAGGGTTTCCCGGCCTTGCCCACCGATTGGGTCGTCGAATTCGAAACGATTCCCCGCGGTATCACTCATCTCTTTGCGCACCTCTTTCGATCGAACAGTCCAGCGGAACCTAACGCCCACAAAGCAATCATTGCTTTGCACGGCCAGGGCGAGCATAGCGGCCGTTATATGCATCTGCCCCACTCCTTCCGGGATATCGTCGGATCAATTTATGCGTTTGACCATCGCGGTCATGGCCAATCTTCCGGCAATCGTGGGCATATCGACCATTTCGACGAGTATGCTGAAGACGCCGCTTTTGCGATCGGGCGCTACACGCAGTACCTCAAAAATCGCTACGGAAAGGCCGAGATTCATCTCGTCGCGCATAGCATGGGTGGTCTTATTGCCCTTCGTATGCTTCAGCTTCATCCTGATCTCGAACTGGCATCCGTAACTGTGACTTCGCCTATGATTGATCTGGCGTTTAAAGTCCCCAAAATCAAAGATTTTGCAGCGCGTTTTCTGAATAAGATTATGCCCTCACTGTCCATTCCGGGTGAGCCTCTGGGCGATCTTGTATCGCGTGATCCGGCGGTCGTCACTCATTATAAAACCGACCCGCTTAACCATGGGCTGGCCTCACCCGCTTTTTACCTGAGTTATCTCGACACCAAAAAGCTCCTCTGGGCGCATGTGAAGGACTTCAAGCATCCGATGCTTTTTCTCGTCCCTACGGACGACAAAATTATCGACCCGGGCGCAACACTCACGTTTTTTGACGAGATGGTCGCTCCTGAGAAAAAGAAGATTGTATACAAGGGTCTCTATCACGAAGTGATGAATGAGCCTGAGAAAGAGGACGTGATGAAAGCTATTCACGCGTGGATCGTGCAGCACTCGGCAAAATCCTGAGGATGGCATCTTTGCTTCGATTTAATCAAGAGGCGTAAGCATTTTTAATCGTTGACGAAATGAATGGACACTTGAGTCCGTCCGGCAATGCGCGAAGAGTAGGATGTAGGTCTTGTCACTGAGCGGAGGTTACGCTGATGGCTAAAAATCATTCTCTTCTGATCCGAGCACCGAAGGATGGCCCTCCATTTACAAAATGAAAAGCTGAGCTCAAAAAGCCTTTTTCTCTATCCCCTCAAGGTCGGAACGATACATATATCGCTCCGGCCCAATTTTTACCCAGTCGTTTCCGTGTCCTGCCACATTCAATCGAAAATCCTTGAAATACATACCCACGGTCTGAGCCTTGCGATAGGGCGCTTCGTAAACAGGCGCTCGTTGAGCTTTGACTTTCATTGGCAGAAGCTCTGCTGTTGATATCGCGCTCACGTGTGCCAACTTCCGTTTTCCTCGATACGTTTCATATTTTTCAAAAACTTTGATCGAGAGCATACCTATCGTGAAACTGAGCGCCACTAAAAAAACGGTAGCAAAGCCGTCGGCCTTTCTGCGTAGAGGCACCGAATGGCCTACAGCATTCGCATGAGAGACAGGCCTGCTCGCCTTGGTCTGGCGTCTTGAAGAGTCTTTAGATTTTTTTGTTTTACTCATCGCTCGGCCCTACCCTTTTTTCCCCAAGACTTCGCCTTGACCTACACTCCTTATTTTACAGGATAACGGGTGGTGTAATCACTCGGAAGGACTTGCCGGGCTGTGATGAACTGTAAGTCCTGATTTATAGCCGAAATTGTTGAGTCCACCTCCGGAATGGATAATCAAAGTCGACAACGAACCTGCCTCATTTTCAGGATAAGCTTCAAAACACATCATAAGTTTGGCGGTGTAAAGCGGATCTAAAAGTATGCCCATCGATTGGTGGTAACGTGCAATAGTCGACCAGACAGCCTGATTCGTTGCACCATACGAGGCTGCGGTCGGCGGCCGATGGCAGCTATACGGAGCTGGTATTGCAGATATATTCAAGGCGTTTTTTAGGGCCGCTTCCAGAGATTGGAGCCCTCCGGCAAAGGACTCGGCATTGCCTGCACATAGAACAACATTCACATGAGGCGGATCGCGAAGTAAGAGCCCGAGACCCAAAATCAGTGATTGAGCTGTAAAACCAGAGCCGGCATCGATCCATATCGTTTCCCACTCAGTCTCAAGCCTCGTCATTTGATCACAGATATCCAGAGCCAGTGTCAATGCGCCTGCGAGACAATGAATACCCACTCCGCCTTCCGGAATGACGAGAGCGTCCTCGCGCGCTGCGAGAGAGGATATGAAAGGCCAATCTTTTCGGTCCACCCAATGAACCGTATGTCCTGCAAAAGCGTTTTCGTACAGGCGATCGGTACCGCTTGTTTCCCAAGGCGTAGATTTCAGAAGAAAAAGCTCGAGATCTTTGCCTTCTTCTTTGGCGATTTGTGCGAGACCTAAAAGAAAGGCCGAGCGCGCGCTTCCCCAGCTCACGATAGTCTGAAATGGTTTGGCCGCAAATTTCAGACCGCACAACTTGCGAAACTTCGGGCCTGACATCGTAAAACTCAGTTCATCCTCACGCTTCAGCCACAGTTGAGAGCGCAACGGCAACCTTTGAACCCGACTTCTAGGCCAAGAAAGACCGGTCCCAAGAAGAAGTGGCGTTGCATCCGTGTGGATTCGTACCCATGCCTCGCAGACCATCCGATTTTTTTCGTTGATGTGGCTCACCTCAAGTCCTCCTTGTTCGGTCTTATCTCTTTGTTTTCATTGAGGCGAAAGAGTTCACAGAACACTTCGTTCTTGTAGGCTTGAACTCTTCTCCTGAAAGTCTAGGATGACTTTAGGAAGTTGAATCTCGCGACTCATTTAGGAAGGACTCTATCATGAAAATAACACTCGCTCTTGTCAGTCTACTCGCACTTTCTCTGGCACCACATGCCCATGCCGCACAATCATTATCGCACCCCGGTGAGCTCGTTTTGGCGCCAGCGGTTATTAGCACCGACATGGTGAATGCAGCGTATGCTCTGGAAAACATCACGGGCGCAGCAGAAACTCTTGCAACGAAGTACTTACGGACGTCGGGTATCCAAGGCACAGCAGCCGCAAGTTACCTCGGCGATCTGCTCAACGATACGACAGCCCTGAAACACTCAGCTGTGCGCCTTGCCATATTGCTTGATCAGGACGGTTCCTCGGCCGCGATTGATGCTGAGCTCGATACGCTTGAAATCAAGTATCTTGCCGTTAATCGCGAATCGCAGAAAGTTTCGACTCAACTCTACAGCCAAGGCAAAACCCTCGAAGGCTACCAGCTTCGATCGGCGTACACCAAAATCCGTTCGCGTTATGTTTACCTGCAAAACCTGATAACACAGTAAGTAGAGTGTGTCGGTCCTTCCCATTAAAAATATCGCGCCGAACCCCCAGGCTCTTGCCTTGGGGTTTCTTAATTTTAATCTCTCCTCCCTATCTTGCCTCTTTGCATTGACTCATCTATTTTCGTCTCCTATTCTCCCGACTTCAACATTCCTTACACTTGAGCTGGGAGTTCCCTTTGAAGCTGTCTTCAACGCCGAGTCGCGCAATCATATTGTCGTTGCCACTGCTCACTTTTTGCTTGAACGCGTCACAAGGTTTTGCCCAGGCCTCTGAGACCGCAAATCCCGAAAAAGTGGCGTCACCCAAAGCGAAAAAAGAACCTGAACGTATCCAGGTCACCGGTTCCCGGCTCAAACGCAGTGACGTAGAAGGCAACTCTGCAGTTGTGACGGTTGATGCGGAAGCTATACAAAAAAGTGGTGTGAGCACTGTCAGTGAAGTGCTTCAAAATATGGCTCTTTCGATCGATGGCTCATACAGTGCACCGCGTGTGGATGATCCTCGCGGCAATGTCACGAGCGTAAATATTCGAGGCGTAGGCGCTTCTAACACCTTAGTCCTGCTCGATGGCCGTCGTTTGCCTGATGAAGGCGGACTGGGGGTTGTCGATCTTTCGCAGTTCCCTATCGCCGCTATCGAGCGCATTGAGGTTCTCAAGGAGTCGGCTTCCGCTATTTATGGTTCTGACGCAGCGGGTGGCGTGATCAACATCATCACAAAAAAAGATTTTGAAGGAAACGCGGTGTTTGCCCGCATTGCGGACCCATCGGGAAAAGGCGGGCTCGAAACGGGTTTGAGTTATGTGAATGGTGTGCAGACGGACAATGCCCGTATTATGACGTCCCTTAGCTATCGACATGTTGAACCTGTCTATTGGCGCGATCGCTCCTGGGCCAAAGACGGCGTCAGTTCGTATTCAGTCCCCGGAAACATCGGCTTATCGACTCTTGCAAAAAATCCGGATGGCAGCCCTGCAGTCAATGCGGATGGCAGCCCCAAAACCACGACATCCTATTATACGTCCGCGAACTGCCCGGCAACACAGCGGCTTCCTGACGGAGAATGCCCCTATAACTACGCCAATGCAATGGCTTTTTCGCCTGAAAGCACTCAGCTCGGCTTTTTGGAAAACCTCGAATACAAATTCAGCGACAAACTTACGGTTTATTCGACGCTCCGCGCTCAACGCAATGCCAATCTTTGGAATATGGCGCCGAATGCAGGCGCTTTTGTTATTCCGGCCGCCACTCTTGCAGCCAAACCTGACTTTAATATCAGCGGCGGAACTCTGGCGCCAGGCTCAGACGCAAGTTTGAAATACCGCGCTCTTGCTTGGGGAAACCGGACGTGGGAAGAAACCAACACTATCCTCGGTCTCAATGTTGGGCTCAAAGGAGCCTTAGACAAATCGTGGGAGTGGAACATCAACTTCGGTCGGTCCGAAAGCAAAAAAGACACGAAAAGCCCTCATGGTTTCTTTTTGACCACGCCCGTAACGAACGCCGTTTCGAACGGATCCTTTGATCCATTCACCACCGATTTTTCGTCCGATAACGTCCATTCTATCGTCACCTCGTCTGCCGTTACGCCGACCGTTGTAAACAAAACACGCATGCACACCTACGACGCCTCCCTCTCAGGCGACCTGTTTGAGATGGCTGGAGGAAATGCTGGACTCGCTGTCGGCGTAAGTCGCTTCGATCAATTTTACAGCAAAAATATTGATAGAAATTCTGAAATTGGGGAAGCTTTTGGGGTCCTCAAAAATCAGAGTGCGTCCGGCGATCGTAACGTAAGCGCTGTTTACGCCGAACTTTTGATGCCTGTGACCAAGGAGTTGGAAGTGCAGTTGGCGGTTCGCCACGACCAGTATAGCGACTTCGGTCAAACGACTAACCCTAAATTAAACCTTAAATACAAAGCGTTCCCGGGCCTCCTGCTTCGTGGCAATATTGGAACCGGATTCAAAGCCCCGACTCTAAGCCAGATCTACGACGCAGGCACAATCAGCTATAAAAATCTGGTGGACACACCGAATCTTGCTACCAATCCTCAGCGTCAGGACGAAATTGAAATTGAGACTTACGGAAGTAAGTCCCTCAAACAGGAAACCTCCCTCAGTTGGTCGGCAGGTTTTGTAGCAGATCCCTTTACGAATCTCTCTTTCACTGTTGATTACTGGTATCTTCGCATCAATGATGTCATCACACCGGTGGATGCTCAACGTGCATTGGATGCGGCAGCGCGTGGTACGCCTTTGCCCGGTATTCAGATCATTCACGTGAATAATGATCCAACCGGGCCCCTACAGACAATTCGCGTCCCTACGGCCAACCTCGGACGTTCCGAAGATGCTGGTGTCGATGTCCTGACTCAATATCGCATGAACGTCGATAAGCTCCTTTTGAGTTTTATTAACGATTATGGCCGCAAATTTTATTCTAAATCGATCCCCTTTGCAGGCTCCCCTCAGCACGATTACCTTGGCGATCGCGGTCATCCCGCTTGGCGAATGGTTGATACTCTGACAGCTGGCAAAGATGGCCACGATGTCTCGTTACGCAACAACTTTATCCCCAAACAACTCAAAACGCCGACTCCCACTGCGGGCGGGCACCTGTCTTCGTATTCGACTTATGATGTCCAGTACCAGTGGACACACCCTTGGGGTGGATCGGTAGCGATCGGTGCCCTCAACGTCTTTAACAAAGAGTTCCCACGTGATGATAACGAGCGCACGGGGGATGACCAGCGGGTTCAGGAGCTGTTTTCACCCAACGGCCGCATGGTCTATCTGAATGTGAACCAAACCTTTTAACCTCTCAATTCTTACAATACGAAAGGGCCGCCCTATGCGGCCCTTTTTTAATGCCTAAAATAAGGCGTGCGTTTGCAGACGAGACTTTTAAATAGAGCTATTCAACATATTGTCTTTTCATGGGTTTATGCTTTTTTTTGATGTTTTATGAAACCTCGTCCGAAGACTTCCTTAAGCAGAACGCTTGGGAGGCTGTAGGAATGGCCGAAAAGATTGGTTTTATTAATTTCACCGCTTTTGATTTGCACGCAGCAAATGAATTTGACGGAATTCGAACGCGCCTCTACCGAGACGATCGGCCCGCGCGGACGTACTTTCAACTCCATCCAGCAGCCCCTCCGTGGCGTCAGCTCTCCCTTCAGGGCATCGAGCCTATCGTGCGCAAAACACCGCCACAGCTCGAGCCGCTGATGAACGAATACTACCGGTATTTCGCCGAGAGAGCGGTCCAACATGAATTTTATCAACGCTGGTGGAAGCGTCATCATGCATGGCAAAGGGAAGCAAACCTGTTTTTTGATCGTTTTGACAATCTTCGGGACCATCTCAACGAAACCTATGATCGAGAGACCTATGCGCAACTCGGGCGAATGAATTTAATTTTTCGTCATGCGGCGCAGAAAAGTTGGATTAATACCGAATTGGCCGTGAATGCACGTGAACAGTCCAAGGATGACTCTCATCACCTGAATGGCAAGATGCTTGGCAGGAAAATGGATGCCCTGAGCATGACTCAAAGCCGGATGGCTTCGTATCACCAGCTTGACGAACGTCAGGTACTCGTCAGATCACAAAATCGTGCTTTGGACACAGACATGATGGTCCTCGGCAGAGAACTTCATCCTCCGCATGCTGAGCCCCCGAAATGGGCAAAAATGCTCGCAGTCGCGGAATATGCTCAGAAGGAGAAGTTCCTCGTACCGACGCCTCCATCGTCACCGGCAGCCCATGCCGAGGCGGTGAAGCCACAAACAGTGCCGAAGGCGTCACCGATTCGAGGCAACAAGATCTGAAAGTTAGAAATCATTGCATTTAGACAAGCTTGTTAGGAGTTTCTGCAAATACGCGCAACACTTTACTCAACTCATGCTCGTAACCAAGTGCGATCTCGTGCCCAGCGCCTTTGACTATCCTGATTTTTGCTCGGGGAACCAGCTTTTGCATCTCTATAGAATTGGCCACAGGCACGAATCTATCCATACTGCCGTGGAGAAAAAGAATGGGATATAGACCTTTGTCCAGCCGACCTTTGATTTTGTAAGTGAGACACAAACGCAATTGTTTGAGAGTAGTCGACAAGGGAAAGCCTTCGATCTTAAGGATCTCAACCCACGAAGTTTGGATTTCCGGACGCCATGACCGTAAAATCAAATCAGGCACTACGGTCTCAAGTAGTGCGTCCTGAAATCTGCCCTTTCGCAGGGCATTAAGGAGTTTAGGAAGAACACGAGGATTAAGACGGAACCTATGCCCGTCAGCGGACGAACTAGCGGCAATTGCCAGCGATAGAATACGATTAGGAGCCTCTGCCGCAATCGTGGCCGCTATCATTCCGCCGAATGACAGACCAAACATGTGAAACTTTTTGATTTGCAGATGATCGAGGATAGCCAGACAATCGTCGGCCAGTGTTTCAAGAGAATCTGTCCACTCCATAGGCTGGGTGCTACGGCCGAGTCCCCTTGCATCGAAGGTGATCACGCGAAAGTCCCGGGCCATTATTTTGTCGAAACTCAACCAATAGCGGCTGGATCGACCAAGCCCACGGAGCATGAGCAGGACGGCGCCGTCTGCGGGCCCTTGAACCGTATAGTAGATCTTGCCATTTTCGCGGTCCAAAACTGCCATAATCACAACCTTTAAGCCATTCGCTCAATGCTCGATCTGAAGCCTTAAAGAACTCAGTCTGAACCAGCGTTGAGCGAAGAACAAGGACAAATCACCAGCCGGGTTCGGACCTTAGGGTTCCTAAGGGCTTGGATGCCAGGATCCAAAAAAGGTATAAAAAAGTTCTGCGACTCGCGACGCTTCCGTCTCGTTTTGCGGATAGTCTAATTTTCCATAAAAGTTCTGAAGGCGTTGCAATGGGTCGGCATCATGCCGCGCAAGCTCGAGGGCACGCCAGTGCGCTAAGAGAAAAAGACTATAGGCTTTTTGGAATGTATCAAAGTCTTGGCCATCAAAATCCCAGGTTTCGCGTGTAAATTCAAAATAGCGTTGCATAAAAGATCCGAGGTGTTGCCCCTTGGTTTTAAGCATGGATACGATATCGGCGGAGCTGTGAAGGTTGACGGCGTGAAGCATCCGAATAAGATAATCGGGGAAAAATATCACGGTTCCGAGCGGCTTTTCCAAAGCCTGCGCAAGACTCTGGTCGTACTGTTCAACCAAGGCTGATTCGGCCAGCGTTTTGAGCACCACAGCATCCATACTGTCCGCGTAAGATGGCTGAAATTCATGATCCTTTACGTTAATTTCGTAGCGCTTCATGGACTCCCTGAGTTCTACAAATTCCGCATCGGCGATTTCCAAAAGTCCTGCGACTCTTGAAAAGCGGCGTTTGATAGCGTTAGGTACAGTCTCTGGAAATTTATATCCGAGATCGTGTTCGATCTCAGCCCAGGCATGCTGGAGAACAGTCCGAATCTGTATTTCAAAGGGCAAGCCGAGGGATTCGCTTGTGGAATGGCAAACATAATGAAGAGATCGGTATCCAAAACTACTTGGATCGATACGAAAACGTTTGTCGATGGAGCGATCAAAATCAATGACAAAAGCCTCTTCAACTATGCGAGCCACCTCTTCAACACTGTCTTCGAAGTAAGTGACGACACGCAAACCGATCAGATCGGTGAGTTGTTCGATAGAATCGTAGATTTTGTCGGGACGTGAGATTTTATTGCGTAGGCTATGCTCGGTTTTCACGCGTTGGCTGACCGTATGGACTTTTACGCCTGATAGGTGAAGCGCGGTCGTAAGTTTTTTATGCAAAAGCTCGCCAGCCTCGATAAGGTCACCGCGAAGCCCGGCATAGGATTCGATAATTTCATGGTTATGCATCTCTTGCTCCCAAGGGACGTGGGTCTTTAGCTTTAGTCGATGCACGACCTAAAAACAAGACATCCCGACAAGAGCAGAAAATCCCGGCATGAGCCAGGATTTTTTGGAGCTTATAGATAAGGCATGAATCAGGCGCGCGCGACCTGTCTGATTTGTTCAAGAGTGCGAAGCTGTGCAAATTCCGTTTCGACCTGTGGGGCCAGGAAGTTAAAATATACTTTTGTTCCGTCTTGGACACCCATAGTGAACCCCAGGTAAAGTGCGGCCGCTACGATCGCGCCATTGGACACTTCATGACCAACATGCCACTCCACCAAGGCTTTGAGTCCTTCAGGAGTGCAGTGGGCGCGCTGCCATTCGGAGAAACGAGTCGACTTGCCTATGCCCTGAAGAAAATGAACGGCATCAATTGTTTCTTGAAGGTACATGGCATTTGTGACGAATTCTCGCCTTTTCATGAGATATTCGGGCTCGCCAATCACGAGTAGCCCATCGGCCGCCAGATGTGGAACCTTATGCACGACTTCGTTAAACGTCTTGCGATCCATGGCTCTTACTCCTTTAAGGAAGCCTAGAGATAGAGGCTCGGTCCATCTATCACTTTTGGCGTAAAGAGTATGAGAAAATGGTTAACTCCTCATGAAAAAAACGAAGTTACCTAAATTTATGTATCGATTTCGACGGTATATGGCGAGTGCGAAGCAGGTTTCATGATTCCAAACACATGGTCATTGCTATAAGCAGGTCGGAGATCTGGACTGGTTTAGTCAGGTAAAAGTCGACTAAACGGGTATCGGCAGCGGCAATATCGTCTTGAAACGGATATCCCGTCATGGATATGATAGGAATTCTCTTATTGGCCGAATTGGCCCTTAATATCCGTGCCAATTGAAGGCCTGAAACATCGGGCATAACAATGTCAGTAAGGACCAGATCGGGCCGTTCTATTTCCACCAAACTGAGAGCATGCATGCCACTTTCCGCTGTTATAACTTCATAACCTTCGTCCATGAGGATCGACTGCATCGAAAAGAGGAAATCGGGTTGATCGTCGACGAGGAGAATTTTTGCCAAGTTGGACACCTAATGACTCGGCGTTCAGAATCTTGAAGCAAAACGCTTCAGGATCAGCTCGATAAGTTGAACCTCTATATTAACGACTTTGCCCCAAAATCTTCAAGAAAATTTGTAAGTAAGCCGCCATTCTTAAAGAACTTATGAATACGGCCGATAAAGTAAGAGTCGGAAGTCCCTCGATATTATGGACCTTCGAAGTCGACTTGAGATGTCCCGAGGAACCTGAAGATGTCGCGCAAATTCATCATCAAAGAATCGACCCGGAATCGCTGCAAAATCATCCCTATAGAAGCTCACACCTTAGCTGGTTACCGGCCGATAAGTCTGGAACTTTTTGCCTATCTTTGGGATGTCAAAACTATAGATTTCAGCATTTATCTGCGCGTGGAAAAAGAACTCCTCGAGTACATCAAGCCATCAGAGCTCAGTGTAGAACTGCTTCAGCATATTTGGTTGGCCTCTCTTAGAGAGGACGCGGGCGTCGATGTTTACGTAGCTCGCAAGGATTTCCCTAAGTTCGAACATACTCTTGATTACGTGCGTCGCAAAAAAATCAATGCTCTTTTAGAGCGTGAACAAGGTCTGGACCGCAGGACCCTCGAAGTTTTCGCGGACCTGAGTGGCGCTAGCCAGATGGTATTACGGGGCGGTATCGACAAGCAGGTGGCAGAACGCGTTAAGGCGGCTGCCTCAGCCATGGTCCAAAACCTCATGGATAGCGACTGTGCGATGGCCACTTTAAGCCGTATGATCAGTATCGATCCGACCCTCTATGATCACAGCGCCTCTGTCGCGATGTTTGCCACTGTTATGGCTCGTCGGCAATATGGCGACAACATGCCTTTTAAAGATGCAGTCGTCCTCGCCCAAAGTGGGCTCTATCACGATGCCGGTAAAAGCTGTGTGCCGAACGCTATTCTCAATAAACCAGGAGCGTTCACGCCCGAAGAATTTGATGTGATGAAAAGTCACGTTCATCATGGCTTTCGTGAGTTAAGTACCGCAATTCATGCCGGCGCGCCCATCGACCCCCTGGTCGCTCAGGTAGCAATCGAACATCACGAACGTTTTACAGGCAAGGGTTATCCTTATGGGAAAAAAGGGCGATTTGAAGAGGATGCGGAATTCGGGATTCACCCTTACGCGCGCATCGTATCGATTGCTGATGCCTACTCAGCTCTCCTGATGAAGCGAGTTTATAAACCAGCCTTGCCTGCTGAAAAAGCTCTTGAACTGATGGAGATGTCAGCTGGCAATGATTTTGATCCGCTGATTTTCGCGCCGTTTGCTGCGAACGTAAAACTGAGCTTGAACCTTTTACGCGAGACACGCGAGAAGGAGCAGAAAAAGTCCGGAAACATCTACATGGTTGAAAAAGGTGATTCCATCGCGAAGAAAATTAATGAGACGCGAAAAGCGGATTCGGCGAAAGCAGCTGTCGCGAAGCCCAAGATTGGGGCTTGAGAAAATACACACAAGCATCGGTGGAACTGAAAGTGAAGCTTAGGCTTCCATTTACTTGGATAGGTCATCCGCATTTTTTTATTTCTTAAAATCCTGCGAATTATTTTTTCAAAATTATCTATAATTAAAAAAATGGGACAAATAATAGATAAGTTGATTTATTCAAAAGACAAGCATTTTTTCCGACTATCCTCTTATACCACAGGATCAACATCCCCTTTGAAACTCCATTAAATTACCTGGGCCTCACGAGCTTCCTTATAGTCTGAAGGAGTCCAGCATAAAACAGCAGGAGCACTCGGCCTGCATTAACTGCATCCATAGCCTCAGGTTTAAGGTCCTTATAGTCACATTTTGCACCGGTACCTGGGAGATTGTTTATGGCTCTGTCCCATGTAAAATCACCTGTGACTTCATCGGTCACCACTTGAGTGATCGAGCCCCCCGTATGGCAACCTTCTTAGCCATTGTTATCTCCATTGATTGTTATGTTCACTCATCATCGGAAGGCCCTTCGCAGAGCTCGAAGGCTCGCTGACTAATACTCTGGCAACCGTATTCTCCCTCAGACGGCCGCGTCATAAGCCCTGTCCCGCCGCCCTCGAATTCTACGAGGCAGGTGCCGTGTTCGTTGCATCGGCCGACTTTCAGGATCTTTTGAGGAATAGCTTTTTTTTCAGGCGTAATGAATTTTTCGCAACCACTCAAGATGAGAAGTAAACCAACTATCGGAATGACCTTCATCGCAAAGCCCACCTTCTTTGAAAGTCGCTCTTAAAGGGAGCCTCTGTGTATCTAATATCGACATGCTCTTCGGGGAAACTCAAGCTTTCGTATTGCTGTAATTAAACGCCTGTCTTATCAGCTCATTGCGTTACGGCGCCTTTATTTTAGCGAGCCTACAAATAGAATAGATGTTGAATGCGACGGTAAATCGGAAACTTTCGCTTATTCCGGGCCCACAACTTCGACATTGACAGGTTTCGATTTTCTTACTCCTCCAAATTCTTTATCTGGGAATCCGAGACACCTAAAGTCTCCAAGACTTGAGTTATCACTTTCGATTCTAACTCTTTAAATCTCAAAAGTGAGGCAGGCGAATACTAAGTCATTGTATCTATCGACTAAATGACATTTATTAAAGTAAAACTGATGGTTTCCACTTCTTTTTCCGATGGACCAAAAGAATGATGCGGGAAATTTTTGATGCAATCCTTGTACATAAAGTCAGTCCTTGGTGCAGCTTTAACAGCCGGGCTTGCGTTGTCTTTTATCAGCTGTAAAGATGCGCGGCCTGCGGCGCCTTCGTGCAGGAAGCGGCCGTCATCATTAATATTATTATAACAAAATACTTCTGGGCTTCCCAGTACTTACAAACAGTTACAACCTTTGACCGCTCGAGCCGTTTGAATATGCAGGGATTTGGCTTCTATCCTATCGGTATAAGGTGCTCAGCCCTTTAGAATCAGAACTGAGGCCCAATGTGGCTTTTAAGAACAAAAGCGGAACGCAATCCAAAGATAAATCGCAATATTTACCCTTTTGAAAGCTATGGATCTTTTGAATTAATAGAGATATTTTTGGCAAGGCGCTGGGCGTTGATAGGAATACGGCTGCTTGCCACAATAAAGTTGATGGTCAATGCCAAGCAATCCTCGAACTTTTCAATCCTAATAATAAAAGTCAAATATGGCTCAAACAAGAACTTGGTCATGCTCTGGTTTTCACAAACAAAGCGACAGGCATGGTTGCGACGGTCAATCAAGGTAACGGCAATCGCGTCGTTCTTCGAGCTTCAAACATCTGGACTATGTATATGGGTCACTGGACAGTGGGAGGCGATTGCGCTTCCAACTGCGCGCTTCGTCCCATTTATGACGACGGCCAAAATCTCAATGCTTTCGGCAATGGGCCTTATGCGCCTGGCAATGCTGTGGGTACCTGGGGATGGAATGGTGGTGCGTTGAATGAAACTTGGTATCTTTCTCTGCGGCCTTGATCTACAGATCGCAAAAAAAACTTCTTAACGGAAGTAGTTTTAATAGGAATTTCTTCCACGTTCTCTGCCACTTCTTACTCTGCCGCATCCACCTTTGCTCTAGCTTCACCCATAGCCGTTGACAATAGTCTTGCATACTTAGACGCAGCAACCAATGCCACTTTCAAATCTTCGAAAAGAACGGGTTTATTAAGAAAATTGTAGGCGCTTCCGCGAATGAGTTCGATCACCTCTTCGCGTGTACCGTATCCCGAGAGAACAATGAAAGGATGATAGTATCCAAGTTGACGAAGTTCAGCGAGCAGAGTCACTCCCGACATTTTCGGCATGTTCAGGTCAGATAGAATAATATCGATCTTGGTCGTACGGAATACAACTAAGGCTTCGAGCCCGTTACCGGCCGAAACAACCTCAAATCCTAGCTCCATTACATCGCTTTCGAGTGCTGTACGCAGATCAACATCGTCTTCAACGATAAGCACCTTCAAAACTTCTGACATAAAACCTTTCTATCAACGGACACACGAAAAAGCGTATTTTTTACAAATGAGCAGTTGATCGAGATATGGCGGTCAAATCGCCTGGATTACAGTGTCTTATTAAGATTAAGTATTCGTTTCTATTTTCGCAAATTTAATTTTGTTAGCCATGCTTTTTCACTCTTCCAAAATACGAAGGACAATTTACATATTTCCGCACGGAACTCATGCTTGATTGAAGAAAGTTCGCTAATGATAATTTAGAAGCGATCGCCTGATGATGAAGATGCGACTACGATTTCTTCGATAAAGCTGCAGCCCTTAATCAAAAAAAGCCTCGCCACTTCATCCGCGCGAGGCTTTCCTTGTATTTTGCATCGTAACCCGATACCGCTTTTTCAATCGACACACTATTACCGTTAAGTTTTAGTGACTTATGCCATAAACTTAGTTTTAGAAAATTCCTGACGATGACGTCATTAAGAGTCGAGTAACGGTTGCTATAAGCCCCTGGGATGGAATACGAGCACCAGTCGGAATCGGCTAGCCCTAGAGAAATACAGTCTTATTGTTCTTATGAGCAGTTTGTGGCTGTCGGCCTGTGGTCAAAAGCAGGGCTATGATCAGGGCGCGGAGCTGGTCAGTGCTGTGCTTGGAGGAGGAGGAGCCAATCGCACAACCACGGCTCCTACCATTGTGAATAAGCCCTCCGTGGCAAAAACCAAAGCCGCTCCCATCTACAATATCGTTAACGTCACCCAAATCGTGGAGGCAACAAGCGGCATCTCCGGTTGGACGGCAGTCATGCTTCCATTTACTGGCCCCGCTGCGGCGTTAGGATCCCCCGTCACCGACGGCCAAACGCCTTTTAATTTCAACTTCTAGTCCCCACAGAACAACTATCAATTTGTTGAAGCTCACTTGGTCATCGACACTGCACGCGATGCCTCAGATACCGAAGCCATCTTTGTCGATGGTGTGTTTACCGGGCGACCACCTCTTTCCTTGGTCAATACAACGTCACCAGAAATCAGTCATAGGCTGTACTTTGGCAATGGCGTCAATACCCCAAACACAACGTTTATTGATTTTTCGCTCGCGCAATACAAAGTTGCAACGCGCAACAGCTTCGACCTTCTACTCAGCGATCTCTTGGTCGGAAGCAATAAGTCAGCGATCGACGTGCTTAAAAACAACACTCTTTCTGTCGTAACCGGTGACGACTCGGGTGTCTACCAGGCCTATCTCGTCATTCGCGGCCGATCCTTTGGATGGCAAGGTCATTCGATACCCGGAGAGGGCCCCCAGTGGTGGTGTCGTTGTCGCGGACAATCGGCTTGGCCCGACTGGTATCGCAGTCGATTTGGTTGGCAACATTTTCATAGTCGAACAGGGGGCAGGACGGATCGTTCTTGTTACCTTCGATGGGAAGAAATTTGAATGGCTGAACGGGGGGCAGGATGGGCAATACTTGGCGTTTACCCAATATTGAACTGAAAAATTCAGCCTTCCATTCGCTGCAATGCGTGAATTCAAGCCATAATTGGATGAATGAAACATGAAGGAAGAGTGATATTCGTCCGCAGTGATTTCTGAGAAAACGAATCACTGCAAAAAATCTAGTGACACTAAGGCCGAGTAGTACATTATTGGCAAAAAGACAATATTTTAACTAATTGATATTGCATACCATTTTTTCAAATCGCGCTTAATGATAAAAACATATTGCAAACTTCGCGAAATCTTTTAGGTTAGGTACCTTCAAAGTCTGAACACATTAAGTGTTCGGGGTTTAAAAACGACAAAGGATTTTATATGAAACTCGTCGCAACTGGCCTCCTCGCTTCTGCACTTTTGGTTTCTGCTGTTTCTTTCGCTCAAACAGCAACAACTCCAGCTCCTACTGACGCAGCTGCTGCAACAACTACAACAGACAGCGCAAAAGCTGATGCTCACAAAGACAAACACGCGAAAAAAGCAAAACACGCTGCTAAAGGCAAAGAAGCTGCTCCAAGCACAACTTCTGCTCCTGCTGACGCGACAACAGCTCCAGCTGGCAAATAATTTCAGCGGGGTTGGCGTCAAGCTTACCTAGCTTAATTGGAGTCCGTCACCTCCCAAGGGTGACGGCTTTTCCATATCTACTCCTACTGCTTCCGGCTGCGCACAAAACCAAAATCCAAAACATCATGATCAAGACTATGCTTCGGCGGAAATTCTTTAAGACTTGCGTCAAGACACGTGAGGATATCTGTTTCATCCTGCCGTGTGACGAGCTGTTTCGCTCCAAGCGAGAGATGGGGTGTGCCGTCGGGCGACCAGTGGAGACTCAAACTCATCTGCTTCAAAGCACCGCGGCCCTTTAGAGCATCAAAGCACCAGGGTATGTAAGTGTTGGTCTGGATCCCGATGAGAAGCTCAGAATCGGCTGCAGAAATCGTCAAAGTCCAGTCCCGGCCTCCCAGAACCAGAGGGGCGCTTGCCTGCGCTGAAGACTCGCTTAGGGCCTCGACGCTTAAAAGAAATAAACAGAGCGTCAAAAATGTCGAAATAGGGACCTCGTTTCTATCTGGGCAATATTTTCCCGTTAAGCAAAGGCGAAGCCGTCCGAAGAAAGAGTATGAACCAAAAAAGCAGGAGCTGGGAAGTGTCATGAATGGCAAAAAACGCTACGCGGGTGAAGGTATGAGAGTCCATGAAGCAGGCACATCTTTATTGTCACGCCTGTCGTGGCAAATCAAACGAATCGTGCTTTGGTGTGTCGGCCGCAAACCAAAGGCCAGCGACACTCTTAACCGCGACTTCTACGCTGCAATTACAAGCGATACAAATTACATAATTCTTGGTGAATCCCGTTATGGAATAGAGTCACGCATGGCGAGTCTCAAAAAAGAACTGCCGAAGCCGCCCAAGAGAAAAGCCGCTTGAAAACAGGCTTGCGCCTAGCCCACTCCTATAAAAAAAGCCGTCTCCCACGTTGAGGGAAACGGCTTTTTTTATGATCAGGATCGAGCGGAAACTCAGTGAGCAAAATCTCTATCGAGATGTGGCAGAGGATCCATCGCTACATTGTGCATGTTTTGATATTCGAAGTGGAGATGAACGCCCCGCGCATTACCGGTAGCGCCAACGTGTGCGATTTTCTCGCCCATACGTACGACCTGCCCGCGGTTAACCCAGAGTTTTGAGCAGTGTGCGTAGAGGGTCTTGTAAGTCTTGTGGTTGAGAACCACAACATTGCCATAACCTCTTTTTTTGCCGGCGAACTCTACGACACCATCTTGAGCGGCAACGATTTCTTTGTTGCCCTTAGGGAAAATGTCGAGGCCTTTGTGCCGACGGTGGCCACGGGGACCGAAGCTGGACTCGATTTCGCCGTTTTCAAGCGGCCATTCAAGCTGTCGATACTGCGAGTAGAGTTCCGCCCTGCGACCCGTAATCGACTCGTCTTCATCGCTGGATAAAACCTCGGGTCTTTCGACCTCGGTACCTCTTCCACGCAAGTCAGCAGACTCTGGAGCCTTCTCACTAACAGGGATATAAATCAGTTGGCCGGGTTTTAGCTCTTCGAGGGAGCCGAGATGATTCACGCGTTGGATGCTGCGGGGAGCGACTGCGTACTGCTGTCCGACTTGGAGAAGAGTCTCGCCTTGCTGAACTTCATGCGTAACAGAACCGTTGGTTTGCGCGCCCGGAGGAGCGGGAAGCCGGTGTGCACAGCTGAAGGCAGCTACGCTGCTTGCGAAGATTGCAAGCGTTCTGATCTTGATCATCGTGACCTTTTCCTTATCGAAGGTTTAGAGATGTATGTCGAGGCTCCTGGGGATTTCCTATAAACCCATCATTCGCAGCGACAGCTCCTAACACCCATCTCCAAGAGACGAGGCGTACTAGATAAAAGAAATACTGAGCTCCCTGTATGGGAAGAGCGCGTTTCTAAAATCTCTCGTTTCAAACTGCCACCAGAGGGTGACGAAAGAACATTCGAGTTCAATCACTCTACCCCATAAAACCCAATCCGCGAACCCTAAAAAGCCCTGTGAAACGTGACATTATCTGCGCCATATCTAATTATTATATAGGATTTTGGTCAGTTAGCCAGCTCTTGGACCGCAAAAAAAATGATGTGTCCAATTCGATTTTGGCGCTTAAAACAGAAAAACGTGCCCTTTTGGGACACGCTTCGCCTATCATGTAAGTCACTTTTACATAGGATTGAATACAAATGGGTATGTAACTTGGACCTGTTGACCACCCCTTGGATGCGGGAATGCCCAGCGAACGATCTTCCCGGTCACACAACCTGACATAGCTGAATCGCCGATAGAGTCCGCGTTGATCGAGGTTGCCGTCACATGACCATCAGCGCCAATCGTGAAGTTAACCTTAATCTTACCGTTCGCGTTTGGTGACCGTTGCAGAAGCGTTTCGTAACAGTGACGAATCTGGTTGAGGTTGGCGCGGATAACCGCTTGAACCTCCTGGTTCGTCAAACCGCCGCTTACAACCGGATCTCCAGGGGGAACGTCAACCTGTGTACGACCCTGACCGCCCTTGCCATCACCTTTGCCGAATCCGTTACCGAGTCCCGCGCCGCCTAATCCGCCGGCGCCGCCTGCACCTGAACCGTTACCGCCGAAACCACCGAATTGGTTTGCGGCGCCTCCAGTACCTGCTATACCGAGGCTTTTACCGGAACCAGGCCCACCGAGTCCTGTGGTGCGAGCGGCTGATCCAGAGCCTCCGCCGGCTCCACCGACACTGTCTTTGAAGTCTGTTTTGATTGCGCCGGCTGTATTCTTATTGAGAATCTGCCCTACGCCCATCCCGAGCTTACTCAGGTTTACGCCAGCTGCTTTGTTAGGCGCTCCGCCTTCGACACCAGCGAGGTCGTTCGATTCTTTACCCTTACGTTCGCCACCCGCGTTTGGATTCGGTTTGCCTCCACCCAGTGCGCCGCCGCTGAGGCCCTGTGCTTTGTTGGGATTGACCTTACCGGGGTTTTTCATATCCGGTTTGTCCTGAAGCTTCGCCATGCCCGCCTTGGGTGACTGTTTCGCTTCCGGAGTAGGCGCCTTAGGAGGCACGGGCGTCGGAGTCGGAACCTTCGCCAGTTCTTTTACCGGGGTCGGTGTCGGAGTTGGCTGTTTTACTACTTCCACTGGTTTTGGTTTCTCTTCAGGCTTCACCGGAGCCGGTGGCTTCGGGGGTGGCTTTGGAGGCTCAACCGGAGGCGGTGGCTCTTTTTTTACTTCTGCGATCTCCACCTTTTTCTTTTCAGGTGGCTTCGGCATATCTTTTTTCTCAGGAGTATTCACGATTGACCAGAGGTCGTCGTTATCATCTTTTTTCGGCGTTTTGCCCATGAATATAGCTGAGATTGCTCCGAGATAGAGGACCAGGGACAAAGCGCTAATCAACATAAAAACGGGATCACGAGCGCTCTGACGAGGGAGCTCGAGTACCGGCGGTTTTATGAACATCAAAAAGTATTTGATTGCGCCATGGGTCACATGGGCAATATCGTTCCTGCTCATTTCGATCGTGCGATCACCCGACTCCTCGATAACGCGGCCGCCTTTGCGAATGCGGGCCGACATATCAGAGCGAAGATGGATCGTATAACCTTCCTTGGACACCGAAGCAAGTTTGTAACGTTTGATGTCCTCGGTACCACCAGCCAGAAAATGGGCTTTGCCGGGTACACCGATGGTTACGCGCTCGTTATTTTTGATTTTTGGGTGGAACATGTCCACATCCAAAATCGTGTCTTCCCAATAAGCTACGACCTCAAGTACGTTTCCACTTGGTTTGGCATTGCGGGGCGAGAAGAGAAGTTCTCCATTATCGGAGCCTCTATCCTGTTCTCTCGGATCAGCGAGTACTGTAGACCTTGGATCATCACTCATCTCGTCTGCATTCTCCGCATCGTCGTCTTCGTCCCCATAGTTGACTCGTCCTGCTGGCGCCATTTGCGTTTTCTTCATACGAAGCGCAAGAGCATCACCCGCCTGGGTTTTGTCGTTTTTCGCGTCCTTAAACTGAGCAGCCTCAGCCGTGGCTTGCGCTAAAACCTCTATCTGAACGTTGCCGATGGTTATCTTATCGCCAATTTTTACAGGAGCCTCAACATCAACCTTCTGACCGTTTAGGAAAACACCCGACTGTGAGCCGAGATCGGTAAGAACATGGATGCCTTTTTCCAGAACTTCTATCATCGCATGAATGGGTTCGACCCCGGCCGCGCGAATCACGACTTCGTTCGATAACAAGGAACCTATCATGAGTCGGTCGCGTACAGGAACTACCTGGCGCGACTGATTCGGAGGCGAATAGTGAATCTCGAGGTTCATTCACGTTCCTCTGTCATCAAGATCGAAATTAAAACGCTAATACAACTATTATTGCGTGTTGCAATGTAAATGGGAAGCCTTCTTGAGGAATGAGCCCGAAATAGCTGAAGAGCAAGACTCTGGCACTACGCTTTTCGACTAGCGTCAGAGAGGCAAAACAAAGGGCTCGCAGATGGATAACCTGCAAGCCGATTCATTTTTTTCACGATTATTTTGCTGGAACGGCCGCCGGTGCGGCAGGAGCGCCGGCACCTGGAGGTGCGCCTGCCTTGGATTTCGCGGCAGCCGCAGCGGCGGCCGCTTTTGCAGCCCCCTCTTTTTGCTGCTGCATATTAAGTTCTTTTTCTATTTTTCCCAAGATCAGAAAAGTCTTTTCGTCGATGGACGAGGGTCCGCCGCCCGCCTTAGCCACATGCTCTAGATCGAGACGGGCTTTGGCGAGGTTGCCAAGGCCTTGGTATTCGTTTAGCGCGCAGCTATAAAGAGCCGGTTTATAGTTTGGCTTTTTCTCGAGTATCGATTTGCAGAGCGACGCCGCCTCCTGAGCATTGTCACTCAAACGTTCCGCCTGCATGAGCCCGGTCTGCACAAACCAGTCCTGGCCCATACCGGACAGCATAGACTTGGCGGTCTTGGCATCACCATAACGGAGGGCCGAGAAGCCAATATTCAAACGAGCAGGCTCGTAATCACTCTTAACCTTGAGAGCTTCATTCCAGAACGCCACGGCTTCCGGAAGGCGGTTGTCGAGCAACGCAATCATACCTTGTGCCGTGAGTGCGGCGGCCTTGGTTTTGGGATTTTTACTTTGAAGTAGCTTACCGATCCAGTGGTTCGCCATGGGAATCTGTTTGGACTGAATCGATGCGAGAGCAAGCTCGAGCATAGCAACTTCGGGCGTGCTCCTTTTGATGTTGTCTTTCATCTCGACGATCATCAAACGCTTGGCAACCTGAAAGACTGGGACCACGCCCTCCCCGGCCAATCGCTTTGCGGCCATGAGAGCAACCAGGTCCTTGCGATCTTTGATCGTTGGATTTTTGAGTTTGCCTTCGATGTCATCCGCGAGCGACTTTGCCTTACTCGTGTTGACTGTGAACGAAGTCAGGTTGTTGTTCGACAAACTGTAGATGAAAGTCCCTGAACTCCCCGAGCTTGCGCTTTCGCTGTCGCTCTTGTCCGAGTCCTTATCCTTGTCGTCTTTAGCATCGTCCTTGCCAGACGCCGCTTCCTTGTCTTTACCGGGTTTTTTATCGGGCGTTGTTGCGCACGATGCAAAAAGAAGAGGCAGACAAATGAGACCTACTTGCCAAAAAGAAAGAGATTTCATTATTTATCTCCTTTCAGGCTTGAGGTCATGCCGCCAGCCAGTTCGGATCCGAGAAAGTCTGGGGCGACTACGTAGTCGTCAAACTGCACTTTTTTGCCAGACATGCGATTCACACCGCCCAAAACCCGGATCGACCAATCATTGTAAACCTTGAACTGACTAACCGTGTCTTGCGCAGTTTTATACCATTTCATGGCTTCTTGTTTACGACCCGCGATCTGCGGCGCGAGTTCTTTCAAAACGTCCTCTTTGCTTGCGCCCTGAATCGCTGGTGGATTCGCAAGGATTTCGGCAAAGTGTTCGTTAGCGAGGCCAAGTTGATAAAGAGCCGCTACACCCCAGTATGGGTCTTTCGTGTTTACGACGCGGCCGAGAGACTGCTCAACCTGTTGGAGTCCAACCGCTTTGTTCTCGATCGATTTCGCGAGCGCATCAACTGTGCCGCCGGCCAAACCGATTTTCATATAACGAGGGACGACGCCTTCGACTTCTTTATAGATCAACTCTCCGACATAACGAATCGCTTCGCCCGAGACGGCCCCAGGGCTTTGGCCAAAGATGGCTTTGATCTGCGCTGCCGCTTGAGCTGCTTCACCCGCACCGGAGCGATAGATCCGGTAATAAGCAACGATCTGTTGGTTCGCGTTGAGTTTGAATTTGCCGAGGTACTGATTTTTGATGATGGTAACAAGCTGCTCTGTACGTTTCGCTCGTTCCGCACCTTCGATCAGCTCTTCGGTAAAGCCCTGCGCGCCGCTCGGATCTTTTTGAGCGTAAGCGTTGCAGCTCGCCAGTGCTTTTGCGGTGTTCAAAGCGATTTGGAGTTCGCAAGCCGTTGCCAACGCCGGGATTGCCTCTTTCTCTTTCGGGTATTTGTTTGAGAAAGCCGTGTAATATTCCGAAGCCTTGTCGTACTCCAGTTGTTTTTCGTAAATCTGACCAACCTGAAGTAAAGAGTCCTTCGCCTGCGGCTTGTCCGGGAACTTTGTTACGATCACGAGATAAGCTGTGATCGCCTGGGGGACGGCACCGGCTTTCAAATAATCAACGGCAGCGTTGTACCAGAGTTTGTCGACATCAGGGTCGGTCGGGTATTTACGCGCCTGCGCTTCGGAACGTTGAGCTCGTTTGAATACATCACTTTCTTTCGCAATGTCTTCTTTTTCCGCACCGCGTTGAATGTTACGCAAGTCCTGACCAACTTTGCCATTTCGGTACTCGGGTACTTTCAGGAGGAAGTTGGCTGTCGCAAGCAGAGCCGCACGATCGCTTTTGACGATAGGGATCAGAGAGTCGACCGCGTTCTGGCCTTCTTTTTCCTTCGCATATTTTACCGCTATATTCTTCAAGTATTTGATAGCATTGTCTTTTTGCGCAGAGTGGTAAAAGACGTCGGTTACGCCTATATCACAGCTCTTCACGCGTTCTTTGTCTTCAGGATACCACTCGACATATTTCGAACAGGCCTTTGCGTAGTTGCGGGCGCGAACCGAAATAGGTTTGGGTTTGGTGAAGTCAGGTTTTTCCTTCTTAAGGACTTTGAACTCGGGCTCAAAATCCTTCACGAATGCGTTCACCATGTTGACGGAAACTTCTTTGTGAATGTTCTCGCCCTTGTCAGCCTTTGCTGAGTATTTGAGAGCATTGGCTTTGCCAAGGCTTGCGATCTCAAGATAATAACGACCGGCCGCTTTGTAATCTTTCAGGTAGTACTCGATATCGGCAAGGTAGTATTTCACACCCGTGACTTCCCGTGCCTTCGGGAAATATTTGATGAAGAGCAGGTAGCCTTTGCGGGCTTCGAGGTTCCCTTCACGATTGTCATCCTTGATCGCATTTTGGTGCGTAAGGGTCGCGTAGTACAGCATTTGATCTTTGATTTCGTTTTGGGTGTCGACTACGAGATTTTTCTCGTTAGCTTTTGCCCAACCCGAATTCGCCCCATACTGAAGCGCATAGCGCTCAAGCTCAACCCAGACTTTCGGTAGAGTCCCAACCGCTGCATAGAGGCTGATGATTTCTTTTTGAGCATTCGCGCCTTCCGGATCGTTCGGGACAAGGCTTTGGAAACGCTTCAAAACCGAGATCGATTGTGCATAAGCGCCTTGGTCGGCCAGAATCTGAGCCAGAAGAGTAAGGAAGGGGCCGATATACTGAGTTCCGCCATTGGCGCGATAATACGCAATGGCCTCGTCGATCATTTTGAGTTCAGCAAAGGCATAAACCATGTCGCGGAGCGATTCTTCTCTTAGGTTCGCATCTTGGCCCGAACTGCCTTTCGCTAGAGTAACCAGCTGTTTCCAATAGGTTAAACTTGATTTGTAGTCGCCGAGGTTATACGCACACCAGCCGAGTTTAAACATCGACCAGAGGAATCGTTTGGATCGTTTGTACTTGAGGGCTTTGGTAAAGTTGCCCTTGGCATTCACAAAGTCGTTTCGGTCAAAGTAGAAATCACCGAGAGACGCATAAGCATCCCCTGCAATGGCAGAGTTGGGATACTGTTGGATCAACTGGGTGTAGATCCGCGCCGAATCCTTTTCTTTGCCGAGGTACTGAAGAGCGACGGCTTTGTTATAGGTTATCTGGTCAGCGTTTTCGCTGCGCGGATACTCCGTAAGTATCTCGGAAGACTGACTGATCACTTTTTTCCAGTGGCCCATCGATTTTGCCGTCGAAAGACGCGGTTCCGTACCTTTTTTGCCACCAGACTGCCACGCTTTCCAGACTTTATCGTACTGACGCTCTTCTTCGGAGCGAACGTAAGTTGCTTGTTCCATATGAAGGTTCAGGATACGTTCCAGAATCTGCAAACGCTGCGGCGATTTCGAAGGTAGGCTTTTGGCCGTTTTTTCGAGATACGCTGTCGTTTTATCGATGCCGGCTATCAGCTTTTTTTCGACCTGCATAGCAAAGACCGCCGAGTGGCGAATCTGTGGTGCCTTTTTACTTGTAGCATCGGTTTTGGCCCGCTTGCGCTCTTCGATTTTGAGAACAGCGCGCTTTTGCTCCTGTGCCATGAGGCGCGGGGCGAGCGGAACTAAGCACAGTTCCAGGAGCAGCAATGTGTGGAGCAAAAAGCGCATATCAATCCCTTATCAAACACTATTCTTTAGTAGAAGGAGGAGCTTCTTTGTCGCCTTTGTCGCCTTTGTCACCCTTGTCGCCCGCGTCGGAGTCCTTCAGAGTCGAACATTTGCTTGGCATGTTGTAAACATAGAAGCCAAGTTCGTCTTCCCAGTATTCCCCTTCGAAAGGCCAGAATTCCAAAGTCTGGTTGATGTTGAGCTTCTGCAAACCACCGATGAACTGAGACTTTTTATCTTCTTCAGCAATGCTGATGAGAGAGCGGAGTTTGGCAAGTTTGCCAAGCTGCATTTCAGCCACGATCAACTTGGTCTGGTTTGAGAGTTCCATAAGCTGCGTGTAGTATGTGCCAGCCTCTTTGTAGACCCGTTGCCCAGCGTCGAGTATTGCGGTCGATTTTTTCTGCTCGAGAAAACTGGAAACATCTTCCAGCAGCCCGGAACTCTTCCAGCCGCCGCCTTTGTTTTTCAAAGAGTTGATTTCACGGTCAGTGAAACGAATCGTGTCCATAGCCTCTTTAAAAGCATCGACCTGGGAAAGCTTTTTCACGATCTCCTCAGCCTTACGATAGCTCGTCAGGCTGCCGGTGCGATAGTCGTAGACAAATTTGAAGAAGCCTTTCGGATCACCCTTGTAACGGTTCATCATCCCACGGACATCGCCAAAAACAGGCTGATAACGCTCTTTGAAGCGTTTCATCGATTCTTTGACCTGATCGTAGCGGCACATTCTCAGAAAGGTGATCGACTGAAGAATGTAGGCTTCCGGATAAAAACGGTTCTCGAAAAACGGAGAATGGATCGTATGGATGTTGCCGAGCGTATTGTTGTACTTCTCGATAAAGAAAAACGCCCATGAAGATTCCCAGATGGCGTCCAGCCAGTTTTCTGAGTCACGCGGAATCTGGCCGTAATAGGAAATCGCTTCGGCAAAGCGTTTGATCTCGTAATTGACGCGCGCCATGTTCATGAGCGACATCTCTTGGAGCTCTTTGTATTCAGGGCGATCGCGCGTACCGGCCAGGACTTTCTCAAACAACGCGATCGAACGCGAGTGCCGCCCCTGAAGGTTGGCAATCACGCCTTGATGAAAAAGGGCGCCGAGCTGGTAGGGACTACCGGCCGGGACCATTTCAAAATAGTGATCGGCGGTGTCAAGGCTCTTATCGCCAAAAGCCTCAACGCCTTTGTAGTAGAAGTAGAACCCGCGGGCCGGACCAGGCACGTCCGACAGACGAATTTCCGCCTTGAAAAGCTGCACGATATGGGACTGGCCGAGACTAATCTTACTGTTGATTTTACCAAGATCTTCCAGCGCAGAACGGAAGAAAGGGTTATCCGCGACGCGGCCCCTTCGCACTATAACGCTGTAATACTTGGACGCCGAATAAGGCAGCTTCATCTTTTCCAAGGACTGAGCAAGGCCCCATTCGGCTTTGCGTTTTTCGACCTTGTTGGTACCCTTTTCATAAACTTCGAAGAACGCCTCTGCGGCTTTCGGGTAATTCTTCTTCGTATACAGGGCTTTAGCTGTCTTGTAATCGGCGAACAGCGAGGAGCTGCTCAGCATCGACCAAGCGAGAAGAACTGCAACTGTGAACCGCGATTTCCTAGCCATATGCCCTCGAAGAACTAAAAGAATCGTGAGATACCAAGGAGTATGGTGATAACGTCATGCGCCGCGCCGCTGGCGAACTGCTGACCAGAGGCCTTGGCCTTGACCGGACTGCACTCGGCATCGAGTTCGTTGTAGAGGAACCTGTGCCCTTTGATTTCAAAACGATAGGCTGTCGTTTTGTTGATGAAATACCGCTGACCGGCACCGATCATCATAGTCGGATAACCTTTGACGGCGTTGGTCGGCAGAGCCTCTGAATTCGCCGCCGTGGGGGCTTCGCAGAAATCGTTATACTTCCACTCGACACCTGTCTGTCCGAAACCGGCCGCCAGATAAGTATCAAAATATATCAAACGACCGGACGGGAGCTGCCATTTGCCATAGATGGGCGTATACTGAACAGCCAGCTCGGCCTGATACTGCGTCCGAAAAATTTGCGTTTTGATGTTGAATTTATCGAACAACACGCGTTTATCTTCGCGGTCGACGTTTAATCCATACGACGCCGTACCTTCAATCGCCCACTCCTCGTTGATGTGGTAGGTGACGATACCTGTAGCCATGAACGTATAGATGAAACTTTCGTTCATTATAGCATTCATGGCGACACCGAGTTCGAAGCGTTTGGACTTGTTGAAATAACGAGGCCTGATCACGCGGATCTCGGTATCTTTGAAGCGTTCAGCCTCCGCCGACGGTCCATCGGCATTTTTTTCCTCGGCAGCCGCCGCTTTTTGTGGCAGTGCTGTCTGTAAAAACGCAAAAGCCAGGAGCACTTTTAAGCTGCTCCGGCCGATGTCCAAGACTCGAGATTTGCTGCATTTCGGCAGAAGGGCCTTCATGTTTGCCTTTCCTTCGGTTCTAGATCGACTCTTTAGCCACCAAGAGCTTAAAGGTGACGAATTCGGCCTGTTGTCCTGAAAGCATTATACGTTTCAGAAGCTGAAAGTCGTGTTTCTTATCCATCTCTATGGTGATTTCACCAGGCTTGGCCTTCTTATCGTCGGGAGAGGTGTCACGACGGAACTCTTCGATTGCCTTTTTATTGACGTCGGAGATTTCCTTCAAAGCTTTAAAAACAGGCATTATCGCGCCCTGCGCAAGGTCGGCAGCGGGGACTTTGCCGTTTTCAAGCGTCACGAGTTTCTTGTTGTTCACAAGAATCTCATTACGATTGACCACGATACTTGGAACCTCATCCATAGTCACCAAAGTTACCGAATCCGGCAGCTCGAGGTTGGAATCAACGTCATGCGTCGTGGGATCAGTCGAGTAACTCATCAGAAGAAACGTCACCAAGATACTGAAGATATCAAGCATAGGCATAAGGTTGAGCGATAACGTTTCGCCTGAATCACCACCTGCAGATGCCATAAAACCCCCTGATCTTATTAAAGTATGACGCTTCCGATTACGACTTTTTCATAGATGAAGTTATTAGGAGCAGGCTTGCCGTCCGGTCCGGGCGGTAAGTTCATGCGCGGCTCTTTTTCCTTCACCGTTTTCACATTGTCGATGACCTTTACGAGCTGCTCGTATTTCACGGTATCGTCGGCATAAAGGGTCAACTTATCGGTCTCTGGAACCTTCATTCTGAGAGCGATCATGTCCGTATGCAGCCGGCTGATATCAGTGTCATCAAACTTATAGGTCTTCTCGACCTTGTCCTCGGGAGGCGCGGTCCAAAGAGAAGTCACCTTGATCTGAGCATCCTCGATATCGACCCGAATGGAAAAGCTTCTTTTGGGCTCATCCTTGATATCAGGTGAATTCGAGAGATACGGGACCTGAACTTCCAGGATACCGAGTCCAAGGAACGCCGCTGATACCAAGAGAAAGGTATTCAGCATCGAGAAGACGTCGATGAAAGGCATAACATTGAGTTCGGGAGCTTCTGGCCCCACATCGCTGTTAGGCCGTCTTTTCTTGTGCGTGCCCAAATCTGACTCCTACTTAGGCTTTTTTGGTGCCTTTGAGCTTCATTTTGCGCGTATAAAGAAGATCGACAAGTTTGGACGCGTTTTTGTTGACGTCATCCACGATCGACTTTTGCTTCGCGGTGAGAACACCATAGCAGAAGAGACAGAAGAGAGCCGTCGACAGACCGAAAGAGGTCGCGTTCAGAGCTTCCGAAATACCTTCAGCGAGTAGGGTTTGCTTTTGCGCGCCAGTCGCCTTGGCAACCGCTGCGAAAGAGCGCATCAGACCGAAAATTGTACCGAGGAGGCCGAGCAGTGTCGCAACGTTCGCGGTCGTCGCAAGGAACGACACGCGGGTCGTGATTTGCGGCAACACGGTGAGAACAGCCTGGTCAACCGCGTTGGAGATTTCCTGGGTCGAATCATTCGAACGCTTCAGACCTTCTGCAAGAACATGGGGCAGAAGCTTAGGACGCGCTTTTTTGCAAAGGCGAATCGCATTCTCGATCGAGTTGTTCATGACCATTTTTTGAACCATCGCCATGAAACCATCGGAATTGACGAGATCGTAGACCATCCAGAGGCGGAAGGCGCGTTCTACAACCAATCCCAAAGAGATAACCAAGACGCTGAGAATCGAGACCATGATTGGCCATCCACCGGACTCAAAGTAGTGATGCAGTGCGTCCATATCCTAATCCGACCTCCATGATAGGTTGAAGCTTGTCTCACAAGCGACGCGAAGAAAGCAGAAATAGCTTTTTTGGCTTTAGTAAAATTCTACGAACCCTTGAGCAATCCTGTCAACCACCCCTTTGATCTTTCCTTCAATCTGTCTGGATTCGGTAGGCAGTTTGGTCTATAGTGAAAGCACCAGCGTAGGAAATAACGACTAAGTTTTATTTTGTGCACACTGCGAACTTCGCCACTGTTGCAAATTGTTTTAGCGGTTTACAAAATCCAGGGTGGGTATGACAGCGACTGCTTTATTTGCCGATAGTGGTGGATTCAAACCTCTGCCTACTATCGAGGCGTTGCGAGTGATTTCTGAAGGCCATCAGCTCGAGTCCGTTACGGACTCCCGGGCAGCCCTCCTCATACTCAGGCAGCGGGCGGATATAGCCCTGCTCGTTTCCAATTCACCTGATTACGAACTCTTTACGCAGTTCCGGGCGCTCCATCCCAAGGGCCAGGCCATACTCGTCACCGATCTTGCTATGATCAGCTACAGCGGCCTCCTCCACGGCGAGGAAGCGACGCTCGTAGATCACATCATCGTCAACAAAGGCCGTGAGAACTGGACCGTCAATCAACTTCGGATCACACTCGCCAAGATTCGCACCAAGGATATTTTCGGAATTGCCAAATATCTTGCGCCCCACACCCCTATCCACAAAGAACAGATCCGTTCCTCGTCTCAAAGAGAGACGCTGAACCTCCAGGTTCAACGTTTTGCTGAAGCTTGCCACCTCGGCCAACACATCGCGCGCGTCGCCTTTGGTATCAGCGAAGAACTGCTCATGAATACGATTTACGACGCCCCTGTTGCCGCAGGTATTCCAAGGTTTCAAAACGTCGATCAGTTGACTTCGATTATTCTGCAGCCTGAGGAGTATGGGGAACTCAGTTATGGCTGCGATGGGCAGATCTTGGCGATTTCCAGCAGTGACCCATTCGGCGCCTTGAAAAAAACCACCCTGCTCACATATTTGAAAAAAGTCTTACGTCGCGAAGACGGCGAAGGTCTGATCGATGATAAAAAAGGCGGCGCTGGACTTGGCCTGTTCAAGATCCTCTACTCGAGTCACGGTATCGTCTGTAATGTCGAGAAAGGTAATCGCACGGAGATTATGGCCTTGATTGACATCAACGACCCGCTGCGTGATTTCGCCAGCCTCGCCCGTTCCATTCACTACTTCTCAGCCTAAACCGTTTCTGCGATTTGTACGCTTAAAACAGCTCAGCTTGGCGGCATATCCAAGCGGGCTCTTTTTTTGCGCGCCCCCTCTGCGATGGTCTCTTGCCAAGCTCCCGATAAGATCCTAGACTTCTCCATCGCTGAGGGATCCCCTGCTCGCCTAAGGCGGCACGCGTGGACTCACAGCTTTCAACATTCTATTATAAGAACACGAGGCGGCATTATTATGCAAAAAATCAAAGTGAAAAACCCTGTAGTCGAACTCGATGGCGACGAGATGACTCGCATAATCTGGGCTAAAATCAAAGAAAAACTGATTTTCCCTTTCCTTGACACCGATATCAAATACTACGATCTTTCTATTCAGAACCGCGATGCAACCGACGACAAGGTCACCATCGAAGCCGCTGAAGCGATCTTGAAGTATGACGTAGGTATCAAATGCGCTACCATCACGCCGGATGAAGAACGTGTCAAAGAATTTAATTTGAAAAAAATGTGGAAAAGCCCCAACGGCACTATCCGCAACATTCTCGGCGGAACGGTTTTCCGTGAACCAATTATTTGCAAAAACGTGCCTCGTTTGGTTCCAAACTGGAAAAAACCGATCGTTGTTGGCCGCCATGCTCACGCCGATCAGTACAAAGCCGTTGATATCGACGTAGCTGGTCCTGGTAAGTTGAAGATGATCTTCGAACCAAAAGATGGCGGCAAACCCACGGAATACGAAATCTTTGATTTCAAAGCTGGTGGTATCGGCATGGGGATGTATAACACGAACGAATCCATCGAAGGTTTTGCTCGTTCCTGTTTTCAGTACGCTCTCCAAAAAAATTATCCAGTTTACCTCTCGACGAAAAACACCATCCTTAAAGTCTATGACGGTCGATTCAAGGATACTTTCCAGAGAATCTTTGAAGCCGAGTTTCAAGGTAAGTTCAAAACTGCTGGCCTCACCTACGAGCACCGTTTGATCGATGACATGGTTGCGCAGGTTTTGAAATGGGAAGGCGGCATCCTCTGGGCTTGCAAAAACTATGATGGAGACGTGCAGTCCGATACTGTTGCTCAAGGCTTCGGAAGCCTTGGCATGATGACTTCGGTCCTTCTCACTCCGAACGGTCGCACTATTGAGACCGAAGCTGCTCACGGGACTGTGACTCGTCACTACCGCGAACACCAAAAAGGCAAATCGACGTCGACGAACCCGATCGCTTCGATCTTCGCCTGGACTCAGGGCTTTATCCACCGCGGCAAGCTTGACGGAACACCAGAACTGGTTAAATGGGCAGAAACACTCGAAAAAGTATGCGTCGAAACGATCGAAGCTGGCTTCATGACGAAAGATCTAGCGATCACGATCCATGGCAACGATCTCCCCCCCGGAAGCTTTTTAAACACCGATGCATTCCTCGATAAAATCGCGGAAAACTTCAAAAAGAAACTTGGCTGATCGTCACCCGAAAAGCTAAAAGGGATTCCTGCCCGAGGAATCCCTTTTTTTATATTCTTTCTCGCCAGGCCGTACCAACGTTAGGACTTCGTTCCAAACAGTCTGCTTTCCAGCCGGTCATTTATCTTTTTATGCAGATCATTCTGCTGATCCACCAGGTCGGTAAAAATCTGCTCAAACTGATTGTCGATGGCAGTCTCGATCTCACTCATATTCCACTCAATCACAAATTTTACGTTGGCTGCAATGATGCCGTTCACGGCATCCCGAAACTTGTGACCAACCTTCGTCAAAAGTGTAGTGTCCTGAGGGGCAGAGTTATCACCTTTGAGGAAAAAGTCCCGAAGTTCTGTGTACACCCCAAAATCCCGGTAACAATCCCTCTGGCCTTCGTAAAGACCATCGCAATTAAAACCCAGGGCTTTCAAGCCTTTGCTTTCGCTCTCATCACCGAGGGGCTGGTGCAACCGAAAGGAGATATCGGAATCTTTCATCGAAAACTTCGGTCTATAACTCAGCCCCGATGCTTTCGTCTCAGGCGTTGGAGGCACGCGAACTAGGTCGAGCGCCAAACGGTGGATGCGCGCGTCGATCTTGAAACGCCTGGTCGCTTCGTTCAGGCTTTTTTTCGCTTTTTTCACCAGCGCGTTGTCCGAGTCTTTGATAGCCATATTGGGATAAAAACCAACGTAAAACGCATCACGATAATCGCGATAGTCGAGGCCAATCACACCCTTGTCGGGACCCTTGTCGTCCCATTTTCCAAAGATGGTGCGTGTATGAATGCGATTGGGATCTTTGAGATCCTTGAAAAGCTGGACTTTTATCACTGGAGTATCGCTTGATTCGGGATTTTGCAGATATCCCACGTCAGTGAGCTTCGCGACGCTGATATCCGCGGGCCTTGGCAATGCATGCCGCTTCATGCCCTGCGTAAGATGCCAGGTCGCGAGTTCGTCTACGTTTGCGTTCTGAATCTCATAGAGAGGCGGCAGGTATGCTTCCACATAGGTTTGAGTCGCCTGGCGATCGTAGTCCGTGTTGAGCGAAACATAGAGGGGCGCATAGGACGAAGCGAAGCCTCTCAGCTTTTCCTCGGGGTCGTCATCTTGTTCGCGGGATATCTTTGCGGTCAAGATTTTCTCGCGCACGCCTTTCCTCAACGCTGTTTGAAAAGCGGCGGGTAGTGACGAGCCCTCGGGCCACGCTTTTATGCTCTCGCGCCCTGAGAACGACGCGACTTGAAATTCATCGATATCGCTTTTTATGTATTTGGCAGCCTCTTTTATTTTTTTGACGTCCGAACCGAAAGCCGTTGACAGTTCATCCACGTAATCACGAGCGAATGTCCCTAGGTGCACACCGAGATGGTGCGGAAGGCAGGGCGTAATCTTCGGGTCAACAATACCGTCGGCAAGTTCGTAATCAAATATTGATCCGATGCGCACCACTTGGAAATAGAGACTGTCCGATCGCATTTTTTTACCGACCGGATTGTCGATCCCCCCATCGCTGATAGCCCCATTCCGAAGCAGACCATCTGTGAATGCACTCACAAACAGGTTCACCAGGGGATTACGGCACTCCGCAGATGTGTGAATGAGTTCTTCATGTATTATAGCGGCGTCGATACTGTGACGTTCCGCCCCTACGGTTCCGCTCGTAGAACTTGAGATCTCATGCCGGCACGAAGCACTATAAAAACTCAAAATCAAAAGACTGCTTAACAGACCCAATTCGTTTCGATGTTTCATTGACGATTCCATTTTAGTGAGAAGAGCTCTGAGCCACTACGTTGTAAAGCCCAATCGTCTGCAGCACTGCGCGCATATAGGCTTTTCTCGGGAAATCCCAAACCGCAAATTCTTGACTCACATCGGCGGGAGCCCGAAACGCCTGGTGAAAAAGACTCCAATGATGGGCCCTGATCTCACCTAAATCAAAGGTATGGAAATTACTCTTCACTTCCGGGCGAAGGAGTTCGGAGCGTGGGGTTGAACGAAGGCTATCCAAAGTCGTGACACCATTCGCTATAAGTTTCGTCCGAATATCGTCCTTGTCCCACAGCTGAGTGATCTCTTCGGCTGTGAGTGACGCGGAGAGCGGACTATTATCAAGCCAAGGAGATTTTGTGTGCTGAAGGTCAACCTGTGCATCGTAGAGTCCCCCCGGCGCGAGTTTGAACCCATTCAAAGAGGAGAGATACAGAAACCAGGCATCGAGACTAAAATTCGGCCAATCAATTTTATCATTATCTTTAAAGACCGGGGTCAGTAGGGTATGAGGGCGTATTTTTACGTTATCTGCCGCAAGGCGAGTGGCCCAACTACTGATATCAGTTACGGCCGATAAGTTAAAAAAGAAGGTATCTGGAGCGACGAGATTGTTATCAAGATAACGTATATTCCACGCGGTTCGCACATCGGGCGCGAGGTCCTCTATGCCGTTCAGAAACTCTTTGACTTCACGCCCCTCGAAGACCCTATCCGATTGCGAATCGAGCAACTTCGTATCCACACCGTAGACGTCCAGGATTTTTTTGATTTGGCTCAACTTGAGAAAACTCAAATCAAAACCTGAAAGAAAGGGAGCAAGGTTTTGTACCGTTTGCCCTACCCCTTTGGACCGCACTTTTTGGATAAAGTCTTCCAGGCTTCTGTTGCCTAAATAAGCCTCGATCTCTTTACGCCCAAAACGAGCGATGTGTGTGCCTTGAATAACGCCGGCGTAAGTCACCAGCCCTATGACGCGAGATTTGAGGTCGGGATGTCGCTGAAGCATTTCCAGGACAATCCCTGCCCCTTTAGAATAACCGAACAGAACCAGCTTTTTCTTGGCGTAATCGGTCGGGAGGTTTTTGATCCAATCCGCCATGAGATCGGCTGTCTCCGCGTTAAAGCCGATGGTATTGCCCATTTCCCATCCTGCAGGATGGAGGATATCAAAGTCTTTATGAACCTCAGGCTTTCGTCCGTAGAAATCCTTGTAGCTTTCAAAATTGAAATCAAAGCCATTGCCCTCACTCAAGATTGGGCGACTTGGTGGCCTCTGCCAGTGGGTATTGATGTCCTGCATGAGCTCGGGAAAGATCTCAAACTTAATAATGTGAGCTGCATACCCAGGGACCATGACTAAGGCTACATCCTGGTGACCAGTACGTGTATGGCTAAGCGCCTTGATGAAGTTTTTTGCCTCGTCGCTCTCGAAGAAGTTTTCTTTCGGGTCAATACGTCGATCGCGGAGACCCTGAATTGAAGCTAAGTAGTCAGCCACGGGAGGCAGAGCACGGACTGGGCTAGGAATCGACTTTGCAAAGTCTGGAGAGCTGATCATTTTGTAGTTTGCATCGCTTCCGTATATCTCGCTTTTCTTTCGATAAGCCTCTTCAGCGGTCTGCACACTCAAAACAGACTCGAGTGTCTCGTTGAAAGTATTAGGAGTGTAGGCCGTGAACTTTTTGAGAGCGGCCTGATAGTCCGTTTCCGCCGGAAATTCTTTGTGGAGCTCAAGGGCGAACATCTGATTGAAAAAAAGCTTCCAGTTGATTTCATCCGTTGCTGCGATCGGGGCGACCGACGTGCCCGAGTAGGCGAGAGCACTCACGCCTAAACTCAAGGCTCCCAAAACCGAGTAAAACATCTTTCTCATAACCATCCTCAAACATCCAAAACACAGGTAGGACCTGGCAGTGAAACGATTTCGTTAAAAATGAGTACGCGGAGCATTTACCAATAAAATATCACGTCTGAGCTGAGATGAATCCCAAAGCTCTCAGATTTTATCAAAAATCGCAAAATCTTCTCAAAAACGAGTTAGGGCCCCAAATCTAAACATACAATTATGGCGTGTATGAAATTGATATTTAAGCATTTTTAGAAACGCCTCAGGTCTTTGGGTAAAAATGCCGCAGGGGAGTGAGTAGGTTTTGAACAGGAGTGGGAGGAGCGTTTTCTATGAAATGAAACGGAAGATATAAAGACTCGAAGACAATTAAGGGATCGATTCAAGTCAAAAGCCTCGATTTCGAACCGCTCGCGAACCGCCCACAGCCACTTTTAATATAGAGAAAAAAATCTGCTCTCACCAATCGATCCTAAGGCCTTTTGCCAAGCGCAGAGGGCCTATCCTTTTATGAGGTAAAGACGGACCTTGGTGCGGGCGAACGCGGAAGCACCTTGATTCAACCCGAGGACGCGGGTTTCGCCGTAGCTCTTCGACAGACGAGGGATCAAAAGATGTTCGTAGTAATCAAAACGAAAGAGTTGCCAGAGAATAAGCATGGCGATCCCCCAGGGACACATGGTTCACGGATTCTCTAGCGGGGGGTTCGAAGGGATGTCCAGGTATCGGCCTAAACGCGGCATGAATTAAGAACTTGGCTCAAAAAAAAGCTGGGTCGCCTTTAAAGACAACCCAGCCGAAACCAAACATGAAAGGAGTATCTTGCGATATCAAGTCGGAACTTGATGAGGCTCTTGAGCCCCTCCAGAAAGAATACGTTCATAGTAAGATTCAAGGAAATCAATAAACGCACTCAAGATCTCAGTCTTGCTGCGGGCTCCAACCTTGTTATTGATGTTCTTCACATGAATTCGAACGGTGTTTTGGCTGATGCCAAGCTTTTGCGAGATATCTTCGGCATTCACAACCCGGTCGATCATCAATCTCAGAACGTCTTGCTCGCGTGGGGACAGATTATATTTCTTGCTAAACGCGGCAATGGGCACTTTGACATCTGGCTTCATATTTCCCATCTTTCTTCTCAACAAGGATAACTCAAACGGATTAACAAAGTAATTCTTACGTTTTAGTAATGTTCTTTATAAGTACCTAGCCTCATTGAACAAGTCAAGATTAAAACCTCTCCTCAGCGATTTTTGAGCCCTTGAAATACCGATAAAAAATGCCAAAAAGGCGCAAAGCGATATGGCAGGAGCGAAAAAAAGCCGAGGCGAGACAAGGGGATAGCCCCGTTTATAGGAAAGTGCAAAATTCCCTTAGAGGCATAAAATACCCGTAAAAATATTTATCGTCGTGAGTAATGAAATGTGCGCAATCCTTATCGTGTACTCATTTGCCTCAGCATGATTTCCTGGAGTTCCAACCGTTGTAAATCCCATCTCTGGTTCCGTCCTTCCGAATCCGGGGTCAGATCATCGGCGAAAAAATTCGCGCTTTGGTACAGCTTCAAATTCTAGATAAATGAACCGTGATTGTAGCGACTTTAAAAACCGCAAATATTCCCGGCGTAAATATTTCGTCTCGTTTTCCTCAATCCTTTTCACGAGAGGCCGATAGCAAAGTGTCGTTTAAATCGAAACGTAGGTTAGAGATATGAAACTTTTTACTCGTATGCTGTTTTGTTTGCTCAGCTTCTGGTTCTCTGCTGGCCCCCTGCTAGCTGGAAGTTCGTTGGATGATGCCCGTTCCGCATTTAGTTCAGGCGACTATAAAAAGGCTGGAAAGCTCGCAGGAAAAGCTGCTAAAAAATCGAAAAGTGATTCTGATAAAGCCGAAGCTTATGCCCTAGCGGGTGCCGCCTCGGTGAAGCTAGGCAAAGCCGGCAAGGGCAAAGCAAAGTTTGTTAAAGCCCTGAAGCTTGATCCAAACGTGGCCCTCCCGTCGGAAGCTTCCGGTGATAAAAAAGTTGAAAAAGCTTTTGCCGCGGCTCAGAAAAAAGCAGGCTCAAAGGTCTCTGACGGTGGCTCTGGAAAAGGGTCTGATAAACTCACGAAGTCGGCAGGCCGCGCTGATCACTCACCCAGCAACCTTAAAAACTACCTCCCCTTCGGGCTCAACAGCTACATGCAGGGCAAAACGATGTCAGCCGCCGCATATGGCGCTGCACAAGCCTTTGGCATCCTTCTATACCTCAACCGCAAACAAGCCGCTGCGGACGCCGACAAGGATGCGAAATCAGTAATTGCCGACGCGGAAACGGCCGGTGAAACAGGCAACGAAAAATTCTTGAAGTTTTTGAGTGATAACGATGCCTTTGTGAAGAAGGCAAACAGCGAAGCGAGTCTTTCCCTACTTTTGGCTGCTGCAGGATATGGACTGAGCGTAGTGGACTCGATCATGGACCCGTTCCACACTTCCAAATCCGCATCTGTTGATGCCCCAAGCGATCGCGCCTATGCTGAGCTCGGCACCCAAGATTTGGACCGCACAGCGGAAAACCCCTGGCGATTTGATCTCCAGATACTCCCGACCCAGAACCATGACACGGGTCTTGTGGCTTCGCTTAAAAAGACTTTCTAATCTTTATCCATCCGTGGAAAGATTCTAACCTATTGTGCCAGCGGTCCGCCGCTGGCTTTTTCTATGGAGTGCCCACCTGCACTCTCCGTCCAATCCACAACAGGCCACCCGTTTGTTAAGGCATACCGTCTGAGTTTGGGGTCAGGATTCACCACCACAGGAAACCCTACCGCTTTCAGCATAGGCAGATCGGTGTACGAATCGCTATAGAAGTAAGAGAGCCCAAGATCCACACCATTGACCTCGGCCCATTCTTTCGCATAAACGAGCTTCCCGTCGCCGTAACAAAGAGGCAACTTTATCTTGCCGCTCATCCTACCTTCGTTCGTCTCAAACCGATTCGCTATCCAGTCATCCAGCCCCCAGGCTGACGTCGCTATCTTCGCCTGAAAGCTTGTGCTTGCCGTGAGCATGACAAGAGCGTGCCCCTGAGCCCTGTGCGAGCTCAGAGCGGCCTTTGCACCCGGCTGCAGCCGGCTTCTGACTTGGTTTTCAAAAAATTCGAAGGTGCGGGATTCGATATGCCCTTCTTCGAATCCCGCATAATGGGCGATTGCCTGCTCATAGGCACGTTCAATCTTCACGAGATTAAAGTGATAGAGGACAACATTTCTCAAAAGATTTAAAAACTGAAGTTGCGAAATCCGTTTCGCCGCGTGCTCAAATTTTGCAAACAGGATTGTGCTGTTAACGTCGATTAACGTACGATCAAGGTCAAAAAAAGCGGCGGTTTTAGTTTTAGCTTTAACTTCACCTTGGCCCAATTGCTGGCTCAAGCTCGCTCTCCTCTTCTCAGAAAGCCCTGGTTCCAAAGATGGGCAAGCAGGTCGTCAAAACCCTCAGTCGCTTCGTATTGAAGGATCGTTTTAAAATCGTACGTTTCGTGTTCTGACAGATAAGTGACGAGACCGAAAAGTTCTTTGGAAACCACGACTGTCTCGCCTTCCACCGCCAGGTAGACCTTTGCGGCGTCGCGATAATAAGCAAAACGTCCGCCTTCCACTTTGAAAAGCTGTTTTCCGTTTTCGTTCTCGGCATGCAGGAGTTTTCGGATACCGTCCACCGCGACCGGTTCGTCACTGGGTTCATGGAAGTTTCGCGGCTCGGTTAAAAAAGCCCCGATCCAACGGCGAAACACATTGGCGTCGCGAAGGCTTGAGATCATGAGTTCACGGAGGCGATCCAGCTCGTCCTCTCGAATCAGTCCCGGCTGTGCAGCCTGGGCATCCAAGGCCGAGGCGAAATGATCCTGATAAAAAATTTCGGGATTTTCTGATTGCAGGAGAAATTGAGAATACGATACGAGCAGTTCATTTTGCGTGGGCGCCCGAAACCCAACCGAATAGGTCATGCACTCTCCGACCGCAACACCATGGTGCGCAATCAGCGGAGGAAGGTAGAGCATGTCCCCAGGTTCAAGGACAAAATCATTTTTGACTTCGAAATTTTTTAGAATTTTGAGATCAAGTCCGTCAATGAATTCTGGGGCAGGAATAGCATGTTCACCAAACTGCCAACGTCTTTTGCCAATCGCCTGTATTAAAAACACATCGTAATTGTCGGTATGAGGCCCGACACTGCCATGATCGGCGGCGTAAGAAATCATGATATCGTCGAGTCGCCAGTTCGGTAAAAACTGAAATGACTCCCGTAGCTGTGATACTTCAGGGAGCAGGCGATCCACTGCCTGGACAAGAAGGGTCCAATGGGAGCTTGGGAGTTTTTCAAAAAAGCTTTCGGCAAAAGGCCCCTGATGCGTTTCCCAAGGGTAGGCGCCATGCTCAAGCACGATACGCGAGTCGATCCCTTCCTGACATGCAAGGCCAGCCAGCGAATCGGGGTCGACCGCCGTCAACCCACCGGGAAATGCACCTCGGATGAGAAGCGGTTTTTTCTGCCAGTAATCCACCAAAAAACGAGCCTTGTAAGACCCAAGAACCGATCGCTCATGCATATGATACCTTCCAGCAAGTGAGCTGAGGATCGCACAAAAGTGAAAAACCTTCAATTCGCGAGGAGCTCGCACCCAAAGGGAGCAACACCGTGATGATGATGAGACCCACGTGAATCACTTTGATACGCCCGGTCACAATCGCAACGACATCAATTTAGGTGCCATTATACAACGAAAAAAGGCAATATGTTCGAGTGGTTATTTAAATAACTATCAAGTTTGGCGAACGCCTAACCGAAGACCACAGGGTGGAGGATCGCAGAATGCGGCTTGTCTTAATAGTAGCGTTTTTAGCGTTAAGCATCTCCTGCGGGAGCGGCAACGGACCTAAGATTCCTGACGCGCAAACGGCTGGTGCCCCCTCGTCAGGAAATTCGGCGCCCACAACGTACGACTCGACGAGTGACGCGCGCCTGACGACGCTGCCTCCGTCACTCCGTAGGCAGCTCCTAGCCTGCGAAGCCACAACTCATTTCTACGATCTTGGGGCTCAAAAATGCACGGATGAAGCGCCGGCGCCCTTCGTTTGCATTATTAATGACGATCTCAGAGCGCTCCTCGATCCAAGTACGCTTTCGCCACTCGCCGACTACTTAATCAACAAAGCAGCCGATCTTACGCTCTATTCCTGTACGGTAGATCCGGTCAACGTGTCACTCCACTTCTTCAAATTTGAAGCGGGTGTTGTCCAATACCGCAAACTCAATGTCGCCAAGAAAAAAGACTGACCTATCTCAACTTGCGTCAGACTATTGTGTTTTCGTCTTTACGAAGCACGCTTTTCGGCAATTCGCTGGTTAAATCCAGGCCCGGCGTACGGCCGTCAGAATTTAAAATGCGAAAAAGGCCATGAAAATCCGGTTTAGCCCGTTCTTCAAACTGCTCAAGTTTCGACATAGCCTCAGGCGTTTGTATCGCCGAGATCTCGCGATGTACTTCCTTCAAAACCAGCGGCACCTTCTGAGCAATCGATTTTTCCACCCTATCCCTAAGATCGGCAGCTTTCCGTTTTATGGGGGCCTCACCGTGTATTTCGGCATCCCTAAGGAGTGCGAGAGCGTCAGGCAATCGATTCTGCCTCGCCATACTCAAACCGAAGTTATAAGAGACGAGCGCAACCAAATGCGGATGGCGACCATTCATCGCGGCCATTGCATTGCGATAGGCGACTTCGCTTTCGGCCCACTTTTGAGCCGCTGCATGCGCAATGCCGAGATTATTCATATACCCGATCATGTCGCGCGCGGTGGACTCGGTTTCTAGAAGGTCTGCCACCTCTTCGACCATTCCATTTGCAACAGCGTGTTTCGCGAACACGCTTTGGACCATACCGATATCGCCTCCGATCTTCCTGGCTTCTGTCGCTATCTGAAGGGCCCGCTCAGGTTTGCCGACCTCGGCAGACACATCCGCAAGATTGCAAAGTCGCTCGATATTACCGGGCACCATAGTATTGGCCTGATCTAGGAATTTAAGGGCTGACGCATGGTCACCGAGCCGGAGCAGGATTTTGCCGAGGAGCGAAATTTCCCTGTAACTTGGCACGCCGAGTTTTGCCGATTGTAAAATGATGCTTTTCGCTTCCTGATAGTTACCCTCGGAAAACGCAATCATGCCTCGAATGTATTCTTTTCTTTGACCCTCAATCTTTTTGTGGAGCTGAAAGCCTTTATTGAGACTGAGTGCCTGGCTCCTGTTGCCGGCGGATAAGGCATTGACGATTTTGTTTTCAATATCGGTTCCTTCCTGTGGAAAGGCCCAGCGTTCCAGCACTTCTGTGAGCGCCTGCTTAAACTGTTTTTTGGGACTCGGCTTGGTGATGATAAAGACACCCTTGAGATCGTCTATAAGAGGCATGTCTTCGGGTTTGACCAGACTGGAATGAATAATCACAGGCTGGGCCTCATGACCATGTTGCCGAACATGCTGGATGAAAGCATGCCCTTCAACTTTATTGGCGAGCTTCCACTCAGTAAAAACCACATCAAAAACCGGACCGGCATGCAGCGACTCGCAGGCAGCTTCAAGCGTCGTGCAGCAGACGATGATTTCAACGCCCATTTCTGTTAAGGTCGTACGGAGAAACTGCTGCTGCGAAGCATCAGGGTCCAGGATCAGAGCCGTTAAGATTGCGACCTGACCCCGAAAGGTCTGGATGTCAGCAGTACCCAAATATTTTTGGCTTAGTGCTTTCGCATCAGCGAGTGTTTCGGGGTGATCTGTGACCAACTGTTTGATTTCGATCATAGCTTCGAGTTTCGAACTATTCTTGAAGCGGGCCTCGATTAAATGGAGTTTCTGCGCTGGGTTATGACTGAGAAGTGTGGTGAGTCGCTCTTCAAACCGTTCAAGCTTGTCCCAGGATTTGTTCGCTTCAAATCTTTTGCGAACGTCCACAGCGATGGCATCGGCAACCAATTCATTTTTTTGCAGTCTCGAAAAAAGCTCGCCAATCTCGTCCTGAAAACTGTTGTAAGTCAGTTGCCGCGTATGGATCGAAAGGGCTCCCAGGGCATAATAGTCCTCAAACGAAGTCTCTTCTTCATCGTTTGTCAGGACCGACACCATGATTTGACTATAAAGGGACACCTCGAGCGGAAGCCGCAGGCAATGCCAGGCGGTGAGTCGTTCATCTTTGAGCGGCGCGGTGATCATCCACCCGACCGCATTATTACCGATCGTATTGAAGGCATCCAATACCGAATGCGCGATAAAGATATTTGAATAGCCGTTTTCTAGCAAAACACGTCTTACAGTACCGGCAATCGACATCGTAGGCTCAACGATGAGGATGCCTATTTTTTTATCGAGGATAAATGCACTTTTAATGGCGTTCAATTCACGCGCTCCACCTGGGGTTTTTGCCTGTGTTTCCAAACACTCCCACAGGGAAATGCGGAAAGCTCAAGATCTTGTTCTCAAAAACGTTTTTTAAGATTCTTTGCAAAATCTTTAGTTTTAATTTCGGAAGAGAGATACGCCTGTCGATTCAGACGGTTACAGAGGCAAAAAAGCTCTTATTTAAGACGCCTCAGGTAAAGGTCAGAAAGTGCTTTTGGGTCGCCGAAAACTCAGATGTTAGCGTTGGGCATTGACCCTCCGTTCCATCTTAGAGGTATCTGTATGGTTCGCAAACTTTCTTTTCCTGGACTTGGTAGTGTTGTGCTGACGAGCAGCATCTTGTGGGCGTGCGGGCAATCGGTTCCTTTCGCGGCGCTCGATAAAAAAATCGTTGATACGACAGCCCCGGCGCTTGATGCCAAGGCTGATATCACCAAAACGTTCAACTCGGGCAAAACAAAAACTGTTTCACTCCGTCTCGACTCAGGATTTAACAACCTGACCCAAGCGTTTGCGCTGGAACAAAATCCGCGTCAGCAAGAGAAGACCATACAGATCGAGCGGACCATATTTAACGATACCTTCACTCAAGGCAACAAGGGTATCAATGCGACCCAAAGTTTTTCAGTTGCCGAAGCCGGTATCTTCGATCTGCTCCTGGTCATCGATAACTCCTCATCGATGGCGCCCTACCAAGGTCGCCTTTCGAAAACACTGCCTGACATCCTCCGACACATCTCCAACACCAACTGGCGAATCGCAGTGGTCACCAGTTCGAGTCCGTGCCTGCGCAAAACCTCGGCAGGTCGACCCTACCTGACGCGCAAAGACTTCGACAATGACTCTGTGGCCGCGGACGCAGATTTTCAACAGATGATCAGGGTTGGTGAAACCGGCAATCCCATCGAACGAGGCATCTACATGATGACTCAAGCAATGCAGGAAACCGGTTGTGACTCAGGTAATATATCATGGTTACGTCCGGACTCTCAACGGGCTGTGTTACTGCTCACCGACGAAAAAAACTGCGGGAGTGCACCGAACGAAGGCTGCCCAGGAATGGCATATGAAAAAGCTGACTATTTCTATGATCGCGTCGGCAAAACTGTTACTGTTAACGCGATGCTCCTGACGCAAGAACCGCCCTCTGCGCGGGCCAGTGACCCGACCGATCCCAATCACGATTGCGAAAATTCAGGTGGTTATGAGACACCTCCGAACCCTACCGAGTATTATCGCCTGGTAGCGGATACAGGCGGGCGTTACGGAGATATCTGCCGGTCGAATTACTCTACCGTACTCGACCAGATATCTCAGGACATCGGCACCAAAATAAATGTAGCCTTCGAATTGGCATTTCCAGCTGAACTCAGCTCACTGGACATCAAAGTTGATGGCATGAAAATAAATTCATTCAACGTTAATGGAAAGATACTGAGCGTCTACGATCCTCTAACTGTTCGAAGCGGTACCTTAGTCGTCAATTATAAACACGATCCGGTCCCGATGGTGAAAAGTTTCACGCCCCAGCATCCTTTTGATACCTTGACGATAGAGGTTTTTGTCAACGGTACCGCGCTCATTCCAAAAGACTACTCTTTTAACGTCATGACCGGCAAAGTCGAGCTCCGTGATCTACCACCCGAATCGGCGATCGTCAAAGTCCGCTATCGTGATAACGCGGCATTGCCGAAGATCTTCGGCTACCTCCAAACTTACTATCTCGATACGCTCGAGGTCTCAGTGAACGGCGTAAAAACAACAGCGTTTACAGTCGACAAAATTCAGAAAAAAATCACGCTGGCAGATGCGCCGCGCGACGGTCAAGCTGTGTTCCTCACTTACGAATTGCCTGGCGACCGGCACGTTGAATATCCCGTCATAGGTGTCCTTAATGAAGAAATCGAGAGTTACGTCGTCGTCGATTCACTAACCGGCGCAAGCTTGAACACAACGCTCGGTCGCGGGACTCTTACGTTCGATCCAGCTGATGTAAGGGATGGCCGGAAAGTGGAAGCTCGTTATAACCTTCTGCATGATTTTAAAGACAAAACCTTTGTCCTTCAGGCTCCAGCACTTCCCTTCCCCGATACTTTGAAAATTGCGGTTGGAGACGACAATAAAATCTGTGCGCAGAACGTAACTGTCACGGAAGGAAAAATCAGCTTCCAATGTGCGGGTGAAAACTTTCCTAAGATCGATGTCACCTATCAGTACGCTGATGACTATACCAACACGTTTGATATCGCAGTTCCTTTCTCGGGGCCTCGAACCTACCGCGTGTTCATAGCCGGCGTCGAGTCTACTGCTTTCACAATTCTCGGCGAAGAGCTAGTGATCCTGAAAAAGAACCTACCGCCTGATACGGAAGTGAAAGTCATCATGCATCCCAACGTGATCTAGAGAAAATCCCAAGCTGACCACTGATGAGCCGCGAACCCCTCAGTGTTAGACTCTTACTAAGCAGCACCAGCGTTCCCGCCAGGGAAAGCTGGCTGCTTTTTTTATTTTACTCTCCCCTTTAAACTGTTAATTATGAATGGGCAGTGTGGCTAAAGCATGCTCTTATTACACAGCTAAAGGATTTGTATGCGCGTTCCCTTTATCGACCTGAAACGGATCGTCACTCCGATCCGTGAACAGGTTCTGGCAGATTGGACCGATTGTCTCGACAACTGCGAATTCGTCGGGGGTCCCGGCGTACAAAACCTCGAAAAAAAATTGGAAGCTTATCTTGAGACAACCCACGTGGTTGCCTGTGCCAATGGTACCGATGCGCTTGTTATAGGCCTTCAGGCCCTCGGGATCGGTGCTGGCGCGAAAGTCGCGGTCCCCAATATGACTTTCTGGGCTCCCTATGAAGCGATCGTGCAGGTGGGAGCTACGCCCGTTCTCGTCGATATCAGTCCGCGCGACCTTCAGATGGATTTTGAAGAATTCGTCCGCGGTCACGAAAAATTCCACTTTGATGCCGCAATCCTTGTTCACCTCTTTGGCTGGACAAGCGAAAACCTCGAGCAGTATCGTGCGTACTGTAAAAAACACGACATTCGCCTTCTTGAAGATGGTGCACAGGCGTTTGGCGTGCGCAAAAACAACCGCTCGATATATGCCGATGCCGAGATCTCGACTATTTCCTTTTATCCCGCCAAAGTTTTAGGCGCGGCTGGGGACGCCGGAGCAATCATGACCCCGGACCCAAAACTCGCTGAAAAAATCCGCGCACTCTGCAACCATGGACGCGCAGGTCACTATACTTACGATTACGTTGGCTGGAATTCCAGGTTGAGCGGACTCCAGGCTCGGTTTCTCAATCGAATGATTGACCAGATTGATGGTATGATCGATTCTCGCTTGAAAGCCGAAGAGTATTATCAAGGCTTTTTTGCCAAACACACGAGCGATTGTATTGTGTATAAAGCGCCCAAAAACGTGCAGAGCAATGGTTACCTCTGTGTTATCGAAAGCAAACGACGCACAGGTGACGAACTCTCGGCAAGTTTGCGGGACGACGGTATTGGAAGCGCACGTACATATCCGCAGACTCTTGACGAACAGCCTCCTGCAAGAAACGCCCTCAAGACTTCAGACCTCGAACATAGCAAACGTTTCAGCCGGATGGTGATCAACTTGCCGCTTTTTGCTGGAATCACAATGGAAGAGTGCAAGTCTTCGGCCGAATCACTGCTGAAGGCGTTTAAAGTCGATCAATAACCAACAGAAGGGGAACAGCAACATGGCAACGATCGATTTTCAGTGCGAGGTCAAAGCCGATTTTGATCATCTTTGGAAGAGCCTGATAGCGGAGCTTGAGCATCCCGAACAGTTTAACCAAGGCATCATGCAATCCAAGATTCTGGAGCGTTTTAATAATGGCGTTTTACGGACCGTCTCCGTACCGGATGCCGATGTCCGCGAAAAAATCACTTTTCAATATGAAAAAGGCATCGTAAGTTCGCACCTCGTGGGGCATGCCGATTTGGTTGGGGTAATCGAAAAACGAATTCGCCAAAGTCCTGATAAACCTGGTTTTTGTCTTCTTTCTAGCCATATCGAATGGGAGAGCAAAAGTGATCGGGTGGATTCCATGATTCGCCGTAACGTCGAACGATTTGTTACCCAGACTTTAGAAGCCGTAAAACGACGTGCTGAATCCGAAAAAGTCTAAACATTTTTCTGCTAATCCAAAAAAGGTTCCCAAGCGGAACCTTTTTTGTACGATATAGACAATTATGAGACTGTGAATCAGAGTGTTTTCACGCAGTCCGAGCAGTGACCAAAAAGCTCAAGAGAGTGCTTCGTTAATTTAAAACTGTGTTTTTTAGCTACCAGCTCTTGAAGCCGCTCTATCTCTTCGTTCTCAAACTCAATTACTTTATGACAACTGAGACAAATCAAATGATCATGATGTGAATCGGGGGCCATGACTTCAAATACCGACTTGCCGTCGGAAAACTGCTTTTGATCGACCAATCCTGCGTCCTTCAGGAGATTGAGCGTTCTATAGACAGTTGCGAGCCCTGGATTGTGATCCCTATTTTTGAGTTGGCTGTAGAGTTCTTCGGCACTGACGTGGGAGTCCATCGCAAGGAATTCTTCAATGATGAAGTTTCTTTGTTTGCTGTGTTTTAATTGGGACTTTGCGAGATAGTGATTAAGCTTCTCCCAGAACCATTCTTGACCAGCCAATACTTTTTCCATTGCCCTACTCCCCCCGATCGAATCGTCCCCACAATCAAACACGATCGCCGCTATTTGGCCAGAGATAAGTCTTTTGCGGTTAAAAAACCTTGTATTGGTTTAGGGTTTTAGGCACCCGTCATTAAGCTAAGGTGAATAAAAACAGGCCGGCTGCTCGTAGGCCATGATCCATTATCGATTTCGGGGGAATCAACACGTGTGCAACTCAACCCTGACATCAACGTATCGGCATGCCAAAGGTGTTTAATACAGACCTGGTTTATTCCGTTGTACCGCCGTTTAAGCCGTTACAAATAGCTACAAACATCTGATTCTATTATCTTTTTTCAAGATTCATCCGATAGTAGAGTGGGTATGGATTGTCTATGAGGAACTACAGGACCTCTCAATTGATATCATTCAACGCACTGTCGTTCTAAAAGGCAAACCCGTAAGTATGACAACCACCGAGTTCGACCTCCTTACTCTCTTTGCAGGGCGTCCCAACGAAACCCTAAACAGAGACCAAATCTCGCTTCATCTTCGCGGCACCGAATGGGAAGCTGTCAGCCGGTCGGTCGATGCAGTTATGAGCCGCCTTCGCCAAAAACTGGAAGATGATCCAAAACATCCTCGTTTTTTTCGCACGATTTGGGGCACAGGCTCTATGTTTACGAAGCAATGAATTCCCCAGTTTTTCTGACCACGAGTCCCGAAAGCCTTATTGCCGAAATCGACCCGTCACGCTTCATCATAGTCTTGAGAAACCTCATTGAGAATGCCTTAGAGCATGCTGATACTCACGATAAACGTGTGGATCTTAAACTTTTGGATAGGGGCGATTCTATACGGGTAGAAGTAACCGATAATGGCAAAGGCATTGAAACAGAGGAATTGTCGAAGCTTTTTGAGCCCTTCTACCGCATCGATAAATCGCGCAATCGAAGCACCGGTGGTTATGGCCTCGGACTCTCATTATGCAAAAGAATTGTCGACGCCCACCACGGGCAGATCGGCATCGAAAGTGGAGGGAGCGGGACAACTGTTTGGTTTATGCTGCCCAAAATCGCGAAAGTTGGTCCTCTAGCTTAAACTGGCGGTCACACATCAGCCTTTGAATAAGCCCTTTGAAACTCAGTCGTAAAACACGTTCCAGAGTGAGTCGGGGATTGATCCATCGTCACACTTTGAACGTCTATCGTCGCTTTGTAAACGTCCAGGCAAGCCTTCGCCAGAGGCATCCCATAGCCAGTTCCGCGCTCGCCTTTGGTACCCGTCCGACTGGAATTCTCGACTGGATCGAAAAGATGAACCAAGTGATTAGCGCTCATCCCCATGCCTTGATCGTTAACGATGATTTTGATTCTTTCGCCGCCAGGTCCTGTGAGAGTCTCCGTGGTAACGCGTACCGCACCGCCAGGGAATGAAAACTTGATGGCATTGGAAATGAGATTACTCATGACTTCCGAACGCAAACTCGTATGCTCTGCCAAGACAAAAAGATCTTCGGCCTCCTGGAGGAAAACCAGGCGAATACCCTTTTCGGCAGCTTTATCATTGAAAAGAAATGCAAGACTCTCAAAAAGCTCGCCGATCGAAACCGGCTCAAGCGGTATAGAACCCTCATTCCCGTCGATGGCTTCACTTTTTATAACGAACTGCATGATATCTTCAATCATGGCCACCGCACGCAAAATCATGGGCATGCGTTCACCAATAACTTCGCGTGACAAGAGAGAATACGCAGTGGCTTTGACCACGCTCAGCGGATTGGCGATGTCGTGAGAGATAACACGAAGCAGCCTCCCTTTGACCTGAGCCATAATGAGGGTACGGACGTTCTCCCGTTCCAGCATTTTGATTTTAGCCCCCAGCGCGAGGGACATAAGTAACATCTCCGCCGCCTGACCGACCATATGCGCATTGATCGTTATAAGGTTGGTGGGGAAGAGACCTTGCGATCGCCCGAGATATATGACGATGCCTATAAATAAAGCCGCGAGCCCAAGGAGGTAATAAAGAGACGGTTTGAAACCATCTTTGAAGCTTATTACACCTGCAAAAACGAGTATAAAAATACCGACCAGAAAATAGAAGTCGGCAACCTCAAACAGGATATCAATGGCCCAGATCTGCCCGAAGGCGAGAATTAATAAGCCGCCGATGTAGCCCAGAAAGACCTTATCAAGTCGCGGGTAAAGCGTCCTTGTCTGAAGAAAGGATCGAACGAAGAGAAACATCGTAAGCGGTGCGAACGGACTATAGATATTGACGAGTTTCCACCAGTTGATTCCGCCCCATAAGAAAATCGTATCAGGGAATTTAATAGCCAGAAGATTAAGGTGGATATTTACGATCACAAACAGAATGTAATAAAGATAATTGGGATCACGCAGACTCATGTAAAGAAAACAGTTATAAATAATCATTGCGAGAAAACAGCCGCAAAGCAGGGCGAAAAACATCCCTTCCTCGCGGTCTTTGGTATAGAGACCGGCTTGATCGTCGAGCTGGAATTGCAGGTTGAGGATATGCTGAGAACTGACCCTGACAAGGAATTCTCCGGTTTCACCTCTTTTGAGATCCAGACGAGCAGCCGGAATTCGCATAGGCTGAGGAGCTTGCTCTCCTAATGCGTGGTCAACGCGATAGGCTTGAAATTCAACCAAGGGATATACAGCCGTAAGGTACCACGTATCAAAATCGCTAAAATTTGCGATTCGAGTACGAAGCCAGAAATTGGCGTTGGTGTGAACCTGGTTGAGATCACTCAACTCTGCTTTTTTAAAAAGCTGGGGCTGTGCGAGAAGCTGCCCGGGTGTGAGACTTGCCGAGAGATCTTCGTAGTAGGTGAAATCAATTCCGAGGTCGATACTTCCTGGATGATTCAACGTGATGAGAGGCAGATCGTTAAGGGGCATTGGAATCGTATCGGCCCGCAAGAGGGAGCAACTCAAAAGCAAGGTAAAAAGCCCTATCAAACAGACTCGCGCATCGACGAAAACCCAGTTCAAAACACTCGAACCGATGCGTGGTCCTGATTTCGACGTGAGGGTAAGAATACTGCCTGAATTACTGCAGTCCTTAGGCTGACGCTGCTCGGAGCTTATTTTCAAGTGCGAATCCCATGAAAAGTGAGAGTTTTAAGTTACCTACATCAAGTTAGGAGGCCGGAGTGGGGACACGAACTGGATCGAGGATTGTTCGTTATATAGCATGCACTCTAAACGAACAACAAAAGCTGATTCTCATCAGACATTTCGTTTAAAAGCCTCCTCGGTTAGCTTGATGAGCATTCTCATCAACCCATCTATTTGTCCGTCATATCATATTCTTATTATCAAAATAAAATCTATTTTTTACCGATATTTTTTTGTTCTCAAGTCTCCTGCGGCTGACGCCGAATTAACTCCTAAATCGGGTGATTAAGAGCAATCGGGAATCACTCTAGGGATTCGGTTCAAAATCAACCAAGAGAGCTCTCCGTGAAAAAGAAATTCGCCTGCATCACATTCTAAGCGAAGACCGGGAAGGTCTTCACCGACCTTCCTCCTTCACTCTTTCCATAGTGCTCGTTGTGATTTAGAGGAACTGCAGGAGAGAGGAATCATGAGCTTGATCGTCAAACTCAAAAAACGCATCGAAGATTATCGCGCATTTTTGGTCCGAGACGATCCTTTCAATCGCGACCTCCTATCAGGCAAAGGCAGTATCGACGCGATTGCTTGTTTTCTGGTCGATGTTCATCACCTTGCGCAGCACACCCCCATTCGTCTGAAGCTTGCTATCAAGGCATCAGCTGGACACCCGCTCCTACAGTCCTATTTGAAAAATAAGTTTCTGAAGGAACAAGGCCATGACCAACGGGCACTCGATGACCTCGCGCATCTTTCTCGATCAAACAGTATCGGGAAGAGCAACGTGAGCCCGGAGATGAGTGCTTTTGTCGGGCACATCGAATGTCTCATCCGAGAAGACCCCTATCTCTACCGCCCTTATATTTTCTTCGCTGAATATCTAGTGGTCATATACGGCCCGGAAATGACACGGGGCATGGAGGCATCCAGTTTTGGAAGCGGATCGCTCACAGTCATTGAAAATCATTCGGACCTGGATAAAGACCATGTGGATGAATGGGAGCATATATTGACCCGTCTCGTTGTCGAAACAACTTACGAAGGTAAGTTTCTTGCCGTCATTGATGAGGCGATTCGCCTCCATAAAAAGTTCGGCCTTTCGTGCCAAGGAGTTTGCCATGAAGCCGCGTAGTTTCGGGGTTGACCCCTTTTCATCATTAGATGCCTGGACCTTTGAACCGGTCTTTCGGGAGAAAACGCAAATCGAAGAGGTCGATATCTTTCTCTGCGGTATGCAGGCTCATCATCCCAAATGGGGTGGTGTTGTCGGTAGCTCTGCTAATCATGGTGCTTATCCAGAAAACAGCGCCTGGTATGAACTTGTCGAACGTATAGCAATCTTGAAAGCAATTCAGGAGAAGCAGCTTTTTTTAAGGGACCCCCAGTCCGAGAAAATAATAGGCACGATCGATGGGACGAAAGCGTTCCCATCCACTTTTTCCGACGAAGCGCAGTATGCAAAATCCAATGGAGTTGCGCTCTTTAATGCGTGGCCGGAAGCATGTCGAAGAGCGACTCTAGAACTTGTCGAACGGCACCTTATACTGGCGAGCTGGATCGGTTACCACAAGCCTGAAAGGATAACCCAGGTTCCTCAGACAGAGCTCTCGAGACTCGAACGCATTTATCGTGTAGAGCACTATAATCTTGGAACACAGAGGGTCTCCAGCCTTGCGGCGCCCGTGGCGGTTACGGCAGTGGTCCTATGGCCGAAAGATCCGAAACATCCTCTGATTTACGCTTTCGGCGGCGGGGAAACTCGCGCCGAAAGTATCGTGAAGGCTGAAACAGAGACTTGGCAAAGGCTCGGGTTTTTATGGGGCGAGGAGCTGCCACAATCAGAGCCTGAATTTGCGCCGAATCAACTCTATCATCAAGAATTGTATCTATTTACAAAGCAACACGGACGGATTGAGTCGTGGTTGAGTGGGGCCTTTTTTAATCCAAAACTTCCGGCTCTTGCGCCCTTGCTTTCCATGAAGTTTATTGACCTTTCATCGGATCAGACCCTTCATTTTAAAGTTGCAAAAGCGATAGCCGAGGAGGCGATCCCCCTTGTGTTTGGCAAATGGCGAGGTGGGGTATTTGCTGGTATAGATGCAGACCGGCTTATTCATCCGATCGCATAAAAGCACACTAAAGATGCCCTTTTTCGATTTAAAGGTCAGAAAGCGGACTCGCTTCGCTCCACGGGGATTGAAAATGAGACTCGACGTCCTCCTCAGTGACAAGGCTCAGAGAGGAAGGATTCCACCGGGGCGCATTGTCTTTGTCGATTAAAAGCGCACGTACGCCTTCCTCAAAGTCTCCATGGAGGCAACATTGGAGCGAGAGAACGAGCTCCTGCTTATAGGCGCCCGTCCAGGTGATGCCTTTGGAACGCCGAATCTGCTCGAAGGTGATCGCAAGAGACGTTGGCGACCCTTTGAGCATGGAAGCCCGTGCGGCGATAAGCATCTTGTCGTCCGGACTTGGAATGAGAGTCTCAAATCGCTTGACGATAGAGTGAATGTTATCGCCCGCCATCAAGCGATCGATTTCTTCCTGCCGCGATTTGAAAACCGAGCTCGGGGCTTTCCCGGCTAAGGCCTTAAGACAGGCGGAAACGCTCTCGTGCGGCGAATTTTTATCGAGTGCCAATCCACGTAAAGCCGACCATAGAGTCTCTTTACTTGCACGCGGCACAAAATAATCAGCCATACCCAAAAACAGGGCATCGCCAGCATAAATACGAGAAGCCGTAAGACCTAAGAAAAGTCCAAGGCGTCCAGGCATATCCGTAAGGAACTTCGATGCGCCGACGTCGGGATATAGACCTATCGTTACCTCCGGCATTGCCATGATCGTCGTCTCGGTGACAATGCGATGACTGGCCCCGTTCATAATGCCCAGCCCCCCGCCCATGACTATCCCATCGCCCCAGATGACGACAGGCTTTTTATAGGTGCGCACTTCATAATCAAGCCGATATTCGTTCTCGAAAAAAACCTGACATAACTCGATAGGACTTTGATCTTTGGCGCGCGCCTGATCGATGAAGTTGTGAATGCGTTTGACATCGCCGCCTGCACAAAACGCTTTTTCACCGGCACCTTGGATGACGACCAACGCCACTCTAGGGTCACGTTCCCAGGCATTGAGAGTCTCACGCAGCAGGAGTATCATCTCAAGATTAAGCGAGTTCAAAGTCTTGGGCGCATTTAAAGTGATCTTGCCGATGCCGAGTCCTGGTTTTAAGCTCGGTACGATTTCGGTAAGGATAATAGGATCGACGGATTCAAGTGTCATATCAGGTCCCAAAAAAAAGCCCTTCCGGGGCTAAGCCGGAAGGGTCGATAGACATATCAAGATTTGAGAGTGAAGTTAAACAGGCTGCTGTCCAGCGCGTTATACTCTTCGTAGCGTGTAAGGGCATAGAGATCTTGGCGGTGCTGCATCTTCCCGAGAAGACCTTCCTGAGTCCCTTGCGCCTTGATTTCGGCAAGGCCGTCGATCGTCGCTTTCATCGCCAAGCGGAACGTGGTCACCGGGTAAATAACGATGTTATAACCAAGATTCGACAGTTGCTCGGCAGTGAGGAGCTTCGATTTCCCGAATTCGGTCATGTTCGCAAGGAGCGGGACCGAGATCGCGGCGCGGAATTTTTCGAATTCCTTTTCGTCCTCAAGTGCCTCAATAAAAATACAGTCTGCGCCGGCATCAATATAAGCCTTCGAGCGCTCAATCGCCTTTTCAAGGCCTTCTACCGCACGGGAGTCGGTCCGAGCGATCAAAAGGAAGTTGTCATCGAGTTTTTTCCCACGTGCGGCGGCGGCAACCTTTTGCACCATCGCATCGCGCGAGACTATCTCTTTGCCATCAAGGTGACCGCATCGTTTAGGGTTGACCTGATCTTCGATGTGACAGCCTGCAAGACCAAGTTCTATCATTTCCTGGACAGAACGTGCGGCACTCATCGGTTCGCCAAAACCGGTGTCGATATCGATGATTGAGGGCAATCGTGTGGTGCGTGCGATCTGCCGTCCACGCTGCCCCACTTCACTTAAAGTCGTCAGGCCAATGTCGGGATAGCCGAGGTCGTTGGAAAGGACCGAACCTGAAATATAAACGCCGTCAAAGCCTTCTTTTTCAATAGCCATACTCACAAGAGGCGACCATGACCCTGGGAATCGAAGCAGCTTTCCCGTTTTCAGAGCAGCCCGAAGCGCCGCCCGTTTTTGCGCTGGAGTGACTTCAGGAAACAGCATTAAAAGATCCCCTTGGTATCACGTTTATTGTTGGTCAAACGATCGATCGCAACTTGAACGTTGATCTGCTGAACCTGCTCAGGGGTCAAATCAGGAAGGTTCTGAACGAGATCGATAAATCGATTGCGTTCGTCTTTGCTGATAATTCCATCGGTCAAAGTATCGAATTTTCGGATATAATCCGCACGTTTGAACGGACGTGCGCCGGCCGGATGCGCATCCGCCACGCCCAATTCGTCAATCAGGGTTTCGCCGTTTTTGAAATGAATCTCAACGCGTCCGCCAAAGCGTTTTTTGTTCGGGTCCTGCTCATGGTACCACTGGGTCCATTTAGGATCTTCAACGGTGGAGATCTTGTGCCAGAGTCTTACGGTGTCTTCTCGTTTCGCTCGTTCAGGTGCATAAGATTTTACGTGGTGCCAATCCCCGTCTTGAAGGGCCACTGCGAATATGTACATGATGGAGTGATCGAGTGTTTCGCGCGAAGCCGTTGGATCCATCTTCTGCGGATCATTCGCGCCTGTTCCAATCACATAGTGTGTGTGGTGCGAGGTATGGATCACGATATCTTTGATGTCTTCGAAATTCGTGATTTTGCTTTTCATCTTACGGGCCAGGTCGATGAGCGCCTGCGATTGGTATTCGGCCGAATGCTCTTTCGTGTAAGTCTCGAGGATGGCCGTTTTCGCTTCGCCAATTTCCGGCAACGGAACTTCGTAGCGCGCGTCCTTGCCTTTCAGCATGTAGGCGATAACAGAATCTTCTCCCTCATAAATCGGCGATGGAGCGCCTTCGCCTCGCATCGTACGATCGACGGCTTCGATAGCGAGCTTGCCGGCATGGGCCGGAGCGTAGGCTTTCCAAGAGGAAATTTCGCCTTTACGCGATTGTCTTGTGGTGAAGGAAACGTGGACAGCCTGTTGCACCGCTTGAAAGATAGTTTCGGTCGGCAGACCAAGGAGTGTTCCGATACCAGCAGCCTGGGCTGGACAAAGGTGAGCGATGTGGTCTTTTTTATACTCGTGGAGACAGATTGCTTTCACGAGGTCGACGTGGATTTCGTAAGCCGTAACGATGCCTTTAAGAAGGTCCTTGCCGCCTTTTTTCATCTGTTGAGCAACGGCTAGAATGGGCGGAATATTATCGCCAGGGTGCGAATAATCGGCAGCCAGAAATGTATCGTGAAAATCGAGTTCGCGTACGGCCGTGCCATTCGCCCAAGCAGCCCATTCACAGTCAAAACGCTGATCGTTAGGCATGCCGAAAACAGCTGCTCCGCCGTTACGGGGGTGAGCTATAGCCATGGCCCGGGCGGAAGCGACCGGACCGCGGTTGATCGCGGCAATAGCAACCGACGCGTTATCGATAATACGGTTGATCACCATATCTGTAACGTCGCTTTGGATAGGCGTATTGTCGGTAGCGAGAGCGGCGAGTTTCCAAGCCAACTGGTCTTTGCGATCAAGTTTTTCTTTAGATGGGTAAACGCGAACAGGATGCTTTTTCATGGATATCCTTTCCAGGCCGAGTGTCGAAGGTCACACTTCGACTCAAATCGAGGTCGTTCAAGAGTAAGGAGCAAGCTAACTGAGAGACTAAGAACGTGTCAAGGAACGTGTTAGTCTTGATAAATCTTGACTGGTCAGGTCTTCTCAACAATACTTTAGGGCGTTTGGGCTAAAGCCTTGCCACACTTCATTTGCCGCTGTGCAAACAGCGAAAATATCAGGGTGGGGACAGCCTCTTTTTTTGAGAGAACAGCTTCTTTAATTTTAAAGCGTTCTTATCCAGCTTCCGCATAAAGGAACGAGACCAGTGGCAGAGTACATCAATCCCGATTATGTCCCTGAACCCGAGAAAATGAACGTCAAAAGAGGTCTGGAAGGCGCGGTAATCGATACCACTTCCGTATCTAAGGTCAACCCGGACACGAATTCCCTTATTTATCGCGGTTACCCCGTTCAAGAGCTCGCTGAAAATTGCACCTTTGAAGAAGTCGCCTATTTGCTCTATCACGGCGAATTGCCGAATGCGAAACAGCTCGACACTTTCAAAGCGAAAGAGCGCAGCTATCGCCCCGCATCCCCGACACTGCTTAAGATCATCGAAGCCCTTCCGAAAGCGTGCCATCCTATGGATGCCATTCGTACAGGAGTCTCGGTGATGGGTTGTGAGGACACGCGTATCTGGGATGCAAGCCCAGACGTCAACCTCGACAAGGCGATGCAGCTTCTCGCGCGCATTCCGACCCTCGTCGCGGCCGATTACCGCTTTAAAAAAGGCCTGAAGCCGATCGAGCCAAAAGTCGATTTATCGATCGCCGAAAACTTCTTCCACATGTGTTTCGGCAAGATTCCAAGCAAAGAAATCGTCCGCGCTTTTGATGTATCCCTTATCCTTTATGCCGAGCACAGCTTCAATGCCTCGACCTTCACGGCACGGGTCGTAACGTCGACCCAGTCCGATATCTATTCGGCGACTGTTGCTGGTATTGGCGCCTTGAAGGGCCCTCTTCATGGCGGTGCGAATGAGCAAGTTATGCACATGATGCTCGAAATTGAGGATCCCGCAAAAGCCAAGGACTGGATGCTTGACGCCTTGGCGCAAAAGAAAAAAGTCATGGGTTTTGGTCACCGCGTTTACAAATCCGGTGACTCCCGTGTGCCAACGATGCGCAAATACGCCCAAGTCATGGCGGATGCGATCGGTGATCAAAAATGGATGAAGATGTACGATGCGCTCGAGCAAGTCATGATCGAGAAAAAGAAGATCTATCCGAACCTCGATTTCCCGGCAGGGCCCGCCTACTATATGATGGGTTTTGAAATCGACTTTTTTACGCCTATATTTGTCATGGCGAGAACGACAGGCTGGTCAGCGCATATTCTGGAACAGACCGCTAACAACCGCATCATTCGCCCTCTCAGCGAGTACATTGGGTCGGCGCAAAGAAAAGTCACACCTATGAGCGAAAGACCGTAGATTTGGTTCAGACGTCTAACCATTTGGAAAAGGGCTTTCCCATGCCGACTCCGACTGTCAAGCGAGCCAGCTATGATCTGGTGAAAGCCTTTTCCGAACGTTTTCATGACGAGGTGTTTCATGAGCCTACAGCTATCCCGGCTCATGTGCTTTTTGCCGATATTGACGCCGATAGAAGCTGTGGCTTAGGTACAATTGAAGAGCGAACCTATGGGTTTTTCCTTTGGGCTGAAGACGAAATTATCGGTTGGCATCTTGGTCGTCAGCAATCGCAGCAAACCTTCTGCATGGAAGGCAGCGGCATTAGGCCAGCTTATCAGGGCCGCGGTTATTACAAGATCCTTCTTGATGCGGTGATTCAAGAAGCAAAGGCCGAGGGATATGCTTCCGTTATGAGCACCCACGCTGCCGATAATAATCGCATTATCGTCTCCAAACTTCGTTATGGATTTCTTATAAAAGGGTTTGAAATCAATCCCATGTATGGCCTTGATGTCAAACTTGTCTGGTATTGTGGGGAGGCTCAAAAAAGAGCACACGAAATTCGTGTCGGCAGTCGCGCCTCGCTTTAAGGTTGCCTTCGGGATAAAGAAGTCTAGTATGTTCGATAGGCATCGAACATACAATCGCTTGCTTTATCTTTCTTACGAAAGGCACCTCATGAACGCCAAACTTTCAGTCTTAGACCTGGTGATATATCCCGAAGGCCGAACAATCGCTGACGCCTTCCATGCCAGCCGCGATCTTGCTCGTCATGTTGAAAAGCTGGGGTACACCCGCTATTGGATGGCAGAACATCATAATCTTGAAGGCATCGCGAGCGCTGCTACGTCCATACTCATCGGCTATATAGCGGAAAATACCAAGTCGCTCCGTGTAGGATCGGGCGGTATCATGCTACCGAATCACTCGCCCCTCGTAATAGCCGAGCAGTTCGGAACCCTTGCGACGCTCTATCCAGGTCGTATCGATTTGGGCCTTGGACGAGCGCCGGGCACAGATCAAATGACGATGCGTGCCCTCCGTCGTGACTCCGGAGCGAATGGCGATGACTTTGCTGAACTGATTGCTGAGCTCTCATATTATTTTGAAAAAGCTGGACCTGGCCAAAAACTGAAGGCCATACCGGGCGAAGGCGTCGACGTCCCGCTCTATATATTAGGTTCAAGTCTTTACAGTGCCCACCTCGCCGCACGACTCGGCCGGCCCTATGCATTCGCAGGTCACTTCGCTCCGCAGATGATGCTCGAAGCCTTTGCTCTTTATCAACGGGAATTCCGGCCATCCGCTGTTTTGCAAAAACCCTATAATATGGTTGGTGTCGCTGTCGTCGCGGCTCCGACGGATGAGGAAGCTGAGTTCCTTGCCACGAGTCTTTACATCCGCTTTTTGAGTTTGATTCGCGGCACACTGAGACGTTCGCAGCCACCGGTCAAATCCATGGATGGCCTCTGGTCACAGCAAGAGGAGGACGCCGTAAAATCGATGATGAAAACTGTCGTCATAGGCGGTCCTGATAAGGTAAAAAAAGGACTGTTGGCATTACAAAAAAGTACAGGAGCTGATGAATTCATCATTACCTCAGACCTTTATGAGCAGGATCATCGGCTCCGCTCCTACTCACTCATAGCGGAATCATGGGGCGCAGGGACACAATGAAGGCATTTGATCATCCCAAAGTAGAAGACATATCCCTCAGTACCGTGCTTTCGGCTTTGGGTGATCCCATTCGTCTATCGATCGTCACTCAGCTCACCCTTAATGAAGGCGAGATCGGCTGGGGCGCTATAGAAGTCGCCGTCGGCAAAGCAACCTTAAGTCATCACATGAAAACTCTACGAAATGCCGGCCTCATCCATCACCGAAAGGACGGCACCCGCTGCTTTGTGGCGTTACGTTTCGACGTCAATGTATTATTTCCCGGTGTTTTGGAAAGTATACTCCACGCCGCGGCTCAAACCTCCTCCGCATCAGCACCCATCATGACATAGTGAGACTAGCGCTTTGCTTATAAGCCGCAAATGTCTATAACGTTAATCGCGCAAGCCAAGAGGGCTGCGCCTTGAACACCTTTGCGAGATCCTTATGACTAATTTCTGGGATGTCCACGGACTCTTATTCATAGCTTCTATGTGCTTTTTCCCCCGTCTTACCCTGTTGTTTTCCTCGGTGGCTACTGGTGGTTTGGTCTGGTGGCTGGGATTTATTTTTGCGCCTCGTCTCCTCGTCGCCATCCTCGCAACGACAGTGTATTGGCAAACAAACACAATCCTAGTGGTCTTGGCTTGGGTATGGGCTCTTTCGGGGGAAACAGCCGAAAAGGGTGTCGTCGGCAAACGTGCGTGGAAGCGCTGAGCTCTGATGGAACGATACGAACTTCAATCTAACAACCGCCCCGTATGTTATCGATGCCGGAAGGCGCGCGTGATGTGCTACTGCAGTCACGTCAAGGCGTTTGTCAGCAATCCGGAATTCGTGATTCTCCTTCATCCAAAGGAGACACGAAAAGCTATCAACACCGGCCGCATGGCTTCTCTTGTTTTAGAGAATGCACGCATTATTGTCGGTCATGATCTGAGCGATGACCTCCAGCTAAACGATTTGATCAATGATCCAAGTAAACGTTGTTTCCTTTTGTTTCCAGGACCGGCCGCCACCGACCTCAACGCGATCGCACCCTTAGAGCTTGAAGATTCAAACACACAGACCGACGTGTTTCTCATCCTCGATGCAACATGGTCGATGGCAAAAAAAATGCTAACCCTTAGCACCAATCTTCAGAAACTTCCTCTCGTGATGTTTCAGCCGCCCCACCCTTCGCGTTTTTTAATTCGGGAGCAACCGGGCCTTGTGTGTTTTTCAACCATCGAAACTATCCATCACATCATCGACCAGCGCGGTCACCATCCCGATGGCGAGCATCATCAACTTCTAAGTCTCTTTGAGAGTATGGTCCAAAAACAGATCGGCTACGAAGAAAAGAATCGCGCATCCCTCAGACTTGCAAAAAAAGACTAAAGTTTCGCTCTCATTCTGCCGATGCGCCCTCGCGACCCGAGATTAAAATGAATGAGGGCTCTTCTATGTCTGTACATATCGCGCTACTATCGACACTTTTGCTAGTCCTTACAACGGGTTGCAACAAAGCTAGTTTTGATGGGACACTCAACAGCAAAACGGCGAAAACAAAGCCGAAAACGCTAACCATAGTACCTGCCCCTACCGTCGTAGTCCCGGCCCCGGTGGTACCGGCTCAGTCTTCGGACGTCCAAGGCACGCCAGGGACAATCCAAGCGAAAAAACTCAATATCATCGTTACAGCACCGTCCAATATGATCAAAGCGGGCGGCGAAAAAATCCAGGCGACGGCAAAGTTCAAAGATAGCTCCGATGTTCCGGTAGTGATCTGGACGATCAAAGGCCCGGCAGGTGTCACCGACATTGGGTCCATCGATCAAAACGGTATGGTGACAAGTCCGGCATCCTGTACGTCTGAGATCCCTGTGACGATAGTCGCCACTCTCAAGTCAGATCCGACGATCGCTGCATCCACGATAATTCATGTGTTGCCCATAGAACAAATCTTCGCAAGCTGCACACGAGGATCGGAAACCTTTCCTATCTTGGCTCAAGTCTATCAAATACCTCCGACACTCAAACGGATACCCAACTACTCAAATCTGGCAGAAGCCACCAAACTCACCACAGTTTGCATGGACAAGTACGCCGTCGAACCTCGCAACTTCGGTGATGGATTCCCCGATGTGCCATCCGTTTACGAATATTTTTCGCTTCAGACCTCAACAACACTCATTGTGAATACAGCTGGAACATATACATTTCAGCTGAATTCCGACGATGGATCGTGCCTGAACATCGACGGCAGAGAAGTATTGAATAACGATGGCGAGCACCAGGCTTACGGGACCGACCCCAACGATTCGCTCACGGTTGGCCGGAAAGAGGTCACCATCACTTTGGGCAAAGGCGATCACCCGCTCAACCTCAACTATTTCCAAGGTCCTAAATACCGCATCGCCTTGGTTCTGAAGTGGAAAAAACCCGGGTCTTCAACGTTTGAATACGTACCGCGCGAAGCTTTCAAGTGAAACTCTTGGCTCTCAGCGCGCTGATAGCTTCATCAATACCATCGAGTGTAAAGGGATACATATCTGGGAAAACGCTACGAACCAGCTGGTTCGATGCTCGTCCCCACATCTCTTTCGGCTCGGGATTGAGCCACACCGATCTTGGAAAGTGTTTTTTCAAGCGATCGATCCAGACTAGCCCGGGATCCTTATTCCTCTGAAAATAATCGATAGCCCCAAAGGGAGCGGTCAGCTCGTAGGGACTCATCGCCGCATCGCCTACCCAGATCACAATCCAGCTTGAATCCACAGTCAAAAGCACGTCAAGCGTCGGAACACGCTCGTCCTGCTCGACGTCTTTAGAAAGAAAATCGTAAGGACAATTATGAAAATAATAATGGCGAAATTCTTTGAAATGAACGAGCTGATGAGCCGCAGAAAAAAGCTGCTCGCAGATGTGCGTGTGATAAGTCATCGATCCGCCCACGTCCATGAGCAGTAGCAGCTTCACGTGATTTTTCCGCTCAGGTCGAAACACCAGCTGAATGTCTCCTGCATTTTTGCCAGTCGCTGCGATTGAAGCCTCGATATCAAGCTCATCGACAAGGCCTGCCCGTCCCCACTGTCTGAGCCTTTTGAGGGCCATACCGATTTGTCTTGTATCGAGGGTCACATCGCGGCGAAAGTTCTGGAAGAGACGTTTGCTGGCAATTTGCACGGCCGATCGATGTTTGCCTTCGCCTCCAACGCGAATGCCCGCGGGATTAAATCCACCGTGGCCGAAAGCGCTAGTTCCAGCTGTCCCAACCCATTTATTGCCCCCGTCATGTCTCTCCTTTTGTTCAGCCATTCGCTCTTCGAAGGTTTTTTGCAGCGCTTCGAAGTCCATCGCTTTCATCAAGGCCCGTTGCTCGTCGGTGAGCATTTGAGGGGTTTTAGCGTCTTTCAGCCAATCAGAAAGTTCGTCTTTAAGAGCGTCGTAGGATTCAAAACCCTCGAAAATTGTCAAAAATGCTTTATCAAACCGATCGTAGTCGTGTTCGGTTCGGCAGACTATGGCACGAGCCAAGATGTAGAAACGATTGAGTGAGGCTAGAGTATGCCCTCGTTCCAGCGCTTCATGAAGGGTTTGCCACTCACCCGTCGTAACTTTTAATCCGGCCGCACGCAGCTCGTACAGAAAAGATATAAACACCGGAGGTTCTCCTCTCTCAATAACGGGTGGGACGTTTCGCACCTGATTTCAGGGCCTGAATGTCACTTTCTTTTTTCAAAAGAACCCCAAGAAATGGCAGCTCCTTTTCGAGACATTTAATGGAAACACCCGCCCTCACGAGAGCGCCGATCCAGTCCACGAGCTCGCTCGTGGATGGTTTTTTACGGATTTCGTTCTGCTCCCGGAGCCAATAGAAGCGCAAAAGACATTGTTCGACGAGTTTTTCTTCTACATGGGGATGATGAACGCGGAGAATAGACTTCATCTCCTCAGGCTGAGGGAAGCTGATATAGTGAAAGATGCAGCGCCGCAAAAATGCATCGGGCAATTCTTTTTCAGCATTGCTTGTAATGAGAATAATGGGTCGTTGCTTTGCCGCAACCGTTTCCCCTGTCTCATGAATTGCAAAACTCATCGCGTCGAGTTCGTGCAGCAGGTCATTTGGAAACTCAATATCGGCCTTATCAATTTCATCGATCAGAACGATGGAACGATGAGGTGCGCTAAATGCCTGGCCGAGTGGTCCAAGCTTGATATACTGCTTGATATCGTGAACATTCCCCGTACCAAAGCGTGAATCGTTGAGACGTTGAACGGCGTCATAAACATAGAGGCCCTCCTGAGCTTTCGAACTGGATTTCACGTGCCACGTAAGCAGCGGAAGACTCATAGCTTCGGCCACGGCCCTCGCCAGGACAGTTTTGCCTGTACCGGGCTCCCCACGAATCAAAAGGGGTTTCTGCAAGTCCACAGCAACGTTGACGATTTCCGACAGCTCAGCGCTTGCGATGTAAGTGGAAGTGCCTTGAAAAGTAGCCATATCAAACCCCATGAAACTTCGTAAATGCCAAGAAAGCGACTCTATCATGAACGATATTCCCGCAAAAAAAAAGCCCACGTTCGAAAGCCGAACGTGGACATGATTGAGTGAGGGGGCACAACTTGATTAATGATCGCCAAGTGACGAACGAAGAGGCTTGTTAAAAGCCGCCATCGATACTGCGGCGAAGATGGACAAGGCCGCCATGAGGCCAAAAAAGCTCTCGCGCGACATGGATTCATAGAACGTTCCAAGCCAACCGCTCATATAATTGCCGATGAAGCTTGAGAAAAACCACATGCCCATCATCATGGAAACGATGCGAGCTGGTGCGACCTTGGTTACCAAAGACAGTCCAACAGGCGAAAGATATAGCTCCCCTATCGTAAGAACGACTGTCGTCACAACGAGCCAGAGTACCGAGCCTTTTTCCGCACCAACGGAAAGGGCTGCTAGGATCATGATGCCAAACGCCGCGGCGAGCAGGAAACTACCGATAGCCATCTTGGTGACAGAGCTCGGCTCTTTATTTTTCGTTGCCTGTTTTTTCCAGAAAATTCCGAGCAGAGGTGCAAAAACCAAAATAGCGAGCGGGTTGAACGACTGATACCAGGTTGAAGGAACCTCAAAACCGAAGAAGTTCCAGTTCGTCTGGTTGTCTGCCCAGAGCTGCATCGTATTACCTTGTTGCTCATAAACAGCCCAGAAAACGATATTGAGAGCGCACAGGACGATAAGGGCCCAAATTGCTTTTTTCTCACCGGCCGTGAAGGGGATTTTTTCGCCTTTATGGTCGGCCTGCACTTTTTTCGCGACGTTTTCGGGGTGAGGCTGAATATATTTCTGGCCGAAAGTGTAAACCATGAGGCCAAGTATCATACCAACGCCTGCTGCGCCAAAACCCCAATCCCAACCGACTTTTTGTCCCAGTGTTCCGCAGATGAGAGGCGATAGGAAGGCACCAAGGTTGATGCCCATGTAGAAGAGCGTAAACGCACCGTCACGGCGCGAATCGCCGGGAGCGTAGAGGTCACCAACCTGAGTCGAGATGTTAGGCTTAAAGGCGCCGTTGCCGACGATGAGGAAAATCAGCGCAAGAAAAAACAGATGTTCAAAAGCCATCAGGAAGTGGCCAATTGCCATCAAAACACCGCCAACGAAGACAGTACGGCGTTGCCCGAGCCAACGGTCAGCGATGATACCGCCGAAAAATGGGGTAAAATAGACGAGACCGGTATAGAGGCCGTACACCTGGGACGCCATGGGCTGGATGGCAAGTGGACCAAAAAAATGTTCGAGGGAACCTTTGATAAAGTTGAAACCCAGAACCTCCTGGCCGACTTCGGGGTTGATGAAAAGATGCTTCACCATATAGAGCACAAGCAGGGCGCGCATACCGTAGTAGCTCATCCGCTCCCACATTTCCGTCAGGAACAGAACGTAAAGACCTTTGGGTTGACCCAACCACTCTTCCGTAACGGTTACAGGCTTATCTACCCCATTTGACGTCGTACTTTGAACAGTCACCCAAGAGCCCCCTTTTTCGCGTCGCGCTTGCTCGTTAAAATTCGTAAGAATTGAAATGCTCAAAGCTCATAACACACGAGGGGCATGGACAATAGTCTAAAAAATTGATGGGATCTTGAGAGAAATAGAGTGGGGATGAAGTCGCGGACAAAAAAAATGGCCGCGAGTGCGGCCCATTTTTCACTCAGCTGCTGCGCCTTTGGTGGGCTTAGCATTACGCTTATCGATAAAAACGATCTGGCGTGCAAGGCGTTTGGTTTCCGCATTGAGTTGACGCCATTTAGGATCGTGTTTGAGCGCTGATTTTACTTGCTTGTCTGAGGCCAGACCAGCGACATAGCTTTTTACCTGTGCCGTGGCAGTTGCCAAATAACCCTCTACCAATTCCTTGGTACGTCCCATTATATCTTTCCTCCGATGTGCGTAGGCCTGTAGCTCTTAGAACTCGCCGTGTCCGCAGAGTATGAACGAAAATCCAGAGGAGTATGCCGTTAATTTTCGTGATATGCCAACGAAAAGTCTTAATTTCTCACAGCCAGTTGAATCGACCTTGCGCCTTTTAAGTCAAATATCCATAAAGGCACGCCTTCGACGGCCTATAGAGAGCGAGGCGCGCAAAAAGGGCCGGAACTTTACAAAGTCCAGACCCTCGATTCGGTAAAAAAGGCTCGCAGTCGTACTAAGAATCAATGCAATCGAAAGACATACTTCGAACGAACAAACACCCGGTACCAAGGACCAGCCAAGGAGCTGAATACTTTGATCCGGGTGCCTGCTTTGAAAACACATCTGGTCTTAAGAGAATTTCTTTAACAATGATTGGTTTTGAAGACTCGATCGTCCTTACTCCCAGTTGCTAAAAGAATCGAAACTTATTCCCAGACTCTTTGCGCTCTTTGTTAGAGAGCATTCACCATAGAAAAGCGATTTAAAACTTGTCTATGAAACACACTGTTCAGAAAGATGCCGATGGAAAACCCTTTAAGAGATTTACCGCACCCACCTCATCAGTGAGCCTTTGTAGAAGCCCTGAACTCTGCAGGACCTTACAAATATGAGTGTAACGCCGCTCGAAACCTTTCAGCAAGAGTAAAAAAACAAAAAACCTCAGAATATATGGTGCTCAGAGTTTTGCCGGTATTCAAAGTTTAGTGAGCGACCGTTTTATCTCGTTTCTGTAGTCGCATTTTCAAAACTTTTTGAGCGCATAAATCATTGAGATTGAAGAGTAGAGGCACTTCGCTCTCGCCTATGCTCGCATAAACCAAGCTCGCCACACGTTCCGGTTTATTTGTTTTCCAAATATGGATGCGGCATTGCCTGGCGGCGTCCCGGCAAACAGCATCAGCATCACGATTGCCCAATCCACTTTCATAAGCGATGGTTGCCTCCGGAATACCATAATTCTCGCGCATCTGAGCCGGGATCTTTTTCACTCGATCGTCATCGAGAAGTTTGCCGTCCTGCCAGGAGACCCAATTGATTGCCAAAGCTATGACTTTTTTATCGAGCAAGGTCGCCAACGCAAATGTCTCGCCTGCCGGGCAGATTGTGCTGCTGAGACCGATTGTTTCACTCCCTGGTATACCAGGAGCCTCAGAGGCATCACCACACGCAGATGCCGTTTTGAGTTGTTCATAGGCCGTGCCAAGAGTCAGTCGATTGTATCCACCGAGGGGCGATGCCGCGACGGCCAGAGCATTTGACGAAAAAGCCAAGCAGGAACTCACTGACAACAATAGCGGAACCACCAAAATTCTAGCGAATTTATGCACGAGGTCTCCTTACCCACAATGTTTGCGGGAGATTGCTGGATAGATTAAGTGGGCTGGTCTTACTAAGATTTTACCTTGCCAAGCGGCCAACACGCACAAGCAAATTCTGCAGCGTTCGAAGAATTGATGACAACGAGTCGATATCCGTATTTAAGTATCTTGACACTGAATTCTTATGTGGAGGTTGAACGCGCAATGAAACACGTCGGCATACCTTTGATTCTTACATTCCGACTCGATTCAGGATCCCAGGCTCTTTTGGATGAATGGCGCGCTTCGTATTTCCCTCCGAGCCGCAACTACTTAAAGGCCCATCTGACAATTTATCACCAGCTTCCGGGCCAAAAACTCGTTTCCATTCAGGAGGCCCTGCAGCGCGTCGTGGCGAATGAAAAACCTACGGACCTGCACTTTGATGGCCTCAAACACCACCAGGGCTTTGTGGGAATCACCTTGAGTGCGCCCGGTGTCGTAGGCATCAAGGAAAGGCTGGACCTCGAATTCAAGGATGTCCTGCGCGCTCAGGACCGCCAGGGTTACCGCCCTCACATCACTGTCACGAATCTGGGTTCGCCTGGCGACGCAAAACGCTGTTATGACCAATTATCGAAAATGTTTATACCCTGGACGGGGTGCGCGGTGGGTTTGGATCTTTACCATTATCACGGCGGGCCTTGGGAGCACGCCGCGACGTTTCTTTTTGAGGCTTAATTTCCTGGACCGGCCAGTCGCAATCGGAAACCGGGGTTGGACACGAGTTCAACGAAGGCCGTTTTCAGGTCCCCACCGTTTGCTTCCACAGCCGACGCAACATCTTGAATCTGACATTTGTCGAGCTGCGATTCGGTCGTTTTATCTTCCGCTGGCGTTCCACCTATGATGGGTACCGCAGCATATTCAAGACGTCCAAGCGTATAGCGGAACGTTTGACGGGCATAACATTCCATAGCCTGGCTTGAATGAGCGAGCGCGTTCGAAAGTTCGTCGGGTGAGGCGATCGCCAACTCTTTTCCATCGATCGTCACGTTGCTTTTGATCACGATCGCGGCGCCAGCATCGTTATCGCGGAACTTGCCGATCTCATCAAAGTTTTCCAGAGCAAACCCAAAGTCGTCAATGAACTTGTGACATGAGGCACAGGAGCCCTGACTATGCTGTTGAAAGAGTTCCTTGGTCGATAGACCGCTTTTTACTGTTGGAAATGTCGTTGCAGGAGCTGGCGCAAAACCACTGCACATCAAACGGCTCAAAATAAATACACCGCGCTTGATGGGGTTCGTTGTATCCGCTACAGCCGCAGAGGCTAAGAACCCAGCCTGGCCCAACAGGCCTTTGCGTTGTGTTTCCTTAAATTGTATTTTGCCACCAGCGACAGTCCCGCCGTAGATGAACGCGGAACTGTTATCACCGACTGTATAATCAGCGAGGAGAAGTTGATCGTAGGTTTTTTTCGTTGCACTGAACATCGTATCGACGAAGAAGTTTTTCATTTCGTCGGAGAGTTTGGTTTTGACAGTGTCCGTGAAAGCCGTTTGGGTTTTCGCAGCGTCCAGGACACCATCAGCCTGAAGCCATTGACCAGCGAAATCTTTCCAAGCCGATTTTGCTGCGGGAAGGTTGAGAAGTCGCGTTGCCTGTTTGGCTAGAGTTGCTGAGTCTCGAAGCATTTTTTTATCCGCGAGGGATTTTAATTCGGCATCAGGGACTGTACGAATCGTGGCATAAGAAAGCGCCGAAGCTAATTCATAGTCGGTCAGTTCGTAGGTTCCATCGGCTAACTGCACACCGAGTTCAGACCGGTACAAAAATTCCTGACTCAACACAAGGGCCTCTATAACGAGGCGTGCAGCTGCTTCCGAGGCATAACCGTCGGTCATGAGTTGATCGTAAACGGCCGTCAGCCTATTCAGTTCATCACTCGTCAAAGGTCTGCGCCAGGTCGCGGCTCCGAGGGTTGCAAGGCTGCTTGATATACACGAGCGCCCCTTAGCGAGACACGGAAACAGCTTATTGATGGTGACCCCTTTGGCCAGACTCTCCGCAAAGGTAAAATAGCCTTTAAGGCGATTCGTCGAAACATAGTTGCCCACACTCATGGATGTGTCAAAAACTTCGGCCTTAGAAATATCATTGATAAAGCTTGAATAATCAACGTCGGTCGGACTACCGAAAACCGCATCAACCGTATTTTTTATTTCGATGTTACTCAGGCGACGCCAGGAACGAATGCCCCGGTGCGTTTCTTTATTCGGGCAAGCCAGACCTCCATAATTACCGGTGGTCATACCGCCTGCAGCTGCCGTTGTATTGGCCGAAGGTCCCGATTTCCCACTGAAGGATTGACCGTTTACGGTCGGAACGCCAGGCCGCGAGTCGCAGCCTGAAAACACCATCATGAAAATGAGTGTTGTCAACGCTGTCGGTATTTTCATAGAGTTTTTCATTCTTTTCGTCATGGGCTTACCCCTCTTCCTTTGCTGGCCTGTTCAGCCGATAACGTCTTTAACAGGACCGACTTGCGAGGTATTACCAATCGTCGCTACGGACGTGAGGCCCATGAGTTGAGCGACTGTCACCAGCAAATGGTTATAACCCGCGCCTTTGCCGTCGACGATGCGGCCGGTTTTAATTTTGCCACCGAGACTTCCGAGCATAAAGGCTGCGATGTTATCGCCACCATGAGCCGTAGCACTGTCACCGATGTCGGTCGCAACGTAAACCAAAGTCTCGTCAAAGAGAGTGTGATCACCCATTGATACTTTTTTCATCTCGGCGACCATGTTGGCGATTTCACGCATCTGACCCTGCTGATTGTTTGCATAAAACTGGTTGTCAGTATGAGCCAAAAGATGAAGAACGGTTCCAGGGTCGTCCACAACACCTTCGGCCGGCATGTGGCTCTCCTGGTGCGAACACCCCATTTGCCAGACACCAACACGCGTGATATCGCAGGCCATCGCCTGGACCATGATTGCACGTTGGAGCTTAAAGACAGCAGGTGCATTTTTTGCCTGCATATACCACTGGTTTGAGAGATCCGTCGGCAAAAGCGCCTGAATAGACTTAGGATTACACTGGCTGCCGATGGTTGCGGTAGACGCTGCCGGAGTCATCGCATTGTTGATGTCACGATTGATTTCATCAAGAGCCGAGAGGTGGGCGTCGAAAGCCGCTTTCTCATGCGAGCCAAGTGCTAATTTGATACGGTTAATATCGCCAATCAGGTAATCGACTATGCGTTTTTTACCCGTACTGACCGCAGTCTGAGCTGTTGTTTGTGTGGTCGTTCCGCCAGTAGGAACAATAAAGTTGCCAAATATATCAGTGTAGGTCGCTTGAGGATTGTCGTTAGGAAAGTTCGGCGTTCCGTCTTTCTTCCAGGAAATCGGTTCCGGGAATGGATTGCCTGAAGCGTGCGTTTGAATGCCCATGTTGATAGAGGGGCGACTCGATTTTGCACCAAGAGTATCAGCCAGGCGCTGATCGATAGAATAAGGCACGGCATCCATATTCTGAGTCGTCGTGCCGTCGTTATTTGGAAAACCTGGGTTTTTACCGCACTGAACAGGACTGCCGGCACTGCATGCGCCCCAGCCTGCAAGGACTTGAGGCATAGAGCCGTTGTGATTGGTCGCCCCGATCAGATTATAACCTTGATAAAGGATCATATCGCTTTTGTGAACCTCGAGTGGCGAGGTCACGAAAGGAAGAGTTCCAATGGGTCCGGCAACGCTTCCTTCGGGCCAGAATTTATTTGTGTAGGTGCCGCCAGGGAACGAAACAAAAATCACCCGGGGATTCGTCGTGGATTGGGCGAAAGCTTCATTCGGGCTAAGGGCGCGCATGAGCGGGTAATATAAAAGAGCGCTGGTAGCGCCTCGAAAGAGATTGCGTCGTGAGAGTCCGGCTCTGGTCAACATAGTGCCTCCTGGGGCGGGCGCCCAGGGATCCATCGGTATATGGCCCAAGAATCTTGATAATTACCTCCAACTATTTGATAAAATGAGACAATTTTCGTGAGATAAAATTCTCCATATAAGCCAATGGGAATGGGTATTTAGGGCAAAGAGGGCGCTCGTTAAGAAAAGCGTAACGATTTTAGATGGAGTTGGAACTAGACCTCTAAAACGTGCTATCTCCTATTTTTGAAGTTTGGACATTTCTTTGAGGCTGATGACTATGATCACCTGCTATGCCTATAAAAAATGCAGTAGCTGTAAAAGTGCGGAAAACTATTTAAAACGCCACGGCATTCCCTTTTCAAGTATCGATATTACCGAGCACCCGCCTTCGGCTGGTCTTTTGAAACGCCTCGTCAAAAACTATGGTCTTGGCATCAAGCCTTTTCTCAACACCAGCGGTGAGGTGTACCGTACACTCGGCCTGAAAGATAAACTGAAAACCATGACGGAAGATGATGTCATAGATCTAATGGCGAAGTATGGACGTCTCATCAAACGGCCTCTGATCACCAATTCTGAAGGCCTCGTGACGTTGGGATTCAAAGAAGAAACGATGCTCGTCTGGACTCGATCGTAAGGCCTCTTCCCCGCTGTGTACGCCGAGTGACGCCTTGAATTCCCTCAAAGCCTATGAGAATTTTCAGAAAGAAATGCAGGAAGAGACGAAGACAAGGCAAAAAGTGGGAGCTCGACATGATGACACGAAAGCCTTTCATAACTCTTTTATGGTTTGCGGTCGCCATCCTTGGCGCTTATGCTCTGGGATCTTTAGCGGTGACCCGTGGCGAAAGTGTCAACGCCGTATGGATACTCACAGCGGCAGTCTGCACCTTCGCGATTGCCTATGGCACCTACAGCCTTTTTCTCGTCAACAAAGTTTTGTCCGTTGACCCATCCCGTACTACACCAGCTGTTCGTTTGGACGATGGTCTCGACTACGTCCCTACGCAACGTTTTGTCTTATTCGGCCACCATTTTGCGGCCATTGCTGGCGCTGGTCCTCTTGTGGGGCCGGTGCTCGCGGCCCAAATGGGTTACCTGCTGGGGACGCTTTGGATTCTGGCAGGTGTGGTGTTTGCTGGAGCAGTTCAGGACATGTTGGCCTTCTTCCTATCTGTGAGGCGGGATGGGAAATCGCCTTGGCGAGATGGTCCGTATGGAACTTGGTCCGATCGCTAGCGGCCTCGCTCTCATCGGTATTTTGTTTATAATGATCATCCTCCTTGCAGTCCTTGCCTTGGTCGTGGTTAAGGCGTTAGGCGCCAGCCCTTGGGGAAACTTTACCGTTTTTGTAAGGATGCGGCTCCTCATTTGTACTTTTTACGCGGGTTGGCAAAAGCTGTTCAGTGACGATCCTGCGATCAGCTTTTTAGGTCACACCGCAAAATACCGGAGCCAGCTCGGGTTCGGTCAAATTTTGGGTCCTGCAAAGACTCTCGAGCAGATGCAGCAGATCATTTTCAATGATACGGTTGATGCTGTCTTCTGCGGCAGTTTCATGTTCATCGTCCTCGGTATCTTTCTCATTGCCCTGGTCAAAACAAAGAGTGCTTTGAAAAAACCTAATATCACGGCGATAGAAGGACCTTTTGAGAGAGAAATCCATGCAGTATAGATTGAAGGCACGATTCAAAAGGCTTTTCGACATTCTCAGTGAGGTGTTTCGATCCATGGTAGGTGTGCCGAATTATGAGACCTATCGCATTCATCATGTCACCCACCACCCGGATCAACCATTGATGAACTACACGGAGTTTTTCCGAAATTCTCAGGCGAGGCGTCATGAAGGATCCAAGGGTGGTCGGTGCTTTTAATCAGGCTGTAACGTTGACTATCAGTGTCCTGTTTGCCCTCTTCCTTTTTCCCATTGATGAAGGTTACGCAAAAAGCTTTCCCACAGAATGCCTGGGAGAGTCCAAAGGGGCGAAGGGGCGGCTTGTCTATTTGCATGGCTTTGAGCCACTTAAAGGCGGCCGCAGCGAGGCAGAGGAACAAAATCGCCAGTTGTTAAAAAGGCTAGCTCGAGAATTTTCTCTCGTCATAGCCTTGCCCCGCGGCCCTCCATGCCCAAATCAGAAATTATGCTGGCCCTCGCGTGATGAAGATGAGGTTCTTGACACTTTTCAAGGACTAGAGGAATCGATTCTCAAGTGCTGGGACAAAGATAGCACTTATAGTCTCGTTGGGTTTTCAAATGGAGGCTACTATGCGTTCAAAATTTATAAACTCCACCAGGACAAACGCTTGATACGAATTATTGCGTCAGGCAGCAGCGGCCTGTGGGACTCAGGCAAGGAAAAACCCAACCCCCTTAGCCGTTTTCAACTTACGATAGGCGACAGAGACATTACGCTTAATGACGCTAAGAGTTTTGCTGGACAATTTGTCAAGTCGGTTCCGGATTTTCGATTGAGGATATTCAAGGGAGGGCATCATTTGGATTATGATGCCCTGAAGGGCTTGCTTGGCGAGGGTTCAAGCCGGGAGTAAAAGCTCAAAAACCGTGCCTTTATGGGGCTTCGTCGCGATGCGAATCGTGCCGCCGAGGGCATCGACTTCATACTTAATCGCGGCCATCCCAACTCCCCTGCCCGAGGTTTCGGAAATGTGTTCCGCAGTCGAGAAACCATCATGAAAAATAAGATGAAGAACATCTTTGACAGTAAGCATCGCCGTTTCTTCGGCTTTGACGATCTTACACTGGACCGCTTTTTTAAGGATTTTATGGAGAGGAATACCTCGACCTGAGTCCGAGAGAGTTATCTTCATGCCTCCCTCTGGGCGGTACGTAAACTTAAAAGTGATCAAACCGCTTGCTTTTTTACCTCGCTCTAAACGCTCTTCAACGGTTTCGATGCCATGGTCACAGGAATTTCGCAGGGCATGAATAAGCGACTTCAGGAGAGGGCCGTAACGGTCGGGGTCAATCCTCAAATCTTCGCCGATCACTTTAAAACGAATCTCTTTGCCCAGGCGGGCTCCGATTTTCTCCGCAATTTCACCATACCCCGAAAGCATGGAACTAATGGTTCGGAGCTTTGTTTTAGCGAGCAAACCCTCGACCTCGCTTTTCCCTGGCCCTGTGCTTTCCTGCACATAGTTTAGCAGCGCGGCTATGGCGCTACGGGGTAAGGAAACCTGAGTTTCTGTGAGATGCCAGTCTATATGCAAGATCTGTTTGTTATCGTTAAGGAACGACAGAAAACCTGACTCGATAGTGTCCGCACATTCAGAAAAGTACTGTTCAGTACCGCACGTGGAGTCATCCTCCAATCGCGATTCCATCCCATGAATGCCGTCGGCAACGTCGACGAGACCCATAACCGCGGTGTTGCCCTTGAGTGTATGCAAAATTCTTTTGCCAGCGATGATTGACGGGTTGGCCTTAAGAGATGCGATTTCGTGTTTGCTACTTTCAAGAAAATCTTTAAACGATTCTTTATCGCTAAGAATACGAAAAAGAATTTCGCTTCTTAAGGTCAGCCTCTCCAAGGTTTTTTGAGCTAAAACTTCGCTTGTGATATCGACGACTGCAACGATGACTTTTTCGGGCACACCCTTTTGGTCGAGTATGGGCGTATAGGTGAAGGAGAGTGTTCGCCCATCGGTTGTCCTACAGTTTTTAGGGAGTAGACTTCGGTTAACTTCTAACGGCATGAAGTCTTCAAAAAGTTGCTCGAGACAGCCTCGAAGATAGTTTTCCTTTCCCGCTTCCAGCCCCAGGGCGGCACCGAGATCTTGGTTGGCTATACCTTGCCCAAAGATTGAGTTACAAGACTTTGAAGTTATTGCACCGATGGAAAGGTCGACATTTACTATAAAAAATCCTTCGGTGAGATTATCGAGTATTTCGCGCGTCTGGGCATGGGCGATCGCGTGCAAATCGGCCATCTGTCGGGCACTTTCGGCCTGCAGTCTCGCCTCCGTTGCCTTTCGTTCTGTCTCAAGTGACCGAATCATTTCACTATTTTGAATCTCGACCAGGCGCGGTGCCTCACCCATTTTATGGTAAGACTTTAGAATTGCGCTTAAAACGTTCACGGGCACAGTGCTCGGCAGATAGTTTGTAACGCCGGCCTTAAAGGCTTCGAGGACAAAGTCCTCATCATCGTTCGGGCTAAGAGCAATGATAGGCTGCAAGGGCCTTTTCTGCCGCCATGATCGAATGAGGCCAAGATCTTCAAAGGCCTCCATCATGCGTATTTTAAAGAGCACAACGCTACCTGACTGAGCTGGATCGATAGCTTCGTAATCCATGAAGCCCATCACAAAAGGCCCCGCCGAAGAAAGCCCGTTCAATAGGCTCATGACTTCATCGTCAGGCGATGCGACGGCTGTAACAGGCACTTTTGCCCCGGCCGAACTATCAAACATTACACTGTCGTCAGCCGTATCATTCTCATCAAACATCACTCTATTCCTTAAGCGACGGACCCAAGAAACTTATTCACTTCATCAAGCTTTTGTTGGGCCCCAGGGAAATCCGGAGTGATCTTTAGACACATTTCCAAATGCTGTTTAGCATCATGAATCGCTTTTTTTGAAATGCAGCATACGGCCATATTAAAATACACACGTGCATCCATAGGTGATAATTTCAGAGCATATTCATAGGCTTCCAGCGCCTCGTCAAACCTATTTTCCTTGCGCAGGCAGGCACCTTTGATATTCATCATTTCAGCCGTTGCCCCAAATTCATCAACTGACGACTGGAGAATAAGCAAGGAATCGAGATAACGATTCTTTTGAAAAAGCATTCGGGACATGCTGTTCCAAAACTCAGGTAGCTTGAAGCGCTTGCCCATTGCGTCGCGACAGATCTCTTCGACATGCTCAAGTGATTTGCCCTCAATGAACGTATTGAGGACTCGAACGTGGTAAAATGGGGAATCAGCCATCGGTCCCAGCAAGGTAAGTGCGGCTACGTTTGCCTCTGAGTATTGCTTTTTATTAATAAATATTTTGATTTGAAGGAGTGCAGCGGTCGGGCTGCTTGCGTCGCTTTTTAGGGACTCAAGGACCAGGGCTTCCGCTTTGTCATTCTGCCCGTCCTGAGTGTAAGCCTCCGCAAGTCCAAGAGAACTTCTCACATTTTTTTTAGTCAGGCCGTGAAGTTCTGAATAGAGTTCAATGGCTTCCGCGCTTTTTGCTCCCATAAGGGCCGCTTTAGCTTTTGTAAATTTGTTTTCGATGGTCCCCGAGGTTTTAAAAAGCTGCATCGTCGAATTCAAGACCATGCCTAGCTCGGAGTCGTTCACGGGCGCCTTCATGTACTTTACGAGACCATACTGCTTCATCTCGTCTTCGCTCACCGGCGCGGGCAAGTCGCCCATCAACATAACGGGCATATTCGGAATCTTGTCAGAAATCTTCATTTCCTTCACTAGGTTCCAGCCAGAAATAAACTTTAATTTATTATGGGCAACCACTACATCATAGCGCGACGTACTCATTTTTTTGAGAGCTTCCACTCCGTTTTCATGGTGATCAATTTCGCCATACTCAAACTTTTTGAGAGAGGATTTTACTGCCGCAAGAATGTTTTTGTCTCCGCAAAGTATCAGCGCTCTTTGGACCACGGGACCGATTGTCTTTGTCATCTATTTACCTTCCAGCAGGGGATAGGTCTATGTTACGGCAAATGGTCGGCAAAGAAAAGGAGGGGTAAAAGTTGGGAGTTTTTGCTCGTAACAACTGAAAGGCTCGGGAGAATAGCTCCCAGAGCCTTCGTAATCGTGAATGATTTACGAACCAAGCTCTGGACGTCGTTTAAATTTTTAAACCCTGTTTCGAGGGCACAGTAAAGTCAACAGGCAAGTTTTGGGCCGCGGCCTCAGCCCTGATCAGCTCGATACCCTTGCGTAAATTAGGAAGAAATTTAACAGCGGTTTCCTGATGAAATCCGATCGACAAGTAAACATCTTTGCTCGGATCTTTTTTGAACAGATCACGGTTGGCCTGGAAACTCTTGAGGATACTTTCACCGGAAACGTAATCCGCTAAACAGCCGTTATTAGGCAGTTCTTGTATTTTATGTCCTTGACCAAGATCGATCCAGTAGGGTTGGCTCGCGGCAACGGTGTCGGGCCAGATTTTTTTGGTTACGGGATAAAGTAGCGTTTTACCCCATCGTTCCTTAAGAAACTCCGCGTCGGTTGCCGAATCATCCAATACGATTCCTTCGGCGGCGAGTGCTCTTAGTACCTTTTTGTCGGCTTGCCAGGCACCAGCCCGGAAGGTTTTTGCCCGGCCCATTCCATTTTTCTCAAGGGTCTTAAGACTAAACGCGATGACCTTGCGCAGCTCCGCTTCGCTATATGCGGTAATATTCACATCATGACCACAATCCGGAACGCATTTACTCATATCGATCGGCCCCCGAAAAGCAGGCTCCGAACGGAATTTTACGCCGGACGCCTCAATGAGGCTCTTCCAACCATGGATATGTAGGCCTTTTTCATCGCCGGGTGCGAGAACTGAGTTCATCGCCTCAACGATTTGCTTGGGATTGGCACCGACCTTGGTAAAATAAGCGGCATTCAAAAACATCTGCAGGGGAATACCTGGAAAATCGGTCCGAAAAGCTTTCATGGCCGCGATGTTTTCGGGTGTTATATCGCGCCCCTCCCAGTCGACGCTGACTACGACATGGATCTTGGGTTCAGCGGAAGCAAATGTCGAAAGTAGTGGAGGAAATAAAAGGGGAATCAGGACAGCAAAGCGGAGACGAGTCTGTGGAATCATGTCTATCCTCTCAGAAAAGTTAGGTTTCGCTCCTCTATCATTCGATGATATGAAAGTCCATGTCCCTTTCCCAAGTTTTTGCTAAGCATTTTCGACAGATAGGAAGTATTCAAATGAAGCGCATTCTGCTCGGCATAACAGTCTGTTTCCTCGTTTCCTGCGCGGAACTGGACACCAATGTCAAAGATGTGATTGGGGCTGCCCAATCGAGTTTCCCTATCGTACCAGGCCCCGGCACCAACTCCGGCACGCTTGCTCCGACTTCGGTCGAATCCGTCTTGGCAACGAAGGAAGCCCTCGAAAAGGGCGTAGGTTATGGTATTAACCTCCTATCCAAAAGTGGAGGCTTCACCGATTCGATTCATCACATCGTGATTCCATCCGAACTTCAAAAAGCCAGTAATCTTGCTCGAAACGTCGGCCTCGGATCGTACGTTGACGGATTTGAAACAAGCCTCAACAAGGCCGCTGAGCAGGCTGTTTCATCTTCTGTGCCTATTTTTAAAGATGCGATTCGCAATATGACCTTCACCGACGTTGTGACGATACTGCGGGGGCCAGAGGATGCTGCGACTCGTTACTTCAAATCGGCCAGCGAGAAAAAACTGGTCGAGACCTTCCGGCCCATAGTAGCGAAAGCGACAGCGCAGAATAATGTCGGCAGCATTTATATGCAATTATCGACAGCGGTGAGACCGGCAGCCCTCGCAGCAGGGGTTCCCGTCCCGGCGGTCAATCTTGATGAGTACGTAAGCACCAAGGCCGTCGATGCCCTCTTTGTCGAGATAGCAAATCAAGAAAAGAAAATCCGCGAAAATCCATTGGAACAATCAACAGCGCTTTTGAAAAAGGTCTTTTCGTACTACGGTAAAAAATCGAGTTAATGGCTTGCACACACGCGAGTGAGTCCATTCACTCGTTTATTTCCGCTCAACAGGCACCCTGAACCTTCTAGAAAAAGATCGCCATCTTTCACCCAACTCAGCGATCTTAGATTATCTAAGCGACAACCCCTTTGACCACCCATCCTTCTCCATCACTTAAAAGCCTATGAATGCAGTGTATTTTCATCTCAGCACAAACCAAGCCGACAAGGCCTTTCGCGAATCTGAAATGGACTTCCTTGGCCCGTGGCTTGCATAAGAGCTCGTAAGGAAATTATTTTACTCACTTACGACCAAGAGGAAAAGCCATGAACGGAACACTCGGTTTTTGTAAATTCGTACTCCCCGCACTGCTCTCTCTGTCTGCTGTTTCTGCTTTCGCTGAAGATCGGATCCCGGTCCTTCCGCCAGCTGGTTCCGTCAAAATCAAATCGCTTTCAGCAATCGGCTCAGGTTGCCCAGATGCAAGCACCTACTCAACAAACATTTCGGATGATGCTCAGGCTTTCACGGTAACATTCTCGTCATTCGTTGCCGAAGTGGGTCCTGGTATTCCATTGAGCGCCAGCCGCAAAAACTGTGCGTTGACAGCAACACTGCAAATTCCAGCAGGCTATCAGTTCAGCATCGCGACCTTCAATTACCGTGGATTTATGGACCTCGATAGTAAAGTACAAGCTGAGCACACGACTCAGTATTACTTCCAAGGCCAAAGCCAGACCGGTAAATTTGTAGCGCGTGAAGTCGGCCCTAAATCGAAGGATTTCGTTTATACGGACACAATCGGTTTGACGTCAGTCTACATCCCTGATGTCTGGTCACCTTGCAACATCGATCGCGCGCTGATCGTCAATCCCTCCATTCGCGTCAGCAAACTCGCCGGCGCTGCGAGAGATGCTCAAGGCCTCATTACCAATGACTCTGTCGACGGTGAACTGAAACAAGTCTTCGGCTTTGTCTGGAGACAATGCGCGTCATAATTGCCAGTACCTGTCAAATATGATTTGAATGGGGAGCGCCCTACCATCGGTTAGGGCGCTTCTTTTTGCTTGGCATTCTGTCCGTGCTCGCTATGATAGCTGGGATTACCATCACTGAGGCTTTTCGTATGACGCCCCTCCCCTGCCCTTGCGGAAGCAAACTTCCATTCGATACCTGCTGTGGTCCTTATCTCTCCGGAGCTCGCTTTGCACCGACGCCCGAGGCCTTGATGCGCAGTCGATATGTGGCATTTTTTAATAACGATCTCGATTACTTAAAGAAAACTTGGCACCCCGAGACCTTTCCCGAGGACCTTGGCAGCGAAGAACCCTCCAACTGGGTCGGCCTGGACATCCTCGCAGCTGAGGAAGACGGTGAGGAAGGTGAAGTGGAATTTAAGGCCCGACTCATCTTTCAGAACAAACTCGAAGTCCTTCACGAAATCAGCTATTTTGACAAAATAGACGGCGCGTGGCTTTATCATTCAGGTGACTTCGAGAATGACGGAAAACCCGAAAAAATATCCAAAAGTGCCGTTTGTCCCTGTGGAAGCGGTAAACAATTCGGCAATTGCCATTTCGAAAGATAAGCTGTGAGCCTTGATCCTGTTTTTGAACCGATTAAACTCGGCGCTCATACTGTTCCTGGTCTTTGGCGTTACATGTTTCCTGACGACGTAATGTATTTTCGTGTGGACCCGGAAACGAAGAGCTCGTGTTTCAATTGTCCTCAGGTGAAAGCGGCTGGATTCCATCCCAGCGTTCGCTGTTGCACCGTAATTCCACGCGTCCCAAACTTTCTGCTTGGGATGGCTCTTTTTGATTCGCGCACGGAACCGATGATTACCGACTACATAGCCAAAGGTTATGTCTTGCCTGAAGGGTGCAACATCTCTCCGTCGCAGCTTTCTGCTTCCCTCAGCTATATAGTCAAACCAGATCGCGACAAACCTACCGTGATTTGTCCCTTTCTCAATAGAGAATCAAAAGCATGTCGCCTCTACTCATATCGAACCACCGTATGCAGCACTTTCTTTTGCCATCACGACCGTGGTGATGAAGGTCGGATCTTCTGGGAAGATCTTCAGGATCTCGGAAGCCAAATCGAAGCCGCATTGGGTCAATGGGCTCTGGGGGAAGTCGGGTTTGATGTGGCCTCTTATTTCAATCGCTTCAACAGTCTAGGTCTTTCACTAGATAGTTCAAACGATCCGGGAAGCGATGCTTGGAGTGAAAGCTCACGAAAACTTTTGTTCGGGGATTGGTACGGGCGTGAGGGCGATCTTTTTAAACGGTGTGCCGACGTAGTTATCGCTCATAAGGACCAACTTTATGCGATAGCCTGCCGTCAGAATATTTTGCAGACCGCGACCTACGATGAAGCAACTCGCAAGGAACTTTTGAAAAATTTTCCCGCTTACCTTGTCTCTGAAGCACTTCCCGAAGGAACACCCGAGACGATCCAGAGCCTTTGGTATTCCGTTCAACTTTCCCATCGCAACCTGCAGTTGAGCCGTCAATCCTAAATCGAAGTCAGAGTGGGCAGGATGAGCCAGGAATGGTAGGATGAGGTGATGAACACTCCTGACTAAGGGCAAAGCTATGTGCATCATCTGTCTCGAATTTAACAAGTCCCGTGATTTTGGTGACGCGCGCGGAATGATCGAAGCGGCTCGACGCGAGGTGACTGTCATTACCGAAGAACACTTAAGGCGTCTTGAATTTAAATTACAGAAACTTAAGGATGAAGGCTCGAGTGAAGAGATTAAGATCGACGATGTTGATTAAAAAAGAAGAGGTATCGCCCTCGCGGGTCGTACCTCCTCTCCTTTTTATGCAAGGTGATTAGTGCGAACGTGCCGCGCCTGGTTTCAACAAACCGCAACTGTCGGCCTTCACATCGAAAAGTCCTGCCGCATTGCGGCAGGAATAAAGCCAAAAGGTATTTTGTGCATACGCATAACCTTTTGCGGCAAATACGGTCCCGTCGGCCGCGATTTCGCAAGGGTTATTTTCCTCGCATTTTGCACCGCTCTCGTTAATCGTATTATTCACCGCCACCACAGTCCGTGTGCCTGCTGCAAGTACGGGTGAACCAGACGTTCCTCCGATTACCGCACAGCCAGGACGCGAATAGCGGAGTGAGTCTTGGAAGTACCAATCACCCTCTTCAAGCGTGGGCACAATACTTTCGATGGCACAGGAATAGCCACGCACCCAATAGCCGGAAATCACTTCAATAGGCGCATCAACGGCAGGCGCCTCTCTCGATAGAGTCAATGCGCTGACGTTGAAGGACGCTTGAATATCCTGGTAAGTTTCCTTGAGACGATAGAGTCCCATATCAGTCTTGGTCATCGCCCCATACAAAAGGCGTTCTGCGTTTACTCTTCCCACTTTCCGCCCAGTTTTGTTTAATACACTGAAGGATCGTGAGACAACCTGTTCAGGCAGCGCAACGCCAGGCGTGATCATCGAAATGCAATGGCCGTTAGTAAGTACCATCGCCTGGTCCGTATCGAGACTGTCATCAAACCGAACGATACTACCCGAACAGTTGGACAACGCGACTATCCCGCGGAAATCGTAGGCATGAGCACGTTTCTCAAGACTGTCTTCATGGACATCAATAACACGACCGATTTTTGGAAAGGCCATAACGTGACTGGATTGAAACAAACACCCCAGAGCGACCAAAGCCAAGAATTTTGTCAGAATCATGCAGCATCCTCTCGTAAAACGAAATCATTTCAATTGTACTGCGTCTATTATTTCGACGACTGAAAGGTAAAAGCAATATCGGAATAGTAAAGCGCTTGGCAGAAAGCCATACACGCATAAGCATGAGTAGCTTTTCGAAAACCACGGGCTTCGCCAGATAGTTATTCGCTCCTGCCGCCAAACACTGATCCCGATCACTTTCCATCGCTTTGGCAGTGAGAGCAATAATGGACAGATTGGCCTTCTCGGGCAGCTTACGGATGAGGCGGATGGCTTCGTAAGCAGCCATGACAGGCATCATAATTTCCATTAAAATAAGGTCAATGTGAGGACAAAGGGAAAGCATAACCAGCGCCTCACGACCGCTGTTGGCTATGACCAATTCGCAGCCTAGCCCTTCAAATATCTGCTGCAACGCATAGATATTGCGATTGTCGTCGGCGACAACCATGATCTGTCGGCCTTCAAAGGCAAACGGTTTTTTTAAATGAGAAATGGAATCCGGGCCTCCTGTCGGCGCTGCACTGTATTGCAAAATTATGTTTTTTGGCTCTTTTCCCTTAGGTAGCCCCGTCGCTTGCGAAGTAAGATTACGAGGTTGAGGCGGGAAAGGGCCCTCTGTTCGAATGTGTCCCAGAATAGCAGACCGTGATACCGGCCAGAAGGAAAAGTCGCCATCCATGGCATAAAAAATCCTTAAAAAACCCTCTCGAAAAGCCCTTGAGTTTACCCTGAGACTCGCTACATTGAAGGGCGCTCGGTCGTGACGATTTGTCCGCTATGAAACCTTATGAATTTGAGGAGCCTCGGCGATGACCGAAGACATGAAACAAAAGCTCGCGGCTGAAGTCGACATACTCCCTTGGGGGGATTTAGCTCGTCACTTTGCTTTTGGGCGTCTCTATGTTGTAAGGTCCCCGTGGACCCTCACCGAGGCTGCCCTCGTTCTCAAATCCGATGATGCCGGGCGCCTCAAGGACGCCATGGACCAAGGGCATTTTGCTGTCCCGACGGATGACGAAGTCAAATTATGGCTTACAAACAACACTCAGTTTGATGTGATCGTGATGAGTCCTTTTGTTTTGGTCGAGCCGAGAGGAAGTTACGATGCCCGGTACTGACGTTGGCAAGCCCCATTGAAAGTACGCGGCTATCTGGTCGACATTTTCCAGGGCGAGGTGCAAAGGGGAATCCGCAATTTTTGCGGCTGGACGTCTTGAAAACGGCGAAAGTTTTGTCCTCGTCGACACCCGCTTTTAACCCATCTTTTATGTACGGGAATCGGACCGCACCCGAGGCGATGCCCATCTTAAATCGATGCAAACCGCGCCTTACGAAATCGCCCCTTCAGCCTTTACGACAATGGATGGCGAAGCCGTCTTTGCACTCACCACGTCCAAGTCTTCGGCTCTCAGGCAACTCAATTCTGTGATACGAAACGCTGATATACGGACCTATGAAGGCGACCTGGAATTGACGCCCGCTTATCGCATTCATAACGGAATAAAAAGCATTGTCACGCGCGAAGGCAGCACCGCGCCCTCGTTTCATGTTGATAATCTTTTTATCAATCCGATTCTGTTCGAGGACAGCACGCCTGAACCTATCGACCTCAAACTCCTTGCCCTTGCCCTTGAAACCAATGCTGATGCTACACGCGTGCTTGGTTTGTCTTTGGTAACCTGGCATCTCTATGCCGACGAAACCTCAGAGGAGGTCCTGATCGTCGGCAATCCGGCTCCTAAAGATCCATGGAATGTGAAGTGTTTTTCGGATGAAAAAGGGCTTCTATCCGCTTTTAGAGACAGAGTCGTCGCGCTTGATCCTGATATAATAACAGGATGGAACGTCATCGATTTTGACTTGAAAATCCTGAGTCGCCTCAGTTCGCGGTATGGAATTGATCTCACTCTCGGCCGAAGCCGCACACCAAGGTAAGAGCGAAAGTAAAATATTTCATAACGATTCCTCTTTTTGTGAGGGAGGGCCTGGATAGCCAAAAAATCTCTTATTGGCCCATCTTTCTTGCCCATAAATAATTTTTATAACCATATGACTTTTATAACATTTATTCTAAATTTTTAAAGGCCTGCTGTCTTTTTACACAAGCTCGATTCACTCGTTTTTCTAACCAGGTACAAAAAGGGATCGAATTTTCAATATTCGTTCTCAAGAACTCGGTATTTTACAGAACGCCATAAAAAATTAACATATGTATATTACAGAACGATAACGGATTGTTATGGTCGAGCGCCGCGAACATTCAACTCGGTCTCGCCGGTTTACAAGCTGTTCGAAATGATATTCATTTAACAGGTGATCTTGCGCTGCGTGAAATGGCAAAAAACCTTTAAGTCCGGGTAAGCATGAAAGAGAAGTATTCCGACCTTGTCAAAAAACTCTCTCCTTTCTATTCAATCTCGGGCGAAGACTGGGAGGAATTGGCTTCGCATCTCACTCGTAAAGAATTGCGAGCGGGCGAATATTTCGACAAAACCGGAAGCGTTTCAACGGAATTCGCTTATGTCGAACGTGGGCTCTTTCGGTCCTTTTATCGGAATGCAAATGGGGATGAGTTTATTAAAAACTTCGCCCATGAAGGCCAGCTCCTGGGTTCATTTACCTCACTTATCACAGGCCGACCTTCCGAGTTAAGCCTTCAGTCACTAGAGCCCAGCGTAATTCTGGTGCTTGATGCCCGAACGTTCTGCGACCTGTGCGATAGAAGCGCTATCTGGCTCCGAGCCTACCGCATGATAGCCGAAGAGGCTTTCATGCAATCTGAGAAGAAAGAGCAGCAGCTCTTGTTATACAATGCTGCTCAGCGTTACGAAATTTTTCTGAAATCCTATTCCTCCATCAGCAAACGCATCCATCAATACATGATAGCCATGTATCTAGGAATCAGCCCCGTATCACTTAGCCGCATCATTAATAACAATCTTAAGACAGGGAAGACTTAATCGACACTTTTGATCTCAACTCCGAATGAAGCTTGTTTTTGTCGAGCTCATTTTCCCACCTTGCGATCACCACAGTCGCCACCCCATTGCCTACAATATTCGTGAGAGCTCTTGCTTCCGACATAAACCGATCGATTCCAATAATAAGAGCCAGTCCTGCTACCGGAACTTCAGGCACGACTGCTAGAGTCGCGGCTAACGTAATAAATCCTGCCCCTGTCACGCCTGATGCGCCCTTGGAACTTACGATAGCTACACCTAAAATGCTCAGCTGCTGGCCTAGGCTTAGATCGATATTAAGCGCCTGCGCGACAAAGAGCGCCGCCATCGTCAAATAAATGTTTGTCCCATCGAGATTGAATGAATAACCGGAAGGTACCACCAACCCCACAACCGACTTTGAGCAGCCAAGTGTTTCGAGCTTTTCCATGAGCGGAACCAGAGCGCTTTCTGAAGACGAGGTACCAAGGACCAGCAGTAATTCATCTTTTATATAACGTAGAAAATGAAAAATGTTAAATCCAGTCATAGCTGCGACGGCACCCAGGACTACAAGTACAAAGAGGATGCAGGCGAGGTAAAACGTTCCCATAAGACTCGCCAGGGGCAGGAGGGCATGCAGTCCGTATTTGCCGATCGTAAAAGCCATGGCGCCTCCCGCACCGATGGGTGCAAGTCGCATAACGCCGTTCACCATGGAAAAAAATACCTTAGAGAGGACCTCAATCATGTGAAATACGGGTTTGCCAATGTCTCCCATACGATTGAGAGACCAGCCAAAGAGAACGGCGATCAACAGGACCTGAAGGAGGTCGCCGCTCCCCGTAAAGGCATCGACAAAGGTTTTGGGGATGATGTGTAATATGAAATCAACGGTCGACTGTTCGCCTGCTTTCTGTGTGTACTGCGCGACTGCGCTACTATCGAGCGTTCGTGGATCGACGTTGAAGCCATGCCCCGGTTTGATCGTATTCACGATGACGAGCCCTATGATTAAGGCAAAAGTCGACATAACTTCAAAATACAGTATTGCCTTGAGCCCAACGCGGCCCACTTTCTTCATGTCACCGGCACCAGCGATTCCCTGAACAACCGTGCAGAAAATTACGGGAGCGATTAGCATTTTGATCAGAGCAATAAAGCCATCCCCTAAGGGCTTTAAGCTTGCGCCTACGCTCGGACTAGCAAAACCAACAAGGCCACCAAAAAAAATAGCCATTACGACCCAAAAATAGAGATGTTTTGTCAAAGCCCGCATCATTTGCCTCTCTTTCTATGACTCGCAAAAAGAGATAATCGTATATATATCTGAGTCTTGCAAGCTTGGGCCCATAGAGGTCCCTCAGCGGAAATCAACATTGGATGGAGAGAGGACTTGCTCCGAAACCCTAATCCCGGTAAGAGCATCTTATTCTGGCATAGCAATCTCGGATGAGAGCCTGCATTCAAGACAGGATTATCCTGAACTTGATCCCCCCTTGCGAAGCCTGTAATGTAGCCTCAAATTTGTTAAGGGAGTCTAGACATGCGCAAACTTTTACACGGCTTAGTTGATTTCCGTGAACGCCTTGCGCCTAAATATCAGGATACCTTCGCCCAATTAGCTTTAGGCCAAAAGCCGGACGTGCTGTTCGTAGGGTGTTCCGATAGCCGCGTGGTCCCGAATCTCTTTGCTTCGACCGAACCAGGCGACTTATTTGTGATCAGAAACGTCGGCAATCTTGTTGCTCCTTGTGATGCGTCTGGTGTGAACCGGGCGGATCGTTCTGAAGCGGCTGCGATTGAATATGCAATTGAACGACTTGGGGTCGCAGATATCGTTATCTGTGGGCATTCTGAATGCGGCGCAACTCTTGCCTTACTTGACGATAAGATGAAGCTACCGCCTAACCTTGCAAACTGGTTACAGTACGCTCAGGTCAGTCTCGATCGTCTCAATAATACCGCACCACTCGACCCTACACTCTCGCGTCACAACCAATTGTCTCAGGCGAACGTTTTGCAACAGCTCGACCATCTTAGAACCTACCCAAGCGTGGTCAAAGCTCTGGCTGAAAAGCGCTTGAGGCTTCACGCATGGTATTTCGATATAGCATCCATAGAAGTCGAGACTTACGATCCCGAACTTAATAAATTCGTTGTCATCGATCGCGACGTTGCCGCCAAGCTCCTTAAAAGCCTTGGAGAAGACGATGACAAAGGTCTCGAGGAACCTCAGCCTGCGTGGCAATATGCGGCCGAAACGTACCGAAAGATGGCGGCCGGCACCTGTTGTACGTCACAGAACCATCAGGCATGAGTTCATTAAAGATTGATTAACGGCGCACGACCCCCCTAAGATATGATCTTACTCCTTTTAAAGGATTGATCATGAAACTCATGCGTGCCGATCATTTCATCCTTCTCTTCATGATGCTGAGCTGCAGAACCCTTCCCACGGGTTCTGCTCTTTCCCAAATACCGACGTCCTCCTTCGTTAAGGTCCCCGTTGCGTGTGATCTACCAGGCAGTATCGGGACCGCGGAGCACGATGGTGAAGAGGTTTTTGCTCTCACAGAAAGCTGCGTTTTTAACAATGCACTTCATACCGTGAAAATTCGCATCCTTTCGGAAACATATCAAAAAGTTCTGGATGATGGGTGCGCGGGACTCGATACGGGTTATGGCCACGCCCTAGCCCTTGAAATCGACGGTTACAAAATCGAAAATGTCGGAATCAAAGTCCGCGGCAATACCTCGCGCTGTAACCTCAAAAGACAATTCAAATTCAAATTCGACGAGACCAGCCTCTACTCAAAACTCAATGGAAGCGTAGAAAATAAGACCTATCCCTCAAACCTGGACCGCAACTTTTTTGGTCTCGAGAGTTTGAGCGTGCGCTCGAGCGCCAACGACCCGGCCATGGTCCGAGAGAAAATAGCCTCGGATAGCTTCGCTGCAGTCGGGACTTTAGCCTCTTCGACGGTCAGGGGACCTGCAACTTATCGCCTGGCACCCGCCAAGCTTTTTGTATCATTCAACCGAACTGAGAATGAAGGCCCTGAAGGGAGCTTCAACCGCTTGATCGACGGTTTTTATTATGACTACAAAGGTTTTTATTCCCTGGCCGAAAACATCGATAAAATTTTCGTCGAATCGCGCTTTCAAAGCAGGGGCAAAAAGCTAAAATCATTCGCCCTGGTTCAAGCGGATCTCGGACTCGCCTCACTCGACCGGAACGACTATGATCCTACCGGCTGGTCCTTCACATACGGAAATGGCAGCAAAGTCAAAACCGAAGAGCAAAAAAAAACGCTTGAAGCCGCTCTTTTTTCTCTCATGGCTAGACTCGATCCTAAAACTACGGATGACGAACTTGAGGCTTTTATCGATATCGATGGAACTCTCAATTACGCGGTCTCCGCCGTCCTCATAGGCCATTGGGATAGTCTGATGGCCAACAAAAATAATGACTTTTTATACAACGACGGCAAAAAATGGCAGCCCATCGGCTGGGATCTTGATAATACGCTTGGCGCAAATTTCAATATCTATCAAGCCCTGATGAGTGACGATATCTATAGCCCGGCGCGTATTCATCCCAACAAACTTTTCACGACTCTTCTCGCACCGACTCGACGGTTCCGCGGTATGTTTAAAGACCGCTTAGCGAAAGCACAAGCAGGATTTTTCTCCACCGAGCAGTTTGATGCGATGGTCGATCACTGGTCTGATGTGGTAAAAGCCGACACAGAATCATGGGAAGGCTATAATCCGGAACGATTTCAAGATCTTAAAAATTTCATGTCCTATCGACGAAAGGTTGATGCCGAGCAAGTCAAACCTTAGCTGAAGCGGTTCCTATGAGGACCGCTTTTTTGGATTTAATCCAAGCTAATATCAGTCGATGAAAGTTTCATCGTGACCCATCCCTCCGGAAAGCTGGGAGTGGAGTCCTGGACTTTAAGAACTTTAAAATGCCGGAGATCGTCCGGTTTTACATTGGTCTGAGGTTCGATATTTTTCATTTTGAGGATTCGTATAGCCATTTTTTTAGATAATGCATCCTCATAGATCCACTGAGCCCCCCCTTTCGGACTCATACGCCGCGCTATTTTCCAATCCTCAAATAAGGGTCCCTCACCGGTCACGTAGTAGGCCTCGTCCGGAGCCACGGTCGCCGTAAGGGTAAGCTGAAGGGGTGTATCGCCCAGAGTCATGACGATGTCCTGAGAGGCCCCGGTGGACACGAAGCTATGAAGCGATGCGGGACTATAGGATCGGTCCGAACGCCTCACAGAAAGCGTGTGAACACCTGGTACGAATACATCCTGGATACCTCCTGATGCATCCGTCGCTCCGTAGAGGCTGTCGGTCCCATTTGTTAGATGGTCGATGAAGATGCCGAGCCCCTTGTAAGGTTCGAACTTGAATTGTCCTGCTCCAGTGGCAACAACTTTTCGAAACGTGAGTTTTTGTGAAATATACCTTGAGTCGACACAACGCGCGAGCCCGCTGGATTCGATACAGCGTCCGTCTATGTGATTCTCGGAAACACAGGATTTTTTATCGAACGCAGGTTCAAAACAGTCGTTGTGGCAGCTGACGACGGCATTGTCAGCACAGGCTTTTGTATTTAAAAACCTACCACATTGAGCAAACGTGAGTGCTGTGTCGGGATCTGTTTTTAAGCCAAGGAAACCGAGATAAGGGTCGATTCGTGTATAAACTCCATAGGAATTACACCGAACGGCCCCGCATGAGGTGATACCCGCGAGCGCGAGCGTCCCATCGCTCTGTCGGACAAAGGCCGGTCCGCCTGAATCACCACTGCAGGCGCTTTTTCCCACTTCTTCAAAACGCAGTTTGCTGTCACTGATTGCTGACACTTTCATGGACACAAGTCGTTTCGTACCGCTACTGCCCTGACCATTCAATTCGGATGAACCATAACCGACTAGCACAAGGGACTGACCAAGTAACCCCGAATAGGGGCCTTTGTAGAGCACGCTGACTGTGAGTGGCGACGCTTCATGAAGATCGGCATAAGCGATATCGTTGGCGTTGGTCTCAAGATCATACTGCGGATGAGCGACGACGTGATCGACAGCTATAGGGATAGACGATTTTAGATCTCTGCCGGTAGCAAATGCAAACTTCGAAGATGAATAGAGTCTTTGGTCCACGCAATGCGCAGCCGTGATAATTCGCGTCGGCGAAACCAGAGTTGCGGTGCAGTGCATTGCTCCGTTTCGCGTCAATATTCCAACCTCTGGCATACCATCAAACAATTCACCTCCAATGATGTGGAGATCGCTTCCGCCACCGTCAACCGTTCGGCACCCTAAGACAAGGATAAGTGGTAAAAAGGGGAATAGGAGACGTAATTTCATGAAAGAATTATACCTTTCCACGGACAAAATCTGATATTAGTTTTTCTTTGAGGCGAAGCTTTTTAATCTCGTGGTATTGTAATCGCATTCGTAGTCGAGCTGTTAACGTTAATGCACAATATGGGTTAACCTCAACCTATCTCGCTCCTAAGACATTGAGGATGGATAATGACGAAACCGCAGTATCTGCTGGCTTCTTTCGCTGGTCTTTTTTTTATAATGTTTGGCACACTTTCCTTCGGTTCTCCTTTAGTTGCATCTAAATACAGTGGAATGGGAGCGATCCCATACAGTGGCGGAACCATGTTTCGCGTCTGGGCGCCAAACGCAAATAAAGTGTATGTGATGGGCGACTGGAATAATTGGAACCAAACGGGAACAGAATTGAAGCGCGAGGGAAACGATAATTTCTCAGGTGATGTCTCAGGTGCGACCACCGGTCAGCGTTATAAATTTGTGATTCGTTCGAAAGATGGCGATACGCTGATTCGCAACGACCCACGCGCTGCACGCGTTGAAAATTCAGCCGGCGCCGGCATTATTCACGATCCCGCTCAATATCATTGGCAATCAAAGTCGTTTGCCACACCGGGTTTTAATAGCCAGGTTATTTATGAAATGCACGTGGGAACGTTTCATGCGACGCGCGGCGCCGGACCAGGAACCTGGAAATCCGCAATGCAAAAGCTCGACTACCTAGCAGAATTAGGTGTTAACGTTCTCCAAGTGATGCCACCTGCGGAATTTCCAGGCGACTTTTCATGGGGATACAATCCAAGTTACCCATTCGCACCGGAGTCAGCCTATGGCACCCCCGAAGACACGAAAGCTTTCGTCGATGCTGCCCATGCGCACGGCATGGGTGTGATATTTGATGTCGTCTACAATCACCAAGGCCCAAGTGATTTGCCTGACTGGTGTTTTGATGGCCCGTGCTATGGCAACGGCGGGATTTACTTTTACACGGATAACAGGGCCGCTACCCCTTGGGGATCAACACGTCTTGATTATGGTCGAGCCGAAGTAAGGTCTTACATACGAGACAATGCATTGATGTGGCTCAATGAGTATCACCTTGATGGCTTGCGTTTCGATGGCACCAAATTTATGCGAACCCTGGACGGGACGACTGATCTTGCGGAAGGTTGGGGCCTCATGCGCTGGATCAGTGATGAGGTCAAAAAATCTCAACCTTGGAAGATACTGATCGCCGAAGACTTTGGGGCTGGCGATGTAATCACCCGCATGACGTCGGCAGGAGGAGCTGGTTTTGATACGCAATGGTCCGGCGAGTTCATGCACCCGATTCGTGATGCATTAATCGCCGCCAATGATTCTGGTCGCGACATGAATCAGGTCGCTTACTCAATTTCCCAAAAGTTCAACGGCCAGGCCACGCAGCGCGTGATCTACACCGAAAGTCACGACGAGGTTGCCAACGGCCAAAGCCGGGTTCCAGAAGCTATCTGGCCCGGCAACGCACAAAGCTACCCTTCCCAGAAACGCTCGACTTTAGGCGCCGCAATAACGATGACCTCTCCCGGCATACCGATGATTTTCGAAGGCCAGGAATTTTTAGAAGATGGTTGGTTTGATGATAAGGATCCGGTAGATTGGAGCAAATCCACACAGCATTCCGGCATTACCGCACTCTATCGCGATCTCATTCATCTGCGTCGGAACTGGTATAATAATACGCGAGGATTGCTTGGCGATAACGTAAATGTCTTTCATGTGAATGACCAAAAAAAAGTGCTTGCTTACCACCGATTTGATCAGGGAGGACCGGGCGATGACGTTATTATCGTGGCTAACTTCAGTTCTAATACCTACCAGAATTACCGCATCGGACTCCCTCGCGGTGGTCTGTGGCATGTACGGTTTAATAGCGACTTCGCGGGTTACTCCAATCTCTTTTCGGGTACAAATACCTTCGACACCAATGCAGGTGCAGGCGCGTACGATGGCCTTAGCTTTAACGGTGTCGTAACAACGTTAGGTCCCTATTCCGCTGTGATATATTCGCAGTAACATCAAGAGGCTTGAGTTAACTCAAGCACATATGCTTCTACATAAGGAGCGCCCATTCCCACTTCTCATTATCACACGGTGTTTGCCACACGTGACAGTGAATTCATAACTAACTAAAATCATTACCAAATGTTTATTTACTGCTTGTGTTAAATGATACGAAGCTCACGGCTATGATGTAAAAGTCAGATTGTGCTCAAATAAATCCCCCTAATCTTAACCATTTAATCAAATCTCGCCCCTGCTAAAAATCTTTTAGGTTCAGCTCTCGACTTATGCACCGAAGGAAACTTTGTACATAATGTTTGGGGCGTGACGTAACTAAAAATACAGGAATTCACTCTGGGGCGATGAACGACTTCCTTCTAGAAGCTGAAGAACAACTCGAACCAATTACAGGCACTATCCTTACCAAGTTCCATCGCCTGGTTGGAGACCTCGCTCGTGACCTGAACAAAGAAATTCTTCTCAAACTCGAAGGCACAGAAACCGAACTCGACAAGACTCTCATCGAAGCGGTCAAAGATCCTCTGACTCACATTATCCGCAACTCAATCGACCATGGTATCGAAACCAAGGACGATCGTATCAGGCCCCAATGCCATCATCAACACACTTGATGTTGAGCACAGGGATGACGCGAATCAGCCCGGAAGAGTCACATTACTCGATCATGCTACAGGTGTGTTTTTCACGGGCGGAGATCAATTCCGTAAAACACGCTTGCTTGGAGGGACCAAACTCGACGGGCGTTTGCACGACCTTTACGAGAAAGGCCTCGTGCTTGCCGGTACAAGTGCCGGCGCCTCTATGATGTCGAGCATCATGATTATCCATGGACCTGCGTACACCACAGACGTCATGACATTTCTAGTCAGAACCTTGGAGGGAACGGTACTCGCCTCATCCTAAAAGCCGTCACTTCATGGGCGAATTGTGGGGCTCACAGTCCATTTTTGCGAAGACTTCGTCGCGTCGCAGGTCTCCTGCCCTACGTAGTCTATCGTATCACCGCTCGCAAAGAGATTGATGAGCGCCATGCACAAATTATTTGAGTTTCTCACTTTGATTATGCCTGTCGTGAAATCAAAATCGAATTGTTTTGTAAAGGGATCGGTACACTCGCGGAAGTGTTCCATATAGTTGGTGTTACCGCCGCTTGAAGGTTCGTTGAAACTCGCGCAAATTCCGCCAATTGTTGATATTTTTGAATCGTCAGTGATGAACCAGTCTTGGGCCACCGAGCCGTTGCATACTGTGACACTGTTCTGACTGTGACTTCCGTTCGATTCATCCTGAAGGTTCGTATCCATACAATAATCTTTGGAATTAGCGCCTGATCCCACCGTATGAACATGTTGTGTCTTGATTGTGAGATCAAACTTTTTATCTGTATAGACGACTTTCTTTGCCAGGCTTTCGGAGGCATTTGATTTCCGATTGAGCCCGGTGAAAGAAAAAGAAATCATTCCTATTTCATTTCTCAGCTGATCACTCGATTTTGCCACGATGTGATACTTGACGTTCCAGTATTCTTTTTCAGAAAGCACCGTCTGGGAAACGCTTAATGTCGATCCGTTGGGCGCAAAACCGAATACTGGTGCAGCATAAAGGTCGGTGATCGTGAAGATCTTGTTGGTTTCGGTACTCAAGAGGTTACAGGAAACAGTCGTAGCGACCTTGTTAGTCTCATCGACTTCTTTCATACACTGTAGATACGCGCCGGTAATGACACTTGGAGGCACGATACCTTTTTTATCGAGTTCGCTCCCTGCATCGGGCGCTTGAGGCAGGGCGTTGCCTGAAGAATCAACACCATTTCCATCGCCCGAGTGGTAAACCGCCGGGTCGCCCGCTGGCGATTGGGATGAGGCCGAGGACATGCCTGACTTAGATCCAGCAGAACCTTGCAGGCCGCCGCCTCCAGAGTTACAGCCAACGATCCCAAGCACCGTAAGTGCCAGTGATACCCCAGTGATTGTCGAGAGTGCTGCTGTAGAGTATAAACGCATGTCAAATCCCCAATTGTGTCTAGCACCACCTGACACCTGTTAAGCTAAAATCAGAAGGGCTACAAATTGATCGGCTTTCCATCGGGGATTCTGAACCCAGAGTTTTCTGATTTTACAAACACTTAATTTTTATCATAGATTTCAATTATTTATAAAGTTTGCTTAAAGTTAATTATGCCCTTCTTTTAAATCCAGCAAAAATCAACGAGCCGGAATTAGGCCAGGGTTCAACAAAATGCGATTCATGCTCGCGTGTTGCGCCCGTAGGCCACGCGTTGCTTTTATGACCTTTGTTGAGAATAGTGGCGCTTTGTGAGCATGCAGGCTTTGTACGCCGCCTGTGGCCTCGGCGGCTAGAATCGGTCCTTCCCAAGGTTCGACTGTGCCCGTGTTTTGATAACGTTTATCAGAAAGCCATACATAGCAGGGCTGTGCAGCGGATTTGCACTCCTCACGCGTCCCGATACTTTTGTAGTCGTTTATCTCGAGCCAGGTCCGAATGCGGGCATCAATCCAACCATGGATACGATAAAACCAAGGGTTAACGTGAGACGAATACGTGTCGCCGAGCCAGTCGTATGAGGGCGTGTCATAAACCGGCGCCCAATCTGCCATCCAGCTGCCGCGATCAAGGGGATCGGTATTCGCCGGGCGCGAAGAGCCTTCAACGGCATAACGAGTATGAAGGTTATTATGAATCGTCATCTCGATGAGATGACCATATTCGCTCAATGTAATGCCTTTTACGCCGGTATACTTAATTCCGGGCCTCGGTTCCATGAGTAAAGCGATCTCTTTATGAGCGTCCTCCATCGTATAAGCGGCCACGGCTGGTTCCTTTACGGTATGAGCCGATTTGGTGGCAAAAAGATTGGCAGCCAGTGCATCTTGATCAACAACTGCCGTTTTGTAAGCACTCTCCCAGATCGTCTGCTTTTCGTAAAAATACGCGTCTGTCTTGAATTCCGAAAGATCCGCTTTGGGAAACCCCGCCGGGGCTAATGGAAATGTATTATCATCGGGCGTCGGTAATGTGTCCCACGCTGGAACCATCGGCAGACCCTTGCTCTTGAGATGATTCCCCAACTCTTGAAGCATTCTGTTATGCATAAAAAGAAAGTCCTCTCCAGCTCCACTCAGAGTTGTCTCTTTTTCATCTTTATGAAAATACCGGGGTGGGGCCCAGCCCGCATCTTGAAATTCCTTAACAGACTGCTCCAGAGTTGCAAGCCGCTCTTTGGAAGTCTCTATCGATGGGTCGTCTGGCTTTGCAGTCGCGTTAGCCGCTTTAATCGTAGCGATTTCTGTGACAAGACCATTCCACAACCCGCGCGTTGTATGCCACAGGTAGTGGTGGAGGCGATGTTCGTAAGCTGAACCATACTCCTTGATAGCTTTATCACGGGCGGGATTGTCGGAAACGTAAGTGTAACCAATATCACCGCCGGATTCCCAATGACCGTCGCCAGCTACCGTCAGGCGACACTGACTTGAACCTTCGCCCGCCTTGTCGAAAGTAAACAAAAGTTCGGTGATGGCCAGCGGCACTAGATTCAGCCTATTGCCAAAGATGAAAGTGCTTTCGCCTTCACCATGATCGATTTGTATCAGGGGGATCAGGCCCTTGGATGTTTTTGCATTTACGCTTTTTAAAGCATGCGCACAAACGTCCTCGCTGTCGGGCTGCTCCAGTGTTATAAGGAGCGAACTTATAAAAAGACGCGCATCTTCGGCCGGTTTTTCACGTGTGGAATCCACAACGAGATCGATGGGTTCGCCTGTTGATACATCAAGGAGCGTCCTTTCAATTAAAGGTCGATCCGAAATATCCCGGAGGGATTTGGTCTGGGATGAATCCGCTGTGTGCCGGCATCCGCCACAGACTATGAGTAAAAGTCCGAATGCAGTGTTCGTTAAACGCACGGACGCAGCCTCCTTTGTTTTCCTCCATCATACACAAAGTTGCTTAAGACTCCCTATAACATCAAGGCTTGCTGTGATATATCAGGAGAGAATTTCACCTGGGGGAGATAAATCCAGTGTCTACACTTATGCCGATGGTTGATCCCAAAGGGTTGCTCGAATATTCCGTAGTTTTCAATGATCGCTCTCTAAACCACATGGCGCCTGCCTTTCAACAGATCATGCGCGACATTGCGAGTACACTCAAACGTGTCTACCAGGCTGATGCCATTGCTATCGTGCCAGGTAGTGGAACCTTTGGAATGGAAGCTGTCGCTCGGCAATTTGCCACCGATAAAACATGCCTTATTATTCGGAATGGCTGGTTTAGTTACCGTTGGACTCAGATCTTTGAAACAGGGGGGATTGCAAAAAAAGAGATTGTCTTGAAAGCCCGGCCTCTGACCGACGCTGTGGATTCAGCCTTTGAACCGCCTGCACTCGAAACCGTTCTTGCAGTTATCCGATCTGAAAAGCCAGATTTACTATTTGCCGCTCATGTCGAAACTGCTGCCGGAATGATATTACCTGATTTCTATCTCAAAGCTGTCGCCGATGCAGTTCATGAAGTCGGAGGCCTGTTCATACTCGACTGCATCGCGTCAGGTGCCGCCTGGGTTGATATGAAAGCCACAGGCGTTGACATCCTCCTGAGTGCCCCTCAAAAAGGCTGGAGCGCAAGTCCTTGCTGTGCTCTGGTAATGCTGAGTCCACGCGCCCATAAACGCATTGAGACCACTAAGAGCACAAGTTTTGCCGGCGACCTCTTAAAGTGGCTGCAGATCATGAAAGCCTACGAAGCCGGCGGATACGCCTATCATGCAACCATGCCGACAGACGCACTTGCGCGCTTTCACGGCGCCATGAGAGAGATGGAAGAGCTTGGGTTTGGCGTGACCAGAGATCGACAGTGGGAACTTGGGACCAAAGCCCGTGCGGCTTTTGCCAAACGCGGTTATAAAAGTACAGCTGCCGAAGGATTTGAAGCGCCCGGCGTGCTTGTCCACTTTACGCAAAACGATGCGGTTCAGAACGGCAAAGCCTTTGCCGAGCTCGGCCTGCAGACAGCTGCGGGCGTTCCTTTGATGTGTGATGAAGGCCCGGGATTTAAAACGTTTCGTTTGGGGCTGTTTGGTTTGGATAAACTCGCTCACATCGACCGAACTGTCAAACTTATGGAAGATGCTCTAGAACGTCTGCCGCGATAACGGCGTGACCCAATGCCCTTTCAAACGACTTTCGCCTTGTCACGCCTTGCCTTTACCTATCTCAAGATAGTTTACGCGAGGATCAGCGGTATGAATGAGGACGATCAAGTGCGTGAAAGCATGAGGCAGATGACGGCTTGATTTGCGGCTGAGGGCATTGTCCTCCAGCTGCCTCCTCATTCAAACGAAGCCCTTGGAACGAAGTATACGGACATCGATATGGGCCGAATGCTTGAAGCGCCCGTTCCGTATAATTCGCGCTTTACAAATCCCCTCGTCGGTAAGGAATCCGAAATGCTTTTTCGAGAAATCTTCAGAAAGAAGCCGATTTACCTTACCCTTACTTTTCCCCGCTCCTCGCCAAACTCAGGGCAACTGCGGCCGCATTTTTCAAAATGTCATCCGAAAGCTCTGGATCCGTTACTACCCTTGCCAGCTGAAGCGCTCCAAGAACCATGGAAAATATGGCGATTGCATGAGTTCGTGCATTCTGTCCAGTCAGATTGAGCGTAATTGCAGCAAAGGTCTTCTCTAAGCGGAGAGTGTAGGTGGAGCGCGTGTTCTCGGAATGACGAACCAGTTCCGAGAGGAGAGCTGCCGAAGGGCACCCGAGGTTGGCAAGGTCACGGTGCAGAGGCGATAAATAGGTCTGAATCATCGCGGCAAGGCTCACGCCGTCGCGTGGATAAAACGTAAATTGCCTTTCGCGATCTTCAAGCAAATCCTTGAGAATTTCCGCAACAAGCTCGTCTTTTGAAGCGAAGTGGGCATAAAATGCACCGTTCGTGAGCTTTGCTTCTTTCATAAGGCCCGCAATTCCTGTCGCATTTATACCCTGGGTAAGAAATTGCTTCGCGGCTACGTCAAGGATGTGCCGGCGCGTACTCTTCTTATGACCTTTTTCATAACGCATGCGGTCTCAACGCCTCTTCTGAATCTGCAGTAACATTACAACCATAATTCTATCGTACGACTATAATATAAACCAGCCTGTTGCTCTTCACCCCTCAGCACGTTAAACATTAAGGTCCTGTAATCTAGGCTGCTATCCTCTTCTTTTACCCAACTCTTAAGGAGCGACCGTGACGTCTTTGATTTGGCGTAATGCCTTAGTCACCTCATTTTCCCTTTTCACCTTAGCCACTCCCCATGCACAGGCTCAGACGGAGGCCGACAAATGGGACCTGTCCGCACTCTATCCCAACGACCAAGCCTGGGGTGAAGCGGCCAAATCCGTGGCGACGCTTATAGGTCCCGTTGAAAAATGCAAAGGTCAGTGGGGCAAGTCGCCCAAAACGATGGCAAGTTGTCTCGATGTCTATTTCAAGGCGCAAAAAGAGGCGGCGCGTCTGTCGAACTACGCTGATCAAAAAGTATCAGCGAATGGCGACGATCCAAAAGCCCAGGCTATGAAAGGTCAAGCTGGGAAACTCTTTGCAAAACTTGGCGAAGCATCAAGCTCGCAAAATAGTGAGATCATCGCGATCCCTCCGGCGAAATTCAAGACTTACCGGGATGACCCCGCGCTAAGCAAATATCAGATGGTTCTTGAGAATATCGTTCGTTTGAGAGAGCATACTCTCAGCGCCGAAGAAAACAAGATACTCGCCTACTCCGCCGAACTTTCGGAAGGCTCTCGCGATGTTTTCCATGCACTGACTACACTCAACCTCCCTTTTCCGAACGTCACACTGAAAAGCGGCGAGACGGTGCAAATGACCGCACCTAACTTTGGAAAATATCGCCAATCCAAAGATACTGCAGACCGCGAGAAATCCTTCCAGGCGTTTTTCGGTACTTACAAAAATTTCCGCGAAACCTACGCGGCTAACTTCAATAGCATGGTCAGCCGCGACGCGTTCTATAGAAAGGCTCACAAGTATAATAGTGATGTTGAAGCCGCTTTAGGTGAGGCGAATATTCCTCTCAGCGTTTATACGCGTATGATCGAGCAGGTAAAGGCTTACCGACCACTCCTCTGGCGTTATCTCAAACTCAAACAAAAAGTTCTTGGCCTCGAAGAACTCAAATACTCCGACCTTTATCTGCCTCTCACAGAGGATGCGGCCCCTGAGTACACCTTTACTCAAGCTAAAGATCTTGCCCGCGCGACAGTCAAACCCTTGGGTGACGAATATCAAAGCGTCCTGGAACGATCGATCAAAGAGCGCTGGGTTGACGTTTATCCTGCCAAAGGCAAGGTAGGCGGCGCTTATATGGACGGATCAGCCTACGACGTTCACCCCTACCTCCTAATGAACTACAATAATGATTATGACAGCGTCTCGACCTATCTCCATGAATTCGGCCATGCAGCGCATAGCTACTATTCGACAAAATCACAGCCCTACCAATATGGTGAATACCCGACATTTGCGGCAGAAGTCGCATCGACATTTAACGAGAATCTCCTTCATCATTATCTCATCAACAGTAATAAGGATCCGAAGTTCCAGCTTTTCGTGTTGGGCCAGATTCTCGAAAACTTCCGCACGACTGTTTTCCGCCAGGCTTTTTTCGCTGATTTTGAATGGAAAACGCATGAACTTGCTCAGAAAGGCAATACCCTAACAGCTGATCTCCTCGACAAGACCTATTTTGATCTGCTCAAGGAGTATTATGGAGAGGCCGAAGGCGTCGTGAAGGTCGAGCCGCTCTATGCCGTGGAATGGGCCTACATCCCGCACTTTTACAATCACTTTTATGTTTTTCAGTACACGACGAGCTTCATCGCGTCGAACGCTCTTGCTGAAAAAGTTCTGGCCGAAGGACCCAAGGCGCGGGATGCCTATATCTCAATGCTCAAGGCTGGCGGCTCGCTTTATCCCCTTGACCTCCTCAAACTGGGGGGATTGGATATGAGTGGGACAGAGCCCTACAAAATTTCTTTTAGGGCTATGGAAAACGCTCTTATTCAGGCCGAAGCTCTCGTCGACGCGCGCGCCAAGAAGTAAAACGCACCATTTTGTAGACAAAAAAAGAGGGTTCAACACGCCGTTAAACCTTCTTTTTCGTCTTTTTTATTGGGAATCTATAGACCTTTAATGACTTCCGAACGAACTTCGACAAACTTTACTAGATTGTCGCTGTCTACTTTGATTTTTCCGATAATGAAATCATCGTAGGGATCCGTTTTTCCGCCAACTGCCACCGACCATATTTTGAGGGCGTAGGTCCCCTTGCTGAGAGTTGCCGATGGGAAACCCGTCCAGTCCAAAGTCCCGTCTGCGGAGTTTGCAGGGTCGACAGGTACAGGCATTGCTGCAACTTGCTCAGCTTTCGTTGCATCGTTGATGAGTGCTATCTTGGTGCCGTTTGCATTTCCGACACCGCATATTTTACCAACATTAAAGTTCACTTTCGTATTGTCGTTTTCGACCTCAAACACGAAGTAATACTCCGACCCTTTGAGTGGAGATCTGTTAATTTGAACGATGCATTCTTTACTCGCAACACCATCCCCGATTCGAAAAAGCTCGTCTGAACCGAATTCTACGGCTTTGCTGAGCACTGTCGAAGGCGTGGCAGCTGAAACCGCCACAGGAGTTGGGTCTGTACCAGGAACCGCATTACTCGTTATCTCGTTCGTCTGTGCAGCCGCCGGAGTTCCGCCAGCGAATTTTTTCTCCGCGCAACTGCTCAGAACCAATGCGAAAAACGTAGTACTGATGAATAGCGAACGAAACTTTATAGAACTCAGCATGACAGCCTCAATTGATCGAATATCGCACCTGCACTATCGGCAATTCCCAGCAGAGCTTGAGCCCTGAACGGCACCGGTCCAACACCATGCTAACATTGAGATAATTGGCTCTATATCTGTGCTATAGGGTTCGCAGGTTAGTTCAATGCGTTCAAGGCATCGATATGCAGGTTGTTCCGCATCACGCGATGATATGCGTGATCGGAGATGTCAGGTTTGGTAAATAAAGAAGCGTTTGCGTCGTCATACCCTTTACCAGGAAAACTTGTCCACAACGCGGCCTTGCGTAGTTCCACAAGCTCTACCGCAAACGCCTGTTGCACCGACAGAAAGTAGTCTGTCGCACCGTCATATTTCAGTTTCTCACTTTCTTTCCGTCGTTTGTCTGAGGGCGGCAGCACCCAGCTTGTAAGCCCTGTGAACTGAAAATAAGCATCTTCAACATCAGCCCCCCCCCTCATCATTTTCATGCGATGAGGAGGGCCTTCTTGAAAGGCAAGCCACCCGATTTTTTAACATCCTGTGTGTACATCACATTAATTTTGTTAAGCTTTCATAAATATCTACGACAATGAGGCCTGACGTGAAAAAGCCGTTCGTAACTTCTCTTATTCTATTAACGTCATTGCTTGGTTGTCGAACCATTGATAGCATATCATCAACGAAATTTGCCAATGGTGAGCATTGTCGTCGTTGGGGATACCGCCTATAGAGATTTGCAAGAGAGGTTTGGCACTTATATTCTTACCGACAAAATCAAAAGAGCCGACGGCAAAATTGATTTCACATATGGAGAGCTGGTCGCTTTCTCAGGCGATTTTTATCCTGACCCCATTGCCATCTATAACGAGACGGTTCATACCTCGTGGTTAAAACCTCTGTCAAATAATGTGGCAAAAGCCAAGACCCTGTTCGCCGGTGAAGAAGAGGACGTGAAGGCGCAAATCTCGCAGGGAAGACTTGACTATCGGGATTATAACATGCGTTATCTTGCCGCTTTTCCTATGAACTACCTAGAAATGGCCCAGAATAATATTGAACATTTCGGTTGGCACAACCTCAAAACCTACGTGAGATATCACACAGATGCTATTAATCTTGCCCTGACCGCTCATGCGAGTTCGGGTGATCAAAAGGCCGATCTGTTCAACCAGGCAATCATCACCAATGCATTTGCGGACCACTTTCTTACTGATGCGTTTGCAGCCGGGCACCTCAGGATTCCCCGGGCCGAGTCGTTAAAATGGGGAATAAAAAACGCCGCAATCGTTAAAGGGATGGGCGCCCCCCGCTAAACTTCTTCACGACAACGATCATCGCCTGGAAAAGTCGGGCGCTCTTATGGTGAGACATGCTCGGGGCGATGCCTGGAAAACCTGCGGGGACGGGGAACTCTATGTCGCGAGCAAAGCAACAGACCCATTCATAGCGTTCCCTATGGAGGCTGTGGAGGTGTCTTTGCTCGAAGTCCTCGAAGCGTTTAGATCTCACGCGAAGCCGATAGCAATTTACAAAGCAACGCTTATTGTTCCTTTTATCGACCAGGAGGAACAGTCGTTAGCCTCAACTTTCGCGCCTGATATGTCGGAAGACGAACTCCTCCCTCAGCTCAAGCGCCTCGGTATGATGTGGACTCTTGGACACGCCTACCATTTGAATGAACCCTTGATACGCAAATACTTTGAAGCGATACCTTCGCTTATGACTGAGTTTCAGAAAAATGTGACAGAAGAAGCAAAGCCTCCTGCGCTGGCAAAAGCCTTGCCTGCAGCGTTGATTCAAGGTTACGAAACAATTCGTTGATAAGCCCCATTTAAAAGCACAAAGCCCCGGACGATGCAAAGTCCAGGGGCTTTTTTGTACGATTGGAAACCTTAGATTTTGCAGGGTAGCCGATCGTGAGCCGAGCCATAAAAAAGTGGATTCCAATACTCGTCCATGAGGTTTTTGGTCAGAAGCGAATCACTGACTATGACCCCAAATTCCTCAAGATTAGAAGGATAGAGGTTCTGGGAACCAATATAAAAGGCACTCTCGTCGGCAATGATGAGTTTCGAATGAGCTCCGATTTTGCCCCCTTCGCCGGGCCATGCGCTTTCTTTATCGTTGAAACGCCAAGGCAAGAGCTCAAGATGTTCGCACATGTAATCTTCGATTTTCTGGGAGTTTGGCGCTATCCAGCCAACGTTTTGAGCTTTCTGAATGAAGCTAGTCATGAGGGCTTTATAGGTTTTTATCGGACTCACCATTCCGTATCCGACCACAGAGTCTTGATCCGATTTAACGATGGAAATTTTCACGCCGCGTAGAATGGCATCGTACATATCCTGCATGGCAAAGGATGGGAACACTAAGGGGATGATCTTCGCGCCTTTATAGATATCCTGTTGAGCAAAATACAGCGTGTTTTGCGCTGCACGAATCAGAAGCCGTATCCCCTCATCCGCCGCGTTAATCGATTTGTTAGACTGTATCGCATTGTAGCCGAGGCGCCCCAGACCGATAACGGGCACTGTGCCCTTCGTCTTCGCTTCCAGGTTGGAAACACGAATAAGGTCATTTCTATGCTCGAACTTTAGGAGATGTTTCAAACCATGGGGATCGTTGGCAGGATACTCCTTATCCCGACGGAAATCATAGATTGCAAGCAAATCGGCTTTATCCCAGAGTTGACTAATGTATCGACTCACTCCGTTTCCTACGGGACCACTCATTTCCATAGAAAGGTCAAAGATCGGCGTGTCACTCAGATAATCTTCGTCCCAGGGATTGTGACCCCCTTCAAGCACTGTGTTCTGATCAGCCACGATAATTTTCGCGTGGTTCCAGGTGGGCTGGGTATGGTTCGAGACCCACCCCAGATCGATGCGAAGCCTTTTAACATCGCCGCCCTGCGCATCGATATCATGAAGGAGCTGCGTAAGAACGGGCGTCGGCAGCATAAACGCATTGAGTGTCACAGGAACCTTTCCCGAAAACAGCAATCGAATGTTTGGAACCGAACTTTTGTGACTCAAAAACGCCAAGGCGTTGACGAGAGTTTGGTAGAATCGCCCCGTGGTAAAAGTAAGCGATGTGATATCTAGCTGGTAATCAGCGCTTGTCATCGCACGATAAAATCTATTCATGAGCTGATCGCCGGAGCCGAGACACATCCGACGAGGCTTTTCTCCGCCCCGCTTAACAGTAGCCAACAGAGCCTGACAGCCCGTATTGTAAGGGGCACAATCGGTGTCGACACTGCAAAGATGGCGAAGAAATTGCGTATCACAACCCGGGCCGCCTTTCTCACAGGCAAGATTTTTGGGAAGTTCCTGAGCTAGTTTGCCCCAATAACCGGAGGGTGACTGGACTATCCAGTCCGCATCGAACTTCGCCGTACTTGCAAACCAAACAGAATCCTCCGTATCGGGAAATTTCGCTTTCAGCTGCGAGACTATGCTCTCATGAATACGATTTGCTTTTTCATCCTTGAGTGGGCTGACTTGCGAACTTTCCAAAACCGATGATTCTGACGTCCGGCACGCTGAAAGTGTAGCTCCCAGTACCATGATGGATAAAAACATGAAGGCACATCGTGTCATCGACCCCAACCTTTTACGCATCGTGTAAGGACACCCTTCCCGATACGCCTTTGATTACATATGCTTAGCTACTTTACGCAAGTTTATCATAGTGTTTGCAAGGCCTTCCAACGAAAAAAACCCATTGTTCATTTTAAAGTCATCTTGGAATAGCTCGAATACGGTCGACTATCGCGTGAAACTGTCGATCGTCGCTAGCAGGAGAGAAAAATCGATGGGTTTTGTCAAATAGCCGTCACATCCACATTTGTCTATCCGCACGCGGTCTTCGGCCATCACAAGAGCCGTCAGTGCAATGATTGGTTTTGCATAACCACGCTCTCTCAGTATACGGGTCGCCTCAAACCCGTCCATTACAGGCATCTGCATGTCCATGAGAATGATGTCGGGCTGAATTTCTTGAGTGATCGTCAGGGCTTCCAGGCCATTGTTTGCTACGAAGACTGTTATGCCTTGTTTACTCAAAACCTCAGTTAAAAGAAATTGGTTTTCCTTGGCATCCTCAACGAGTAAAACGCGAACGGCGCGTTCGATTTTGGGTAAGGCGTCGAACGAAAACATCGCGTCATCAACGGGTGCTCGATCAACCTCCTCTGCTCGGCTCGTTTCTGCATCGAACCAAATACGAAATGTACAGCCCGAATGATCTGCAAACGAAACAAGTTCGACGTCTCCCCCTAAAGCTTGCGCCAGTCTTTTTGAGAGGACCAAACCGAGTCCTGTCCCACCAAACTTTCGTGTGGTGCTCTGATCCGCTTGGCTAAAGGGCTCAAACAAACGCTGAGCCTGCTCCTTCGTAAGCCCAATACCCGTATCCTCTACTTCGATGAAAAAACGGGTTAAGCCCGTATCCTGACGCTCAGACGATAAACGAATAACAATATCACCGAGATCGGTGAACTTATGAGCATTACCGATGATATTGACCAGAATCTGTCTTAAGCGAGCCGGATCTGAAATTACCTCGAATTCTTCGACGTCCGCGATTTCAACACGAGAATTAAGTCCCTTTCCTTTGGCGGTCTCCGAGAAAATTGAGACCACTTCCTCAATTACAGAATCGATACGAAATGTAATGTGTTCAATCTCAAATTTTCCGGCTTCAAACTTTGAAATATCTAGAATGTCATTGATCAACACGCTGAGTGCTTTGCTATTTCTATCAATAATTTTCAGGTAGCGGGCTCTGGAAGCAGGATCAACCGAGGAATCCGAAAGAAGATTGGCAAAACCAATGATCGCAGACAGAGGCGTTCGGATCTCGTGACTCATATTCGCAAGGAAAGTTGTTTTGACTTCCGTAGCTTTTTCAGCTTCACGCTTCGCAAGAGTCAGCTGTTCAACCAGCTGACTGTGGTCGTGAATATCCGCATTTATCCCTAGCCATCGTACGATGCGCCCATGTTCATCGCAAAGCGATAAGGCTGTCGCACGATGCCAGCGAAAACTCCGGTCATAGAATCTTTGCAGCCGGAACTCACAATCATACGGCTCGCCCGAATGAAGGCTCTTGAGCCAAAGCGCTTCGGCTCTAACTTTATCGTCTGGATGGACATAAGACATCCAACCCAGCTCTATTGCACGCGGGAGATTAGCTGCCGTATAATCGAGCCATTTCTGATTGAAATATTCGAACTGACCGGATTCATCCGACGTCCATATCATCTGCGGAAGGAAGTCCGCCAGCGCCCGAAACCGTTTTTCGCTATCTCGAATATTAATTTCGGACTGTTTTCGACGGGTGATGTCATGGACTGTCCCGAGCAAGCGGAAAACCTTGCCCTTTTCGTTTTTATAAACCTCAGCTCTTGATTCAACCCACATAAATTTGCCGTTAGGCATAAGTATGCGATAATCTACGGAGTAATTCGCTCCGTCTTCCAGAGTGGCTTTTAATACTGACCGCACCTTTTCTCTATCTTCAAAATAAACTCGGCTGATCGCTTGATCCATGTGCTCATGGAGCGCATCATCCTGGATTTGCCAATCTTCAATTAACTTATCGCTAAAATAAAGCCGCATTGAAGGAACATCGAGCCCCCAAAAACCAAGACCAATAGGTTGGTTCATATCAAGTAGCTGCGAATCACTCGGATAAGGGTAGGATTGCGGAGTTGTGTTAATTTCCATACCGCTGAGTGCGTTAACATGGGCCGGGCTAACGGGCTCAATATGCAAATAGACACCGATAACTTCGCCCTTAGCATTTATACTGGGGATAAAGCGGTGTAACGCTACGGTTTTGTGATTCGACAGAAAATCATCACTGACAAGTTGATTTTCCTTTCCGTCCAAGGCCAGTTTTAATTGAGGGCAGCACAATCGAAACATGTCGTCACCGACGGCGTCAGCCAATAAAATTCCCACTATTTCGGATTTTACGACGTCGAATATTTCACAGAAAGCTACGTTTGCGTACGCAGTTTTCAGGTCGCAATCTATAAATGCAACGGCCTGCTTAATACCATCGAAAAGGCTTGCTAGCCCCTTATCAAACACCATAGTGAGTTCAAAGTCCTTGTGTCTGGGAACCTTGATGAGGACTCATCAAACATTCACTTACATCACACTACGTTTTCCTGGAGATGAATAGTATACGTTGTCAGCCCCACAGCCGATGATTCATCGCGAGGCCTAACGCTTTTGGTTATATTCACGTAGTAATCGCAAATGGGGCGTGAAGCGTCGACATGGCCGTAATGCTGCAAAATTTGGATGCTGAAGGAAGAGAGTCGAAAGGATTAAAACTGTCTGGCTAAAACTGAAAAAAGACTATCTCCTACTTCTACCCTTGGCTCTCGCAGCCATATTGTCGATGTTAACCAAGCTTCCTTTCACGCACTATCCCGCATTGGTTGACTGGCCTACGATTTATGCATTAATGGGGCTTTTAATCCTCACCACTTCAGTTGAGCAAAGCGGCGGATTAAAAAGAGTTGCCACCTGGATTATTAAAAACATGAAGTCCGAACGAACTGTTGCGCTAAGTTTAGTCAGTTCTGCCGCGCTACTATCTATGGTACTAACGAACGACGTAGCCCTTTTCGTTCTTATTCCCCTTACTCTAAGCATGTGCAAAACCTCGGAGTTGCTGGCAACCAAGATCATTATTTTCGAAGCCCTGGCGGTCAATGCAGGGTCCAGTCTGACTCCCATAGGTAATCCCCAGAATCTATTTCTTTGGCAAAGATTCAATCTATCTATCGGTACCTTTCTCTATCAAATGGCGCTCCTCGTGGCATTCATGGTGACGACTCTACTTGTACTTACATACGTCTCCTTTCGAAATGAGACCATCGATCTTTCAAGCTCTCGTAGAGAATCCCCCCTCGATTCCGTTCTCTTGAAGTCATCCCTCGCTCTCTACATACCATTCCTAGTTCTCACCAAATTACATTTAGCGCCCTACGCCCTGGGAATTGTCGTAATAGTTCTCGCTTTTTTACGACGCGATCTTTTTAAGACTGTCGACTGGGGTTTGATAGCGGTATTCGTACTGATGTTCATCGCCCTTCGCTTGCTCTCTGATTTGGACACAGTGAAGGCTTTTATGAGTACATTGCACGTGGAACAAACCACTCACCTTTTCGTGAGTTCAATACTTGCCTCGCAAGTAATCAGTAATGTCCCAAGCACGATTGCTATGGTGGAATATTCTAGCGATTGGAAGACTATCGCATACGGAGTGAACATTGGCGGTTATGGTTTTATGATTGGATCACTTGCTAATCTTATAGCCCTACGGATGGCCAAAGATTCAAAGATATGGATACGCTTCCAGCTCTATTCAGTCCCCTTCCTTTTCATCACAAGTCTGGTAACTTATCTTTCTCTTTTCGGCGCGACCCGGCTGTTCTGAATACACGAGTAGACGGTATCCCCCAGATCAGAATCGCCGAGTATTCAAGAGCTCTGATATGTCAATAAATCAAAGGACTAAAGTTCTCATGCTTTCGCTTGCCATTGTAACGCACCATGGGGAAAAGCATGCAACGGTGGGTTTGAGCCGAAAAAAAAGCTTTACAGCGGGTCGATTAACATTCTATTCAACCACGCTCGAGTCAAGGGGAGCTGAAAGGTTCACCGCTTGGCGAACCAATCATTTTTCGGAGTCCTTATGAGCCCATTGAGCACTATTCTTTCCCTAAGCGCACTAAGCCTCTCGCTCTCAACATCTGTTTTTGCCGCAGACGACCTTCACGTCCGTTCGGCAAGCGTGGAAATGATGCAGTGCGTAGTTTCCTACGACCACTCTGAGCAACTGTTCTACGGTGAGGGACTTAAATTTGTAGGTCTTCAGAACGCCGTAAGCGCATGCGAAGCTTGGGCTGATGCAAAAGGCCTTAATACAAGCAAATGCGAAGCTGTCAGCTGCGAGCCAGCTGCAGACCTTGACGCGAGCTTCTAAGTATACTGTAAGGCCAGGGCAAAAGCCCTGGCCCTGCTTAACTGACATTCCATTTAGACTCTCTACAGCTTTCACGAACCGAGCCCTGCGTCGGTGATTACCAAACCCTTGGTGCCTGTAAGATAATTATGCGCAGCCGTAGCGCCCGCTAAATACTTCAAAGACGGTGCATCCAACACCACCGCCGTTTGCACAGCCTCAGCCGCCCAACCTATCAAAAGCGCAGTATAATTTGCTTGAGTGTGAGCGCCCCATAATCGTCGAGTACCCGGGCCCGATTTCAGATGCTAATTTCACTTTCGATAGTCAAACTATTTGGAAGGATCCCAAAACATCATGCGTTCAAAGAAAGAGAAAGCATCTATACGTTCTGATTGGCGGTCGAGCGGCCTGACCCAATCTGATT
>JACMOC010000035.1 GCA_014378195.1 Oligoflexus sp. | reverse complement strand
GCTTATAAGTAAGATACCAACGGACATTGAGCATTATGATCTCTCGCTCAAAGCAGTGACCTTTGGTATCAAAAAGCATGGACTATCTCCCGATGTGAATTGTTCTATGATATCAGAACACTCGGCAGATGCAACAGAGCCGCATTTTCTCCTTCTCAGTTTGCAGCCGCAACAGATCCCTTTTTTTCTTCCGTCGCAGTTTTTCGATTTCATCGGCCGCTTTCAGAAAACTACCGACTTGTTCGACGCTCTGCGCTCAAACAAAAAACGAGCATCGATAAAATCGATGCCTAAAAATGGTCATAATTTCGGAATTGCTCGAATAGTGTTTGATATGCGCGACAGTACTCATAGCTCTACTGCCTCGGCAAAAATGCTTCGACCTGTTTTCGACGCACCTTCATTTGAGCGATAAGACTCTCGACAGATGTTCTCCATGCAGGCAGCGAAGTGGGCTCAATAGAACTCTCGATCAGGGATGCCTTAAGTCTTAGATCGCTCTCCATTGTTGGTTCTTGCCACTGTGTATCCAGGAGTCGCCAAACGACTCTTGCCAAAGCCGCTTTCTGAACGGGTGTTTGGGATAAAGCAAAAGGCAGATCAAGCGTGGCATAAATATGATTGGTTTTTACCGAGCTCGTAGCATTGAGAATATAATCCGTGCCCCACGGTATCGCGCGCATCTTGCCATCGCTTCCCCCAAAATAAATGTAAGAATTAGTTGCGGATTCCATCAACCCATCCCAATGCGCTAATAGAATTTCGGTGGCCCAGAAATTCATGATAGAAGGATTATCGATGAGATTCACGAGAGGTACCACATCCCCTGCTTTGGCCGGCTCTATTGTATCCATTACATTGGTGATGTCATGAAGACTAAAGTCTCCTGAGAAGGTTTCGAGGTGACGTTTGACACGCGGAAGAGCCCAGCTTGCAAAATATTCGCCAGCGAATTCATAGAGATTGCCTACGGGTTTCCCATAACTCTTCTCTACGAACGCAGCATCGATCGGTTCAACGGCAATATAAAGCCCGGCGGCAGCGCCATTAACCGTTACGCGCGCAAAGAGACAACGCGGAGCAGCGACACCAGCTTTTCGAAACATATCGAAGGCGAAACATTCGCGGAGATAGCTATCGTCGGGGACTGAGTTATTCAAGACTATAGAAGAATGTCCAAGCAATTGTATGGCTTTCGTTTTGAGATCGTTATCAAACCTTAGGGCAAAGGAGGGTTTGGAATCGGAAAATGACTCACACGCCGATCTCTTCTGAATGCTTGCACCGGAAAAGACAGTGGTGCCTATTTTCACAGATTCTACGGTACCCCAATCGTACTGAGGGCCAATGTAATTGAAGTCACACTTTGCTTTAGGCTCGGACGCGCTAAAGGTCGCCCAATCCTTTTTGGTGATCTCTACGGTGATGATAGACGAATTATTGTCGAATAGAGATGGGACGCTTGCGGTCGTCACTGTAGTACCGGCCTTAGTTCCAGGGGGAGTTGGAGCTATGGCTACAGAGGACGATTGAGCTCCCGCGGTATCCGGAGTGAAAGCGGGGGTCGCTGCCGAGGTCTGTTCGTTTCCGGAGGATGGATTCAACGGATAAGCATCCGGTACGCGAGGCCCTACAGTTTTGCATCCACACATCAGGCAAAGCCAAAGCATTCGGGTCGTTTTCATGCCGTCACCTCAAGGGGTTAACTTTCTCTATTTATAGGCAGAATGTTAGCAGACTCTCCCGTGGAGCAAAAGATAAAGGAGAAGGGTTTTGGCTAGGAAATAGTCGTGATAAGGCGGATGAACTCAGAATGCGGAGGACAATTTAATACTTTTTGACATAATCGCAATTGAAGCGACAGAAATGTTGTGGTAAACCCGCCCGTGAAATCGCCTCCACTCAACTCTCTCTGGATGACCCCATGAAAATAGCAGTATTTTTCGGTGTGTACGAAGCAGAAAAGGCCTTTGCCAGCCAGACTTTAGAGCAGATGCTCTCTATTCTCAAAGACCACTCTGTCCATGTGCTCATCATGGATGATGCGTCCCAGAGCAAGATAGGCCGCACTCTTGTACAAAAGTTTGGGGGCTTACCTCATGTAACCTTCGAAATCCTTAGGAACGAAGTATCGTCTGGGTTTCGGGGTGCCATGGACAGAACCCTCACCGCCTACCGCCACCTCGCAAATCTAGACGTCGCATTTGACTCTATTATCAGGCTTGATGCGGACCTCTTTTTTAACAGAACCGATATTTCAAAAATCTTTGATCCCATATTTCTTCCCGCGAAGGGCCTTGTCGGCTCTGCCGTAAGATTTCGCTTTCGCGATTTTGTCCAGGTCCTGGCCGACCTCCTCCCCATCGGCTTTCGACGTAAAAAAATCGCCGGCACTATAGAACATTCTTGGGAATTAAAACGCACAAGAGCCGTGTGGTGGGCAGACTTAGGATTCAAGGCGCTTCGTAATGGATTTCGTTGGACCTTTCTAACCGGATCATTCCAGATCATGGGCGGGTCGACTCTCGCCGAACTGAAGGCGCGGGGCTGGCTCGATCGCCGGCCACTTGAAGGACATGGCCTTGTTTTTGGTGAAGATGTCATGACATCGATACTCGTAAAAGCGCTCAATCATCCTCTGATCGATCTCGACAGTATCATAGTGGATTGGGACTGCGATCTTGCTATCAATAAATACGATAGTGATTGGCGAACAGTTCAAGCCAAAAAGCTTTATTTGGTTCACCCCCTAAAAGGTGACGAATGGAGCATGGAAATGCGCGGAATCTTGAGCGCAATCCAGATCAAAGGCCCTGATTCCAAAGTCACCACACCCGCATTATCCTGACCCGCTGTTTTAAAGCCTCATTGGCTTCGACCCGAAATGAAATAGCCTCAACGGCCGTCATCGCTCCGTATCTTTTGGAAAGTTGATCCACGCGCAAAACACCCACAGCCGACTCCTCTTAGGAGAGGAGCCTATCCTTTCATCGGATCCTTGAGCGCGGGAATGCAATTTTCGACTGACTGTTGGACAGTTCGTATAACTTTTTGTCAGTTTACAGAGCTATCTTTTTAATGCTTTCAGGGTCTTATGAGCTGGCCACTCGTTTGCAATGAAAGGCGTAACCCACACTTAGAGGTGCTTATGAAAACACTATTTTTCATGCTACTTACGCTCGCAGCGAGCGTTCCCGCCTTTGCGGGCACGGTGAAAAACGTCGATGGGCGGATGCTTTCTTTAAAACTCACAACAAATGAACTGAATACGATGGTCCAGGGTGGAAACTATGATGTAAAAGCCGGAAATCGCCTCGTGGCGCGCATCACGGTGAAACGGATTTACCCAGGCAAAGGTGCTGACGCTTACATCAATCAACAGGGCAACGAATTCTTTAATGACAAAACAGTCTATACTTTAATCGAGGAAGATGGATTGTTAGGGGCGCCACCCCCGGCAAAGACAGCGACTCAGTCGACTCGAGGCAAAGACTTAGCGAACAATTGACGAGCAAAAGAGCCTGTGAGTAAAGCAGACTCTTTTTATGTGTGCAGATTGTAACGCTACTTAAAAGAAGCTAAAATGGGCCATAAACTATTAGGAATGAGCCTATGAAGCATCTGTCATCAGTCGTCTCAGCCCTAATCTTGCTGAGCGCCTGCAAAACCACGAATTCCTCAGAGATCAAGCATGATGCGGGCCAGCCAACACGCACCAACTCTCCCTATTTTTGGACGAGCTTGACCACCAATGAGTTTTTAAACTCCCAGGGAATCACACCTGCAAGTCAGAAAACTCTGCTTTTTACTGAAAATGACCCTATGGTCGTCCGGCTTCAGCATTGGGTTGATAAATTAGACACCAAACTGCGCGAAGTCTATCCCGATCGTCTCAAGCCCGTTCCAAAACCCGTTGTGCGACTGATCAACAGTCCTATCAAAAATGCTTTTGTCGCAGCCACTCAGATATGTTTTGACAATGTTCAGTTTAGTTTCACAGGACATTCCTACCCGACCCCCATCTCCTCTGAGATCACCAGTGCCGCGGCGAATTTTAATGGCTGGTCTATTGCCATCGGCTCGTCGGGCTGTCATCACGAAGTCATCACAGCGCCGCTTCTTGAAAAACACCTGTCTCTACTTAATTCAGCTGAAAAAGGCTGTAAGCTCAAGGTAAACATACTTGACAAGGACCGCCTCATGGTCACTCCTATCGATGAGTGTCCACTCGATTCGATGATGGCAAATGAAAATTCCGATCCGAGTCATACGTATATTCCGTTTAATGTGCCGGCCGTTTCACGCGATTTTGTAGTCTATACTTCAATTCTGGAGGACACGCCTGAAGATGAAATCATTGCAGTGATCTATCATGAGCTCGGACACTATTACAGAACGCATGGTAGTTTTATTACGCATGACTACCTTTATCATTTGACTAATGAAAATCCAGCGTCTGTACCCAAGGTCTCGAATGATCTTGCAGCCGACAATAGTGCGTTTCTAGACGCTCGGCGTTTGAAATCGATGAATGACATCAACATCCCTGTTTTAAAAGCGTATACACCGATTGGGCTTTTTAACCCGATTCCGGGGCAGACCATTCACACAGCATTGATAAAAATTCTTGCCACGATGGCTCATACGACCGCGACTCAGATTTGCGGCGATTCGTCCTTTACGGGCTTGGATTGCTCAAGCTGCATCGAGATTTTGAAGATTGAAAAGGCAACGCCTGATTTCGAAACGAAGTACGAAAGATTTCTTTCATTCGCGGGACCGATCCCCGGCGAAGACAAAAAGAATTATTTGCTTTATGAGCCGTTAGCCAAAAGCTGCGTCAACAACATCAAAACAACCACCGCTGCTGTCCCGTTCGACGTCATCAAACCCCTGATAACACTGGACGATCTCGTTACGATGTTGAGAAGTGGAAACATAGATCCGACCATCTTTCCCGTCCAGGAAATGCCGTTTGGGGACTTCCTCGTTGAGGCTACAAAGAGACTCAAAGACCACCACGAATATGACTTCAACGCCGAAGCCTATAAAACAGCGATGGAGATCAAAATTGTCGCGAAAAAAGATACGGATGACCTGGAGACCGCAAACCAAACAATCGCGAAATACGTTCAAAAAGTGAATGATGAACACCTTGGTTACTATACGTTTGAAGAGGAAGCCGATAATATGTCCGCCGAATCCTTGGCGATGATTGGCTTTGACAATACAGTAGGGGGAAGCATGGCGCTCACCCTAGTGTTTGATGCCGACCGCCTGGCAAAATGCACGGCGCTGCGAGCGAACAATTGGCTGGACGATCAAGGCAAATCGATCCAGATTCCGTGGGGCACGGTTTCCGATGAACATCCGGATTCGTGTTTTCGAACGCGCGATTTCGACAAAGAAGCCACGGCGCATGGTTATCCTCGGGTTGCGCAGTCGCCAACGAAAGGGTTAGCACCAGGCTGGAATCAGCTGATGGCAGACCTTAAAGACCGTATGAAAGGAATGAACGAGGGAGAGGGTGCTCAGGCCGCGGTCATGAGGTTGATTGACAAACGAAGGTCAGGATCCACGGAACTCTGCTCGTACAATAAAAAATTCTCTCGATTTGGTAATCTCAAAAATTGAATCGATAAAAAAATAGCCGACGTAAAGTCGGCCTTCACCATCATTATCAAAACATATCAATTGCGGCGGCGCAGAATCCAAGCGACCACAGGAAGTGACAGAATCAGAGCTAGACCTGCCGCACCATCGGCAGTATCGCCCCCTAACACACCACAGGTTTTTTTGGACGATTTCGGAGCCGAAGGCGTCGCGACAGCTGTCTCGGCTTCGCTTGGAATTGCACTCGTCACCTTGGTAATGCCGACTGAACTGGCGCCGATCGATCCGCAGGTGATATCGCTTAGCTGACTGCCAAGGCCACGGACTTTCGCGCGCGCGAGTATAGTCGGGCAGTATTTATCCTGGAAGTTTGTATGGTCGACTAACATCATCGCAACAACGAGGTGTTTGTAACCTGAGTTATAAACCAAAAGATCGACACCTTTAAGGACAAGGGTTGTTACATCGTCAAGTGCGATCCCGTCTTTGGCGTGTAAGTCCCAGAGCATACCGGATATAAACTGCCCGCGTTGATGGGCTTCTGTCGGGAGATTTGCGTCGCCGAAAGCCAGAGCGTTATCCGCTGATCGGAGACACTGGGTTGGCTTCACACAGACTTGTCGGCCATAGGGTGTGTCGGGGCAGATACTTTCGCCGAGGCATGAGTTACCCGTTCGAGCGAAGGTAAAGTAGTCCGCGATCGCCTCGTGTATAACAAGCGATTCACCTGAAATTTGCGTGACAGAATTGAAAATCACATGGTGACCCAACTCATGAGCGACCACGTCGGCGTCTGTCCCAAGGTTTGTTAAGATGTTGTCGTCACCATCACCGACAAGAATCATGGGCAAAGCGGAGCCATCTGCCGGCTGGTAAAGAGCGTTGTTGATGTCATTTCGTGAGAAAACGGCATGGGCGAGGATATGAATTTTGTTTGTACCGAATTTCGAAAAACCGTGAGCCTGAAGCCACGCGAGATGCACATTCGTGTGGGCGAAAAGAGACGCTTGGATAAACTTGTTTTTCCCTGTAGATGGATCGTAATTGTATTGCCAGTTTGATTCGATCGCAAAAGGCTGGACAGGGTTGGATGGACTCGATGCGCAGGTTATGGATCCTGTGATCGAAGGCATACAGACTTCAAAAAACTTATTAGATAGATAGCCGGAAGCGTCCATGTCGGGAAGTGCGATCGGAGTTGCAGCACCATCGAGCTTGTTGGTTTGATAAACGTTTGCCGATCCCACTTCATGAAAATGTTTCGGATCGAACTTAAAGACTTCTTTACCATCCGTAATAATCTCGTAATTCAGACCATCCGCTGCGGTCAGGCTCACCTGCCACGCCGGGGTAAGTTCGGCCGTTTGGCTCCAAAGACATTTTTTGCTGTCTATTGGTTTGAAATCGGCGCCCATACTGGACATGAGTAAAGTTTCGGCAACCATTTTACGAACCTGCTCAAGATCAGCCCAGTCGGCCGCTGCGAAGGTTTTCTGAGAAACCTTTGGAATTTCGCCCATGACTGTTACGAGGCCATCCATGGTTCTGTGAATTTTGACTTCCAGATCGCAGATTGGAATCTTATCCAAATCAAAGCCGTAAGAGGCTGATTCGATTTGTGTATCGGTGTAAAGGCTGAGGCCCTGAAAGGACTTCTGGCGCGCTATAAATCGCGGATCTAAACCGACTTTCGACAGTTCTGAAGGTCCCACCGAAGAAAGTTCGCTATCTTGGTCGAGAGCGTTGGTTGTGAGCCCGAACCCTGAGGCAGACGTATGGAAAGGTGATCGGAATATTGCGGAATGTCCCGTGGACTCTTGGCCAAAAAGTCTAGCGCTGATCAAACTTATGCCGATGAAAACGAGAGCTTGTGACTTGACCATGGCCGACTTCTCCTAACTATCTCAGATCCATCCTGGATCCAAAAAAACCATAGGAATTCATCGGCCTATTTTGTCGAAATCTTTAAGAAAAACTATCGTGCGGCGGAGTTAGGTTTTTGCCAAATGTCGAGACCTTGGGTTTAGAGCTTACGGAGCTAGTTCTTGATGACTTTCCATAGGGAATCGATGAAATAATGCTCCTCATCGGTGAAGTGTTTGATGACCTGGAACCCGGTCTCGCTTGCCAAACGATCGATATCGTTTTGGAGGAATTTGAAAGAATACTCCAGGTGTACAGCTTCATACTCTTCAAAATGAAACGATCGCTCGATCGCTGAAACGTAAACGTCTTGCTTCTGAAGCGATACGAGATAACTTTCCATGGCCCCCATCAGTGGATTATAGAATCCATAGTGCTTGAACCTATCAATTTCAAATTGCCCCCCGAGCTCTCTGTTGATACGCGAAAGTAGATTGAGGTTGAACTGTTTGGTATAGCCACCTTCATCGTTATAGGCCTTTACCAGGACATCAATGTCTTTTTTAAGATCAAAACCGATCAATACATAGTCGCCTTCATTCAAAGATTTCCACAGTCTTTGGAGAAACTCCAGGGTCTGAGGATGATCAAAGTTGCCAATATTTGAACCCAGGAAAAGAACGAGCTGCCGGTTGTGCGATAGGGTCCGTACATGCGAGAGTCCGGCAAAATAGTCGGCAGCCACCCCTTGAATGGCAAGTCTGTCCTGGGGATTAATATTCTCGGCCAGGAGTTCAAGAGCGCGCTCGGATATATCAATGGGAAAATAATTGACCTTCGATCCGTGATGAAGCAACCCGTCAATCAGGAGTTTGCTTTTATGCCCGTCTCCTACCCCGAGCTCTACCACATCAATCTCAGATTCCTTCAATAGTTCGGGCATCGTGTTGCTGATGTTTTCGAGTATCGAAAATTCCTTACCGGTCAGATAATAATCACGCTCGAGCGTGATTTTCTGGAATAATTCGCTCCCACGATCGTCGTAGAAATATTTAGCCGCAATATGTTTGGGTGAACAACTCAGTCCGGTCAGAATATCGATCGCAAAGGAATCGATGATTTCGGTTTTTGACTTTGCTTCAATCAAATTTTCTATTTTCATAAAAGATCCTTTGCGAGGCGAATGCCTGAGAACATCCAGCGTTGATGAGCGAGATAGAAGTTACGGTAGGTGTCCCTATAATGGCCTTCAGGCATCCCAAAACACCCCCCTCTCAGGACAAATTGATTGCACATGAATTTGCCGTTATATTCCTGGAGGGGACCTGAGAATTCTTTGAATCTTGGATAAGCACTGTACTGGCTTTTGGTCCAACACCACACTTCTCGCTTGGGCGCTCCCGCATCAGTGGGATGAAAATAAAGATCATTGGATCTCTCACTCGTTTGCCTGAGATAGACCTCCATCTCCTGTTCCGACGGAAGTCTCTTGCTGCGCCATCGCGAAAACGCGTCGGCCTCGAAATAACTTATATGCACGAGGGGAAAGTCAGGCTCCAGAGGTATCAGCCCATGAAGTGAATATTCAAACCATTTCCCATCCATTTGCGACCAGTACAAGGGCTTATCAATCCGCTCCGCTTGAACCCAATCCCATCCCTGACTCAACCAATACTCAGGCTGACTATACCCACCGTTTGTTAGGAATTGAAGGTATTCACCGTTGGTAACGAGACTATCCGCAATGGCGAAGGGGTAGAGATACGACTTGTGGCGAGAGCGCTCATTATCAAACGAGAATCCCTCACTCGCGGCCCCAATCTCATAAAGACCTTCCTGGAACTCGATCCAGGACGCCTGGTGTTTCGTAGGGTAGGGAAGGTCGGATGCGGCGTAAACCGGTCGGCAAGGATTGAGGCTTAAAATATATTTGAGGTCCATCAGGATCAATTCCTGATGCTGCTGTTCATGTTGAATGCCAAGCTCCAGAAGAAATCCCAATGCAGGGTCGGCATTTCGTTCGCAAAGACTTAGAAGGTGTTCATCAACGTATGTGCGATACGCGCCGATGTCCCTGACCGTGGGCCGTGATAACGAACCCCTATGGCCTTGCGCCCAATGCGTACCAAGCGATTTATAATACGAATTAAACAGGCGTCTATAGCCATCATCAAATCGTTTGTAGGTCAAGCAATGGGGCAGTAGGATAAGCTCTTCAAAAAACCAGGTAGGATGTGCAAGATGCCACTTAAGGGGGCTCACATCAACCGTGGGTTGGATAGTCATGTCCTCGATTTCGAGCCCAGAACAGAGCGTCAGAGAGCGTTTGCGGCACTGCTCAAGCCTCTGTTTCAGATTCCAGGGATTTGCTTCGGAACGATCGGAAGACTCCATCCACTCACCTTCATCTCAGGAAAATCATGCCCGGCTATCATGCATTATCTCCTACCAAGACTGTCAATGAATGGCTGCCCCCACAACACGGGCAAAGGCTCAGCACAAAGGCTTTAGAGGATATTCGTGAGATATGTGTGCCGCAACCTGTGCATTGATCTGACCGGCCTGTCGTGAGAATAACAAAGATCCGACCAGACACACTGATCCGTTAAAAATGAGAGCCGGGCCAGTCCCTATTTTTTGGGCGACAGCGCCTAACAGGAGACTTCCGAAGGGTACAACGCCCATGAGAGTAAAGGTAAAAAAACTCATGACGCGCCCGCGCATTTCATCTTTGACCAGATACTGAATGACGGTATTGCCTGATGCAAGCATGAAAATTATGCTCATGCCTGTAATAAAAATACAGGGCAGGAGCTGCCAATAACTTTGGCCAAAGGAGAGGAGAATGACAAACACCGAAAAGGCGACACTCGCCCCTGCCATCAGTTTGCCGAGTTCCGGTGGACCTTTGCGTTTTGCCAAGCCCATGCCGGCAACCAAAGACCCAGCCGCGGCAGCGCCTGTCATGTAGCCCAGGGCCTCGGCGTGTCCTTCACCGACCTTTTTGACAAGCAAAGGAAAAATCGTGTTGTAAGGAATTCCAAAGAGACTCATAAAAGGCACAAACAGGAGCAAAGAACGGATGGAATGGTCACCGAAAGCTGATTGAAATCCTGCTTTTAAGTCCTGCACGAGGCTCTTACTGTTGTCGACTATCTTTTGCTTAACCGGCACTTTCATCAAAAGCAACGCAATAAGGACTGCGAGGTAGCTAACAAAGTTTAGAAGAAAACAATACCCTTCACCAATGAGACCGATCGCCCTTCCTCCAATGGCGGGGCCGATCAATCGCGTGCTATTCATCACCGATGAATTGAGTGCGATAGCATTTGGCAGATCTTTTTTATCATCCAGCATCCGGACCACAAAGGCCTGCCTCGTTGCGTTGTCGAAACATGTCACTGTCCCAAGGAAAAGATTGAGGCCTATCAGTTCCGTGAGAGTGATGTGGCCCGACAGAGTCAGTAACGCCAAAGTCAGAGACTGAACCGCGGCTAGACTCTGTGTGATGATCATGATTTTCTGATGGTTCCACCGATCAACGAGAACCCCAGCAAATAATCCGAAGAGGAAGGTGGGTATAAGCGATGAAAAAGTAGAAATTCCGAGCCACAGGGCCGAATCCGTCATCCGATAGACCATCCAGCTTGTGGCCAGCTGCTGCATCCACGTCCCCACGAACGACACGAACTGCCCAGACAAATAAAGACGGAAATTCCGATGACGCAGAGCATTGAACATGGGATACCACGGCTTTTGAAGGATGGGAGTATTGATTTTATCCGAAGTCGTGCCGTGATAACAAGCCTAAGGCGCTGTCATTTTTACGTGACATAGAGTCGATGGATTTCTCGAGATGAACTGTGGTCTAAATCCTTCTCAGAAGCAGAAAAAAGAGGAAATCTATGGATTGCTCGTCCCTCGACCTCCCCGTTGCCAAAGCCGTTCACGAACAGCTTGTCAAAGTTATCGAAAAAACTAAGCTTGACGACTGTGGTTGGGTCGAAATTCATTATGCTCTGACCATCTTGATCAATAGCCTGAACGCCCTTCGCGAAGAAGACTCGGCCCTTAAGCCCGATGTGTATCTTTTTCGGGAAAGCGATCGCGCACTCGTTAAACAAGCGCTTGGTTTTCACCATTACTTTTAAGTAACCGACGATTAAAGACGGTAACTATTTTCAAAAGTGGATCATTCCACTAGCGGCAAAAGTAGACCTCTATCAAACATCCTACAATGCAGCCTTGAGTTCCAACGACACCGATCACATGAAAAATACTATCGATCTCAGCGCGCAGCTCAGAGCTTGGGCTGACCTGGTGCCAGCGATGCTGTCCTCAGAAGGCATGACACTTTTGAACGCGAACGCGCAGGTCCTCGGTTATCGCATCTTTGTTTCGGAATTAGCCGACGAACAGCTTTGTGTTCCGCTGTATAGACGACCCGAAGAGCGCAGTGATGGAACACGGTGGCGAGCTTTTAAACACATGTGGTTATTGGTCGATGCCGGGCTATTGCTAGGCGCTTATTATCAATCCCAGGAAGGAGCCGCTTTTTGGTACGGCCCCGAGCGCCTAAAGATTTAGCGGGACAGACGTGATCAATGAGATCTCAAACCTTTGAGGAGGAGCGACGACAGACTTTTTATTTTTTCGTCTGGTGTCACCTCCAGCTCGCCTTCGCCCCAGGGTTTATTCAGGGAATCAAGCATAGAGTAGAGGACAGCGGCCATATTATCGACGTTGTCGAAAATAAACTCACCGTTTTTTCGCCCGTCTTCCAGAAGACCTTTGATAAGGCCTATATCACTAGCCTCATAGCGTTTTCGGACCGCTTCCGCTGTTGGATTGGAAAGGGTTTCCAAAAGGCTCGTAATGGTGAGTTCATAATCTTTGTAGATTCTTTGCCAGAATCTGACGCGGGTTTCTATGAATACCGTCAGACGCTCTGCGGCAGGAACCGCGGTGTTGCAGGCGTTTTGAAGGGATTGCTGCAATTCTTCTGCAAAGGAACTGGCGAGGGTGGAAAAAATCTCATCCTTACTTTTGAAGTAGAGGTAGACGGTCCCTTTGCCCAGTCCGGCACGTGTCGCAATGTCTTCGATCGAGGTGTTTTGAAGGCCTTCGGTTGAAAAGAGCACTTTTGCCGCTTCCAGGATGCGGTGCGCTTTATCCGATCCGGCGGTATTCGCTACTTTATTGATTGCCATTCCTGAACAGCTCCTGCGCTTTGCACCACTGACTTCCGTTTACCGATGATGGATAACCTACCCGAAATCTTCAGGATAGGGAACACGAAGTAATCATCCGTTTACTAATGATCGGGAGTCTGAGAAGATTAATCAAGCGATACCTAATGAAAAATTGATTTGAGTTCGGAAAATTTATAATTTAGCATGAAAAATCCATAGGTTAGGGATTTACGTGAAACCTGTCTCGGCTAAAAAATGCACCGGTCGTCAAAATGACCGCAACGCCTCAGAATGTAAGCTCCTTGAGGCAGCCGAACAGATGTTCACAAAGCTTGGCTTTGATGCGTCCACGACGCGGATGATTGCGGCCAATGCAGGTGTGAATCTCGCCCTCATCAGCAAGTATTTTGGCAGTAAAGAGGGGCTCCTTCTTTCGCTACTCGAACGAAAAACAGATCAGATACTCAACTGCTCATTGGGTTACCCCGAACAGCCCGACCTTCTCAGCGAACTGAGAGCGCACTACGAATATCTCCTTGGAATACATGGTGCGATGGGCGCCGTAATGATGAAGATCGTTATTTCCAAAGGCCTCACCGACGAATCGTTTTGCTGTCAGATTCAAAATCGTCTTCGTCATGAAAGCAAACCTCTGCTTGACCGTCTGGAAAAATTCCAGAAAGCCGGGAAAATCCGCCCTGATGTTGATGTGCATCAAATCGAAGAGCAGGTGCGGAGCTACTTTCAAAGCCAGGCCTTTTTCGCCATGATTTTGCTCCACGATACCAAAGATAACGTCAAAAACCGACTGGGACGCTTTGCCGAAACTCTCGTGAAGGCCTATTCTGCTTAATCTTCTTGGCGGCCCGGAAAATTCACACCCGATAGCTCCCGACAGGCCTTCAGTAAAGCGTCCTGGAGATCTGTATCTCGCGCAATTGGACTTACTTTCTTAATCGCCTGATGGAAAAAATACTGAGCCGTAACCTTCGCGGCCGCATCATCACTTGTAGCGAGCCACGCTTGGGTTCTGTGGCCCTTATCGAGATCGTCGGGGGCGTTGGGGCCGCCCATCTTCGTCGCCACCCAGCCAGGCTCTAAGGCGTTTGAATAAACGTCGGGCCAGATCCGGGCAACGCCAAAGGCAATAAGGATGTCGTGGAGTTTGCTTTCCGAATAGGCCTCGATACCGCTCCAGCGACGTTTTTTCCACGTAAGATCACTGATAGCCCCTGATCCGCTCGTGTGCAATCCCGAACTGAGGTAAACCAGTCGCTTCGGTTTGCGAATCAATGCCGTGAGTACATATGGCGCTAAAGTGTTAACCGCAAACACTTGAGGAAGCCCTTCTTTCGTCTCGATACGGTTCGGCTCCTGATAGCCCACCGCAGCATTATGTATAACGGCATCAAAAGTCCCGAGCTCATTCACTTGAGCGGCAACGGCTTTCATATCGGCGACCCGAGACAGATCGCCTATGACGACGTGTTTAATTCCATTCACCTGATTTTTAATGTCCGTGGCTCGCTTGGAATTGCGGGCATGCAAAACAACTTTATGTCCCTGCTCTAATAAAAGCTCTGCTGCCATGCGGCCAAGCCCGTCAGTCGATCCCGTAATGAATATATTCGCCATAGAGGCTCCTTCCTTTGCCTGTTTGCGAGGCATTGTCTGACAAGTCTACGCCATAAAAAAAAGACCGTCTAATCCCGATTTCTCCGGAATTAGACGGCACCAAGGCAAACTTCCGCACGATAAAGTAAAATCACCGCAAAGGATCAGCGACTTTTTCCAAGTGACCCACTATATTGATAAGGGCTTTGCCCTTTCGATGCGACCGTCCATTGGCATAATCTTTGCCGATGAAGGTTGTCATCTGCCCAGCTCCATTCTGCTTATCATCGATCAAAACAAGTATGGTATCCGCCCGTATCCGATCCGCGCATTTTTGTGACGAAATCGTAAAACGCGCATGCAGTGATGATTCGCTCAAGCGCAGCTCCCTGAGTTTACCCACGGACACATCGCAGCCTTCGCCGATCAGTGACGAGGAGCTTTCCAAAACCAGAGTGCCACCCACTTCCTTCAAATTGAAAACAACCTGCGTGTGAAGGTCTTCGTCAACTTTCGTGTTGGCAGTTTCAAGCTTCAAGCTTCCTTTGTATTCGCCGAGAAAGACCGCGACTTTTTTCTGCTCATCGTCTGGAATTTTGCCATCCTGGAGCAAAACCGTCGTACAGCTCACGGCGAACATTACCAGGAGGAACAAGCCTAAGGCTTTAATCAACATGCGCGTCTTTCCTCCGGAACCTGTCGATGACGAGGTAAAGAGAAGGCAGCACGGTGACGGTGAGAAGCAGTCCGGAAATCAAACCTCCGACGATGACCGTCGCTAAAGGCCTCTGAACATCCGAGCCGATTCCCTGTGCAAAGGCAGCTGGTATAAGACCAAAGAGTGCGGGAAGGACTGTTGTAAGCCAGGGCCGAAGCTGAAGGACCGCGGCTTTAGGAACGAGATCGGCAACCGTCTCCTCAGGATGATCATGTTGAAGATGATTCATGCGTGATACAAACAAGACCCCCGACATGGTCGCGACACCGAAGAGCGAGATAAAACCAACACCCGCTGAGACGTTGAGGTTATAACCCCTTATCCACAAAGCTATGATTCCGCCCGCTAAAGAGAACGGTATACAGGAGAAAGCGACGATAACGTCCCATATATCCTTGTAGAGGAGATAAAGGATCGATGCGATCAAAAGGATGGTCAAGGGAACGACCATTGCCAACTGATTGCCGGCGCGCGTTAGGTTCTCAAACTGCCCGCCCCAGGTCATACTCAACTCGGGCGGAAGTTTCACTGCGGCCTGGACCTTGGCCTGGGCTTCTTTGACAAAACTTCCCTGGTCACGCCCTTCTATGTTGGTACGAACCGAGATCTGACGTTCTCCGTCTTCCCTCTGGATTAACGTTGGACCATCCTTCAAATCGATATGAGCAAGAACCTCCAACGGCACTTGTGCGCCGGTAGAAGACGTCACAGGCAGCTTGCGAATCGAATCCAGTGTGGAACGAAAGTTGCTCCGAAATCGAACAACGATATCGAATTTCTTTTCGTCTTCATAGACAGTGCTGATGGGCTTACCACCGATAGCCGCTTCGATCACGTGTTGAATATCGTTAACGTTGATTCCAAAACGAGCGATCTCAAGACGCTTCATGTCGATGACGAGTTGGGCCTGGTCGGCCTCCTGCTCTATTCCGTACTCAGCTGCTCCCGGTACAATCTTCACGACATCGAGAACCTTCTGAGCATACTCTCGGAGCTGATGGAGGTCCTTGCCGTTCACGAGTATCGCGAGGTCAGCCACACTTCCCGTCACAGCTTCCGTGACGTTATCCAAAATCGGTTGGGAGAAAGAAAAGCTTGTTCCCGGGACGTGACTTTCAAGATCACTTTTGATCTGTTTTAAAAGTTCATCTTTCGAAATGTCTTTGATCCAGGTTTTATAGTCGTTGAGGCCTACTAAGATTTCAAGACGATTGGGATTGTAAGGATCGGTTCCCTGTTCGTTCCGGCCCAACTGCGTCACCACAAACTTAACCGGTGTATGGGAACTGATGAGTTTACGGATGATAGGCGTATAGGTATTTGCCTCCTGTATCGAGATGCCGACTGGGAAAAACGCACGAATATTGATGGCACCTTCGTCAAGCTTCGGAAGAAACTCAGTCCCGATCCGGCTGGTCCCCCCGATGATCACCATGACGACCAACACCAAAGCAACGGCCAAAGTCCGCACAGGGTTCACGATGGTGCGAGCAACCAGGCGGCTGTAGCTTGTTTGAAGCCAAAGAGAAGCTTTGTTCTCTTTGTGCTCGGCCGATTGAGACGAGGCTCCCGCAAATTGCTTCCTAAAGATGAAGGTCATAAGGACAGGAACGAGAGTTAAGGCGAGGAGCAACGATCCCAGAATTGCGAAGGATAGTGTAAAAGCCATAGGCGAGAAAAGTTTGCCTTCGACGCGCTGGAACGTAAAGATCGGTAAAAATGCTGAGATGATGATGGCAATGGAGAAGAAGATTTCTTTGCTGACTTCGTTTGCAGCCTTGAGAGTACAGGCGATAATGCCTTTTTCTCGATCCGCAGGTGTAGCAATACGGTAATGCCGCAAAATATTTTCGACCATCACAACAGCACCGTCGACGATGATGCCAAAGTCAATGGCCCCGAGGGACAGTAGGTTTGCGGGAATGTTCGTTGCTTTCATCAAGGCAAAAGCAAACAGTAAGGACAAGGGGATAACAGTCGCGACCACGACAGCGGATCGAAAGCTTCCCAGGAAGATAATCAAAATAACGGCGACGATGGTGATGCCTTCAAACAAGGTACCGGCCACAGTTCGAATCGTGTAATTCACGAGATCACCCCGATCGTAGGTGACTTCCAGGCGCACGCCGTCTTTGAGGTCATTGCCATTGATGTCTTTGATCGCCGCCTTCAAGGCATCGACAACCTCAGAAGCATTTTCGCCGCGACGCATTGCAATCAAGCCTTGAACACCATTTCCGTCGTCGACGAAGGTCCCGTTCGCATCCTTGCTGGAAATACCGAGAATACCTGTGCGAGGCATAGGATAGGGTTCGACCGATCCGATGTCCTTGACGAAAATCGGAACGCCCTGAAAGGTCGTAACAAAGACATTCTCGATGTCTTTCGGGTTGCTTAATGCACCCAGGCTACGGATGGCGAAACCTTGTTCCCCTCGGGCAATAATGTTGCCACCGGTGGACAGGTTATTGTTTTGTATCGCATCAATAACGTTTTGGATGGAAAGTTTGTAACGCGAAAGCAGATCGGGAGACGTGATGACGTGATACTGCTTTACGAGACCACCAAACGTAATGACGTCAGCAACACCGGGGACCTTCAGCAGCTTGGGTGTGACGACCCAATCCTGAATAGTTCGCAGATCCATCGATGTTTTATCTTCGGGACCACGCACCATATAGCGAAGGATTTCGCCAACTGGCCCTGTCAGTGGGGCGAGCCCCGGGGAAACACCTGTAGGAAGGTCTGCTTCAGAAAGCTTTTCCATCACTCTTTGACGAGCCCAGTAGTCCTCAACTTTGTCGGCAAACGTAAGGGAAATAACCGACAGACCAAAAATGGTTTTTGAGCGCCGCGAAATGACCTGAGGAACGCCGTTCAGAACTTTCTCCAGGGGAACGGTAACCTGACTTTCCACTTCCGCTGCCGCACGACCCTTAAATTCGGTAATCACAGTCACCTGTGTATCACCAACATCGGGGTAAGCCTCTTTCTGAAGAGCGGTCCATGCCCAGAGACCAATGGCGGCCATAGCCAATGAGATGATAACTACCAACATACGCTTACTGAGCGCTGTTTCTAAGATCTTATTCATGCAAACTCCGGTTGAGGACAGCAAAAGCCTTATGCATTAGAAGCCAAAACTCAAACCTTTGAGTAGTATCGCACCCTTGCTCACGACTTTTTCATTATCGGATATGCCGCTCAACACGATGGCGTCTTTATCCGAGCTTGTCTCAAGAAGAACAACTACGCGTCGTTCAAAACGGCCTGAGGCCTTTTCGACAAAAACATAATCTTTGCCTTCCGTCCGGGTAACAGAAGCCAATGGAATGACCAGAGCTGCGTTATGAATCTCGCCGAAGTCAATACGCGCAAACATACCGGGACGCAGTAGGCCTTTTTCGTTGGAAAACTTCACACGGACCTTGACGGTCCGGAGCACAGGGTCGATCGCATCGCCGATAGCATCCGCTTTGCCTTGAAAATTCATGCCGGGGAACGAAGAAAACGATGCATGGACGCTTTCGCCTTTTTCAACCTCGTTAAGCTGGGACTCCGGAACGTCAGAAATCAGCCAGGCGGTCGGGGACGTGACGTTTTCCAGTTCTTTGGGATCAAGCCCGATGCCTCTGAGTTTCGATTCCGCTGCGTTGAGCTGAGCCCTCGAGGATGACACTTCATTTTCGGAATCGGTCACATCACGGCCCGTCGCAGCTTCCGATTCAAACATGGCTTTGATACGGGCAGCGTTTTTAGTGGCCCGGGCAGAGGAGGATGAAGCCTGCTGATAGTCGGAATAGACTGTCGCGAGATCGGAGGACTCAAATATCATGGAGTGACTCGCATCCGTCCCATTCGAAACGCGTGATGCTACAACACGTCCCGGTGCTGTCATAGCCAACTGCGCACTCGAGGAGGTGACGGGGATGGATTTGATATTTGCCAGAGAAGGGTGGTTCTCGGGAAACACAACGATCTGCCCGTCGGCTTCCAAGGTCGGCTTCTTGTAAACCATGGATTCACCTGAGGCCACCGAGAGTGCAATTCCACTCGATATGAAGATCGCTCCACACAAAAGCACCGATGCAAAACCTAGATTTGGACTCTTCATCAAATTTTCTATCCTTATTATGGTAAAAGCACTATCTCACCGACAGCGCGATTAAGTTCTTCGCAGGCCAGCAGACGTTTGAGTTGAATTTCGTTGCTTTGAATAAGGCCTTCTCGATACGCCTCAAAAAAATCAGCAAATGCGATGATGCTGATATTGCGGTTCTGATAGTTGGTGACCATTTGGGCAGCAAGGGCAGAATACTCTTTCGAAAAACCACGGTCGACCTCATGGTAGGCCTTATCGAGCGTAACGGCCTTGTTATAGATCGACTTAAGCTCGTACTCAAGTTCGCCCTCGGCTCTCGTTTTCTCTGTTTCCTTGGATTTTGCAGCAAATGTCTCGGCTGAGATCTTGCCTTGGTTACGGTTGAAAATAGGCAGGTCCATGCCGAGCGTCAGGGCATAGTAGTCTTTGATGTAGCCGCCACTCTTTGAATAAGCAACACCCACTGCCAAATCGGGAATAGCTTGCGCCTTTTCAAATTCGAGTTTGGCCTTTTCTTCCTCAACGGCAAAACTCGCTGTGAGAAAATCTGGTCTTTTCTGCCGAGCAACAGATAGGTATTCATCGTAGCTTTTGTTGATGACCGATTTATCAAGTTGGTCCAGATCGAGCTCAGGGATGATGTCGTAGTCGATACGTTTATTTTCGCCCCACACCAACTTCTTAAGAGCAAGTTGCGTGTCTGACCATGATGATAACACATCCATCCGCTGATTCTGCAAGGCGACCAAAATAGCTTTAAGGCGAAACACTTCTGAGAGGAGAACCGATCGTCCTTCATAGCTCTTCTGCGTTTTTGCTACGGTGTTTTGGATCGTTTGTATGCTGCGGTCAAAAAAGAGCAGAGTTTGATGCTGGAAATAAGCGCGGTAAAAGGATTCACGAAGATCATGATTTACGTTACGGAGCCGTTCACGAAGCGTCTGCTCCGCTATCTTTGTTTCGTAGGATGCAATGGCCTTCTCGGATTTGCGCTTGTCACCCAAGCGTATCGTCTGAGTAAGACTGAAGTCTGTGTTACCGTTAGGACCGACGTCAAAATATTTTTTGGTTTCGTGATTGTAGATGTTTTGACCAATTTGCAAATTCGGATTGGGCCACATATCAGCCTGTATCTCTAAGGCTGCCGAGGATTGAATATTGAGCTTGCCGGCAATGAGCTCGAGATTATTCGTGGCAAGTTGCGTGGAGAGTTGCTGGAGAGTCATCATTTGACCCGGCCGTCCCTCGTCCGTTTGGTCCTGGGCCCTTAACAGTGATGAAAAAAGACAAACAGACAACAAACCCGCTCCGAAGAATGAATAGAAGTACTTCATCAGTTGAGAGCTCCCGAAAATTCGATTTTTAATAGACGAATAATTTTGAAGGCAGGCGCAGAACATTTAGCCGCCATCTAAATAGTAACATTTATCCTGAAGCTCTTTGAGAAGTCGACCTTGTTTTTAAGGAAAAGCCGTAGTCTTCAGCAAAAAACCACCAATAGGGGGGAGACTCGGGTGCATCGATCATTTACCAAAAGTTGATAACGACAGGGATGATCAGCGGACTTATCATCTGGAAATTATTTTTGAATAACTTAGGCAACTTTTCCATGATGGCGAACATGAATGAGGCGTAACACACAATCTTTCTGAAACCTTGTCCTCTCGTTCAGGCTGCGCCAAAATAATCAAGCAGACACCAGAAATGTTAAGTCGCTTAAGGGCGAGTGTCAAGGCGTGAAGGGCTTGCGAAGGGAGATTTGCATGCAGAAATATAGGAGTATGAATGTGAGGTGAGATTGAGTGATCACGTTCATGAATGGTTTAATCAAACGCTCAAATTTCAACCAACGCATTTGTTATCACTGTAGGGAAGAGGGACAGAAATTTGACGATCCACATAGGATGCAGAGAGCGGGCGAAGCACCGCAATAAATCGATTCATTGTTTCCATATGCTTAGCATCGTTGCCCAGAATCTCGCCAATGTTTTTCGTTAGCTCCTCAATGTTTTCTTGTCCCCACCTTATCGAAGGGATGATAAGCAGAGTTTTATTCCGAACAAGAGCCATCTGATAGTAAAGCACGGCATTTTGCGATTTTGCTCTTATGCCCGCGAAGGTTTCGGTCCATATCGTTTGATCTACCGGTCTTTTGCTACTGCAGGCTCTGGTTTTATCGGTATCGACGCAGATGGCAAGACTATAAGCATCATCATCCAAAGGGAGCGGCAGGGTTACTACAGCGCCTTTCAACATATCGGATGCGCTTATCAATTTGGCGACTTTTACGTCTTTTTTGTTGAGACTTTCGAGCGACAGCGTGAACATGGGGGCAGACCGATCGGTAGCTATCTTCAATATGAGATCGAAGTCGCCTGGCTTGCATCGTCTTGTCATCGGATTGAGTTTGACCCTTACATCGATTTTATTGTCCACCAGAGCAGGTGAGCCCGATGCCACGTTATTTTTGATTAGGAGTAATTCCCTGTTCTGGGCCTTTTTAAGTTCGACCGGCTCGGCCACGACCGGAGCATTGACAGACCTAACTTTTTGCTCGGATGCAGCTGCGCGAGGCGGCGCCTGAGATGGTGTCCGAGCGAAGTCATGGCCACGGAAAATAAGGTAGAACAGCAAGGCAAAAGTACAAGCAAACATAAGTGGCATTTTACCCTTTTTGGGATTGCCAAAATTGGCCGTGGCTTTTCTAACCATATGCTAGTACCTACCCAATCTGATTAAACATGAAGCTGACTCTAATTAGGTTACCATCAAGGTTCACGCCTAAGGAACGCCCCTTCGCATTTCGGAATCCATCACCACACTTCCTCCCTGAAACTCATTTTCCCAAACGACGGTCGTAACAATACAAAGTCTTTCTTTCGCTCAGGTAATAATTACAAGTAATTGATATCATGAGCATATACTGGATTTTTTAGAAACAATGCAATCGCGCACGGGGGGCCTGGTCCTAAGACATCGCGAGGAAGTGCCGATCCTTACCTCAATTCATACCGAGGATTTGATGCGCAGGCACTGGATGATGAATAAAGTGTGGCCGTTCCTAACGGACGATCACAGACTCTCTTCCAAATTTCACAAGGACACAGCCCCCTTTTGGGCTTTACTCCACTGCGCCTTCTACTGGTGGTGTGTCGGTGTTCTTGGACTCAAGGAAGACCTCATCATCAGGTCCGTTGCCGCGCTCCTGATACTCGGCAATACGTTTTTCCTATCTCCTGACAAAAAATCATCTTTTCTCCAGTCGCTCTATGTGGAAATTGCACTCGCTTTTAATCTTCCTTTTCTGTTTTCCTACAATCTCGTAATCAATCAGTTTGATGCCTACTGGTTGGCTTCAATTGTTTTCGCCTCGGTTCTGTATGCCTATGGCGCCTATCCGCTCATCGCTATCGTAGGTTTTCCCTTAATCACCTTTTCGACTCTTTTTGCCAGTGGCTACAACTTCATCTGGGATCAAGCCCTTCGACAGGTGCTCGGCGTCATAGGGTTCAGTTGGGTTTTGATCGTGTGCATACTCGTTATTCGAGGCAAGACCAAACTCCTCTTTATGGAAAATAAAGAGCTGGAATTAAAACGCGAACTCGCTCAAAAAGCCCTCGAGGAAATGGAGCGGGAAGAACTTAACGCGAAAAAGAACAGTGATATATTGAGAACCCATTACGAAATTCTGGAAACTTATGCGAGTCCATCGGTTCGGAAGGAAATTGCCAGCGGCAAAGACCCGCGCAATCATCCTCGGACTGAAGTCAAACGCGCAGTCCTGTTCACCGACCTTATCGGCTTCACGCGGTTGACATCGGGTCTCTCCCTGGCAGAAACAGCTGACTTTGTGGATGGCTTTTTCGAAGGGGTTATAGAAGGAGTATTTCATAATTTCCTCGGTGAAGTGGATAAATTGATGGGAGACGCGGTAATGTCTTTGTTCGATACTCCGGATAAAGCGATGATCGCCTGCCTTGAGATACGAAAAAGAGTCGAACTCAAAAACGAACACCGAGTGGCCGCTGGAAAGGCACCCTATCAGTTTGGAATCGGCCTCTCCTATGGCTCCATGATCTACGGTAACTTCGGAAACAGCCGAAAAATCGACCGCTCCGTGGTCGGCGATTATGTAAATGATTCGCAGCGCATCGAAAAACTCACGCGCAAATACCAAGTCGACACCCTTGCAACGGCGGAATTTATTGCCGAGCTTAAGAGTCCAAGCGCCTTCTGCAGAGTCCTTGACTACACCACCGTAGGTGCCAGTAAGCCTATGAAGATATATGAAATTTTTGGCCATCAGAGCGACGAAGTGAAGTATTTCAAAATGATGAGTCGGGACTATCTGGAGAAGGCCGTGACCTGCAAGGCCTCGGGCGACAGCGAGGGGTATTCAAAAGAGATCGAGCAGTGGGTGAAGGACTACCGTGATTCTCCGTTATGTGCTTTGGATCCTTTTTTCATGGATTTGGTCACCAAAAACAATCTCATCCACAAGGCTGCCTGATATGAGCAGAAAAGAAGCTGAACGCAATATTCGACACAAATTCCTGGTAATGATCGATTACTCCAGCGATCAAAAAAATATGTTTAATTTTTGCCGAGATATTTCGGAAGGAGGCCTTTTTATTGAAACTCACCTGCCCCTGGAACTCGGGCGCATCATAACGATCAACTTCAAGTTTCCCTACGATCTAAGCGAATTCGCCACCGAAGCGCTTGTGAAATGGGTGAGGAAAGAGCACTCCGAAACAGCCCCGGCCGGCATGGGCCTGCTTTTTGTAAATCAAACCGAAGAATCGAAACATGCTCTCGCGATCCACATCAAACATTGTTTAAGCTAAATCAAAGGACCAGCCATGAAACAGCGCGTCAAACGTTACCTTCCAAAAAGTGAATCTTCGATCGAACTGCAATTGGGCCAGACTAGTTTGTCGGGACTACTTGTAGACATTTCCCTCTCAGGTCTGAGTTTTCTGACGTCCGATGACGTCGGTTCTATCGAGGACGAGGTCGGCAAAGCCAGACTTAAAGTCGGCACCGAGATATTTGAAATAGGCAAAGTCATCGTGACCCGCCAGAGACCCTTCAATCAAGCCCTTAGCAGCTCACAACTCCACGACGCGGATGACGAAATGCGCGGAATGGAACTCATTGCCATTCGCACGCTAAGCGACTACATTCCCGTCGAAAAGTTTATGAAGTTTTTAAGCAACGACGGCAAATCGCCGTTTGAATTTGAACTTGCCCATGGCAAATTCACACTTGCCGATTTTAATACGCCTACAGGGTCGGACGACATCCTAGAAAAAACGTTGGTCATCACGAAAATGCAGGAAGCGTGGAAAAAGAAAGGTTCCTATCAATACGAGCGCTATAGACAACCGTCTAAGGGGACCCGAATCACCCTCGATATGGTGCGCAGCAATAATCGCAAGGATTTCCTCTCATTTGGAAGCAATGATTACTTAGGGTTTGCCTCGCACCCCGAAGTCATTCAGGCCGCAAAGGATGCACTCGACGAATACGGAGTCGGTGCTACAGGTTCTGCCGTTTCAAGTGGGTTGTCGCTCGAACATAAAAAATTAAACAATCAACTGGCTGGTATGTTCCAGAAAGAATCCAGTTTGCTCTATAACTCCGGTTATACGGCAAACGTAGGAATCATAGGGGCGCTCTGTAAGGACCGTGACCTCGTCCTCTACGACAAAATTTGTCACACATCGATTCAGGACGGCATTATTTTCGCCACGGCAAACGGCGCTACGTGTATCCCTTTCAAACACAACGATCCGGCTCATCTCGAGAGTCTTCTTTTGGAGCATCGGAACAAATACAACGGCTGTCTCGTCGTCACCGAAGGCATTTTTTCCATGGACGGCGACATCGCAGCTCTCTCAGAGATTGTTCCCGTTTCCAAGCGATACAACGCCCGTATATTCCTTGATTCTGCTCACGACTTCGGTGTCATAGGCGAAAACGGGCTTGGGGCTGCTGAATACCACAGCGTTATCACGGAGATCGACCTCATCATGGGGACATTCTCCAAGATTGCGGGCGGCATCGGTGGTTTTGTAGTCGGAACGCATGAATCGATCGAATATTTGCGCATGATGTCGAGGCCTCATATATTCTCCGTTTCCATGCCGCCGTCCATGGCTGCGGCCGCTACCAAAGCTTTGCAAATTTTCGCCTCGGAGAAAGAGCATTTGAATACTCTCAAAGCCAACATTCGCTTTTTTGTCAAAGGACTCAGAGCGCTTGGGGTTCCCATGAGCGCAACTCACCAAAGCTCGATTTGCCCCGTTCTCGTCGGTGACGAATCCAAGCTTGAAATCATGACGGGCATCCTTTACGAAAACGGAATTCACACCACGCCGGTTGTTTATCCCGTAGTCAGCCGTAGTAAATGTCGTTTCCGCTTTACGGTAACCGCTTTGCATACCCAAAGTGATTTGGATTATGCCCTGCTCGTCTTGAAAATGGCCTTCGAAAAAGTCGGTCTTCATTCGGTAAAAAACGCAGCGTAGAAGCAAGGCAGCAAAAAGCCCGGAGACTCGATTAGAGTTTCCGGGCTTTTTTTTGTGCTTCAGTTAGAGATCAGCCGGCGGCACAAGCTCAAAAGATGAGATTTGATCGTTAGAGCCCTTCCAGACCGTGTCGACGAGAGGAATGTCGAGGGCACCTGTGACGTCGTATTGTTCGCCACGTTGAGTGCTGCTGGTTTCCTTGAAGAATCGCACGGTCCAGCCTGGAAGCAGGTGACTCCGAATAGAGCTGATGGCATTATTTGCCTTCGGTTGACCGATATCGGCAAAGGAGTAGAAGGTTGAGGCCTGCATAGTGTTGCCATTTAAGAGGTTCCTGAAATCAAGGCTCCAGAAGTTTCCGGCGAAGTCTTTGTTCTGCCAAAGCTCAACCGTACCGGGGTTCTTTGCGCTCAAAACAATGTTCAGGTCCGCTTCATCCAGCATGGGGCATTCTTCGCTTAAAACACGGCAGCTAGCAATCGCATTGTCGAGATTTTCGGCGACTTTCCCGCAGCGGTGTTCCCAAAAAGGAGTTTTCTGACAAACCTCTTCGGAATCGGTTTTGCTGAGGCTCAGTTCTTTTACCTTCGCTAGACGATTGCGATAGTCTGTGAAATAAGACCATCGTGAAGGACAGGTCGCACTATCGTTATGTGTACACACAAGGAGTGGCACATCGTAGTCAACCATCGTTTCTTTCACGATCGTGAGATATTTGCCTTCTTTGACTTCTGCGGCTATCGCCTGACGCGCTGTAAGAATCTTTTTTTGAAGAGCAATTTCGTCATTAGCGAGATCGAGGGCTGTGGAGGCTCCGTAGTTTGCGCAGACGTCCGAAGACGTTCCAAGGGAATAACATTTCATAGAAAAACTATAGCTGTTGAGGATAGTTTTCTGCTCAGGCGAGACAGAAACGTTGGTTCCGACGTTAATAATGTTCGCTATCTTGACTTGAACGGCCGCGTCAACTTTCGTCTGATCCCATTTCGACGAATCCAATTTTTTCGCAGTGAAGACCATCTGCATGGTCGCGCCGACGGTCACGTCTTTGGTATAGCGGTCCCCGCAATATTTGCGAAACAGGTCTTTGTTTTTGAGGCTCAAATCCTGGAAAAACGAAGCATAGCTCAGTCCTGGCGATTGCATGGAGATAAAGTCTTTTTTATAGGTATAACCAGCGAGGATGACGATGTCATCACTCGTCATCTTCGCTTCCTTCATGATGCTTGTTTTAAAGGATAATGTGCCCGTGAATATTTGCCAGCCACCACCGATGTCGGCACCAAACTGAGTCTCTAGCTTATTATAAAGGTCTTTATAGTCATGGGCGACGCTGTAGCTATCAGAAATCTCCATCGGCGAAGAAACAATCGTGCGCAGCGTGGAAGGCTCGAGGCAGGTCGGTGTCCGTTCGCCAGTGAGAACGTTATAGCCGGTGCCTATCGGATATTCTTTAAGGTTGGCATCGAGTGCTTTTGCTTTATCCACCTCAGCCATTGCATCTTCATAGTTCGCCGCGGCAATTGCGGCAAACGAAGCCTGGCTTTTGATTTTTGAATCACTGGATGCTGTTGTAATTGGCGCTGAAGGATCGAGCTTAGACGCTGTTTTATCTGCGGAAACCGTACTGTCAGGAGCGATCGTTGCTTTAGCTCTTTGTGAATCGGGACCTGCTGCGCACGATACTTGAATGAGGCTGAGACCCAGGGATATCGCAAGCGGTGAGAGTTGTAAGAATTTCATATTATCCATTTCCAATTGAAGAACAATTACGAATTATTTTTCATGAGAAAATATCGGATCAGCATTTTTAAACCTGAGAGAAAACTGCTGTTAGGTTCTTGGCTTTTTTGAAAGGAGTGCTGCGAATAAGTTAGGATATCAGCTGTTAAGGAAAATTGTAATATCTGGTAGAAACACAAATATCGCCCTTATCGCTTTGATATCCGGAGATTATTCCCTAGAGTATGAATTAGGGGATCCTTTTGATTCTATTGTGAAATTTTAATAGTGGGATCGGGTGGGTTGATGCGCTCTGGATCAAGCTCTTTTTCCCAGGCGCATGAAAAACATTCTCTTGTCGGTCCTTTAGAACCGAATTAAAGGAAAGCCTGTTTACGGCTCCCCCTTTGGGCCTAAACACCTGCGTTAAGGAGTGTTTCGATTGTCACGGGCAGCTCTCGCACTCTAACACAGTGCAGGCCCCGCATTGACCATGATCGCATCTTTTTTGGTGCCTGTAAGACCAATATTTTCCCGCAGACAGTCAAGCAGCGTGACACGACTCTCCAAACAAAGCTTGTGTTCAGTGCCGTTGATTTTGAGTTTCACAGACACGGCTTCATCGGGAATAAAAAGAGAGGAACTCAAAGGCAACACGTGCGGGGTTGCGGCAGTCTCTTGACCTTGAGCTATACTAACCAAAGGTGCCGACACCGCGCTAGCGCCAGCAATCGTAGCCTTCTGCAGGAAGTTGCGACGGGAAAAACGAAGATTGGAATTGGAATTTGGATTGAATTCGACCGACATACGAAATCTCCCAACTTGCGTTGGTGGAAATCGTAACGCGGAGCTTTGAGATGGGCCCACCCAACATTTCAGGTGAATGCTTTATTCATCCTAGATAACAACATGTTGAGATGTATCAAAGAAGTCTGCGTCTCAACACGAGATCATCCTCATTGCCAAGTATACCGTCTGGGCCAGGACTTTTAATGTAGAGATGTTTGTCTTTCATCGTACAAACAAGCAGGCCGCCCCACTTGTCTTTGAAATGAAAGGTCTCTTGAATGGCAGGATAACAATCGAGGGGCTTATGATCTTTTTTTGCCTCACTTTCAAGCACTGAAACGTAGACCGTAAGTTCATTGAAAGTAGAATCTGTCTGCACGGGTTTTTTCAGCTCGTCATGACCGAGGAGTCGATAGCCTACGTAGATGAAAACAACAACGGCGAAACACCGAAGGACTATGCGTATGTATTTAGAGTTTGTCATAATGCCCTTTTTTGGAATAAACAGACTTACTTCTCCATAGGTCATTGAATCGGCAAACCTTGGGCTTTTCCGTTCCAGCATTCAATCTTCACAATTTTCTGTTGCTCGCTGAGAGTCACACTGCGGCAGTCTCCAACCTCGGGACAATAGATTAGACCACAACCTTCCTTAACGTGACAATCAGGAAGCGTCGGGACATCAGACGGCAGGCCCATGATAGAAACCAGTTCGTCCTTGCTCATCCCTAGCTTAAGAACCCTGCACATATCCTCTTTAGGCCCATGGAGTGTTATGAGTTTGTTGAGACGTTTATTAGCAAGTTCGAGCTTTGCAACGCTGAACCAGGCCGCTTCGTTGGCAACTGCACTGATAGCGAAGAGGATGATGAGGGATGTGACGGAATAAGTTCGGCGAAAAGGATGGGCTCGTTCTTCCAGCCTTTTGAAAAAGAGGCGATAAAGGAAGAAGCATACCACTGCAAGGGCTAGGCTCACGGTCCATATAGATACGTTGATCCAGGTATGCGTAACGCCATTTGAATCGAAGGGATCAAATCCGAAGGAGTCGGAGAAATACCGCGCCCCATCATAAAGGAGACTGGCGACGATAAATCCCACAGAGTAGAGGAACAGGGCCAGGGTCAATGCGATGCGAAGGAACGTCAACGCAGGACCCAGGTATTTTTTTGGCGAGCTCATAAAACGATGTCCCTCAGGAATAGACGCGAAGGCAGAAGCTCCGTAAGCCTCAATCGCCAAGCACTTTGAATCAAATCGACCTCAACACCTTAACAGTCCTAATTTTGTCGTTCAAGTCAAAGCGATGCGGTCTCAATCCCGAGATAAGTCGATTTGGTCAGTGAATTTGTTTCTGCAGGAGCAATCCGTTAAACAGGAGAGTCGAGCAGGTTTGAATTTTGTCATCAGCTGAAATTGCTTCGTCGCTGACACTCCAAGGGCGCGTCAGAGCATCAAGAACGTAGTACACGCCAAGCGCCGTTGTGTCAGCATTATCAAACACAAACTCGCCATGGCGGCGACCGTCTTCAAGCAAGTCTTTGATGATACGAATGTGACCATCGCCGTATCGCCTGCGAATATCCTCCGCAATCGAACTCGCTTGAAATTCCAAAACGCTCGCTGCCGTCATCCCATAGTCACGAAAGCAGCGATCCCAAAAACGAACGCGTGTTTCAATGTACGCGCCCAATTTTCCCCTCGCCGTTTCAGGAATTTTCAAGGCGTCATTCAGAGTTTCGTTAAATTCGTGCGCGAAGCCGGTAGCGAGGACAGAGAAAATCTCATCTTTACTTTTAAAGTAGAGATAGACTGTCCCCTTCCCGAGACCAGCTTGATGCGCAATTTCTTCAATCGAAGTTTTTTTGATGCCAAAGCGGGAAAACAAGACCTTAGCGGCGTCCAGAATGCGTTTTGCCTTGTCCTCGCCTACTTTTAATTCAGTAGGAGAAACGAAAGCTAAAGTCGCGTTTGATGCACCCATGAACACTCTCCTCATTATGTCTAAATTAGTTCAAGTCGATTCGAATATGGTTTAGTGGCTCTTATAAAAGCGCCGCATTTCATGGAAAACCTGTTGGAGCATCGCTGGGTCAGGCTCAGTCTCAAGTGCTTTGAGGTGATGATCCGTGACTTCCGACATCGATCCAAACTTTACGGTCGTAACGTCGTTTTTACGAATGACGGCATAATTATCGGACGTGCCCTCGACTATCCACTCGAAGTCCTGCTTGAGAAACAAGTCCTTGCCGCTGCTATAGGCGTCCGGCTGAGAAGCGCAGCCCAAGACGTGTTTCATGAACGTCGGGGCCAAGTCGTAGTGAGAGGTCAGATGCTCAAGATCGTTATGCCCCTTCCTCGGCCACCGAATGACCATGGGAACATGCACTTGCGCGTCCGAATAATTGGAGTTATGCCCCCAGTAATTGAGGTGGTTGTCATTAAACTCCTCGCCATGATCTGCCGTCAGAAGGACGACCGTTGTAGCGTCCAACCCGCTCTTCTTTAGTTCGCTCAGCACCTGCCCTATTTTGGTGTCAACAAAATGAGCGCTATTTTTATAGCGATTAAAGTAAGGCGTGGGATCCGCTGCACTGAGATCAAGGTGGGATGACCTATCACGCGCCGGTTCAAAAAGTTTGGGGTAATCTGGCGGCATATTAGATTGATGAAGAGCATCAAAAAACAAAAAGCTAAAAAACGGCCGAGTTTTGTCGTGATGATCGAGAAAACGATGAAATTCCTCAGTAACTTCCTGATCACGTCCATAATCAGTCTCAGAACGCGACAGCGTTTTAAGACCCGGAATGTGAGAAAAAACCGTCTGATCAAACTCGGGCATCGTCAAAGGTGCACTTGCGAAAATACCCATTTCGTAAGACTGGCGCCGAAACTCATCCATCAAAATGGGGGCCGTCTGACTCGCTCTCAGGCTTTCAAAATAGGTACCGGGTATTCCATAAAACATCGACGATATCCCATGTCGCGTTGAATTGCTTCCACTCATATGATGATGAAAGCTCTGGGCCGTCTGACTTAGGGCATAGGCAATAGGCATAATTTCAGACGTCACCATATCCGAGCGTAGCGTATCGACCACTATCCATAAAACGTTAAGTTTTGATCTTTTCTGACAACGGATCGGACTTAACGGATAGTTAAGCTCAGAATTATCTTCAAGATTTAATTTTTCCTGCGAAGACGCTACGCTTTCCTTAGGGATCAATCCTAATGATGCATAAAAATTCTTCATTTTGAGCGGTTCACTCAAAGGAAAAACAAGCCCTAAGCGGACCACGGGGCGATATTGGTAAAAATCCGCGAGGGAATAAATCACCTGGCTTAGAGTAAATATCCCGAAGCCCAGCGCCAGGACTTTACCGCTTGAAAGTGAGAATTTTGGTCGCCCTTCGGGTATTAGTGTCTTGTTCCAGATTTTACCGAGGACAAAACACTCAATCGCGCCGATTGCGATCGCACTAAAGAGCAGTATGGACAGGGAATAATTGTCGACTGCGATGACCTGTCCATGGCCTTTCAGAAACATTTCAAAAACAAGAAAGTTGATATGAAAGCGAAACTGCTCGTAGACGAACGTATCAAGCAAAAGGAGCAGCTGGATAAACGTCGTCAATAATACAAATAAGATCTGCTGAAACTTCTGGCTCCGGACAAGCATAAAGAACGGCATAATCAGCGTGTAAGCAATCATACTCAAAACGGCGAACTGCCCAAACCAGTTCGTCAAGGCGAAAGCCCAAGCCTCAGGGCCGCTGGGTGTCGACGTTGGAGTGCTCAGATAGCGCAAGGCTATGAGGAGCGCAAACCCAAGATTAACGATAAAAGCCTGACGCAACCAATGATTGGTAACCGAGGCGCGAGCGGTGAATGATGAGGTGAACGAAATATTAGTGTCCTCAAAAGCAGAAGTAAATGAGGTTGGACATTCCCTTGAATGTCCAACCCGTAAGTAACGACATTCTTCACATTGCACGGAGACACAGGAGTTAGGAAAACTATAATGCATAACCGTCGGCGCATCAGAGGTCTCTAAGAGACTATCTGAGGGTGTTTAGCCATGTAATCACCTGAATACATGATATCAAAGTTGAAGCAGTAATCAACCGATTCCTTATCAGGCTTTAGCCCCTGGACATCATGAGGCTCTTAACTGGTTATGGAGTCAGTCGCTAAGGACGGCAGGCGTCCCACTAAGGAGAAAGAAATTAAAGAATACTGCTCAGGGCTTGAACATCTCGACGCAATCACTCCCCTTCATCAGGGTGCGTACAAAGTCGATCAAATCGACCCGTAGTTCCTCAACCGGCTGACCCTTAATGACCATTTGCAGAACTATAATTCCCATAATGTGTTGCTCGAGGATCTCAATGAGTCGGTGAGGGCAAAGCTGAATGCTCGACCGTCCGGAGCTGATCAGCTTCTCCACCCGCTGGGTGAGTTCTGAGTTCTGGAGAAGCATAGAAAACTGAGATTCCTGATAGAGCTTGAGAAAAGTCGGATCGGTGAGAAACTGGGTGAAGAGTATACGTATGAACCCCACGCTTTCGCTCAGCTGCTCAAATCGAAAGAGGGCATACCTCACACATTCTTCGGTGAGGCTCTCTTGAGGCTGGTAGGGCAAAAGCGAATCAAATAATCGCCTTCGCTTAGCGGCAACGATCCTGAGAAGTAGTCCATATTTGCTACCGAAATAGCGTGTAATGAGGGAAATATTCAATTCCGCTTCGGCCGCGATCATTCGAGTCGTCGCCCCATTGAATCCGTGCTGCGAAAAAACCAATTCTGCTGCTTTTAAAAGACGTTCCTCGGCTTCCTGGCGATTTTTCGCCCGGGGTAGAGGAGCAGCAGATTTTTTGGTTCTTGGCATGTTCGTCTCTTGCAAAGGCAACGTAGGTCACGGACGTACATACCGGTTTTTGCGAGGAACTTCCACACTGGTCTTATGAGTACGCTCTAGAAGCTCGAGAGTCACAGGGTTTGAGGCCAGACGGCCATTTTTTACCCTATTTATTATAGATTGCGCTCCAATAAATCAAACAGAGTAACCCAATGCCTATGCTCGCCTTCGGCGTTGTAAGCAGGGAGGTCCGACATCGTGAAACCGTGTCGGGCCTCTTTATAAATTTCTGCTTTATGTTTGGTTTTCGTCTGATCCAGTGCTTTTTGAACTCTATCAATCATTTCGGGCGGCATATGCTCATCGTGATCTGCATGCGCGAGATAGATCTCGGCCCTGATCGTTTTGAAAAGATGATGTGGACTTGAATCGGCATCCGTCACCAACCGACCCGCATGATAGGCGGCAGCATCATGTCGTCCGAACATCTCAGCATAATCCTGCGCGTTTTGACCCTTGGGATTGACATGAGTAACATCAGCACCCGCTTCCACCAGCATTCGGACGATGTCCAAGTAGCCTTTGAAGGCAGCGCCCATGACTACAGAATTACCTGCTGCATCCTGTGAATCCGGATCCGCGCCCTGGCTCAAGCAGAAAACGCGTAAGCCTCTGGTGCCCATTATAGGCCGCGAGCATTAAAAGAGAATAACCTTTCCCGTCTTTCACGTTTAATTCATTGAGAGTCGGCTGATAGGCTTGCATCGATTCCAGGTCACCTGAACGAGCGAAGTCAAAAACCACAGACTCGGATTTCATCGTTTTTTTTATCTTCCCAACTCCGCATCCAAGGCTCCCCCTACCCAAAGCTGTTGCATGCAATTTAAAAGCGTTAGGCACAAAAAGTAAACGCTTAATAGTATTTGACTATTAAGCGTCTGTCCGGTGACCATTTCGAAAGAGCCTATTGAGGAGGGTAAAGATTTTTCAGCGTTGCCTTATCGGCATCAGTGATAACGTTAATATCCGCATAACCCATGATCGAACCCAGAGCCTTTTTAGTAGCCGTCGTGAATTCATGACCGAGACCAATAAAATGCCCAAGCTCGTGCGTCATGACCGTATTAAGTGTCATTCCAAGCGAAACAACGAGAATGAGTCGACGAATCTTCATACTGAGCAATACTCCGGACAATGGGGAGTCAACAGGCAACAAGGCATTATAAGCGAGATCCATGCCACCCGTCTCTATGCCACGATTTATCCATAAGGCATTGCAATTATTTATACTTAATATTTTGTGACTCTATATTTTCTGTCAAATAATTAGCCACATCCGTTTTCGCTAAACAAGCGGCGGCATGAGATTGGGCGATTGCCTTTGATGCCAGTAGGGGTAAGCCGGCTTCTGTGCACTTACTTTATCAAGCCGCGCGACTTGATCGGCACTGAGTTTCCAACCGAGCGCACCAAAGTTTTGGATCAGCTGCTCTTCGGTGCGAGCCCCCACGATGACTGAGGTCACGGTTGGTCTATAAAGCACCCAGTTGAGAGCGACCTGCGCCACCGATTTATTCACTTCCTTGGCGATGACCTCAATCTCATCTACGATCGTGTGGAGGTGCTCTGATTTCGATGAGACGACAAAATCCATCTGTGCTGAACGAGACCCTTCCGGTGCTGGTTTTTTGCGTGTGACTTTGCCCGAAAGCGCGCCGCCGGCGAGAGGGCTCCAGACTACGGCTGATACCTTTTGATCAACAGCGAGCGGCATCAGTTCCCACTCATAATCGCGACCGACAAGAGAATAATAGACCTGATGAGCGATATACTTCGACCATCCATAACGTTCCGATACGGAGAGGGCCTTCATCAGGTGCCAACCTGAGAAATTGGAACAACCGATGTAACGGATCTTCCCGGCTGCCACAAGATGGTCGAGAGCTTTGAGAGTCTCCTCGACCGGAGTGGTGGCATCAAATCCATGCATGTAATAGATATCTATAACATCCGTTCCTAAACGTTTAAGGCTAGCTTCACATTCCTTGATCAGGGAATAGCGGGACGAACCTGAGTTATTGATACCCTCACCGATAGTAAACGTTGCTTTAGTAGCCACAACCATCTGGTCGCGTTTACCTCGAATCGCTGCTCCAAGTATTTCTTCAGACATGCCCGATGAATAGGTGTTTGCGGTATCAAAAAAATTAACCCCGTGATCCATGCAGATGTCGACGAGCCGTTTTGCCTCTTTCACATCGCTTGAGCCCCAGGCTCTAAAAAAATCACTACCGCCGCCAAATGTCGCTGTGCCGAAGCTCAATGCAGCGACCTTAAACCCTGTGCCAGCAAATTTACGATATTCCATCATGCGTTCCTCCCAGATATTCCCTTCACTGACCTATATATCAAATGGCTCACAAAAAAAAGGCCGACTCGGCAAGAGAGTCAGCCATCAACCAGTTTTAAAAGAAGCTCTTTTAAATACTTCGCAACGTGCCCGTGTTAATGCACCAGGACGGTTGAGTTTTGAGCGGCGATGATTTGGTTTTCAAAATATCCCGTGGCGCTCGATGTGGGATTCAACTGGCAATCATCAAGCGCGGGTCTAGCAAAATAACCTGGGCCTTGTTTGTCGCTTGAAGGCCTGGCACAAGGCCAGAGCAAAATAGGAAAGAAATAGATTTCAAAACCAATTGAGGCCGCTAAACGTTTGGCACAATCACCAATGGCATCATGATCCGCGCGCCCATCTTTGTAATAGGGGGCAACTACAACACAAGAAGGGTCAAGCTCAAGACGAAGGCGTTCTTCAAGATGCTTTTCAAATGTTTTTATATTTGAGTCAGGAATATCGAGTTCACAAATCTGAATGTCAGCATCGAGTTCGAGAGCCTTGATAGCGCGAACTGATTCCTGGCGCCTAAGGCGGGCCCAACGCGCTTTTTGATCGGCATCTTGAAAGCCTCGCGCCGCTGCGCCGGCCGTTACATAAATAATGAGAGTTTCGGAGGCCAGAGGCGCCCATTGCTGGAGCAGGCCAGCACAATCCAACAGCTCGTGATGAGGATTTGGCACAAGCAGGACAAGCTTTCTTTTGCGAATAGGGTACGGCAACAACGGCCAGTCTTCATTCGCCATGAACCAAAGATCTTTATTGTGGGTGAATTCTTCCGTATTCAAAACCACTCTCCTTGAAATTCAGTACGATCGAAATCCATACTGAGATTGACGAGATCCTTATCAGCGTGACATTGCCGGAGAAAGATTTGAAGATCCAAAAAACGTTTAGAATATTCGGGGTCGTTGATCATAAGATCCTGCCCTAAAACGCGTAGAGAATTCGTCAGGAGTTCTGTACTCGCCTTGTCGACCAGGTGCCGGAACGCACAAGGAGTGAGACTTCGGACTTACTGATAGGTTTCTGAGAAGCCCTCAGCAGTCTCGGCACGCTCTCTCCAAGATGAGGAGCGATCGGTTTATCGTTGGTATGGACTGCTGGATCGATCACGATTGGTCCTCAAATCTTTTGGAAGAAAAGAGGTCCCGACTGAGTCGGAACCGAAGAGTCGCCGCAACCAGTTTTAAAGCTTAATGGATTTTATCGCGAGCATCGTAAGCTTTTAGAAGATCAGCCATATCATCGGCATGCTCTTCTTCAACCTCCAGAATTCTTTCGAGTATACGGCGCGTCGTAGGATCGCTTTCACCGATATAACGGATCGCTGCCGAGTATACATCGATAGCAATGCGTTCAGCGACGAGGTTTTCCTTGATCATATCAACGAGCGTATCGCATTCTTTGTAGTCGGTGTGGCCACGCTGAGCGAGTGTCGACGGATTGAGGTTCGGTGTGCCGCCGAGTTGTTTGATGCGTGTTGCCAAGGCATCTGCGTGACCCTGCTCCTGAGTCGCGTGCTCAGCAAAATGTGCTGCAACCGGTTCCGCGTGAATACCTTCAGCCGCTTTGGCGTGCTGCGTATAACGCAAGACACACAACCATTCTGTGGCAAGAGAACTATCGAGAATTTTGATAATTGCTTCTTTATTCGCACGATAGTCATGTGTAACAGCACCGTCTTTGATGTGCTCACGTGCGTTGTTGCGGATTTGTTTAATATCTAATATGAAATCGCTCATGGTTCGTTCCTAAGAATAAATGACTGCACCTGACGCAAGCTAGCGATATACAAGTTCCATGCCACGGAACTCAGGCCCAATTTCGTTCATTTATATCCTTTAATCACCTGAATGTTTTTTCATACAGACTGCATCTCTTACACCTCAGTATGACTTCTGATTCCTTATTCATACAGCCAAATTTACATAATTAGATCCTTAACGCTTAAAAAATACCTCACGAAATGCCTTGTTTATCATCGCTATAACTCCTTGATATTTAACAGACAATGAATTGCCTAAACGATCGCAAAACCTTGAGAAAATTTCCTCTTCAGTCTTCCTTGTTTTGGCCGAACTCCTTTGTTGTCCTTACGATGTGCGCAGAACAGAAGCGCGCAATCACATGTCTCAGAGGTTGGCCATGAATTTCGCTCCTATCGTTCCGCTCTTTGTTGTGATGATTACTCCTTTCGCATGCACCAAAAACATGAAGGCGCGTGACACGGACCCTGGATCAATGGTCAAAGCACCCCAAATCACGATGACGGCAACAGCCATCACGATTGCCGAGCTCCCACGCTGCACCGTTGATAGTGAACACATGAACGCGTATATCAGTTCTAACGATGTGTACGTCCAATGCCGGGACCTCGCCTGGCGCAATGTCAAACCGGGCGACACGAGTGCGAATTACGTGACCCGTGAGGCCATACGATTCCATGAATGGACCGATCAAGCCACCCACCTGCGCTGGGCGCTGCCTAAACATACCGAAGTCGGTTTCGAAGAAGTCTCAAAATTCTCCTGCAACGCTGGATGGAAGCTCCCCACGCCTGAGGAACTGCTTGAAGCCTCACACAACGGTCTTTTTGAAGGCCTCAAGTCGCGCGGTGGCGTCGCCTTTGATAAAGCCTGGACCCGAAGTTACAAAGCAGTTGTAGGCGTCTCAAAGGGCGGGATGGCTTTGATTGTACCAAAAGCGGAGGAGCTGACGGCCGGCATCTACTGCGTTGCGTCATAGGTTTGATTTCAATCGTAGGGGGCCTAAGCCCCCGCTATTTCCACCACGCTTAGCTTTTAATACGATAACCCGTTTTAAAAATCACACCGATGATCACAAAACACACGACCATAAAACTGAGAGTCATTGCGAGGCTTAGGCCGACGCCAACGTCAGATACTCCGAAAAAGCTCCAGCGGAAGCCGCTGACGAGATAAACGACGGGATTGAACAAAGTTATTTTTTGCCACACGGGTGGCAGCATACTGATCGAATAAAAACTTCCTCCGAGAAATGTTAAGGGCGTGACCACCATGGTCGGCACGATCTGGAGCTTTTCAAACCCATCCGCCCAGATCCCGATAATAAATCCAAACAAACTAAACGCGACCGAAGTCAGGACGAGGAAGGTTAGCATCCAGAGCGGATGGAGAATCGTGTAATCGACAAAAAGTCTTGCTGTCCCTAGTATGATGAGACCGAGAAGTATGGACTTGGAAGCTGCTGCCCCTACATACCCCAAGACAATTTCCAAGACCGAGATAGGCGCTGAAAACACCTCATAAATCGTTCCCGAATATTTCGGCATGTAAATCCCGAAGGACGCATTGGAAATGCTTTCGGTGAGTATCGACAGCATGACAAGTCCAGGCACGATAAAAGCCGCATAACTCACGCCATCGATCGATGCCATGCGAGAACCGATTGCAGACCCGAACACTATAAAATAAAGCGATGTTGCGATCACCGGTGCAGCAATGCTTTGAAAGATCGTTCGTAAAAAACGTGTCATCTCAAAAAAATAGATGGCCTTCACTGCGTATACGTTCATTTATTCTGCCTTTCCGCGAGAATTTTCGTCCACAAGGCCGACGAAGATATCTTCGAGCGAACTCTGTTTGGTCTGAAGATCCTTGAACTCAATATGCAGTTCGCTCAATTGCTTAAGAAGACCGGCAATACCGCTTTGATCGGCCTTGGCGTCAAACGTATAAACCAGTTCCGCGCCTTCGTGCTCAAGAGCGAGATCATGACCTGTGAGTTCGATCGGTACACTTTTCATAGGTGTTTTCAGAGTCAGTATCAGCTGTTTTTTACCGAGCTTTTTCATCAGCGCAGCTTTTTCCTCAACCAGTATGATCTGGCCCTTATTAATCACGCCGATGCGGTCGGCCATCTCCTCCGCTTCCTCGATATAGTGGGTTGTCAGGATGATCGTCACTCCGCTATCGCGTAGTTCCCTCACCATATTCCACATGTCCCGCCTCAACTCCACATCGACCCCTGCTGTCGGCTCATCGAGGAAAAGGATGGTGGGCTCGTGGGACAAAGCCTTCGCTATCATCACGCGTCTCTTCATGCCGCCGGAGAGAGCGAAGATTTTGCTATCGCGTTTGGACCAGAGAGAAAGGTCTTTCAGCACCTTTTCCAGATGAGCGGGATTGGGAGATTTGCCAAAGAGGCCTCGACTGAATTTTACGGTGTCGAGCACCTTCTCGAAGGCATCGCTGGTCAGCTCCTGCGGGACGAGTCCAATGGCCGAGCGCGCCGCACGATAGTCACGAATTACATCATGGCCGCCGGCGGTGATCGTGCCAGAAGTAGGATTGACGATGCCGCATATGATATTGATCAGCGTTGTTTTCCCGGCTCCATTCGGACCGAGCAATGCAAAGATTTCGCCGCGCTTGATAGTCAGATCGATACCCTGGAGTGCCTTGAAACTCGAGTCATAAACTTTACTTAAGCTCTTTACGGTGATGATGTCATCGCTCGTATGGAGCTGGTCAGTTGCATTATTTCTCATAAACGACCTCGATTGGGAGAACGGAGAATCACTAAAGCATGGGGATGGCGAATAGACTAGGCTACTTTTTGAAAAAATTCGCTCCCGCCCTATAATTGCCTTTTGATCTGTTGATTTTGCCCCAGGGCCTGAGAATATCTTCTGTTTTGAAGATTCACTTTCTGATATGTCAGTCGTGAGGATGAGGTTTTCTGCCAGGCACGCAAGGACGATATCGATGTTTGAGAGTTTGATTTTACAATGGGGTTACGTAGCCCTCGGCATAGGAACTCTTCTTGAGGGTGAAACGATCTTGATCGCTGCGGGCGCTATGGCCCACAGAGGCCTTTTGTCTTTGCCCATCGTCATCATAGTTGCAACTATAGGCGGATTTTCAGGCGATCTCATCTGGTATCTGGTTGGCCGAAAATATGGGAATCCTTTTATTGAGAAGCGCCCCAAACTCCTCAAACGCGTCGCGGTCATTCAGAAGCTGCTCGATAAATACGGCGTTTTGTTTGTATTCTCGTTTCGCTTCATTTACGGTATTCGCACCGTTGCTCCTGTTTTTCTGGGTGTGGCACGGTATCCTATACGCAAATATCTTATGCTTAACGCCGTAGGTGCAATAGTCTGGGGGATTAGCTTCGCTTACATCGGGTGGGGCTTAGGCCTTGGCTTCAAAGAGATGCTGAGCCGTCACCCGCATATCGAAGAAGTGCTTATTTTAGCTGTCGTGGTCACCATCATCCTCTGGTTGCTGGAAAAAGTGTACTCGCACTTTCGCAGCAAAAGCTTACTTGGTACCGCACCCGAACTCGACAAAGTCGCAACGATCGAGAAATAATCAAGACACATTTTTTTAAACTGAACCAGGGAGTTAAGGTGCCGGGAGAATTCAAAATCATCGAAGCGGCAAAAAAAGCCGGCTCGCTTCGTTTTCGTTTGCCCCATTCGAGTCTCATATCAGTTTTTGGAAACGACTGGTTTGCCTTAAAGGCAGAGGCTTTTGCGCGCTTTTTTGGAACGCCGATCTTTCTCGCTATTCAGACTGTCATCGTTGCGTTTTGGATTATTCTGAACGCCACAGGGGTGTTTAAGTTTGACGTTTATCCTTTTATCCTGCTCAACCTGGCCTTTAGTTTGCAATCAGCGTATGCGGCTCCCTTGATACTCCTTGCGCAGACCAGACAGGCGGATCGAGACAAAGCTCTTTCGGAGGCTGATGCACAGCATAGGGAGGCCTTGGCCCTTGCCAGCGAAGATAGGCAGCGGCTGGGCAATGAGCACACCCAACAGCTTTTGGAACTCCTGAAGCTTAATACGGAACTCACGCGGACGACTCACGAGCTCAGCCTCCGCATAGAAGTGCTGACCGAGGAGATGCACAAACGCCTCGATCGATCCGTTTCTGCCCAGTCCTAGCCGTTTAGACCGGCATAGACACGGTGCACGTCGTCAAAATCATCAATCGCCCCAAGGAAATCCGCAACGTCTTTGTACTGCTCGCTTGTAAGCTCGACGTCCGTCTTTGAGCGGTATGCGAGCTCTGACTTACTCATAATCCAGCCAGCGTCGGCAAGTGCTTTGTTGACAGCATCAAGATCGGTAGGTTCTGTATAGAATCGTCCGCCGGTTTGGCCCTCGCTTACCTCTGCGGCTTCGAGTGCCTCGACATCCTGGGCCCCGGCTTCAATTGCGGCGACTTCGCGATCGACATCGCCCTTGGGATGCATCGCTTCGATAACGCCGACCCGCTCGAACATCCACGCAACCGATCCGATTGAACCCAGTTGACCCTTGCGGAAAAACACGCGCATCTCCGAGGCCGTTCTATTTTTATTTTCCGTCAGGCATTCCACTATAACCGGAACCTTATGCGGCGCAAATCCCTCGTAAACAATGGTTTCATAATTAACCGAGTCGTCCGTGAGACCCGCGCCTTTTTTAATGGCTCGCTCGATCGTCTCCCGGGGCACCGACGATTTACGCGCGGCTTCAATCGCGGCCCGGAGTCTTGCGTTATTTTCGGGAGAAGGATCGCCGGATTTCGCCGCCACGGTGATTTCTTTGGAGAGTTTGCCGAAAGCCAGCCCTCTTTTGGCTGCTGCCTCTTGTTTAAAAGAGTGTTTCCACTGAGCGCCGATATCGAGCCTCCTTGTTGAGAGCCATTTTTGATCTCTAGAAATTAAGAATATGGGAGAAGAAGTCAATCGTTTTGGGCTTCTTGCGCCTTAATGCCTGCCAGATAGGAGCTGTCAATCAAGCTAGGAAGATCACTAGATCTCAATGACTTATATATGAATATCGGGTTTAAATTTCGAGATTCCGGATTCTTCCGATCACCGCAAGCTGATATAAAGCCAACGCCACTTATTTCTACTTCACGGCGCCGTAAGGCCCCTAGCCTACTTTGAATTCTTCAGGGCCCTATGATAGTTTGAGGAGAGATTCACGGGACAGAAAGGATTCATTCAGCCATGAACATCACCACACCACGTTTAATCATAGCTGAATGTCTTGCCGTTGCGATGGTCGTGCTTTCGGGCCTTTCGGGCTGCGTAACACATACCGAAGAGCCTGTAACAAAAGCCGTCACTCTCGATGAAGCCGGTGTCGCGCGGCACATCCCAAGTACAGTGAAGGACCGCGAGGGTTGGTCGGAAGATATTCTTGGTGCCCTCATCGCGATTCATAAAGAACCCACGCCCGAACGCGTTTGCTCCATAATCGCTGTCATTCAACAGGAATCAGGCTTCGAAAAAAATCCAGCGGTTGCCAACCTTCCGGAAATCGTCCGCCAGGGCCTCGAAAAAAAATTCGAAAAACTTGGTATTCTCACAGGTCCTGCCGTGGCTGCTCTCCTTGCTGGCTCTGCGCCTGGAGGCCATCAGACCTTTGGCGAACGTATTGATAAACTCAAGACAGAACGTGACCTTGATCGCCTCTTCCGCGATCTATCCCTGGCTTACCATGAGAGCATGCCAGGTACCTACGCCGTTGCTTCGGCTATGACTGTCCTCATGGGCAAAGGTGCTCTGCGTGACCTCAATCCCGTAACGACTGCTGGCTCGATGCAGGTGAAGGTTTCCTTTGCCCATTCCATGCCCGGTAACGAAAATCTGTCCGACGATGATATTCGGGAACAGCTCTATACGAGAGCGGGAGGAATCCGTTATGGAGCTGCCCGTCTCATCAATTATCCAGCGCGATATGACGATATCATCTACCGTTTTGCCGATTACAACGCGGGTATCTATACCTCGCGAAACGCAGCATTTCAGGTGATGTTATCGCAATTGACAGGTATTCCCTTGGCTCTGGATGGCGACATTCTCAATTACGACAGTGACGGCAATCCCAAAAGTGTAGAATCGCAGACCATGAAGGCCCTCGCGGCCTTCGCCGCGAGCCACTCGATATCGTCGTGGACAATCAACCGGGATGCACGGAAAGAAAAAACGGAGGATTTTGAATACACCACGAGCTGGAAGGAAGTAAGGGTAGCCTGGGAAAAAAAGACTGGGGGAAATGCGCCCTATGCTCAGCTTCCGAATGTTTTATTGAATTCTCCCAAACTCAAAAAATCCCGTTCAACATCGTGGTTCGCTACCGCAGTCAAAGAACACTATGAGAGCTGCCGCAGTCGCGATTGATCATTTAATAGAAGGCCTTTTTTCCTTTTTTTGTTCCTGGGATTGAATCACAGTGAACATTGCGAAGGCCCAGGGCCCTACGACCGCACCGGCCAGTCCGAAAATCGCGATACCGCCGACCAAAGCCATAAACAACCAAAAAAACTTAAGCTCTGTGGAGCCCTTCATCATCATCGGACGAATGAAGTTATCGATAGTTCCGATAAACACCGACATTCCTAGGATGACGATACCTGTGACTGTGTTGTTATTAACAAAGCTATAGATTGCGGCACCTATCATCACCGGTGCTGTCCCGAAGACAGGGATAAAAGAGAGAAAGAAGGCAAGTGCACCCCAGAGATAAAACTTCGGTATACCCGTCAGTCCAAGCGTGAGCACCACGAGTGTCGACTGAACAACAGACAAAACAACGCTCGTCAACACCAAGGCCTTCAAAATCTCGCCCATAGTCCCACAGATAATATCGCGCTCACGTGGCCAGGGAATGAGTTTGGGCAAAAGGAAGCGTCGTTGCTCGCGACCATTGACAAGAAAATACACCCAGGCCATCAGCGTGATTATGACAAAGAGAATGGCAGCAGGGGTGCCGCTCAGAATCTCAGCAAACTGGCCGGCAGCTCTTTTGAGCACTGGTTCGACGCCGGATTTAAGCCGGCCGCTGACATCGTTAACATCAAAATGCAAACCCGTGCGTTCTATCCACGGTGTAATGAAATGATTCAGCCAGTCCAGAACCCTCTGGCTGGTTACCATGAGGGACGCATCGCCGTTGAGATCTTTCCAGAAACTCAGGAGCTCATGCACCGCTGACCAAGAAAGAAGAATAAGAGGCGCTATAAATAGAGAGGTCACAGCTAAGACGAAGGCTGCTGATATCAACAGACGGTATTGGTCATGCCGCGCCTGAAATCGTTCGAAGAGTCGGTAGGTTGGCCCCTCTGACAGAAAAGCCAAAATCATCCCCGTCGCCAAAGGAAGCCAGAGTGGCTGAAGTGTAAGTGCGCTGAGCCCCACGACTCCCAGAAAAAACCAACGTTCACGTGACGACATAAAAAACTCCCCGTAATAGCCGCCTATGCTAGCAGCTGATTACGGAGAGCCCTATAAAAAAGAAGGAAGATCATGAATAATTTGTGATGAAAGAACTATCAGTTCGACTGATTAGGATCGACATAAGGGAGTTTGAGCTGTTCTTCGATATAGGCCTTCACACTCGGGTACTTGGCTTTTTCCTTTAAGATGTTGATAGCCGGCGTGCCAACTTCTGGATTTGCGCGGTAGACATCCATCATAACATTGGCCGCCTGTTCCTCAAGATCACGGTTCGGATAGGACGCAACACGAATGGCAATCTGCGTATATTGCTCCGTCGTCATTTTACGATAACCCATAGCTTTCAGAGCTTCGGCAACAACGCTGGTGCTCGCGTCATTCTGAATGACCTTGACGATCGTATCGTTGACGCCATCGCCCGGAATATTACGAAGGCTATAGACCGCTGAAGCGCGCACCGACGAATCTTCGTTTTTCAACTCTTTGGTGAGTACAGGCAAGTAGTCTGCGCTTCCGTGATTCCCCATGGCCGCGAGAGTGGACGATTTGATGTTGGCCTTGTTTGGATCATTATAGATTTGCAACATCTCCTTAGGCATATCAGGGGCCCCATTTTCCATCTTACTCGCCACAGCTCCCGCCGCAATCAACGCTGTCTGGGAAACCTCGTAATCAGGCGATTTGCGAGCGATGTCCATCATGGATTTCACGTTTGTTGGAGAAGGCGCGGAATGAGTGTTGACGCCCATGATCGCCTGCACCTTGCAGTAATTGTCGGGGCATTTATCGGCGAGCTCGGCGAGCGTGTCAGCGACAGCGGGGCTTTTGCTTTCGGCTAAAGCACCGAACATCGCCGAAAGTTTGCGTCGGGTGGATGGATCGCGGCCCGTTGAAGCCAGGATTTTTTTCTCCACTTCCGCCGCCACATCCGGATTTGCACGCACTTGAGCCGTCAGGCCCATAAATATATTGTAGTAGGCTCGCGAATCCATTTTATCGGTTATGGTGTCGACATTTTTCATCGCCTCTTCAAACGTAGCACCCGCCCCAGCAACTGCGCTTGCATCAGCAGCGGCTTTGGTTTGGTCATCGACCAGCTTGAGTGCTGAACGATCGATAAAATTGGGGCTCGCAAGGCTTTGCGTGTCGATCGCTTTCGTCCAGAAATCAACGACGACAAGCGTATCCGCAGGAAGGCTGTAATAAATCTTGAGGATTCCCTGCGCACCGAGAAGCATCCCTGTTTTATCAAAATAGTAGACGATATTATTAAACTTTGGATCAATTTTGATCGAGGGATTTTTGTACGACAACCATTTTTTGGTGATGACCGTGAGCTCACCGTCTTTGCTGTAGGCGTATTCAGCGTTCAGAACGTTGGACTCTTCTTTTTCTTCGTTTAGGACAGTTCCTGCCCCACCCGTCGCGAGCGGCAGAAACATTCTATCCAATATTCCGGTGTGAATCCGGAGGAAAGTCCTGGGGAAATCCTGGCTTAAGTAATGCTGGATTGTTTTGCCCTGCAAAGTCGAAACCCCTTTTTTCCCCACCAGACTCGCGATCTGATCGGCCCGAAGATCGTGCCCATCCAGCCGAAATTTGCGTATGTTTTTCCAAGCCGTTACGTAATCCTGCGCGGCGTTCAGGGATTCCGTAAGAGTCCCATCCACCGTGACAACGCTCTTTAAGGGTTCTTTAGCTTGCTGCAGGCCCACTGCCATCCGAATGTCATAATCGGTTTCGTTGCCTTTGGCTATGGAGCGGATCGTAAGATCCTTTGCCGACAAGTTGCTGAAACTCCCGCTGTCGCTTCCGCTTTTAGGTATCGTGAGGACATAAACCAATCCCCCAACCGCACCTAAAGCCATCAAGGCGCCAAGTAGCTTATTCATGACTTTTCCTTCTATTGCAGATCCAATGGACGCTTTAATTTTAGCATATCGCAGCTCAACTCTATCGACCGTCGTCACCACTCTCTTTAATTCGCCTTTGTTATTGCCAGAATTGCCGTAATAAACCCTATTTTTTCAGAGAGTTATAAAATAAGCTAAAAGTGGCATCAAGAAAAGTCCGGGGAAATCCGATAGAAAATAGAACGCAGTCATCGACAATTTCTGCCCAATCTCTTTACTTTTGCGAAGTGGAGCGTCCATGAAACGGTTTGATCACATCCTCCTACTCCTCCTTTTAACTTCCGCACCGTTCGCGGGTTGTAAAAAGGTGACAGTTGGCGAAGGTCTCGGCGCAAAATCTGCGACAGGATCGGGCGATGGCACCACCGATCCAGCGGCTGCGAAATCTGGCACTGCGGTTCTTGATGATGCCGCGGCCTTGGGTGAAGAAGCTGCAGCAGAAAACGATGATGTCGGCGGCGCAGCCACCGCCGAAGCCCCAGCCGATGGCGAGCAAACCCTGGATGAACGCTTCAACCTGGTTCACTGGATCAAAACTCGACCCAAACTTTCGCCTCTTTATTCTTATATCGATGCCGGGAATACAGTCATCGCCTTTGGTGACCAAAAATTCTTCAAAATTGAATCCAACGGCACGTTCGGTATCTCACCCGACTTTGCAAAAGGTGCGGCTGAACGGAAACTGAGCGGTATATTCTGGATGAAATCCTATGCCGGGGGATCGCTCCTTAAAACGGCTGAAGACGAAAAAGGTTACATGATCGATACGGGTGCTGATGCAACTCTCGACAAGCTCTCGATCGATATGCACTTCCGCTGGTTCGGTGCAGATGTTGCGTCGCGCTCCGTTCTCGCGGGCTTTGATCAGTCGATTACAAGACAAAAAGATGTCAGCATCAATTTTATTCCCGGCGGCTTCGGAAAAGCGACCGCATTTATCGGCGGCGAAATTGGGTATCGTGCCGAGTTCGGTATTCGGCGCGATAACGTGCACAACTTGAACTTGATTTACACTCCCCATGCCAGTATGCAAACGGGTGCTTCCCTCCTCGTCGGCATCATCGTTGTTGAGACTGGTATTCGCGGTACCATTCGCATCGTGGATTTGCTGCTCAAAGGATCTTCGACTTTAGGCTTCATCCCCGGCAGTAAATTGATCCATTTCGACTTCGGCCTCGATCCGGGCGAACTCAAACTCATAGATGGCCACCTTGATTGGGTCATTGACGCTTTCTTAGTCGGCAACGTTCTCTCCAAGCCGATATGGCATCCAGCGCCCGTTGCGACAGCAAGAACACCCGGTTATGCCACAACCTTTACAAAGTTCCTGACCAAACCAGCGGATGCATCGACCTGTCGGACAGCAACTGATGCCGCGGCGCAGGTCCTGGCTGGAAACGTCGAAAAGCTCACCGCCTATATCGCAGAAGCACCGGAAGAAGATAAAAACATGATGCGTTATTCCGTAACGCGGATGGGTCTCCTTCATCGCAAAGTCCAGGCTTATTGCTCAGCCAACTACTGATCTTTTTCTACCTTTATGATCGCGCATCCTGTAGCCTGCCCCTTTAGAAATAGAGGAGGCAGGCTTTTGCGTAAAACATCCATTTCCGATGTCACTGATACGGCTGCTTGGGTTGCGAGTTATCGCGCGAACGAATCCGCTCGTTCCGATGCCCTCTTCCGAGACCCTTTGGCAAACCGCCTTGCCGGAGAATTAGGAGCTAAAATCGCTGCGACCACCCCAATGATCGGAGCCGAGTGGTATGTTGTAATCAGGACCTGCATCATAGATCGCTTCATCCAGGACTCTATCCGCGACGGCGTTGATATGGTGATCAATCTTGGAGCCGGTCTTGATACCCGTCCCTACCGCCTCGATCTTCCTGCGGATCTAACCTGGGTCGAAGTTGACTACGAGAAGATCATAAAAAGTAAAACCGAGAAACTCCGTGATGTAAGACCCGTCTGTCAGCTGGAGCGCATCGCACTCGATCTAAGTTTGACCGATGCTCGGAAAGCACTTTTCCAAAAGCTCAACGCCCAAACCAAAAAGGCCTTGATTCTTACCGAAGGCGTGTTGCCTTATCTTGCGGAAGAACACGTCGCAGCTCTCGCTCATGATCTTCATGCGCAAAGTCATTTCAAACTTTGGATAGTTGACTATTTTTCGCCTCAATTCATGAAGCTCGCCGCGCGAGGCTCTCGTAAGAAGGATATGGTGAACGCGCCTTTTCTTTTTGCACCGCGCCACTGGGCTGATTTTTTTCGCACCCTTTCCTGGCAAATCCACTCGATGAAATACATGGCCGACGAATCCAGATTGCTCGGCCGGACTCCGCCTTATCCTCCGCTGCTGCGTTTCATTTTCTGCGTCCTTCCCTCTTTTTGTTTGCGTTTTATCGAAAAAATGTCTGGTTTTGCCCTGCTTGAATCAGTCGATTAGAAAATGATTTAAACATCATAAACTAGCTTTTAGGTCAGAGTGACAATTAAACATTGCGCCTGTTGAGCTTATGCATTATTGAGCAGCTTCAATTTTGCACACTTTTCTTAGGCGAAAAATACAATGCGAAGATTCGCTCTTTTGTTAAATCGCTTGCTCCCTAAAAACTTGCGATTTTTAGCTCTTTTATTCAGCATTCTCGTTATGAGTGCGGCTGCTTATAAAACAGCAAAAATTTATTACGTTGAAAAAGTATCGATGCGTAGCATTCATCTTTCCATGCCACAAAAACCAAAAGCCTGGTCCGCAATTCGATTTCAAACCCAAGATGGTCTTGCAATTGCGGCTTGGTATGCACCGACACACAACGGCGCGACTATTCTCATGCTCCATGGCTACGGCAACACAAGGAACCAGCTGCTTCCAGAAGCCGAAATTTTAAGAGCCAAGGGCTTCGGTGTACTCATGTATGACACGCGAGGACATGGCGAGTCCGGTGGCGACGTCATAGGCTTTGGTGCGACCGAAACCCTCGACATTCGAGCAGCGCTCGCATGGCTTGAAAAACAGAGCGAAGTTGATATGACCCGCATTGGAGGTTATGGATTTTCGCGTGGGGGATTCATCCTTGCTCGTGCAGCGGCGAAGGATCGCCGTATTTCGTCCTTGATCCTGGTTGCAACACCAAGCAGCAATTTCGAGTTGTCCGTCGATGATAACGGCGGCGGGACCATGGGCAAAATCAAAGCACAAATTGCAGAAATCGCCGATTTTGCTCTTGGCGTGTCATCGAACTTGTCCACGACAATGGACGCAGTGAAGGCAATGAGATCACAGTCGATATTGATCATCACGAGCACGGCCGACAAAACTGTTCCCTTAGCCCGAGCCAATGAAGTTTTCAACGCGGCTCAATTTCCCCGGCGCATGGTGATTTTCCAAGGTGCGGAACACGGCGCTTATCAAAAATCCGATCCTAAGCGATTTGCGGCTATTATCACCGAGCATTTTGAATCGACCTTAGGCAGAACCTGGACGATGGCGTCTGCGCACTGAGCTTAAACCAAAGACAATTCAAGCAAGGCCGTTCCGTTTAGGATGGCCTTGAGTTTTTGGGAGACCAGATACTCGCTTTGAGACGATTGGTATGCGCGATGAAACGAGCAATGGGTTGATCGATCGGCAGGAGGATACGTGTGGAAAAACGCATATTGTCATAAACTTTTCCGTCCTCTGCTTTTAAGACGTGAAAAAGTGCCACCGTTATCGTCAAGAGCAACCGGGAATAGAGCCAACCCAAAGGACCTCTGCGTTTTTTGGTCACATAGATCGATTGAAGCTCCATTAAGCCTGCTGCGAGAGGTTTATACGCATAAATCATGTGAAGTTGAGGCCACAGGGCGCGGGTGCCGAAGAAAGGAAGTTTCTGGAGGATGGTGAGCAGGCCGATATTTGCATCGGTATAGATCATTCCATAACGATAACGTCTGCCCATCATAAGTTGTCCGAGCTTGCCCGGAAGACTATCGGGAATATCGCCTTCCAGGATAAGTTCGATCGTCCGGCCATCGGAGGATTCATTTTCAGTCAGACTCATGTCGAGATCAAGTTTGTGAACGGTTTTAAGATGCTGCGCGTCAAGACCGTTTATCATGGCCACATGCTGATGGCAGGTGACTGTTTCTTTACTGGCTAGCCAGACATCTAATTCCAGACCGGCGTAATCCGGAAATTCAGCGACAGGGTTAGGTGCTTTTTTCGCTGGGTATACCCAGATCGATCCGTAACGTTCGCATACGGCATAGGACGACGTCTTCGCCATGGGCGGAATGCTCTCACTTTCGCGTTCTTTTAAACAAGGAATATCAACACAGGCCCCATCGGCATCAAATCGCCAATGATGAAAGTAGCATTCAATGGAATCTCCTTTGACCTTGCCTATCGTGAGATCGGTACCCATGTGAGGACAGTAAGCATCGAGAGCGATGACCTGTCCGCTCGTGCCCCGAAACACCGCGAGTCGATGACCATGGATGACAAAAGGCATGATTTTACCGGGCTTTAGGTTCCGGCTCTTGCCGACAAAGAACCAGCCTTGCGCAATGACATCCCAGTTGTTGAAAACGGGATGACTGACATGGGGCTGCGTCGTCTGGTTTTCATCGTGTGTTACTTTAGGCTGCATGCATACTCCGCGCTCAAAGAGCAGGCCCTATATAAAACGCAAGAACGGCATGAGTCAAACTTCAAAATTCCCTTGGCCGCCATTTCAGAGCCTGATACAAGTGGGTTCCCACACAGTCGAAAGACTGAAATACCTTTTTTGCAATAACCAGGAGATCCTATGAAACATTTTGCTTTGGCACTTTGCCTTGCCTTGACCTCGACAGCTTTGGCTGCAAAAGCTCCCCACACGACTCAGTTGCGAGAAGCTGGCAATGACGGACGCACTTCGGAAGTTGAACGCGTTGGCGATTCCGTTTTTCTGTACCAGCCTTCGGAACTGAATTGTGATCCCAATGGCGACGAAGAAACACCGTGTCTCGCCAAACAAGATCACTGGCAGTCGCTCTGCTTTCTGGCCGATGCTTCCACCGCCTGTTCCGAAATCAAAAGCCTGTTCATTAAGTCCTCTGAACTCTTGGTGAACGATGGCGCCGAAGAGGACGTTCAACTCGTTAGCTGCAACATGGAATACGAAGGCACAATACCGACGATCACTTACGATCTTATCTCAGGCCACGGCGGCCCTAACGTGCGTGTCAAGGGCAAGATGATCCCTATGTGCCCAATCTTCATCCCCTAAGTTTCGACGCCTCTAGATCTCGATAAAGACCCTCTCCGCCGCTGGCTGAGAGGGTTTTGCTTTGATGCCTACCTCTTCGATTCGACTAGAAAGTGGGCGAGCATTTTCTCCTTGAACAGAGTTTTGACTGGACTATTACCGGCATCTTTATGTTCTTTAAGCCAGATGGGGCTTTCAAGCTGGTGTTTTTTGCCTCGAATTACAAAGAGCCGACCTTCTGCCACGTAAGGTCGGGCGATCGAGGACGCGACTATGCCGATCCCCACGCCCTGGAGAATAAGCTGAACGACGAGCTCGGAATGTGAGGCATACATCGTGATAGGGATATCGCGGACGCGTTTGTCGAAGTGATGGAATATCCAGGCAGCTATAAGGCGACTCTTCCTATAGTAGTCGATAAAGGGTGCTTTACGAAGCTCGCTGAATCCGAGGGAACGGCGCGGCGGTGGCTGGGAGGAAACGAGCCAGAGTTCGTCGGACGTGAGTTTTTTCTCGGTTAAGGGTAGCTCGCTCGACGTTTTGAACAGGTTAATCGCGAAGTCGAGACGTTTATATTGAAGGAGTCGGTCGAGTTCCGATGGGGCTCCAAATATTACGTCCACTTCGAGCTCAGGATGTTCGTGTTTGAGCGACGCGAGAAATTCGGCGGCGAGCCTATTGGAAAAACCATAAAAGATCCCAAGGCGTACACGGCCTTTGACAATCGCCTTGCTGGCCTGCAAAAGCGACAAACTCTCCCTCAGTCCCTCCTGATAACGCGACAAATTATTCACTAGGCTCCGGCCGTCTGTCGTGAGGACCATCTGTTTTCCGACACGGTCGAAGAGTTGAGTGTTGAGCGAGGTCTCGAGACTCCGCACGCTCTGACTTATGGCCGAAGGTGTGAGGTTGAGTCGCAGCGAGGCTTTCGTGACCCCACCAGCTTTGACAACCTCCATGAAATGGGCGAGTTTATTGAGGTCTATATCGTTAAGTTTCACTACACATCTTCTTCAATACATTTAATTTTACGAATCGTCGCTAAACTACTACCTTCACGAGACTAGGACAAGCAAGACCCACAAAAGGATATGATATGACGATTGCGAGCAACCTTGGTTTCCCCCGTATGGGCCAACACCGCGAACTGAAAAAATCCCTCGAAGCTTTTTGGGCCGGGAAAATCACGGAACCAGAACTGCAAAAAACTGCGAGTGACCTGCGGGCACGCGCTTGGAATGAACAACAAGCACGCGGCATCCACCATATTCCATCCAATGACTTTGCCCTCTATGACCAGATTCTTGATGCTGCCGCTCTCGTCGGCGTTGTACCCAAACGCTATAAGTCACTCCCCGATACCGGCCTGTCCCGCTATTTCGCAATGGCTCGTGGCCATCAATCGCAGGGCATCGACGTACCCGCACTGGAAATGACGAAATGGTTCGACACCAATTATCACTATCTCGTGCCGGAAATCGCCGAAGGCGAGACGTTTGCCCTGAGCTCACGCAAACCTATGGAACATTTTCAAGAGGCCAATGCACTTGGCATTAAAACACGCCCCGTCCTGATCGGCCCGGTCAGCTTTTTGCTTCTCGCGAAAAAGGATGGCGCTCAACTCCTCCGCCTCCTTGACAATCTTCTACCTGTCTACGAAGACATACTTTCGCAACTCGGTGGTGCGGAATGGGTGCAGATCGACGAACCCTGCCTTGTTCTTGACCTGAGTAACGAAGCCCGCACGGCCTATCAAAGAGCCTACGAGCGCCTTGCCAAGGTTGCAGTATCGCCACGCAAACTCATCGCGACCTACTTTGGGGCACTCGGTGACAATCTTGATCTGGCTTGTTCCTTGCCGGTTGCCGGACTTCATATCGATCTCGTCCGCGCCCCAGAGCAGCTGGAAGCTGTAGCCAACACGCTACCAAAAGACCGTTATCTGTCGGCAGGCGTTGTGGATGGCCGCAACATCTGGAGAAACGATCTCGACGCGAGCCTCAAACAATTGCAGAAAATTGCGGCCATACGCGGCACCGACAAGCTCATCGTCGCGCCCTCGTGTTCGCTCCTGCACAGTCCGGTTGATCTCGCGACGGAAACCAAACTCGACGCTGAGCTCAAAAGCTGGCTTGCCTTCGCGACCAACAAACTCGATGAAGTTGCGGTTCTCGCTAAAGCGCTTGACGCGGGTCACACCGATTTCCCGGCTTTTGCTGAGAGTCGCAACGTTATTCAATCCCGTGCAAAATCCACACGCGTAAATAACCCTTCGGTCGCCAGCCGCGTGAAGAGCCTCACGGGTGCCATGAGCAAACGTCAAAGCGCTTACCCGTCGAGGCGTGAAGCACAACTGACTCTCAATCTGCCGTCTTTCCCAACAACAACCATTGGTTCTTTCCCACAGACCGCCGATGTGCGTTCGATGCGTGCGAACTATCGATCCGGTAAAACGGATGCCAAGACTTACAACACGTTTGTCGCAAGCCAAATACAGGAAGCTGTCAAATGGCAGGAAGAAGTCGGTATCGACGTCCTTGTCCACGGTGAGTTTGAACGCAACGATATGGTCGAATACTTCGGCGAGCAACTTGATGGTTTTGCCTTTACGGAAAACGGCTGGGTCCAGAGCTACGGTTCGCGCTGTGTTAAGCCTCCCATCATCTACGGCGATGTATCGCGCCCTAAAGCGATGACAGTTGAGTGGTCGGCCTACGCCCAGTCCCTCACGAAATTGCCGATGAAAGGCATGCTGACAGGCCCTGTAACCATCCTTCAGTGGTCGTTCGTCCGTGCCGACCAGCCGCGTGCAACAACCTGTCAGCAGATCGCTTTCGCAATTCGTGACGAAGTTTCGGATCTCGAAAAAGCAGGCCTTCGCATCATTCAGATCGACGAACCGGCAATTCGCGAAGGTCTTCCTTTGCGCCGTTCGGAATGGAAAGCGTATTTGAAGTGGGCAGTCGAATGTTTCCGTATATCGGCTTCGTCTGTTCAGGATAGCACGCAGATCCATACGCACATGTGTTATTCCGAATTCAATGACATCATCGAAGCGGTTGGCGACATGGACGCCGATGCTGTATCCATCGAGACCTCTCGATCGAAAATGGAATTGCTAGGAGCCTTCGCAGACTACAAATATCCCAATGAAGTGGGTCCAGGTGTCTACGACATCCATTCGCCACGCGTGCCGACCGAAGATGAAATGGTCGATCTCCTCCGTGCAGCCGCGAAGGTCTTGAACCCTAACCAACTGTGGGTCAACCCTGACTGTGGTCTCAAGACCCGTTCATGGGCCGAAGTCAAACCGGCTTTGGTGTCGATGGTTAAGGCTGCCCATCGCGTACGAGCAGAGCTGTAAGGATCAGTATGAAAGTATAAAGCTAGGGTCTGGTCCTTTGGGATCAGGCCTTTTTTGTGGCTAAGAAAACCTCAGCATCAAGGACGTGGAGTTTGCAGGTGTTAATGATCGAGTAGAAAGTCTGCCTGAAATAAACTAGACGCCGGACGTACCATTTACTGGCTCAGTTAATAGGCTGTGCCTTAGTTTGCGCGTTTCTATCTCAGCCCCAAATAATCGCCCCATCGGACACCCCGAAATCCACCCAATACATCGTGACTCGCCACCTTTGATCCGTTATACTCATGGCCCATAACACCAATTGAGTCTGTCGATCATGATACAACTGTCAAATATTACAAAACGCCAGGGATCACGCATCCTTTATGAAAATGCCTCGTTTCTCATACGGGAAGGCGACCGCATTGGCCTCGTCGGGCCGAATGGAGCGGGAAAAACTACGATTTTTCGTTTGATCGTGGGCGAAGATCATGCCGATAGCGGGCAGATTATTGTTCAGCCCAACACTGTAATCGGTTATTTCTCCCAGGATGTCGGCGAGATGCGTGGCTGTACTGCCCTCGAACAGGTTATCGCAAGCTCGGGCAAAACGGCCGAACTCGGCACATTCATTGCGGAAGTCGAAGAGCAATTGGCAAGCGGCGCAACCAATACTCTCGATCCTGAGGCTTTCAACGCCCTGATGGAGCGTTACGGCGACGCGCAGATGGAATACCAACAACGCGATGGATACGACTTGGAATCACGGGCCCAGGCGGTCTTAACCGGTCTTGGTATTGGCCCCGACGATTATAATCGACCTGTCGAACAATTTAGCGGTGGCTGGAAAATGCGCATCGCGCTTGCGGGGATCCTTACGCTCCAGCCCGATGTTCTTCTCATGGACGAACCGACCAACCATTTGGATATTGAGACTATCCTCTGGCTCGAAGAGTGGCTGCAGTCCTATAAAGGCGCGATCGTGATGACAAGTCATGACCGGGAATTTATGAATCGCCTCGTCGGACGTATCGTTGAAATCGCGCATCGTCAGGTCACCGTCTATAACGGTAACTACGAATATTATCTGAAAGAGCGAGAGCTTCGCCGCGAGCAACAAATCGCAGCCCATCGTCGTCAGCAGGAGATGTTATCCAAAGAAGAGGATTTCATCGCGAAGTTTGCGGCACGCGCATCACATGCTGCTCAGGTTCAGTCCCGGGTGAAAAAACTTGATAAAATTGATCGTATCGAGGCTCCACCCGAAACAAAAACGATAGCTTTTGAGTTCCCCACCCCTCCCCGTAGCGGCAACGATGTTGTCCGCATGACAGGACTCGGTAAACAATGGGCAAAAGACGATGGCACCATGCGCCCCGTGTTCCGTGGCGTGACTGGCGTTGTGGAACGCCTCAATAAGATTGCTGTTACAGGCGTAAACGGTGCAGGCAAATCAACTTTGCTCAAAACCATCGTTGGCGAAACAGAACCAACCGATGGCATGGTCGCGATTGGCCCGAGCGTGCGCGTGGGTTATTTCAGTCAGCATGCCCTCGATCTCCTCAACCCCAAAAATACCGTGGTTGAAGAACTCATGGGGCGTTTGCCGGATGCCTCGATCGGGTTTATCAGGAACCTCCTCGGCGCATTTTTGTTCAGCGGAGATGATGTCGACAAAAAAATCGGAATCTTATCGGGCGGAGAACGAAGCCGGGTGTTACTCGCTATCATACTGGCTAGTCCACTCAACTTGCTGGTTCTCGACGAACCAACCAACCATCTGGACATAGAATCGCGGGAAACGCTTTTGAGAGCCGTCCAGGCTTTTGATGGAACTGTCCTCGTCGTAAGCCACGATCGACATTTCCTGAAGGAAATTGTCAATCGTGTCTTCGAGATTCGAGATGGTGAGATCAGAACATACGAGGGGAACTACGATTATTATCTTGAGAAAAAAGCCTCTCTTTAGTACTGGCCTTTGATCGGATAAACAAAGGTATCCCAGACTTTTTTGAATTGGTTCGCATCCAGGTGTGGTTTGCGGACCATTTTCATAATCAGTTTTTGCTGGTTCTCATCGTTATCCTGACCCGTATAGAAGCGGACAGCATACTTCGAAAAGTCAGTGACGAAATTCTTGAAAATCTCGTCAAACAAACCTTCGTCGATATTATAGATCGATTTATTTTCGGCGATGAGCTGCGCAAACGGAATCATAGTAAAGAGCTCGCCCAACTGCAGCGTATAATCCATGTTTTTGGATTGAACTTCGGTTGGTGTGCCTTTGGCAAGAAACGCCTTGAACGCCTCGATTTGCTCTTTAAAGATCGTGATGTTAGGACCTGTGTGTCCCGCGAAAGACCGATTGTAATCAGGGAAAGCAACCTGAGAAAGGCCTTTGGTTGGGCCCTGATCGAACAGAAAGCTATCGTTGGTTAGCTGGTCTTGCTTACCAATTTCCGGGAAATCCTTGGGTGAAAACAGGTAGTTTTTCATGAACTTCGTCACAAGAGCGACGTTTACGTGAACAGTGCCTTCGAGTTTAGGCAGCATCCGAATGTCACGAATTGCCATCTCGAAATATGTGTCCTGTTCAAATCCCTTGGCGGCAATGATCTGATGAAGCTGCTCAACCACAGTCTCACCTTCCATCGTGACTTTCATCTTCTGGATAGGATTATAAAGGAGGTAGCGACGGTCATTTTCGGAGGCCACCCGGAAGTAATCACAGGCTCTTAAAGCATAAAGCTTCATTGCGACGAGGCGCGTGTAGGCTTCGGTAAAGAGGACCTGCACGTGAGGAAAGTCCGTCACCTGTTTCCCGTACAGAGTTCGGTTGGCTGCGTGATTCATCGCTTCGTAAAGAGCATGCGTACAGATGCCGATCGAGGCCCACCCAAGCTGATATTTGCCGACATTAATAGTGTTCAAAGCGGCATCCCAGGCTTCAGGACCCTGGCTGAGAATCTGCTCTTTTTTTACCGGATAATCTTTGATATCGATCCCGGCCACGTAAGCCTGACGAACGCCGGATGTGCTGATTTTGTGGTGGGCGTAAGCCGGGTGTTTAGGGTCGGCTGTGAACCACACGTATTCATCCGTAGCCGCGTTTTTAGCAAAGATGGAGACCATCGCGGCTTTATTTCCGTTACCGATATAATACTTGCTTCCGTTGGCGACAAAACCATCGCCTTGAGGCGTCAGCTTCATGCTTGACGAATAAAGATCGGCACCATGGGCTTTTTCCGAAAGGCCAAACGCGAAAAGACCGCCGTCTTCCAAAGCCTTGGCCGCACGGTTTTTCTCGCCCTCGTTTTTACTCATCCAGATCGGTCCGAGACCGAGGATCGATACCTGCCAGGTATACCAGTAGGAAAGGCCATAAAAACCTAGGATCTCGTTGAGCTGCTCAATGCGGGACATATCCCAGCGGCTATCACTTTTGCCATATCCCGAGGGGGTCAGGAAAGTCGCAAAGATCTTTTCCTTTCGAACAAAATCCAGGAAATCCTGATACCAAACACTGGACTGATCATCCTCTTTAATCTTTTTCAGGCCTTTTTCTTCGAAAAAAGCGATGATTTTCTCGAGGAGCTTTTGGGTGGCTGGGTCTTTGTTCGCGAGCGAGGCCGCATATTTTTTCGGATTGAGTAGTATCATCTCCGCTCCTATCATGTGTCAAAAAAGCAAGATATTAGAGGTCTATGATAATATCTTGCCCGGACACTGGCAACAGCGGAACTTAGCGTTTGGGTATGGCCGGAGCTGAGGTTCCTTGTGTTTCTTTAGACCCCGCTTCAATAAAGACACGGCGCGCGATTTTACCGCGATCGATGTGCCCCAGCATGCTGCGGATATCTTCGTAGAGCGTACGATCGTTAATCAATGCACCGAGAGTGCCTTGCCCCGAATCGATTTTTTTGGCGATGGAATCCGCGTGAGCCGCCGCGCTTTCGAGACTTGCCAGACTGTTTTTAAGCATAGCCTTGGATTGTTTGTCATTCAGTGCGGAAATAACCGAATCGTCGGCACTCATGCGGGTCATCAAAATACGCATGGCGCGTGCTGATGCCGCGAAATCCGTTCCGACGGCCTTCATCGAAGTCGAGTCAGGCAGGTTTTCCGTAAAGGCATCAATTTTTTTGGTTGTGTTATTGACGGTCTCCATGATTGCCTTGGATTGCTCGACAACTTTATTAAGACCATCAACTTCTTTGGTTTCGATGAGAGCGCCTATCGGCATGGGTTGCGTCGCCGTTCCTGCGTTCAAAGCCACAAATTTATCGCCGAGAAGGCCTTGCGTATCAAGCGTGACCGAGGCATCGGCACGAATCAGTTCGAAGTAAGGACTATCGATCCGCAGCTCAGCACCAATGACCATACCTTCGCCTTTCGGCTCGATCTTGATTTTCGCAACCCGACCGACTTCCACCCCTCCCATGCGCACCGGTGCGCCCGCAACCAAGCCTGCAGTATTCGCAAATTCGGACCTGTAGGATTGCGTTCGTTTGAAAAAACTCACCTCGTCCCCTGCGACGACGATACAGATCGCCGCGACGATAGCCAGACAGAGTACAAAAACACCGAGATTAATCCTGGTTTTAACCGATGCAACTTTCACTCTATTTCTCCATTCATATAAGCTGATATATGCTCATCTGGCGATTTGTCGATGTCTTCACGGGTTTGGACTACACTGATTTTTCCGGCATGGAGATAGGCAATACGATCGCCCACCGACAGAGCACACGGTACGTCGTGAGTCACGAGGATCCCCGTCTTACCGCTTTGCTTAAGCTCTCGCATGAGTTCGGCAATCATTTTTGAGTTCGCCGGATCAAGACCTGCCGTTGGTTCGTCGTAAAGTATAAGGGCAGGATCAAGCATCAAAGTGCGGGCCATACCTACTCTCTTCTGCATACCGCCGCTCAGCTGAGAGGGATAAAGATCTTCGATTCCCGGAAGTCCCACGCGTTTGAGCATCGCCGTCGCCGCAGCTTTTCTCTCGCTGGCATTCTGATGCGTGAACTCGCGCAAGGGATATTCCAGGTTTTCTCCGACCGTCAAACTATCAAACAAGGCCCCGCTTTGGAAACTGTAACCAATCTGCCTTCTTACATCGCGCCAGCCCTTGTCGTCGAGTTCGAGCAATTCTTGGTCGCCGAGGCGAATGGAACCGCTTGCAGCCTGATCAAGACCGATGATCGCGCGAAGCAGGGTGCTTTTCCCTGTTCCGCTGCCGCCGAATAAAACAAGCAGTTCACCCTTATAAACGTCGAGATCGAGACCATGGTGGATAGTCCGGGTCCCAAACCGCGTTTCGAGATTGCGAACGGTTAACAGAACGTCTTTTTGCTCTTTTACCATTGGAGTATCCATAAGACTTTGGTGACGAGCAGATCGGCTATCAAAACAAAGATATTGGCTGCGACTATAGCCGCAGTCGTGGCAACACCGATGCCGGAGGTTCCGGTCGTTGTCCGCATGCCTATGAAACAGGAAATGAGTCCAATCGTTCCTCCAAAAACAGAGGTTTTCGCAAGGCTGATGACAAGCTCAACAGTCTCGATCGATTCCACGGTTTTTTGGATATAAAGTGTGGGGGCAATTCCAAGGCTTCCCGTTGCTGCAAGCAAGCCGCCTGTAATTCCCGCAACATCGGCGATAAATGTCAGCACGGGCATTCCAATAAACAAAGCGATGACGATGGGCGCAACGAGTTTCTCCGTCGGGTTCGCTCCGAGAGCTTTAAGCGCATCGATCTGCTGCGTGACCTTCATGGAACCTAGCTCCGCTGCGACCCCACCACCGGAGCGTGCTGCAACCATGAGACAGGCGAACACGGGACCAAGAGCGCGCACGATAGCGAACGCCACAATATTGGGCACGTAGAGTTTGCCCCCGAACCGCGACATGCCTTGCCCAAACTGCAGGGAAAGTGCCGCGCCGACCGCAAACGAAGTAATGGCTACGAGAAACCATGCACTGACAACGAGCGAAAAAAACCGTTCCACAATTACGCCAGGCGCCATCAAAGCCGCTGGAATCGACTTCATGAAATCCCCAACCAGGCTCATGAACTCATACGTGATTTGACCGCCTCGCGCCAGAGGAGCCCCCAATTTGAGCAGTAAAATGCGGATACCATGCGCTGCTGATTTCATTGTTTTGTGCCATCATGAAAGCCGGTGAGGGCCTTATCAAATCCTGTGCGACTGCTCGGATCAAGAGTCGAACCAGCAAGGATAATGTCATAAACGCACTCTTGCGTGCGAATAACAGCGAGTCGTACGCTCAAAGGTTCGCCGTCAACCGCACCACGAACTTCGGTGATCAACGCCGGATGCCCATCAACATTGGTTGCCTGGCCAGGACTAATCACTGAGTAGTCAGGCAATTGTTTGAGGACATCGGTCGACAAATCTTCGAGGGATCGAAACCGCTCCTCGGCACAAACCGAACTCACATTAAGGATTGCTTTGTCGACTTTGTTTCTGTAGGCAGCATCCGCTTCAGCAGGATCGATTGCCTCCCAACCCGCTCCGGGAGCCGGCATTCGATAGTTTTTGCTACGCGATTCCTTGGTCCCGAGGAGCGTCGAGAGACAACCGGTCTGGACGGCAGCCATTGTTAACAGCGCTAAATACTTCGATCTGTGCATTGATGATCCCGATCTATAGCTCGAGGAAGGACTCCACTTAGCTCTCCGAGTAAGCTTCTCCTTAATGCCTCCGAAAAGGAACTGCTTGTTAGAATAGTTTATCGGGAAGCAACTGAATAAGCAGGCTTTTTTTCAGCGAAAACTGCAGTTCGCAGGAATTTTTCACATTTTCTAGAATTGAACTGGTATTGACAAAGATGAGGCAGGACAGGTGTCCTTTTTTCGTGTAAAGAAGGCCACCACCGCTCTCTGAGGAGTTTTTATGAAACGCTTAAATGACGCTGAACTCGAACAACTTAACTTCGAAAATTCAGAAGTCACAGAAATGGTTGTGAATCCTGAAGGTCGTGCATTTTTAATACGTTGCAATCGCGCCGATCTCATCGACGGCGAAGCGGAAACTAGCGTTGACAACGTCACGCTTACGATCAAGGACTGGTCGGCTGTTCAGGCTCGTTTGTTCATCGACGACGAATTTAAAGTCGTAGCTGCTGAAGATAGTCAGTTTTTCCTAACGGAAGTCTGCGAGTTGAGCCACGAAGGTGGCAATACCATGATCAGCGGATTTTCGGCCCAAGAAGGCTCTTGGGCCGATTATACGATCGAAGGCGGGACCTTCGAGGTTCACACTAACTAAATCTTAGTTTCTGGCTCTCAGGCGATCGAGCGAAAGCTGGATCGCCTTGGGGTCAGCCGCAACTTCTTCGGTTTCAAGATTCTGACTCTTCAAAATTGCGTCGGTATCCTTGAGCATGTGGCCCGTAAGGACCGCAACCACAGTTTCGCTCGATTTCACAACCCCGCTCTGTATCAACTGTCTAAGTCCGGCTAAGGTCGCAGCGCTGGCCGGTTCGCAGCCGAGTCCGGAGCGATCGATAGCGCCTTTAGCGGTGAGGATCTCCGCGTCAGTCACTTCTCCAACAACACCGCGCGTATTGATTATAGCCCGACTCGCCCGGGTGAAATTCACGGGATTCCCGATGCGTATCGCTGTGGCGATGGTTTCGGCCTGCATGGATTCCAGAGATTGAAACCCATTGAGATAGCTCTTATAAAAAGGATTGGCGCCTGCGGCCTGTATGGTTGCCAGGCGCGGTTTCTTTTTGATCCAGCCCCAGGCAAACGCCTCCTCGATCGCTTTTCCAAAGGCACTGGTGTTGCCGAGGTTTCCGCCTGGCACGACTATCCAGTCAGGCGCAACCCAATTCATATCCTGCAAAATTTCCCAGATTATAGTTTTCTGGCCCTCAATGCGAAACGGATTCAAAGAATTGACCATATACACGTCACCGGCTCGCGCGAGGTCCCTGACGATCTGCATGGCGTCATCAAAATCCCCCTTCACCGCTAAGACATGCGCTCCATATCCGAGAGTTTGCGCCATTTTTCCGAGACTTACCTTGCCGCTTGGCAAAAAAACCACAGCCTGGAGGCCGGCGCGCGCCGCGTAGGAGGAAAGGGCCGAACTTGTATTGCCGGTCGAAGCACAGGCAAGTAATTTCACGCCGAGTTTTTTAGCGATCGTTACAGCGGCCGTCATCCCGCGATCTTTGAACGAACCTGTAGGGTTTTCGCCTTCGTGTTTGATGCTGAGCCCCTGACACCCTGTCCAGGCCCTTAGGCTATCGATCTGATGGAATCCCGTGCCGCCTTCGCCCTGCGTGACGATTTCATGTTTTTCAAGAGGCACAACCGCCTCCCGAAAGCGCCAAACGCCGCTGCGGTCGATGGGCTCACGACTTACAAGTCTCAGATCGGCCTTGGATTTTAGCTCGGCGAGGCCTTTTTCCTCATGAAGAACCTCAAGGAGTCCGAGGCAATCGCATTCATAACGCAGTTCAAACAAAGGATAGGTACGCGCGCAACTCACGCATGAGAGCCGAGTTTGATTCATGACAATACCTCTGCCCCTTTCAGACGCGGCCTTACAATATTCATCTGGGCTTTTGGGCCGAATGCGGCTTGCAGCGCGCACCCAACACCGTCCGCCACGGTTTTACTGGGACACAAGGCAAAACACGTGGGACCGCTGCCGCTTAAGGAAAATCCATAAGCGCCAGCATGCTTTGCCGCCTCTTGGGCGTTCAAAAACCCGGGAATCAAAGCCCTACGCGAAGGTTCCGCATAGATATCCGTCAAGCCGTAAGCAATGTGTTCCTTATCGCCCCGCGAAAGCGCCAGAGCGAGAGTCGTGCAGTGAGCCATTTGTTTGGTCCATTCCGCAGTTGAAAGCTGAGGTCTTAGGACCTCGCGGGAGTCTTTGGTCTTGATACGGATAGGAGGGGTTACCAAAACAATCCAAAGCTCAGCTAACATGGGAATTTTGTAAACCGCGAGAGCATCGGTATCCTGCACGAGAGTAAGCCCCCCATAAAAACACGGCGCGATATTATCGAGGTGCGCACCTGCAACTGCTGTTTCCCCATCCAGGGCAGCCTGAAGTATGAGGTCCGAGCAGGGACCGGCCTTGGCAAAACGAGCGGCTGCAAGAGCACCCGCAACACAGGAGGCCGCACTGGCTCCTAGGCCGCCTGACATTGGCAGAGCGCGATCGATGTGAACGGAAAAAGGCTGAGCCCGTTGACCGAACAATTTATAGAACGATTCGGCGGCGATGGTCACAACATTCTGCTGACTATCGAGTGGAATGTCAGCGGCATCGCGGCCTGAGACCTTGATAGAATAGGTATCGCTCGATTCAAAATGAAAAGTATCGCCGAGGCCGTCGACGGCCAGACCGAGGATATCAAATCCAGAGGCAACGTTACCTATCGTTCCGGGAGCAAAGATACTAAATTTCATGGGGGACCTCATGGACCTGACTGGTTGCTATGGTAATGATGTCATTGAGAACGCCAGCCGCTGTGACCTCAGACCCGGCACCCGGGCCGGTGACGATAAGAGGGTTGGAATTGTAGCGCATCGTTTTTATACTGACCTGATTATCAGTTCCACGAAGGCGACCCAGCGGATCGGATTTACTGATCTCTTCGACACCGACCGAGACTTTTTCTGGACTTATCCTGGCGACATAGCGCAGTGAACAGCCCTTGGCTTTGGCCGTGGCCATGCGTTCGGCATACTGCTGATCCAGCGCTTTCAGATTGCCTAGGAATACCATGGGATCGTCATCACTCAAAGCCGCGGGAAATAATGGCTCAAGTGCTATATCGCCAAGCTCCACGGCAATACCCATGCTCCGCGCGAGGATCAACGCTTTTCTTGCCACGTCCATACCAGAGAGATCGTCGCGCGGATCAGGTTCGGTATACCCTTTCTCAAAGGCTTGTCGAACTGCGTCCGAGAATAGGGTGCCGTCTTCCAATTCCGTCATGAGGTAACCAAGCGTCCCTGAAAAACAACCGAGTATCTCGAGAACTTTATCGCCAGCAGTCGTCAACTTTTCGATTGTATCCAGGACTGGCAATCCCGCGCCGACTGTCGCCTCATAACGAAGCTGCACGCCATGATCCGCAGCGATTTTGAAGAGTTCTTTATAGTCTGCGTATGGAATGGCTAGAGGTTTTTTGTTAGCAAGGACCACATGAAAACCACTGCTTAGGGCTTTGCGAATCATCGGCGCCGATTCGATGGCCGTGAGGTCAATAAAAATCCGCCTGTCCCATGGACCGTGCCAGAGGAGTTCGTCCATCTGCTCACTCACTTTTTGCAGCGACTCATCATCGCGCAGTTTTTTGCGCGAACTTTTTGTAATGAGGTAGGCCTGCTGCTCCAGAAGGGTGAAGCCTTTTTCGGCGACAACAATACCCGAACGATCGACGAGTCCGATGATCGGGCAATGGAGCTTAAGTCTTTGTTCCAGGTAGTCTTTTTGCTCTTGAAGTTGTTTGACCAGGGTTTGCCCGATCTGACCGAAACCATAGATTGCGACATTCAGTTCGCGCGGATTCCGATGAGCAATCGCCCGCAGTTTCTCGAGTCCATATTCTTTATGCAAAGTTCGCAGCGCTCGCGCCGCATTATCCTGCTCGATCACAACGGAAATGTTCAACTCAGACGAGCCTTGTGCAATCGCCATGATGTTGATCTGCTGACGCGCGATGCAGGCAAACGCCCGCGCAGCGATACCGGGTGTTCCCCGCATCCCAAGCCCGACGACGGCGAGGACCGCAACCTGTGACTGGACCTTGACGTCATCGATCAGCTGATGCTCGATCTCAAAGTGAAAAGCTTCTTCCAAAGCTTTTTTTGCCTGAATAGCCTGTTCTCCGGGGACGACGAAACTGATGCTGGCTTCGCTCGACGCCTGAGTGATGAACGATGTTGAGATGCCGTGTGTTGCCATTGCCCCGAACGCTTTGGAGGCAATGCCAGGGACCCCCATCATGCCTTTGCCCTCGATCGCGATCAAAGCCTGTTTATCGATATAGCTTAATGCTTTGACGGGAAAGCTGCTTTCAACGACATTGCCGTCGATCCGCGTGCCTGGTTTGTCAGGGAAAAACGTATTTTTAATAACGAGGGGAATTTTTTTGGCAACGAGCGGAATGATCGCGCGAGGATGCAGAATCTTGGCACCGTAATAGGCAAGCTCAGCCGCTTCCCGATAATGGAGTTCGGAAAGAACGCGCGCTTCGAAGACATGCCGGGGATCGGCTGTCATGAGGCCATCCACCTCTTTGTAGAGACAGACTTCGTGCGCCTCAAGGTACGAACCGAGGAGTGTGGCGGAATAATCTGATCCCCCTCGTCCCAGTATCATGACTTCGCCTTCGGGACCTTCGCCAAAAAACCCAGGGATCACTGCGATGTTGCCCTCTTCAAATACAGGCGTCAGTTCTTTGAGGGTGGCAGCTTTAGACCGCAGATCGTCGGGAGCGTAGTCCTGACGATCCTTACTCATTTTAATCAGGCGACAGGAATCAACCAAAAGCGCTTTTGAACCCTGTTCCAACAGTGTTTCCGAGACTATCGCCGCCATGAGTCTCTCGCCATAACTCACGGTACGGGAAAGTGCGCGCGGAGTGTCTTCCCGCAGTATAGCGAGGCTATCGCTGATGCGCCTCAACTCGTCTATGGCCAGTTTGATAATGCCTTCAAGCTTCTCGCGACGCGCGGGCGTTTGAATGACACCTTTTACGATCTGCAGGTGCCGATCTTCGATCGCATGAAGGTGAGGCCCATTTTCAAGGGTTTCCCCACGGAGGGCTCCGTAATACACCTTGTAGAGCATATCCGTCACACCGCTGCTCGCTGAAACTACAACACAAAGGTGGGGAGCATGCGCGCGTATAATGGAAATGACTTTAAGGAGAGATTCCGCAGTGGCCAGCGACGTTCCGCCGAATTTGAAAACCCTTGGTTTCATGACTTCAACACCTTTTAAGAGAATAAAAGCTCGATCGGATGCTTACCGAAAACACTTGTAAGCCGACACCGTTTGCATCACGACAGGATTATCTCAGGTTTGAAGAAGATTTACAGCTTGAGGCGAAGGCGAGAGGGAAAAGAAAAAAGGCAGGCTAGGAAAAACCACCAATTCTCCGCTATGAAGCCACGGAGAACCAGCGGTCCAAAGGAGATTCGAAACTTCAACCAAATTCGTAGGAAGCCATGTCTACACCCATAACATGGTCGACAAAGACCGTTCGACCTATATCCGAGCCGCCCGCACCCGCGATCACCATGAGGGGAACCAAATGATCCTCGCGTGGGTGAGCGTGTTACAGAAATGGAAAGTCCGGCATGGAGGTCATTATTCCTTTGTGTATCCGGGCCAAAAGTTTGCGTCCCCGAATGTGAAGGTTTTTATCGAGCTTGCGATATCGATGACCAATAAAACCCTGGATTCCAAATCCCATTAGAACTGCGAAAAGAAATCCAGGGCTGCTTTTGTCCCGAACGAAGGCCACTCGTGGCCTCCCACATGGCTGCAGAAAGTCACGGGCGTATCGGCCGAAGGACACTTATAAGCGGTGCACGTGGAAGGGATGGATTGAGTTCCGGTCATTTCACATGTGTTACGGTTACGCCAAAAGTCTCGAAATGTGATGCGATCAGGCACGGCTTCATCATCACCGATTGTAATCCACGCAGCGGGCTTGCCCACGCAGGTTTTATTATCAAAATATTCAACAGCCCCACCGACAGCAATGGCACGAATATCCGTCCGATTGCAACCGAGATCACCTGAAAACGAACCGCCACCGCTGAACCCCATCGAAAAAATTCGTTTCTGGTCGATACAAAGACCTTCCTTAACTTTCTTTATAACTGCATCGAAGTAAAGGCGGTCAGCCGGCAGATCGGTTCGCCAGTCTTTGCCCAAGGCCTGAGCAACGATAATAACCGCTTTCTGTGCGAGCAGCGGACGGATCGCACGATCGCCCGTTGTGCCATCCCAGTAGGAGGCATCGCCACCGTTGGGATGCAATGCGAGGACCAGGGGCCACACTTTATCGCGGCTGTATCCAGCCGGTTTGCGGACAGTATAGGCCCACGCTTTAGAGTTGATCATCACTGTCGCTGAGCCTTCCGGCAGATCACTGGTGCCCGAGCAGCCAAGACTTTTCTCAGGGACAGGACGTGTAGAATGAGCAGTCGGTGAAGGCGAAGGGGAAGGTGATGAGCTCGCCATCACAGGCGCAGTTACCGGTGCGGACGTAGGCGTAACTGCGGGCGTTACAGGTTGTTGTTTAGGAACAGGGATAACGGTTTCGACTGTTGATTGACTTGAGACGGCGGGCGAGGCACTCGCCGCATTTGCATCCCCGGATTTCTTCGGAGTCGCTTGATAATCGGATGTTCCGTTGCTGCATCCCGAGAGCTCTATGAAGGAAACCAGCGTCACAGCAAAAATAAAGGAAAAGGAAATCGGTTTTATATTTTTCTGCATAACAAGGTCTCCCGGGTAACAATAATCCTTGCTTATCGGTAGCAAGCTCATGAAACTTGAGGGAAAAATAGCGAAGACTTAAAAGCGGATATAAGCGTAAGGCAATGGGATCATAGATGTATAAGGGCTTAGTATAAGTCCTACATGCCACACTTTAAAAGACCACGTGTGACCGATATAGGGAATATAATCAGCTATTCCGGCATAAAAATCATTTCCACGGGCGTAATAATCATACTCAATATTCGGAATGATTCCCGCATGAATTCGCGAGCGGGGGCCTGCTTTGACCTGCTCCATACGCGGAGTGAATTGCGCGCGCGCACCGACGGTCAGACTCTGCTCTTTTCCAGAACCAAAACCAAAACCGTAATCCGCACCAATACCGATTTTTCGCGGTGTTTCCGCAAATACATAGGGCGAGAGCCGAACATCATTTTCAAACTGAAACCGCCGCCTGACTTCCACTCGGCCATAGCCAACGAGCAGCGCCGCGGAAGGGGCGCGAATAAGCCAGTCATCTGTGAGTCCATAATCCGTTTCCATCAAACCGAGCTCATATTGCCCCTTAGGAAGAGTCTCGCCCGTTCCATTGATACTCGGGGAGCGGTCTGTGAATTCCGCGAAAGCGAAAGGTGCCAGACCCGTAGCACCGAGCGCCAGAGTCAAACCGGACGTGATCAAACTCGCAAACATAGCCACGGTTTTGCCCTCAGGGGATTATGGATTCAAGCTCTTGCTGGAGCTGCCATGAGATTGTACGATGCCTCATAGGAATTGCCAAACGTTGAGGTTTGATTTGGTGAAACGAATAGCATTGGCCACTCTCTGCCTCATTTTTACGGCCTGCAATGTGAATCCACGAGCCGAGTTGGTTGCGTTCGGTGATAGCGTGACCTGGGGTTATGGCGATCTTCCGGGTGGATGGGTCAGACGCGTCTCCCAGGGCTCAGGTTATTCCATCGCAAACCTTGGAATTCCCGGGGAGCGTGCGGCTGACGGTGACCAACGCGCTGATATCGCACTCCGCACTGTACCGGCCGCCAAGGTCGTTTTTCTACTCCATGGAGGCAACGACTGGAACCACATTTTTTCAAAGGATGGCTGTGCGCAGATGTGTGATCCCGCCAGCGTTGATGCACGGTACGAAGAGGTTGCCTCCCATTTAAGGGCAATGCGAAAAACGATTCATAATCGTGGTAAACGAGCTGTTTTTCTCACCTATTGGCCCAGTTCACCGGAAAAATGTGATAAATACAATGCCCAGCAGTTTGCTGTGTTTAAAGCCCACCGGCTTTATCTTGATAACAAAATCATAGCCGTGGCCGCTGAACATGGTGATACGGTGATCGATCTCAAAGATCTAGACCTTGGTACCGCAGACGACTTTTTTGATTGTCTTCATCCCTCGCCGCAGGGTTATCGAAAAATCGCGGGTCGTATACTTGAACACATTGGGGAATGGGCTCCACCAGACCCTTTCCCGAGAGATCTGCTGAAAGGTCGCCTTAGACTCTAAATATATTGTAACATACTGATATGAATCACAGTATTAAGTCCCTTCGCATCCGGATCTTCCCCTACTCATGTAATTTCCAAGACGACCGATAAGTGGATACCACTATTCATTTTTTCGGGTATTCCACATGAGAAATATTAAAATATTAGCTCTCGCCGTTTCACTCAGTCTCGTGACGAGCTGCAAGGACGCTGTGCAACGTCCTGATCTCGCTCCCAACAATGATTCTGGCAATGTCGATCGCGGTGACTCGGTGGATCCATCTACCGAAAATCGTGTAAGCCCCATCAGTGGAAGCTCGCCTATTGCTGCGCAGCCGCCCGGGACGAGTCAGGCCGCATCCACGCAACCAACAGCTGTTCAACCCGTGCCTTACGCCCCACCCACTGTGACTGTCGATGACAAACACTTTCTTGTGGATTATGCGGCTTTTCCCGTAAACTTCGAGCATCTAATGTGGATGAGTCCGGTCGTGCGAACGAGCGCCGGCGAAGGCTTTAATTTTAAAATCGGCACAGCAAGCGGCAATCGTACCGACATGAATAACGTCTCATGGCCGGACTCTGCATATTATCAGACTATAACAGGCTCATTCTCAACCGTCGCGAGCTGGGACATGCGGGTCTTCATTCTCTACAATACGGTAGCCGCGGGCGACTGGAAAAAATCGGGTTGGCAACATTATCAGGACATGGCCGAAGGTAGCACCTGTGTCGATGACACGGCGCGTGGCGCAATAGCGATTATAGATCAATACCTTGCCACCGGGGATGAGAATTCCTATAAATACGCACGGAGTCTGCTCAATTTTCTGGGCTATATGGTCACCAATCAGGGCAACGTCTATAACTTCGCCTGGCTCGACGCCTCGAAACATTTTACGAGCAACGATATTCAAAAACAGGACAAACACTACCTCGCGCGTTTTGATACCAACAAGCGGTGGCGCTATCCCGACTCCCGCGATGCCGGCAATCCCCAAGGTGATCCGGACGGTTTGATTATACGTCCGACATCAACGAGCGCGATCAGCGCGCCTCCCTATCGTTCGCATCCGAAATATTCGATTTTCATGAATGACCTTCGTGATGCCGTGGGCCATGATGTGGCAACTGTTTATGATGTGCCTCTGTTCGACAGGATAACGGGCGAACCAAGCGGACTCAAAACAGGTGTGAAAACCGTGATTTCAACGAGCCATCAAGGATACAACGCCTGGTCGGCCAGAAACCTGTGGGCTTTCGCAAAGGCTTTTTCTCTCATCCAAAAACGAGCAGCGGTCACCAAAACACTCAGCGCCGAAGATACCGTTTTGGCGAAGTTTATCGAAAATCACTTTAATCGGATGCTGCACTTTGCGCTGACGCAATCAAACCTCGGGTCCCTGGACGTCAAACAAAATTCGGTTATGATTGCAGCTCTGTCTGAATATCTGCGCGCGATTCAAACATCAAAAGAATTCCCTGCCTACACGTTCCAGCTTCCCGTTGACGGCGGCACGCCTAACACCGTCGATGACCGGGTGAACCCCGATACCATCAACTCGGTCCTGAGCTCTATGGTGAGTCATCTCATTGCGAGTCAGTACCACTCGGACGATTGGCGAAACGGTATTTATGTCGACAATGCAAACGATGGTCACTGGTCCGCTTGGGGCGAACTCGAAATTTACGCCCTATCCACCTATGCTCAATATCGCTTTGAAGCCGGCGACAAAACCGCAGCGACAACGGCCCTTGCCTCCGCGACGCTTGCCGCAGATGGATTTTTTAATCAGGCGTACCACTACAAAAGTTCGGCAAACGAATACGCAGGGTCGCGCGATCGTATCACTGCGGTCACGAACTGGAATGCTCGCTACCACAACACCCCCGGATACCCTCAACTTGAATTTGGCCAATCCAACATCACGGCCGGACTCTGGCGGCTTGCCCAGGCCTATGAAGTCTCAGGTCGAACAGACGCCGTAACAAAACGCAATGAATATCTGCAAAATATGCTCACCGTTGGGAGCTGGTACCTAGGTAACAATACGGCGATGACTCCTATGTATAACGGTCGAAAGGGAAGCAGTCCCTATGAAGGCAACGGCGCTTTCCTGGACGCGATTGATGGACACACCGACGGGACTTATTCTGTAAACCCGAGCAGCGGCGGTGAAGCCAACGCTGAGGGCATGCGTGCCATGGTTCTGATCCAAAGCGCGATCAAAAAATATGGTCTTCAGTCCTGGTTGCTCATTCGCAAATAATGCTTCTCTCCGAGACTTATGGTAAATTGATCCAGAAATTGAGACGGAACGGGTCCCCAGAGGGACCACACACTCGATCACTGGAGCAAACCTATGAAGTCGTCTACCACAATTATTCTTTTGGCTATGACCGGTGCAATGTTCACTGTTTCGTCATGCGGCAAGTCCAGCAGCACTACCGCTGCCGCCGTCCAGTACGGAACTCTTAAAACAAGCCTGCTCGCTTCCGAGACAACCACCGCTTACAATTTGACTGCCGGCACCTGCTCAAGCGATGCTAATACAGGGTTTTTTACAGGTACTTTCACGGGCGAGTCGGGCTCTCGTCTGGACCTCCGTATCAAAGGCTTTTCAACGACGGGCCAGACCTACACATGCACGCAATCAGGCGACAATGTTGATGGCGACGTTGGCCAGAAATACAACGTTTGTTCGGTTGAGTTTGCCGTGAATGATACGGCTACGGCTACAGCCAACACATACGATATGTATCGCACTGCCGACACTATCGATCCTTTCACATACTCAAAAGTCTGTAAGATCTCCACCAGCTATGTCCCGCCCAAAGTCACGGCCACTGTTCATTGCGAGGATATGATACAGACGATGTTAAAAGGCAAAACACGTAATCCGGTCGACCCTACGGTGACGGGTACCGTGAAAGCTGATACGACCGTGAGTTGCAATATCTAAAGCCTAAGGTCTGTTTATGCCGAATCAACTTATTCACCAGACTCTCAGCGATTATAAAGTCATGCCTTGGAAAAATGGCGGCGGTTCGACCACAGAACTCGCCATTTTCCCCCGCAATGCGCGTATCGATGAGCCCTTTCAATGGCGCCTGAGTCTGGCTCAGCTCGACGGCTCAGGCCCGTTCTCGACCTTCCCCGGCTACGATCGCATCATCACCCAACTCTCGGGTTCACCTATGATTCTCGTTCATGAGGGGCAGTCTTCCATAGCCCTGAATAAAAACACGCCTTACCCGTTCCGCGGGGAGTGGCAAACCGAGGGTCGCTTGGAAGGCAGAGCTCAAGATTTCAATGTTATGGTAAATCGCGATCATTTTCGCGCCGAACTTGATGTTATGACGGTTCGGGATCGTTTAACGATTTGTCCTTCCCCTTCAGGCACGACCTACCTTTGGTTGGCGGAAGGCATCGCAACCGCTGTTTATGAAGATCAGACCTTTCATCTCAAAACTCAGGATTCGCTCCATTTAGAACAATCAGAAGGCGATCCGGTCGTGATAGTCAGTCATTCGGCGACGCTTTTCCAAATCACCCTAGAACCCCTTCAGCGCTAGGATGCTCATGCCGGATATTGCCAAAGGCACTTCATCGGACCATAAGGCCGTTTACGCGCTCGAACTTCGCTGTTTTGATCCGGGCATGGCGTTTCATGAACGCCAGATCAAAGATCTCCTCAGAAATCCGAGGGCCGATGTCTGGCTCATGCGAATCAATAACCAAATCGTCGCGCAGCTCATCGTACTTCGGCGCCGCTTTCGCGATGGAATTCACGCCAGAATATACAGTTTGACAGTCGATCTTGCCTTTCGAGGCCAGGGACTTTCACGACAATTACTGACGCACGCCTTGGCGGAATTAAAAAAGAAAAAAATCCGAAATGTTTATCTGGAAGTGGAATCCGATGCGCATGTTCCGATTCAACTGTATACCTCTATGGGCTTTAGCCAGCATCACGTCTTGACCGATTATTATGAAGTGGGACGGCATGGTATCAAAATGCGCAAAACTCTCGATTGAGGGATGGAAACCCGATGAGCGAAACACACAACGACGATAAAAAGCCGAAAAACCCTCTTGAAGGCATCACCCTTGAAGCTCTTTTAACATCGCTGGTCAATCAGTATGGCTGGGAATATCTCGCCGAAGCCATTCCCGTTAATTGCTTCAAAAAAGATCCTAGTATCAAATCAAGCCTCACTTTTCTTCGGAAAACACAGTGGGCACGCACCAAGGTCGAACAGCTCTATCTTCGCTCCTTGGGGAACAACGCTCATTGATGTGACGCGCGCCTATGTTATGGTTAATCTGTCCGATAAAGAAGGTTAATTGACGAGCTTTAAAGGGATCGATCATGGGTATAGATGAAAGTTTAGAAGCTGCTTCGAGCCTCAAAGGTCATTTCGTTACTATCGTTCGTACAGATGGATCTGAGCTGACAGGACGCCTGACAGAGATCGAGGAAAAAGATCTCACAGCAGTTCTGGCTGATGGTGAATCACATCCCGTTCGTATTTCATTGGGAGACGTGCACTGGATCAGTCGCGTCGTCTAGAAACTGAATTTTTTATAAAAGAGGGCCGCATGGCGTTGACTGACAAAGAAGAAGAATTTATCAACGAAGCTGCGGCCTTTCTTGAGCATCCAAGTCTCGTCTTAAAACTCAGCAAAATCATGGGCAAACCGCTCGATATGCTGCAGTCTCAATTACCCGAGAAAGCTCAGGTTTTCCTGACGCGAACAGTCGAAAAATCCCTACAAACAGCGTTAAAAATGGCCGTTTCCACCATCAAAAAATCGCCAAAGGATATCTCGAACTGGACTCATGTCGCTCATAACGCGAAGGTGCAAGGATGGGCTCATACTGCGGGTGTTGCAGCTTCAGGGGCCATCGGTGGGTTTTTCGGATTAGCGTCTTTACCGCTCGAGCTTCCCCTCTCAACAGCCATGATCCTGCGCGGGATCTCAAGCGTGGCCACAGAGTGGGGCCAGGATATCAATGATCCTATCGTTCAAATGCAGTGCATTTACGTCTTTAGTCTGGGGACTAGCAACCTCGGCGAGGATTCGTCTTATCTTTCCTCACGCATAGCCTTTGGCAAAATCATGAGCGAAGCCGCAGCGTATGTCGGCCAATATACGGCGCGCGAAATATTCAGCGCGATAGAAAAGGGCACATCAAGTGTGATCACCCGGTTTATTGCACAAGTTGCAGCACGTTTTGAGGTCGCCGTTACCGAAAAGCTCCTTGCAGGTGCGATCCCAATAGCGGGCGCTGTTGGTGGTGCGGCGATCAACGCAGCTTTTTGCGATTATTACGTGAGAGCGGCGCGTTATCATTTTGGGCTTTTACACCTTGAATCGCTGCACGGCACTCCGTCTGTCCAAAAAGCCTTCAAACTCGCCTCGGTTAGAGCTTAAGCCTTAATTTGAGCTACAAAATGAACATAACGCGCAATATCACGATAAGGCGATAGCTTCCGGTAGCGTTGCTCTAAAAGCAGGATCTGCTCATAACTCCGTTTGTCACGGACTTCAGGCGTAATGAAATCATAAAAACACCGAAGCCCCGCATGAATCACAAGATCAAATCCCAGCTCTTTGAGACGAGCATCAACCCGTTCCGGTTCGATGGGATTGGGAGGCGTCATGCTTTTAGCCGACTCGCCCGAGAAGTTCTGATTCAATATTTTATAAAAATCGCCTTTGATCAGACCGTTAAAAATCGTCCTGTGCAAATTGTAAACCGTAAGTGAAACAAAACCGCCAGGATTAAGGCAGGCCGCTAACTTATCCAAAATTTCGTAGGGGTGCGCAAGCCATTCCATTACGGCATGGATGCAGATCAGGTCATAACGCTCTTTCCCGTCTAAGACCTCCTGCAGAGGCAAGTGTCTCACGTCAAGGGTAACGCCTTCGGTCTGAGCCAGTGTTTGGGTGTGCTCCACCATCTTGATCGACAGGTCTGTGGATGTCACAACATGCCCCATTTTAGCGAGCCAAACACTCATATCGCCCAAACCACAGCCGGCATCCAGGATTTTAAGTCCCGGTGTTTTTAAAGACTCTATTGCTGTTTCGAGGTCCTCTCGAATAAGAGTTTCGCGAAGGCGGCCTTTGTCGGATCCCTTGATGTTGCGATGGAAACGCTCAAATAAATCATCAAAATTGCGGTCCGTAGACACAATAACCCTCCGGCGGCCCCTAAAACTGTCAAATAATTCGACAGGTTTCGGATTTATCGCCCAAAAGTGGGCTGAGATATTTCTAAAATAATTTTAGAAACAGGCAAATCTACCTGATTAGCCCTGAACTTCAAGGGGGATACTGCAAACTCTTTCCGATATTCAGGTTTTGCTGCCCCCGGCCGATAGACTTTTTGGGAAGTTATTAGAGGACCGATACATATGAAAAATCTATTCTCGCACGTCCTAACTTTAGGACTCCTGGCACAGCTCAGCACGTCTTGTGGCGAAACAGTCAATTACGATACGAAGGTGAAAGTCGCAGATGCTTCACTCGGGACTGGCGCGGCTAGCGGCAGTGGTGGCGGTGACGCCGTAGCAGGTCAAGGAAATGCAAGTGGCGGTGATGCAGCCAGCGGCGCTCCATCATCAGGAGCCACATCGGGTTCGGCCTCTGGCAATGGGACCATCGGAACGGGCGTTGATGCAACTGGCTTGTCACTCTTGTGTCAATCAGTATCTGCGATCAAATCCAAGCAAGTAGCGCTTGTGTTCCCTGAAATTCCTGCCGGCACGAATTGTTCGTGGGGAACAGGCGAAAACCTCTCGCGCAGAGACGGCTTTTTCCGCGCTTACCTAAAACAGACCCAGCTCGTGACCTTGCCTGTCGGCGCCAAAATTTGCAGCCTCGCCATCGCCCATCAGCCTGCGGCCATGCGATACGATGACGAAATGTTTTTCTCGGTTAACGAAAAACTTCTTTTAGCGACCAAAGACTATTCGGAATACTTTCCGAAGAAGGATTTTTTCCAGACATTCTCCTGGGCGAACTTAGTGAACAAGCCCTACATCTCAAACGAGGCACGTCCCGTTTTTTGCGCGGGCGGTGCGGAAGGTTTGAGCCAATGCAGCGTTCCAAACACGGAGACCCAAGGCCAGATTCAAATGACCTTTGGGAGTGAAATGAACCTGAAACTTTCCGAAGTGCTGCAGGATACCAACCTCCTCACTTTTGAATGGATTACGACCGGTGACAATGACGATTCCGACTGTCGTCACACAGAGATCGACCTCAACTTGAATGTGAGTTATGTCGTTCCCTGATCGTTAGAGTCGCGATAGAAGTTCAACCTCGTTCATGATGAATAAGGAGAGATGCCATGGATCGGCATTCACAAAAGCTTAAACCAAAACGTTTCCACCCCACTTTATTGACAACGATCGCTGCTACGGTGCTGAGCCTTCGGCCGCAAACGGCTCTAGCTTCGCCCGTTGAGGAAGCCAGTCTCTTCGGAGAAATTGCGGGCGGTTATACTCATATCGACCCAGGGAGTCGTGCCGAAACCAAAAAGAACGGTTATCATTTGCTCCTGACCGCCTTTGGCGAAGTTGCAACCGACAACTGGGTGTTGCAAGCGGGAGGCGGTTTTTTTTACAACCGCATCTACAGCAGCGGCGAAAAACAATTTCCAGGTGAAATCGCCAACACTGTCAAACAACAAAAAAACGTTCGGATCGAAACGCGCGCCGGTGATTTTGAAATCGCTGCGCGTTATCGGATAACATCCGTTTTGGAAGCCGGACTTTTGGTGCGCACTCTATTCGGAACGTCTCTGTCGTTCAGTCAGGATCATGACGAAGCGACCAAGTTTTTTGCTGGACCGCAGGTTGTATATCGCATGGCGCGTGATTCAGATTACCTTCGCCGCCTCGACGTAAGTTTAACCACAGATCTCAATGTTCCTTTCCGCCGGGTTTATCTTCTAACGGCCGGGTTTGCCTTGGGTCGTACATTCAAGTTTCCTAAAGAGCCTGCGGTGCCTGCACCCATGCCAGCTCCTACGTCTGCTCCCGTGGTTGAGGATCGTTATGAAGAAATCCTCGCCGATAAAATCATCAATTTCAAAAGCGGAAGTTCTGAAGTGACCGGACCAGCTTTAGGATTCCTAAAGGAACTCGGTGCCTTTCTGCAAAAAAGTCCCGAACTCTTTAAGGAAATTGATGTGGAGGGTCACACCGATGCCAACGGTAAACTTGCCTACAACATGAAACTTTCCAAAGACCGTGCAAATGCAGTCCGTACTGTCTTGATTGCGGCAGGCGCACCTTCAGTAAAAGTAAAAGCCGAGGGTTTCGGCCCCACCCGTCCGCTCGTCAAAGAAGACAGCGCCGAAGCACGTGCAACGAATAGACGCGTTGTCATGGCGTTCAACGTGGTTGGACATGACCAAAGAAACGCACTTAGCAGAAAAATCAAGGAACTACGCATGAAGTACTTTGGCGAGTAGGTCGCGAGAATTTACACGACTATTACATTTGCATCCTTTTCTTCGCGCTATAATTGAGATTGGCAGGATCCCTTTCGGGATCACACCGATAAGGCGAAGGAAGGGATTTTTTTATGAACACAGTACAAAAGAAATTTGCTCCTCGCGGAGCGGAGAAGTTCGATTGGGGCATTATCATCTTTCTGACGATAGCCCACGTTTTGGCGATCATTGGTTTTTTTCACTTTTCCTGGAAAGCGTTTGCAGCGTTTGCCATATTTTACGTCATTTCCGGAATGGGAATCACCTTTGGCTTTCATCGTCTTTTTACGCACCGCTCCTTCAAGGTTCCCAAGTGGATTGAGTATCTTGCAGCCCTAGCGGGAACATTTGCCCTTCAAGGATCGGTCCTTAAATGGGTTGCCCATCACCGCATGCACCATGCGTTTTCCGATCATGACAAAGACCCCCATAACTCGTCGCGGGGTTTCTGGTTTAGTCATATGTTTTGGACGTGTTATAACGATTCAACACGTGATGACATCAAAATCCAGAAGAAATTTGCGCGCGATATAGCGGCAGATCCGGTACTTTTTTTCATGTCGAGCGACACGTTTTTGATTGGTCTGCAGGTCGGTCTTGGTATTCTATTATGGGTATTCGGCGGCTGGGGCATGATGCTCTGGGGTGTTTGGGTCCGTGTGGTCGCAATCTATCATGCAACATGGTTTGTAAACAGCGCAGCGCATATCTGGGGCTATCGCAACTATGAGGTCGATGATCGCGCAACGAACTGCTGGTGGGTCGGCCTTCTCACATTTGGTGAGGGTTGGCACAACAATCATCATGCCCATGCAAACGTTGCGCCTGCGGGTCATCGTTGGTGGGAAATCGATACGACCTGGATGTTGATTCGTTTGCTGCGTTTGGTGGGACTTGCGACGGACGTGAAACTGCCGCCGCCTTATAAAAAAGAAGAATCCAGACCTGTGTGGACTAAGCTTGCCAACTCCTAGTTCGGCTTTTTCGCCAAGGTAAAATCGAAGAAATTGGTCAGCATCTTCTCAAACCGCTCAGGCTCCGACGTATAGTACTCACCGTGCCGTGCTTTTCCAAATGTCTGTATCGCCTTGGGATCTTTCGCCGCTTGAAAGAGCAGCTCAGAATCCTGGGGCGGAACCGTCTGGTCCAATCCCCCCGCAATAATCAGCACAGGCCTTGGCATTAAGCGCGGCATGATTTCTTTCAAAGACGTCGGTGCGCCGGCTAAAACGAATGCAGCAAGACGTGCATCATCTGCGCCCTGGCGAGCAAGAATATACGATCCCATGGAGAAGCCATAAGCTCCGATCCGTCTTTTATCAACTTCGCTGCGCGTCGCGAGAAAATCCAACGCTGCTTTTAAATCTAATTTTTCGGCATCGGTATAGCCATTTCTCACGCCTTCCGATTCGCCATGACCCCGGGTATCGTAGAGTAGAACACCATAACCTTGACGTCGCAATATTCCGCCTTCCGGAAGAACCTGGCGACGATCATTACCAAATCCATGCAGCATGACAACAGCCGCGCCGTTTAATGAGGGTGCATACCAACCCGCAAGCCGAACACCGTCAGCCGTTCTGAAAGTGACCGCATCCCAATCCGGGCTCGGCAGCTCCAGCTTTACGGCATCGGGACCACTCAATTTTTTGTGGGAAAAGATCGTGACTATAAGAATGACAAAAACAAACGCACTGAGCGTCATCGTAAGATTGCGGCTGAAAGTCGATCGAAATTGAAAAAAACTCATCGGGGCCTTTCCTAGGAGAAACGTATGTCCCGTTCCTCAGGAAGGAGTATAATCTATGCGGCGATTATGCAAGCTTTAGGACAAAAAAACCGCGTGTCTTTGTTCAGGCGGCCTTTGTCCGCGTTTTCGCCGTGTCACAACCCTCGATAAGGGCTAGCAAAAAGGCTTCATCCTTACCCAGACCGGTCGCGATGTAAGACTTCATAACGCGCTGGTATTTCCGCGCGGATTTTTCGTCGAGCATTCCATCTAAATAAGCTTCAATCACCTTTGGATGCACGTAGCACTTTTTGCAGACGCTCACGGTATTACGCAAAGCCGCCGCAACTTCTGTGATGGCAGCTTTTACATTTTTATTGCCGCGCGTCATAGATGTAGGCGGCTCAAATTCCCTAAGAACTTTGGCCGCTAACACCGATGCGCACCACGTTCTGAAATCTTTGGCGGTGAAGGGGTTACCTGTTACATGCCGAAGGAATTCGTTGATATCTGTTGAGCCAACTGGCCTGAGTTCGCCTGCTTCGTCGAGGTATTTGAATAAGAGTTGGCCCGGTAAATCGTGGCAACGTTCCACAATTTTCGCAATGCGTCTGTCTTTTACTTTAACATCATGCGCCACACCGCTTTTGCCTTTAAATTGAAAACGTAGCGTACCGTGATCAATCTCAACATGTTTATCGCGTATCGTTGTGAGGCCGTAGGATTTGTTTTGTTTCGCGTAGGATTCGTTTCCGACCCGGATCAAAGTTGTCTCCAAAAGATGCACCACCGTCGCGACGATCTGACGTTTGGACAGTGATTTTGCGTTGAGATTGGTTTTTATCTCCTGACGGATCTTCGGGAGCACTTTGCCGAAGATGAGCATTTTGTCAAATTTCGTCCCATCGCGCTGCGTTCGCCAGAGGCTATGATAACGATATTGTTTACGGCCGCGTTCATCACGCCCTGTGACTTGTATATGATTGCGCGGATCAGGCGAGATCCACACGTTTTCCCAGGCTGGTGGAATAACTAAGGCCTTAAACCGAGCTTTGAGTTTTGGGTCACTAACGAGTTTGCCTTTCGCATCGAAGTAGCGAAAATGTTTCCCGACCCGTTTTCGTACAAACCCAGGTGCGTCGGAATGGAGATAGCTCAGACCAGCTATGTCAGCTTCTTGCTCTGGCGTCAATTTGAGAACCTTAGGTATCCGCTTCAATGTGCTCATACTCATCTCGTCTACCAAGGATACGTTTGTCTCGGTCAACGAGTGCCTTTGCATTTCCCTTGCCAATCATATAGGACGCCCGGCGCCCCCTGATGCAGGCGTGCACCGTAGGTGGCGAAACGTATATAAATCAGTGGTTTAGGCTTGTAGCGAGACAAAGAGCCTGAAGGTGGGTAGAGCGAAATCCCTACGCTTTTTGCATCAAATGCGAGACAGGCCTTAGCCCATTTCCCCCACGCTCACCAGTTGAAGGATGGGACGACCCATAGTCCGCGACCGGTCCTTTTCTATATGAAACAGAATACGCCAATCATTGTGTTCGTAAGGATCGGTTACCGTCTGTTCGATCTTCCAGCCTTTTCCATCGGCAGTGGGGGTCACGCGACACAGGGCAGGATGCCGAGCCTGTCGGTCGGTTAGTATCGCACCGTGGTCGGGCCAGTAACCGCTCATGATCCCATCAAGAACCTGAGGCGTCCATACCGCCGCCTCTTCATCGGACATCGGTTCGACAATCGAAAGCGCCGTCTCATAATCTCGCGCCGCCATCAGACGCATGAAGCGGAAGACTTCGTTGCGGATCTGAACGGTGAATGCGCGCATGTCACGCGTTACGTCGGGAGTCTCCACCTTATCCTTCGCATCTTCGGCTTCGGCGGTGTAGCTCACATGGCTTGGGTTGCGCATGCGCTCCCACTCATCCAGCAGACTCGAGTCGATGTTGCGAATCATGGTTCCAAAATAATCGATGATAGCTTCGACTTCTTCGCTTCTATACGACTCCGGAACCGTCTGCACCAGGACCTTATACACCTCGGTCAGGTAACGGAGCAAAAGGCCTTCAGCGCGCTGTTGATCGTAGTCACGAATATATTCGTCGAATGATTGAAACGTTTCGTACATTTCGCGTGCGATTGATTTCGGCCGAATGTTTTCGCCCCCAACCCAAGGGTGAGCGGCGGCGAAGGTATTGAAGGTATCGTAGATAAAATCTCGGTTAGGTTTGGGATATTCCATCTTTTCGAGTTCGGCGATACGCTCTTCGTATTCGATGCCATCAGCCTTCATTTCGGCCATTTTTAGCGTCTTGAGCCGGTCAAGTTGTTTGCGTAGTATCAACTCCGGATTCTCGAGTATCGATTCGACGAGGGTCAAGAGGTCGAGAGGGAAGTCTTCTGCATAGGGGTCCATGAGCTTGAGGGTGTCAAGCAAGTAGAGAGACAAGGTTTGGTTGAGCGAAAAGTCTGTCTGGAGATTTCTGTCAATACGTAGCTTTTTGCGGCGGACACCGGGGACATCCTCGAATTGAATAATGCCGCGATCGACTAACGAGCGGAACATCTGAAACGCTGTTTTACTCAACTGCCGTTTGGCTTGAGGGGTTTCATGACTATCGCGAATCAGCTGCCGCATGGCACGGCAGCCATCGCCGGGGCGACCGAGAATATTGAGCAGCATTGCATGGGATACAGAAAAACGCGACACGAGCAGTTCGGAAGGCGCGACGATCAGTTTATTAAATGTGTTGACGTCCCAATGCACATAGCCTTTTTCCGGAGGCTTGCGACGCACAATTTTTCGGAGTTTTTTGGGATCACCGCCGGCCTTGGCCTCGAGGTTCTTGTTTTCGGCCACATGTTCCGGCGTCTGCACGACAACGGAACCGAGGTTATCGAAACCTTTTCGTCCGGCGCGGCCACTGATCTGCTGAAAGTCACGCGCGCTCAGTATCGTTGATTTGCTGCCATCAAACTTGCACATCTTGGTAAACAGAACTGTACGAATGGGAACGTTGACACCGACACCCAAAGTATCCGTACCGCTGATGATTTTCAGAAGGCCTTTTTGCGCGAGTTTTTCGACGAGCAGGCGATATTTGGGCAAAAGCCCCGCATGATGAAGGCCAATCCCGTGCTTGAGAATTCTCTGCACTTCCTTCCCGTACGGACTCGAGAACTTGACTTTGGATAGCTCAGCTGCGATCGCCTGCTTTTCTTCTTTGCTTGAAAAGTCCATCGACATAAGATTCTGAGCTTCTTCGGCCGCATCACGCTGCGTGAAATTCACAAGATAAATCGGTGTTTTGCCTTCTTGCACGAGTTTGCGTATCGTTTCGTGCAAAGGCGATTCCTGATACACAAAGTCAAGCGGCACCGGGCGTTGATTGCTTTTTACGACCGCGGTAGGACGCTTCGTAAGATCGTTCAGGACCTTCTCGAAAAAGTCGGTTTCGCCAAATGTCGCAGACATTAATAAAAACCGCGTCTTTGGCATTGATAGCAGAGGGATCTGCCAGGCTACACCCCGATCACGATCCGAATAATAATGGAACTCATCCATAATAACGTCATCGACGCTGGATTCGTCGCCTTCACTCAAAGCGATGTTCGATAAAATCTCGGCCGTACAACAAAGGATCGGGGCGTTACGGTTGACCGTCGCATCACCGGTTATCATCCCCACCTGGTCAGGGCCAAAGTCCGCGCACAAAGCCAGAAACTTCTCGTTGACGAGGGCTTTGATAGGACAGGTATACACCGAGCGCCGCCCCTGCGCGAGAGAGAGGAAATGGAGCGCTGTGGCAACCAGCGACTTGCCGGATCCGGTCGGCGTATTGAGAATGACATTGCCACCTTCAAAAAGGGCCAGTATCGCTTCTTCCTGAGCCGGATAAAGCTCGACGCCGCGTTCTTGAACATAATCGAGAAAAAGGTCGAGGAGTTCGCCACTATCTGCCAACATGCCGTGTGGAGGGACGCGTCGAAACAGGGGTGCCATGGTAAGGGCTTCGGACGTCGTATCGTTAGGGCTTGAACTCACTCTTTATCTCCTCAATCAGAACCTAGGGGCACTCCTATCTAACACAACTTTAGGTGCCTGGGAAATCAACAAAGACTTCATTTCCAGCGCATTGACTGTCGCCCAACCAAAGGTTGTATTGTCAAAAATAATCCAGACCGCGTCGTGAAAATGCGCGGCTTCTTCGGCCCGCCGTCGGAGGGCGTGCATTTCAGCTTGCTCATAGCGGCTTTCGTAGATCACGGGCGAACCATGCCAACGGAAATAACAAACCGAAGCAGGGGAGCCCTGAAATTCTTGTCCGCTCGGACATGGCTCGGGATCCGCGATGACTTTTCCGAGTTTGAACGCACGAAAAAGAGCAAGGGCCTCTGGGTTGACCCAGCTCAGGTGCCTCGGCTCAACCACAATGGGCCCTTCGTAAATCGCACAAAGCTGAGTAAAAAAGGTGTAGGCCTGGAAGAGATTGAAGGCCAGTTTAGGAGGTAATTGAATGAGCAGCACACCAAGTTTTTCGCCGAGGCGCATGATCCCTGCAAGATTGACCTTTAGAATCTCAGGATCGACGACTAGGCGTTCGTAGTGTGTAAAGACGCGGGAGAGTTTGACAGCGAAACGAAAGTTCGGCGGGGTCATACGCGCCCGCTTTTCATGACCGTCAGGCTCCGGGACGTTGAACATCCCTTAGCATTAGGTTTGAAGCGAATTGACTGTCAAGACACCACGTTTAATGGATACTAAAAAAGCGAGTGAATATATGATCTTGCGGCCTTATTTCCAACGGTTGTGAAACCAGAAGTACTGATCGGGATTGAGTCTGACGAAGGCCTCAACTAGCCGTGTGAAAACGAGCGAGTTGAAGAGGATATCCTCGTCGGGCTTATCCGTGACCCTTAGACCTTCGATCGGTTCTATCGTCAGCAGATGCCGGCCGAAGGATTTGCGCACCATGCAGGATACGAGCACGGGACATTCGTTTTTGCGGCCCCAGATGGCCGCGAGACTCGTATTGGTGAGTGCGTCCTGCGAGAAAAACGGCAGTCTCGGTTCGCCCGGGCGTGACTGATCCATGATGAAACCGACGATATTGCCAGCCTTGAGTATCTTGAACATCTGTCTGACCGCATCGCCGGTTTTCTCCCGACCGATCCAGTAGAGACCATTGGCAAGTCGCCGCTCTTCAATAAACTTATTGAGTCCGTCGCTGCCAACCTTTTTCACGACCGTATAGGCCGGACGGAATCGTTTGGTAATGACCGCGCCCATGGCTTCCCAGTTGCCCATATGAAAGGCGACTATAAACACACCTTTATTGTGGGCAAGCGCCGCATCGAGGTGCTGGCTGCCCACCACTTCAACATCGGCATCGATTGCAAATCGTTGCGATATCATGACTTCAAAAAGAGTCTGTAAAAAATGTGAGAAAGATCTACGGGCGATTTTCACTTTTTCGGCGCGGGTATATTCGGTGCGAAAAGCGATATCAAGATTTCGAAGCATAAGGACTCGTCTGAATCGCAGAACGTCGAAAAACAACCAGGTTAATGCATCGGCAAGCCTCGTGAGACCTGCAAAGGAAAATTGACTCAGCAACCAGGCGAAAGCCTTCATAAAAGCGTACATTTGTAACTCCGCGTATGACCCGCAACAAATACCTATCATCGGGCCACTTGTCAAAGATCATACTGCCTTTATCCTATATTGCCAATAATTCAAAGGCATTGGATGACACGTTTGCTAATCTTTGCTTTTGATTGCGGCTGAAGGTAGGCTAGGGAATGAGTCACGGTAATTAATGCTCATTTTTTCAAAAGGAGAGTCCCATGGGTGACAAAAGTCCAAAGGACAAACAAAAGGGCCAAAAGCAAAAGACTGATGATGCTGCAAAAAGCGCTCAGAAAGTCCAAGCTGATAAAGATGCAAAAGCCAAAGCTGTTCCTGCAGCGAAGACTAAAAAGTAAGTTCGCACGGCTGACTGCGTGGAAAAAGGATTATCCTCGACAACGCAGACCAGCCTTCCACCCCCCCCGTACGCTCAACTCCCGCTCAAATACCATCGTGACGTGAATAGTTTGTATCGGGTGAAAATAAAACCTTATATCCAAACACTTATGCTTTGTCCAAGGACTCGTCATTGACTCTCGTCTCGACTAGAGGATACAAAGTGCTTAGAGAAGCTGACACTTGAGGAGCCGACGATGACGAAGAGCCTATTCGACTTTACAGTGAAAGACGCAAGCGGTAAGCCCTATGATCTTTCTCGGCACAAAGGCAAAGCCGTTCTTGTGGTCAATGTCGCGTCCAAATGCGGATTCACGCCTCAGTACAAAAGCCTCGAAGCACTCCATCAAAAGTACCGAGACAAAGGTCTCGTAATCCTTGGCTTTCCCTGCAACCAGTTCGGCTCGCAGGAGCCGGGGACGAATGCGGAAATCCAGCAGTTCTGCGAACTCAACTATGGTGTGACGTTTCCTGTACTCGACAAGGTCGATGTCAACGGCGACAACACCGATCCACTTTTCGCTCACCTTAAAAACGAAGCGCCTGGCGTTCTCGGCAGCAAAGCCATCAAATGGAATTTCACCAAGTTCCTTATCGATCCGAATGGATCGCATGTCGAACGTTTTGCCTCCGCCACTGATCCCGAAAAACTCACGGGCGACATCGAAAAACTCCTGGGCTGAAGCCGGGGCTTCACCCGCCGATCGAATATTTCGTAAGGACTCTTATGAGCAGACCTGTCACTGAAATATTGCGTCTGGAGAACCGTTTGATGCAGGCGGACATGTGCAACGATCTCGACACGTTTCGAGAGCTCATTGCCGACAATGCGATGCTTGCGACGCCGTTTGGTCGATCCATCCAGAAAAATGACGTCATCGATGCAATGATCGCAGCCAAGGAATCCATCTTCTCACGTTATGAGAGAAGTGAGATGGTCGTGAAAGAATACGCATCCACGATCGTGGTCAATTGCCTGATCGATCTCGAAAACACCTCTTTTTCAGGTCTTTTCCGTTTCACGCGCGTGTGGAGCAAGGTTCACGACGGCTGGCAGGTCATCGCAGGACACATTTCTCACAGAGAAAAGGATAAAGACCATCAGGTCCCGAGGCTGACGCGATGATAAATGACGATGCTACCCGCCACGGCTAGGTTCATCGACTTCTCCCCCTTCAGGACGATCAGATCATGACAGCGATCGAGGATGGCGGGCGGTAGCCCATCATCCTCGGCACCCAGGAGATACACAGCGCTCAACGGATGTTTATAACTCTTGAGATTGGTGGCACGCGGGTCTTGCTCCACCCCTACGATCTGGCAGGAGCGGGGCAGATTGATATAAAAACTGTCGAAACTATCATATTCAAACACGGGAATATGATGGACCGCACCAAAGGTATCCGACGCCTGTCTATGATAACGCCCATCGATCAGGGCAATAAACGAAGCGTCAAAAATCTGCGCTGTCCGCAGTAGCGAGCCGAAGTTCACAGCCTTTTTGGGTCTGTATATCGCGATCCCATAGTATCCATTTGCAAAACTGGGCCTTTTTGTGAGGCTGGTTTTGAGGTCGGTTTCTTCGTGAGGCATATTACTCCTCGTTACTATGTTTGGTTGCTATCGTGTGTTTCGTTTTTTTATGTTTGGTCTCAAGTTTCTTTTGGATCGTTTCCTGAGCTGTCGCATTGAGGGCCCGATACTTCAAGGACAGCTCTTCTAGCTGCTCTTCGCTGCAGTTTTCGATATCGATGAGTTTATTGTCGGCGCTTTTGATGGCGAGGATCAGCTCGTCGAGTTTCAGATGAAAGGCGTGGCTGTCGCGATTTTGAGTATTTTGAATGAGGAATACCATGAGAAACGTGACGATGGTCGTCGCCGTGTTGATGATCAGTTCCCAGGTATCAGAAAAGTGAAAATACGGTCCTGAGGCACCCCAAACGATCACCGCAATGAGCGCCAGCAGAAAGGCCGATGGTTTACCCATCCACGAAGCCGTTTTGCTTGCCATTTTCGCAAAGATATTATTAAACGTGCTCGTCAAGACCTTCTCCTTTAAAAAAGGCCTTACGATCGCTTGACGCCTGATGCAAAGCAAGCGATCGTTTAAGAGCGCCTCATACAAAAACGGTTATGGTAACTAGCAGGTCTATGAATGGCTTAATAAAGCTCCAAGTTATTGGGGGAATACAGTCACACCTTTGCCCGAAGAATCGTGTATTAAGTTTTTTCAAACTATGGCCCATCCACGCGACGCACTGAGCATGCAGCATCGGCGCAATGAGAGACAAGAAACGCGTGGTCTGACTTAAATCACGGTATTTAACCTTGAAAAACCTGTCGATTCGGTATGAAATGAAGTGTTCCACCTTAACTCTACGGAGTATCTGATGCCTTTGGCGCGTACAGTCCTTATCCTATCCACACTCATCGGTGTCATCGGTTGTTCGAGTGCCCCTCAGGAAACGGAAAAAGGCAAAAGCGTCAAAGTTATCAAAAGCCCCTTTGCCGAGACCTGCATTCAACTTGGCCTCGTTCGCTACGATGGAACACCCTTCATTCATGAAAAAGAGCTGTCCATCATCATGAAGGAACTCGCGGCTCAAATGAAAGGCAACGCGGTTCGCTACGATATTTTTACACCCGGTGTAACAGGTGTGAGTAACGCCAAAGGACGCGGCACTGCGTTTAAATGCCAAAGGAAAAAACTGAGGAAGTACCTTCGGGAGCTCAACGGCTACGAAGACGACGAAGAAGGGGGAGCAGGCGACGAGGCCGATGACACCCCTGCTACGCCTAAGTCTTCGGAAAAAACCCCGGCTAAGGCACCCGCAAAAACTACTGAAAAAGCACATAAAAAATAGAAATAACAGACAAGTCGTGCCAAGGCCCCGCTCCGGGACCCTGGCCTGAGCCTCAAATCTCCTAAGACCCCCATCTTTTCCTCGCAGAGCTACGTCTTCGCTAGCAAAAAACGCCACTTTCGACTAGAGTGAGCCTCCTCTTCGGCATACCTGCAGCAATTTGACCATATAGGAAAGCAGCTATGATCAGCACAAACAAGATCACACTGTCCTTCAATCAGAGATTTTTATTCCAAGACGTAAGTGTCAAATTCATTCCGGGCAACTGCTACGGACTGATCGGCGCGAACGGGGCGGGCAAGTCTACATTTCTTAAAATCCTGTCGGGCGAAATCAGCCCCGACAGTGGCGACGTTATAGTGACCCCGGGCCAGCGCATTGCGGTCCTCAAGCAAAACCAGTTCGAATTTGAAGACGTCGAAGTCATCAAAGCCGTACTGATGGGCAATAAGCCCCTCTACGATGCGATCAACGAAAAAGAGATCCTCTACGCAAAAGAAAACTTCACGGACGAAGACGGCATGAAAGCGGCCGAACTCGAAGGCATATTTGCCGACCTTGGCGGTTGGGATGCCGAGAGTCAGGCCGGTGGTATGCTCGAGGCCCTGGGCGTCAAGACCGAAAGCCACAACCTCATGATGCGCGAACTCGAAGCGGGCCTCAAGGTACGGGTGCTCCTGGCTCAGGCTCTCTTCGGCAATCCCGACATTCTTCTCCTCGACGAACCGACCAACAACCTCGACATCGATTCGATCATGTGGCTCGAGGAATTCCTCTGCGAATTCAAAAACACCGTCGTCGTCGTCTCGCATGATAGGCATTTTCTCGACAAGGTCACGACACACATCGCCGACCTCGACTTCAACAAGATCTCGCTTTACTCCGGCAACTATACGTTCTGGTATCAAGCCAGTGAATTGGCTCTGAAACAAAAACAAGACAAAAACAAAAAGACCGAAGACAAGGTGAAGGAGCTCAAAGCCTTTATCGAGCGCTTCTCCGCGAACGCCTCCAAATCAAGCCAGGCGACATCACGCCGGAAGATGCTTGATAAACTCAACGTTGAGGAGATCAAACCCTCAACGCGCCGGTATCCCCATATCGTTTTCCAACAGGAGCGCGAAGCGGGCAAACATCTCCTCGACGTCAAAAATCTGAGTGGATCGATGGATGGCCGGAAGATGTTCAGTCGTTTCAATCTTTCGGTTGAACGCGGCGAAAAAATCGCTTTTGTCGGGCGTGATGCGCAGGCCGCGACCGCGCTTTTCCGAATCCTGCAGGGCGAAATCCCCGCAGACGGCGGTGAATTCAGCTGGGGCGTCACCACGAAGCGTGGTTATTTCCCTAAAGACAACTACCACATGTTCCAGGATGGACTGACCCTCATCGAGTGGCTTAGGCAGTTTGCTGAAAAAACCGTCGAAGGCGAAGAGGAGTTCCTCAGGGGTTTCCTTGGTAAAATGCTCTTTGGCGGTCTCGAGGTTTTCAAAAAGACCGACGTTCTGTCAGGAGGCGAGAAGGTCCGCTGCCTCCTTTCCCGAATCATGATGATGCAGCCTAACATCCTCATCCTGAACGAACCGACCAACCACTTGGACCTTGAGTCGATCACGGCGCTCAACAATGGTCTCAAGATCTATAAGGGCACTCTGCTTCTTATCTCCCAGGATAGGGAGATGATTGAATCGCTCTCGACGCGCATCATCGAGTTGACCCCAAGCGGCGTCATCGACCGCCATATGAATTACGGTGATTATCTGGTCAATACAGACGTGATTATTGAACGACAAAAACTCTACTGCAAATAACTCTAAAGGCTGAGGGTGCACCTCAGCCTTTTTGCTTCCAGAACGCGCGCGGGGTGCGATAGTATTACCGAGCACGCTTTCGCCGTTTGAGGAGCCTCCATGAGAACGCTTGATTCCTATCTCGCCGAATACGCAGAATCGCATCGCAATGAAACGAACCAAGCGATCCATAGCATCGCCGTACCCTCGATCATGTGGAGTATCCTTGGATTTCTCCATACCTACACGGTATTTAGCCCTGATTTTCGTTTGTCTTACGTACTCATCTTTCTCGCCATGATTTATTATGCATTTTTTAAGCGACCCTTATTACTTCTGAGCCTCGGCGTCCTGGTCGCACTTATGGTTTTAAGCTTCACTTTCATTCCTGAACTACGAATCGTAAGCATCACCGTCTTTATCGTATCGTGGATTTTTCAGTTCTACGGCCACAAGGTCGAAGGGAAAAAACCCTCGTTTTTGAAAGATATTTTCTTTCTCCTGATCGGTCCGATCTGGGTACTCGGTAAAACCTTCCCATCTCTCCTCCCGAAAAATCACGTCTAAAACCCATTAAAATAGCCAAAAATTCAACGAGTTCGTCTTTCCCATAAGACCAACTTTTTTGTATCGGCGAATTATCATAAGGAACAATCGCTGGATAAGACGTGTTTTTGCCTCTCAAATCTCAGTCCGATTTTCCTTAATATCTTATTTTTGCCTACCTCTATCCACGCACACATAAGAATGGCATATCTAATGTAGGCCTAAAAAAATACATCTGTGTGCCGTAAACACCGCTCGATCGCGAGCCTGGGTAGGAGCTTTATGTTTCGACTAGCCCTAGTAGCCGCTTTGTGTCTTTTCAGCCTTATAGCCTGTGGTTATCCTTCAAACAAGCCAGCAACAGCGAAGCCGCAACTCTCTCTCTCCGCCCATTCCAGTACTCTGACTTCAGCTTTTGATAAACATGAACTTGAAGCCCGTTTCGCTCCCATTCTCCATCTGCATCCACAGGAGCTCTATGTTCCCATGGATCCCGAAATGTATTTTGAGCGAAGCGAAGATCAAAGAGACGAATCTTTTTTTCAATCCTCGCGCGCACACTATCTGAAAGGCAATCAAGGACGCACAATTACCCATGTGTCCGATGATGGTCGACATATCCAGTACTGGATATTCAGTCCCAAAAACGGTTGTCAGGGCGGACGCCTTCGTTACCGGGTGCAGGGCCCTATCAAAATCGGGCAGCTCGGCGAGACCAAACGCTCTCTGGAACTTTGCAGTCTCTCGATCCATGAAGGCGACTGGGAAAACATTACCCTACAACTTTCAAGCGACTTTACCCATGTGGAAGCCGCCTATTTATCCGCACACGGACACGGCAACTGGATACCGGCCTCAGCACTGGAATTTAAAGACGCTCGTCCCTACTTTTACGAAGCTCTGAACAGTCATGCTTTTTATGCAAAAGACATTGGTTTCCACTCCGAAACCACGATTTCGCAGGCCATGTTAAACGGCCTTCTTGGAATTGAATGGTTCCAGGTCGGTGACATTATCTCAGGCCAGACGTCGGTTCAGAAAAATCCTCCCGATGGACCCCATGTTATCGAGTTTGATACGCAAAGGGCCCTTTTGGATTATGACGACATAAAAAATACAGCGATGAAAGTGTTCAACGATGACTGGGGCAAAACTGTTAATGCAAAGACTATTCTGGACGTGCCCGAACTCTCGGCCGGCCCTATTGAAGGCATCCTTAAAATTGCACTCAATATCGCTCTCATGACACCCGAACTCAAAGACCTTTCCACTGGAAAGTCCCCGCCAAGTCCCTGGGCACGCGACGCATGGCGAGACTTCGACGATCAGTTCTCCATCGGCGGCGGACTTACGTTCGATCCGCAGGTCGGTGGCGAAGGCGGTTTAGCCTTCTCCGATTATGCGACGCTTCGAAAAGGCGAAGGTTTTCACGTCAAAGAAATTTGGTTGCGCTCCGGCGACCGGATTGATCGGGTCTGCATAGTTCTCGATGAAACTGGAGAAATGTGTCACGGAGGAGGCGGTGGCAAAGATAAACATCTCATCCTGGAAGATGGCGAATATATCCAAAGCACGGAGTTCGCCTTTGGTCCAAAATCAGGCACGGTGCGGGTGTTTGGAATCAAGTTTACGACCAGCCAAGGACGCACACTTGAGGGTGGAAAGTGGACGAGTGACGCCATAGTCCAGACCGCACCGAAAGGCATGCAGCTGGTCGGTTGGTATGGAAACACCGGCGCGGAAGTGGATAACCTCGGCTCGATCTACGGAACGCTTCCGTTGCATTAAACCAAATGGCGTCATAGTATTTCTCCTTTCGCATCTATTCGAAGGGCTGGGGGAATCTCTTATGACAAATCAGGTTTATGACTTTAAGGTCAATCGCATCGACGGCACACCGAGTACCCTTGCTGAGTACAAAGGCCAGGTTTTGCTCGTCGTGAACGTCGCGTCCAAGTGTGGACTGACCCCTCAATACGAAGGCCTTGAAAAGTTGTATGAAGAATACAAAAACAAAGGTTTGACCGTTGTTGGGTTTCCCGCCAATGAATTCATGGGACAAGAACCGGGTACCAACGAAGAAATCGCAGAGTTTTGCCGCGTGACCTTCGGCGTGCAGTTTCCTATGTTTCAAAAAGTTGTCGTAAAAGGCGATGGTCAACACCCGCTTTACAAATTCCTCACCGATGCGGCGCCCGAAGCCACTTTAAAAGCCGGCGGCACTCTTGAGGCTCGTTTGAGGGAAAAAGGTCTTGGACGCACTCAGAAAAAAGATGTCCTCTGGAACTTCGAAAAGTTCCTGGTTGATAAAAAAGGCCAGGTCGTCGGGCGCTTTGCACCTGATGTGACTGCCGAGGATGACGTCCTTCTGAAAAGCGTGCAGGACCAGCTTCAAAAAACTTAATACAAAAAAGGTCGCTCCTCTTTTACCCAGGATCGACCTTTTTCCATACGAGCGAAACCCTCAGCTCAGCACGATCGGGTGATGCGAGATCTGACTGGCTCGATAAGCCTTCGTCAAGCCTGGCAGGAGGCCAGCGCCTTCACAGCTCAGAGCTTCTTTTTCCTGATAACGAAGTTCGTCATACACAACTTTGGATGTGCACCTTTCGACTAGAGCGAAACTTTCTTCTTCACGAGCCGCATACATACGTTCATCTCCTAAGGTGGTTCTCCTAAAATCTACCAAATTCCCAATGATACTGGCGCGTCCAAAAGCCAAATATTTCGCGGCTTTTTTTGAGACGATGTCTGCAATTAACTGATTTAGATGGATTTTTTTAAGGCTTGAAGGCTCTATCAGAGGAATTTTGGCGTTTTTCTCGTTTCCATCCCTTCCTCGCCTCATTCATACTCGGGCTAAGGCAAGGCCTCCCTCAATAGGGACGGGCGCCTAAGCAGAGACTCAAGAATCACGTGAGGAGAAAGTCATCATGATATTAGGAACCGTCTTATCTTGGATCGTTATCGGCTTTGTCGTTGGTCTGATCGCACGCGCTGTCATGCCTGGTCGTCAATCACTCGGCTTTTGGAAAACCACCGGCCTCGGTATAGCTGGCGCTCTTGTGGGCGGCCTGATCTCATGGCTTTTCACCGGTGGTGCGGCTCAAGATGGAACAAACGCGTTCTCTGCCAATGCTTGGCCAGGTTGGATACTTTCAACTCTCTGTGCCGTGGTACTGCTCTGGGTGGTTTCGCGTTCGAGCGGAACTCGTCATCTCCCGCATTGATCTTAGGGTCGCCAGGCTCTTGGGTGACCCTCAAGAGCCTTACTTTTGTTTAACAAATATCTTAAGCCCAAGTCTGCTATCCTGTCCGGATCTCTTTCACTGACTGGGTATCTTATGCGCCGTATCGTCAATCCCTTCATCTTTATTTTCACATCCATTGTTCTGATATCTTATTGGTTTGCCGCGCGCGAACTCACTCCTATGCTTTGGGAGAAGATCCCTTTCGCTTTACCCTTTATCGCCGTATGGCTTGTTCCCGTTTTGTTTTGGTTCGGTGATCAGGCCGAGCTGAAACCCTGGACGCATACCTTCCAGTGGTTCGCGTACCTGAGCATGGGATGGCTCAACTTCGTGTTTTTCGCCCTTCTTCCTCTCACATTCATCACCTTTATTCTAAGCCTCACAAAGCAGAACGATTGGGCGCAAAAGCTCGCGGCTTTAACTCCTGAGGCGACGTTTGGATTTTCGGTCCTTGCCCTCGTGATTGGCTTTTGGCGCGCACGTCGTGGACCCAGTACACGGATTGTTCCTATCCAACTTGAGACTTTGCCGCCTGAGTTAAATGGTTTTAAAATTGTCCAGATCAGCGATCTTCACATAGGGCCCACCATCCACAAACCATACGTGGATCACGTCGTCGACAAAACCAACGCTCTTGATCCGGACCTTATCGTTCTGACCGGAGATCTGGTGGACGGCACTTTAAAATCTCTGAAATACCATGCGGCACCCTTAGGGCGTCTCAAGGCAAAATACGGCGTGTATTTAATTTTAGGGAATCACGATTATTACTCGGGAGCCGATGCCTGGACCGAGGAATTCCGCTCGCTGGGCATGACCGTACTCCTCAACTCACATGACATCATAAGAGTCCGCGGGAAAGATTTTATGCTCGCAGGTGTTCTTGATCCGGCTGTTACAGGCTTTTCGAAGACTTTGAAGCCCGATCCGTCGCTGGCTCGTGGGCCGACGGAAACATCAAAAGACATGTTTCGGATACTCCTGGCGCACAACCCCAAACTCGCGCCAGAAGCCGCGCATGCAGGGTTTCACCTTCAGATATCGGGCCATACGCATGCTGGACAGTTCATTCCGTGGACATGGATCATAAAGATGGTCCATAAGCCTCATTATGCCGGTCTTTCAGAAGAAGGCGCGATGGTGGTTTATGTCAGTGCCGGAACAGGGAGTTGGGGCCCACCTCTGCGGTTTGGAACGAGTCCAGAGCTCACCTTGCTCGAACTTCAAACACAAAAAGTTCTTATGTCATAATTTTTATCTTTTTTTATCCAGCCTTCATCTGTGGCCCCATCTTTGCTTGTAGACTGCTGAGAAAGCTACAGTGGAGGTCTAAATGACCAGTGCATCTCTCTTAAGATTCGATTCCAAAAGCCTCTGGCGCAAGGCCTTTCATGAGTCTGCGCATGGTAATATAACTGTCGGGAATGAGCATACATCCATACTTGGTTCAAACCCCCTCTTGACGAGCCAGACACTCTATTTTTCCGAACCGGATGATGTTCGAAAATGCATCGAGTCGAAGTCGCCCTTCAAAAATTTTTGTCTCGTTCTAACCAACAAAGGCGTTTAAGCCGTTCCATCTCAAAAAATCGTTTAAGAAATTTGCTCGTTCTGCCGATCGTGATTCAACTTTTCGGATCGTCGGAGCGCTCATGACCAAGGTTCATGCCTTTCTTTTCAAGGCCTTAAGTGCAGCGCTACTTCTCCAACTGCTTGGCGGCTGCAGTCAGCCTCCGGCTAAGGTGACAAACTTCGCCCCTCAAGGCGCGGAGCCTGATCCCGTAAACGATCCTGCAAGCGGTGATGAAAACGGGCTCACGCAAGAAGCCAGTCCTTCACCGGCGCCCCCAAGCCCCTTAAGCCCTTCGCCTGCGGCTGCACCTATGCCCATCGTTATGAGCGCTGGTCCCGCGCCAGCCGCTATGCCGGCTCCGGCTTCAGCACCCGTAACCGCTATGCCCTTAACAGAATGTACAAACCATGCCTCCCTCGGTCGTATCTATCAGTGGATTGCAACCACGGAAGGAACAATGATCCCGTCATCAGGATCAATCGTTGTAAGCGAGAGCGGCAAAAATATTGCTCGGGTTAAATTCCTCGGAACCGACTGGCACGTGGTTCCAACCTGGCTTAAAAATACGTTTGAAAGTGAAGCGGACCTGTCGGGTTCGAAATCCTTCACAATCACCTACAGCGCTGCGGGTGATATCTACGTGCAGATGAGGCCCTCGTTCGCTTGGGACGGCGGGGCGAAATATGTCGTGAAACTTCCCGCCACCGGTGGGGCCACCAAATCCCTGACTATTCCACTTGAAGCCGCCTCATGGACCACTCTTGCCGCGTTAGGCGATCCACCCTATCCCTTTGCAATGGCCGTAAAACAAGTTCGGGGGTTTGTTTATATCAGTAAGGTTCCGGGAGATTTTGTAGTCTCGGCCTTCGCTATAGACGGCTTCACTCCGCCCTGTCCTTAAAAAAATCAGACCGATTTTTTCAATCCAAATTCTTTAATAGTTTTTTAAATATAAGTGGCTGATCCTGACCTAAAAGCCAAGACCCTAAAACCATGAGGAAAAGCAGACCCCAAGCGACCCTGAAATCTCGTTTTCGCCGCTTCAAAAAAAATATTTAGAAAATGTGGGATTGAGCCGAGATTGGATTATGGTTGGGAGATGCTTCTGGCAGATCAAAGCCAAGGAGAGTGAAACGCTTTCCCAAGCATTATGCACTCTGATTCCACTCTGATATTTATACCGTGTTTTTGGAGAGCAGCCCCCTTGAGGAGCTGCTCTTTTTTTTAGGCGAGGACGGCGAGATTCAAGGCCTGGGGCTG
>JACMOC010000034.1 GCA_014378195.1 Oligoflexus sp. | reverse complement strand
TGACCCCTGAAGAACTCATGGCGGGCGCCGGTGGTCCGAGTAACCAAACTCTTGATTCAACAACCGGGACGAAATCAAAACTCACTGTCGCTGAGCTCACAGAAAAAATCGAAGCCATGCGTATCAGTCATGTGCCTGAATACGATCGTTTTGTAGCTGATCTTGTGGTGAGCTATCTGCATGATCCCAATAAATCGTATTGGGCCGTCTTCCTCCTCGATATGCTGGGTCGGGATAATGCACGCCGTGTTTTCGAGCGCCTCGAATCAGCCGATCAAGAGGAACTCATGCGCCTCGTGAAACACCAGGTACCGGGTGACAAACTCGACGCGAGTTTTGAACTGATCGATGCTTACCAGATGCGCCTCCTTACCTTCGGTTGGAAAGGCGGGATCAAATCCAAAAGCCTCGATGCCGAACTTCAACATGCAATATCTCAGCTTCCGTTCGAAGATATACCGGCGATCCTCAATCGCCTTCGCGAACCGACCATTCGGCGTTTTTTGCTCTACCTTGATTCCAAAGCTCTTGGTCAGCTTATCCGCAGTGTGCGCAAAAGCCCGGATAGCCAAAGACTCATTGTTAAACTTATGGCGCGCATGCCAGAGTCAGTGCAAGAGGCGGGGAACGATAACGAGATCAAGGCTCAGTTTAAAGCGCATTTTGCCAAAAAACACGACGATCTCTACTTGCCTTATCTCACTCAATACGAAGAGATTATTGGTCAGGTGGGTGATGAACTGGAAGATGACATCATAGGTCAGCTGAGCGACGCAAACCCCGACGTCGGTCAGTACCTGAAAAAGAAACTTATTACGATGGGCACGTACTTCGCTTTGTCCGACGGGGAGAAAAAAGATCTTCTCTCCGGCTTTACGAACAACGACTTTGCCAGCCTGCTTTCGTCTATTGAGGGCGAAAATGAACGCAATATTATCTTTAAAATGCTTGAGGAGACCCGTCGTGAGATGATCATCGAGCAACTGTCCGTCCTTGCCGAAGAAAGTAAAGCGGATCTTGCCGAACGTCATAAAACAATTCGCAAACGAATCCGAGCTCTCATCAAACAAAGTCGAACGGGATCCGGTGGGGGCGAAACGGCAGCTGTTCTTGAAGACGCTGTTATTCAACCTATGGGTAACTCAATTAACGCGGCTTGATCTGCAATTTGAATCAATCCAGAAATCGCTCTTTTTACGGAGCGATTTTTTTCGTTCCGGACCTTACTCTTAAATATCTCCATCAACGCAAGCGGCGTGCACGTCCGACGATAGCAGATGCAATTTCATGAATGGGAAGTATCGAATCTATCGCTCCCAAATCGATAGCTGCTTTAGGCATTCCGAAAACAACTGACGTCGCTTCATCCTGCGCGATGTTATAACTTCCCGCTTTGTGCATGGCCTGCAGCCCTTCAGCGCCGTCTCGTCCCATTCCCGTGAGAACAGTCCCGATCGCAAGCCGTCCCGAGATACGGGCCATCGAACGGAAGAGATAATCTGCGGACGGCCTCACATTATGAAGGGGGGGAGCCTTGTGCAGTTTAATGTAGAGGTTTATCCCTTGTTTATCTATCTCCATGTGGGAATCGCCCGGGCAAAGATAACCAATTCCTGGACTGATTTTCTCACCATTAGTAGCTTCAACTATCGGAAAGCTCGAATTATGATTGAGACTATCTGCGAAATGCTTGGTGAAGCTGGCGAGCATGTGCTGGACCATAAATATCGGAGGCAAGTTTGCAGGAAGTTTATCGATGACACGTTTGAGGGCTTCGGTTCCGCCAGTCGAGGAGGCAATGCCGATAAGGGGAATTTCAAAACCTTGCGTCAGCGTTCCCGAACTACGGCTTGCGTGTGAAGTCGTGCTGCCAAAAATGTATTGAAACAGCTCCTGCTTGATGGCATGCATTTGAGGCGAGTTAAGCGGTTTTGCAAGAGCTGCTATGGCGCCAAGTGCGAGCGCATTACGGACAAGTGAGGGTTCGGAATTTTCGAATATAGCAATGATCTTGCTTGGGAAACTTTGGGTAACACGGCGAATAAACTCAAAGCCATCAAAGCCTTTCAAAAGTGGATCTAGCAACAGAAAATCAGGCCGGACTTCGACGATAATATCGCGTGCCTTCACTGGATCAGAGGTTGCCCCTACGATGTCGATGCGTTTATCGCTTTTGAGTATGGCGTCCAGAGTTGAACGCGAACTCACATTACCGTCCAGGAGAAGAACGGTGGTTCGATTTTTTGATTTTATGAAATTTGCCTGCGTTGACACGTATTCCCCTTCGTCCTGCTCTTACTTACTCAGTCATCACTGTTTGGGATTATTTTGTGGAGATTTTTTGCCACACAGCGTGACTTATCGGAGTAAGAGACGGCGGTTTTGTCGCGCTGGTTTCAGCATGGCCGAGGAATAAAAAACCGCCGGGAGCCAGCGCATTGGTCATACTTCCAACGACTTGTGTGACCATGTTGCGTTCGAAATAGATGAGCACGTTGCGGCACATAACGACGTCAAATTTATGCTTGAATGGCCAGTTCGTTTCCACTAGGTTGAGCGGGGCAAAAGTCAGGATGCTTTTGAGGCTCGGTTTGGCAATGTAACGGTGGCCAATTGCCGTTTCCCGAAGATCGAAATATTTCTTTTTGACAAGGCTTGGGACTTTTGCGAGCTCGTCTTCTGTATAAATGCCACGTGATGCTTTCTCTAAGGCATCCAGATCAATATCGGTCGCCAGGATTTTAATCGCAAACGGTGAGCCGACGCCAAGGGTCTCAAGCGCTGTTATCGCAATGGAATAGGGTTCTTGGCCCGTGCTAGACGCTGCACACCAGATTCTAATCTCACGCCGTCCTACGTTTTTAGGATCCTGCATGCGTTCCAAAATCGCTTTTTTTAGGACAGGGAAATGAGCCTCTTCCCGAAAAAAGCTCGTTGTGTTGGTGGTCAGGGCTTCAATGAATTTATTTATGATTTCTTTATCGCCCTGGTCAATAAGTGACTTCAGAGACCGGTAAGATAATAGGGAACTTTTTTTAAGTAAGGGCGCTACACGACTTGCCATAAGGCTTAGGTTTTTTTCGTTCGTCGGCAGATTGATGCCCGCGAGCCGCTTGAGTGCGTCTGCCAAGGTCAAGAAGCCCGCCGTGTCTCTTAAAAGTGAGTCGTACAGAGCCTGTGACTGGCCAAAGAGATTCGATTCATTTTGAGCTCTAGGTTTTGGTTCCATTCTGCCTTCGTACCTATCCAAATTTATCGCAATCCATCACGGGTATAGCGAGGATAGCAAGGAATTTAGGGAAAATTCTGCATCCCTTTTCTGTCAGTTCGTTGACGCGCTTTTGTTCCGGTAGCGATTCGAGTTTAATAGGATCTAAGGCTATGACCGCGCATCGGTTTCGGTCAGCATCGGGTTACGAAAGGTTGTGTATGCTAGGTTCGCTCAGTCTTAAGGCAAAAATTACCGCCCTGTGTAGCATGCTCTCGGGCATGCTTCTGGTCGTGGGTACCGTAGGTTATTTTTCACTCGTAAACGTCATGATGGACTACGGTTTCGTCTCCGATATCAATTTACCTAAGGCTTTCCTTCTTGGGAAGATGGAGGCAAATGCGAATCAAACTGGCCGACTTCTTTTGCGGCTAGCGATTCCGCATAACCCCAAAGATTTCATCGAACAGACTCGGGCCGATATAACAGTCGCGATTAGCGATGTCGAAGATGCCCAGAAAAAGTACGCAGCGCTCCCCATCACGACCGATGAAGAAGCGGAATTATTCAAAAAAGCTACGGGAGCGTGGGACAGATATGAAATCGTTCTCAAGGAAGCCCTCAAGCTCCACGATGTGCAGCTCGAGACTCATAAACCGGAAGACGAAGAGGTCTTCTACAAGCATCTGCGTGATCAGGTTATTGCAGTGGCTCGCATCCATCGCGTCGCCATCAAAGACATCGTTACCCAACAAACTCATCATGCTGAGCAGCGCGTCGAAGCTGCCCACAAAAAAGCTGAGCGCGCTGCATACCTGACGATAGCCCTGGTCGCTGTGGGATCAATTTTCTCTATTCTTTTTGGCTTTTTCTTCTCGCGGTCGTTGTCAAATTCTATCAGTACAGTGACCGAACGAATCGATGAATCGAGTACGCAGGTCGGCTCAGCGAGTGAAGAATTGTCCGGTGCGAGCCAGACTCTATCCGCGGGCGCAGTCGAAGCTGCAGCTGCGCTTCAGGAGACAGTCGCGTCTCTTGAAGAGCTCAATTCTATCGTGAAACTCAATGCTGATAACGCTCGCGAGGCTGCGCAGCTCTCAGAAGGCAGCAGCGAAGCCGCTCAGGAAGGGGATCAGTCGATCAAAAAGCTCATCGAATCCATGAGCGACATCTCAACGAGTTCGAAGAAAATCGAAGAAATTATAAATGTTATCGATGATATCTCCTTTCAAACAAACCTACTGGCCCTCAATGCAGCCGTTGAAGCCGCACGTGCGGGTGAACAGGGTAAAGGTTTTGCGGTTGTTGCCGAAGCCGTGCGTGCGCTCGCGCAACGCAGTACAACAGCTGCCAAAGACATTACATCTCTCATTAAAGACAGCGTGATTAAAATCGACCGTGGTACGCAAATTGCCGGACAGAGTGGGACGGCACTCAAGGCCATTGTAACGAGTGTAAAAAAAGTATCCGAACTGAATGCCTCAATTGCCAACGCCAGTCAGGAACAATCGAATGGACTGGCACAGATCAGTCGCGCTATGAACGAGCTGGATCATGCAACACAGCGCAATGCGTCTTCCTCCGAAGAAGTCGCGGCGTCCTCTCAGGAAATGTCAGCTCAAGCTCTGATGATGCAAGATTTGGTAGCCGAACTAAGTGCGGTCGTAGAGGGTCATGGCAAGGGAGTGGAGCATCGCCCTTCCCCACCGCGCCGACCCAACTCTATGCCGAAGGCGCCGTTGCGTTATGTATCCAAACGAAAGTCAAATCCACCGAAATCTCAGCATCGCGCAGCGCGTCAGTCTACAAATGAGTCGGCCTTGCCCCTCGATGGCCTCATGGATGTTGAATCTAATGTGCAAACATCGGAAGGCTTTTGATTAAAAGGGATGATTCATGACGACCAGCACCGCTAAGCCCGGTAAGTATCTTTCTTTTCTGATCAAGAACCAACTCTTTGCTGTGCCAGTGGAGAGCATATGGGAGATCAATAAAATTGACAGTATCTCCCCACTTCCGCTATCAGAGCCTTATATTGCAGGCGCGATCAATTTGCGAGGCAAGGTTCTTGCTGTGGTAGACCTCTCGGTCAGACTTCAGATGGGAAAAACAGAGTTATCGAAAAACAGCTGTGTCATCATCCTGGAATCAAAGGTCGGACGCATCGGCGCTATTGTCGATGCCGTGTGCAGTGTGGTGGATTTAAGCCAAAATGAAATTGAGCCTCCGCCTCAGTACGATTCGGTCGACACAGCCTTGCTTTTCAGTGGATTTGCTAAAGTTTCTGAGCAGATGCTTATGATACTGGATGTTGCTTCTGCCTTATCTAAGCTCTCCATTCCTACGGAAACTCATGACGCAAAAGCCAGTTAACTGGAAATGTCGTCCGGTCGAAGGCTCCCTGAACTCAAACATCCTGATTTTTTTCAATTTTTTTGACCATGGCTTTTACATCAAGAAAAAGTAATGTCTCCCCTTCAAAGTTCGTAATCGAACTTACCGAAGCGGGGGACGCATTTTTTTTGCTCGCTAACGTCCTTATTTCTGATGTTTTGATGTCAACCACCTGGGACGCCTCCTCAACCCTTATCGCGAGATGGTGACCGTCTACCTCGCACACAATAAAGGTAGGCTGAATTCCAGCCGTTTCTATCTCAGTCCCATCAAATGCGCAGTTATCATCAACGACTGCGACGATTGCTCCGTTAACGGATATTACTCCCGAAATGTTTTCAACACGCATAGGGAGTGGTTTCAAATCAAGCTGACCATAGACCTCTTTCACCTGGGCAACCGGGACTGCAAAGCGTTGCCCACTTTTACGGCAGAGGAGAACGGTGAGAAAGTTGGGTGCTTCGCTAGCAGTCGGTTCTTTTTCACGAGGCGCCGCGGCTAGACCTTTGCTGTCTATCTTGCTCGCGTGATTTTCGTCGTTAAGGAGTGCAGGCGGTGTCCGAGTCACTTCTGCCCCCGACTCAGATTCGCTATCGTCAAATGTTCCAAACCCAGCGGTAGGTAGGATTGAGGCGGGTGCCGATTCATCTTCGTCAAATGTTCCAAAATTTTCCATGGCCTGTCCTCGGAATGAATCGATGAGTCCTATGGGATGAAATTGCTTTTCAGGATGCGCCCATCGAAAGATCAATGACGGATTCAGCTGATAACACAAAAGCCAGCTCGTTGGTTGGCAAGAGGGCTGTTCCGCTAAAGCCCGGAAGGGTCTTTATCAGGGAATCAAACGGCCGTATAACCGCCTCAAACTGATCCAGAACGGTATCCACCAGGAGCCCAAGGAGACGATTTTTGTGCGAAAGGATCACAATAAGGTGCGAATCCTTGGTCTGACTTAGTGCGAGAGAATGTGGAGCTTGCATCGTCTCAGCGAGAAATTCTTTATAAAGCCCCACCTCCACTGTTTCGCCGCGGAATTCTAAAGTCCAACGCCCTCGTGTAAAGGTGAGGTCGCTGCTTTGAATGGGCTTGATCTCGGCAACTGAGGATAGAGGAATGGCGATCAAAACCTGTTCCGACTTGACGAGCAGTGACTTCTCGACGATTACGGTGCTAGGAATGGGAATGCTGAGAGAGAGTATCATGCCCTGCCCAGGCCTTGAGCTGAGGCTCGCCGTTCCGCCCAGATTCACCGCCGCAGTCTTGATCACATCCATGCCCACGCCACGCCCAGAAAGGTCCGAGACTTTTTCCGCAGTCGAAAAACCTGGCAGAAAAAGTAGCTCGTAAGCTTCGGAATCACTTAAATTTTCGGCCTTTGCGGTATCGATGAGCTCACGTTCAATTGCTTTTTTTATAATGCGCTTGCGATCGAGTCCGCCCCCATCGTCTTTTACCAGAATCGAGACAGTCGTGCCGATCTGGCTTGCAATAATCTGGATAGTCCCCGTGGGATCCTTGCCTCGATCAGCCCGAAGCGCGGGACTTTCGATACCGTGGTCACAAGAGTTGCGCACAGCATGGATGAGCGACGAGCCCAGAGCTTTTGCGATCGTTTTATCAACGGCCAGTTCCTGGCCCTTAATATCGAGTCGGATTTTCTTCTGCAGTTGAGCGGCGGCTTGTCTCACAACACGCGGAAATTTGGTAAAGGTTTTGCTAAGGGCAACTTTTCGCACATCCATGATTTGGGTTTGGATGTTGTCAGAAATTTTCATGATGGACCGCTGCATCGACTCCAGATTGCCCATTTTTAGGCTTTCCCCTTGAGCCACTCGACGGATAAGTTCGTCAAAACTATTCTTAAAAGCTACAAGATCACCGGCCAGATCCATAAACCGGTCGAGCTTTTCGGCGGAAACCAAAACGCCTTCATCTCCGTCACTCTGTTCAGTCGGCGGCACCGCAAATTTGAGAGTCGAAGCGGTGCTGGGATGTGACGGTTCGATGCGGAGCTCACCGGCTAACAAGCGCTCGACATAAAGTGTTGCATCACTCACGTCGGGAGGTGACGTGCCCGCGTCCATTGCATTGAGGTAGCTGCCAATTAGGTCGTTGCAGACAAGAAAGTGGCTTATGAGAGTTGGATTGAGTGTGAGTTTTCCGTCTTTCATTAAGGACAATACGTTTTCCAGGGCATGGGCAAGCTTGCTCAGTTTTTCGCCGCCGGCAACTGATGCGGCAGAACCTTTGATAGTATGAAGCTTTCTGAAAAAACTATCGATATTGGCTTTATCGTCCGGATTATCTTCGAGTCCAAGTATGCTTGGTTCGAAGTCTGACATGAGATCACGCGCCTCTTCGATGAAGATGCGTTTGATTTGTTTTAACTCCTCTATGTCCTGCAACGCAGAATCATGATGCTTTTTAACTAAAGCCAGGAGTTGGTTGCGATCGAACGGTTTGCTCAAAAAAGCGTTTACGCCTGCGCGTAGGGCAAGGACAGCGGTATCCCGATCGTTCATACCGGTAATTAGAATAAAAGGTAAAGCCGGCAAGATCTTTCGTACCTGCTCGCAGAGTTCGACGCCATTCATAAGGGGCATCTGAAAGTCAGAGAGGATAAGAAATATTTTATTGGAAGCGAGTTTTTCAAGCGCTGCTTTGGCATTTTCCGCGCTCACGACACGATATCCCATTTCGACGAGATCGGAAGCGAGAACTTCGGCGAGATCAGTGTTGTTTTCAACGATTAGGACCGACGCGTCGAGTGCGTGAATCATAGATATCCTTTTAAGCACGAAAGACCAGCAAAGTATATTCAGGCGAACGGAACGAGGCTGTGGACTTTAATAATATCAGAAAATGAGCGGTGTTATGCTGGGGGAAATCGTAATTTGGTCGCAATAATGATGCATACACAGCGGCAGTAGGGAAAAACATTTCGTGCCTAAGGTCCAAGCAAGGCTCTTAATGGTTTGTTATCGCGCGTCTATTGTCTCAGATTTTCAATAACGATAATTTCCAATTGGCTGGTTGCCATTGCCAAAAAAAGCCAAGATCGGAAATCCGAACTTGGCTTTTTCGAGAGTCAGCAACAAAAAAATGACTCAGCTTCCCTGAGCCGGCTTGAGTGCAGTCGCTGGAACTTCCAGAGGCAATGCCGCGGCCTTTTTATCGAGCGCTTCGATCGCAAAAAACTTCTCTGGTACAACCAGATCTCGAATAACCTTATTTACGTCGTCTAAAGTCAAGGCCGCAACTTTTTGGTCGATTTCCTTATTGAAGTTAAGTGTGCGACCAAGCTCGAGATTACGGCCAATCAGACTCATGATCGCATTATCACTGTTGAGTGTGCCTTTGCGCCGTTCAGCATACGCGATTTTTGCTTCCTGAAGTTCCTGTTCCGTAATACCATCCTTTGCAAACCGAGCGGCTTCCTCGCGAATAGCGGCAACGGCTTTAGCGACGTTTTGAGGCGCACAGATTGCAGTGGCCGAAATAAATCCAAAATCGCTTTTGCCGTCAGCGCGCAGCGAACCACCAGCTCCGTAGGATAAACCATCTTTTTGACGAAGACGATTGATCAGACGCGACGTCGAACCTTCGCCCCACACGAGGCCTGCAATACGGCTAGCCGGGAAGCGAGGATCACTTTCCTTGAGTTTGAAGCTTTGAGCCATGAAGACGTTTGCACCTTTTTTGTCCGGTGTATCGAAGGTTTGGACGCCAGGTTCGGCAGGCTTTGGTTCGAATACGATTTTCTCGGCGGCAACAGGCGCTTTCCAATTCCCGATCAATTGAGTCAACTGGCTTTTGACCTGAGCGGGATCAAAGTCACCGATCATGACGAGGCGTCCGGCGCTTCCCCCGAGAAGTTGGCTGTACACTTTCTTGACATCGGCCAGGGTCATCGCCTGAACCATCTGGATCTCTTCGTCTACGCTTGGAATATAACGGATGTCGGTCATAGGGTAGTTGGTAAGCGTCCGTGTAAACGCGCGGCTTCCTAGCGATCCTGGATCGTCGCGTTCTTCGTTCAAATCAGCGAGAGTTTCTTTTTTCGCCAATTCAAACTGAGCTTGATCGAAACGGGGTTGCAGCAAGACTTCGGCAAAGAGATCAATGACGAGTTTCAGCTTGGGTTTGACGGTTGTAAAAGCGAAAGAGATCTCATTCGGCGCGTCGATACTATAGCTGGATTCCGCGTGAATCCCAGCTTTCAGAACCGCGAGATCATCCTTGAACTGAGCGTAATCACGTTTTTTCGTTCCCCGAAGCATGATCTTTGGGAGGAAATGTAGGGCTGCCAGATGATCCTTAAGTGTTGCTGCCGAGCCGACGGGAACATCCATATCCAGGGTAACCGGTGCACCGCGCGACTTTTTGGGCATCAGCGCGATTTTCATTCCGTTTGGAAGTGTGCTGTATTCCGTACGGGCGATGATCGCGTCGAAAGTCGGATTGAACACTTCGCCTTGTTCGGTTTCCACATGACCTTTGTAGCCTTTAACCATGGAATCGATATCACCCCGAACCAAGCCCTGGACACGATCTGCATTTTTCGTCGGGATAAACAGGCCGAGCGTGCGGTTTGATGATTTCATGTAAAGCGACGATGCCTGCACGTCCTTAAGGGTAAGGGCCATGGTGCGATCGCGGTTGAGGAACATAAGACGCCAGTCACCGAGAGCGATGTACTCTGTGAGACCGATTGCAACACGCGCACTGTCAGTCATACTGAGTTCAAAGCCGCGTTCAAAATCAGCTTTATAACGCCTGAGGTCGGCTTCAGTAATTTGGTTGGGCTTTAAGTTTTCGATCAGGGCCAGGAGCTTTTTGCTGAGCTCCCGCGGATCTTTGCCCTTTGCGACTTTCACTTCAAAGGCAATAACGCCTGGATCGTAGAAGCCATAATTTCCGCCGTCAACGTCCGTGGCAAGACCTTTGACAACGAGCTCCTTGTACAAAAGTCCCGTCGGTTTTTGGGTAAGAGCCGAGACCAAGGCGTCGATGGCCGGGCCCTTCGGATCACTCCCCGCGACCGTGTGATACATAGCACCGATGACAGCCTGTTCACCTTCGCGGCGGAGGATCACTTCGCGTTCACCCTCTTGAACAGGTTCGATCGTATAGGTGCCAATCAATGTTCTCTGGGGACGCGGAATTACGCCAAAATCCTTATTGATCATCTCAAGCGTTGCCTTCTCGTCGAAGGCTCCCGCTACAACCAGCACCGCATTATCGGGCTGGTAAAACCTCTGGTAAAATTCTTTAAGTTTGGGGACGGGTACTTTCTCGATGTCGCTTTTATTACCGATCGTGGTTCGGCCGTAACCATGCCACTGGTAGGCCGCATGGAACATCGTTTCGTTTAAGACGTTGGCTGGGTTATTTTCGCGGTTTTCGAACTCGTTGCGGACGACGCTGAATTCCTTGGCAAGGGCTTCCGCAGCTATGGTGCTGTTGATCATGCGGTCGGCTTCAAGCGAAAGAGCGAACTCGAGGTTGTCTTTCGAAGCGGGCAGGACCTCATGATAGTTGGTCCGATCATTGGCGGTTGAGGCATTGAATTGAGCACCCTGCTGTTGAAGCATTTTCCAAATATCAGGCCGCGTCGGAGTCCCTTTGAACATCATGTGTTCTAGCAAGTGGGCCATCCCCGCCTCGCCGTTCCCTTCATGGCGTGAGCCGACCTTATACGTTATGTTTACTGTGATACGGGGTTTGGAGGCATCAGGGAATAAAACGACCTTCAGGCCGTTGCTGAGTTGGTATTCTTTAAAACCTTCGACGTCTGTGACAAATACAGGCGCTGACAGGGCGGAAGACGCGCTCGGCTTTGGTGTCTCGGAAGGCTTGGCAGATAGGCTCTGCAACGGAAGGCCAGCGCTCAGGGCGAGTGCTAAAGCCAAACCGGTGCGCAGGGGTTTTTGCATAAACATGCATCCTTACACGGCGAAGATGTTGAAATTCACTCTTCGACATATAGCGTGTTTTGCAAAAGATTTTGATGAGAAAAATGCGAATGGGCAAAAGGAGGGCGAAAAAAAATAACTTGCACTGGCTATCAGTCGTCATATTGGCGAGGAATCAGCCGGTGCAAAAAAAGTGCGGCTTGAGAATGTTTGATTCAACTCAATCGAACTCAGCTGGGTTTGTTTGCCGAGGACGGAGTGAGGGATCCCATTTTGAAAAAACGAGAATGCGCATGGCAGTCGTAATATTCGTTGGGATATTCGTTTTGAAGACCTTTGCGTGAATCCTTCAGGAGTTCGCAAACATCGGCTTGACGGAACTTGTCCGGCGCGCTCTGCGATGGCATTGCACTCGCGGCTGTTAGGAACAGTCCGATACAAGACAGTCTCAGGCAGAGGCCCATTGAGCATCCTCGTCACAAAAGTTGTTTTGGCGTGTATAGATCGAGTTTAGCAAAGTCCGTCGAATTAATCATGGTCAAAATATACCTAGTGAAGTCACCAGGGTCGGTTTTGGAAAGAAAGTGGGGTGGAGCCGTTCCCTTAACGTTAACAAAACCATCGCGGAGTTTCTAGAAAAAGATGAGCATAATTAGGACGTCATGTATGAGGCGAATAGTTTTTGAATAAAGAATTATCCTGAATCTCATCGGCCTCTATCGGCTCCGGCACGGCTTTGGAAGCTTTGGCAGGCAGTTGACTTCAAATCCGACGTTTTTCTTCGTTCAACTATCAAAGTCATGAAATATAAGGCTTTTGTCGTTCGGTAGCGGGGGTTCTTGGAAGGGACGGGTTGCGTGCCTTGACGCCAGTTCCTATCATCAAACTGCGGTCACAAAGAGTGGTAACAATCCGATCGCAATGGCGAATCTTGCCAATTCCAGTCAAACATGGGAGTCTCAAGCGATGGCGACACAAGCAAAAGCTAAAGATAGCATTTCAGCGCTCAAAAGCGATGCCGAGCAAATGGCGAAAGACTTGTCGGAACTTACTTCGGCAATCAGTCAAATCGGCAAAGAAGGCGGTGAACGCATCACGGAAGATCTCGTTAAAAAACTTGAAGATCAACTCGATGCTGTTACAACCCGCATCAGTTCGCTTCGCGGCGAAATCAAAGTTGGCGCCGAAAAAGTCGACCAACACGTAAAAACCAATCCTTATCTTTATCTCCTCGGAGCCGCTGGCCTTGGATTCTTTCTGGGAAAGATCCTGCCCAGCCTCAAGCAATCCTAGATAGTGCGGTGAGACTCGCGTCTCACCTTACTTCAACCACCGATACTGTCGAACGCGTCATCACGAGCAAGGCTGTCCAGGGTGTGGGCAAACTGAAAGCCTTTGAGTTGGACGTGCATATTCGAGTCCAGCAGTTTCAACGTAAAGTTGCAATGCTGTCTGTAGCGATTCTGGTTGCAATATTGGGAGTTGGAGTCTGGGCTTTATCCGCTTATAAGGCCTTTTCAGAACATATGTCGCCGGCACAGGCTGCCTTCGTCACAGGGCTGGCTCTTTTTGTTGTATGTGGACTCCTTTTGTATGCGTCCCTGCATCCGAAAAAATTGAAATACAAAATCGACAAATCTAAAACTTGAGTTCGACGGCGAGAGGTAAGTGATCTGAGCTCCCTCGCCAGTCCGCTTTTCTCAGGACCTTCGCTGTCACTACCTTAAGTCCCCTCACTGTTTCCAGTCCATGATCGAGTGTCGACTCAAAATCCCGTTGCCTTGTTCGCCTTTTGGAAGGAGAGCTGTCGCCACACAAATCTGGTGGGGCCACACCTCTTTCAGCGTCTCCACTATGATGTATTCAAGCGTACCCTTAGGTAGCCAGAGCTCTTGCAGGAGGATGACATCGGCCTCTGCGCTATGGATAAAATCCGATAGACTCGCTGAAACGTCGACTTTTCGAAAGGCGCTGAGGCCCCAGTGTATGTTGTAGCTCAGCACATGTATAGACACTAGTTTTTCTGCCTATATTGAGAAAAACGCCGCCGTGACCAGCGGAATATTATAAACGTGATGATCCCGAGGATGCTCAAGGTCGCGATGGAGGAAACGTCCGGGTCGCGAAAAATATCCATGATACTTTTCTGGAAAATGACGAGCATAATCGAGCCCGGTGTCATGCCAAGGACAGTGGCCAGGAGAAACCGGAAAAAAGGCACGCGTCCCGATCCCGCCGCGAGGTTTATCAAAGCGCTGGGAGCAATGGGGAAAATACGTACAAAAAGCAGAGTTAGAAATTGACCCTGGCCGATGCGATCAAGAATTTTCTGCGTTCTTTTGCCGAAAAAGCCTTGAAAGATAAAACGTCCCACCGTTAGACCTAGCGTATACCCAACTATGACGTTCATCAGGGTTCCAAGAAAAATTTCGAGGAAGGCCCAAGGCGTCGTAAACACGCTTGCCGTAATAATAATGAGCAGGTTGATTGGAATAAAAAAGATCGCGGCCAGGCCAAACATCAAAGGCATGATAAAGCGGGCTTTTACCGGATCAGCATAAGGATCAAAAATCAGCCTTTTTAAGGCCTCCTGCGTCCCCCTTGGATCATGGAGGACGTAGTGCCAGACGCTCCCCAGGACGATAGCGAATATAACGGTAAGGGCCAGAATAAGCACCCTCGGAGATACACCGAGCTTGCGGTAGGCGAGTTCGGAAACAAAGCCCCACTGATCCATAGCCTGTTCCACGGCGCTGGGCCTTTCCATATCAAGCCAGTTCATATCTTCAAGCTGAAGCGAGTCGTTTTCATTTTGGATATGAAACTTCGCGAGATGGCGGGAACGCGAAGGATCACAGAGCTTGCCAAGAGCTTTGACCGTAGACCCCTCGTAAACGATGAGATCCCGCAAGGCATCGGGTTTGATTTCGCAGTGGTGAGCCAAGACATAGGCCGCGGCGTTGGTGATAGCCTGTCGATTCTTTTCATCATCAGTTCCATCGATCGTCAGCTGGCATTCGGTGTCATAACCCATAGAGCGGTTATTGAGATTGGCAGAACCAACGCTGAAAAATCGATCGTCGACTATCATCAACTTGCTGTGGACGGTCATGCCGAGTTTTAGGCGCGACCTTTCGGCATCAAAAGGAAAATAAATGCGGGCTTTTTTATAGGTATCGGCCGCCAGGATGCGTTTGAGCGCCAGGTCCTGAAGCATCCCCATCGTTTTCATCTCGAGCCATCCCCCCGCTTTTTCCGGGAGTATAATAATAACTTCGGGACCTTTTTCATCCTGTAGGCGTTCCGCCAGTGCATGGACGATAGAGTGAGCCGTGAGATATTGATTTTCGATGATAATGCGTTGTTTTGCGGAGCCGATAAGATCTTTGAAAAGCGTGACGATCTCGGTGAACTCACCCTGCTCTTTGTAGGCCGGCATCGTACGGGAGAACCCGATCTTAGCATTGTCAAAGCTGATCGCCGTGTCGGTCGGTGAGGGGTTTTCGGCGTCGCAAAGCGTCATCGGAAGATGACTCAAAAACTGTCCTGTCGCCGTACGCCATCGATCCTGGAATAGCCGGACAAAGTCGAGAACAATCGCTCCCGTGACCCCCAGCTGGTAATCGTGGAACGCCCCATAAGGCTCACCATAAGGGTCTTTACGAAGCGGCGCTTTATGGCTGTGGAGGCTATCATCCCAACGACGTATCGTTAAATCAAGGCCTCCCGCGAAAGCGATGGACGAGTCTGTGACTACGAATTTTTGGTGCTGAGAGGCGCTTATGGGATGCGAATTATCGAGATGGAAATGGATGCGCGGATGTTGAAGCCAGCCTCGGCGGAGAGACTGAAGGCGTTCTCTCTCCAGCATGTAAAAGGGAGCATAATCCCAGGTCAGTATATAGATATGCAAATCTGGATTTTTTCTGAGGAGGCCCGGAAGAAATCGACGCAAGCGAAGCTTTTTAGCGCGAAGCGCCCGACGCTTTCGATAAGTCAGCACGGTATCACTATGAAAGTCCCAACCGGCGATGAGTATGCACTTTTCGGCTTTTCGACATGCATTGACAAACGCTTGGTAATAAGCAGCCGCGTCGCTATAAAGCCAGGCTTGATTATCTGTTCGTACGGTCCAGGTATTCGATTCGTTGAAAATTCCTAACACTCCGCTTTCGCCCCGCTCTTCGTGGATTCCAAGAATCCAGTGAAGTTCATAGCCTATGCATCATAGGCTAGCAAGACGAACCAAGGAAGGGTAGGCCAAAATTTCGGGTGAGATTAGAGGCTTATTCTTTTGCGGGCTTGCTCAAGTAACTTCTCAAGACTGTCATGATTGAGCGGCTTGCATAGGAAATCGTTCATCCCAGCCTCAAGACCCTTTTGTTTGTCTTGAGTGCAGAGATTAGCCGTCAGGGCTATAATCTGCACATCCGGATCAAATTTCCTTATTTCACGTGTGGCTTCGACGCCATCCATCACGGGCATCTGCATGTCCATAAAGATAAGATCATAATGATTTCTTCGATGCGTATTTAGCCCTTCCAGACCGTCTTGAGCTATATCAATTTGAATGCCGCGTTTGCTAAAGAGAAGATAAACGATCGCCTGATTGATTTCGTTGTCTTCAACTAAAAGAATGCGCGGCTGTCGGGTGCCCTCCTTGTTGCGATTCATCTCAATAGCTTCGGGCGCTATAAGGTAGGGAAAACGAATGAAGAAATCGCTTCCACGGTTCAGATCTGAGTTCATTTCCAATTTCCCTTCCATAGCATTGGCGAGAAAGCGCGCAATCGTAAGTCCCAAACCGGCTCCCCCATATTTACGCGTATGACTGCTATCTTCCTGATAAAAAGCCTCAAAAATCAAATCCTTCTTCGCTTCGGGGATGCCGACGCCGGTATCTACCACGCTGAGCGTGATAAATTTCTCGTCGCCCTTGAGAGACAGAATAACTCCACCCTGGTGAGTGAATTTCATCGCGTTGCCTAAGAGATGATAAACGATCTGTGAAAGACGCTGAGCGTCTGCATAGATCCAACGCGGAATGTTCTCGTCGATATGAATGGCGAACTGAAGCGATTTCTTTTTCGCGAATGGCAAAAAATGCTGATAAGCGTCAAGAAGAACCTGTTTGATATCAAAGCGATTCTTTTGCAGGGTCAGCTGACCACTTATCATTTTCGAAAAATCGAGGATATTTTCGACCAGCTCGAGGAGCTGCTGATTCGTACTCTTCATTATACTTAAATAATGTTTCTGCTCGCAGTCGAGATTTGTGAGGCTTAACAGCTCGGTAGCGCCCATCATACCGTGCAGTGGGGTACGGAGTTCATGATTCATATTCGCAAGAAATTGAAGCCTCAGTTGATCGAGCGAGATCTCGTTATCGACCAATCGATTCCCTTCAAGCTTCAACCGACGCGCCTGTGATGATTTGATCGCAGAGGGTCTCGCTGCGGTAATCGTTCCACGTCCTTGGCTTTTCCGCTGTATGTTTGCGGCTTCTGTTCTTCTCACGGCGCTCACCTATGCCTAACTTCGAGCTGCTTCTTTAGTGCAAACTCTTTAAAAAAACAATCTCCTGAATTGGACGTGGTGAATTTTTGCTATTACCTACGCACACAATTGGAGCCATTTATTACGCAAGCAAGAATGAAGCCGTTTTATAAGGTGCAGGGTAATCGGGGATTTGAAGGCATTTATGCCTCAGTCATCCGTTGCGTAACTCACGAATAGACTAAAGATAATCAAAGATAGAGTAAGACTTTCACAGGTTGGCTTCCGACTCTCGTCTCCTATCACACAGACCTGTCGTGAATTTCCACCATTGTTGTCTCATGAAACCGTCAGCCATTCCGTTTCTACGGCCTTTTTCTTTTGTTCTTAAAAGTTTCTCAAAATTATTTTCGGGCTAAAAATACTTGAGGGATCCTGAAAATATATTTCAGGTGTCATTTTTGTGTGTGCATACAACCCTTTATCGGCCTTCACTTCAGGTCATCCTGATTATTTGATCACACGTTGAGGGAAGGGGAGGGAGGGTCGATAGTAGATTTGCCAGGCATGATATCAGACGCTTTTGGAGACCAATATGCGAAGAGACGAAGCGAACATGATCCTCAAAGACCTCGTGGAATCCTGGATGTTAGACCTGGAAGTTCAACGTGGATTTTGTCTCGGCGTCATGCTTGGATTGCTCGTCGCCTGGGGCATCTAAAAGAGCAGCATTCTCTCTGATTCTATTTATTAGAGGAAGGTTTTATGAAAAAGTTACCCAATGATAAGACCGCCGCGTCGGCTGCTTCCATGAATCCGGATAACGAAAACCAGTCCTCCGAGGAATGTTGGGATCTCGGTGAGCCCAAGAATCTCTCCAATGAAGACCTACTTTCCACCCTACGGCTCATATTCGGTTA